>NZ_WKJL01000017.1 GCF_009674565.1 Duganella aquatilis
CGGCAGCGCCGGGTTGCCCGGTGTGGCGCCGCTGGCCGGCTTGCCCGGCACATAGACGGCGGCGCCTTGCGACGGCAGACTGGCGGCCGGCTCGCCGCCGTCGGCGCCGCCTTCGCTGTAGAGCACGGTGGCGGCGCTGCCCGGCGGGCTGTTGCCGAGCTGGAAAGTGGGACGCGGTTGCGCGCTGAGCACGGTCAGCGGCACGTCGCTGCCGACCTGGGTGTCGCCCGGCAGCATCATGCGCACGGTATTGTCGGCCACCTTGACCAGGTAGCTGCCGTCCTTCATTTTGGAGATGACCTCGGCGCTGACGGTCTGGCCGACGAGGTTCTGGAGCGCGCGCTGGAAGGCGGCCTGGCGGCCGTCGGCGACGGCGGCGCCGCCGCCAGCGCCATCAGCCGGCGTGACCGGCGGCAGGGCGGCGTCCAGGCGCGGCATCATGGCGCGCGCCTGTTTTAGACGCTACCGTAGGCGTTGACGACGCGCCGTTCCGTGCCGGTGACGTTGATCAGCTTGGACAGCTGGGCCATCCACGGCATGGTCAGGTCGCGGATCTGGCGGTCGGCGTTGAGCATCTGGCGTATCAGTTCGATTTTCCGTTCGCGGTCGGCGCCGCGCATCGGCTGCTGCGATTCCTGTTCGCGCAAGGCCTGCGCATGGGCGGCGCAGCGCTGCTCCAGCAGCACCAGGGTGTCCCAGTCGCTGCGCGTGGCGGCCTGCACCATCTGTTCGGTCAGGTCGGCCATGGCAGCGTACACGGATAACACGTCTTGAATCGTCATCATAAATCAGGCGCTCGCGAGATTGGGTTGGGGGATGCCGCTGGCGGCAGGGGTGTCGGCGATCGCGTTCCAGGCGTCGCGCAACTCGGTCAGCAGGCGCTGCACTTCTTCGACAATGCCGGGGTCGCTGTTGACGTTGGCCAGCAGCAGCCGGTTGCTCATGTATTCGTACAGCGCGTCCAGGCTTTCGGCGATTTCGCCGCCGGCCTTCTTGTCGAGCGCGGCGCGCAGGCCGCTGTCGATGATCATGATGGCGCGCGACAGCGACTTGCCCTTGAAGGCGATGTCGCCGTTCTTGATCCCGGTCAGCGCGTCATTCAGCGCCACCCGCGCGCCGTCGAACAGCATGACGATCAGCTTGTGGGGACTGGCCGCCAGCACACCGGTTTCAATGCCAACCTTGGCATAGGCGTTGACGCCAGTTTGTCGAGATCCGAACATACATTAACTCCTTATCAGTGCCGTGCGTGCTTAGCTGTTGGCGGAAATGGCGGCCAATTGCTGGGTCAGGAACGACTGCGTTGCATTCATGCTGGCGATCGAGGTGTCGAGCGCCGTGTATTGGGCGCGGTAGCGCGCCTCGATATCGGTCAGGCGGCTGGCGAAGCTGGCGCGCTGGTTGGCGACGTCGGTCACCGAGGCGCTTAGGCCCTTGGTGCGGCCGGCAATCGTGCCGCTGCTGCCGAGGTAGCCGGCCGACAGCGTGTTGAGCATGTAGGCGTAGCCCTGCGAGAAACCGAAGGTGCCGCGCGGGCCGGTGGTGTCGCCCTTGACGTTGAGCTTCAGGCCTTCGACCGGGGCGCCGGGCGCGCCGGTCAGCACCTGGCCCTTGCCGGTGGCGGTGTAGCCGCCGATGGTGCCGGCCACGTCGACGCCGTCGACCGAGGCGCCGGTGCCGAACACGGCCGAGACGTCGGTGCCGGTGGCGCTGCTGATCTTCAGGTTCGAGGTCGAGCCGTAGCTGGCCGATTGCAGCTTCAGCGAGCCGTCGTCGCCAAGCGTGGCGGTGACCGAGGCGCCGGCGTTGGAAAACGCGCTGACGCCGTTGATGGTCGACTGCAACAGCGTGGCCAGCTGGCTCGGGTTGTAGGTGCCGGCCGGCAGCGTGATGGTGGCGGTGTTGGCCAGCGTCGGCGGCGTGGTGTCGTTCAGCGTCACGGTCCAGGTGGTGTCCTGGGCGATGGTGGTCTCGGCCGGCAGCGTGGCATTGCCCTGCAGCGTGCCCTGGGTGGCCAGCTGGGTGATGTTGATGGCGTAGTTGCCGGCCTGGGTCTTGGCCGACGAGCTGCTGAAGGTGATGTCCGGATCGGTGCCGCGGCCGACCGCCGCGAACAGGCCGGCGATGTCGTTGAAGTTGCTGGTGATGGCTTTTTGCAGCTTGGCGTTGTCGACCGCCAGCGAGCCGTCCTTCTGGAACGAGACGCCGATCTGCGACAGATTGGTCAGGCTGGTGCTTTGCAGGCCGGAAATCGCGCTGCTGAGGGTGGCGCGCACCGACGATTGCAGGTTGCGCAGCGTGCTGTCGCCCAGCAGCGGGCCGGCGGTCTTGGTGTCGGCGTCGTAGGCGCCCAGCGCCGCCAGCTGGCTGTTGAGGTCGTTATACGCCTTGACGAAGGCGTTGACCGAGCTGGTCAGCGAGGAAGTGTCCTTGGCCACCGCCACCGTGGTGCTGCCGACCTTGAGCGCATTGAAGGTGACGCCGGCCACGGCGCCGCTGATGCTGGTGCTGCCGCTGGTGACGGCGATGCCGTTGACGGTGGCTTGCGTATCGGCCGCGGCGGCCTTCTGGCTGAGGTTCTGGACGCCGCCGGGATCGTAGCCCAGCAGGCTGACCAGGGCCGGATCGGCCGGGTCGCCGCCGGAGCCGGCCAGCGTGATTTTCATGGTCGAGCTGGCGCCGGTGGCGCTGGAAGTCAGCACCAGGTGGTTCGGCGTGGCGCCGGTGCCGGTGCTGCCGTCCGAGACGATCGAGGCGGTGACGCCGAAATTGCCCTTGTTGATGGCATCCATGATGCCCTGCAGGGAATTGTTGGTGCTGTCGATCACGATGTTGCCGGCGGTGCGGGTCGAGTCGGCGGTGAAGTCGGCGTTCAGGTAGGCGCCGCCGACGCCGGCGGTCAGGCCGGCCGCGGCCGGGTTGCTGCCGCCCACGGTGATCGGGCTGCCGTCGGCCGACACCAGCGTGATGGTGCCCACCGCGGTGACGCTGGAACCGATGTTGGCGCTGCTGCCGTCGTTGCCGATGCCGCCGGCCACCGTGCCGGTGACGGTTTCCGCCACCACCACGTTGCTGCCGTCGGCGTTGGAGAACTGCAGGTCGCCGTTGGCGGCGCTGCCGGTGAAGGTGATGTTGGCGTCCTTCAGCGCGCGCGAGACGGCGGTGTCGCCGCTCAGCGCGGCGTCCAGCGAGGCGGCGGTGACGCCGTCGCCGCCGGCCACGTTGGCGGCCTGGACCGCGATCTCGACCCCGCCCACCGACAGCGAATAGGTGCCGCCGCCGCTGGTGTCGACATTGCCGAAGCTGGCCGCGCCGGCGCCGCCGAACAGCGCGGCGTCGGTGGTGGCCGCGGTCGGCTTGGCCGAGACGCCGGTGGTGGTGGTCTTGTCGTTGATGGCGTCGGCCAGCGCGCGCGCGCTGCGGGTGGTGTTGTTGGTGGTGATGGTGGTGCCGTTGATGGTCACCGAGCCGGCCGTCAGGCCGCTGGTGCGCATGCTGTTGGCCAGCGCCGTGCCGTTGATGCCGAATTCGCTATTGCTGATGCTGCCCAGCGAGAAGCTGATGGTGGTCTTGGCGCCGGTGCCGATGGTGGCGGTGCTGCTCTTGTAGCCGCCCGAGGCCAGCGACTGCGCCTGCGCCAGCTGGCTGATATTGATCCGGTAGTTGCCGGCCAGGGCGTCGCTGGTGGTGCTGGCGGTGACCACGGTGGGGTCGGCCGGCGTGTTGGTCAGCGACTGGAAGCTGGCGATCGAGGTCAGGCTGCTCAGGGAGCTCTGGAAATTGCCGAGCGCGCTGGACATCGTGCCAAAGGCGGAAATCTGCGATTGGTAACTGGCCGTCTTTTTGTCGAAGTCCGTCAGTGGCGCGGACTCCACGGACATCAGCTTGCTGACGATGTCGTTGACGTTGAGGCCGGAACCGATGCCGGGAGTTGAGATGCCCACGTTGCGCTCCTAAGTAAAGCAATAATATAAGCTGATATCGGCAAAATCAAACCGGACTTGAGAGGGGGAAATACCGGCTTGTTTCAGAATAGCTGTCAAAGCGGGTAAAACCAGCGGTCGGCAAGGCCGGCGCCGGGCGCGGAACAGGCTGGCGCTCCAGAACAGGATGCCACAGATGAGAAAAAAGCGGCGCGCGCCGGGCGCGCACCGCTTCAGGCGGTCTGATCGATCAACAGACCGGTGGTGGTGCCCTTGCTTTCCTGCTGGTCCAGGGCCTTGGCGATGGCCAGCGCTTCCTTGGTCGGGAACTGGCGCACGACTTCCTTGGTGTTCTGGTCGATCACCTTGACCACCGTGCGCTTGGTGTCCTGGTCCACCGAAAACTCCAGGTTGTTGGCTTGCGCCTGCGGCGTTTTGTTCAGCTTGGAAAGCGCATCGTTGACTTGCTCCTCGCTGGGCAGGGCCTCGGGCGCTTTGACCGCTTTGGCGGTCTCGACGGGTGCGGCCGGTGCGCGGGCGGCAGCTTGCGTGGTGACGCCTTCGCCGCTGGCCGCGCTGCGGTCCACCGGACGGGCCGAACCGGCGCTGCCTATAGTGTCGATAGTCATGATTGTTCCTTTGTGAAAAATCCCCGGCTGCATAAATCAGCCGGGGATCCAGGTCAGAGCGACCTTTTGCGGGTCAGCTCTGCGCCGGATTTTAACGCAGCAGGGACAGCACGCCGTTCGGCAGCGAGTTGGCTTGCGCCAGCATCGCCGTACCAGCTTGTTGCAGGATCTGGCCGCGGGTCATGTTGGCCGTTTCCGCCGCGAAGTCGGTATCCTGGATACGGCTACGGGAAGCAGACAAGTTTTCCGTGGTCGTGTTCAGGTTCGAGATGGTCGAGGTGAAGCGGTTCTGGATCGCACCCAGCGATGCACGGTTGGCGTCGATCTGGCTCAGCGCCGCGTCGATGGTTTTCAGAGCCGCGTTCGAGCCGTCCACGGTGCTGACGTCGATCTTGGCCACCGATTGCAGCTGCGAACCGGCTGCGCTGTTGGCCACGATGCCGGTGCCGGCGCCCGAGTTGATCGAGAAGCCGCTGGCCGACGAGAAGTCCAGGTGGCCGCCGACGGTGACGACGTTGACGCCGGCGGTGGTCGGCGCCTGGCCGGCGCCGATCGAGATGCTGCTGTCGCCTGGCACGGCGGCAGTGGTGCCGGCGGCTGGCTTGTCGGCGCCGGCCATGGTCACCAGGGCCATCATGTCGTCGCTGGCGGTGTTGGTGTTGGCGATCTGGATGTCCGAACCCGAGCTGTTGCTCAGCTTGATCGTCTTATTGCCCGACTGGTCCAGCTGGATCGAGGCGCTGACGCCGGTGGTGCCGACCTGGGCGTTGATCGCCTGGGCCAGACCCGACAGGTCGCCGTTTTTCACTTGCGCCGAAATCGTCACCGGGTTGGTGTCGGTGGTGTTGGAGTTGTCGCCGCGCAGCTGGAACTGTACCGAACCGTCTTTGCTGGCGGCAAAGGCGGCGGTGAAGCCCAGGGTGGCGCTGGTGGTGGCGGTGGCGGTGACGCCGCTCTGGCCGCTCAGGGCGTTGACGCTGGCAGCGATGTCCTTGGCGCTGGCGTGGTCGGCCACGCTGACATTGGTGGTGGTGCCGTTGCCCGAGGTGATGGCCAGGGTTTGCGCGGCAGCGCTGTTGTTGTTCCAGGTGGCGGCGGCCACCGTCGAGGACAGCTGGCCGGTCTGGTCGCCATACACGGCCGACAGGGTGTTGTTGCCGATGTCGGTGGCTTTGGCGGACTGGATGCCGATGTTGATGGTCTGGCCCGAGTTGGCGCCGACCTGGAACTGGGCCGAGGTCAGCGAACCGTCCAGCACGTTCTGGCCGTTGAACTGGGTGGTGTTGGCGACGCGGTCCAGCTCTTGCGACAGCGAGGCGACCTCGCCCTGGATCGACTGGCGGTCCGATGCCGAGTTGGTGCCGTTGGCGGACTGGACGGCCAGTTCGCGGATACGTTGCAGCAGGTCGCCGGCGGTGCTCAAGCCACCCTCGGCCGTTTGCGCCAGCGAGATGCCGTCGTTGGCGTTACGCGCTGCCGTGGTATTGCCGCGAATCTGCGCGCTGAAACGGTCGGAAATGGCCAGACCGGCAGCGTCGTCCTTGGCGCTGTTGATACGCAGACCCGACGACAGACGTTGCAGCGAGGTCTGCAGGCTGGCTTGCGACGACGACAGGTTGCGTTGCGAGTTCAGCGATGCAATATTGGTGTTGATGACTTGTGCCATGGTAATTCTCCAAACTGGTGCTTCATTGTGGGCTGAGTGCCTCGTGTCCCTTTGGTGTGTCTCCGTGTTCCGAGACAATCACACCGCAGTTATTGCTGGTAACGGGTTCCCGTGTGGAAAGTTTAGGGAGAAAATTTTCACCAGGCAGGCTAAAGTTCGTCCCGCATGAGCGTCTAAACGACGCTGGCGATCGAAACTTTAGGGCAAAAAATAATTTATTTCGGCCAAAAAAAATGCCCGGCGCAGGGGCCGGGCAGGGGAGGGCGGGGTAAAAGCTTTCTTAATCGGCAACCACGACGCGGTTTTTGCCGGTTTGCTTGGCGGTGTACATGGCCTTGTCGGCCCGTTTGACCAGCTCGGTCTGCTCCTCGTTCGGGCGGCGCAGGGCGACGCCGGCCGAGAAGGTGATCAAGACCTTCTCGTTATCGTGCAGGAAGAAGTGCTTGGTCAGCTCGCGCTGCAGCCGGGTCATCGTGCTGGCGGCCGCCTCGACCGTGGTTTCCGGCATCAGGATCAGGAATTCCTCGCCGCCGAAGCGGGCGATCACGTCCATCGAGCGCAGCGTGTCCTTGACGATTTTCACCAGGTGCTTGAGCGCGGCGTCGCCGGCGATGTGGCCGTAGGTGTCGTTGAGCTTCTTGAAATCGTCCAGGTCCAGCACGGCGATGCACAGCGGCGTGCCGCGGCGGTCGGAGCGCGCGGTTTCGCGCTCGAACACGTCGTCCAGGCCGCGGCGGTTGAGACTGCCGGTCAGCTGGTCTTCGCGCACCAGTTCGCTCAAGTGCTGCAGCTTGGCTTCCAGCGTGTGGATGCGCGCCTCGGCGTCCTGCACTTCCTGCTTGGCCAGCATCATCTTGTCGCGCGCCTTGAGCGCCTCGGTCTGGACGATGCGGGTTTCCTTCAGCACCTCGTCGAGGATGCTGTTGAGTTCGGCGATATTGTCGGCCTTGCTGATCTTGTCGGAATAGCCGCCGATCTTCTCGTGGAAGTCGCCGGTCGAGGCCGCAACCTGGCTGAGGCGGTCGATAAAGGTCATCATCATGTTCTTGACGGTGAGCTTGACGTCCGACAGGCTGTGCTTGAGCTGGCCCTGCTTGTAAATGACTTCCTTCAGGCTGCGGGTGGCTTCCTCCAGCGCGCGCACGTCGAGCGGGCCGGCGATCAGGTTCTGCACCGCCTCGATCTGGCCGCGCAGCCAGCTGTCGTCGTCGAGCAGCTCGCTGACGTTTTCCAGCAGCAGGCGGAACAGGCGCAGCAGCAGTTCCTGCTGTTCGCCGCTGTCGCCGCCGCGCACCTCGATCTGGTAGCACAGCTGTTTCAGGCGCACGGCGATTTCCGCCAGCGCCTCTTCGCTGTGCGCCACCTTGGTGGCCGCGCCCAGCGATTCGGCCTCGGCCGCCAGCACCGGCGCGCCGGCCAGCAGCGAGGCCACGGCGAAGGTCAGGGTGCGCGCCAGCAGGTCGCGCAGGCTGCGCGACTGTTCGCTTTCCTCGCCCGGCACGCCGGCCACTTCGATGCCTTTTTTGGCGGCCACAAAGTGCTTGTCGACCAGCTGCGACAGCGCGCGCGCATAGCCTTCCCAGTCGCGGCTCTTGACGGCGCGGTTGAAGCGGCGGCCAAAGTCGCCGAGGTCGCCGCTGGCGTCGGTCAGCCGGGTGGCGAACTGGCTCAGCACCGATTCCGGTCCGGGATCGGCGCTGCCCAGCGGCGCCGCCGGCGCGGCGGGCGCCGGCTCGGGCGCGATGCCGGCAATTTCGTTGTAAATCTCGCGATAGGCTTCCGGTGTCGGCGCGATGCGGCGCACCGCCAGGCGGCGGAAGGCCTCGCGGGCGATGTCGGCCGGATTCTGCTCGGGCGTGGTGGGTTTGCTGGACATGATGACGCGCTTACCTCTGTAGGGAGTACCAATTACCGCCATGATAAGCGCGCCGACCGGCCGGCATTGCCCCGATAAGGGGCGGGAAGGTGGCTTTCATCAAAGCATTAACCATTTTGCTTTCAGCAATAACAGATTCGCTGACGTATTGCTATCTTACCCGCGCTTACTCAATCAGTTGGTTTTTAATGGCGTAATGCGTCAATTCCGCGCTGTTTTTCAGTTTCATCTTGACCAGCAGGCGGGCGCGGTACTCGCTGACGGTCTTGACCGACAGCGACAGCTCCTTGGCGATGGTGCCCACCGTCTTGCCGGAGGCGATCATGGTCAGGGTCTGGTATTCGCGGTCGGACAGGGTGTCGTGCAGCGGCGCCTCGTGGTCCTCGCCGACGTGGTTGGCCAGTTCCTGCGCCAGCGCCGGGCTGATGTACTTGAGGCCGTTGCTGACCTGGCGGATCGCCGTCACCAGCTCCTTCGGCGCGCTCTGCTTGGTCAAATAGCCGGCGGCGCCGGCCTTCAGCGAGCGGATCGCGTACTGGTCCTCGCGGTGCATCGACAGCATCAGCACCGCCAGCTCGGGCTTTTCCTTCTTGAGCTGCTTGAGCACCTCGATGCCGTTGCGATCTGGCAACGAGATATCCAGCAACATCACCTGGCAGTCGGATTTGCGGAACAGCTTGATGGCGTCGAGGGCGTTCTCGGCCTCGCCGGCCACCACGATGTCGCGCGTCTCGGCCAGGATCTGTTTCAAGCCTTCGCGCACAATCGCGTGGTCGTCGGCGATGAACACCTTGATGATGGCTTTTTCTGTCATGAATCCCTATACCCTGTTGTGCCTCCGCCATGTGCGCTAAGACACATTATTTCGTGGCAGAAATGTTTTCTTCCGCTATTGTAGCCGCAGCGGGCGGCGGCATGAGGCCGTCCTGTACAGTATCTTGCTTAATTTTGATGGCGACCACGGTGCCGCCGCCGCTGGCGTGGCTCAGCGTCAACGTGCCGCCCAGCGCGCGCGCCCGTTCGGCCATGCCGCGCAGGCCGAACGAGGCCGGCTTGCCGCGGTCGGCCGGGGCGATGCCGGTGCCGTTGTCGCTGATTTTCAGGCTGATGTGGTGCCGCAGCCGCGCCAGCCTGACCGTTACCTTGCTGGCGTGGGCGTGCTTGGCGATATTGGTCAGCGCTTCCTGGGCGATGCGGAACAGGGCGGTGGCCTGGTCGGTGTTGAGGCCGATGTCGCGCTGGTTGGCGCTGAAGCTGGTGGCGATGCCGGTCTGCTTGTCGAATTCCCTGGCCTGCCATTCCAGCGCCGCCACCAGGCCCAGGTCCAGCAGCGGCGGGCGCAGGTCGAGCGAGATGCGGTGGATGGCGTCGATGGTGCGGTCGACCAGCGCATCGACGTAATCGGTTTTTTCGCGCAGCGCCGGCTCGCTGCCCTCCAGGCGCGCGGCCAGCATCGCCACCGCCATCTTGATCGCGGTCAGGTTGCCGCCCAGCTCGTCGTGGATTTCGCGCGCGATGCGGGTGCGCTCCTGTTCCTTGACGCGGTCGGTGTGGGCGCTCAGTTCGGCCAGCCGGGCGCGCGAGTGGCGCACTTCCAGCTGTTCCAGCTTGCTGTCGGTGATGTTGGTCATGATGCCGTCCCAGCGCACGGCGCCGTCGGGCAGCTGGTGCGGCGTGCTGCGCAGGTTGATCCACTTGACGTCCTTCCAGGCGTCGACCCAGATTCGGCCTTCCCAGTTCCAGCTCCACAGCGCGGTGGCCGAGGCCTGCATGGCGTCCAGGTAGGACTGGCGGTCTTCCGGCAGTATCAGTTCCAGGAAACGCTGCGGCTGCGCGTGCAGCTCGGCGGCGGGCAGGCCCAGCAGCGCCTGGCAGCCGTCGCTGAGGTAGGGAAAGCTGACCTGGCCGCCGCCGTGCAGCACGAACTGGTACACCAGGCCGGGCGTGTTGGAGACGATGGCGGCAAAGCGCGCGCGGACTTGTTCCAGTTCGGCCAGCAGGGCCTGGCTAGTGGAATGGGAGGGAGATGGGGCGCTCATGTGGCTGCCATTTTAGCGTGTGTCCCAGCGGCGGCGGAAGCGTTTCAGCAAACGGCGGAAGCGCGCCAGCCAGCTGCCGGGCTTGGGCGCGGCGTGCTGGCGCCAGTGGTGGAAGGCTTTCTTCAGCGCCGCCGCCTGGCGCCAGGCGCGGGTGGCGCGCAGCCGTTCAATCCAGCGTTCCTTGAGCGCCAGGAACCAGCCCAGCAGCGCGGCAAACCAGACGATGGTCAGCAGCACCGGCCGCGTCAGCAGATACAGCCGCGCCACCGCCGCCGCGCCGCCCAGCTTGGCCAGCACGATGACGGCCAGGCCCAGCATCGGGTGGCCGTGGGCCATGGCCCACAGCGCCAGCAGCTTGACCGGGAACAGCAGCGTGGCCGGCAGCACGAACAGCACCAGCGCCGCCTTCGGGCCGAGGCGGCAGATCCACGCTTCCAGCCGCTGCAGCGGCGGCCACTGCGCCAGCCGGTTCGTCAGGCGCGCGCCGATGTTCCACAGCCAGTCTTCCAGCAATAGCAGCAGCGCCGCCAGATAAACCAGCGGCGCCAACAGCCAGCGACGGAAGCGGTGCAGTGTTCTCATGGTTGTTCCTTCGACAGCATGATACGTGAAAGCCGTTACAATAGTCCGTATGAATAAAGCCTTTGTCAAAGAAAGCGACCAGGACGATGACGACGAAGCCGCAGCGCTGGCGTTGGCGATCCCGGCTGGTTCCAAGAATTACATCCGGCCGGAAGGCTACCAGCGCATCAAGGAAGAATTGCTGCAGCTGATCGACGTCGACCGGCCGGAAGTGGTGCGCATCGTGCACTGGGCCGCCTCCAACGGCGACCGCTCGGAAAACGGCGACTACATCTACGGCAAGCGGCGGCTGCGCGAAATCGACCGCCGCATCCGTTTCCTGACCAAGCGCATGGATTCGGCCTTCATCGTCGATCCGAGCGCGCACTATGGCAGCGACCAGGTGTTCTTCGGCGCCACGGTGACGTACAGCAACCAGGACGGCGAGGAGCGCACCATCACCATCGTCGGCATCGACGAGCTCGATCCATTGAACGGCAAGATCAGCTGGGTGGCCCCGGTGGCGCGCGCCCTGACCAAGGCGCGCGAAGGCGACACCATCACCTTCCAGGCGCCGCACGGTGTGGAAGAACTGGACATTCTGGAGGTGCGCTATCCTGCACCGGTGGCCGAATAAATTGCGGTGGCGGCTGTGCTTGCTGGCGCTGGTAGCCTGGCAGGGGACGGCCTGGGCGGTCGATGTGTACACGATCGATATGAATTCGAGCAAATCCAGCTACAACGACAGCCACATCCTGCGCCTGCTGGCGGCGGCGCTGGACGCCTCGCGGCCCAAATATGGCGCGTATGAACTGAAGGTGGCGCCGCTGCGCATGGAGCGCGATCGGCTGCTGCAGGAAATGCTCAAGGGCGAGCTGGTCAACCTGAGCGGGCAGGTGACCTCGACGGAATGGGAACAGAAGCTGATCCCGATCCGCATCCCGGTCGACAAGGGCATTTCGAGCTACCGCATCTCGCTGATCGACAGCCGCCACCAGGAGCTGTTCAGCGCGGTGCGCACGCTGGAGCAGTTGCGCGGATTCACGCTGGGCGCCGGGCGACAGTGGAGTCTGACGTCGACCTACAAGCAGGCCGGCTTTCATGTGGTGGAAGGCAGCACCTCGGCCGGCCTGCACAGCATGCTGGCGGCCGGGCGGTTCCAGCACTTTCCGCGCGCGATAGACGAGGCGGTGTATGAGCAGGCCGCCTACGTGCCCTTGTTTCCGACCTTGAGCGTGGAGCGCAGCTTTGCGCTGTACATTCCGTCGCCGCGCTATTTCTTTGTCGGCGGCGGACAGCAGCAGCGCCTGGCGCAGCGGCTGGAATACGGCCTGCAACTGCTGATTGCCGATGGCCGCTACGACCAGATTTTCCATGAGTTTTATGATGGGCTGATCGAGCAGGTCGGCCTGCGCAAGCGGCGCATTTTCAAGCTGAACAATTCGCAGCTTTCGTCGCAAACCCCGCTCTCCAACAAGGCTTATTGGTACGACCCGCTGGATCATCGCTAGTTGCGGTGTATCAGAGTCAGGTGTCCGGATGCTTGCTAGTTTGGCGGAATATCCGGGAGAGATGCCATGAGGAGGCGGTGATGGCGCGGTGTGCGGTGCATGCGTATGTGCTGATGAGTAATCACGTGCACTTGCTGGTGAGCGTGGACGACGCGGAGCGCTTGGCGGAGATGATGAAGGGTGTGGCGCAGCGGTATGCGCAGTATTTCAATCGTCGGCAGCAGACCAGCGGCTCGCCCTGGGATGGGCGGTACAAAAGCTGTGTGGTGCAGACGGAGGGATATTTGCTGACCTGTCAGCGGTATATCGAGCTGAACCCGGTCAGGGCGGGGATGGTGCGGTTTCCGGGGAATTACAAGTGGTCGAGTTATCGGTCCAATGCGGAAGGGCGGCGTGACGAGTTGCTGACGCCGCATTCCGTCTACGAAAGATTGGGCTTGAACCCGTCTGACCGCAGGCAGGCGTATATGCGGCTGTTCCAGCAACCCCTAACCCCCATGCAGATCGCCGAGATTCGCGCGGCGGCGAATGGGAATGGGTTTTGGGGGGGACAAGGGTTTCGGGGCATCCACCCCGCAACCTTAAGCGATACACATGCGGCACCACTTAGGGGGCTGACCCCGTACGGGGTCAGACCACACCTGGCAGTGCGGGTCCAGCTAGCTGCGCTCGCGCAGGATGCGATTCACCCCAGCCACCCGCCGCACATTCCGCAGCAAGCCCGCCAGATGCACCCGGTCCTTCACCTGCACCGTAAAGCGCAGCTGGTGCAGCACATTATCCTTGTCCTCATCCATGCCGACGTAGGTGATATTGGCATCTGACTCGCCAATCTCCGCCGCCACGCGCGCCAGGATACCCTTCTCATTATTGATCAGCAGCTTGATGCGGCTGTCAAAGCGACGGTTCAACTCCGTGCCCCACTTCACCGCAATCCAGCGATCCGGCTCCTTGGCCTTCTGCCGCTTGGCCAGCGTGCAGTCCGAGGTATGCACCAGCAAGCCCTGGTCGCGCCGCAGCTGCCCGATAATCGCATCGCCCGGAATCGGCAGGCAGCACGGCGCCAGCTGCACCGACACGCCCTCGCTGCCGCAAATGGTCACCGGGTCCAGCTCCGCCGCGCTGTTGTGATCGACCGGCGCGCTGGCCGACTCGCCGCCGCGCAAGCCGAAGATATGCCGCGCCACCAGCGCCGCCATGCGCTTGCCGACGCCGATGTCGGCATACAGCTCGTCCAGCGACTTGGCGCTCGATTCCTTCAGCAGGCTGGCGACCAGCGCATCCTCCAGCTCCGGACTCACGCCCAGCGAGGTCAGCGCATGCGACAGCAGCTGCTCGCCCAGCGCAATCGATTCCGGCAGATTGATGGTGCGCAGATGATGGCGGATCGCCGAACGCGCCTTGCCGGTCCGTACGAACGACAGCCAGCTCGGACTCGGCCGCGAGGCCGAATCCGTCACGATCTCGACGATGTCGCCATTGCGCAGCTCGGTACGCAGCGACGCCGGCTCGTTGTTGATCGTGACCGACACCGTGTGGTCGCCAATCCCGGTGTGAATCGCATACGCGAAGTCGACCGGCGTGGCGCCGCGCGGCAGCGCGATGATTTTCGATTTCGGCGTGAACACGTACACCGAATCCGGGAACAGGTCGACCTTGACGTGTTCCAGGAACTCGGCCGAGTCGCCGGTCTGCTGCTGGATGTCGAGCAGCGATTGCAGCCAGGCGTGGGTACGCTGCTGCAGGTCCGACATATTCGCTTCGCCGTTCTTGTACAGCCAGTGCGCCGCCACGCCGGACTCGGCGGTGCGATGCATTTCCTGGGTGCGGATCTGGAATTCCACCGGCGTGCCGTACGGGCCGATCAGCGTGGTGTGCAGCGACTGGTAGCCGTTCAGCTTGCGGATCGCGATGTAGTCCTTGAACTTGCCCGGCATCGGCTTGTACAGCTGGTGCAAGGTGCCCAGCGCAACATAGCAGTTCGGGAAGCTGTCGACCACCACGCGGAAGCCGTACACGTCCAGCACCTGCGAGAACGACAGGTGCTTGCTGCGCATTTTCTTGTAGATGCCGTACAGGGTTTTTTCGCGGCCGTAGACTTCGGCCTCGATGTCCGCCATCGCCAGCGTGGTCTTCACCGATTCGAGGATCTTGGTGACCACCTCGCGGCGGTTGCCGCGCGCCGCCTTGACGGCCTTGGCCAGCGTGCGGTAGCGCAGCGGGTACAGGTGCGCGAACGACAGGTCCTGCAGTTCGCGATAAATGTTGTTCAGGCCGAGACGGTGCGCGATCGGCACATACACTTCCATGGTCTCTTTGGAGATGCGGGCCTTGGCGGCCGGCTTCATCACGTCCATGGTACGCATATTGTGCAGGCGGTCGGCCAGCTTGATCAGGATCACGCGCACGTCCGAGGCCATCGCCAGTAGCATCTTGCGGAAGTTTTCCGCCTGCGCTTCGATCTGGCTCTGGAATTCGATTTTCTCCAGCTTCGACAAGCCGTCCACCAGGTTGGCCACCGGCGCGCCGAAGCGCTCGATCAGCTCGTCCTTCTTGACGTCCTGGTCCTCCATCACGTCATGCAGCAGCGCGGCCATGATGGCTTGCGCGTCGAGCTTCCAGTCGGCGCAGATTTCAGCCACGGCGATCGGGTGCGAGATGTAGGGCTCGCCCGACTTGCGCAATTGACCAAGGTGCATTTCATCCGAAAAGCGATACGCTTCCTTGACCTTTTTCAGGTCGGCGGCGTTCATGTATTCGGCCAGCTTTTCGGTCAGATGGGTAACGGATGCAACGCCGGCGGTCAAAGCGAGCGGCGTGGCCAGGGGCGACGAGGAAATCACGGGAGATACTGGGGGTGTGGCGGGTGGAGCGGAGGAGGTGCTATCCCCTGCGTTGGTCTCGGACATGACTGCAGCCGGCGCTTTGGCCGGCCGTTTCGCCTTGGTAGGCTGGGTGTCACTCAGTGTCGGATCGGCAGGGATCAGATTCATACGTATGCGTTCCGTCTCAATGAGAATGTCTAGCTGCTACAAAACATACCACATTCACATTGTTCGGGAACGCGGTCCCAACTTACATTGGGACCTTTTTCAACATTTCCAGACCGACTTTGCCGGCGGCGATTTCACGCAGGGCAACCACGGTCGGTTTGTCCTTGGCTTCCACCTTCGGGGTGTGGCCTTGCAGCAGTTGGCGCGCGCGGTAGGTGGCGGCCAGGGTCAGCTGGAAACGGTTAGGTATGCTTTTCAGACAATCTTCAATCGTAATGCGGGCCATCTTAACTCCTAAAATCTTGTGTTTATTTATTCAGCGTGGATGCCCAACTGGGCAAAGAGCGAGGTATTGCGTGCCGCTTGTTGCGCAAACCGGCAACGGGCCGCTCGGACTATCGCCGTCAGTTCCGACAGCGCGACGTCGAATTCTTCGTTGATAATAGCATACTCGAACTCGGGAGCGTGGGCGATTTCGCCGCCCGCCGCCAGCAGCCGTTTGGTGATCACGTGCGGCTCGTCGGTGGCGCGTTTTTTCAGGCGTTCCTCCAGCGCGTCGATCGATGGCGGCAGGATGAAAATGCCGGCCGCCTGCGGGAACAGCTTCTTGACCTGGCGCGCGCCTTGCCAGTCGATTTCCAGCAGCACGTCGGTGCCGGTTTTCATCTGTTCTTCCACCATCAGGCGCGAGGTGCCGTAGTAGTTGCCGTGCACTTCGGCCCACTCCAGGAACTCGCCTGCCTTGGCGCGCGCGACGAAGTCTTCGGCGCTGGTGAAGTAGTACTGCTGGCCGTGGGTTTCGCCCGGACGCGGCGCGCGGGTGGTGGTCGAAATCGACAGCTTGATGGTCGGTTCCTTGGCCAGCAGCGCGTTGACCAGCGTGGACTTGCCGGCGCCGGACGGCGCGGCGACGACAAACAAGCTGCCCGAAAATCCGTTGGATGAGCTCATGGGTGATCTTTCAAAAACGTCAGCGGGCGACTTGTGCGTCGCCCAAAGATGTATTTTACCAAGAGCAACGAGATGCGTTCAATTTACAGCAGCGCCAGCAGGTGCTGGGCGGCGGCCGGCGCGCGCTCCTTGGCGCCGTTGATGAAGTAGACGTAGACGTTGCCGGACTTGGCCTGCTGCTGCCAGTCCCTGGCCTGTGTCGCCCATTTCTTCAATGCTGGCCTGGTGTAGCCGGTGGCGACGTCGCTGCGCGCATCCATCAGGCGCGCGTAGACGAACTCGCCGGTGATGGTGTCGACATGGGGAAACTTGGGCGAGTCGGTGATGACGGTGGCGATCTTGTGCTTGCGCGCCAGCTTGAAGTAATCGTCGCTGAGAAAACTGTCGTGGCGCGCGTCGAGGACATGCTGCAGCTTGCGCTTGCCGAGCCTGGCCGGCAGCAGCTTGAAGAAGGCTTCGATGTCGTCCGGATCGAACTGCTTGGTGGCGGCCAGCTGCCACAGGATGGGGCCGAGCTTGTCGCCGAGTTCGGACAGGCCGCTGTCGATGAAACGCTCGATCGATTCGCCGGCTTCGGCCAGCACCTTGCGGTGGGTGGCGTAGCGCGAGGCCTTGACGGCGAAGACGAAATCGTCTGGCGTCCTGGCGGCCCAGCCGGCGAAGTGTTCGGGCTTGGCGGTGCGGTAGAAGGTGCCGTTGATCTCGATACTGGTGACCTGGGTGCTGGCGTATTCCAGCTGCTTCTTGACCGGCACGTCCTTGGGATAAAAGGTTTCGCGCCATGGGGCGAAGTCCCAGCCGCCGATTCCTGCCCGTATCTGCGCCATCGTGCGTCTCCTGCTAGTATCGAGGTTTGATTTGATACAGGGATATACCATGAAAGAACTGATCGTCGTCGCCACCATCACCGCCAAGGAAGGCAACGAAGTGCTGGTGCGCGAGGCGCTGGAGCAGGTGGTGCCGGCCAGCCGCGCCGAAGCCGGCTGCATCCGCTACGACCTGCACGTCGACCTCGGCAACCACGCCAGCTTCGTCATGCTCGAAGCCTGGCGCGACGATGCCGCGCTGGCCGAACACGAAGCCACGCCGCACTTCCAGGCCCTGGTCCAGGCCATCGGCGGCAAGGCCGACATCCAGATCCTGAAGTTGAACCAGGTTTTATAACCAAGGATTCAGCATCTTCACTCCGGTAGCGTGGAAATCACCAACATTCCGGGTGACGACTGTCAGGCCGTGAACCAGAGCAGTCGCGGCAATCAACGCGTCTGCCCACGGCCGGCTACGAGGAACATTCAAGGCCGCACTTTGTTGGGCAATGGCCGAGTCGACCGGAATAATGCGCCCAGCGCACGAGATGAGTATCTGGTTTTGCAACCATGCACGCAAGGAGTTGCTGCCTATCGGGTCGCGAGGCATCAGAAGCAGTATGCCGAGTTCTAACTCATGAATAGTAATCGCTGACAAATATAGCGCGCTGGCGTCAACGCTCAGTTTCCAGCGTACGACATTCGGATGTGCCTTGGCCGACGCTTTTCTTAACTCAGATACGACATTGGTATCGAGTAGAAAATTCATGTGAATTCTGCGGATCTGGCGGTTTCTTGCGAGCGTGGCGGGTCGAAGTCGATGCTTGCGGCTACATCAGGTACGGATAGTAATTCCGCCATATTCCTGTGCTCACGAACCAGACGCTGATAATCTTTGAAATTGAGCAGGACGAAGGCTGTTTCGTCCTGCTCGATAACAAAAACCGGCCCATCATTAGCAGCCTTGGCGGCTTGGATAAAGTCTGGCCCGAATTCCTTGCTGGATAAGCGCGTGCTGGTCATGGCGGCACCTCGTTGTCGATGGGCTTAAACTACTCCACTCCAAGAAGTGCTGCAAGCAAGCTGTTCAGTCTGGGGCGAAGGCTTTGGCTGCGGCGAGGGTGTCCAGGGCTTCGCGCAGGTGTTTGATCTTGCCGTTTTCCGCCACCAGCATGCCGGCGTAGGTTTGCTTGTAGAGTTTGCCGGTCGACAGGACCTTGGCTTCGACGCTGTATTCGCCGAAGACCTTGTCCTCGGTTTCGATGAACAGCTGTATGTCCTTGAAGCGGAAGTCCGGCACGTTTTTCAGCAGGCCGCTGATGAAGGCGGCGATGGCGGTCGGGCCGACCGCGCGGGCGTTGATGCCCAGCGACGACAGCGTCGGCAATTCCAGCACGCCGTCCTCGGCAAACAAGGCGCCGGCGACGGCAGGGGCCTGGATGTTGGACAGATAGGCATTCAGCAGTTGGCTAGCGTTTTTCATGATGTTCTCTTTCAAGAAGAAGTTGGAGTGACACCACTGTACCGCCATCCGATTATTTAATAATCACCCTAAAGTCGAAATATTTATTCACTGCCGTGGATAATCGGGGCGTAAAAAAAGGAGCCGCAGCTCCTTTTCGATTACTCCAGGTTTTGCACCTGCTCGCGCATCTGTTCGATCAGCAGCTTCAGCTCCATCGAGGCATCGGCCAGTTCCTTGACCGAGGCTTTGGCGCCCAGCGTGTTGGCCTCGCGGTTCAGCTCCTGCATCATGAAGTCCAGGCGCTTGCCGACCTGGCCGCCTTTTTTCAGGATGTGGCGGGTCTCGGTCAGGTGGGCGGACAGGCGGCCCAGCTCCTCGGCGACGTCGATGCGGATGCCGTACAAAATCACTTCCTGGCGTATCCGTTCCAGCGCATCCTGGCGCGACAGCGCCGAATTCGATCCCTGGCAGGCCAGTCCCAGCGCGTCCTGCATGCGCTCGACCGCCTTCTGCTGGAACGCCGCCACCACCTGCGGAATCAGCGGCGTGATGCGCTTGACGATGGCTTCCATCGCCTCGATGCGCGAAATCAGCATCGCCTCCAGCGCCGCGCCTTCGCGCTGCCGGCTGGTGACAAAGGCGGCGATGGTGCGGCCGGCGAGGGCGGCCACGTCGGCCTGCAGCGACTCCTGGCCGATCTGCGCTTCTTCGATGACGCCCGGCCAGCGCAGTAGTTCAGCAACTGACATCGTTTGCACACCCTGGAACAGATTGCCGACTTCGGTCTGCAGTCGTTGCAGTTCCGTCAACAAGGGCAGGTTCAGCGCCTGCGTCCCGGCCGTGGCCGCCTTGCGGCCAAAGCTCAACCGCAATTCGACTTTGCCGCGCGTGATGGCGGCCATGACGGCGGAGCGCAAATCGGGTTCAAGCGCACGCAAATCGTCGTTTATTCGAAACTGTAAGTCTAAAAATCGCGAGTTGACGCTCTTGATTTCGATAGTCAGTGTTCCCGCCGCACTTTCACTGGTGGCGACCGCGTAGCCCGTCATGCTGGAAATGCTCAATGGATATCCCCGATTTAATCTTTACAAAACAGTGATTTATCCACACAATCCGGGTGTTGAGGCGAGGAATCTTATGGCTGCACAAAACAACGCCCCGTTACCAGATGGTCTGGAAATTGCTGGATATCGCATTGTAAAGAAAATTGCGTCCGGTGGGTTCAGTATTGTTTACCTTGCATACGATAGCGAGGGCGTGGCGGTGGCAATCAAGGAGTATTTGCCCAGTTCCCTGGCCCTGCGGCAGGAGGGAGAACTGGTGCCGTCCGTCTCAAAAGCGCATCTTCCCGTGTTCCGCATCGGTCTCAAGTGCTTTTTCGAGGAAGGCCGGGCGCTGGCGCGCATTTCGCACCCGAATGTTGTAAGCGTGCTCAATTTCTTCCGCGCGCACGAAACCGTTTATATGGTTATGGCCTACGAATCGGGCCATTCGCTGCAGGAACACATCCAGCGCCAGCGCGGAAAAGGCAGCAAAGTGGGCGAAGCCTTCATCCGCACCATCTTCACCCAGGTGGTCAAGGGACTACGTGAAGTCCACGCCAACAAGCTGCTGCACCTGGACCTGAAACCGGCCAATATCTACCTGCGCACCGACGGCACGCCGATGCTGCTCGACTTCGGCGCCGCGCGCCAGACCGTCAACACCGACATGCCGACGCTGACGCCGATGTACACTCCCGGCTTCGCGCCGCCCGAACTGTACGCCAAGGCCGGCATGGGCCCATGGACCGATATTTACAGCATCGGCGCGGCGATGTTCGCCTGCATGGTCGGCTCGCCGCCGCAGCCGGCCGACCAGCGCAAGACCGAGGACAAGATGGCCGGCCACTTCCTGAAACTGGAGGGCCAGTATTCGCCGGAACTGGTGCAGCTGGTGCGCTGGTGCCTGGAAGTGGAGCCGCTGGACCGGCCGCAAAGCCTGTTCGCGGTGCAGAAAGGGCTGCAAACCACCGCGCCGGCCGTCGCGCCGGCCGCGCCGCCGCCCACCGTGCTGGACAAACTGCGCGGCCTGGTGGGCCGGCTGGGCGGCAGCGGCGCGCGCGCCAAGGCCGGCCCGGACACGCTGGTCTGAATCGAGAGGACGACACCATGCAATTCTCCGTGTACCAGGAAAGTCACATCGGCGGCCGCAAGGTCAACCAGGACCGCATGGGTTACAGCTTCACCCGCGACGCGCTGCTGCTGGTGCTGGCCGACGGCATGGGCGGCCACCTGCACGGCGAGATCGCCGCCACGGTGGCGCTGCAAACCATCTCCACCATGTTCCAGCAGCAGGCGCAGCCCTATGTGAAGAAGCCGCAGCGCTTCCTGGAGGAAGCCTTCCACGCTGCGCACCGCGACATCCACCAGTACCGCGTCGCACACCAGCTGGCGGAAACGCCGCGCACCACCATCGTCGCCTGCCTGGTCCAGCACAACACCGCCACCTGGGCCCATTGCGGCGACTCGCGCCTGTACTGGATGCGCGACGGCCAGATCCTGGCGCGCACGCGCGACCACTCGCACGTGGAAAGCCTGATCGCCAGGGGACTGGCGCAGCCGTCCGAGCGCGCCACCCACCCGGACCGCAACAAGCTGTTCAACTGCCTCGGCGCCGACTCGCTGCCCAAGGTGGAAGTCTCGGCCGGCGCCGGCGTGCTGCCGGGCGACCTGCTGCTGTTGTGCTCCGACGGTTTGTGGTCTATGCTGCCGGACGATGATCTGGCGCGCCGCATGCAGGCCCAGACCGTGGTGCGCGCGGTGCCGGATATACTGCAGGCCGCGCTGCTGGCGGCGGGCGGCGCCAGCGACAACGTCACGGCGCTGGCCATCATGTGGCAGGGCAGTTCGGTGGTGGACAATATGGGGCCGATCACGGCCACCGTGATTTCCACCGAAGCGCTGCCCCAAGACCTGCACAGCACCACCATTCGCGACACGCCGGCCGCCGGCGCCGCGCCGGCCGACACCGACGCCTTCGATGACGACGCCATCGAAAAAGCCATCGCGGAAATCCGCGGGGCGATAGAAAAGTCCTCCCAAATTCTCAAATAAGGAACTGTATGACCTCTGTAACCCGTCCTAGCGGCCGTCCGGTCGATGCGCTGCGCACCCTGCGCCTGACCCGCGACTACACCAAGCACGCCGAAGGTTCGGTGCTGATCGAGTGCGGCGACACCAAGGTGATCTGCACCGCCAGCATCGAAGAAAAAGTGCCGGGCTTCCTGAAGGGCAAAGGCCAGGGCTGGCTGACCGCCGAATACGGCATGCTGCCGCGCTCCACCCACAGCCGCATGGACCGCGAAGCGGCCAAGGGCAAGCAGTCCGGCCGCACGCAGGAAATCCAGCGCCTGATCGGCCGCTCGCTGCGCGCCGCGTTTGACCTGGAAGCCTTCGGCGAACGCACGCTGCACCTGGACTGCGACGTGATCCAGGCCGACGGCGGCACCCGCACCGCCTCGATCACCGGCGCCATGGTGGCTGCCTACGACGCCTTCTCCAAGCTGAAGGCGCGCGGCCTGATTGCGGAAATCCCGCTGAAGCACTTCGTGGCGGCGATCTCGGTCGGCGTCTACCAGGGCACGCCGGTGCTGGACCTCGATTACGTCGAAGACTCCAACTGCGACACCGACATGAACGTGGTGATGACCGAATCCGGCCACTTCATCGAAGTGCAGGGCACCGCCGAAGGCGCCGCCTTCGACCGCGCCGGCATGAACCGCCTGCTGGACCTGGCGCAGGCCGGCATCACCGACATCGTCAAGATGCAAAAACAGGCATTGGGCATCGCGGAGTAAAATACGTCATGACTCAACGACTTATCCTCGCCTCGAACAACAAGGGCAAACTCAAGGAATTCAACGAACTGCTGTCGACTGTGGGCTTTTCCGTCCACGCGCAGGGCGAGTACGACGTCCCTGAAGCAGATGAACCTTTTCACACCTTTGTCGAAAATGCACTGCAAAAGGCCCGCCACGCCTCGCGCCTGACCGGCCTGCCGGCGCTGGCCGACGATTCCGGCGTGTGCGTCAACGCGCTGGGCGGCGCGCCCGGCGTGCTGTCGGCGCGCTTTGCCGGCGAGCCGAAATCGGACGCCCGCAACAACGAAAAAATGATCGCCGAACTGGCCAAGCATGAAGACAAGTCCGCGTACTACTACTGCGTGCTGGTGTTCGTGCGCCACGCCGACGATCCACAGCCGGTCATCGCCGACGGCCGCTGGAACGGCGTCATGATCGACACCCCCCATGGCGACGGCGGCTTCGGCTACGATCCTTACTTCTTCATTCCAGCGCTGGGCAAGTGCGCCGCCGAACTGGCGCCGGAAGAGAAAAACGCCTTGTCGCACCGCGGCCAGGCACTGCGCGCACTGGTAGAGAAACTGAAATGATCCCGATTAAAGTCGTCGGCGCCAGCGCGCAGCCAGGCAAGAGCAAGCCAGCCACCGACATCAGCGAAGCCGCCGGCGTCGCTGCGAAATACCTGCAAGGCGGCGCGCTGAACCTGACGGCGCTGCCGCCGCTGTCGCTGTACATCCACTTCCCGTGGTGCGTGCGCAAATGCCCGTACTGCGATTTCAATTCGCACGAAGCGAAGGAGGGCGGCGCCTTCCCCGAGCAGGAATATCTCGACGCCGTGCGCGCCGACCTGGAACAGGCCTTGCCGCTGATATGGGGCCGCAAGATCTACACCATCTTCATCGGCGGCGGCACGCCAAGCCTGATGTCGGCCGCCGGGCTCGACCGCCTGCTGTCCGACGTGCGCACCTTGCTGCCGCTGGACAGCGACTGCGAGATCACGATGGAAGCCAACCCCGGCACCTTCGAGGCGGAGAAGTTCAAGTCCTACCGCGCCAGCGGCGTCAATCGCCTGTCGATCGGCATCCAGAGCTTCAACGAGCGCCACCTGAAGGCGCTGGGCCGCATCCACGACGACAACGAAGCCAGGCGCGCCGTCGACATCGCGCTGGCCAACTTCGACAACTTCAATCTGGACCTGATGTACGCGCTGCCGTCGCAGACGCTGGAAGAAGCGCGCCAGGACGTGGAGACGGCGATGGCCTTCAACCCGCCGCACCTGTCGCTGTACCACCTGACGATGGAGCCGAACACGCTGTTCGCCAAGTATCCGCCCACGCTGCCGGACGACGACGCCAGCGCCGACATGCAGGACATGATCGCCGAACTGACCGCCGCCAACGGCTACGGCCAGTACGAGATCTCGGCCTACGCCAAGGCCGGCCATCGGGCGCGGCACAATCTGAATTACTGGGAGTTTGGCGACTATCTCGGCATCGGCGCGGGCGCGCATTCCAAGCTGTCGTTCCCGCACCGCATCCTGCGCCAGGCGCGTTACAAGCAGCCCAAGGCCTACATGGAGCAGGTGAAGCTGGGCGCGCCGGTGCAGGAAGAGTACGAGATCCAGCGCGAGGACATGGGCTTCGAGTTCATGCTCAACACGCTGCGCCTGCACGGCGGTTTCGATCCCAACCTGTTCGCCGAGCGGACCGGCTTGAGCATCAACGCCATCGACAAGCAGCTCAATGCGGCCGAGGCCAAAGGGCTGCTGTATCGCGACTACAAGATCATCAAGCCGACCGAGCTAGGCCAGCGCTTTCTGAATGATCTTCAGGAGATGTTCCTGAAGGGTTAAAACTCTTCCCACTCGCTGTCCGGCGCCTTGGCGCGCGGCGTTGCGGCGGCCGGCGCCGGTGCGATGCGCGCCGCCGGACGTGGCGCCGGCTTGAACGCCGGCGCCGACGCCTGCACCGCCGCCGCGCCCAGCTTGAACTGCGCCGACACGCCGGCCAGCGACGCCGCCTGATCCTGCATGCTGGCCGCCGCTGCCGCCGCCTGTTCCACCAGCGCCGCGTTCTGCTGCGTCATCTCATCCATCTGCGCGATCGCTTCGTTGACCTGATTGATGCCGATGCTCTGTTCCGAACTGGCGGCGGTGATCTCGCTCATGATGTCGGTAACGCGGCGCACGCTGGCCACCACTTCCTCCATCGTGCTGCCGGCCTGCTGCACCAGCTGCGCGCCGGCATCCACCTGCGACACCGAATTGTCGATCAGGGCCTTGATCTCCTTGGCCGCAGCCGCCGAGCGTTGCGCCAGGCCGCGCACTTCCGACGCCACCACCGCGAAGCCGCGTCCCTGCTCGCCGGCGCGCGCCGCTTCCACCGCCGCATTCAGGGCCAGGATATTGGTCTGGAAGGCGATGCCGTCGATCACGCCGATGATGTCGACGATCTTCTTGGCCGAGCTGTCGATGGCGCCCATGGTGTGCACCACCTGGCTGACGATGGCGCCGCCTTTCTCCGCCACTTCCGACGCGGCGTGCGCCAGCTTGTCGGCCTGGCGGGCGTTGTCGGCGTTCTGGCGCACGGTGGTGGTCAGTTCCTCCATCGACGCCGCAGTTTCCTCCAGCGCGCTGGCCTGCTGCTCGGTGCGGGCCGACAGGTCGTGGTTGCCGGCGGCGATTTCGCTCGACGCCAGCGCGATCGATTGCGCGCCGTGCTGCACGTCGCCGACCACTTTCACCAGTTCGTCGTTCATGCCTTTCAGTTCGCGCATCAGGTCACCGATCTGGTCGCGCGAGGCTACACCGAATTCGGTGGTCAGGTCGCCGCTGGCCACCGTGGTGGCGACGCCGATGGCCGATTCCAGCGGGCGGGTGATGCTGCGCGAGATCAGCGTCGCGCACACCGCGCCCAGCGCCACCAGCAGCACGCCGAGCGTGATGGTGAGGTTGATGCTGCGGGTGGTCGCGGCTTCGACGTCCTGCGCCATCTGGTCCAGCACCTTGCGTTCGTACTCCACCAGTTTCAGCATGCCTGCCTGGTAGGCCTCGGCCGACGGCGTGAAGCTGGTGCTGAAGATGCGCGCCGCGCCTTCGGCGTCGCCGGCCTTGTTGGCATCCATCAGCGCCTGCTTGGACTCGACGAACTTGGCGCGCACACCCAGCGTGGCCTGGTAGATGGCCTTCTCGTCGTCGCTGCTGATCAGTTCGCCCATCTTGCGGTTCATGACGTTGCCCTTTTTCGAGCCTTCGGCCATGGTGTCGGCAAAGGTGGTGGCCAGCGAGGTGTCGGTGCTCTTGGCCATCATGATGGTGCGGGCGATGGTGACGGCGGTCTGGGTGTACCAGTCGGCGGCCAGACGCTCGCGCGCCAGCGGCTCGGCCATCATGCGCTTGGTGGCGTCGGCGTTCTGCACCGCGTTGCGCAGTGCAAACGCGGTGGAAATAATGGAAAGGACCAGGACAACGGCAAAGCCCAGCGACAGCCGGGCGCCGATGCGGATATTGGATAAGGAGGACATGACCGGGGGAGGCCGACAACGGCCTGTGATTATTGGTAACGCTCCCAGTATAGCTTTCTTTGTAATGAATTTACATGTAGAAACATTTTGTTACGGAAATAATCAGAACTCTTGCCAATCTTGCTCTGCGCCGACGGCGGCCGGTTTGCGCTCCGTTTTGGGGGCTTGCAGCCGGCCCTTGGCCGGCGCCGGCAGCGCGGCGCGTTGCGGCCGCGGCGCCAGCGCGGCCCGCATGCCGTCGTTACCCAGCTTGAACGATGCCGCCACGTCGGCCAGCCGGGTCGCCTGCTCCTGCATGCTGGCCGCCGCCGCTGCCGCCTGTTCGACCAGCGCGGCGTTCTGCTGCGTCACCTGGTCCATCTGCGTAATCGCCGTGTTGACCTGGTCGATGCCGATGCTTTGCTCGCTGCTGGCCGAGGTGATCTCGCCCATGATGTCGGTAACGCGGCGCACGCTGTTCACCACATCCTCCATGGTGCTGCCGGCCTGCTGCACCAGCTTGGAGCCGATGTCGACCTGCTCGACCGAATTGCCGATCAATTCCTTGATTTCCTTGGCGGCGCCGGCCGAGCGCTGCGCCAGGTTGCGCACCTCGGACGCCACCACGGCAAAGCCGCGTCCCTGTTCGCCGGCGCGCGCCGCTTCCACTGCGGCGTTGAGCGCCAGGATATTGGTCTGGAACGCGATGCCGTCGATGACGCCGATGATGTCGACAATCTTGCGCGACGAATCGTTGATCGAGCCCATGGTGTTGACCACCTGGCCGACGATGGAGCCGCCTTTTTCCGCCACCTCGGACGCGGTGCGCGCCAGCTGGTTGGCCTGCCTGGCGTTCTCCGCATTCTGGCGCACGGTGGAAGTCAGCTCCTCCATCGACGACGCGGTTTCCTCCAGCGAGCTGGCTTGTTCCTCGGTGCGCTGCGACAGGTCCATATTGCCGGCGGCGATTTCGTTGGAGGCGGTGGCGATGGTGTTGGTGCCTTCCTGCACCTGGCTGACGACCGTGCGCAGCGAATCGTTCATGCCGCGCAGCGCCGTCATCAGGTCGCCGATTTCGTCCTTGTTGTGCTGCTGGTCGAACTGCGTGGTCAGGTCGCCGTTGGCCACGGTGGCGGCGATGTCGACGGCGGAGCGCAGCGGCACCGTGATCGAGCGCGAGATGATCCATGCCGCGATCGAGCCGATGCCGACCATCAGCGCGGCCAGCAGCATCAGCAGCGCGTTGCTGCGGCTGTTGGCGGCGTCGATGGCGTGGGCGGTGTCGTCGATCGCCTGGCGCTGCATGGCGAGGAAGCTCTTGATGCGGTTCTGGTAAGCGTCGGCGGCGGGCGTGAAGGCGTCCTTGAACAGCTGTTCGCCCTTGACGCTGTCGCCGGCCTTGCGGGCGTTCATGACGTCGGTCTTGCCCTTCTGGTACTTGGCGCGCAGATCGGTGATCTCTTCGAAAATCTTGCGTTCTTCGTCACTGGTCAGCAGCTCCTTGATCTGGCCGATCAACTCGCCGCCGCGCTTGGTGCTGGCGGCGATGACGTCGGCAAAGGTATCGGAGAGTTTTTCATCGGTGCTGCGGGCGATCAGCGCGGTGCGGGCGATGGCGGAGTAGGTCAGCACATACCAGTCGGCCACCAGGCGCTCCTTGGCGAGCGGCTTTTCCATCATGTCGCGCGTGGCCTGCGCCGTGGCGCGGGCGTTGACCAGGGCGACCGAGGTGGCGAGAATGGCCAGCAGCAAAACCACGGCAAAACCGACAGCGAGACGTGTACCAATACGCAGTTGCGACAGGACATTCATGATCATCACTCCGAACAAGCATGCGGGATACAAGTATGCACCCGTCTTGCCGGCTGTGGATCACTTCGTTGCTTTTTGGGAACAGTCAGAAACTGGCGGCCTGTTTCAGATCGGGTTTTTCGCACCAGCGTGCGAAGGCCTCGGCCAGGCGTTCGCTCTCGCCGATGGCGTGCAGCCAGTCGCGGTTGCGGCGGTCGTGGTCCTGGCCGTAGACGGTGAAGTCCTTGCGGTCCGGCAGCTTGGCGTTCGGCAGCCGGCTGACGAAATCGGCGGAGGGCGAAACCAGGATCATGTTGTCGAGCGCCTCGTCGCGCGCGCGGCGCCAGGGCATGGACTTGTCCAGCCAGCCGGGCACGATGTGATCGCTGAAGTGCGGGTACAGCACCAGGCCGGGATCGCGCTGGTAGGGCAGGTGCAGGTGGTAATCGATCAGGCCGCCGTCCCAGTAGGCGCCGTCGGGCGCGCCGGCGATGCCGGTCACCGCCTGCAGCACCAGCGGGATGGAGCCGGAGGCCAGCAGCGCATCGCGCAGATTGGCTTCGGTGAGGCCGACGAAGTGGCCGGCGAAGGCGTCGAAATCGTCGCGCAGCCAGCGCGCGTCATCGTGCTGGTTGTGGAACACCACGCGCTCCATCGACGCGGCGAGGCGCTTGCGCGACAGCGCGTTGCCGGCGGCGGCCAGCAGGAAGCCGGTCATCTCGCGCCAGCGCGCGCCGTTGGTGTTGCCCAATGCGCCGATGCCGCGCACGGCCAGCACGGAGACGTGGTGATGCGGATGATGGATGGCTTCGGCCGCGCGGCCATCGAGCAATTCATCCAGCAGCGCGCGGCAGGTTTGCGAAACGTAGGCGGGCGTGACCTTGTTTGGATAGCGCTGGTCGGCGTACAGGCGCGCCAGCCGCTTGTGCGCGGCCACCGGATCGTGGAACGCCGACGCCGCCATGCGCCAGGCGCCGATCGACGCGCCGACCAGCCGGCGCTGGCGCGGCGCATCCCTGAAGAAATCGCCGAACATCCAGCAATCGAGGCCGTTGAGGATCAAGCCCTTGGGACCGCCGGCGGCAGCGGGAACGATGGCGATATCGGCCGCCTGCACGCCCTCAGCAGCAATGCGCTGGCGTGCCCGCTGGCCGAGGCGGATAGTAATCGGAGAAGTCATAATCGTGTCCATAAACCGGGGTCAGTTCTGCCAATCGCACACGGACCCAGCCGCTTAACGGCTGAGTCCGTGTGCGATTGGCAGAACTGACCCCGGATTTTACTTCAAGCCGCCGCCGAGGGAGCGGTACAGGTCGATGGCGGTGGTGGTGCGCAGCAGGCGCGCCTGCACCAGCGATTGCTGGGCGCTGAACAGCTCGCGCTGGGCGTCGAGCACGTCCAGCGTGCTGGCGACGCCGTTGTCGAAGCGCAGTTGCAGCAGCTTCAGCCGATCGGCCTGGGCATCCTGCACGGCGCGCTGGGCATTCACCTGTTCGCCCAGGTAGTCGCGCGCGGCCAGCGCGTCGGCTACTTCGCGGAACGCGGTCTGGATGGTTTTTTCGTAGTCGGCCACGGCGATGTTTTTGCGCACGTCGGTCAGCGTCAGGTTGGCGCTGTTGCGGCCGGCGTCGAAGATCGGCAGCGTCAGTTGCGGCGCGAACGACCAGCTGCCGGAGCCGCTGTCGAACAGGCCGCCCAGCGATGGACTGCTGCTGCCGATCGCCGCCGTCAGGCTGATGCGCGGGAAGAAGGCGGCGCGCGCGGCACCGATGTTGGCGTTGGCGGCTTTCAGGCGCTGCTCGGCGGCGCGGATGTCGGGACGGCGCGCCAGCAGGTCGGACGGCAGGCCTTCCGGCACGGCGTTCAATGCGTCGATCTGCTGGTCGCTGGGCATGGCGCCGGATGCGGCGGCGGTGGCCGGCTGGCCGACCAGCAGCGTCAGCGCGTTGTCGGCCTGCGCGCGCTGGCGGGCCAGCGTGAGCGCGGCGGCGCGCGCGGTTTCCATCAGCGTTTCGTTGGAGCGCAGGTCGAGCCGCGATGAGGCGCCCACTTCGGCGCGCTGCTGCGTGAGCTTGTAGGTGCGGGCGCGCGCTTCGTAGGTCTGTTGCGCCAGCGCGTATTGTTCGGCGTAGGCGCGCTCGGTGTAGTAGGCCTGCGCCACTTGCGCCACCAGCGCGATCTGCGCCGCCTGGCGCGCTTCGTCGGTGGCGAGGTAGCTTGCCAGCGTGGCGTCGCTCAGACTTTTCACGCGACCGAAGAAGTCCAGCTCGAACGACGACACCGACACGCCGACGTCGTAACGCTTGCCGATGGTGCTCTGGCCGGTGGTCGACAGGAAGGCCGGCGTCTTGGCGCGCGTGTCGGTGGCGCCGAGGCTCACGTTGGGCAGGCGGTCGGCGGACTGGATGTTGTACAGCGCGCGCGCTTCCTCGATGCGCAGCGCGGCCGTGCGCAGGTCGCGGTTGTTGTCCAGCGCCGCGGCGATCAGCTGCTGCAGGCGCGTGTCGGTGAAGTAGTCGCGCCAGCCGGTATCGACGGCGGCTTTGGCGTCGGCCGGCAGCGGCAGGGGCAAGCTGGTGCGCGATGCGGCGCCGGCGCTGTCGGACGGGAAGGCCGCCGCCACCGGCGCGGCGGGACGCTCGTAGCTCGGCGCCAGCGAGCACGCGGACAGCAGCGCGGCGCAGGCCAGTGCGATGGGCTTAGTCATGGGTGTCATGGTGTTTGTCATTCAGTTCATGTGCGGCCAGTTTGCGCTGGCGTTCGCTGCCCTTGAAGATTTTGCGGATGACGACAAAGAACACCGGCACCAGGAACACCGCCAGCACGGTCGCCGTGATCATCCCGCCCATCACGCCGGTGCCGATGGCGCGCTGGCTGGCCGATCCCGCGCCGGTGGCGATCACCAGCGGCAGCACGCCGAGGATGAAGGCCAGCGAGGTCATGATGATGGGACGGAAGCGCAGGTGCACCGCCTCCAGCGTCGCTTCGATCAGTCCCTTGCCTTGCGCCTGCAGGTCTTTGGCGAACTCGATGATCAGGATCGCGTTCTTCGCCGACAGGCCGATGATGGCGATCAGGCCGACCTTGAAGTAGACGTCGTTCGGCAGGCCGCGCAGATGCGCGCCGAGCAGCGCGCCCAGCACGCCGAGCGGCACCACCAGCAGCACGGCGATCGGAATCGATTCGCTTTCATACAGCGCCGCCAGCACCAGGAAGGCCGCCAGCAGCGACAGCGCAAACAGCATCGGCGCCTGCGAGCCGGAGGTTTTCTCTTCCAGCGACTGGCCGGTCCATTCGATGCCGAAGCCTGGCGGCAGCTGTTCCGCCAGGTGTTCCAGTTCCGCCATCGCCTCGCCGCTGGAACGGCCCGGCGCGGCGTCGCCGGTCAGCTTGATGGCCGGGTAGCCGTTGTAGCGCACCAGTTGCACCGGGCCCTGTATCCAGTGCGAGGTGGCGAACGAGGAGAACGGCACCATGGTGCCGCTGGCACTGCGCGCGTTGAGCTGCATGATGTCCTGCGGCTGCAGCCGGCGCGGCGCGTCGGCCTGCACGATCACGCGCTGCTGCCGCCCGCTGCTGGCAAAGTCGTTGACATAGGAGGAGCCGAGCGCGGTCGACATCATGGCGTTGATGTCGGCGAAGGAGACGCCCAGCGCATTGGCCTTCTCGCGGTCGATGTCGACTTGCAGCTGCGGCGCGTCTTCCAGACCTTCGGGACGCACGCCTTTCAGGATCGGACTCTTGGCGGCAAGGCCCAGCAACTGGTTGCGTGCGGCGATCAGCGCGTCGTGGCCTTGCGCGCTGCGGTCCTGCAGGCGCGCGGTGATGCCGGTGGCGTTGCCCAGCTCGCGGATCGGCGGAGGGCTGAGCGGGAAGATGATCGCATCCGGAATGCCGGACAGCGCCCCCATCGCGCGCTGCGCAATCGCCTGCGCCGAGTCTTCCGCCCCGCGTTCCTTCCAGTCCTTCAGCGGAATGAACACCAGGCCCGCGTTCTGGCCGTTGCCGGAGAACGAGAAGCCCGCCACCGCGATGGTGCGTGCCACGGCGGGCTGCTTGCGGAAGTAGGCGTCGGCCTGCGCCAGCACGGCCTGCGTGCGCGCGGTCGATGCGCCGGCCGGCAGCTGGACGTTGGCGATCAAGTAGCCCTGGTCTTCGTTCGGCAGGAAGGAGGAGGGCAGCTTGACGTACAGCCAGCCCACCACGCCGCACAGCAGCGCGAAGATGATCAGGTAACGGCCGGTGCGCTTGAGGATCCTGGCGATCACGCCCTGGTAGCCGGTCGCCGTCACCGCGAACTTGCGGTTGAACCAGCCGAAGAAGCCTTTCTTCTCGTTGTGATGTCCCGCTTCCACCGGCTTGAGCATGGTGGCGCACAGGGCCGGCGTCAGGGTCAGCGCCATCAGCGCGGAGAACAGCATGGCCGACACCATCGCCAGCGAGAACTGGCGGTAGATCGCACCGACCGCACCGCCAAAGAAAGCCATCGGGATGAACACGGCGATCAGCACCAGCGTGATGCCGATGATGGCGCCGGTGATCTGCTCCATGGCCTTGCGCGTGGCGTCGCGCGGCGACAGGCCTTCCTCGCTCATGATGCGTTCGACGTTTTCCACCACCACGATGGCGTCATCGACCAGGATGCCGATCGCCAGCACCATGCCGAACATGGTCAGCACGTTGATGGAGAAGCCGAACAGCTGCATGGCGGCGAAGGTGCCCATCAGCGCCACCGGCACGACGATGGTCGGGATCAGCGTGTAGCGGATGTTTTGCAGGAACAGGTACATCACCAGGAACACCAGCACCACCGCTTCCAGCAGCGTCTTGACCACTTCCTCGATCGAGATCTTGACGAACAGCGAGGTGTCGTAAGGGATGGTGTACTTCACGCCAGGCGGGAAGTATTTCGCCAGCTGGTCCATCTTCTCCTTGACGGCGGTGGCGGTTTGCAGCGCGTTGCCGGTCAGGGACAGCTGGACCGCAATCGCGGAGAACGGCGCGCCGTTCAGCCGGGCGCTGATGTTGAAGCTGGCGCCACCCATCTCGACGCGCGCCACGTCCTTCAGCCGCACCAGCGAGCCGTTGGGATTGGCGCGCAGGACGATCTGGCCGAATTCGGTGGTGGACGACAGCTGGCCGGTGACCACGATGGGCGCGGAGTAGGTCTGGCTGGCGGGGCTGGGTAAATCGCCCAGCGTGCCGGAGGTGACCTGCGCGTTCTGCGCGCGGATGGCGGCGGTGACGTCGGCCATGGTCATCTTCAGTCCGATCAGCTTGACCGGATCGACCCACACGCGCATGGCGCGCTCGGTGCCGAACAACTGCGCCTGACCAACGCCGGGAATGCGCTTGATTTCGTTGACGACGTTGCGCGCCAGGTAGTCGCCCAGGCCGGTCGGATCGAGGCGGCCGTCGGTCGAGGTCAGGCCGACGAACATCAGGATGTTGGAGCGCGCCTTGTTGACCTGCACGCCCTGTTGCGTGACGGCGGCCGGCAGCCGCGATTCAACGCGCTTGATGCGGTTCTGCACGTCGACCGACGCCAGGTCGGGATTGGTGCCGGGGACGAAGGTGACGGTGATGGTGACCGAACCACTGGCCTCGCTGGACGATTCGACGTATTGCAGGCCGTCGGCGCCATTCATCTCCTGCTCGATGACGCTGGTGACGGCGTCGTCCAGCACCTGCGCGGTGGCGCCGGGATAGGTGGCGGTGATGACGATGGACGGCGGCGCGATGGTCGGATACTGCGCCACCGGCAGCACGGTGATCGCCAGCATGCCGCCCAGCAGGATGAACAGCGCGATCACCCACGCGAATACCGGGCGGTCGATGAAGAACTTGGCCATTGTGGCTCCCGGTTATTTGGTGGCGGCAGGCGCGGAGGCTGGCGCGGCGGCCGCCGGCTGCGCGCCGACCGGGCCTTTCCACGGCTGCGGGTTGACCGTGGCGCCGGGCTTGGCCTTCTGGAAGCCTTCGACCACGATGCGCTCGCCGCCCTTCAGGCCGGAGCTGACCACCCAGTTGCTGCCCTCATTGGCGTTGGCCACCACCGGCTGCGAGACCACCTTGTTGTCGGCGCCGACGACCAGCACCGACGAGCCTTCGTTGGTGCGTACTATCGCCTGCTGCGGCACGGTGATGGCGGCGTCGTTGACGCCTTGCTCCAGCCGCGCTCGCACGTACATGCCCGGCAGCAGGATGCGGTTAGGATTCGGGAACTCGGCGCGCATCGACACCGAGCCGGTGCTTTCGTCCACCGACACGTCGGAGAACAGCAGCTTGCCCGACTGCGGATAAGTCTGGCCGTCCTCGGTCACCAGCGTCACACGCGCCTGGTCTTTGCCGGCGCTTTTGAGCTTGCCATCCGCCAGCGCGCGCTGCAGCTTCAGCACATCGGCCGAGGATTGCGTGATGGTGACGTAGATCGGATCGAGCTGCTGCACGGTCGCCATCGGCGTCGCCTCGCCCTGGCCGACCAGTGCGCCTTCCGTCACCAGTGCGCGGCTGACGCGGCCGGCAATCGGCGAGGTGACGGTGGCGTAGCCCAGCGTCAGGCCGGCGTTGGTGCGGGCCGCCCTGGTGGTCGCCAGATCGGCCGCCGCCTGCTTCTGCGCGGTGACGGCGTCATCGTATTCCTGCTGGCTGACCGCCTGCGCCGCCAGCAGCGGCTTGTAGCGCTTCACCTTCAGATCCGCCTGCGCCAGGTTGGCCTCGGCCTTGGCGACGGCCGCCTGCGCGCTGTCGAACGAGGCCTGGAACTGCGCCGGATCGATGCGGAACAGCACTTCGCCGGCCTTGACGTCGCCGCCTTCCTTGTACAGCCGCTGCAACACGATGCCGGCGGTGCGCGCCCGCACCTCGGCAATGCGCGATGCTTCAGTGCGTCCCGGCAACTCGCTGCTCAAGGTCACCGCTCTCGGCGCGACGGTGACCACCGCGACCGTGGGCGGTGGCGGCGCGTTTTGCTCGGCCGCCTTCTCGCCGCAGGCGCTCAACAGGGTAAGGAGGGCAACAGCGGTGCAACGAGGGACGGATCGCATGGAAGAGTCTCGTAGTGGGTTTTATAGTTGATGTCAGATTGTAATGCAAAAAAGGCAGGAGAGCGGCCCGCGCCGCGCTCCTGCCTTTTCCGGGAAAGCCTGAAAAATCAGCGCATGCCGGAGATGATCTGCTTCAGTTTGCCGGTGTCGGCAACGAAGGCGCGGATGCCTTCGGCGGTCTTCTCGGTGGCCATGGCGTCTTCGTTCAGCATGAAGCGGAAGGTAGGCTCGTCCATGGCGATCTTGCCGATGGAAGCGTTTTTGCCGCTGTCCGAGCTCAGCTTGCGCTCGACCGGGGCGTCGCTGTCGGCCAGCTTTTGCAGCAGGTCCGGGCTGATGGTCAGCAGGTCGCAGCCGGCCAGTTCCAGGATCTGGCCGACGTTGCGGAAGCTGGCGCCCATCACTTCGGTGTTGTAGCCGAACTTGCGGTAGTAGTTGTAGATGCGCTTGACCGACTGCACGCCCGGATCTTCCGCGCCCTGGTAGTCGATGCCGGTGGATTTCTTGTACCAGTCGTAGATGCGGCCGACGAACGGCGAAATCAGCTTGGCGCCCGCTTCGGCGCAGGCGATGGCCTGCGGCAGCGAGAACAGCAGGGTCATGTTGGTGTGGATGCCTTCCTTTTCCAGGATCTCGGAGGCGCGGATGCCTTCCCAGGTCGAGGCCATCTTGATCAGCACGCGCTCGCGCTCGATGCCGTTCTTTTCGTACAGCTTGATCAGCTCGCGGCCCTTGGCCACCGAGGCGGCGGTGTTGAACGACAGGGCGGCGTCGATTTCGGTCGACACGCGGCCGGGAATCACGCGCAGGATCTGCTTGCCGAAGGCGACCAGCAGGTGGTCGATCACTTCGCCGGTGCTGGCGTCCATGTTGTCGCGCACGGCTTTTTCCAGCAGCGGCTTGTACTCGTCCTTTTGCACCGCCTTCAGGATCAGCGATGGATTGGTGGTGGCGTCGCGCGGGGTATAGGCCTGGATGGCCTGGAAATCGCCGGTATCGGCTACCACGGTGGTGTATTGTTTGAGTTGTTCGAGTTGGTTCATGAGCGCTGCCAATTTGATAAGGGAGTTGTTGTCTCGTTTATTTTACTCCGAACGCGGCCGGATTAGCCCAGACGCATGACAATTGCGCCACAGGCGATCAGGCTGACCGCGACAATCCGCCCCGGCGCCAGCCGTTCGCGCAGGAACAGGGCGGCGAGGGCGGCGGCGAACAGGATCGAGGTCTCGCGCAGCGCCGCCACGGCCGCCACCGGCGCCTGCGTCATGGCCCACAGCGCCAGCCCGTAGGAGGCCAGCGTGCCGATCCCGCCCAGCAGCATCACCTGTGCGTGGCTGCGGGCGTAGGCCGGCAGTTCGCGCCAGCGCCTGGTAGAGCACAGCAACAGCAGCACGGCAGTCAGCACGAACAGCCACATGGTGTAGGCGGCCGGCGCGCCGGAGCGGCGCACGCCGACGCCGTCGATCATGGTGTAGGTGGCGATGATCACGGCGTTCAGCAGCGCATAGACGGTGGCGCGGCGGCGGGCGGCGCGGTTGGCGTCGGTGTCGGCGCCGGCGCTGGCGCCGCGCAGGATGGTCAGGGTCAGCACGCCGCCGCAGATCAGCATGACGGCGATGTCTTGGCGCAGGTGCAGCCGTTCGCCCAGCAGCGGCAGGCTGGCCAGCGCCACCAGCAGCGGCGCCGCGCCGCGCATCAGCGGGTAGGCCTGGCTCATGTCGCCATGACGGTAGGCCGCCGCCAGCAGGCGGTAGTAGATGACCTGGCAGCAGGCCGACGCCGCCAGCCAAGGCCAGCTTGCCGGGGCCGGCGCCGTCGCCAACGGCAGCAGCGGCAGCGAGACCAGGCCGGCGCCGCAGGCCACCAGCAGGGTGGTCAGGTATTTATCGGGGCCGGCCTTGACCAGCGCGTTCCAGGTCGCGTGCAGCAGCGCGGCCAGCAGGACGATGGTGACGACCGAGCCATCCACCGGCTAGCCCCGGCGGCCGATCAGCTGCTTGATTTCGGCCAGCAGCGTGTCGAACGGCACCGGCTTGCGGAAGAAGCTGTCGCAGGGCGGCTGCAAGTCCCTGGGCAGGATGCCGGCGCTGCACAGGATGAAGGGGATGTCGCGCAACGCCGCGTCGGCGCGCATGGCGCCGCACAGGGCGGCGCCGTTCATCACCGGCATCATGTAGTCGGACACCACGATGTCCGGGCGCTCGCGGCGCACCGCGGCCAGCGCCTCGGCGCCGTTGGCCGCGGTGCGTACTCGGAAGCCGCGAAATTCGAACAGCATGGTGTAGGCCGACAGCACGTCGAATTCGTCGTCGACCACCAGAATGAGCTTGCCATCCGGGTTGCTGTCCATGAGTGCGGGATGGTCGCTCATGGCCAGCCGTTATCGGTTCAGCACGGGCGGTACGCTAGGTGGTACCGGTCCGTCGATGCTCATGCCGTTGTCGGAAATGAGCAGCACGTGGTTGGCGGCGTCGTAGCTGTTTTCACGCAGCTTGAGCACGCCGATCTGGCGCAGGTTGACGCCGGCCACGTCCACGTAACGCAGCAGGATGATGTTCTCGAACAGCATCGAGGCGGCTTCGTCGCTTTGCACGTGGTCGTGGCTGAAGTAGGGCAGTTCCTGCGTCAGGAAGGTGGTGACGTTGCGCACCCGCAGTTCGTTGACGAAGGCCGCCAGGAAGGAGCGTGAACGGCCCTTGTGCAGCACGATCTCGCGCAGGCCGTCGAGGCCGTCCACCAGCAGGCGCGACACCTGGCGCTGCGCGACATTGGCCAGCACGCCCTGGGCCAGGCTGTCGACCAGCACTTCCAGCGGCGGATGCCAGATGATCTGCAGCGCGCCGTTGTCGAAGTAGGGTTGCAGCTCCAGGCCGATGTTGCGCGCCTTTTCCAGCAGCCGCTGCGGCGATTCGTAGAAGCCGACGATCAGCGCCGGTTCGCCGCGTTGCAGGCCTTCGTGGATGAAGTGCAGGCCCATCAGCGTCTTGCCGACGCCGGGATTGCCCAGCAGCGCGGTGGTCGATCCCTTGGCAACGCCGCCGTTGGTCAGCCGGTCCCAGCCGGTGATGCCGAAGCCCAGCCGTTCGCGCGACACCGACGGCATCGCCACCGACACCGTGCTGACCGCTTCCAGGCGCGGGTAGATGGCGATGCCGTCCTCGCCCACTTCAAACACATGGCGGCCCAGCAGGTGCTTGCTGCCGCGCAGCTTGAACACCTTGATTTCGCGGATCAGCTGCAAGCCGCTCTCGAACTGGCTCAGTTCGATCAGGCCGTCGACCAGCGTGTTTTCCGAGTCGGCCTGGTTGCCCTCGGTGGGCGACAGCAGGAAGGTGGTGCACTCCATGGTCGACACCAGAGAATTCAGCGACAGCATGAACTCGGACAGCGCCACGTCCGACGGCTTGGCCTCGCGCACGGTGCGGAAGCCGTCGATGATCATGATGTCCGGCTTTTGCTCGGCCAGCGTGGCGGCGATGGATTTGAGCAGCGCGCGCAGGCCGCCCTTGAGCAGGTCGCTGTAGGCGCCGATGAAGACGATACGCTCGCCGACCAGTTCTTCGTCGAAGAAAGAGAAATTGCTCAGGTGATTGAGCATCTTGCCGTGGGTTTCGGCGATCAGCGTCAGGATCAGGACCTTCTTGCCCTGGTGCGCGTGCTGGAAGCCGATCTGGCAGGCCAGCGTGGTCTTGCCGCTGCCGGCCAGGCCCTGGATCAGGTACAGACTGTGCGCGGGAAAGCCGCCGCCCAGGATCTCATCAAGGCCGGGAACGTGGGTACTGAGCAGTGGAATGCGCTGGGAGGGGCGGTTGGGCATAATGACCGCACTTTAGCACACCCTCCCGCCAGCAAGCTATCCGATGAACGAATCGAATTGCAGGTCGAATTCCTGCAGCGCCTTCTGGGCGTTCTGCATTTTCTTGCGGAATTCCGGGCCGCGTTGCAGCGCCAGGCCGACCGCCAGCACGTCGATCACCACCAGGTAGGCCAGGCGGGCCGAGATCGGCGTGTACGGGTCGATGTTGAAGATCAGGTCGATCGGGATCAGCACCGTGGCCAGGTCGGCCAGCGGCGTGCCGGACGGCGCCAGCACGATCACCTCGGCGCCGCCGCGGCGCGCCAGCTTGACCGAACGCACCAGCGACGGGCTGTTTCCGCGCTGCGAGATGGCCACCAGCGCGTCGCCGGTGCGCAGCAGGGCCGCCGCGATGCTGTGGATGTGCGGGTCGGCGTACGCCACGGTCGGCACGCCGGAACGGAAGAACTTGTGCTGGGCGTCGGCGGCGACGATGCCGGACGTGCCCTGGCCGTAGAACTCGATCTTGTTGGCTTTCGACAGGATGTCGAGCGCGCGCTGGATCGCTTCCGGGTCGAGGTTGTTGCGCAGGTCGAGCAGGGTGTTGATCGAACGGCTGCAGATCTTGTTGACCAGGTCGGCCGCGAGGTCGTCCTGGGTTGGCTGCTCGTTCAGGCCGGGCAGGGCCAGCGCCAGGCCCTGGGCCAGCTTGAGCTTGAACTCATGCCAGCCGTCGTAACCCAGCGTACGGCAGAAACGCACCACGGTCGGTTCCGACACCTGCGCGCTTTTGGCCAGCGCAGTGATGTTCTGGTTGACCGTCTGCGTCGGATGTTCGAGCACGGCCAGCGCCACCTTGCGCTCCGATTTGGAGAGCGAGTCGAGTTGGGTACGGATGGAATCCAGCAGCATCTACATCAATCCTCAGGCAGCACTTCTTCGCGCCATTGCAGGCCGTCGCGGCCGATCAGCGCCGACGCGGCGGCCGGACCCCAGGTGCCGGAGGAGTAAGGCAGCGGGTAGCTGTCGTCCGATTCCCAGTTGTCCAGAATCGGTTCGACCCATTCCCACGCCGCTTCCAGCTCGTCGCCGCGCATGAACAGCGTCAGCTGGCCGCGCAGCACGTCGAGCAGCAGGCGCTCGTAGGCTTCCATGCGCGGCGATTTGAACTGCTCGCGGAAGTCCAGTTCCAGCTCCGCCTGTTTCAGGCGCATGCCGTCGCCCGGCGTTTTCGCCATCAGGTTCATGCGCAGGCCTTCGTCCGGTTGCAGACGGATCACCAGCGAGTTCGGCTGGAAGCTGTTGGTCGGCTGGTTGAAGATCGAATGCGGGATCTGTTTGAAGCGCACGACGATTTCCGCCAGGCCGTCGGCCATGCGTTTGCCGGTGCGCAGGTAGAACGGCACGCCGGCCCAGCGCCAGGTGTCGATTTCCGCCTTCATGGCGACAAAGGTTTCGGTGCGCGAATGTTCCGGCGCATCCGGCTCGTCGCGGTAGCTTGGCACGGCCTTGCCATCGACGTGGCCGGCGCGGTACTGGCCGCGCACGATGTTCTGCGCCAAGGTGGTCGGCGTGAATTTTTTCAGCGAGCGCAGCACTTGCAGCTTGGCGTCACGCACGGCGTCCGGCGCGATCGAGGTCGGCGGTTCCATGGCGACGATACACAGCAGTTGCAGCAGGTGGTTCTGCAGCATGTCGCGCAGCGCGCCCGAGGTATCGTAGTAGCCCATGCGGTTGCCCACGCCCAGTTTCTCGGCGATGGTGATCTGCACGTCGGAGATCCATTCGCGGCGCCACAGCGGCTCGAACAGGATGTTGCCGAAGCGCAGGGCCAGCAAGTTCTGCACGGTCTCCTTGCCCAGGTAGTGGTCGATCCGGTAGATCTGCGATTCCTCGAAGACCTTGCCGACTTCGGCGTTGATCTGCTTGGCCGAGGCCAGGTCGCGGCCCAGCGGTTTCTCCAGCACCACGCGCGAGTTCGGCGTGACCAGGCCGTTTTCCTTCAGCGCTTCGCAAATCTGCGCGAAGATCGCCGGCGGCGTCGCCAGGTAGTAGACCTTGGTGATGGTGTCTTCCTTGCGCAGCGCCTCGACCAGCGGCTTGTAGCTGCTGGCGTCGGTGGCGTTCAGCGACACGTAGACGATGCGGGCGGTAAAGCGCGCCCACGCGGCCGGCGTCACGGCAGGGGACTTGATCAGCGGCTTGGAGGTGGTCTCGACGGTTTGCAGGAATTCTTCCTGGCTGGCGTCCGCGCGGCCGACGCAGATGATGCGGGCGGTGGCGGGCAAGTCGTTGGCGACATCGCGGGCGTACATCGCGGGCAGCAATTTGCGCATCGCCAGATCGCCGCTGCCGCCAAACAGAACCAGGTCAAAATCGGAAAGAGCCATATATGAAAATCGTCGCAAAAAAAGTGCCGAAGGAATGGCCGCGAGCTAGGGCGGCCGCTTTGTGTAAATTTACTACTTATATTCGTCGTTTGCAAGAAATTTTACTACATTGCCGTAGGGGGATTATACGGGGTATAACCCAAACCCTGCCCGCGCCACCGAGTCCACAACTGACCTCCGCGCTATAACCCGCAAGGCGATCCGTCGCGGGGTCTGACCCCATGCGGGGTCAGACCCCTCTGTCCGTAGTGCGGGTTCAGCGCGAGCGGTACGCCGGCTCTTCCCGGCCCGCCACATCCATCCGAATCGCCAGCAACTTGCCACTCAACGGATACTGCGCCAACTCCGGCGCCGGACGCGCGCCCGCGCTGGTCACGTACAAGGTCCGCAAATCCGCCCCGCCAAACGCCGGCATCGTCGGACAGCGCACCGGCAGCTTGATCTCGCCCAGCACCGCGCCCTCCGGCGACAGCTTCACAATCCGCGCACCCTCGAACATCGCCACCCAGTAGTTGCCCTCGCTGTCCACGGCGGCGCCATCCGGCCGGCCGCCGTAGTTGTTCTCCTTGTCCATCGAGAACTGATGCAGCAGGCGCTGATTCTCCACTGTACCAGTAGCCGCATCAAAGTCCAGCTTTGTCACGCGATGCGCAGCCGTATCGGCGTGATACATGGTCTTCTGATCCGGGCTGAAGCCCGAACCATTCGAATTGGTCATGCCGCCCGACCAGGCCTTGCGCAGCTTGCCCTGTTCCAGCACATACATCTCCGCCGCCGGCTTGTCGCGCGGCTCGTAGATGGTGCCGACCCAGAAACGGCCCGCCGGATCGACATGGCCATCGTTAAAGCGCGTAATCGACTGATCATAGGGCGCCGCCACAATCCCGGTCAGGCGCACTTCGTCGCTGCTGGTATCCAGATGCGCAAAGCCGCTGCGCATGGCGACAATCAGTCCGCCCTGGTCGCTGATCGCCAGCGTGGCCGGCTCGCTCGCCAGCTTCCACGACCGATGCGCGCCGCTGGTCGGATCAAGCCGATGCACGGTAAAGGCGGGAATATCCACCCAGTACAGCGCCTGCTCCTGCGGGTGCCACAGCGGGCATTCCCCGGTCTGCATGACTTCATCGTAGGCGACGGTGATCATATGTGTTGCGCCGCCTTCGCCATGAAGATCAGACCATTGGTCGAACTGTCGTGACGCTCCGGTTTCACTTCACCGGTCAGCTCCGACTGGATATTCTTGGCCAGCACCTTGCCCAGCTCCACGCCCCACTGATCGAAGCTGTTCACGTCCCAGATCACGCCCTGCACAAAGGTCTTGTGCTCATACAGCGCGATCAGCGCACCCAGCGCGCCAGGGGTCAGCTGGTCCATCAGAATCGTGTTCGACGGACGGTTGCCGGGGAAAGTCTTGTGCGGCACCAGCTCTTCGATCTGCTCGGCGCTCAGCTTCTGGCCCGCCAGGTCGGCGCGCACTTCGTCCGCAGTCTTACCGGTCATGAACGCTTCCGACTGCGCGAAGCAGTTGGCCAGCAGCGCATCGTGATGGCCCGGCAGGTCATGCGTGGCGCGCAGCGCGGCGATGAAGTCGATCGGCACGATGTCGGTGCCCTGGTGCAGCAGCTGGAAGTAAGCGTGTTGCGCATTGGTGCCGCATTCGCCCCATACCACCGGGCAGGTCGGCGTGTCCACCGCGGCGCCGTTGCGGGTGACGCGCTTGCCGTTGGATTCCATGTCCAGCTGTTGCAGGTAGGCGGCGAAGCGGTTCAGGTCCTGGTGGTAGGGCGCGATCGACAGCGAGCCGCAGTCGAGGAACTGGCGGTTCCAGAAGCCCACCATGGCCAGCAGCACCGGCATGTTCTGTTCCAGCGGCGCTGCGCGGAAGTGTTCGTCCATCGCATGCGCGCCGGCCAGGAAGTCGCTGAAGTAGCCGAAGCCCACCGCCAGCGCCACCGACAGGCCGATCGCCGACCATACCGAGTAACGTCCGCCGACCCAGTCCCAGAACGGGAACATATTGGCTGGATCGATGCCGAAGGCTTTCACCGCCTCCGTGTTGGTGGAAACGGCGACGAAGTGCTTGGCCAGGTTGTCCGATGCGCCGCCGTTTTCCAGGAACCAGGCGCGCGCGGTGCCCGCGTTCAGCATGGTCTCGGCGGTGGTGAAGGTTTTGGAGGCGATGATGAACAGCGTGGTTTCCGGCTTGACCTGCGCCAGCGCCGCATCCATGTCATGGCCGTCGACGTTGGAGACGAAGTGCATCTTCAGGCGCGGATGCGCGTACGAGCGCAGCGCCAGCACCGCCATCTTCGGGCCCAGGTCCGAGCCGCCGATGCCGATGTTGACGATGTCGGTGATCGGCTTGCCGTTGTAACCGAGCCAGGCGCCATTGCGCACGCGGTCGGTGAAGTCCTTCACCTGGTCGAGCACCGCGTGCACGTCGGCGTTGACGTCCTGGCCGTCCACCACCAAAGCCTTGCCGCGCGGCATGCGCAAAGCGGTGTGCAGTACAGCCCGATGTTCGGTAAGATTGATCTTCTCGCCACTCAGCATGGCGTCGCGCTGGCGTTCGACGCCGCGTTCGCGGGCCAGCTCCAGCAGCAGGCCGATGGTGGTGGCGTCCAGGCGGTTCTTGGAATAGTCCAGAAACAGGCCGGCCGCGTCGACCGTCAGTTTCGGGAAACGCTGGGCGTCGGCCGCAAACAGCTGGCGCAGTTGCCAGGTTTTGGCGTCGACAGCGTGGGATTCAAGTGCTTGGAAGCTGGCAGTGGAAGTGAGTGCAGGCTGGCGCATAATATGATTGGCTGAGAAGGGTAGATAAATGATACATGAAAATCAGGTAAATTCACTACGGTTTCAACGTGGCGGCCCATAAATTCCTCTCGAAACGGATGGTTCAACCGTGTGTTGCTGATCGCCAGCGTAAGCCAGCCCGTCTACGAAAAGCCGGTGGGTTTTTCAATTTTGTAGTAAAATTTCACGGAATCCATTCATAAGGAACGATCATGGCGTTGCACCCAGTCCTAGAAAGCGTCACCGCGCGCATCATCCAGCGTAGCAAACCTTCGCGTGGCGCGTATCTGGCCCACCTCGAAGCGGCCCGCGTCAAGGGCGGCCCGCAGCGCGGCACCCTGGCTTGTACCAATCTTGCGCACGGCTTTGCCGCTTTCCCCGCCAACGACAAGCTGGTGCTGAAAGAGATCAAGAAGCCGTCGGTGGCGATTATCTCGGCGTACAACGACATGCTGTCGGCGCACCAGCCGTTCGAGCGTTTCCCTGAAATTATCAAACAAGCCGTGCGCGAAGTCGGCGCCGTGGCGCAATTCGCCGGCGGCACGCCCGCCATGTGCGACGGCGTGACCCAGGGCCAGCCGGGCATGGAACTGTCGCTGTTCTCGCGCGACGCCATCGCCATGTCGACCGCCGTAGCGCTGTCGCACAATATGTTCGATTCCGCCGTCTACCTGGGGGTGTGCGACAAGATCGTACCGGGCCTGCTGATCGGCGCGCTGCACTTTGGCCACCTGCCGGCGGTGTTCGTGCCGGCCGGCCCGATGACCACCGGCCTGTCGAATTCCGAGAAAGCCAAGATCCGCCAGCTGTACGCGCAAGGCAAGGTTGGCCGCGCCGAGCTGCTGGAAGGCGAGTCGCAGTCGTACCACGGCGCCGGCACCTGTACCTTCTACGGCACCGCCAACAGCAACCAGATGCTGATGGAAGTCATGGGCCTGCACCTGCCGGGCGCCGCCTTCATCACCCCGAACACGCCGCTGCGCGATGAACTGACCAAGGCCGCCGCCCAGCGCGCCGCCGTCATCAGCGACCAGTCGAGCGAATACCTGCCGGTCGGCCATGTGGTCGATGAAAAGGCCATCGTCAACGCCATCGTGGCGCTGCTGACCACCGGCGGTTCGACCAACCACACGCTGCACCTGGTGGCCATCGCCAAGGCGGCCGGCATCGTCATCGACTGGAACGACTTCGACGAGCTGTCGAAAGTGGTGCCGCTGCTGTGCCGCATCTACCCGAACGGCGAAGCGGACGTGAACCACTTCCACGCCGCCGGCGGCACCGGCTTCGTCATCCGCGAACTGCTGGATGCGGGCCTGCTGCACGACGACGTCACCACCATCCTGGGCAAGGGCCTGCGCAAGCACTGCGCCGAGCCGTTCCTGGGCGAAGGCGACAAAGGCGTGGTCTGGAAAGACTCGCCGCTGCAATCGGGCGACGACAAGGTGCTGCGCAAATACGATGCGCCGTTCTCGGCGGACGGCGGCATGGTGCTGGTGCAGGGTAACCTGGGCCGCGCCGTGATGAAGGTGTCGGCCGTGAAGCCGCAGCACCGCACGGTGGAAGCGCCGGCGCTGGTATTCAATTCGCAGGAAGACTTCATGGACGCCTACAAGGCCGGCACGCTGGACCGCGACTTCGTGGCCGTGATCCGCTTCCAGGGCCCGCGCGCCAACGGCATGCCGGAACTGCACGCGCTGACCCCGGCGCTGGCCAACCTGCAGGACGCCGGCCGCAAGGTGGCGCTGGTGACCGACGGCCGCATGTCCGGCGCGTCGGGCAAGGTGCCAGCGGCGATCCACGTATCGCCGGAGATCCTGGCCGGCGGTCCACTGGGCCTGGTGCGCGACGGCGACATCATCAAGGTGTGCGCCGAAACCGGCACGCTGGAAGCGCTGGTGGAATCGAGCGTATGGCACGCGCGTTCGCTGGCCACCGCCGACATGACGCTGAACCAGGTGGGCATGGGCCGCGAGCTGTTCTCGATGTTCCGCAACAGCGTGTGCGAAGCGGAGAAGGGCGCGACCACGTTCCCGCTGCCGTCGCCGATCGCCACCACGGTTGGCCTGCATGACAAAGACCCGGTCGGCAATACCGTGCCGGGTTCCGACGAAGATTTCTCGATGAAGAAAGAAGCCTAAATCATGACCATGACTCTGCTCGACATTATGCGTACTTCGGCCGTGATCCCTGTGATCGCGATTGACGAACCTGAACATGCGGTCCCGCTGGCGAAAGCGCTGGTGGCCGGCGGCATCCGCGTGCTGGAGGTGACCCTGCGCACCAAGCACGGCCTGGGCGCGATCAAGGCCATGAGCGAAGTGGAAGGCGCCATCGTCGGCGTCGGCACGCTGACGCAGCCGGACGAATTTGCCGCCGCGCGCGATGCGGGCGCGGTGTTTGGCGTGTCGCCAGGCCTGACGCCGGCGCTGATCGCCGCCGCCAAGAGCAGCGGCCTGCCGCTGCTGCCAGGCGTGATGACGCCGTCGGAAGTGATGGCGGCGCGCGAGCAGGGCTTCCGTCAGCTGAAACTGTTCCCGGCTGTGCCGGCGGGCGGCGTCGGCATGCTGAGCGCGATCAACGGTCCGCTGCCGGATGTCACTTTCTGCCCGACCGGCGGTATCTCGCAAGAGACGGCGTCGCAGTTCCTGGCGCTGAAGAACGTCGCCTGCGTGGGCGGTTCGTGGCTGACGCCAAAAGACGCCATCGCCGCCGGCGACTGGGGCCGCATCACCGACCTGGCCAAAGCCGCCAGCGGCCTGCGCTAATTTCGCTTCAGGCCCACTCCAGCCCATAGGGCAGAACGGGTGGGCCGAACAGGAAATGCAGCACGCGCCTGCGGCTGCTGCCTGTCGCTTTGGACGATGCGTGCAGCAGCAACGGCCGCATCGCCATCCCGGCGCCCTGGGCGACCGGGCAGGGCACCTCTTTCGTCGCCTCCCGGATGCTGGCCTTGCCGGCTTCATTCAGACGTCCGCCGCGATGTGAGCCTGGTATTACCTTCAACGCACCGTCTTCAGGGCCGCAATCGTCGATGTGCAGGCGCAGCGCGACCAGTTGTTCCAGAGCGCTGGTGGCGGCTGTACGAATAACACGCCATCCTTCTCCGACCAGCCGCTGAGCGCTGCGTGCTCAATCCGGGCTTTCACCGGAATGCTCAAATCCTGATGAAGCGCCACCAGCCAATTGTGTTCCGTCGACTTTTCGAAATATGTGCATTGAATTGCGACATAATCGTTCGCTATCAGGCCTATCGCCACCAGTTTCAGGCGCACTTCATCGGCGAGGCTGGCACACCAGTCCAGCTCCAGCATCTGGCGCGAGTTGGCTTGTGTGGTATCGACGAATTGCAAGCGTTCCGGTGCAACCATGTCGGGCAGGATTGCGTAGCCTGATTGATCGAAGAGATGTGTCGTCATGGCCGAAAGTCTACACACTTGCCGCGATGTGGTCGCGCAGCCATTGGTGGGCTGGATCGCGGTGAGAGCGTTCGTTCCATAGCATGGCCATTTCGTAGCCGGGAATGTCCACCGGCGGTGCGACGATGCGCAGTGCCGCATTGTCGCGTACCAGCCGCTCCGGCAGCATGGCCACCAGGTCGGTGCGCGCCAGCGCTGCGATCACGAACAGAAAATGCGGCACCGACAGCACCACGCGCCGCGTCAGGCCAAGCTGCGCCAGCGTCTTGTCGGTGACGCCGTGGAAGCCGCCGCCGTCCGGCGAAACGATTACCTGTTCCAGTTCGCAGAATTGCCTGAGCGTCGGCCGCCGTTTCAGGCGCGTATGGTCGGCGCGGCCTGCCAGCACATAACGTTCCTTGAATAGCAGCCGGTGGCGCATGCCCGGCGGCGCGTCTTGCGCCGTGTGGAAGGCGAGGTCGATCACGCCTTGCTCCGCCTGCCGCGCGATGAGCGGCGGCGCCAGTTCCAGCACCGCCAGCCGCGTGCCCGGCGCAGCGGCGCGCAGGCCTGCCATCGCGGGCAGCAGGATGGTCGATTCGCCGTAGTCGCTGGCCGCCACGCGCCAGGTGTGATCCGCCTGCGCCGGATCGAAAGGCGCGGCGGGAGAGACAGCCCGTCCCAGCGCTTCCAGCGCCAGCCGCAATGGTTCGCGCAATTCTTCGGCCCGCGCGGTGGGACGCATGCCGCGCGGGCCGGGCAGCAGCAGCGGGTCGCCGAAAATGTCGCGCAGCTTGGCCAGGTGGACGCTGATCGACGGCTGCGAAAAGTTCAGCCGCTCGGCGGCGCGCGTGACGTTATGCTCGGCCAGCAACACGTCCAGCGTCACCAGCAGGTTGAGGTCGAGGCGGCGGAGATTAGTCATGTCTATAGCTGGAATATTGGGAATTCATTTCTACTATACCGGATGCGCTCCTATGCTGAGGTTTTCAAGGAGAGCTTCATATGAATGTGTTTATTGTCTACGCCCATCCAGCCGCCAACTCGCTGAACGGCGCTTTGAAAGACTACGCGGTGCAGCGCTTGCAAGCGGCAGGCCACTCCGTGCAGGTCTCGGATTTATATGCGATGGCGTGGAAGCCGACGCTTGAAGCCGGCGAGGTTGCCGGGCATGCCGTGCTGGCGGAGCAGGAGAAGCTGCTGTGGGCGGACGTGGTGATCTTCCAGTTTCCGTTGTGGTGGTTCTCCATGCCGGCCATCATGAAAGGCTGGGTGGAGCGCGTGTTCACCTATGGCTTTGCCTATGGCGTGGGCGAGCACTCGGAGCTGCGCTGGGGCGATCGTTACGGCGAAGGCACGCTGGCCGGCAAGCGCGCCATGCTGATGGTGACGGCCGGCGGCTGGGAGTCGCACTACAGCCCGCGCGGCATCAATGGCGCCGTGGCGGATCTGCTATTCCCTATCCATCACGGCATTCTCTACTATCCCGGCATGGACGTGCTGCCGCCTTTCCTGCTGTACCGGAGCGACCGTATCGACGATGCGCGCTTTGCTGCGGCATGTACGGCGCTGGGCGAGCGGCTGGATGCGCTGGCAACGACTGCGCCGATTCCCTTCCGTCGCCAGAACTACGGCGACTACGACATCCCGGCCATGACCTTGAAGGCCGATATCGCGCCGGGCGTGGTCGGATTCGGCGCGCACCTCGCCTAGCCGCCCAGTTTGTTATAAAGCGGGCCAGGCCAGCGTGCGGTGACGCGGCTGCAGTGCATCTCGAATTCGTCGCCATCCTTGGTCTTGGTGACGTGGAAGTGATTGATGGCGATACGGGTCGCATCCTGCAAGGCGCCGGCTTCGGTGATCTGCTTGGGCGGCGGCTCGTCCCGGATATGCAGCAGATACTCCACCTTCTTCGGATCGGTATTCTGGTCGTACCAGATCTCGACCCGGATGGCGTCGTCATCATGCTCGGTCTCCGCAAAACATCGCCCTTGCCGCCTGGTCTCAAATTTAAACCGCATCGCGTCCCTCCGTTGACAGACAGGACCAGCGTAGCACGGCTGCCGCGCACGGGAAACACGCTTGCATATCAGGAGTGTTGCAGTCGCATCTGCAAGCCGATGGGGGACATGGTAAAGCCTCCCAGTTCCTGCGGCGCTTCGCCTTTTGCGGTGCCGATGGATCGGATGTCGAAGCTGGACAGCAGCATGGCGCTGGCGAGTTTGATTTCCAGCAGCGCGAGGTAGCGCCCAGGGCAGGTGCGCACGCCGGCGCCGAAGGGCATGGAGACATGTTTGTTCACCGGCTGCTCGCCGCCCGCCAGCCAGCGTTCGGGCTTGAAGTCGGCCGCGTTGGGCACGTGGCTGTCCGAGACGCTGTCGTGGCGCATCACGCACCACAGCAGGCTGCCTTTCGGCACCTGCACATCGCCAACCACGCTGTCGCGCAGGGCTTCCAGCGGGATGAACGGCGCCACCGGCTTGAGTCGCATGGCTTCCTGCGCGCAGGCGTCGAGATAATCCAGGCCGTCCATCTGCTCGATGGTGAATGCGGCCGCATCGGGCGCCACGCGCAGCACTTCTTCACGTGCCTTCTGCATCGCCGATGGGTTTTCGTGCAGCAGATACAGCATCCACGCCAGCGTGTTGCTGGTGGTGTCTTCGCCGGCCAGCAGCATGGTGCTGACGTTGCCGGCCACCGCCGCATCATCGACGCCGCGGTCGCCTTCGTCGGCCGCGCAGATCATCGCTTCCAGCAGGTTGGCGGGATGCGCGCGGCGCTCCGGCTCCGCCGCCAGTCGCGCGCGGGCCGCGCCGACCATGTCGTCGATGGCCTTGGTCATCGCCGCCAGGCTGGCGTCGAGCAGCCGGTCCTGCAGCAGCCTGATGTAGCGCCAGTAAGGGAACAGCGCCAGCGAACGGCGCGCCACGGCGGGCAGCACCACGTCCATGTGGCGCTGGATGACATCCTCGCCACCATCGATAGTATTCACCTCGGTGCCGAACGCCAGCCCGGCGATGACGTCGACGCTGAAGCGCTTCAGATCATCGGCCAGGTCGATCACGCGACCGTCGCGCGCCGCCTGTTGCCAGCGTTTTTGCAGCCGCAGGCCGACCGACACCAGCGATGGAAAATACGCCTTCACCGCATGCGGCGCCAGCGCCGTCATCACCATGCGCCGCTGGTTGCGCCAGGCCGCACCTTCCGAAATAAACACGCCGGGCTGGCCGCCCATTTCCTCGGACACGGCCGCCGTGATGGAGGGGCGGCGGAAGCCATCCGGCCGGTCGCGCAGCACGGCGCTGACCAGTTCATGCCCGGCCACCACCAATATCGGCGTGCGGCCGAAGCGCATCTTGAACAGCGGACCGTATTGCCTGGCCCAGGCCTCCACATCCTGATGCACACGCTGCGGCTGCAACTGCGGCAGGTTGCCTGCCAGCGGCCACGGACGTGGACCGGGCAGGTCGTTGATCTGGCGTGTGGTCTGCATGGCGGCTCCTCTTTGAATTTGACGCAAGTGTGCGCCGGTGCGGCAAACCAGTATTGAACGATTACGACATCCGCCATTGGTATAAACTGTTTGACATGGAGCTTACCGAATCGTCCACACGATTGATTTTTCCACGCAAGGCGCTGGCGTCCTGCGTGCGGGCCTACATCGTTCGCAGCACGATCGAAGCGCCGCTGCTGGAGGCGGCAGACCGCTACAATCATTTCCCCGCAACGCCGCATTGCTCGCTGACGTTTTTCATCGAAGGCGAGGCGGAAGTGGTTGAGCCGGCGGACGTGCCCAGGGAAACGATTCGCGTGGTTTTCGGCGGCCCGCAAACGCGGCCCATGGTTACCTGCAATCCTGGGCCGGTCCGCATTCTGATGGTGATGCTGTATCCGCAGGCGCTGCATGCGCTGAGCGGCGTCGATGTGTCGGCATGGGTGGACCGCTGGGCTTCCATCGATCAGGTACTGGGCCAGGATTGGCCTGCATTGTCGGACGCGGTGCTGTCCGCCGCCAGCGATGCCGAGCGGCTGGAACTGATTGAAAACTTCCTGGAGCCGCGCTGGCAAGCCACGCGTCCGGGCGGTGCCGGCGCCATGGCCGGCGACTGGGTGCGCCATCTGGCCGCGCAAGCCGCCGATACCGCCTTCGGACGCGGTGTGCGCAACATTGAGCGCCGCATCAAGGCCCGCGCCGGACAGCCGATGCGCAAGCTGCTTGGCTTCCAGCGCGCCGAGCAATCCTTCTTTGAAGCGCGCGATGAATTCCTGGCCGGGAAAGCCGTGTGGTCCGACATCGCCGCGCGCGGCGGCTATTCCGACCAGGCCCACTTCTGCCGCGAAGCGCGCAAGATCACCGGCCACACGCCGCTGGAACTGGCGCGCGTGCTGGCCTCCACGGATGAACGCTACTGGATTTACCGCGTCTGGACGTAAGCCGCGCACGTCGCGCGCGTCATCGGAAAGTCGACGCGCTTGTTCGCACCCTTGATCGTGCCTTCGATGCTGGCGCGCAGCTTGGTCGGCGCTTCATAGCGGTAGATCACGCGCTGCGGAAAATCGTGCCCCAGGTTTTCGAACACCACCTCCGTCGCCGTCAGCGTGATGGCGGTGAAGCTGGCGCCATCCTGTCCCGATGGCTGCGCGTGGAAAATCACCGCGCCGTCGTTGGCGGTGGTGATGCGCATGAATTCATAGTTGGCCACCTTGCCGCCTTTGACGGTGCGGCTCAGGCCCATCATCGAATCGCCGACCGGCGCGGTCCATTGTTCGATGGAGCCGGCTTCGCCGCCGTCGGCAGTCCAGCAGCCGGTCAGCCACGCCAGCTGGTCGATCGGTGCGGCGTTGACGCCGGCCGACACCAGCAGCAGGGATAAAAACACATTGCGCATAGCGGTCCTCACGCGGGTAGCATTGAAGCGATCAGGTTGCGGCCATTGCGCTTGGCCTGGTACAGCGCGCGGTCGGCGGCGCCGATCAGCACATCGATCTCCACCGGCGCGTCGCTGCGTTGCGTGGCGATGCCGATGCTGACCGTGACCAGTTGCGACGCATCCGTATTGCGTTCATGTGGAATCGCCAGCTCCTGCGCCCGCGCGCGGATCGTCTCCGCCATCAGCATCGCCTGCTCGGCGTCGGTCTCCGGCAGGATCATGGCGAATTCCTCGCCGCCGTAGCGCGCCATCAGGTCGCAGGGACGCTTCAGCATGTCCGCCAGCGCCGCCGCCACCTGGATCAGGCACTGGTCGCCTTTCTGGTGGCCGTAATGGTCGTTGTAGGCCTTGAAGTGGTCGATGTCGATCATCAGCAGCGACAGCGGCGTGCCGCTGCGCTTGGCGCGCCGGTGTTCCTTCTCCATCGCCACGTCGAAGTGGCGGCGGTTGGCGATGCCGGTCAGGCCGTCGGCAAAGGTCTGCGAGCGCAGCACCATGGCCTGCTCGCGCAGCAGCTTCTCGCGCGTGACGGCGATGCTGACATCGCTGACCTGGATCAGGCAATGGCGCGGCGCGTTGTCCACCGCGATCGGCGTCACCTCCACCGCCTGCTGGATGCGCTCGTCGCGCACAAACAGCGCAAACGGCGCCTTGTTCAAGGTCTGCGACAGCAGCGATGGGAAGTTGTTGTACAGCGCGTGTTGAATGGCCGCGTCCACCCGGCCGCCGCGCAGGTCGGGACACACGTCGAAAAAGTCGCGGCCCAGCACCTGCTCGTGCGACAGGCCGGAATGCTTGACCATCCAGCTGTTCCACAACACGACGCGGCGTTCGCTATCGAGCACGATGGCGCCCAGGCTCACCGCGCAAAACACACTCTCCAACAAGGGCAGACGCAATGAACTCATGATTGGCCTATTGCGCGCGTGATGTAGAGATTGATCTGGTCCTTCAGGTCGTGCAGCGCCGAGATGGCGAGCACGAAGGCGACGTAGCCGTGGATCTGGTGCTTCTCCAGTACGAAGTCGATGTGCAGCATCAGCACCACGGTATCGGCCTGGCTGCTGCCGGCGGTGGCGGTGAGGATTTCGTCGCTGGTGCCCACATGGTACTGCGGCAGCGAGCCATGCAGCTCGCGCTGGAAGATGTTCGCCAGCGTGCCGACGCAAGAGTTGAGCATGATGTTGCCGATCTCGCACATGGCTTCCTGCTCCATCTCGGTCAGTTCCTTCAGCGGCACCGCTTCGCCCACCATCAGGCGCACGATCTCCAGGCTTTTATCTTCGGGGAACATGAGAATGGCTTCTGTCTCGAAGGCGCCGGCATAGTGCTGGCTGACGCCGCAGATGCGCTCCGGCACAGCTTCGCCCGCGCCCAGCAGCCGCGCCGCCTCGGCCCGCGCGATGAAGCTGATCGACGGCACCGACATGCGCACCGCTTCGTTGACGATGGCGCTCATCGAGGCGGCCGCGTGGCCGACGCCGATGTTGAAGATCTCGATCAGCGCATCGTTTTCCAGTTCGGAGAGCTGGAACATGATTACGCCGCTTTCAGCGTGGCCAGCAGCTGGGCGATACGCGCCTCGGTGATCGGCTTTTCCATAAAGCCGATGCCCATCGCGTTCGCGCGTTCGCGCGTGGCCGTTTGCACGTTGGCGGTCAGCAGCGAGATCGGCACGGCGGGGAATTCATGGCGCAGTTGTTCGGCGGCGGCGATGCCGCCCATGCCGGGCATGTTGACGTCCATCAGGATCAGGTCCGGCGTGGCGGTGCGCGCCTTGAGCAGCGATTCCTCCCCGGTGCCGGCTTCCTCGATGATCCAGTCGGCATGCAGGCTGGCGATGTACTGGCGCGCCATCATGCGTGAGACGCGGCTGTCGTCGACAATCAGGACGGTTTTCGTGCTTGTCATGTCTCTTCCCCGGCGGTCTTTTTTTTATACTACTGCGTTGCAACCATTCTCGCATATCCCATGGCCTTCCTGACCACAGGTGTTGCTTTAGTTGTACGCTATTTGAGCGGTATTGTCTGTGCGCAATTTTTAGGCAAAAAGCGCGGTGGTAAAATAGCGGGATTCGATTTCCCCATCTCTTAAGTATTTATCATGACCCAAGACGAACTGAAACAAGCTGTAGCCCGTACCGCCATCGATTACGTGGTGAAAAACCAGATCATCGGCGTCGGCACCGGCTCCACCGCCAACTTCTTCATCGATGAACTGGCCAAGATCAAGGGCGACATCAAGGGTGCCGTGGCGTCGTCGGAAGCCACCGCCGCCCGCCTGCGCGGCCACGGCATCGAGGTGTTCGACCTGAACGATGTGCCGGAAATCGCGGTGTATATCGATGGTGCTGATGAAATTGATAACAGCGGCGCGATGATCAAGGGCGGCGGCGCCGCCTTGACCCGTGAAAAAATCGTGGCCTCGGTGGCCAAGCAGTTCGTTTGTATCGCTGACGGTTCCAAGCTGGTCGAGGTGATGGGCAAGTTCCCGCTGCCGGTGGAAGTGATTCCGATGGCGCGCGCGTCGGTGGCGCGCGAGCTGGCCAAGCTGGGCGGCACGCCCAAGCTGCGCCTGAAGCCGGGTACGGAGGAAGCGTTTGTGACCGATAACGGCGGTTATCTGCTGGATGTGTCGGGCTTGTCGATTACCGAGCCGAAGGCGCTGGAGGCGCAGATCAATCAGATCGTGGGCGTGATTGCGGTGGGCTTGTTTGCTGCGCGGGGGGCGAATGTGTGCCTGTTAGGTACCGCTGAGGGCGTGAAGACGCTGAAGTTTTAACCCGCACTGCCAGGTGGGGTCTGACCCTGCGGGTCAGACCCCTAAGCGACGGAGCTTGCTCTGTCACTAAAGCGTGCGGGGTAGGGCGTGCTTAGGCCGTTGGCGGCACGTAACCCTGCGCGGCATCGGCGCCATCGCCGAAGAAGTGCTTTTCCATCTGCGTCGCCAGGTATTTGCGGGCGCGCTGGTCGGCCAGGTTCAGGCGGTTTTCGTTGACCAGCATGGTCTGGTGCTTGAGCCAGGCGGCCCAGGCTTCTTTCGAAACCGACTCGTAGATCTTCTTACCCAGTTCACCCGGATACGGCGGGAAGTCCAAGCCCTCGGCTTCCTTGTTGAGTTTAATGCATTGAACGGTGCGGGCCATGTGGGTTGCTCCTAAAGCTTGTGTAGAAAAACGAGATTATAAGGTTTTAATCAGAACCTGGGATTTGCGCTGCCAGTTATACATGCGCTGACGGTCCTTCGGCAGCGCATCGACGGTGGCCGGCGCGAAGCCGCGTTTGATGAACCAGTGCGCGGTGCGCGTGGTCAGCACGAACAGTTTGTTCACGCCGAGCGCGCGGGCGCGGTTTTCCATGTGCTTGAGGATGCGGTCGCCGTCGCCCTGGCCCTGGACGTCGGGGTTGACGGTCAGGCATGCCATTTCGGCCATTTTCTGTTCCGGGAACGGATACAGCGCCGCACAGCCGAAGATCACGCCATCGTGCTCGATGACCGAGAACATTTCGATTTCGCGTTCGATCAGTTCGCGGCCGCGCTTGACCAGCGTGCCGTCGGCTTCCAGCGGTTCGATCAGCTTGATAATCCCGCCAACGTCCTCAATTGTGGCGGTGCGCAGCGATTCCAGGTTCTCGTGCGAGATCATGGTGCCCACGCCATCGTGGGTGAACAGTTCCAGCAGCGCCGAGCCGTCCATGTTGAACGAGACGATGTGCGAGCGCTCCACGCCGTTGTCGCAGGCCTTGATGCAGTGCTTCAGGTAGAAGGCGGTGGCGTCGGGCAGGAAGCCCGCCTGCAGCACTGCTTCCGCCTGGTGCGACGACAGTTCGCGGATTTCGGTGCCGCCGGCGTCGGTCATCATCTCGGTTTCGGTGATGAAGATCAGCTTGTCGGCGTGCAGGGCGATGGCGGTGGAGCAGGCCACGTCTTCCATGGTCAGGTTGAACGCCTCGCCGGTCGGCGAGAAGCCCAGCGGCGACAGCAGCACCAGGCCGTCCGAACCGAGGATGGAGTGGATGGTCTCGGCGTCGACCTTGCGGGTGACGCCGGTCAGTTCCAGGTCCACGCCATCGATCACGCCGAGCGGCTTGGCGGTGATGAAGTTGCCAGAAATGATACGGATGGCCGCGTTGGACATCGGCGTGTTCGGCAAGCCCTGGCTGAACGCGGCCTCGATGTCGAGGCGCAGTTCGCCGGCGGCTTCCTTGGCACACTCCATGGCGGCGGTGTCGGTGATGCGCACGCCGTTGTGGAAGCGGCCTTCGACGTTACGCAGGGCCAGTTGTTCTGCCACCTGCGGCCGCGAGCCGTAGATGACGGTAACGTTGATATCGAGCGCGTGCAGCAGCGAGAGGTCGTGGGCCAGCACCGGCAGGGCGCCGGCGGCCACCAGTTCACCAGGGAAGGCAACCACGAAGGTCTTGCCGCGGAAGGCGTGGATGTATGGCGCGACGGAACGCAGCCATTGGACGAATTGGGTAGGGTTTTCCATTAGCCGCATTATAATTCGGTGCGCGACGTCCGCGCCAAAACCTTTGTAAAAAACAATGTCAGAAGCCAGCAACAAGCCAAAAAGTCAGCCTAGCCGTCCGCAAAACGCTACTCCTCGCCCGCCGCAAGCGCAGAATGCCCGCTCCGGGCAGAAGCCGCCGCGTCCACGTCTGACGCCGGAGCAGCTGGCGGCGCGCGAGGCCGAGCGCAATTTCCGCAATCCGCTGCCGCCAATTACGTATCCGGAAGACCTGCCGGTGTCCGGCCGCCGCGAGGAAATCGCCGAGGCGCTGCGCAACCACCAGGTCATCATCGTCTCGGGCGAAACCGGCTCGGGCAAGACCACGCAGCTGCCGAAGATCTGCCTGGAGTTGGGACGCGGCCAGAAAGGCCTGATCGGCCACACGCAGCCGCGCCGTATCGCGGCCTCGTCGACCGCCAAGCGCATCGCCGTGGAACTGGGCTCGCCGCTGGGCGAACACGTGGGCTTCAAGGTGCGCTTTGCCGACACGCTGCAAAAGGGCGCGTCGATCAAGCTGATGACCGACGGTATCCTGCTGACCGAAACCCAGAGCGATCCGCTGCTCAAGGGCTATGACACCATCATCATCGATGAAGCGCACGAGCGCAGCCTGAACATCGACTTCCTGCTCGGCTACCTGAAACAGCTGCTGCCGCGTCGCCCGGACCTGAAGGTCATCATCACCTCGGCGACCATCGATGCCGACCGCTTCGCGCGCCACTTCGGCACGCCGGAGAAACCGGCGCCGGTGATTGAAGTCTCCGGCCGCCTGTACAAGGTGGAGGTGCGCTATCGCCCGATCGAAAGCGACGTGGTCAATCCGGCCGTCGCCAACGCCGAAGGCAAGGGGGCGCGCACCGCCGCCGCGCGCGAAAAACGCGACCTGATGGACGCCGTGATCGACGGCGTCGATGAAGTGGCGCGCATTGGCTCGGGCGACATCCTGGTGTTCCTGCCGGGCGAACGCGAAATCCGCGACGCCGCCGAGGCGCTGCGCAAGCACCATCCGCCGCACGTGGAAATCCTGCCGCTGTTCGCCCGCCTGTCGGCCGAAGAGCAGGAGCGCGTGTTCAAGACCACCAACGCGCGCCGCATCGTCCTGTCCACCAACGTGGCCGAGACCTCGCTGACCGTGCCGGGCATCCGCTACGTGGTGGACGCCGGCCTGGCGCGGGTAAAGCGCTACAGCTATCGCAACAAGGTCGAACAGCTGCAGATCGAGCCGATCGCGCAATCGGCCGCCAACCAGCGCGCCGGCCGCTGCGGCCGTGTGGCCGATGGCGTCTGTATCCGCCTGTACGACGAGCAGGATTTCATCCAGCGGCCGAAGTTCACCGAACCGGAGATTCTGCGTTCGTCGCTGGCCTCCGTCATCCTGCGCATGAAAACGCTGCACCTGGCGGACGTGGAGACCTTCCCGTTCATCGAACCGCCGCTGGCGCGCGCGATTGCGGACGGCTACCAGCTGCTGCAGGAACTGGGCGCGGTCGATGAATACAATCAGATCACGCCATTGGGCGCCAAGCTGGCCAAGCTGCCGCTGGACCCGCGCGTCGGCCGCATGATCCTGGCTGCGCTGGACAACGTCTGCCTGAACGAAGTGCTGATCATCGCTTCCGCCTTGTCGGTGCAGGACCCGCGCGACCGGCCGATGGAGCACCAGCAGGCCGCCGACGAAGCGCACAAGAAGTTCGCCGACGAGAAATCCGAATTCCTCAGCTATCTGAAAATCTGGCGCTGGTTCGAAAACGCGATTGAGCACAAGAAGACCAACCGCCAGTTGCAGGACAACTGCCGCACCAACTTCCTGTCGCAACTGCGCCTGCGCGAGTGGCGCGACGTGCATTCGCAGCTGCTGACGATCGTCAAAGAGCAGGGCTGGCGTCTGAACGAAGCGCCGGCCACGTATGAAAACCTGCACATGGCGCTGTTGACTGGCTTGCTGGGCAACGTCGGCTTCAAGCAGGAAGACGATCCGGGCTTCCTCGGCGCGCGCGGCATCAAGTTCAATATCTGGCCGGGTTCTTCGCTGAGCAAGAAGCCGGGCAAGTGGATCATGGCGGCGGAGCTGGTGGACACCACGCGCCTGTACGCGCGCTGCATCGCGCAGATCCAGCCGGAGTGGCTGGAAAAGGTCGGCGGCCACCTGCTGAAAAAATCGTGGGGCGAGCCGCGCTGGGAAAAACGTTCGGCGCAGGTCACCGCCTCCGAACGCGCCACCTTGTACGGCCTGGTGGTGTACAGCCAGCGCCGCATCAACTACGGCTTGTTCAATCCGGCCGAAGCGCGCGAAATCTTCATCCGCGATGCGCTGGTTGGTGGCGACTACGACACGCGCGCGCCGTTCTTTGCGCACAACCACAAGCTGATTAAAGAGATCGAGAACCTCGAACACAAGTCGCGCCGCCAGGACGTGCTGGTGGACGATGAGCTGATCGCCGCCTTCTACGACAAGCTGCTGCCGGCCGACGTGGTCAACGGCGCGGGCTTCGAGAAGTGGCACAAGGATGTGGCGGCGCAGGAGCCGAAGCTGCTGTTCCTGAACCGCGATGAGCTGATGCGCCACGAAGCGGCCGGCGTCACCACCGATTTGTTCCCGAAGAAGATGAACGTCTCCGGCCTGGAGCTGGCGCTGACTTATCACTTCGAGCCGGGCAGCGTGCGCGATGGCGTGACGCTGGCGGTGCCGCTGTATGCGCTGAACCAGCTGTCGCGCGAGCGCTGCGAATGGCTGGTGCCGGGCATGCTGAAGGAGAAGGTGCATCTGTTGCTGAAGTCCCTGCCGCAGAAGCTGCGCCGTCATTGTGTGCCGCTGCCGGAGTATGCGGCCAGGTTCTGCGAGCGCGTGGAGGAGAAGCACGCCTTCGGCCGTGGTGAGCTGATCGATGCGATCATCGCCGATATCCGCAAGGAGATCACGGTGACGCCGCTGACCACCGACTTCAAGCCGGAGACGCTGCCTGCGCACCACTTCATGAACTTCAAGGTGATCGACGAGCATGGCCGCCAGCTGGACATGGGCCGCAACCTCGCCACCTTGCAAGCCGAATACGGCATGCAGGCGCGCGAGAGCTTCCAGAAGATGGCGGAAGCTTCCGGCCCGCAGTCGACTGTCGCCGCCCGGCCCGTCGTTCCCGCGCAGGCGGGACGGTCCGGCGCCCCGGCCCATGCTGCACCGGCCAAAGCCGCTGCATCGGGCGCCGCTGCGCCAACCAGCAACATCACGCTGACCAACCTGACCTCGTGGACCTTCGGCGAACTGCCGGAACTGCTGGAAATCGCCCAGGGCAAACTGACGCTGATTGGCTTCCCGGCGCTGGTGGACAAAGGCACGCACTGCGACCTGGAAGTCTTCGACGACCCGACGGTTGCCGCGCGCACGCACCGCATCGGCCTGCGCCGCCTGTTCGCCTTGCAGATGAAGGATCAGATCAAGTTCATCGAAAAGAGCATCCCCAACCTGCAGCAAATGGGCATGCAGTTCATGAGCATGGGCACGCAGGAAGAACTGCGCGAGCAGATCATCAACAAGGCGCTGGACATCGCGTGCCTGCAAGACCCGCTGCCGATCGACGCCGCCAGCTTCGCCAAGCGCAAGGATGAAGGCAAGTCGCGCCTGGTGCTGCTGGTGAACGAAATCGCGCGCCTGTTGTCGCAGGTGCTGACCGAGTTCCACGGCCTGCCGAAGCGCCTGCAAGGCTTGCCGCAGCAGACCGCGCAGGACATGCAGCAGCAGCTGCAAGGCCTGGTGCATAAGCGCTTCCTGCTGGAGAACGACTACAGCCAGCTGTCGCACTTCCCGCGCTATCTGAAGGCGATGAACGTGCGGATGGAAAAACTGCGCGGCGATCCGTCCCGCGATGCGAAACTGATGGCCGAGTGGCAGCAGGCCGCCGCAGCCTATCTGCGCGCGACGCGTGAAAAATCGGCCGGCAAGAACACCGATCCGAAGATGGTCGAGTTCCGCTGGATGCTGGAAGAGTTGCGCGTGTCCCTGTTCGCACAGGAGCTGCGCACGCCAATGCCGGTATCGGCCAAGCGCCTGCTGAAAGTATGGGAGTCGATGCAGCGCTAAACGCGGCGGCTTTCAGGTAGACTGTCGTGACTGGGAGGCGTTTCGATGGTCAAGACCGGAAAGCTGCTGCGTAGTCTGATCCGCGCCGGCACGCGCACGGCGAAACTGTTCGCAGCCGCCGCAACGCCGCCAAAGCCGAAGCGCGCCGCCGCCAGGCCGCGTGCCAGGCCGGCCGCCGCGAAACCTGCCACCAGGCGTGCCGCCACGCCGTCCGCCGTCGCCTCGTCCGCCGTGGCGCCCGGCAAATGGCTATCCGGCCATGCGCCAGCGGCGAGCGGCCAGCGCATGAGCTACTGGCTCTACCTGCCGAACAATCTTCCCGAACGCGCGCAGCGCCAGGGCATGCCGCTGGTCGTCATGCTGCATGGCTGCCACCAGACCGCCACGCAACTGGCGCAAGGCACGCGCATGAACCTGTGGGCGGAAAAAATGGGCTTCGCGGTCCTGTATCCGCAACAGCTGGTCAGCATCCAGCCGCAGCGCTGCTGGAAGTGGTACGACCGCGCCACCCAGGATGGCGGCGGCGACGTGCCCACCATCGTCGGCATCATCCACAAGGTGCTGACGCATTACGCCATCGACCGCACGCGCATTTACGTGGCAGGCATCTCCGCCGGCGCAGGCATGGCGAATATCCTCGCGCTGAATCATCCACGACTGTTTGCCGCTGTCGGCCTGCATTCCGGTCCCGTGTTCGGCGCAGGCCACAGCACACTGGGTGCGCTCGGCGTCATGAAACACGGCGCCGGCCTGCGCGCCGACATGGCCGCGCACGCGGTGCTGCAACGCCATCCGCAGTTCCCCGGCATGCCCGCGATCCTGCTGCAAGGCGAAGGCGATAACGTCGTCCGCCCGATCAACCAGATCCAGCTGGCGCGCCAAAGCCTGCTGCTGAACCGCCTGGCCGGGCCGGCGAAAATCACGCACAAGCCCAAGGGGCGCCATAACGCCCACCAACTGCACGATTTCTACGCCGGCCGCAAACTGATGCTGCGCGTCGCCCAGATCGAGCAACTGGAGCATGCCTGGAGCGGCGGCGATTCGTCACTGGCCTTCAACGCCAAGGCCGGCCCCGACGCCAGCAAGATGATGCTGGACTTCTTCTCCCGCCATCAGCGCATCTGATCACGGCTGCGCAAGCACCTTGCTGACGCGTCCCTGCGCATCCAGCATCACAATCACCGGAATATCGCGCACGCCGAAAGCGCGGAAGATCGCGCCGTCTTCGTCGAGCGCCAAGGGAATGCTGGTGTGCTTTTCCTTCGCATACGCAGCCAGGTCGGCGCGCGAAGTCCATAGCGGTGACGCAATGGCGATCCACTCGGTGCCGCGATCCCTGGCCATTTTCTCGGATTCGATGCGAACGCGTTCGCAGGCGGCGGAAGTGGCGGGGCGTGTCTCGCGCAGATAGGATTCGCACCACGGCGAGAAGAACACCAGTGCGCGCGGCTTGCCGGCAGCCGGCGTGATGGTCTTGCCAGCGAGAGTCTTGATGCTGATGCCGGTCACCAGATCGCCGATCTTGAAGCTTGCCGGCGCGGTGGCTTGCGGCGCCAGGGCGATGCTGCCTGCTGCCGGCCTGGTATTGGCCACGCGCTCCAGTACCGCATGCAGTTCCTGGTCGTCCAGATGACCCACGTGCACGATGCGGCCACTGGAATCGATCACGATATGCTGCGGCGTGACGCGCAGATGCAGCTTGGCCGCGAGGCTGCCGTCATCGATCACGGTGGGCATCTGCAGCTTGTATTTGGCGATGAAGGCGCGCACGTCGGCGCTGGTTTCGCTGTAGCCGGCGTTGACCGACACCACCGCGATGCGCTTGCCGTACTGCTCATAGATTTTCTCGAACCCCGGCGCCTGCTGGTTGCAAGGCGTGCACCAGCTGGCCCAGAACTTCAGATACACCGGCTGCTTGCCGTACAGCGCCGCCAGATCGATGTGCTGGCCGTCGATCGACGTCAACGCCGCCGCAGGCCCCGGCTGCCCGATCAGCCCCTTGCCCGCGCTCTGCGCCCGCTGCTGACCATCCTGCGCGGTCGCCGCACCCATCAATCCACACAACAAAAGAAACACCGCACCCCATTTCATACCAACGCCCTCGATGAGTTAACCATCAAGCTATCCTACCCGGCGCGCGGCATACAAAACAGATGCAAGAACCGTCTAAACGACTAGGCCATGATTGGGCAGTTCACTACAGCAGCAGGAAAGCCGCCGCCGCCACTGCGGTGGGCGCCAGTGCGCCGGCCAGCAGGCCGAGGGTGCCAATGGATTCGTCGCGGAAGCCGCGGCGCAGCAGCGAGACGCCGGCCGGATTGGGGGCGTTGGCGATGACCGTCAGGCCGCCGCCGGTGACCGCGCCGGCCATCAGCATGTACTGCGCAGCGGGCGAAATGCCGTCGATGAGCGAACCGAGGTAGGTGAGGGCGGCGTTGTCGGTGATCGCGGTCAGGCTCATCGCGCCGAAGAACAGCGCCAGCGGCGACAGGCTTTCGACGATCGGTTGCAGCCACCATTGCTGCATCCCGCCCAGCACCACCAGCCCGGCCAGGAAGAAGCCGACCAGCAGGCCTTCCTTGATGATCAGCGGGCTTTGGTAGCGCTGGTACGCGGTGGTGAAGCCGAGGAACAGCATGAAGATGCCCAGGAACAGTTCCGGATGGTGGCCCAGCACCACCACCGCGGCCAGGAAGCCGAGGTGTATCAGCGTCACCGCCAGCGGCACCGCCGGTGCGGTGCGCGTATCGCTGGCGCCGGCCGGCGCGCGCAGGTGCTTGCGCAGCACGAAGCTGATCGCGGTGGCGTTGACGATGACGGCGATCACCGCCTTCCAGCCGAACTGCGACGCCATGTAGGCGGTATCCCAATTCCACGTGGCGGCCACCATCAGCACCGGCGGCGCGGCGTAGGAAGTCAGCATGCCGCCGATGGAGATGTTCACGAACAGCACGCCCAGCGCCGCATACTTCAGCCACTCCGGCATGCCGTCGCGGAAGATCAGCGGCGCCAGCATCAGCGCGGCCAGCGTCATCGCGGCCGGCTCGGTGATCAATGAGCCGGTCAGCGGCACCAGCGCCAGGCCGAACCACACCAGCGCCAGTTCCGTCTTCACCGGCATGCGGCTGGCAAACCCCATCAGCACGCGCTGCACGATATCCATCACCGGCCGCGACGCGGCCACCACCATCACCACAAACACAAACAGCGGCTCGGTGTACTGGCGCGATTCGGCGTAGGCAATGGCGGCCTGGCCGCCGTTGAGCAAGGCTAGCGCGATCATCAGGATAAACGCCCAGAAGCCGAACACCACCTCGACCTCGCCCAGCAGATGGAACAGCCCGGCATGCTGCGGATGACGATGGGCCAGCTTCTCGAACGACTTGGCGGCGAAGGTATGCAGCAAGGCCAGGCCGAACAGGATGGCGCCGACCAGTTGGATGGTTTGCAAAGTTTGTCCTTTTTATCAGTCAGTGACTGCATGGTAACGCAAAAGCGCATGCCGGTCAGTGGCGGTATTGATATTTCACATAACAGCTAGCGTGGTATGGGTATTGTATGTTTTTGATGCTGTGACACAATGATTATGAAGTCCGGCGTCCCTTAAAATACCGGGCCAAAACATAACAGGAGACCTCATGCTCACAAGCATCCCCCAGAACGTCGCGACGGCGAAACCAGCAGCGCGGCAGTGGTATAAACAACTCTGGATTCAGGTGCTGATCGCCATGGCCCTTGGTATTCTGATTGGCCATTATTTCCCTGACATGGGCGTCAAACTGCAACCGCTGGGCGATGGCTTCATCAAGCTGATCCGCATGCTGATCGCACCCATCATCTTTTGCACCGTGGTGCTCGGCATCGCCAAGATGGACGATATGTCGCGCGTCGGGCGGGTGGCCCTCAAGGGCCTGTTTTACTTCGAAGTGATGACCACCATTGCGCTGGTGGTGGGCCTGGTGGTGGTCAACCTGTGGCAGCCTGGCGTGGGCATGAATGTCAACGCGTCCAACCTGGATACCGCCTCCATCAAGAACTACGTGGCGCAGGGCCATGATGCCGGCATCATCCCCTTCGTCATGAACATCATCCCCAGCACCATGGTCGGCTCGCTGTCGGAAGGGCACATCCTGCAGGTGTTGCTGGTGTCGGTGCTGCTGGGCTGTGCGCTGGTGCGCGCCGGCGCCATCGGCAAGCCCGTCATCGAAGTGCTGGAAGGCTTTTCCAAGGTGTTCTTTGGCATGGTCGGCATCGTCATGTGGGCCGCGCCGCTGGGCGCGTTTGGCGCCATCGCTTTCACGGTCGGCAAATATGGCGCCACTGCGCTGCTGTCGCTCGGCAATCTGCTGCTGTGCTTTTACGTCACCTGCCTGATTTTCATTTTCTTCATCCTGGGACCGATTGCCCGCCTGTGCGGTTTCAGCCTGTTCAAGCTGATGCGCTACCTGCGTGAGGAAATCCTGGTGTGCCTGGCCACCACCTCGTCGGAAAGCGTGATGCCGCGCATGCTGAGCAAGATGGAACAGCTGGGCTGCAAGCCCAGCGTCGTCGGCCTGATTATTCCGACCGGCTATTCCTTCAACCTGGACGGCACCTGCCTGTACCTGGCCAGCGTGACCGTGTTCCTGGCCCAGGCCACCAATACGCCGCTGGACCTGACCCAGCAGATCGTGCTGCTCAGCGTGCTGCTGTTGACTTCCAAGGGCGCGGCAGGTGTGGCCGGCGCGGCGTTTGTGGTGCTGGCCGCCACCTTGTCAACGGTGGGTTCGATTCCGGTCGCCAGCGTGGCGCTGATCCTGGGCGTGCACCGCCTGCTGTCCGAGGGCCTGACGCCCACCAACCTGATCGGCAATGCCGTGGCCACCATCGTTATCTCGAAATGGGAGAACGCGCTGGACACCGAACAGATGCATCGCGTCCTCAACCGCGAATAATTTTTTGTCCTTGCCAGGCGGACCGTCAGAGTCCGTCGGCGTTCCTCCTGGAGAACTTCACCATGCGCCACCCACAACGCGCGGCAGTCGGCCGCCTGTTTGCCTTGTTTCTTATCAGCGCCGGCCTGGCGCACGCCGAGGATGGCGTACAAGTCTATGGACTGATCGGCAGCTACGCCGGCAGCATCAAACGCAGCGACAATGTGGAGCGCACCGCGGTGGTGGGCTCGGGCGGCCTGACCACCTCCTGGTGGGGCATCCGCGGCAGCGAAGACCTGGGCGATGGCACCAAGGGCATCTTCCAGGTCGAGCAGTTCTTCCAGCCCGATACCGGTGGCGCCGGCCGCAGCACCGCCGATCCCGCCGGCTTTTCGCGCAGCGGCTGGGTCGGGCTGTCGGGCGCCTACGGCCAGCTGACCATCGGCCGCCACACATCGCCGTATTACGTCTCCATGCAGATGGTCAATCCCTTCGGTTCCTCGGTGGTGTTTTCGCCGCTGGTGGTGCAGAGCTATGTGGCCGCGTTCAGCAATACCGTGATCGGCGATACCGTGTGGAACAACGTGATCCAGTACGTGGCGCCGACGGTGGGCGGCTTGAGCACCACGGTGGTGTATGCGCCCGGCGAGGTGGCCGGCAACAGCAGCGTGAACAATGCCGGCATCCACCTGCGCTATGTGCAGGGCAAGCTGAGCGCCGTGTTCTCGGCGCAGCGCGTGCGCACGGCGGCGGTGGCGCCGTCGACCGGCCAGAATGCCGAGCTGGCCGGCGTGGCGTATGACGCCGGCTGGGCCAAGCTGTACGCGTCGGCGCAGGCCACCGATAACAAGGTCACCAACATCACCTCGCGCACCTGGCAGCTGGGCACGTCGGTGCCGGTGACCAAGAGCGGATCGATTCTGGCGTCGTGGGCACGCAGCACCATCGATAATCCGGCGGCGGTTGTCGGCGACCACAATACCGCCGGGCTGGGCTACGACTATTACTTCTCGCGCCGCACCGATGTGTACGTGACCTATCTGTACGACCACATCGACGGCAAGGCCAAGGGCAACAGCTACGCCCTCGGCATCCGTCACCTGTTCTGATCAGCCCAGGTAGGCGTCGATATTCTTTTGACGTGCCTCGTACAGGGGCATGATCTCGCTTTCCAGCATGGCCACCGCGCGCGTGGCCAGCCGCGACATCGGATGCTGGTTGCTGGTGGCGATCGCCATCCGTCCCTGGATGCCGGGCTCGGTGATGCGCGTGCAGCGGAAACGGCGCTGGCGCGGATCGGCCAGGATGGCGTTCAGCGGCAGCGCGGCGTGGCCGAAACCTTCCTCCACCAGGTCCAGCAGCGGCGGCACGGCGTCGATTTCCAGCGCGATGTTCAGCTGCACGCCGCGCTCGGCCGCATACATTTCCACCAGGGTGCGGATCGCGTGCAGGCGTCCCGGAATGATCAGCGGATAGTGCTTCAGGTGCGGCAGCGGGATGCTGGACGGCACGTCGGCGCCCGGGCGGCTGATCAGGAAAATCTCTTCGCTGAACAGCATGCGCTTGTTGACCAGCGGCGTTTCGCCGGTGTCGTACATGATGGCCGCATCGATCCTGCCCATCGCCAGCCACTCGGCCAGATAACTCGACAAGCCCTCCGATACCGTGATGCTTGCTTGCGGAAATTGTTGGCGGAAGCCGTGCACCAGGGCCAGCGTGGCGAAGCGCGCCACGCTCGGCGCCAGGCCGATCTTGAAATTGCCGTCCAGCGTGCCCTGCAGATTTTGCAGGGCGTGCCTGGCGCCGTCGATCTGGTGCAGGATGCCCTTGCTGTGTTCCAGCAACACCCTGCCAGCCTCGGTCAGCACCACGCCGCGCCCGTTGCGGCGCAGGAGGTTCTGGCGCAGGTCCACTTCCAGCTGGCGCACCAGCCGGCTCAGCGCCGGTTGCGTGCGGCCGAGGATGGCTGCCGCGCGCGTAAAACTGCTGAGTTCCGCCACGTGGACAAAGGCTTCGAGCTGGTCGAGATTCATGGTTGGACGGTATGTGAAATGTGCATAGTAGCTAGTCTGGTATTGACATTGTATAGGTTGGGTGCGCTCGGCACAATGCATGAACCTTGTCTTTACCTGGAACCATGCCCATGAAATCCTGCCTTCCTCCCGACCCGCATCCCGTCAAGCCCGCGCACCGTTTGCCGCCGGGCGCCTGCGATGCCCACTGCCATGTGTTCGGCCCGGCCGCGACCTTCCCCTATGCGCCGGACCGCAGTTACACGCCGCCGGATGCGCCGGTTGCCGCCTTGCGCGCGCTGCACGATCGCCTGGGCATTTCGCGTGCCGTGATCGTCCACGCCAGCTGCCACGGCACCGACAACACGGTGACGCTGGACGCCATCAAGTCCAGCAACGGCGCCTACCGCGGCGTGGCCAATGTGCGGCCCGACATCACCGACAACGAACTGGCCGATCTGCATGCCGGCGGCATCCGCGGCATCCGCTTCAACTTCGTCAAGCACCTGGGCGGCGTGCCCGATGTGTCGGTGATCGAGACCATGGTGCAGCGCATCGCCCCGCTGGGCTGGCACATCGTGCTGCATTTCGATGCCGAAAATATCCCGGAGCAGCAGGACATGCTGCGCAAGATCACGGTGCCGTTTGTGATCGACCACATGGGCCGGGTACGCGCCGAGCAAGGCCTGGCGCAGCGGCCGTTCCAGCTGCTGCTGCAACTGATGCGGGAGAATCCGCTGGCGTGGGTGAAGATCTGCGGCGCCGAGCGCGTGTCCGCCGGCAAGCGGCCGTTCGCCGATGCGATTCCTTTCGCGCAGGAACTGATCGCCATCGCGCCCGAGCGTTTGCTGTGGGGCACCGACTGGCCGCATCCGAACATTTCGCAAGACATGCCGAATGATGGCGAACTGGTCGATCTGTTCTACCAGTTCACCAGCGATGCGCGCATCCAGCAGCAGATCCTGGTGGATAACCCGGCGCGGCTGTACGGCTTTCCGCCACTGACCGCCTGAGCATGGCGGCCGACCTGCTGCGCCATCTGCACGTGTTCGACGTGGTGGCCGAATGCGGCGGCATCCGCCCATCCAGCGGCGCCATGGTGCGCACGCCGGCCACCGTGACGCGCGCGATCGCCAAGCTGGAGCGCATGCTGGAGGTGCCGCTGTTTGAGCGTTCCAGTCATGGCTTGCGGCTGACGGCGGCCGGCGGCGTGACCTGGGCGCGGGCGCGCCGCATCCGCGCGGAGCTGGCGCAGGTGCACCGCCAGGCGTCGGCCTACGGGCCGGTGGCCGGGCTGCCGGCCTTGTACAACGAACGGCGGCTGGCGCTGGCGGTATCGCTGGCGCAGCTGGGCCGCATGCCGCAGGTGGCGCGCAACGCGCAGATCTCGCAGCCGGCGGTCAGCCAGGGCATCACCCATCTTGAAGCTGACCTGGGCCAGCAGATATTCGTGCGCGGCGTGGCGCGCATGGCGCCGACCGAGCAGGGCGGTCGCTGGGTACAGCGCTTCGCGCGCGTGCTGGAGGAGCTGGAGGGTTTGCGGCAGGATCTCGGCAAGTTCGCCTTGCCAAAATGGTGATGAGAGAGTACTGTGTATTTATACAGTATTTTGCGGTACAATCTCATGACACATCCGGAAACCCTGCATCCGTCGCTCTGGCGCGCGGACCAACTGGCGCATAGCGCCACGCGCTGCATGGACACGGGCTTTGCCGCCTTGTCCGCGCAGCTGCCGGGTGGCGGCTGGCCGCTGGGCACGCTGATCGATCTGCTGGTGCAGCAGCACGGCATCGGCGAGTTGCGCCTGTTACAGCCGGCGCTGGCCGCGCTGGACAAGCGGCCCGTCGTGCTGCTGCAACCGCCCCATGAACCGCAGGCGCTGGCGCTGGCGGCCTTGGGCATCGAGCCGTCGCAACTGCTGTGGGTGCGCAGCGGCGCCAAGGCCAGCGATGCGCTGTGGGCCGCCGAGCAGACCCTGCGCAGCGGCTGTTGCGGCGCGCTGCTGCTGTGGCAAAAACATGCGCGCGGCGAAACCTTGCGGCGCCTGCATCTGGCGGCGCAAAGCGGCGAAACCTTGTTCTGCATGGTGCGGCCGCTGGCGGCCGCGCAGGATGCATCGCCGGCGCCGTTGCGGCTGTCGCTCAAGCCGGCGGCGGGCGGCATCGACATCGGTTTTGTCAAGCGACGCGGACCGCAGCGCGACGCGCCGTTGTTCTTACCTTTAACACCTGCCTTGCTTCAACGCCATGCGCCTCTGGATCGCCATACACCTGCCACAGCTCCCGCTCGAAGTATTCTGCCCGCGCTGGTCGGCTGACCATTGTACGGCGGTGCTGGAGCAGGAGCGCGTCGTGGCGCTGTCGGATGCCGCGTACGAGGCCGGCGTGCGCATCGGACTGCGGCGCGGCGGCGCGATCATGCTGGCGCCGCACACGCAGTTCCAGCAGCGCTCGCTGCCGCTGGAAGCGGAAGCGCTGCAGGCAGCCGCCATGGCGCTGCTGCAGTTCACGCCGCAACTGGCGGAGGCGGAGGAGGCCACGCTGCTGCTGGACGTCGGCGCCAGCCTGCGCCTGTTCGGCGGCATCCGCGCGCTGTGCCGCAAGGTGGCGGACAGCGTGCAGGCGCTGGGCTTCACCGGCACGCTGAGCTGCGCGCCGACCGCGCGCGGCGCCTGGCTGCTGGCGCGCAGCAACGCCGGCCGCTCGCTGAAGATGGACACGCTGGAACGGCGTCTGGACGTGCTGCCGGTGGGGCTGCTGCCGCCCGCCCGCGCCTATCTGGGCTGGCTGGAAGGCATCGGCTGCATGAGCCTGGGCGAGCTGCGGCGCCTGCCCCGTCCCGGCTTGCAGCGGCGCTGCGGCCGCGCCGTGCTCGACATGCTGGACGACGCCCACGGCGCGCGTCCCGAGATGCACGAGTGGCTGGAAGCGCCGGCCAGCTTCCGCGCCAAGCTGGAACTGTTCGACCGCGTGGAGAACGCCGAGGCCTTGCTGTTCGGCGCGCATCGCCTGCTGCTGCAGCTGACCGGCTGGCTCAGCGCGCGCCAGCTGGCTGTCGAGCGCATCCACCTGTTGCTGGAACACGAGCGCGGCCGCACCGCCTGTCCGCCGACGGTGATCGAAATCATGCTGGCCGAACCGACGTGGAAAGACGCGCACCTGGTGCGCCTGCTGAAGGAGCGGCTGGCCAAACAGGAGCTGGTGGCGCCGGTGATCGGCCTGTGCCTCGAAGCGCCGCAGGTGCAGCCGATGGCGCCGCCGAGCGAATCGCTGTTCCCCGAGCCGGGCGGCAGCAAGGAAGACTGGCAGCGCCTGCTGGAATTGCTGGCCGCGCGCCTGGGGCCGGAGAACGTGCTGCAAGCCGTTCCCAGCAGCGACTACCGGCCCGAGTACGCCAACACCTGGGTCAGCATCCAGACCAAGATCCGTCCCGCCGACGCCCGCGCCCAGCTGCCGCCGGACCTCACCAGCCTGCCGCGTCCGACCTGGCTGCTGCCCAAGCCGGTGCCGCTGCTGATGCGCGACCATCGCCCCTACTACGGCTCGCCGCTGCGCATCCGTTCCACCGGCGAACGCATCGAGGCCGGCTGGTGGAGCACGCTGCAAACCCGCGACTATTTCATCGCGGAAGGGGAGGACAGCGCGTATTACTGGCTGTACCAGGACCGGCGCGCCGGCGAACAGGCGCCGCGCTGGTATCTGCAAGGCTTGTTCGGATAGATTAAGATTATTCTAACAAGCAACAACTATCATGCGTTTTTGCATGAATATCATCCCATCATGAAGATCGGCCCCCTGCTGTTGCCGTACACTGCGCTGTTGCTGCTGGTCGTGGTAACGATCAGTTTTGCGCTCGCCCGCTATTTTGACCGGCGCAACGAACGCAAGATCGAGTCATCGATCACCCTGATGTTCATGGTGGCGCTGGTCGTGGCGCGCCTGGCGTTCATCCTGCGCTACCCGTCCCTGTACCTGAACAGCCCGCTGACCATGCTCGACATCCGCGATGGCGGCTGGGATGAGCAAAGCGGCATCATCGCTGCCTGGGTGTATGCGCTGATCCTGTGGCAGCGCGGCCGCGCCATCCGCAAGGCGCTGGCGGTGACGGTCGGCGTTGCCAGCGTGCTGTGGCTGGCCGGCACGGTGCTGATGATGGCCCACACGTCGGTGCAGGGCGCCATCCCCGCCAACGCGCTGCGCAGCCTGAGCGGTGAGCAGGTGGTGCTGTCTGACTTCCATGGCAAGCCCACCGTCATCAACTTCTGGGCGACGTGGTGTCCGCCGTGTCAAAAGGAAATGCCGGCCATGGCGCAGGTCCAGGCACAACGGCCCGATGTGAACTTTGTGTTCGTCAACCAGGGCGAGTCGCCGCAGGTGATCCAGCAATTCCTGCGTGCCGGCCGGCTGGCGTTGCACAACGTCCTGCTGGATCCGACGCAAGCGACCGCGCGCGGCTTTTCGGTGATGGGCTATCCCACCACGCTGTTCTTCGATGCCTCCGGCAAGCTGGTGTATCAGCACATGGGGCCGCTGTCGGAAGCCGCGCTGCTCCATCATCTGGACCAGGCGCGCTTGCCGAGGGCGCCTACCCAAGCCGGCGGAAGTTTGGTTAAATAGTCTTATCTTCTTTTCAGGACACGCGATGCGATCACAGCGACAGGAATTTATTGGCGCGCACGGCCACAAGCTGGCGGCGCGGCTGGATGGGCCGGACGGCGAGGTGAAGGCCTACGCGCTGTTCGCGCATTGCTTCACCTGCGGCAAGGACGTGTTTGCCGCCAGCCGCGTGGCGCAGGCGCTGACCGAACATGGCATCGCCGTGCTGCGCTTCGACTTTACCGGCCTGGGCGCCAGCGAGGGCGAGTTCGCCAACACCAATTTTTCATCCAACCTGGACGACCTGGTGGCGGCGGCCGATTTCATGCGCCAGACCTATCAGGCGCCGCAGCTGCTGATCGGCCACAGCCTGGGCGGCGCGGCGGTGCTGGCGGCGGCCTCGCAGATGCCGGAAGTCAAGGCGGTGGTGACGATCGCCGCGCCCAGCGATCCCGGCTCCATCGTCAACATGTTCAGCCAGCATCTGGACGAGATCGCGCGCGAAGGCGAGGCGCAGGTGCAACTGGCGGGGCGGCCGTTCCGCATCAAGCAGCAATTCGTGGAAGATGCGGGCGGGCACAATTTGAAGGTGAAGATCGCGGCCCTGAGACGGGCCTTGCTGGTGATGCACGCGCCGGGCGACGACACGGTGGGCCTGAGCAACGCGATGGAAATATTCACCGCCGCCAAGCACCCGAAAAGTTTCATCTCGCTCGACAGCGCCGACCATCTGCTGACGCGGCGCGAGGATGCGGTCTACGTGGCCAACCTGATCGCGGTCTGGGCCGACCGCTATCTGTTTTAGAAGTCTTCCGACAGGTCTTTCCAGCCCTTGCTGGCGGCAAAGGTGCTGAATTCGTCCGGCGATTCCAGCACCAGCAGGCGGCCTTCCTGCAGCACCGGGTCGCCGGCGCTCAGGTCCGGGCCCTTGTAGCCGACGGTGCGCAGCTGCGCCGCCACGGCGTTAATCAGCGCCTTGTCCTTGTGCAGGCCGCTGATGGGCGCCTTGAAATCCACGTAGACGTCGATGGCGCCATAGCCTTCGTCAAAGATGCGGATGGCGGTGGCGTCGTGGGTACGGCCGGAGCCGTCGGTGGCCTTGAAGGGGCCGCTCAGTTGGATGTCGGTGTCATTGTTCATGGCTTCAGCATACACAAAAGGTTGTGGTCAGTCCACTTTTGGCAGGGCCATGCCGCGCTGCACGGCCGGGCGGGCGCCGATCATATTGAGCCAGCGTTGCAGGTGGGGCTTGGTCTCCAGCTTGTCGCCGAGCGCCGGTTTCAGCTTGTCGAGGATGCCCACGGTCCACGGATAGCAGGCGATGTCGGCGATGCTGTAGGCCGCGCCGGCGATGTAGGCGTGCTTCGATAATTGCTTGTCCATCACGCCCAGCAGGCGGTCCGCCTCATCGATGAAGTGCTGGATGGCCAGTGCCGATTTTTCCTCCGCGCGGATGGCGAAGAAGCCGACCTGGCCCAGCATCGGACCGAGGCCGCCGATCTGCCAGTGCAGCCATTCCAGCACCTCGTAGCGTTCCGGGCCGGAGGCGGGCAGCAGCTTGCCGGTTTTCTCGGCCAGGTAGGTGAGGATGGCGCCGCTCTCGAAAATGCTGACGCTGTTGCCGTCGGCATCGGTATCGACAATCGCGGGGATTTTATTGTTGGGGGAGATGGCCAGGAATTCGGGCTGGAACTGTTCGCCCTTGCCGATGTTCACGGTCTTGATGGTGTACTGCAGGCCCAGTTCCTCCAGCATGATGGGGATCTTGCGGCCGTTGGGCGTGGTCCAGGTGTGCAGGGTCAGCATGGCGGTCCTCGAATGGATTTTCTGTAACGATAATCCATCCGGCCGCGAAGCCGCGCCCGTTATAAACCCGGGGTCAGGTCCCTCATTTCTACACGAGCTGTACCGTAGCGCACGCTACGGTACAGCTCGTGTAGAAATGAGGGACCTGACCCCGGAGTTGCTTACTTCAGCGGTTGCAGGATCGCTTCCAGGCGGTCCGGCGTGCCGTCGATGCGTTCCAGGCGTGGGTACTTCAGGCCGCCGTGGTAGTCGAGCGCGACGGTCTGGTACAGGGCGCCTTTTTTCACCAGCAGGTTGATCGGCTCTTTCGACGTTTTGGCCGCCGTCACCGCCGCGCGCAGCAGCTCAGGCTTGTAGGCGCGGCCGTTCACCGCCAGCAGCGTGGTGTTGCCCGACAGGCCGGCCTTGAAGCCGACGCCTTCCCACTGGAAGGCTTCCAGCTTGCCGTCGGCACCCACCGAGAAGCCCAGCGAGTACTGGAAGTTGGCCGATTTGCTCAGGTCTTCCTGCGCCTTGAGGAAGTCGGTCGGTTTCTCGGCGTACACCAGTTTCCAGCCGGCGCGGGCCAGGCCGTCCAGCGGCGCGCCCGGGCCGTGGCCGTCCAGGCGGGTGCGCAGGAACTTGGCCCATTCGTACGGCTGCACCGCGTTCAGCGCCTTGACCACGTCGTCGAAGGTGTAGGGCTTGGCGACGTTGACGCCGTCATCCACGCCAAAGAAGGTTTTGGCGAAATCGTTCAGCGATTTTTTCTCGCCCGACAGTTCGCGGATCTTGGTGTCGGCGTCCAGCCAGATCAACTCGCCTTCCGAGTAGTAATCCTCGGAACGCTGCCAGTTGTTCCAGCCTTGCGGACGGCGGGCGTTGATGATCGGGTCGTTGACCGTGTCCTGCACCGCGCGCCAGTCGCGGCCCTTGACGTTGTCGTAGCGGGCGGCGGTGGCGGCGATCATGTCGCGGGTGTTTTCAGGCTTGATCAGGCCGGCGCGCGCGGCCAGCACAGCGCCCCAGTACTGGGTCTGGCCTTCGTATACCCACAGCAGTTCGTTCTGCAGCGGCGTGTTGAAGTCGGCCACGGCCTGGCCGGCGGGGCGGCGGAACTTGCCGTTCCACGAGTGGGTGAATTCGTGCGACAGCAGTTCGCGGCGCGCTTCGTATTTCTTCCATTCGGCGAAGTAGCCCAGCTTGACGCCGTTCTCGCTCGACTGGTGGTGCTCGCGGCCGATGCCGCCGAATTCATCGCTGATGGCGAACAGGAAGTCGTAGTGCTTGTAGTGCTGCGAGTTGAACAGCTTGTAGGCCTGCTGCACCATTTCGCGGTGCGGGGCGATCTGTTCCGGCGTCGCCTCCAGCTGGTCGGCCGAGTCGGCCACCACGTTCAGGTGCACGGGAATTTTCGCGCCCGGATCGAGGTCGATGCGGCGGAAGTAGCGGCCGGCGAACAGCGGCGAATCGACCAGCGTTTCCAGGTCCAGCGGCTTGAAGGCGACGTCGTCGCCGGTGCGCGCCTGCTGCTCCAGCGCACTGCCGTACTGCCAGCCGGCCGGCACGGTCAGGTTCGGCTGCACGGTGATCTTGTTGGTGGCGTAGCCGGCCGGGTACAGCGCCACCGATTGCCATTGCACGCCGAGGATGTCGTTGGTCATGGTGGTGCGGCCCTGGTTGGCTTCCACCGGCGACAGGTATTCGAACTCGACTTCGACGCCGCTGGCGCCCTTCGGCACGGTCAGGTGGAAGGCGAAGATGTTGACCGGATCGCGCGTCCATTCCAGCGGCTGGCCGTTGGCGCTGACCTTGAAGCCGGCGAACTGGTTGATCGCGCCGCTCGGGCCGTGATTGCCCGGAATCCATTGCGGATACAGCAGCGTCAGCTTGCCCGGCTTGGCCGGAATGCTTTCGCGCACGCGGAAGATCTGCTGCGCGGTGTTGCTGGCGTCTACTTTCAGAACGATGGTGCCCGGATAGGGCTGGTCGGAAGCCTGGGCGCTGAAGGCGGTAGCCAGCACGGCGGCGAGTACGGCACGGGTCAAGGTCATGGTATGCACTAATCGGTTGAACAAGAGAACGAGTGTAGCACGTGGGTAACTTGCAAATCTCGCAAAATGCATGACGCGGTGCAGCGAAAATTTTTTGAGGAAAACTCTTGAAAGGCGGGTGGGGCGACTTATATGGGAATCAGCGGTTGCCCAGATGGGGACCGCGAGAAGGGGATGCTCCCCGTTTTAACCATATCGCTTATTTTGACAAGGATATCTACCATGCGTACTTTTGACCTGGCACCACTGTATCGTTCCGCTATCGGCTTTGATCGTCTGGCACAACTGCTGAACGACGCCCAACGCAACGACGCCACCCCAAGCTATCCTCCCTACAACATCGAGCTGGTCTCGGAAGACCAGTACCGCATCGTGATGGCGTTGGCCGGCTTCAACCGCTCGGAAATCGACATCACCTTCGAACGCGACTCGCTGCAAGTGGTCGGCCGCAAACAGAAAGACGGTGTGGAGCGCACCTATCTGCACCGCGGCATCGCAGCCCGCGACTTCGAACAGCGTTTCCAGCTGGCCAATCACGTCAAGGTGACCGGCGCCAGCTTCGACAACGGCATGCTCACCATCGAACTGGTGCGTGAGATTCCGGAAGCGCTGAAACCACGTAAAATCATCATCGATGGCGGCGAAAACGTCACCGCGCTGGAGCAACGCCAGGCAGCTTAAGCGCCGGCTTAATCCAGCTTTAATGTAGCATTTGCAACTGGCCGGGTAACCGGCCAGTTTTGCGTTGTAAGCCCGCATTTTGGTTAAGTAGGGCCTAAGTTTTTAGCGTCATATTGGATACATCTAAAGTCTTCACCCATAGGAGAACCGTTATGTCCAACTCTACTCTCAAACGCGCAGCCGTCGCAGTCGCCGTACTGGGCGTGGTCGGCGTCGGCGGTGCAGTCGCTGTCAAACAGAATGCCGCCGTTGCCGCCGCCACCGTACCTGCCGCCACCGTGTCCCAGGCCGGCATCCCGGCGCCGGTCGCCGCGCCGCCCATCGCGCTGCCCGATTTCAGCGTCATCGTCGCCCAGAACGGCCCGGCCGTGGTCAACATCAACGTCACCGGCAGCACCAAGACCGCCTTCGATCCGGACGCCCAGCAGGGCCGCAACGATCCGTATGCGGACGATCCCTTCTATGAGTTCTTCCGCCGCTTCCAGGGCCAGCAGCGCGGCCCGCAACAACGCCAGACGCCGACGCACGGCCTCGGTTCCGGCTTCATCATCAGCCCGGACGGCATCATCCTGACCAATGCCCACGTGGTGCGCGACGCCAGCGAAGTGGTGGTCAAGCTGACCGACCGCCGCGAATTCCGCGCCAAGGTGCTGGGTTCCGATCCGCAGAGCGACGTCGCGGTGCTGAAGATCGACGCCAAGAACCTGCCGGTGGTGCCGCTGGCCAAGGGCAACGACCTGAAAGTAGGCGAATGGGTGCTGGCGATCGGCTCGCCATACGGCCTCGATAACACCGTGACCGCCGGCGTGGTCAGCGCCAAGGGCCGTTCGCTGCCGGATGGTAACGTGCCGTTCATCCAGACCGACGTCGCCGTCAATCCGGGCAACTCGGGCGGTCCGCTGTTCAACACGCGCGGCGAAGTGGTCGGCATCAACTCGCAGATCTACAGCCAGACCGGCGGCTACCAGGGCCTGTCGTTTGCCATCCCGATCGATGTGGCCAGCAAGATCAAGAACCAGATCGTCTCCACCGGCAAGGTGGTGCACGCCAAGCTGGGCGTGGAAGTGCAGGAAGTGAACCAGGGCTTCGCCGATTCCTTCGAACTGGCCACGCCGGAAGGCGCGCTGATCGCCAATGTCGAACGCGGCGGTCCGGCCGACAAGGCCGGCCTGAAGGCGGGCGATGTGATCCGTTCGGTCAACGGCCAGAAGATCGTCAGTTCGGTCGACCTGCCGTCCATGGTTGGCCTGTCGACGCCGGGCGAGAAGATCACGCTGGACGTCTGGCGCCAGGGCAAGCCGGTGCGCATCGTCGCCACGCTGGGCAACGCCACCGACAAGGTCGCCAAGGGCGATGCGCCGGCGGCCGACCAGGCCAGCGCCAAGCTGCGCCTGGGCCTGTCGCTGCGCCAGCTGGACCCGTCGGAGCGCCGTGAATCCGGCATCGCCAGCGGCCTGCTGATCCAGGACGCCGGCGGCGCCGCGGCCGATGCCGGCGTGCAGGCGGGCGACGTGCTGCTGTCGGTGAATGGCCGTCCGGTCAACAGTGTGGACCAGGTGCGCGAGGTGGTGGGCAAATCGTCCAAGTCGGTGGCATTGCTGATCCAGCGCGGCGACGATAAAATCTTCATACCGGTGCGCTTAGGCTAAGGTTACACTGCGGCTACGGGCCGGCAGAACGCTCAACAAAAATAGAAAGGAAATAACATGCGACTTCTGCTGGTAGAAGACGACACAATGATCGGCGAGGTAGTGCTGGACCTGTTACGGGCCGAGCACTACGCCGTCGACTGGGTCAAGGACGGCGCCATGGCCGACACCGCGCTGCAAACCCAGACCTACGATCTGGTGCTGCTGGACCTGGGCCTGCCGCGCAAGGACGGCCTCGACGTGCTGCGCTCGATGCGCCTGCGCAAGGAGCTGACCCCGGTGCTGATCGCCACCGCGCGCGACGCCAAGGAACAGCGCATCGCCGGCCTCGACGCCGGCGCCGACGACTACGTCCTCAAACCCTACGACCTCGACGAGCTGCTGGCCCGCATCCGCGCGCTGCTGCGCCGTTCGGCCGGCCGCGCCGAGCCGGTGTTCGAGCACGGCAACGTCACGGTCAATCCGCAAACCCGCGAAGTCATCGCCGACGGCAAGCCGGTCAGCCTGTCGGCGCGCGAATGGGCGGTGCTGGAAGCGCTGATCGCGCGGCCGGGCATCGTGCTGTCGCGCCACCAGCTGGAGGAAAAGCTGTACAGCTGGAAGGATGAAGTCAACAGCAACGCGGTGGAAGTCTATATTCACGGCCTGCGCAAGAAGCTCGGCGCGGAACTGATTCAGAACGTGCGCGGCCTGGGATACATGGTGCCGAAACTATGAAGGTAAGGATGCCGCCGCTGCCGCGCGTGCCGGTGGTCACCCACTCGCTGCGCGGCCGTCTGCTGTGGTTCCTGCTGGCCGCCATCACCATGGCGGCCTTTGCACAAGCGATGATCGCCTACCGCAGCGCGCTGAGCGACGCCGACCAGATCTTCGACTACCACATGCAGCAGATGGCGATGTCGCTGCGTTCCAGCGCCACGCTGACCAACAAGGCGGCCGACACGGCGGCCGATCCCGAGAACGACGACCTGGTGGTACAGGTGTGGACGCCGGACGGCGCGCAGGTGTTCCGTTCGCTGTCGCGCGCGGCCTTGCCGCAGCGGGCCGTGCTGGGCTTTTCCAACGTCCGCGTCAACAACACGACCTACCGCGTGTTCTCGGTGCAGACATCCAACCAGACGGTGCAGATCGCCCAGGACATGGCGGTGCGCCAGCGCATGGCCGGCACGCTGGCCTTGCGCACGGTCGGGCCGATCGCCGTCATGGCGCCGGTGCTGATGCTGGTGGTGTGGTGGGTAGTGTCCGGCTCGCTGGCGCCGGTGTCGCGCGTCAAGCGCCAGGTGGCGGCGCGCCAGGCCGAGGATCTGTCGCCGGTGTCGGAAAATGACTTGCCGGATGAAGTGCTGCCGCTGGTGCAGGAGCTGAACCTGCTGTTTGTGCGCGTGCGCACGGCGTTCGAGGCGCAGCAGCACTTTGTGGCCGACGCCGCGCATGAACTGCGCACGCCGCTGGCGGCGCTGAAGTTGCAGGTGCTGAGCCTGGAGCGGGCGCCGGACGAGGCGGCGCGCAAGGTGGCGGTGTCGCGCGTGACGGCCGGCATCGAGCGCGCCACGCGGCTGGTGGAGCAATTGCTGGTGCTGGCGCGGCAGGAGGGCGGCAGCGAGGAAGTCAAGCCGGAGACGGTCAACCTGGCCGACGTGGTCAAGCGCGTGCTGGGCGATATGAACGGCCTGGCGCAGGCGCGCCAGATCGACCTCGGTCTACACCATGCCGATGATGTGGTGGTGGCCGGCCATCCGGACGCGCTGCTGATCCTGCTGCGCAACCTGATCGACAACGCCATCAAGTACACGCCGGCCGGCGGCACGGTCGATATCGACCTGCGGCGTAGCGTGGCCGCCACAAAAAACGCCAAGCCGCGCATTCTGCTGAGCGTCGAGGATTCCGGTCCCGGCATCCCGGCGGACGAGCGCGAGCGGGTGTTCAGCCGCTTCTACCGCGTGCCCGGCAGCCCGGCCGGCGGCAGCGGCCTGGGCATGGCGATCGTGCAGTCGATTGCCGAGCGCCACGGCGCCGTGCTGTCGCTGGACCAGTCCGAGCGTTTGGGCGGGCTGAAGGTAAAAGTCGATTTTCCTGAGACTGTCAGGGCCACTCCGGTCTAAAATGCCGTTTTGACACGGTGTTGGAGTGGCGCATGAAGAAAATCGGATTTTCGGGAACCCTGGACCCGATCACCAACGGTCACATGTGGGTGATCAACGAAGCCCGTTCGCTGGCGGACGAGGTGGTGGTGTTCCTGTCTGAAAATCCGGCCAAGAAGCCCAAGTTCACGGCCGAGGAGCGCAAGAGCATCATCGCGCTCAGCTGCGCCGAGCAGGGCTGGGACAATGTCTCGGTGGTCATCGTGCGCGGCGACTACACGGCGCGCGCGGCCAAGAAGCAGGGCGTCGAATGCCTGATCCGCGGCATCCGCACCACCGCCGACTTCGATTACGAAAATCTGATCCAGCAAACCAACGTCGACGTGCTGCAAGGCGCCAAGACCGTGTTCGTCATGCCGCCGCGCGATCTGGGCTCGGTCAGCTCGTCGTTCGTCAAGGCGCTGGAAGGGCCGATCGGCTGGAACTGGATCATGAAGAAATTCGTGCCCGGCCCGGCCTACCACGCCTGGGTGCTGAGCTGGCTGCGCAAGGAGTGGGAAACGCTGTGGGACTATGAACACCGCGACGCCACCGCCATCGCCCATGCGGACGACTGGTTTGCGCGGCTGACCGGGGCCGGCTGCTACGGCGGCGCGGCGCGGCACTATCACAACCTCGACCACCTGGTGCACGGCCTGAGCGAGATCCGCGTGTGGGCCTCCAATACGCGTCCGGACCCGGCGGACGTGGACATCATCAAGCAGGCGTTCTGGTTCCACGATGCCGAGTATGGCCATGGCGGCGATCCGGCGGCGCCAAGCAACGAGGAAGCCAGCGCGCAGATGTGGCTGGGCAGCTACCTGGGACAGGAGATGGGCGATGCGGCCGAACTGATACGCGCCACCGATCACTTCCAGGAAGCGTCGATCACGCACCGGCTGAAGGACGTGCTGCTGAGCGTGGACCTGGCGATCCTGGGGCAGGATGACGAGGTCTACCAGAACTATGCGCGGGCGATCCGGCAGGAGTACATCCACCTGCCGGACGCCAAGTACCGCGAACAGCGCGGCGCGGCGCTGGCGCACCTGAGCCGCAAGGCCCAGCAGGGCCAGCTGTTCGGCAATGCTTATTTCTCCGACCAGTACAACCAGCGCGCCATCGAGAACATGCAGCGCGAAATGGAGCGGCTGGCGGTCAAATAATCCGGGGTCAGTTCTGCCAATCGCACACGGGCTCTACCGTAGCGGCTGCTACGGTAGAGCCCGTGTGCGATTGGCAGAACTGACCCCGGTTTTAGGCCGGCGGCAGTTCGATCTGTTCCTTGCGGATGGCGATGGCTTCGCCCAGCGCCATCAGGTCCAGCTTGGCCTTGCGCGCTTTCGGGAACATTTCCTCTTCTTCTTCCTTGACGTGGTGGTCGATCAGCTCGCCCAGTACCTTGACCTTGGCGTCGAACAGGTCCTCGGTCGGTTCCATGCTGATGATCTGCGCGATCAAGTCCTTGGCCGACGCGTGCTCGACCACGGCTTCATCCACCATGTCTTCATCCTTGGTGGCTTTGCGTACGGCCGGGTAGAAGATCTCTTCTTCCGCCGTGGCGTGCTTGGTCAGTTCTTCGCAGATTTGCAGTGCCAGCTTGTGCTTGCTGACGTGTGCGCGGTCGCCCAGTTCTTCATACTGTTCGAACAGCGATTTGACGTGCTCGTGGTCTTCGGTCAGCAGCGTGATCGCATCCTGCGGCTCGGTGGCGGTGGGGATGGGCTTGGGCAGCTTGCTGTGCGAGTGGGAAGTGGTTCTCATGTCGGCTCCTTGCGTGGCTAATGAACTGGCGGGGGACTACCAATTCAGTCTAGGAGCCGACATCTACTGCGTCTGTGCGCTGTTCAACGCATTGCTGGAGCGCTCAGAAGCGGTTCCAGTTGTTACGGCGGTGCTCGCTGGCTTCCTTCATCAGGTGGCTGGCGCGTAGCTCATCCTTGGGCGACAGGGCGTCGCCCAGCTGGACCGTCATGGCCAGTTCCTGGATAGCCGGCGGATATTCGTGCTCGGCCGCTTCCTCCAGCATCGCGCGCGCCTTGGCGCTGTCTTGCGCAACGCCCAGTCCTTCACGGTAGATGTTGGAGAGCAGGAACATCGCATGCGCGTTGCCAAGACTGCTGGCCTGAGTCAGCAGGCGCGCCGCCCTGGCATCGTCGCGCGGCACACCGTTGCCGTTCTTGACCATCAGCGCCAGGGCCAGGGCGGCCTTGGCGTGCTGGTGCTCGGCGGCCATGGCGTACCACGGCGCGGCGGCGGCCGGCGCTGGCTGCACGCCCAGCACGCCGACGCGCAGCATTTCACCCAGCTGGAACGCCGCTTCGACGTCGCCGCCGCGCGCCGCCTGCTCGAACAGCTTGAGCGCGTCGGCGCGTTGCTCGGGACGCGTCTGGTACAAGATGGCCAGCTCGCGCTGGGCCACCGGCATGCGTTGCGCCGACCACGCCATCAGCTTGCGCTCGGCCTGGGCGTCGGCTTCCTGCTTGGCTTTCATGCCGATCACTTCGATTTGCGCCGAGGTCGGTTTTTCCTGCTGGATCTGGCATCCGAACAGGAACACCGAACTCACGATGGCGGTGGTCAGGGCGCGCATCTTATTTGCTCAGGTCGATGGTGTACTTACCGAAGCCGCTGGCGTCCAGGCCGCCTTCAGCCGTCACCGCCGTCAGGCCGCTGCTCTTGGCCAGCGCCAGGTGGCCCGGCGCCGAACGCAGGATCACCGGACCGGCCGTCGCCACCTTGACGAAGCTCCAGCTGCGCGCGCTGCCGTTGCTGGCCAGCGTGACCTTGCCGGTGGCCGTGCCTTGCGCCGTCAGGTAGTTGCTGACCACGGTCTGGTTGGCGTCCGGCGACTTGATGATGGTCTTGCTGCCGTCGATGCCAGGCACGGCGCCGCCGCCGCCCGCGCGGTAGTCGTTGGTGGCGACGATGAAGTCATCGGTATCCGCCACGGCCTTGCCCAGGTAAGTCAGGTTGACGATGCGGCTGCCGCCTGGCTTGGTGACGTCGATCTGGTAGGTCAGCGCATTGTTTTCGGCGTAGAACACGTCGTAGTTGTAGATCGTGCCATACGACGGCACCAGGTCCTGCTCGGCGGTCTTGGTCGGATCGATCTGGCCGAACTGCTTGGCGGCCGTTTCCAGCCAGGCCTTGAGGTCGGAACCCTTGATCTTCACCGCTTGCAGGTTGTTGTTCGAGTACAGGTACAGGTCGCCCGGATTGCGCACCTGCAGGCCGATCGGCGCGGCCGCGCTGGCGCCCGGCGCGACGTCGGTGAAGTCGCTGGCGCCATTGCGGCCGGCCTTGAACGGCGCGCTGCACGAGATCACCGGAATGTTCTTGTAGCTGGCGATGGTGGCGTCGGTGCTGGTGGCGATGAAGTTCTTCACGTACGCCAGCTGGGCCTGGTTGACCAGCTGGATCGCGGTGACGTCGCCGGCCAGCGAGAAGTAGGAGGACATCTCGAAGTCGGTGGTCACGCCCAGCGGCTGCTTGGCGTAGGCGATGGTGGCGGCGTGCTCGGTGGCGATCAGCGGCGCGACGGTGCTGTCGGCGGCGACGTTGGTGGTGCCGTCGGTGTACTTGAAGCCGCGCGACTCCACGGTGGTCTTGGCCGGCTGCACCACCCACTTGCCGCTGGTGTAGGCCAGCGTCATCTTGATGATGCCCAGGCGGCGGCCCCAGCTTTGCGCCATCACGGTCGGCACGCCGTTGACGAAGCCGTTGACGGCGTCGATGTTGGCGCTGGCCGGGAAGGCGGCGAACGATGGGTCCAGTGCGGCGGCGCCGGTCTCTTTGCCTTTCGGGAAGATCAGGTGCGAGTGGCCGATCAGCAGCGCGTCGATGCCGGTGCTGGTCAGGTGGTAGGAACCGTTTTCCATTTTCGGGCTGTAGGTGCTTGGATCCAGGCCGCCGTGCGACAGCGCCACCACCAGGTCGGCGCCCTTGGTGCGCATTTCAGGCACGTATTGCTTGGCCGCTTCCTGCACGCCGGTGATGGCGACCTTGCCGGCCAGGTTTTTCTGGTCCCATTCCAGGATCTGCGGCGGCACGAAGCTCATGATGCCGATGTTCATCTTCACGTCCAGCTTGGTGCCGTCCGGCTTGGTGGCCGAGAAGGTGCGCGCCAGCAGCGAATACGGCTGCACGATCGGCTTGCCGCTGGCCACGCCGGTGACGTTGGTCAGCACCAGCGGGAAGGTCGGCGCGCCGCAGGTGCCGGTCGGCTTGGTGACGCCCGGAATGCCGAAGTCGGTATTGGTGATCTGGCTCAGCAGTGGCAGGCCGTAGTTGAATTCGTGGTTGCCGAAGCCGCCGCCATCGTACTTCATGGCGTTCATGACTTTGTGCACGGCCATGGTGTCGGAGCAGGCGATTGGCTTGGTGACGGCCTGCATGTCGCCCAGCAGCGTGCCCTGGATGACGTCGCCGTCGTCGAGCAGCAGGTTGTTCGGGTTTTCAGCGCGCGCGGCCTTGACCAGCGTCGAGGTGCGCTCCAGGCCCAGGCTGGTGTCCTCGGCCAGCGAGTAGTAGTTGTAGCTCATCACGTTGGCGTGGATGTCGGTGGTTTCCATCAGCGCCAGGGTGACCGTCGTGCCTTCCGGGATCGCCGGCGTGGCTGGTGGAGTCACTGCAACAGGATTGTTATCGCCGCCGCATGCTACCAGGCCGGCCGCAGTCATGGCGGCCAGCATCACCAAATTCAATTTCATCGCTACCTCGAAGAGTGGGAAAATTCAAGGTTGCGACTTTAGCTAGTTATCGTGACATCACGATGACATTCCTCAATCAATAGGCCCAGTACGGTCCGGTCTTGCCGGCCACGGTATTGTTTTCCATCACCACGAACACGCGGCGGCCGTAGAAGAAGGGCATGCCCCAGTCGAAGTAGTTGCCGGCCGAGCTGCCGCTGCCCACCGTGCCGCCGACCTGGGCCGCGTTGATGGTCGAAGCCAGGTTGACCAGGTTGACGACATTGAAGTTGACGGCGCCGCTGGCGCTGTTGTCGGACGCGGTGTTGGTGGCGCTCAGCGACAAGGTCGAGGCCGGGCAGTAGAAGTCGCCGCCCGAGCACTGGCGGATGCTGCTGTCGCTGAAGAAGTAGCCGTTCGAGCCGCTGTCGATGAAGCTGGCGGTGTAGTTGCGGCCGTTGTAGGTGGTGGTGAAGTCGCCGCTGCTGTTGGCCTTGAAGATGGTCTCGCTGGCGATGGTGTTGTTGCTCTGCGTGTTGACGCCGAACACCAGCGTGCCGCTGACCGAGGTCAGGCCGGCGGCGCCGACGCTGGGCATGGTGATCAGCAGGCCGTTGTTGTTGACGGCGAACGAACTCACCGGGTTGCTGATCTGCTTGGCCAGCGGCATGGCGCTGGCGCTGCAGCTGCCGTTGGCGCAGGCGTAGTAGATGCCGCTGATGGCGGCGCTGACGCACGAGCTGCCGCAATCCTGCTTGAACATGCCGACGCCGAGGATGCCCTTGGCGCCGATGGCCGACAGCGTGCCCAGGTTGGAACCGGCGCTGCTGCAGCTCGATGGCGTGCTGCTGTAGCTGCTGCCGGTGTCACCGATGACCTGGATCGAGATGGCGGACGCCACTTCATCGGCCATCTTGACGTCGGCCTGGCGTACCGCACCCCAGGTGTAGCCGCTGATGAACTTGCCGCATTCGCCGGCGTCGGCGCCGGAGGCGGTGGTGACCGCCGGCAGGGCCAGCGTCGAGCTGAGCTGGCTGGCCAGCAGGCGCAGGCCGTAGGAGCCGGTGTCGAGCAGCACGTGGTCGATGGTCTGGCAGGTGCTGGTGCCGGGACGGCAGACGGTGACGCTGACATACGGCACATTGATCACGCCGCTGACGCCGCTCGGGCCGCTGTCGACCAGGATCGCGGTGCTGTTGCTGAGTGCGGCCGTAACGCTGAGCACGCTGCTGGCGTTGGCCGTGCCGCCGTCGCCGCTGCAGGCCAGGCTGTAGGTGAAGCTGCCGCTCGCGGTCGGCGTGATGGTGACCGAGCCGGCGGTGGCCTTGCTGCCGCTCCAGGCGCCGCTGGCGGTGCAACTGGTGGTGTTGGCCGACGACCAGCTCAGCACGGTGCTCTGGGCGGTGGTGATGTTGGCCGGCGCCAGCGTCAGGCTGACGCTCGGCGACGGCGGCGGCGTGGCGACGGTGACCACGGCGGTGTTGCTGGCGCTGCCGCAGGTGAGGGTGTAGCTGGCGGTGCCGGCGTCGCCGGCGGTGACGGTCTGGGTGCCGCTGGTGGCCACCGTGCCGTTCCAGGCGCCGGAGGCGGTGCAGGTGCTGCCGCTGGCGTTGCTGACGCTCCAGGTCAGCGTCACCACCTGGCCGCTGGTGGTGGCGGTGGGCGTCGCGCTGATGCTGACCACCGGTGTAACGGCGGCCATCGATTCGGTGGTGCCGGTGGCGGTGCTGGCGGACGACGAACCGCCGCCGCCGCACGCCGCCAGTGCCAGGCACAGCAGGGCGCCTGCAAGGTGAAGGTATTTCATGCAGACTTCCTTTTATTCGATGGTGGAGGTGTCGAAACCGGCCGGCAGCGCGCTGGGGATCCAAGCCTGGCCGGCAAACGCGCGCATGTGGCCGTTGGAGACGATGACCACGTCCGACTGGTTGACGGCCAGTTGCGAATGGCCGGCTTTCGGGCGCTTTTCGGCGTTGCTGGTCATGGCGGTGAACTTGTCGCCCAGCAGGGTGCGCAGGTCGGGCAGGGTCGGGCCGTTCCAGCTGACGGCGAACACCACGCCGTTGGCGTCGGTGTATTCGCGCACGATGGTGCCGCTGTCGAGCGTGCTTTGGCTGACGGTGTAGACGGCGGTGGTGGCGTTGGCCGTGGCGGCCGCCAGGCTGCGCGCGGCCATTTTGGTCTGGGTGGTGGTGGCGCCGTCGAAATTGGACGGCGCGCTGCCCAGTGCGGCCCAGGCGAGCGCGCCTTGCAGCAGGGACAGGAATAACATCAGGGTGATTGCGCGGCGCATCGCACGCTCCATTGCCGAAAATAAAGACAATGCGAGTTTAGAACGGTCGCGCGTTGGGTTAAGTTAGCGAGATGTAAGCAAACGTTACATCTTGGGCAGGGCTGCTGGCGCCGGCTGCGTGTAGATCACGACCGGCGGCAAAGGCGCGGGCGGCGGCGCCTTCGGCACGGCGTTGTTCGGTACAAAGGTCATGACAACGATCCCGGTACCGCTCATGACAATCGCCGTGCCGACGATCCACTTGATCATTTCGGAAAAGCCTTTGTGCATTTCAGCTCTTAAAGCTTCGAGGTCGGTTTTTGTGGCGCATTGTTCCAGACGTTCCTCGATCCTCACCAAACGCTCGCGGGTGTCGGTCATCAATTCTTCGAGTTTTGCGATCCTGGTTTCCATACCAGGATCGTATTCCTCGTCACAGCCGACGTCAAACGCGCGGCCTTGAGCCAGATCAGAACTTCACGTAGAGCCTGCCGAAGTAGGAGGCGCCGTTCAGGCCGAACTGCACCGACTCGTATTTGAAGCCATTGTCGGTCTCATCCGGATTCTGCGTGCTCGGATGCACGTTGAAGATGTTGTTGCCGCCAAACGAGAACTTCATGTTCTTGTTGATGGTGTACGTAAAGCTCAGATCGGCCGATGCCTTGGCGTCGTAGTGCTGGTTCGGCACGCCGGCGGCGGTGCCGCTGTAGGTGCCCAAGGTCTGCGGGCCGAAGTAGATCAGCTTCAGGTCGGTTTCCCAGGCGCTGTGGGTGTAGTCGAAGCCCAGCGTGGCCTTGGAGCGTGGCGCGCCCTGCTCGATGTACAGGCGTTCCTTCTCCGACAGCAGCACATCCTCGTAGCCCTTCAGCGAGGCCGGCGCGTGGATGCCGGTCACCTCGGTCTTGCTGACGTTGAGCGCCAGGAAGGTGGTCAGCTTGTCGGCGCCGAAATTGGCCTTGTGCGACGCGGTCAGGTCCAGGCCCTTGGTCTTGGTGTCGACCGAGTTGACGAAGAATTGCGCCTGGCCTACGCCCAGCGTCGCCAGCTTGGCTGCCAGGTCAGGGTAGTTGCTGTCGTCAAAGCGGCCGGACAGCACGATGCGGTCCTTGATCTTGATCTGGTACAGGTCGGCGGTGACGGACACGGCTTGCGTTGGCGTCCAGGTCGAACCCAGCGTGAAGCTGGTGGATTTCTCTTCCTTCAGCTTCGGAATGCCGGCCAGGTTGGTGACCGCGCTGTTGTTCGGCGCCAGCACCACGTCGGTCGGCACGCCGCCGATGAAGTCGGTAAAGGTCGACGAGAAATACATCTGCTGCAGCGACGGCGCGCGGAAGCCGGTCGAGGCCGAACCGCGCAGCAGCACGGTCGGCGCCACGCGCCAGCTGCCGGCCAGCTTGCCGGTGGTGGTCGAGCCGAAGTCGCTGTACTTCTCGTAGCGCACCGCGCCCTGGGCCTTGACGGTGTCGGTCAGGTCCGCTTCCAGATCGAGGTAGGCGGCAACGTTGTGGCGGTTGGCGTTGACCTGGTCGGCTGGCTGGAAGCCGGGGAAGCCCTGGCTGCCGGCCGCGCCGCCGATACCAACGCCGTCGGCGTCGATGTAGGAACCCGGCTCGCCGGCGTAGATCTTGTAGTTCTCGTGGCGGTATTCGGCGCCGAAGGCGACGTTCAGGCCACGGCCCAGCACGCCGTCAAAGTAGCGATTGAAGTCGAGGTTGGTGGTCAGCTGCTCGAACGAGAAGCCGCCGGCGTTGAAATTGGTCGGGCTGATGCCCTTGCCGCCGGCCAACAGGTCCTTGTTGGCGATCGACGCGTTCAGCGTGTTGCTGATGTCGTAGATCATCTTGTTGTAGCCGTAGGTCTGCGACAGGTCCATATTCCATTCGCCCACCTGGTTGCGGTGGCCGATGGTGGCGTAGCGGTCGTCGATCTTGGCGTTGATGAACGGGACGAAGCCGTTCGGGTACATGGCGGCCGAGTTGCGCGACGGGATGTCGTCGCTGTCGATGCCGCCGCGCGCCCAGGCGCCGGAGGACGCATCGCGGCTTTGCGCGCCGGCGGTCAGGTACAGGCGGCCGCTGGCGACGGTCGGCAGTTCGCCGTTCAGGTACAGGGTCTGGTTCTTGGTCTTGCTGTCGCCGATGGTGCGCGGATTGCCGTCTTCGGCGCGGTTGGAGCGGCCGCGATCGAGGTATTCGCCGGTGATGCCGAGCACGCCGCCGTTGCCGATGTCGACGCCGCAATAGGCCGACGCCAGGTAGTTCTTGCCGTCGCGGCGCGAGTACTCGCTGAAGCCGGCGACCGCTTCGCAGCCCTTGGATTTTTTCAGGCCGATATCCATCACGCCGGCGATCGCGTCCGAGCCGTACTGGGCGGCGGCGCCGTCACGCAGCACCTGCACGTCCTTGATGGCCAGCATCGGGATGGCGTTCATGTCGGTGCCGGTGTTGCCGCGGTTGCGCGCACCGAACAGGTTGACCAGCGCCGTGGTGTGGCGGCGCTTGCCGTTGACCAGCACCAGGGTCTGGTCTGAACCGAGGCCGCGCAGGGCGGCGGAGTCGACCAGGTCGGCGCCGTCGGAGCCGGTCTGGCGGGTCGAGTTGAACGATGGGGAAATATAGGTCAACGTTTGCGCCAGGTCGAACTGGCCGCCGGATTCGCTGACTTTGCTCAGCGGGATGACATCGACCGGCACCACGGTGTCGGTGGCGGAACTGGTCGCGCGGCGCGAACCGACCACGCTGACCGATTGCATGGAAGTATCCGTTTGCGCGTAGACGTCTGGCGTCACGGCGACTGCGCTGGCGCCATACAGGCTGACCAAGACGGCTTTACGTAGAGTTTTTGTTTTGAACACGTGTGGTCTCCCATGAAAAATTTGATTTTATGCAAATAGTTCATATAGATAGCTGTTTTTGTAGCAATTTCTGGTGCAAACATTATTTTGTGTTGTATGCACGCGCCACTCATGTCTTCACTCTACGTAGCACTACGCACTACGGTTTTTCCTCCGATTAAAATACTTTCATCACGGAACTCCGTACGCAGCCGGCAGGGCGTGCCGACGTTGGCGCCCTGGTACAAGATCAGGCCGGTTTTCAGCACGACGGTGAGGGCGCCGGCCGCCACGCCGGTGGCGGCGTCCTCCGCTGCCGGATCGAGGTGATTGAAGTTGCGGCCCTCCAGCGCGCCGTCCGGACGGCGGCACCAGGCGTAGCAGCCGCTGACGCCGTGCTGTCTGCCCCAGTCGGTGATGCGCGCCAGATCGGGCGTCAACCCTTGCAGCGTGGCGCTGTCGGCGACTTCCAGCAGCAGCTTGGGGCTGCCGACCGAGGCGATCACCGGCGGCGAAGCCAGCGCGCGGCCGGGTGCGGTCAGCAGTTGCGCCGCCAGTTCCTGTGTGACCGCTACGTCGGGCGCCGCTTGCGGCGTCAGCTGGATGAATACTTCGCCGTCTTGCAGGATCAGGCTCAATGGCTGATCGTGCATGGCGGTGCGCACTTCCAGCTGCGGCCGCTGGGCCGACAGCAGCATGTGCGCCGCCGCCAGTGTGGCGTGCAGGCACAGTGGGCTGCGCTTGTGCGGGTAGAAATAGTCCAGCACGATGCGGCCATCGTCCGCCGTGTCGATGAACACGCAGGCCGGCTTGTTGCGTTCCGTGGCGAACTGCTGGCGCTGCTCGGCCCGGGCCGGACCATGCTGCACCACCAGCGCGGCATTGCCGCCGCCCGCTGCGATGCCGAAGCAGAGCAGTTCCTGTACTTGTATTTTTTGCATTCCGATCCTTTGAATCTGTGCTTCATCGCATCCTGACCCTCCGCGCGCATGGCGTATGGAAGAATGCAATTTTCGTCAAGGAAGGCATTATGACAAAGCGTATCGCGCCGTGCCTGGCGGGCCTGCTGTTTGCCGCCATCCGTGCGTGGCCGAAATCATTTGCGCCCGGTGGCAAAAAGGGGAATTTCGGATTGTCTCACCTTGAGTCCTGAGGGAAAGAGGGTGTAATATGCTGTATAAAAACACAGTATAATGCAATGACCTCTCCAACACTCTCCGCCGGACTGCCGGAATATGCCGAGCTGTTCTGCCTGTCCAATTTTTCGTTCCTGCAAGGCGCTTCGCATGCCGAGGAACTGGTGGCGCGCGCGGTGCAGCTGGACTATGCGGCGCTGGCCATCACCGATGAATGCTCGCTGGCCGGCGTAGTGCGCGCTCACGGCGAGGCCAAGGAGGCGAAGTTTCCGCTGATTATCGGCAGCTATTTCCGTCTGACCAATCCGGATGGCAGCCCGGGCCTGTCGTTCGTGGCGCTGGCGCAGAACCGTGAAGGTTATGGCAATCTTTGCGAACTGATCACCATCGCCCGCAATCGCGTGGCCAAGGGCAGCTATCTGTTGACGCCGGCCGATCTGGCCGCGCCGCCGCCCGAGTTCAAGCACTTGAAAGGCTTGCCGGATTGCCTGCTGATTCTGCTGCCGCATTATCCGGCGCACATGCCCAGGGATGTCGATCAACTACATGCACAGGCGGCGTGGATGGAGGCGACCTTTTCCGGCCGCGTCTGGATGGGCTTGAACCTGCTGCTGCGTTCGTTTGACGAAGCGCACCGGCTGAGTATTGCCGAGGTGGCGTCGCAGCACCGGATGGCGGTGGTGGCGGTCGGCCATGTGTGCATGCACGTGCGCTCGCGCAAGCCGCTGCAGGATACGCTGACGGCGATCCGCGTCGGCAAGGCTGTGGGCGAATGCGGCTACGAACTGGCGCAGAACGCCGAGCAGCATCTGCGGCCGCGCGTGCAACTGGCCAATCTCTACCCACTGGCGGCGCTGGCGGAATCGGTGAAGATTGCCAAGGCATGCACCTTCAACCTGGAGGAACTGCGCTACGAATATCCGCACGAACTGATCCCGCCCGGCTACACACCGGCCAGCTACTTGCGGCAGGAAGTCTATGCGGGCAGCTTGCGGCGCTGGCCCAACGGTCCGCCCGACAATGTGCGCGCGCAAATCGAGAAAGAGCTGGAACTAATTGCTGATCTGGCGTACGAACCGTACTTCCTGACGGTGTACGACATCGTGCGCTTCGCGCGCTCGAAGGACATTCTGTGTCAGGGTAGGGGATCGGCGGCCAACTCGGTGGTCTGCTACTGCTTGCATGTGACGGAGGTTAATCCCGAACACAGCAAGATGCTGACCGGCCGTTTCATCTCGAAGGAGCGCAACGAGCCGCCGGACATCGATGTGGACTTCGAGCACCAGCGGCGTGAGGAAGTGATTCAATACATCTACAAAAAGTACGGCCATGACCGCGCGGCGCTGGCCGCCGTCGTGATCAGCTACCGGCCGAAGAGCGCGCTACGCGACAGCGGCAAGGCGTTGGGCGTGGATCTGGCCGTCGTGGAGAAGGTCTGCAAGTCGCAGCGCTGGTTTGACAGCCGTCACGATCTGGTGGGACGGTTGGCTGAGTGCGGTCTTGATCCGGAGTCCCAACTGGCGCAGCAGTGGGCGGCGCTGGCGTTTGCGCTGCTGAGTTTTCCACGTCATCTGTCGCAGCATCCGGGCGGTTTCGTGATCTCGCACGACAAGCTGACGCGGCTGGTGCCGATTGAAGCGGCGACCATGGAAGGGCGCCGCGTTATACAGTGGGACAAGGACGATCTGGAAGAGCTGAAACTGATGAAGGTGGACGTGCTGGCGCTGGGCATGCTGTCCGCATTGCGTCGCGCGCTCGACTTGTTGGGCGCGCGGCGCGGCCAGCCCTTCGTCATGCAGGATATCCCGACCGAAGACCGCGATACCTATGACATGATCTGCGAAGCCGAAACCATCGGCGTGTTCCAGATCGAATCGCGCGCGCAGATGAGCATGCTGCCGCGTCTGCGGCCGAAGACGTTTTACGATCTGGTGGTCGAGGTAGCCATCGTGCGGCCGGGGCCGATAGAAGGCGGCATGGTGCATCCTTACCTGAGGCGGCGCATGGGGATCGAAAAAGTGGTCTACCCGCCGCGCCTGGAGGAGGCGCTGGGCCGCACGCTTGGCGTGCCGATCTTCCAGGAGCAGGTGATGCAGATTGCCCAGATCGCGGCTGGATTCAGCGAGGGGAAGGCGGACCAGTTGCGGCGCGCCATGGCTGCCTGGAAGCGAAAAGGCGGCGTGGACAAGTATGAGGCGGATATCAAGGCCGGCATGAAAGAGCGCGGCTATGATGACGATTTTGCCCAGGCGATCTGCAAGCAGATCCAGGGCTTCGGCGAATACGGTTTCCCGGAATCGCACTCGGCCAGCTTCGCGCTGCTGAGCTATGCCAGCTCCTGGATCAAATGCCATGAACCGGCGGTCTTCCTGTGTGCGCTGCTGAACAGCCAGCCGATGGGGTTCTACAGCCCGTCGCAGCTGGTGCAGGACGCCAAGCGGCATGGCGTGGTGGTGCGCGAGATCGATGTGCTGGTCAGTGGCTGGGAGTCGTCGCTGGAAGAGCCGGCCGGCAAGCGCGGGCAGCCGGCGGTGCGGCTGGGCCTGCACATGCTGAGCGGCATGCGCCAGCCGGCGGCGGACCGCATCGAAGCAGCCCGCGCCGACGGCCCGTTCGCCAGCGTCGCCGACCTGGCGCGGCGCGCCGACCTCGACCGTCACGATTTGCAGGTGCTGGCCGGCGGCAACGCGCTGCGCCATCTGGCGGGCCATCGGCGGCAAGCCTTGTGGCAGGCGGTCGGCGCCGTGCCGGACAAGGATCTGCTGCGCCCGACCATGCCGGACGAAACCACGCCGACGCTGCGCGCGCCATCGGAAGGGGAAGACATCCTCGGCGACTACCGCTCGCACGGCCTGACCCTGGGCCGCCATCCGCTGGCGCTGCTGCGCGCGACCTTGTTCCAGCACCGCTTCATGCCGGCCGCCACGCTCAACACCTACACCAGCGGCATGGTGGCGCGCGCCTGCGGCATGGTCACGGTGCGGCAGCGTCCCGGCACCGCCAAGGGCGTGATCTTCATGACACTGGAGGATGAAACCGGCAACGTCAACGTCATCATCTGGCCGGCGCTGCTGGAGCAGCAACGGCGCGAAGTGCTGAGCGCGCCGTTGCTGGGGGTATATGGCGTGTGGCAACAGGAAGGCATGGTGCGCCACTTGGTTGCCAAGCGGCTGGTCGACATGTCCCACCTGCTGGGCAGGCTGCCGACGGTCAGCCGCGATTTTTGCTGAGATGTTGCTGACTTAACGCGAACGACGCCGCAAGTGCACCGCCACCATGGATTCCTGCCCGTCGTCCCAACTGCTGAGCATGACGGGCATGCCATTCTGCAGCCGCCGTGGGCGACGCAGATAGTTGCGGTACAGCCAGTGGCCGGCCACACCGGCCACGCCGGCGAACACCAGGATGGCGGCAAACATTATCGTGCCCCGGTGGTGAAGTCGCGGCCGGTGCCGTAGTAGTTGTGGACCTGGCTGGCCCAGGTCTGGTTGGCCATGTCCGGCCAGTCGTCCTTGTCGAAGCCCGGCGCCGCTTCGATGCGGTCCTTGTCCAGGTTCAGCGTGAAGCGCTTGTTGACGGTGTCCAGCGTCAGCGCTTCCCAGGGCACGGCGAACAGTTTTTCGCCGATGGTCAGCACGCCGCCCGAGGCCATCACCGCGTAGGCGATTTTGCCGGTGCGCATGTCGAGCATGATTTCCTTGATCTCACCCAGGTGCTCGTTTTGCAGGTTGTGGACGTGGTCGCCGATCAGCGTGTCCGCGCCCATCAGTTCCGGGCCTGGGCCTTTGTGGCCGTTGTCGACATACATGCCATATTGATCACGATCTTCGTAGCTCATGATGGATCTCCCTTTCATAATTGAGTTGTCATTTTGGCCTTCCCGGGACGCCGGGTCTGTACGGTGATGCACGGTCGCTGGCGGAATTTTGGCGGGCGGAAGGTGAAGAATCGGGGGTTTTGGTGTATAATTTCAATTTCCCGCATGTGCCGTTCGGCACCATCCGCAATGACCAAATTTGTCTTCGTCACCGGTGGCGTTGTGTCTTCCCTTGGTAAAGGGATTGCCGCCGCCTCCCTCGCCGCGATCCTCGAATCGCGCGGCCTCAAAGTCACCATGCTCAAGCTTGATCCGTACATCAACGTCGATCCTGGCACCATGTCGCCTATGCAACACGGCGAAGTGTTTGTCACCGACGATGGCGCCGAGACCGACCTGGATCTGGGCCACTACGAGCGTTTCATCTCGACCCGCATGAAAAAGGTGAACAACTTCACCACCGGCCAGATCTACGAATCGGTGATCCGCAAGGAACGCCGCGGCGAGTACCTGGGCAAGACCGTGCAGGTGATCCCGCACATCACCAATGAAATCCAGGACTACATCCGTCGCGGCGCCGAAGGCTACGACGTGGCCCTGTGCGAAATCGGCGGCACCGTCGGCGATATCGAATCGCTGCCGTTCCTGGAAGCCGCGCGCCAGCTGAGCCTGCGCGCCGGCCGCAAGAACACCGCCTTCGTGCACCTGACGCTGGTGCCGTTCATCGCCTCCGCCGGCGAGCTGAAAACCAAGCCGACCCAGCACTCGGTACAGAAGCTGCGCGAAATCGGCATCTCGCCGAATGCGCTGCTGTGCCGCGCCGACCGCCGCATTCCGGAAGACGAACGCGCCAAGATCTCGCTGTTCTCGAACATCGAAGAGCAGGCCGTCATCTCCGTGTGGGACGTCGACACCATCTACAAAGTGCCGCAGATGCTGCACGACCAGGGCCTGGACGCCATCATCTGCGAAGCGCTGGACCTGAACCCGGCGCCGGCCGACCTGTCGGTCTGGAGCAAGCTGATCTACACGCTGGAACATCCGAAGACCGAAGTGTCGATCGGCATGGTCGGCAAGTACGTGGAACTGACCGAGTCGTACAAGTCGCTGACCGAAGCGCTGCGCCACGCTGGCATCCACAACGAATCGAAGGTCAACATCGAGTACATCGATTCGGAAGAGATCGAAACCACCGGTTGCGCCAACCTGGCCAAGTACGACGCCATCCTGGTGCCGGGCGGCTTCGGCAAGCGCGGCGTGGAAGGCAAGATCATGGCGGCCCAGTTCGCCCGTGAAAACAAGATCCCCTACCTGGGCATCTGCCTCGGCATGCAAGTGGCGCTGATCGAATACGCGCGCCACAAAGCCGGCCTGACCGAAGCGAACTCGACCGAGTTCGACCTCGACACCGCCCAGCCGGTCGTCGCCCTGATCGACGAATGGCAAGGTCAGGACGGCAAAGTCGAGAAACGCGACGAGAACTCCGACCTGGGCGGCACCATGCGCCTGGGCGCGCAGACCTGCGCCATCAAGCCGGGTACGCTGGCGTCGGAAATCTACGGCGCGGTGGTGACCGAGCGTCACCGTCACCGCTACGAAGCCAACAACCACTACCTGCCGCGCGTGGAAGCGGCCGGCCTGGTGGTGGCGGCCCGTACGCCGACCGAAGACCTGTGCGAAATCATGGAACTGCCGCGCAGCGGCGACAATTCGCACCCATGGTATATGGGCGTGCAGTACCACCCAGAATTCAAATCGACCCCGCGTGACGGCCACCCGCTGTTCACATCGTACATCAAGGCAGCGCTGGCCCACAAGGCTGCCGGCACCGCTGTTGACCTGCAAGGAGAGGCAGCATGAAACTGTGCGGATTCGACGTCGGCCTGGACAAGCCGTTCTTCCTGATCTCCGGTAACTGTGTCGTCGAATCGCGCCAGATGGCGTTCGACACCGCCGGCGCACTGAAGGAAATGACCACCGAGCTGGGCATTCCCTTCATCTTCAAGGCCTCGTTCGACAAGGCCAACCGTTCGTCGGGCAAATCCTACCGCGGTCCTGGCCGCGAGCAGGGCCTGGAGATCCTGGCCGCCGTCAAGCGCGAGCTGGGCGTGCCGGTGCTGACCGACGTGCACTCGATCGAAGACATCGAAGTGGCCTCGAAAGTGGTGGACGTGCTGCAAACGCCGGCCTTCCTGTGCCGCCAGACCGACTTCATCGTCGCCTGCGCGCAGTCCGGCCTGCCGGTCAACATCAAGAAGGGCCAGTTCCTGGCCCCGCACGACATGAAGAACGTCATCGACAAAGCCCGCGCCGCCGCCAAGGAAGCCGGTCTGAACGAAGACAACTTCATGGCCTGCGAACGCGGCGCCTCGTTCGGCTACAACAACCTGGTGTCCGACATGCGCTCGCTGTCCATCATGCGCGAAACCGGCGCGCCGGTCGTGTTCGACGCCACCCACTCGGTGCAGCTGCCAGGCGGCAACGGCACTTCGTCGGGCGGCATGCGCGAAATGGTGCCGGTGCTGTCGCGCGCGGCGGTTGCCGTGGGCGTCGACGGCCTGTTCATGGAAACCCACCCCAATCCTGCAGAAGCCCTGTCGGACGGCCCCAACGCCGTGCCGCTGGGCCGCATGAAGGACTTGCTGTCCGTTCTGATCGAACTGGACCGCGTCACCAAAAAAGCTGGCTTCCTGGAGAACAGCTTCAACTAAGCAGCCTGCCCGGTGTGGAAACTTTAACAATGTTCCCGCACCGGGTACAATTCCCGTTATCCTTGACCTCGCAACGCGCGTAAAGACGCGGCGCGACTTCGTATCGCCTAACTTTGGAGAATGACATGAGTGCTATTGTTGACATTATCGGCCGTGAAGTAATCGACTCGCGCGGCAATCCAACCGTCGAATGCGACGTGCTGCTGGAATCCGGCGTGATGGGCCGCGCGGCGGTGCCGTCGGGCGCCTCGACCGGCTCGCGCGAAGCGATCGAACTGCGTGACGGCGATCCGAAGCGTTACTTCGGCAAGGGCGTGCTGAAAGCCTGCGAAAATATCAACACCGAAATCTCGGAAGCCATCATGGGCCTGGACGCCAATGAGCAAGCCTTCCTGGACCGCACTCTGATCGACCTGGACGGCACCGAAAACAAGGCCCGCCTGGGCGCCAACGCCATGCTGGCGGTGTCGATGGCGGTGGCCAAGGCTGCCGCCGAAGAAGCCGGCCTGCCGCTGTACCGCTACTTCGGCGGTTCGGGCGCGATGCAGCTGCCAGTGCCGATGATGAACGTGATCAACGGCGGCGCGCACGCCGACAACAACCTGGACATCCAGGAATTCATGATCATTCCAGTCGGCGCACCGTCGTTCAAGGAAGCCGTGCGTTACGGCGCGGAAGTGTTCCACACGCTGAAAAAAATCCTGCACAAGAAGGGCCTGAACACCGCCGTCGGCGATGAAGGCGGCTTTGCCCCTTCGCTGGCCAACCACGAAGAAGCGATCAAGCTGATCATTGAAGCGATCGAGCAGGCCGGCTACGAGCCAGGCACCCAGATCGCCATCGGCCTGGACTGCGCTGCCTCGGAGTTCTACAAGGACGGCAAGTACGAGCTGGAAGGCGAAGGCCTGTCGCTGACCGCGACCGAGTTCACCAACCTGCTGGCGACCTGGTGCGACAAGTACCCGATCATCTCGATCGAAGACGCGATGCACGAAGGCGACTGGGACGGCTGGGCGATCCTGACCAAGGAACTGGGCAAGAAAGTCCAGCTGGTGGGCGACGACCTGTACGTCACCAACACCAAGATCCTGAAAGAAGGCATCCAGAAGGGCATCGCCAACTCGATCCTGATCAAGATCAACCAGATCGGCACCCTGACCGAAACCTTCGCCGCCATCGAAATGGCCAAGCGCGCCGGCTACACCGCCGTGATCTCGCACCGTTCGGGCGAAACCGAAGATTCGACCATCGCCGATATCGCCGTGGGCCTGAACGCCCTGCAAATCAAGACCGGCTCGATGTCGCGTTCGGACCGCATGGCGAAATACAACCAGCTGCTGCGTATCGAGGAAGATCTGGGCGATATCGCTTCCTACCCAGGCCGCGATGCGTTCTATAATCTGAAGTAATTAAGCAAGCGCGGCCGGAGCAAATCCGGCCGCATTCACCTCATGCGCCTGATTACGCTCGGACTGGCTTTCCTGCTGCTGTTGATCCAGTACCCGTTGTGGCTGGGGAAGGGCGGCTGGCTGCGCGTGAAAGACTTCGAGTCGCAGGTGGATGTGGCGCACAAGAAGAATGCGGAGCTGATCGCCCGCAACGCCAAGCTCGACTCCGAAGTGCGCGACCTCAAGGACGGCACCGGCGCGGTCGAGGAGCGTGCCCGCTACGAACTCAGCATGATCAAGCAGAACGAGATCTTCGTTCAGATCGTCGGCAAAGGCCAGAGTGCCGCGCTGGCGCCGCTGGCTCCCAAGCCGGCCGAACAACCACCCCGTCCCTAAGATTCCCCATGAAGCTGCGCGCTGGCATTTTGCTCCTGTTGGCCGTCGCCGCTTCCCACGCCGTGTCCGCGCTGGCTGCGGGCTGCATCCCGGTGCGCGTCGGCTATACCGACCAGAACCGTCCGCCGTACTGGCTGGGCGACGGCGACAAGGTACCCGATCCGCCCGGCGCGGCGGTGGACCTGATCCGCGACGCCGTGCTGGGCGCCGGCTTCGGTTGCGCGCCGGTGTGGGTGCGCCTGCCGCCGCCGCGCATCCGGCTGGCGCTGGCAAACGGCGATGTCGACCTGGCGCCGCTGGGCGAGATGAGTTTCTATCCGGCCGAGATCGCCATCCCGCGCGACAAGGCCGGCAATATCGACCTGAACCGCGCCTTGCACAACCAGGTGCTGGTGCTGGTGCGCACCCGGGACAAGGTGCCGGCCAACACCAATCCCATGCTGTACTTCCGGGACAAGGTGCTCGGCATCCCGATGGGTAACAGCTACGCCGCCAAGCTGCGCGAATCCGGCCTGACGCTGGACGAAGGTGCGCGCGACCTCGACCGCAACATCGAAAAGCTCAAGCTGGGCCGGGTCGACGGCGTGGTGGTGGCGGCCGTGGCGCCGGCCCACCTGAAGGAAGTGCTGGCCAAGCACAAGGGCGAAATCGAACAGATGCCGCAACCGCTGCTGAACGTGCGCCTGTGGCTGGCTTTCAACGAGAATTTCTACCACGCGCATCCCAAGCAGTCGGAGGCGCTGTGGACCTGGCTCGATACCCATCGCGGCCAGCTCGGCTACGTCATGCAACGCTATCGCAAGGACTAGGGTATGGAACTCAAACACATCAGCGCCATCAGCCTGTTCGTTGAAGACCTGGCGGCGGCCAGGGCGTTTTATGTGGATGTGTTTGGCGTGCCGGTGGTGTACGAAGATCCCAATTCGGCGGTGGTGCAATTCGACGGCGTGCTGATCAATCTGCTGCAGATCACCCATGCGCCGGAGATTGTCGCGCCGGGCGCGGTGGCGCCGCGCGATGCCGGCTGCCGTTTCCAGTTCAGCATCTGGATCGACGATGTGGATGCGATGTGCGCGCAGCTGCGGCAGCGCGGCGTCACCATCCTGAACGGACCGGTCGACCGTCCGTGGGGCATGCGCACGATTAATTTTGTCGATCCGGCCGGACACAGCTGGGAAGTCGCGCAGAAAATCACCGGCGTGTGAAGGGCGTGGCAGGGGAGCCGCGAACAAGGATAGAATGCGGCTCCGTTGTCGAGAGTCCGAGTCTGGTTTGAGAGCTTTATTCCTTGTCCTAATGCTGGCCGCATTCAGCGCTTCTGCCGCCGAGCCGGCCATATCCGCAGCCGATACCCTGAACGCCGCCCAACGCGCCAGATCCGTTACGCCGAAAACCAGCGGTCCCAATGTGCTGCGCGCGCAGGTGCTGCTGGACCGCGCCCACTTTTCACCCGGCGAAATGGATGCATCGTATGGCAGCAATATGCATCAGGCCATCCGCGGTTTCCAGAAACTGCACCAGTTGCCGGTGAACGGCAATATCGATGCCGCCACCTGGAAGGAGCTGGAGCGCGACGAGGCGCCGGTGCTGGCGGTCTACACCCTCACCGCCAGGGATGTGGCCGGGCCGTACGCGCCGGTGCCGTCCGACATGGCGGGCAAGGCCAGGCTGGCCACGCTTGGCTACGCCAACATCGCCGAAGCGCTGGGCGAGCGTTTCCATTGCAGCCCCGAGCTGCTGCACCGCCTGAATCCCGGCAGGAAGCTGAACAAGGTCGGCGAGCAGCTGCTGGTGCCGAACGTGGCCGCCATCAGGCCGCTGCCGAAAGCGGCGTCCATCCTGGTCGACGCGAAAGAGGGCACGCTGACGCTGCTGGACGCGGGCGGCATGCCGTTCGCGCAATTCCCGGCCAGCACCGGCAGCAAGCACGATCCGCTGCCGGAAGGCCGCTGGCTGGTGCGCGGCGTCGCCACCAATCCCGAATACCGCTACAACCCGAAACTGTTCTGGGACGCCAAGGCCGGCGACACCAAGGCGCGCATCGCCGGCGGTCCCAACAACCCGGTCGGCCTGGCGTGGATCGACCTCAGCATCGAACACTACGGCATCCACGGCACGCCCGAGCCGGGCAAAATCGGCAAGACCCAGTCGCACGGCTGCATCCGTTTGACCAACTGGGACGTGATGCAGGTCGTCCATGCCGTCGCCCGTGGCGTCAACGTGCTGTTGCAAGGGTAGAATGGGCACGGGAGGTGCACATGAAAGTCATAGGACTGATAGGCGGGATGAGCTGGGAATCGACGGTGCCGTACTACCGTCAGGTCAACGAGACCATCAAGCAGCAACTGGGCGGCCTGCATTCGGCCAAGGTGGTGCTGTACAGCGTGGATTTCCACGAGGTTGAGCGTTTGCAGCATGCCGGCGACTGGCAAGCGGCCGGCGCCATGATGGCCGAGGCGGCGCGCGCGCTGCAGGCGGCCGGCGCCGACTTCATCGTGCTGTGCACGAACACCATGCACAAGGTGGCGGCGGATATCGAGGCGGCGGTGCGGATTCCGCTGTTTCACATCGCCGACCCCACGGCGCGGGAAATCAAGCGTGCCGGGCTGCACAAGGTCGGCCTGCTGGGCACGCGCTTCACCATGGAGCAGGCGTTCTACACGGACCGCCTGCGCGGGCACGGCCTGGAGGTGGTGGCGCCGGCGCCGGCCGACCGCGACATCGTGCACCGGATTATCTACGAAGAGCTGTGCCTGGGCCGCATCAACGACGCCTCGCGCGACGAGTATCGCCGCATCATGGCGGAGCTGGCCGCGCAGGGCGCGCAGGCCATCATCCTCGGCTGTACCGAAATCTCGCTGCTGGTGACGCAGGCCGACGCCGCCGTGCCGCTGTTCGACACCACCGCCATTCACGCCCACAGCGCGGCGTTGTTCTCACTTGAATAAGGAGTTGTAATGAAACTGATCGGCATGCTCGATTCCCCGTATGTCCGCCGCGTGGCGGTGTCTCTGCAATTGCTGGGCGTGAAGTTCGAGCACCAGTCGCTGTCGGTGTTCAGCACCTTCGATCAGTTCAGCAAGATCAATCCGGTGGTCAAGGCGCCGACGCTGGTGGATGAGGAAGGGGCGGCGCTGATGGACTCCACGCTGATCCTGCAATACGCCGAATTCATCGCCCGTCCGTCCGCGCGCCGCACGCCCACCATGCCGACCGAACTGTTCCGCTCGCAGCGTCTGCTGAGTCTGGCGCTGGCGGCCTGCGACAAGGCGGTGCAGCTGGTCTATGAGCGCGAACTGCGTCCGGCGGAAAAACTGCATCGGCCGTGGGCCGACCGCGTCGTGCTGCAAATGCGCGCCGCGCTGGACGTGCTGGAAGCCGAGCAATTGCGGCAGCCGCTGGAGGCCACCAGCGAGGCGATGCCGCCGCCCGGCGTCATGATGGCCGTCACCTGGCACTTCATCCGCCAAATGCTGCCGGATGTGGTGGCCGATGCCGACTACCCGGCCCTGGCCGAGTACTCGCACCTGGCCGAAGCGCTGCCGGAATTCCGCGCCGCGCCGCACGGCGATGGCACTTACCAGGGATGATTTGCCAAGCTTATAATGACGCTTTAGTCATTAAATCTTGCGATTGTTTATGTTTCGTTTTGTCCTGTTAGCCCTTGCCCTGTTCAGCGTCGCCAGCACGCATGCCGCGTGCCCCGCGGTACGCATCGGCTATATGGACCAGGACCGTCCGCCGTACTGGCTGGGCGCCGGTGCCGAGGTGGCGGAACCGCCCGGCGTGGCGGTCGATTACCTGCGCGCGGCAGCGGCCGCCAGCATCCCTTGTCCGGTGCAGTTCGTGCGCATGCCGGGCGGCCGCCTGCGCCTGGCGTTGAAGAACGGGGCGATCGACTACCTGCCGATCGAAGAGCGGGCCGACATGCCGGCCGGGATCGTGCTGCCGCTTGACCGCAATGGCGCGCTGGACCGCAGCCGCGCCATCCATACCAGCATCATCGTGCTGGTGCGCGCCGGCGACCAGTTGCCGGTCGATCTCGTCACGCCGCGTTATTTCCAGGGCCGCGTGATGGGCGTGCCGTTCGGCGCGCCGTATGTCGCCGCGCTGCGCGACGCCGGCATCAAGGTCGACGAGGGCGGCCGCGACCTGGACAGCAATATCGGCAAGCTGCGCCTCAAGCGCGTTGACGGCGTGGCGATGACGGTGGGCGCGGTGGGCGATATGGACAGCGCGATTGCCGAGCGCTACGGCAACGAGATCGTGCGCCTGCGCGTGCCGCTGTTCAGCAGTAATATCTGGCTGGCCACCAATCCGGATTACTATGCCGCGCACCGCGATCAGGTCGAGTCCCTGTGGACCTGGATGGTCACGCACCAGAACGAGCTGGGCGGCATGCTGGCCAAATACTCCCGCAAATAAGGACACCGAATGCCTGTCTCTTCCTACCTGAACACCACGCCGCAGCTGGGCGAGGGCCTGTACCTGCATCCGTCAGCGCAAGTGATCGGCGACGTCACCGTCGGCGCCGATTGCTCGATCTGGTGCAACACCGTGCTGCGCGGCGACGTCAACCGCATCGTCATCGGCAACTGCACCAATGTGCAGGACTTCGCCATGGGCCACGTCTCGCACAGGAACGACAAGAAGCCGGACGGCTCGCCGCTGATCATCGGCGACTACGTCACCATCGGCCACCAGGCCATGCTGCACGGCTGCACCATCGGCAACGAATGCCTGATCGGCATGGCCGCCATCATCATGGACGATGTGGTGGTGCAGGACCAGGTGATGGTCGGCGCCGGCAGCCTGGTGCCGCCGGGGAAGGTGCTGGAAAGCGGCCACCTGTACGTCGGCCGCCCGGCTGTGAAGGTGAGGGCGCTGACGCCGGAAGAAATCGCCTACCTCAAATACTCCGCCGAGCACTATGTGCGCGTGAAGAACAACTACCTCAAAGATCACTTGTAAATAAGAATCATTATTGTTAAGATGATTCTTTGCCAGCAATCGTCCTATCTCCGAGAGCCAGCGTTTAACTCCTCTCTCTTGGAATATTATGGTTGCTACCCTCCCGGGCGCACGGCACCAGGCCGCGCCTTTGTCCCTTCACGTCCGATCCGCCCTGCTGGTCATGCTGGGCGCGGTTGCCATGCCGTCCTTCGCGCAGGACGCGCCGGCCACGCCTTCCACTGAACTGTCGGAAATCCTGGTCAAGGCCAGGCGCGATCTCGACGCCTCCACCAAAAACGGCAGTACCACGGTGCTGAGCACGCGTCAGCTGGAGCAGAACAACGCCATCGACATGGCCAATATCGCGCGCTACTCGCCGCTGGTGTCCGTGCCGGCCGCGGCCAGCGGCGGCGGCAATATCTGGGATGGCGCCGGCAACACCGGCATCAACATCCGCGGCGTCGAAGGCAACCGCATCAGCCTGCAGCTGGACGGCATCGCGCTGCCGGATGCGGCCTCGCGCCCGGACGGCACCTCGAACAACTCCTTCGGCATCGGCCGCGACTACTTCGATCCGGAAATCTTCCGTGAAGTGATCATCGGTTCCGGCGCCAGCCCGACCGGCGGCGGCTCGCCGGGCCTGGGTGGTTCGGTGTCCTTCATCACCAAGGCGCCGGAAGACTACCTGGACGGCACGCGCAAGGTCTACGCCGACTACAAGTTCGGCTACACCTCGGATCACGGCATGCGCCTGCACGCGGTCACCGCCGCCGCCGAAATCAGCCCGAGCCTGAAAGCGCTGATCGTCGCCGCGCACCGTACCGGCGACGCCTCGAAAATCAACAGCAGCGCGCCGGTGAATCCGGATGAATGGGATTCGAACGCCATCCTGGCCAAGCTGAACTGGTCTATTGCCAGGGACCAGAAGCTGAACTTCACCATCGACAGTTACAGGGCCGAGCACAACCGCGAGTTCGACAACAAGGTCGGCAGCTCGTATCCGGACGGCGCCACGCAGGACTCCAACACCAAGCGCACCCGCTTCAGCGTCGAACACCAGTGGACGCCCACCGGCGTGGCGCTGTTCGACACGCTGGACACCAAGGCCTACACGCAGAAATCCGAAGTGGTCGACCTGACCCATGCCGACTACATCACCGGCGCGCAGCCCTATATCCGCGACATCAATACCGGCTTCTACAACGACAACAAGGGCCTGTCGCTGGACGCCACCAAGCAGCTGTCGGGCAATCTGCTGAGCTACGGCGTCAGCTATGAACAGCAGGAAAGCCGCCGCCCTTGGAGCGAAGACCGCGTGGTGGTAAAAACCGGCGCGCACCAGTTCACGCTGAAGAACCGCATGGCCGACATGGATACCGAAAAATTCGTCGCCTATGTGCGCGACGAGATCGGCTTCTCGCTGGGCGGCCTGCCGTCCACGCTGACGCCGGGCCTGCGCGGCGAACAGCGCAAACTGTCGCCGAAGAACCTGCAAAACTACGTGGTCGCCGTGCCGAGCGCGGCCAAGGAGATCAAGGACGAAACCGATTCCTTCTTCACGCCGTCGCTGAACCTGTCGGTGGAACTGACACCCAAGCTGAACGCCTTTGCGCAGTACTCGCGCGGCACGCGCCTGCCGACGGCGGCCGAGCGCACCGGCACCTACGACTCGTTCAGCTACACCGGCGCCGGCAACGGCTACGCGGTGCTGGGCAATCCTGACCTGAAAAAAGAAACCAGCAACGCCTTTGAAGTGGGCCTGAAAGGCGCGCCGACACCGGGCGTGGAATTCAGCGCCTCGGTGTTCGACACCCGCTACAGCAACTTCATCGAATACGCGACGCAGCCGGCCGATCCGGTCAACTACCCGACCATCACCTTCGGCCTGTACCGTCCGGAAAACGTCGGCAAGGCCAATATCTACGGCGTGGAATTCAGTTCGCGCTTCGAGCTGGGCCAGTGGATGAACACCATGAAAGGCTACAGCGTCAACCTGGCGGCCGGCGCCTCGAAAGGTACGTCGGAAAACACCAGCACCGGCAAGAAAGCCGACCTGCCGTCGGTGCAGCCGTACAAGGCCAACGCCACCTTCGCCTATGACGATCCGGGCCTGCGCGGCGGTGCGGCGCTGACCGCCAGCGCTGCGCGCGGCAAGCAGGCCGCCGGCGACGTGCTGACCGGCACCACGACCACCATGTTCAAGGTGCCCGGTTACGGCGTGCTGGACCTGACCGCCTACTGGAACATCAACAAGCACGTCACCCTCAGCGGCGGCGTCTACAACCTGAACGACAAGAAGTACTGGGACTACGCCTCGTCGCGCAGCCTGCCTGCCGGCGCCACGGCCGCCACCCTGGCCGACATCGAACGCCAGACGCGTCCGGGCCGCAACTACGCCTTTAACCTCAAAGTGATTTACTAAGGAGCTCGCCATGAAACCTCACCATCGATTCGCCCTGGCGCTGACCGGCGCCTTGCTGATCTCTGCATCGGCCGGTGCCGCCAGCCTGACGGAACGCTACGACGCCCTGCGCGCTGAGCAGCCGAAACTGCCGCTGCGCGACGCCGCCGCCAAACTGAATGTGTCGGAAGCCGAACTGCTGGCCACCACCGGCCTCGGCAAGACCGTAACGCGCTTGCAGGAGGGCGACAATGTGCCGCGCGAAATCATGCGCCGCGCGCTGGACCTCGGCAAAGTCATGGCGCTGACGCGCAATGAAAACGGCGTGCTGGAACGCACCGGCGTCGCCACCCGCCTGAAGCCGCAGGAAGAAGTGGCCGGCCTCGACGCGGACAAGGAAAAGGAACGCGAAGCGCGCCTGCGCAACATCGCCGGCGGCTACCTGGGCGGCGAGATCGACCTGCGCTTCACCTTTAAAAACTGGAAGTACGCGTTTGCCGTGGTGCAGCCGGGCAAGGACGGCGTGGTGACGCGCAGCCTGCAATTCTTCGACCAGAGCGGCAACGCAGGGCACAAGCTGTACGTCAAGAGCGATGAAGGCGTGGCCGTGTTTGACAAGATCGTCGCCGACTTCCGCAACCCGGTGCAGAGCGCGGATCTGAAAGTGGCGGCAGCGCCGCTGAAACCGGCCGAGAAACCGGACAGCGCGATCGACGTCAAGGAATACCAGATGGCGTGGAACGAGCTGAACGATGTGCACCAGTTCAATCGCCTGCTGACCGAGTTCGGCATGTCGCGCGAGCAGGCGCTGCGGCTGGGGCCGGTGGACAAGGTGCAGCGGGTGACGCCGCAGGCGGTGCGTCAGTTGCTGGAGGAGTCAGCCAAGCAGAAGATCGACATCATGGCCTTCCTGGGCAATGATGCGGCGATTCAGATTTACAGCGGCAAGATCAGCAAGGTGCAGGAGGCGGGCGGGTACTTCAACGTGCTCGATCCGGAGTTCAATTTGCACCTGCGCGATAGCGCTTTCCACAGTGGCTACGTGATCAAGCGTGCCGGGGTGACGTCGGTGGAGTTCTTCGACAGGAATGGGGATCTGGTGGTGAGCTTCTTCGGCGTCCGCGAGCGCAACAAGCCGCAGCCGCAGAGCTGGGTTGATATGACCGCAGCCCTGCCGAAAGCAGGTTAAAAAATCCGGGGTCAGGTCCCCCATTTCTACACGACCTCAACTGTAGCAACTGCTACGGTTGAGGTCGTGTAGAAATGGGGGACCTGACCCCGGAGTTTAGGCGCGTCAGCTGATGGCGGCGCGGCCCAGGGCTGGGTCGTCGGTGAAGAAGCCGTCAATGCCGGTGGCAACGTAGCGCTTGATTTCGGCGATGGAGCCGGCCTCATTACGCGCAGCATCGCCGGCGTTATTACGGAAGTCGGCAGCCAGGAAATGATTCTCCGGACGGAAGGTCCATGGCTCCACGCGCAGGCCAACTTTATGCGCATCCTCTACCAGCGACGACGGCGCATCCAGCGAACCATCCTTCTTCAGCGGAATGATCGAACGCGTCGGCGGCGCCACCACATCCGCATACTGCGCGATATCGCGCAAGCCAGCCGGCGTGCACATCTGCGCGAACGTCAGCGTGCCACCCGCCGCCGCCACATCCATCGGACGCACGTTCTCACCAATCACCAGCTGCATCAAGCGCAGATTGGCGCGATGGCCCAGCTTGCCGCGCAGGTATTTCAGATTCGCCACTTCAAACGACTGAATCTCCACCGGATTGCGACGGGTGTAGTCATGCGCGCCCAGGATCGCCAGGAAACGGTCCTCCAGCGGCAAACCAACGCTGGCGAAATAGGTCGAATGCTTCAGCTCCGGCACAATCCCGACGATACGCCCGCGCGCCGCCGACTCGGCCGCGACGAAGTCGATGATCTCTTCAAACGTCAGCACCTGGAACATGCCGTTGTACTGCGCGCTGCCCGGACGGAATTGCGGAATCCGCTCCACCGCGCGCAGCGTTTTCAGTTCCAGCAGCGTGAAGTCATCGACAAACCAGCCTTCATGCGTTTCGCCGTCGATGGTTTTGCGCGTCTTGCGGCTGGCAAATTCCGGATGGCTGGCGACGTCGGTGGTCTCGCTCAAGAACGCTTCGTGGCGCGCGACCAGCACGCCATCCTTGGTGCTGACCAGGTCCGGTTCGACATAGTCGGCGCCATCGGCAATCGCCTTGGCATACGAACCCAGCGTGTGCTCCGGACGCAGCGCGCTGGAACCGCGGTGGCCGAAGATCAGCGGACGCGGCTGCGCCACGCCCACCGGACCGACGCCCGGCATGCCGGACAGGTCCGGCGTGGCGAACGCGCCCGGCGTCAGCATGCTGGCCGCCTGCGCCATGCCCGGCAGCAGCAGGGCCGCGCCGGTGGCGGCCGCCGCCGTCTGGATGAAGCCGCGACGCGAGAGTCGCTTGGGCAAATAAAGTGTGGTCATCAGAAGTCCGCCATCAAAGTCAGGAAGCCCTGACGAGGTGCAATTGGGAAGGTATTGTACGTGCCGCTGGCCGCGCCGACCACCACGTTCAGATCACCCTCGCGATTGGCCAGGTTGGTCACGTTCAGACGATAGCGCGCATTCTTCACCCAGCCGCCATTCAGGAATGGCAGCTTGCCCGATACGGCCAGGCTCGTCAGGAAATAATTGCTGACCGACAGGTCGTTGGTGTAGGTCGCGTAGCGCTTGCCGACGTAGTCGCCGATCAGCTGGAACTCGGTGTCGGCCACGTTCAGCGTGGCGACGGTCTTGTTCATCCACTCCGGGCTGCCCGGCACTTTTTTGCCGGCGGTCAGCACGGTGTCCTTGCCGTTCAGGTAGTTGTCATCGTATTTCGACTGGTTGTACGACAGCGCGTTGTACAGCGAGAAGGTACGGCCGAAGTGGGCGGTGGCCGACAGGTCGACGCCGTTGGTCTTGACGCTGCCGACGTTGGTCAGCACCGCCAGGTTGCCGCCGATGATGGACGAGATCACCGAGGTCGGGCTGATCTGCAGCAGGCGGTCCTTGAAGTCGACGTGGTAGACGTTGATCTGGCCGTCGATCGCGCTCAGCGCACCCCAGTTCAGCTGGTGGCTGCTGCGCAGGCCGGCTTCGTAGGTGATCGAGGTTTCAGGCTTGGCGGTGGTCTTGAACAGGTCGAACGCGGCCTGGCTTGACAGGCTCCATGGCGAAGCACCGCCGCCGCCGTAGGTGACGAACTGGCGCATGTTCTTCTGCACGTTGAAGAAAGCCTGGTCCTGGGCGGTGATATCCCAGCGGCCGCCGATCTGCGGCAGGAACCATTTCTTGGTGTCGATATTACCGACCGGCAGCGCGGTCGAACCGGCGATGGCGCCGTTCTTCGGCTGCACCGGGAACTGGCCGTCGGCAAATTGCAGGCTCGACTTGAAGCCGGCCTGCAGCGACAGGTCAGGGCGCACGCGCCATTCGTCCTGCAGGCTCAGCTGGGCGACCTTGTTGTCGATCTCGCTGCCGTACTGGGTGATCAGCGGATTGCTTGGACGGTCGTATGGCGAGCTTGGATTGTTCACGTCCAGCGCATACCAGCGGCGGTAGGCCGACGAGCGGTTATGTTCCAGCCACAGGCCGGCTTGCAGGTTGTGGTTGCCGATTTCGGTCTTGAAGTTCGACAGCCAGCCGTTGCGGTTGATCGTGTATTCGGTGGTGCGGGTGGCGTAGCCGGAGTTGCCGAACACCTGTTTCAGGTTCTGGCCAGGGAAGTAGACGGCGAACAGTGCCGGCAGGCCGGCCACGCCGATCGGACCGGCCACCACGCCGACGCCGTCGTCGTTGTGGTAGTAGATCTGGTTCGACCAGGTGGTGGTGTCGTTGATGTTCCAGTCGTACTTGGCGTAGGTCAGGTAGTCGGTACGCTGCGCATCGCTGTAGTAGTTGCGGTAGTTATTGCCTTCCGCCGCAGGCGTGCCGCCGGTGGCCGACAGGTAGCCCACCGCCTGCTGGAAGTTCGGGTACATGAACGGACGGGTGTATGGCTGGTATTTCTCGGTGGCCGAGCGCACGGTGCTGTCTTCGTTCGGTTCGATCTTGTCCGAGTACGCGAAGTACAGCGTCAGCTTGCCGTTGTTGCCGTTGTTGATGAACTTGGCGTTGACCTGGTCGCCGCCCTGGCGGCCGTTGAAGTCCCAGGCTTTCTGCTCGTGGTGCACGGCCGAGATGTAGGCGCTGTTGCCATCGCCGAAGTTGCCGGTGTCGTAACGCACGAAGGTGCGCGAGGTGGTGTAGCTGCCGACGGTCTGCTGCACGGCCACGTTGCGGTTAGGCAGCGGGTTGCTGGAGAAGGTCTCGATGGTGCCGCCCAGGTTGCTGGTCGAGGCGGTCGACAGGTCGCCGGCGCCCGACGACAGGATCACGCTGCCGACGTTTTCGCTGGTGATGGCGCGCTGCGGCGACAGGCCGTTGTAGTTGCCGTATTGCTGGTCGCCCAGCGGCACGCCGTCCAGCGTGTAGCCCAGCTGCGAGCCGCTGAAACCGTGGATGAACAGCGACAGGTTTTGTTCGTTATTGCCCCATGGGTCGGCGGTCTGGAAGCTGACGCCCGGCAGGGTTTGCAGCGCTTTCAGCGGGTTGATACCCGGCAGCATTTTCTGCATGTCGTTCTTGCCCAGTTCCACCGACGAGCGCGATTTGCGGGTGGCGACTTCCACCGTGGCGATCGGTTCGGCTGCGGCGGCTTCGGCTTCCGTAGCGGTTTCGACGGCGGCTGGGGTGTCGGCCATGTCGGCGACAGCGGCGGCAACGTTGGCGGCCATGGCCAGCATCGGGAAGCTCAGCGCGGCGAAGCACACTGCGGATAATTTCTTGTTCATGTTTACCTTGGATACAAGTTGGAAGGAATTGCAACGCTGCGGAATGATAGGGACTGAGTGTTACCGGATGATGACCAGGCTGGGGTACACTGCTGTCTGGAAATAAGAGGGGAGTTGCAATGCGCAGAATCTTGTTGCTGGCGATGCCGCTGGCGATGGCAGTGACCGGCTGTTCGATCGATCAATCGCGGCTGGGGAATTTCGTCAACCAGACCGTACAGCCCGGCATGCCGATGGAGCAGGCGCTGGTGCGCATGCAGGCCGAAGGCTTTTATTGCAACGCCGGCAGCGGCGCCGATGCGGTCATTGCCTGCACGCGAACTTACACGCGGCTGGTGCAGAAGAATTGCGTCGAGCGTGTCGACCTGGTTCGCAGCGCCACTTCGGCGAAGACGCTCGGCGCCATCGATGTGCTGGAAGTAAAGTGTCCCAAATAATGAAGCGTCCGCGTTTTCTGCCTGATAACTTCACGCTGGCGATGATCGTCACGGTGATCGCCGCCAGCCTCTTCCCATGCCACGGCGAAGGCGCCGTCATCTTCAACAATGTGACCCACGTCGCGGTGTCGCTGCTGTTCTTCCTGCACGGCGCCAAGCTGTCGCGCGAAGCGGTGGTGGCCGGCATCACGCACTGGCGCTTGCATCTGCTGGTGCTGCTGTGCACCTTCGCGCTGTTCCCGCTGCTGGGCCTGGTGTTGAAGCCGCTGCTGACGCCGCTGGTGACACCGGACCTGTACCTGGGCATTTTGTTCCTGTGCATGCTGCCGTCCACCGTGCAGTCGTCGATCGCCTTCACGGCGGCGGCGCGCGGCAATGTGCCGGCGGCGATCTGCAGCGCCTCGGCCTCGAACTTGCTGGGGATATTTTTAACGCCGGTGCTGGTCGGCCTGCTGACCTCGGCGCAGATGCAGGGTGGCTCGCCGCTGGAGTCGGCCTTGCAGATCGCGCTGCAACTGCTGCTGCCGTTCATTGCCGGCCAGGTGGCGCGGCGCTGGATCGGCGGCTGGGTCGAGCGCAACAAGGCGCTGACGCGGCTGGTCGATCAGGGCTCGATTCTGCTGGTGGTGTACACCGCCTTCAGCGAAGCGGTGGGGCAGGGCCTGTGGCACGAGGTGTCGTGGGCGACCTTGGCCGGCCTGATGGTGATCAATGCGCTGCTGCTGGGACTGGTGATGGGGATCAGCGCGTTTGCCGCGCGCCGTCTCGGCTTTAACCGCGAGGACCGGATTGCGATTGTGTTCTGCGGCTCCAAGAAGAGCCTGGCCAGCGGCGTGCCGATGGCCAAGGTGCTGTTCGCGGGCGGCGCGCTGGGCGCCGTGGTGCTGCCGCTGATGCTGTTCCACCAGCTGCAGCTGATGGTCTGCGCCGTGCTGGCGCAGCGCTACGCACAAGAAAAAGATTAGTGCTTGACTTCGCCGGCCGGGATCAAGGTCTCGACCGGTGCATCGCTGGTGAACAGCTGCGCCACGTCGACCTTGTCGTACTCGTAATGCTGGCCGCAGAAATCGCAGTTCACCGCCACCGTGCCCAGTTCGGCAACCACGCCTTCCACTTCCTCGCGGCCCAGCATCTTCAGCATATTGCCGACCTTCTCGCGCGTGCAGCTGCAATGGAATTGCGGATGATGCGGATCGAACACGCGGATCGTCTCTTCCCAGAACAAGCGCTGCATCAGCACGTCGATGCCGGTCTCCAGCAGCTCCTGCTCCTTCAGCGTCGAGCCGAGGATCACCGCGCGGTTCCAGGTTTCCAGCGCATCTTCTTCACTCAGCGGCGTCGCTTCCGCCTTGCCGCCGTGGTAAGGCAGCTTTTGCAGCAGCAGGCCGCGCGAGACATTGTCGTCCGCCGCCAGCCACAGCTTGGTGTCCAGCTGTTCCGAGCGCAGCATGTAGTTCTCGATGACGGTGGCGACGTCGTCGCCGTCCAGCGGCACGATGCCCTGGTAAGGCTGCTGGCCCGGCACCTTGTCGGCCGGATCGAGCGTGATGACGAAGCGGCCCTTACCGGTCGCATTCAGCAGCGTGGTCAGCGTGGCGTCGTCGGCCACGGCGGCGCCAGGCGCCAGTTTGGCGGTGGCGCGCAGGCGCAGATCGGCGTCGCACTCGACCACCAGCAGGCTGACCGGACCGTCACCATGGATCTGCATGATGATCGAGCCGTTGAACTTCAGGTTGGCCGACAGCAGCGCGGCGGCAGCCGTCATCTGGCCCAGCAGCTTCTTGACCGGCGTCGGGTATTCGTGACGCGACAGCACCTCGCGCCAGGTGGCGGAGATGTCGATCAGCTCGCCGCGCACGGCAGCGTTATCGAAGATGAATTTCTGCAGGGTGTCCTGGGCAGTGATGGGGGTGATGCTCATTTTTTTATCCGATCTTTTTGAGTTGCGTCTTGAACAGTTGACCGCGTTTGACATAGCTGTCGGCGCTGCCTTGCAGGGCGGCGACTTCCTCCGGCGTCAGCGGGCGCGCCACCTTGGCCGGCGCGCCGATGATCAGCGAGTGGTCCGGAAAGCTCTTGCCTTCGGTGACCAGCGCGCCGGCGCCGACCAGGCAGCCGTTGCCGATCTTCGCGCCGTTGAGGATCACCGCCTGGATGCCGACCAGCGAGCCGTCGCCGATGGTGCAGCCGTGCAGCATGGCCTGGTGGCCGATGGTCACGTTGCGGCCCACGGTCAGCGGGTAGCCGATGTCGGTGTGCATCACCGTGCCTTCCTGCACGTTGCTGTTGTCACCGATGGTGATACGCTCGTTGTCGCCGCGCAGCGTCGCGCCAAACCACACCGAGGTGTTGTCGTGCAGGCTGACCTTGCCAATCACGGTGGCGGAATCGGCAACAAATGACGATGCAGCTATCTCGGGCGTGTGATCGCCCAGTTGATATATAGACATTGGAAACCTGGTTGAGTGCGGTGGGATGGCGCTATTTTACGCTGCCTTCTTGTTTGCATGGCTGGCGAACGGTCGTGCTATTATTTTGCTTTGCCGTTGGCGAGCTTCCGATATGGCGCCGGCCCTCCTATTTTCAAGGCATATGAAATGAGCAATCACCGTCCCTCCCGTTCCGAGTTCCTGACCATCCGCGGCCTGCGTTGCCACGTGCGCCACTGGGGCAGGGAGGGCGCGCCCAAGCTGTTCATGATGCATGGCTGGATGGACGTCGGCGCCTCGTTCCAGTTCGTGGTCGACGAACTGAAGGGCGACTGGCACGTGATCGCCCCGGACTGGCGCGGTTTCGGCCTGTCGCAGCGCAACGGCCTGGACACCTACTGGTTCCCCGATTACCTGGCCGACCTGGACGCCATCCTGCGCCACTACTCGCCGGACCAGGCGGTCTATCTGCTCGGTCACAGCATGGGCGGCAACATCGTCGGCCTGTACGCCGGCGCGCGGCCGGAGCGCATCCGCAAGCTGATCAACCTGGAAGGCGCCGGCCTGCGCGGCGCCAAGCCGGAGCAGACCCCGGGCCGCTACGCCAAGTGGCTGGACGGCCTGCTGGAAAAGCCGGACATGCGCACCTATCCGACCCAGGCCGCCGTCGCCGCGCGCCTGCAAAAGACCAATCCGCGCCTGTCCGACGCGCGCGCCGCCTTCCTGGCCCAGCACTGGTCGGCGCAGAACGATGCGGGCGAGTGGGAAATCCTCGGCGACCCGGTGCACAAGCAGGCCGGTCCGCTGCCCTACCACGTCGACGACGTCATGGCCTGCTGGCAGGCGATCACGGCGCCGGTGCTGTGGGTCGAGGCCGATCAGACCAATATGTGGGACTGGATGGGCGCCAAGCCTGCCGGACGCGTGGAACTGGAGCGCCGCCTGGGCCATCTGCGCGACGTTAGCAGCAAGATGGTCTACGATGCGGGCCATATGCTGCACCATGATCAGCCTCAAGCGCTAGCGGAAATGATAGAGGAATTCCTCGCCGGCTAACGTTGTACAATGCCTGTTATGAAAGTTGACCTGCATTGTCATTCCAACGTCTCCGATGGCGTCCTGGCGCCGGCTGCCGTGGCGGAAACCGCGCGCAAGGCCGGCGTCGACGTCTGGGCGCTGACCGACCACGATGAAGTGAGCGGCATTCCCGCCGCGCGCGCCGCCGCCATCGCGCAGGGCATGCGCTTTGTCACGGGCGTCGAGATTTCCATCACCTGGGCCAATGAAACGGTGCACATCGTCGGCCTGCAAATCGACGAGAACAATCCGGCGCTGGTGGACGGCCTGGCCTGCACCCGTTCCGGCCGCGACAACCGCGGCCGCGAAATCGCGCAGCAGCTGGAAAAGGTCGGCATCCACGGCGCCTACGAGGGCGCGCTGAAATACGTCGGCAATCCGGATCTGATGTCGCGCACGCACTTCGCGCGCTACCTGGTCGAGATCGGCGCCTGCGCCAACACCGGCGAGGTGTTCAAGAAATTCCTGTCCGAGGGCAAGCCAGGCTATGTGCCGCATTGCTGGGCCTCGCTGGAGCAATCGGTCAACTGGATACGCAGCGCCGGCGGCATCGCCGTCATCGCCCATCCGGGCCGCTACCGCTTCAGCCAGCTGGCGCAGGGCCAGCTGTTCGAGGAATTCAAGCAGCTGGGCGGCGCCGCCATCGAGGTGGTGACCGGCAGCCACACGCCGGACCAGTATCCGGAATATGCGCAGTTGGCAAACTATTACGGCTTCCTGGCCTCGCGCGGCACCGATTTCCATGCGCCGGGCGAGTCCCGCATCGACTTCGCGGCGCTGCCGCCGCTGCCCGCCAACGTGACGCCGGTCTGGCACGACTGGTTCTAGGCGGCGGTGAAAACGCTGCAAGATTACCGGCGGCATCAGCCCGCCGGACTCTTGATTTTGCGCCTGCCCGGTCTTACCTTATTATTTCGGCAAACTGTCCGTCCCGGAGATTCTTGATATGAAACGCATCGTCCTGTTTATCGCCACCAACCTCGCTGTGATGGTGGTGCTGTCCATCGTCCTGTCGCTGCTGGGGATCGGCCGTCCGGGTTCGGGCAGCACGCTGCAACTGGGCAGCCTGCTGGCGTTTTCGCTGGTGGTCGGCTTTACCGGCGCCATTTTCTCGCTGCTGATCTCCAAGCCGATGGCCAAGTGGTCGACCGGAGCGCGCGTGATCGCCAATCCGTCCAATTCCACCGAGCTGTGGCTGGTGAACACCGTCAAGGCGCTGTCCGAGCGCGCCGGCATCGGCATGCCGGAAGTGGCGGTCTACGAAGGCGAGGCAAATGCCTTCGCCACCGGCGCGTTCAAGAACTCGGCGCTGGTCGCCGTGTCGACCGGCTTGCTGGAAAGCATGAACCGCGATGAGGTGGAAGCCGTACTGGGCCACGAGGTGGCGCACATCGCCAACGGCGACATGGTGACCATGACCCTGATCCAGGGCGTAACCAACACCTTCGTGGTGTTCCTGGCGCGCATTGTCGGTTTCTTTGTCGACAGCATGCTGAACAAGAACGAAGAGCGCCGCGGCCCCGGCATCGGCTACATGATCACCGTGTTTGTCTGCGAAATCGTGTTCGGCCTGCTGGCCTCGCTGATCGTGGCCTGGTTCTCGCGCCAGCGCGAATTCCGCGCCGACGCCGGCTCCGCCAAGCTGCTGGGCAGCGCGGTGCCGATGCAGCACGCGCTGGCGCGCCTGAACGGCATGGAGCCGGGCGCGCTGCCGCAATCGTTCGCGGCATCCGGCATCACCAACGGCGGCGGCTGGGGCGCGCTGTTCTCGACCCACCCGCCGTTCGAACAGCGCATCGCCGCGCTGCGTGCCGTACAATAACGCATGAGCCAATTTTTCCAGGTCCACCCGGTCAATCCGCAAGCCCGCCTGATCAAGCAGGCGGCGCAGATTATTCACGGCGGCGGCATCGTTGCCGTGCCGACGGATTCCTGCTACGCGCTGGTCTGCCACCTGGACGACAAGGGCGCGGTCGAGCGCCTGCGCCGCATCCGTGGCATCGACGAGAAGCACCACCTGACCTTGCTGTGCCGCGACTTGAGCGAGCTGGGCGTCTATGCCCGCGTCGACAACCGCCAGTTCCGCCTGCTGAAGGCGGCCACGCCGGGACCGTTCACCTTCATCCTGGAGGCGACCAAGTGCGTGCCGCGCCGGCTCAGCCATCCGTCGCGCAAGACCATCGGCCTGCGGGTGCCGGAAGACGCCATCATCAACGCGCTGCTGGCCGAGCTGGAGCAGCCGCTGCTGGGCAGCACGCTGATCATGCCGAACGAAACCGAGCCGCTGAACGACGCCGACACCATCTGCGAGCGTCTGGGCAAGCAGCTGGAACTGATCATCGACGGCGGCGCCTGCAGCATGGAGCCGACCACCGTCATCGACCTGACCGGTCCTGACGCCGAACTGGTGCGCCAGGGCCGGGGCGACGCCAGCGCATTCGGACTCTGATTCCACATTAGGCGAGGGCGCCGGCCTTTGACGGCGCCGCAAGTAGGCAAACAAGCCTCTGGTAAAATGCCGTCCATGGATATTGATAGCTTTGTACAGACCGCCACGGTCTACGCCATTCCTGTTCTTTTTGCAATTTCCCTGCACGAAGCCGCACATGGATTTGTCGCCCGCTACTTCGGCGACCCCACCGCTGCCGAAGCCGGCCGCCTGACCATCAATCCGCTCAAGCACATCGACCCGTTCGGCACCGTCCTGCTGCCGCTGGTGCTGGCGCTGGTGCACCTGCCGCCGCTGGGCTTCGCCAAGCCGGTGCCGGTCGATTACGGCCGCCTGCGCAATCCGAAGAAGCAGATGGCTTTCGTGGCCGCCGCCGGTCCGGCCGCCAACTTCGTCATGGGCCTGGCGTGGATGGTGTTGTGGATCGTGCTGATCCAGGTGTTCCACTTCACCCAGGATGACTTTTTCATTAAGATGGCCGAGGCCGGCTGGATGGTGAACGCCGCCATGTTCGTCTTCAACCTGATTCCGCTGCCGCCGCTCGATGGCGGCCGTATCGTCACCGGCATTCTGCCGATGTCGCTGGCGCGGCCATATGCGCGCATCGAACGCTACAGCATGTGGGTGTTCATCGGCCTGATCCTGGCGATGCAGTTTGGCTTGCTGAACGGTTTCCTGATCCGCGGCATGTACATGGTGCACGTGATCTGGCAGACGCTGGTTTATCCGCTGCAACTACTTTTTACCTGATCCGCCTATGTATCCCGATCGCGTCGTCTCCGGCATGCGTCCCACCGGCTCCATGCACCTGGGCCACTACCATGGCGCCCTGAAAAACTGGATCAGGATGCAGACCGAGCTGCCGTGCCTGTACTTCGTGGCCGACTGGCACGCGCTGACCACGCACTACGACGACCCCGCCGTCATCGAACGCAGCACCTGGGACATGCTGGTCGACTGGCTGGCCGCCGGCGTTGACCCGTCGCAGTCCACCCTGTTCATCCAGTCGCGCGTGCCCGAGCACGCCGAACTGCACCTGTTGCTGTCGATGGCCACGCCGCTGGGCTGGCTGGAGAGGGTGCCGACCTACAAGGACCAGATCGAGAATCTGGCCAGCAAGGACCTGGCAACCTACGGCTTCCTCGGCTATCCGCTGCTGCAGGCGGCCGACGTGCTGATCTACCGCGCCAGCCAGGTGCCGGTGGGCGAAGACCAGGTGCCGCACATTGAAATGATGCGCGAAATCGCGCGCCGTTTTAACCACCTGTACGGCAAGGAAAAAGGTTTCGAGGAAAAGGCGCAGGACGCCGTGAAAAAGCTGGGCAGCAAGCGCGCCAAGCTGTACAACGAACTGCGCACCGAATACCAGCAGGACGGCAAGGAAGAGGCGCTGGCCCAGGCCAAGGCCATGCTGGACGACGCCCAGAGCCTGTCGATGGGCGACCGCGAACGCCTGTTCGGCTACCTCGAAGGCAGCCGCAAGCTGATCCTGGTCGAGCCGCAGGCGCGCCTGACCGAGGCCGCGCGCCTGCCGGGCCTGGACGGCCGCAAGATGTCCAAGAGCTACGGCAACGCCATCGCGCTGCGCGAGGACAAGGAGTCGGTCAGCAAGAAGATCAAGACCATGCCGACCGACCCGGCGCGCGTGCGCCGCAGCGACGCCGGCGATCCCGAGCGCTGCCCGGTGTGGCAATTTCACCAGGTATATTCCGATGCGCCGACCCAGGAATGGGTGGTCAAGGGCTGCAAGTCGGCCGGCATCGGCTGCATCGAATGCAAGCAGCCGGTGATCGACGCCATCGTCAAGGAACAGGAACCGATGCACGAGCGCGCCCAGCCATATCTGGACGATCCGTCGCTGGTGCGCGCCATCGTCGCCGACGGCAACGACATGGCCCGCAAGCTGGCGCTGGAAACCATGCGCGACGTGCGCGAGGCCATGGGCCTGGCCTACACCTAAGTAAAAGCGGGTAAATACACATGAGCGATCTGATTTCGCCCTGGGTGCAGCGTTATGCGCCCCTGGTCCCCGGCGGCGCCGTGCTGGACCTGGCATGCGGCAACGGCCGCCATTCGCGCCACATGGCGTCCCTCGGCCACGAGGTGGTGGCGGTCGACCGCGATCCGGCGGCCCTGGCGGCCACCTGCGGCCAGGGCATCACCACCAGCGCCATCGACCTGGAAGAGGAGGGCGCCGCCTGGCCCTTCGGTCCGCAGCGATTTGCCGGCATCGTGGTCACAAACTACCTGCATCGGCCGTTATTTGCCGACATGCTGGCCAGCCTGGCGCCGAACGGCGTGCTGATCTACGAAACCTTCGCGGATGGCAATGCGCAGTTCGGCAAACCGTCGAATCCGGCGTTTTTGCTGCAGCCGGGCGAGCTGCTGGAACTGGCGCGCGAGCACGGTTTGCGGGTGGTGGCGTTCGAAGATGGCGTCATCGACAGCCCAAAAGCTGCCATGGTGCAACGACTCTGCGCCGTCAAGCCTGATTTTCCCCGGGAAGCGGCGCTATTACCGGCATTTTGAGCGTCGATTTGTCCCGCCGAATGCACCACGGGCGCAGCCTATCGACTACAATCGTTGTTTTAATACTTTTAGCAGTGGTTTCCTATGATTAAGGGCAGCATCGTAGCAATCGTCACCCCGATGCACGCAGACGGCAGTCTGGACTTTGAGGGTTTGAATCAGCTGATCGACTGGCATATCGCCGAAGGTACGGACAGCATCGTCATCGCCGGCACCACCGGCGAATCGGCCACCGTCAGCGTGGAAGAGCACTGCGCGCTGATCAAGGCGACGGTCGCCCACGCCAAGGGCCGCATCCCCATCATCGCCGGCGCCGGCGCCAATTCGACCGCCGAGGCGATCAAGCTGACCCGCTACGCCAAGGAAGCCGGTGCCGACGCCACGCTGCAAGTGGTGCCCTACTACAACCGTCCTACCCAGGAAGGCATGTACCAGCACTTCAAGGCCATCGCCGAGGCGGTGGACCTGCCGATCATCCTGTACAACGTGCCGGGCCGTACCGTGGCCGACATGAGCAACGAGACGATCCTGCGCCTGGCCGAAGTGCCGAACATCATCGGCGTGAAAGACGCGACCGGCAACATCGCCCGCGGCTACGACCTGCTGCGCCTGGCGCCGAAATCGTTTGCCGTGTACTCGGGCGACGATCCGACCGCCATGGCCCTGATGCTGGCCGGCGGCGCCGGCAATATCTCGGTGACCGCCAACGTGGCGCCGCGCGCCATGGCCGACATGTGCCGCGCGGCGATCGCCGGCGACATCGCCAAGGCCGTCGAACTGAACAACAAAGTCTTCCCGCTGCACCAGAAACTGTTCATCGAGCCGAATCCGGTGCCGGTCAAGTGGGCCCTGGCGGAAATGGGCAAGATGCCTGCCGGTATCCGCCTGCCGCTGGTTCCGCTGGCGGACGGCTATCATGAGGCAGTACGTTCGGCCCTGCGAGAAGCCGGCGTCCTGTAAAAACCCGTAGCAACGAGCAACTAGCCCCGACCTGGGTCGGATCATATTTTGCTGCACTCAGCTTCTTATAACAGTAACGACATGACTATTCGCAAGACAGCTTTTATTTCCTCGCAGCGCGTGCTGATGGTAGGCGCAGTAGTGACCACCCTGACCAGCCTGAGCGGCTGCGGTATGCTGGGCTCGGTATTGGGCAACGACAAGGTGGACTACAAGTCCGCCAAGAAGGCCAGCACGCTGGACGTGCCGCCGGATCTGACCCAGCTGCAAAAAGACAACCGCTACTCGCTGCCGGATTCGAACAACGGCGTGGCCACCGCGTCCGGCTACAACGCCTCCAAGGCGGCGCAATCGGGCGCGGCCAATCCTGGCGCGGCGATCATCCCTGGTCAGCCGGCCGCCGGCACCGTGGCGCAGATGAGCCTGAGCGACATCAAGGTCGAGCGCGACGGCAACCAGCGCTGGCTGGTGATCAAGCAGACGCCGGAGCAACTGTGGCCGCAGCTGAAGCAGTTCTGGGAAGATTCGGGCTTCACCCTGTCGGAAGAACTGCCGGCCTCGGGCATCATGGAAACCGAGTGGAATGAAAACCGCGCCAAGATTCCGCAGGACTTCATCCGCAACACCATCGGCAAGGTGTTTGACTCGGTGTATTCGAGCGGAGAGCGCGACAAGTTCCGCACCCGCATCGAGCGCCGCGCCGACGGTTCCAGCGAGATCTACATCAGCCACCGCGGCGTGCAGGAAATCGCCACCGGTTCCGAAAAGGAAACCACCAAGTGGATGCCGCGTCCTAACGACCCTGGCCTGGAAGCGGAATTCCTGTCGCGCCTGATGAACAAGCTGGGCAATGGCGGCGAACAGCTGGCCAGCGCCAAGACCGCCGTCGAAGGCGCCATCGTGCAGCCTCAGCACGCCTCGCTGGTGGGCGCTGGCGCCGACCGTGCGGTGCAGGTGGACGAGGGCTTCGACCGCGCCTGGCGCCGTGTCGGCCTGGCGCTGGACCGTGCCGGCTTCACCGTGGAAGATCGCGACCGTACCCAGGGTATTTACTTCGTGCGTTATATCAACGATACGGCGGAAACCAAAGGCTTCTTCAGCAAGCTGTTTAGCTGGGGTTCGTCGGACGAGGCGGATAAAGAAGCGCAACGCTACCGTATTTCGGTCAAGGCCAATGAAGGCAATACCAGTATCGTCAAGGTATTGAGCAATGCCGGTCAGCCGGAAACCAGCCCGGTCGGCGAGAAAATCATCACCTTGCTGCATGAACAGCTGAAGTAAGCGGTAATTAGAAACGCAAAGCCGGCGCAAGCCGGCTTTTTTTATTTCGATCCATTTAGTTTATAAATCGATGGACGAAAAAAAACCGACCCGAAGGTCGGTTTTTCTCTCAAGCTGATATTACTTCGAAGCAGCTGGAGCAGCAGCAGCCGAAGCGGCTGGAGCAGCGGCAGCGTCCGAAGCTGCTGGAGCAGCAGCAGCTGGAGCAGCAGCGTCAGCTGCTGGAGCTGGAGCTGGTGCTGGAGCAGCAGCTTCTGGAGCAGCTACTGGAGCTGGAGCAGCTGGAGCTGGTTCTTCTTTTTTCGAGCAAGCAGCCAGAGCAACAGCCAGCAGGGAGGCGATCAGCAGGGATTTTTTCATGGATTTTCCTTAGTTAATTCAAAAATTAAACACAGTGTTGCGATTAATAATTACCGGTAATTATCGCTCAATTAGGTCGTCTTCGAAGGCTTTCGTACCTAGAAGGTGCCTACTAGACAACGGAAACTTCCTAGCCGAATATTATAGCGATTTTTAGTGCATCGCAATAGTTCAACAAGCCTAACACATAACTATTTTGCGATATCGCAACATTTCGTTTCGGACTTTACTTGAGGCTAAGTCCAGCTAACTACCGTGCTGCCCAGCATTTTACTCCTAACTGGCTGATAATCCAGTTGCGTTTGCTAACAATCCCGGCCCCGACTCTATCCAAATTGTAAGGAAACGTTCCAGGCTGGTTTGCAGGTCTTGAGGTCCGTTAAAAACAGCTTCCCCGCGGAAATGATCGGCATGAAAACGCCGGACAATATCGCGCTGATCGGCAATACAAAAAGAATCGCTTAATTGGCGTAATTGCTGGCTGGTGCGGCGCACTTCAATCAAATGGCCATAATCCTTGAACAGGCGCAGGAAGCGCGGCGCCTCGCGTTCGATGTGGCGGCCGTCGTGGCCCACCAGCTGCAGGCGGCCGCCGCCGTGCAGGAAGCGCCGCAGCTGGGCGTCGCTGGCGCTGCTGCCCAGCTCCCAGATGCCGTAGTCCGGGTCGAACAGCTGCAGCGTCTGTTCGGCGCGCGAGAGGCAACTGGCCAAATGCTGCTGAAATTCCGTCCGCGTGGTGAAGGGAATAACCAGTCGGTCCATCTTGCCTCCCGTTTTGACTCAAGCCAGTTCGACCCAGCCGTCCTGGTACCAGGTGTACAGCGCTTCCAGCACGTCGTCCGAGGCGGCGGCGAACTCCGCGCCTTCCAGGCGGCGGTTGTTGGCCAGCAGCTCCAGCGTGGCCTTGTCGGCCTTGCCGACGCCGAACGATTCGCCGTTGATGAAGACGTTCTTGCCGCGATACAGCATCTGCGTCTTGCGCGACAGGACCAGGCCCTTCTTCATCACCGCTTCGCCGAACTTGCCGACGGTGAGCGGCTTGGCCGGGCCGGTGAAGAACACATTGTGCTTCGGCTCGGACAGGTACTCGCCGAAGAAGATGGTGATGTCTTCCTCGGTGAAGCGCACCTTGTTCAGTTCCTCGGTCAGCGCCGTCAGCATGGCGCGCGGGATCTCGGCCGGCTTGGCGGTCGCTTCCAGTTCCGGATCGGCGTAGCGGCCCGGCAGGTCGATCGAGTCGGCCATGAATTGCAGGAAGTTCTCGCCGAGTTCCTGGTACGACGGCGAACGGAAGCCGATCGAATAGGTCTGGCAGTCGCCGATGGCGATGCCGTCGTGCGCGTAGTGCGGCGGCAGGTACAGCATGTCGCCGGGATTCAGCACGAACTCTTCGTCCGGCGTGAAGTTGGCCAGGATTTTCAGCGGCAGGCCGTCGATGATGGTCAGGTCTTTCTGTGGGCCGATTTGCCAGCGGCGCTGGCCCTGGGCCTGCAGCAGGAACACGTCGTAGGAATCGAAGTGCGGACCGACGCCGCCGCCGTCGGTGGCGAAGCTGATCATCAGGTCGTCGAGGCGGGCATCCGGCAGGAAGCGGAACTGGCGCAGCAGCGCGTCGGCCTTGGCGTCGAACAGGTTGACGCCCTGGACCAGCATGGTCCATTCCTTCTTGTCGCGCGGCGGCAGCGATTCCAGCGGGCCGTGCTGCAAGGACCATTCGCCGTCGAAGCCGGTGACCAGGCGCGATTCGGCGTGGTTGGTGGAGGCCAGCTTGGCCAGCGCGTCAAACGACAGCAGCGGCTTGAAGCCGGGGATGGCGTTGCGGATCAGGAGTGGCTTTTTATGCCAGTATTCGCGCAGGAACTGCGCCGGCGTGATGTCGCCGAGGAGCGGTAATTTTTTCATACCGCGATTATAACCTCGGCCTTGTCAAATCAACGTGTATGCAGCCAGCGCGCATGGGCGGCGCGGGCCAGCCAGTCCAGCAGGAATCCGAGTATGCCGATCAGCACAATCGCCGCCATCAGCTCGTTGTAGGCCAGGCGGTCGCGCGCGTCGAGGATGAAGTAGCCCAGTCCCGCCGACACGCCCAGCATCTCCGCCGGCACCAGCACGATCCAGATGATGCCGATCGCCAGCCGCACACCGGTCAGGATATCGGCGGTAATCCCCGGCAGCACCACCTTGAAAACCGTCTCGCTGCGCGTGGCCGACAGGCTGCGCGCCAGCAGCAGCCAGTTGGGATCGAGCCGCGCCACGCCGGTGGCGGTGTTGAGCAGAATCGGCCACACCGCCGCAAACGCCAGCAGGAAGTAGACCGGCGCGTCGCCCACACCCAGCGTCATCACCGCCAGCGGCATCCACGACAGCGGCGACACCATGCGCAGCAACTGGAACAGCGGCATGGCCGCCGCCGCGAAGCGCTTCGAACTGCCCACCAGCACACCGAGCGGAATGCCGATCAGCGCCGCAGCCAACAGCCCGTAGCCGACGCGGCGCAGACTGAGGCCGACGTCGCGCCAGATGTCCGGCCCCTGCAGCATCAGCAGCAGCGCGCGGCCGGCCTGCAGCGGCGCGAAGGCGGCGGCGATCGGCGTGTCCTTTTCCAGCGCGGACACGCCGACTTGCCACAGCAGCAGCGCCACCGCAAAGCCCAGCAGCGGCAAAGCAAAGCGACGCAGCATCAGATGGCCAGCGTTTCAGTGCGCATCAGATTGGCCGGCAGGCCGAAGGCTTGCGGGCCGCCGACGGCGGTGATGGCCTTGCGCACGAAGCGGTCGTCCACCAGGTCCCTGGCGACAAAGGCCGGGTCGAGTTTTTGCAGGAAGCCGGTGTCGCCTTCGAGACGCGTCTTCTGCAAGGCGCGCACCATCTGCTCTGTGTACGAGGCGAACGGGTAAGGCTGGAAGTCGATGCGGCGCTGGTTCCAGTCCTTGTGCACGATGATGCCGGTCTTCTCGTATTCCGCGTAGTCGGTCACGGTCAGCACCTTGGACAGCACCTGCAGCGCGTGCGGCGTGTATTTGTGGCTGTCGCCGTTCGACAGCAGGCGCGCCGTGTCGAGCTGGTTGGAGCGCGTCCACAGCTGCGCCTTGACGATGGCGTTGGTGACGCGCTGCGCCCATTCCGGACGGGTGCTGATGTCGCGCTCCGACAGGAAGGTGACGCAGCAGGCGTGATTCTTCCAGACGTCGCCGGAGAAGCGCAGCACCTTGCCGACGCCGTTGGTTTCGGCCAGCGCGTTGAACGGCTCGGCGACGATGAAGCCGGCGATCGATTTGCTGGCCAGCGCCGACACCATCTCGGCCGGCGCCAGCACCACCAGATTGACTTCTTTCGGACCGATGCTGCCGTCGCGGCCCTTGCTCACCACCGACAGGCCGTTCCTGGCCAGGATCTGCTGCAGCAGCACGTTGTGGATCGAGTACCAGAACGGAATCGCCACGCTGCGGCCACCGAGGTCGGCGACGCTGTTGATGTCCTTGGCGACCGTCAGCGCCGAGCCGTTGATGTGGTTCCACGCCACCACCTTGGCCGGGAACTTGGCGCCGTAGCGCACCGACATGGTGGCCGGCGACAGCAGGTGGATCACGTTCACCTGGCCGGAGACGAAGGCTTCGATGATCTGCGCCCAGCTGCGGAACAGGCGCGGCGCCTCGGCTTGCAGGCCTTCGGCTTCGAACAGCTTGCGGCCGTGCGCCACCAGCAGCGGCGTGGCGTCGGTGATCGGCAGATAGCCGATCTTCACCGGCTGGTCGTCGCCTTTCGGACCTTGCTGGGCCATGGCGTCGCCGGCGAACAGCAGCGGCGCGGCGACGCTGGCGGTGCCCAGTGCGGACACGCGCAGGAAGTCGCGGCGGGTCATGCCGCAATCGCAGTCGGAGGCCAGGCAGATGTGAGGTGCTTTGTTCATATTGTGCTTTCTGTCGTCGTGGATGCGGTGGTGCGTTGGCCTTGCAGGGCGGCCAGGATATCGAGGCGCAGTTTGCTGACCGCTGCGCCGTCGGCCAGGCGCGGACGTGGCAGGTCGACCTGCCATTCGCGCACGATGGCGCCGGGCCGGCCGCCCATCAGGATGATGCGGTCGGCGACCAGGATGGCTTCGTCGATGTCGTGCGTGACCAGCAGCGCGGCGGTGTGCCAGCGGTGGACCACGTCGACCAGCAGGGTTTGCATTTCGGCGCGGGTGATGGCGTCCAGTGCGGAGAAGGGTTCGTCGGCGAACAGCAGTTCCGGCTGGCGCGCGAGGGCGCGGGCCAGGGCGACGCGTTGCGCCATGCCGCCGGAGAGGGCGGCCGGGTAACGCTTCTCGCTGCCTTCGAGACCGACGGCGGCGATGGCGTCCTGCACGCGCTGCGCGTGCTCGGCGCGGGCGATCTTCGGCTGGCGCGCGAAGTCCAGGCCGAAGCCGGCATTGGCGGTGACGTTCAGCCAGGGCAGCAGGCTGGCTTGCTGGAACACCAGCGCGCTGCGCGGACTCGGCTCCGTCAGCGGCGCACCGAGGAACTGGACGCGGCCGGCGGTCGGCGGCTGCAGACCGGCCAGCACGCGCAGCAGCGTCGATTTGCCGCAGCCGCTGCCGCCCAGCAGCGCCACGATCTCGCGCGGCCGCACGCCGAGCGAGATGTCTTCAAAGGTAGGCGCGCCACCGGCGTAGGCAAACGCCAGGCCGTCGGCGCGCAGCGCCCAGTCAGCGACCGTCATGCCGCCGCTGCGGCGTGCTTGGCCAGCGCCGCTTGCAGTTGCGTGATGCTCGGCGTGATCACCGGGATGAAGGCCGATTCGCGCCAGCGGCGCGCGAAGCCGTCTTCTTCCTGCGTCAGGTAAGCGTGTCCGCCCTTGGCTTGCAGTTCCAGCATCAGCGCCTGCTGCACCAGCTCCGCCAGCGCGATGCGCAGCTTGAACAGCGCCGGCGCCGCCGTCACGAAGCGCCCATCGGCCACGCCTTCCAGCAATTGCGCCGTCAGCGCCGACAAGGCCTGCTGCGCGGCGGCGATCTGTTCGCCCAACTGGCCGCGGGCGGCGGCCGCCACCTGCGCCGCCTTGTCCAGCGCCGCAGCCGCCAGGCCGATCGACATCCCGCACTGCATGCCCAGAAAAGCCGGCCGCACCCGCGCCAGCCACGCCGGCGCCTGCGCCGCAATCACATAGTCCGCACCGGCGGCCACATGCTCCAGCCGCACCGCCGCCGTATTGCTGCCGCGTAGAGCGATCAGCGCCAGGTTGTCGCTGCGCTGCACGCCCACGTCGTCGCTGGCGAACATCGCCACCAGCGGCGTCGAACCATCGACCGGCGCCACGGCCGCCGCCGCGACAAAGCGCTGTGGCCGCAGATTGGTAATCCATGCCAGCTTGCCGTTCAACAACCAGCCATCGCCATTGGCCGAGCCCTGCACCGACAGCGCCTCCATCCCGGACAGGAACTTCATCGCATTGGACAAGCCGGTGGCGCCGGCCAGCGAGCCATCCAGCAGCGCCGGTAGCAGGCGGTCGCGCAGCGCCGTGTTGGAGCTTTGCAGCAGATACTCGACAAAGCTGCGCTGGCTCCAGTACACAAACGCCGCCGTCACCGAATGGCGCGCCACTTCGGCGATGCCCAGAATGGCGTCGCGCACATCGCCGTATTCGCCAGCCGCGCCGCCCAGCGCCAACGGCACGCCGGCGCGGAAGCAGCCATGTGCGGCCAGCGCCGGCATCACCTCGTCGCCGAGCGATGCCGATTGATCGAGCGTGTCGGCGTGCTGCGCCAGCCAGTCGTGCAGGGCCGCCATGCTTACACCGCTCCGGGCAGGTAAGGCTGCAACTGCGGATTGACCGGCGTGCCGGCCAGGCTGTTGGCGAAGTTGCACAGCGTCGCCAGGCTGATGCCCAGCACCACCTCCAGCGCCTGCTGCTGGTTGTAGCCGGCGGCCAGGAAGGCTTGCAGGTCGGCGTCATCGACGGCGCCACGGCGCGCGATCACGGCGCCGGCGAAGGCCGCCACCGCATCCAGTCTGGCGTCGCCGGTCGGCGCGCCTTCGTGCAGTGCGCGTACCGCTTCCGGCGACTGGCCGGCTTTCTTCAGCCAGATGGCGGTGTGGCCGGCCACGCAGAAGTCGCAACCATGGATGCGCGCGGCGGTGATCTGCACCACCTCGCGCTCGGCCAGCGACAGGCTGGCGCGCGCGTTGATGGCGGAGACGGTCAGGTAGGTTTCCAGCGCCACCGGCGCATTGGCCAGCACGCCGATCAGGTTGGGCAGATAGCCGTTGTTGGCGATCGCTTTTTCCACGAAAGGACGGCTGTCGGCCGGCGCGGTGTCAAGGGTCTGCAGAGTGAGTCGGGACATGGCATTTTCCGGTAAGGTTGATGGCATATTATCCGATCATGCCGCCATCCACACCATGTTCAAAAGTCGTGGTTTTGTGCTCAAACGTCTTTTTATGCGGCGGCGCGCAGCTGGCGGCGATAGGCGCCCGGCTGTTCGCCGACGATGCGCTTGAAGGCGCGCGTGAAAGCGGCATGCGATTGGTAACCCACATGGCTGGCCGCCTGCTCCACCGAATCGCCGGCGTTCAGGCGCTGCGCCGCCAGCCGCATGCGCAGCCGCAGCAGGAACTGCGCCGGCGTCACGCCGCCGGCCCCGGTGAAGTGCTTGCAGAACGCCGCGCGCGACATGTGCGCGGCCGACGCCATGCGCGCGATCGACCAGTCCTCGCCGGGACTGCGCAGCATCTCGTCCAGCAGCGCCATGAACTCGCCGCGCTGGGCCAGGGACAGCAGGCCGGCGCTCAGCGCCTCGCGCTGGCTGGCGTGGCGGATCAGGTAGAAGAACAGCAGCTCGACCAGGCGCGCGATCAGCGGCGACGGCCGTTCCGGATCGCCGCCGCCTTCGGCCACGATCATGTCGAACAGCGCCGCCGTATGGCCCAGCGCCGGGTCGCCGCTGCGGCAGACCAGGTATTCGGGGAAGGAGGCGATCACCAGCGGGCTCAGAGCGCCGCTGAAGCGGAAAAAGCCGCAGGCCAGGCCGGCGCTGTCCGGCTCCGGCGCCTCGCCCAGCGGCCGCATGGCGGGGCGCTGCAACGGCGTCGCCGGATCGGCCGAAGGACTGAGGAAGTGCGGCACATCGCTCATCAGGAAGACGCCGTCGCGCGCCCGCAAATGCAGCGGCGGCTGGCCCTCGATGTGCAGCCAGCAGTCGCCGCTCAGCACCAGGTGGAAGCTGGACAGCGCCTTGCCGGCCGTCGACGCCCGCCATGGCCCGCAATAGCGGCCCACGTGCATGGCGGCGGCGTCCAGCGCGATGCTGCTGAGCAGCCATTGGGCGAGTTTGTCGGAGGTGGCGGCTTGCATGCCACGATTGTAGAACGGCTGGCGCGCGGCGGCCAGAACGGAATCGGCATATCCTTATGCGCTCGGTGGCCCGAAGCGGCCGCCTGCCGATCCAAGGTATAATCCGGGGCTAATTACAGAAAGGATGCATAACATGAAGATTGCCAAGAATACAGTCGTGACTGTGAACTATAAACTGTCCGATGCCCAGGACAATCTGATCGAAGACGGCCGTCAGCCTATGGTTTACCTGCACGGTGGCTACGAGAACACGCTGCCGAAAATCGAAGAAGAACTGGATGGCAAAGAAGTCGGCTACGCGTCGATTATCCAGATCGAACCGGAAGATGCATTCGGCGACTACGACGCTTCCCTGGTCAAGGTCGAAGCACGCAACCGCCTGCCGGAGCCGCTGGAAGTGGGCATGCAGTTCGAAGGCATGCCGGACGGCGACAGTGGCGAAGAAGCCATGATCTTCACCGTGACCGACATCGCTGACGACAAAGTGGTCCTGGACGGCAATCACCCGCTGGCCGGCATGGCGCTGCGTTTCTCGCTGAACGTGACCGACGTGCGCGAAGCCACCGATGAAGAAATCGCCCACGGCCACGTGCACGGCGCCCACGGCCACCACCACGGTGACGAGGACGACGAAGGTGAAGAGGGCGACCACGTCGCCATCCACCCGATTCACTAATCGGTAGTCGCCGCGGCGCTGCCGCCCTTGATGGAGAACAGGGCGGCGGCGCCCGGCGTGACGTGCACCTCGGCCCAGTCCGAGGTCATGGTCACATGTCCCACATTCTCGCGCCACTGGATGGCCGGCTCGCCCTGCGCACCTTGCTGCACAGGCTGGGCATCAATCAGCAGCACCTTCCCCTTGTACTTTTCCGCCATGCCGCGTATCTGCTTGCGCACTTCGGCAAAGCCATCCTGTTTTGTCTGAAAACTCGCTAGCAGCGAGAAGCCTTCCTCCGCCGTGACGCCGGCGTCGCCGTCCGAGAACAGCACCAGTCCCTGCATCTTCTGCCGCTCCGCCAGCGTGAACAGGCGATGCAGCCAGGCGCGGTTGGCCACCAGGCGGTCTTCGAACTCGCTGTTGCGGCCCGCTTCCGGGCGATAGTGGTTGTTATTCGCCGGCAGATTAATCGTTGCGAACAGCACCTTGCCGTATTCCCAGTGCGAGTTCTCGGCGTAGCTGCGGAACTTGGCGGTGGACGACAGCCGCGTCACCTGCAGCTTGCGCGCGCCCAGCGATTCGCTGTCGACGTAGAACACTTCGCGCAGGCGGTTCAGGCGTTCGATGGCGTTGGAGCGGCCGGCCGAGTTGAGGCAGGCGCTCCAGTCGCTGCCGGCCAGCGACACGACCATCGGCGCCGCCGATTCGTTCAGCAGGTCGCGGCGCTGGGCGTACAGCTTGTCGCTGCATGGCTCGGTGGCGGCCTTGATGCCGGTGGCGACCACGAAGGCCGGCGTGGTTTGCGCCACATCGGCAATGGCGCGCTTGAGCGCCGCCTCGTCACGGCCGTGCTGCAGGGGATGGCCGATGACGCCGAAGGCGAAGGCGCGCACCGGCGCTGACGCGGTGATCGGAGCGGCGCGCGCCGTCGCTAGCGCGGCCGCCATCATGGCGGCCAGCAGCATGCGGCGGCGCACGCGCGGCATCATGCTTGTGCCGATTCCGTCAGGCGCTTCAGCTGGTACAGGCGGTCCAGCGCTTCGCGCGGCGTCAGCGCATCCGGGTCCAGATCGTCCAGCGCGTCGAGCAGCTCGCGCATGGCAGGACTGGCGGCGGCCGGCGCGGTCGCCTCGACTTCCTCATCGTTGGCGTCGACCGACGGCGCGGCGAACAGGTCCAGCTGCGGCGTGGCGTCCAGCGCCTGCGCCTCCAGCCGCGCCAGGTGCTTGCGCGCGGCCTTGATCACCGGCTGCGGCACGCCGGCCAGCTGCGCCACCTGCAAGCCGTAGCTTTGCGAGGCCGGGCCGTCCTGCACCGCGTGCAGGAACACGATGCTGTCCTTGTGTTCCACCGCCGACAGGTGGACGTTGCTGGCGGTCGGATGGCTGTCCGGCAGTTGCGTCAGTTCGAAGTAGTGGGTGGCGAACAGCGAGAAGCTGCGGCTGGTGTCGATCAGGTGACGCGCGATGGCCCACGCCAGCGCCAGGCCGTCGAAGGTCGAGGTGCCGCGGCCGATTTCGTCCATCAGCACCAGCGAGTTGGCGGTGGCGCCGTTCAGGATGGCGGCGGCTTCGGTCATCTCCACCATGAAGGTCGAGCGGCCGCCGGCCAGATCGTCGGTGGCGCCGATGCGGGTGAAGATGCGGTCGATCGGGCCGATCACGGCGCTTTGCGCCGGCACGTAGCTGCCCATGTAGGCCAGCAGCGTAATCAGCGCCACCTGGCGCATGAAGGTCGACTTACCGCCCATGTTGGGGCCGGTGATCAGCAGCAGGCGGCGTTCGTCGACGAAGCGGCAGTCGTTGGCGATGAAGCGTTCGATCTGGTTTTCCACCACCGGATGGCGGCCTTCCTTGATGTTGATGCACGGCGTGTCCACCAGCTCCGGCGCGCACCAGTTGTGGCGCAGCGCGTGGTCGGTGAGGGCGGTCAGCGTATCCAGCTGCGCCAGTGCGCGGGCGATGGTTTGCAGCACGCCGATGAACGGCGCGAGATCGCCCAGCAGTTGGTCGTACAGCATCTTCTCGCGCGCCAGTGCGCGGTCCTGCGCCGACAGCGCCTTGTCTTCGAAGGCCTTCAGTTCCGGCGTGATGTAGCGTTCGCAGTTCTTCAGCGTCTGGCGGCGGCGGTAGTCGTCCGGCACCTTGGTGGCCTGGCCGTTGGTGACTTCGATGTAGAAGCCGTGCACCTTGTTGTACTCCACGCGCAGGTTGGCGATGCCGGTGCGGGCGCGTTCGCGCGTCTCCAGGTCCACCAGATACTGGCCGGCGTTTTCCGACAGGCCGCGCAGTTCGTCCAGCTCCGCGTCGAAGCCGCGCGCGATCACGCCGCCGTCGCGCACCATCACCGCCGGTTCCGGCATCACCGCGCGTTGCAGCAGGTCGAGGCAGGACTCCGGCGTCGACAGGTCGGCGTGGATGGCGGCCAGCAGGCCTTGCGCATCGGTCAGCGTGCGCTGCATGCCGTGGCGCAGGGCCGGCAGCTGAATCAGGCCGTCGCGCAGGCTGGCCAGGTCGCGCGGACGCGCCGACAGCAGGGCGATGCGGGTGGTGATGCGCTCGATGTCCGGCACCTGCGCCAGCGTCTGCGACAGCGAACCGGTGGCGTCGGCCTGCGCCAGCGCGGCGATGGCCTGGTGGCGCGAACGCGCGATGTGCTGGTCGCGGCGCGCGTGGTGCAGCCAGTGGCGCAGCAGGCGCGAACCCATGGCGGTGCGGCAGTGGTCCAGCAGCGAGAACAGCGTCGGCGATTCCTGGCCGCGTATCGTCTCGGTCAGTTCCAGGTTGCGGCGGGTGGCGGCGTCGAGGCCGATGAATTCATTTTCGGTTTCGGTGGTCAGCGTGCGCACGTGCTGCAGGCCGCGGCCTTGCGTCGATTGTGCGTAGCGCAGCAGCGCGCCGGCCGCGCCAAAAGCGGCGCCCAGGCCATCGGCGCCGAAGCCGGTCAGCGTGGCGACGGCCAACTGGTCCAGCAGCGCCTTGTGGCCGCTGACCACGTCGAAGTGCCATTCCGGCACGCGGTTGACGTGGCAGGCCGCGTACTCCTCAAACAGCTCGCCGTTATCGCCGCGCAGCAGTTCGGCCGGCGAGATGCGTTCCAGCTCCTGCTGGATGCGGGCGTTGACGGTATGCGCATCGCCGGAGAACTCCATCAGGCGCAGCGCGCCGCTGGCCAGCGACAGCCACGCCAGGCCGGCGGTGGCCACCTTGCGCTGGCTGATGATGCACAGGGCCAGCAGCGGACGTTCCGATTTTTCCGGCAGCAGGTCGGCATCGGTCAGCGTGCCTGGCGTGACCACGCGCATCACCTTGCGTTCGACCGGTCCCTTGCTGGTGGCCGGATCGCCGATCTGTTCGCAGATGGCGCACGACTCGCCGATCTTGACCAGCTTGGCCAGATAGCCTTCCAGCGAATGAAACGGCACGCCGCACATCTTGATCGGCTGGCCGCCCGACGAACCGCGCGCCGTCAGTGTAATGCCGAGAATGCGCGCCGCCTTTTCCGCGTCTTCGTGGAACAGCTCATAGAAATCGCCCATGCGGTAGAACACCAGCATGTCCGGGTGCTGGCTCTTGATGCTCATATATTGGGCCATCATCGGCGTGAGTTTTTCAGTAGGACTGTTCTTGACGGCGGCGGCGTTGATTTCGTTCGGGACGGTGGTCATTGGTTCTTTAGGCGGTGCGATGAGTCTGGTTTGCGGGGGCGGACACCGCCCCCGTGCGTAACCCGTCATTCTAACGCTTTCGGCAACGCTGCTGGTGAAATCGCACCGTCGTCATGGCGAAGCTGGCCACCACCTGGTAAAAGACCAGCCTCATCTTTCGTGTGGCACAAGTCCGGCAAACATCATACAATCGTGTGAATTAACACGTTTGTGTGAACTACCGCACTTTTCTCCCGAAAGAACCATATGAGCGAACCTGAAAACAACGGCAACGACAAGCAAGACGAGAAGGTGGAGGCGCCCGCCAAAAAGCGGAAAATCCGCGTGGTATTGCTGTCGCTGGGCGCGGTGGCCGTGCTGCTGGGCGGCGGCTGGTTTCTGTATCACGAGCTGATCGGCCAGTACTTCGAGGACACCGACGACGCCTATCTGCGCGCCGACGACATTACCGTCTCGCCCAAGATCAACGGCTACATCGCCGAGGTGCTGGTCAAGGAAAACCAGGACGTGAAGGCCGGCCAGCCGCTGGTGCGCATCGATCCGCGCGACTACAACGCTCAGACTGAACAATATCAGGCCCAGATCGAGATCGCCCACGCGACTGCCGATGCGGTGCGGGCCCAGGTTGCCGAGCAAGAATCGACGGTCGCCCAGATGCGCGCCCAGCTGGCCGCCGCGCGCGACAACGCCGATTTCGCCAAGCGTGAAGTGGCGCGGTATGCGCCGCTGGTCGAGATCGGCGCGGAGAACGCCGAAACGCTGGCCACGCGCCGCAATCAGGCCGAGCAGAGTGCGCGCCAGGTCGCCGCGCAGCAGGCGGCGCTGGACAACGCCGTCAAACACATCGCTTCGCTGCAGGCGCAGGTGCGCCAGGCCGAGGCGCAGTCCGGCACCGCCCGCGCGCAGCTGAAGGCGGCGGACGTCAATCTGGAATCGACCCAGCTGAGCGCCAGCGCCGACGGCCGCGTCGGCGATCTGACCGTGCGAGTGGGCCAGTTCGCCCAGCCCGGCACGCGGCTGATGTCGATCGTGCCGCTGAATACGCTCTACATCTCCGCCAACTTCAAGGAAACGCAGATCGGCCGCATGCGGCTCGGCCAGCCGGCCGAAATCAAGATCGACGCCTTGCCCGGCCTGAAGCTGCACGGCCATGTCGAAAGCCTGGCGCCCGGCACCGGCGCGCAGTTTTCGCTGTTGCCGCCGCAAAACGCCACCGGCAATTTCACCAAGATTGTCCAGCGCGTGCCGGTGCGCCTGGCGATCGATGCGACCGCTGAAACCCGACGCGTGCTGGTGCCTGGCCTGTCGCTGAAAGTGGTGGTGGACACCACCAGCGCCAAGGATGCCGTCAAGCAGATCCGTGCCAACGAAGATGCCCACAAAGAGGCGCGCCAGTGAGCGAAGCCGCCAAACCTGACGAGGCCAAGCCTGAGGCCGCCAAGCCGGCGCCGCCCGAGCGCGCTGACGCCGCCGCCTGGCTGGCGGTCGCAGCCGGCACGCTGGGCGCCCTGATGGCCACGCTCGACATCTCGATCGTCAATTCGTCGCTGCCCACCATCCAGGGTGAAATCGGCGCCAGCGGCACCGAGGGCACCTGGATCGCCACCGGCTACCTGGTGTCGGAAATCGTCATCATTCCGCTATGCGGCTGGCTGGAGCGGGTGTTCGGCCTGCGCACCTTCCTGTTGGTGGCGGCCGGACTGTTCACGGTGTTTTCCATGCTGTGCGGCTTGTCGACCTCGCTCGGCATGATGATCGTCGGCCGCGTCGGCCAAGGCTTTACCGGCGGCGCCATGATTCCCACGGCCCAGACCATCATCGCCACCCGGCTGCCGCGCAACCAGCAGGCGATCGGCACGGCGATGTTTGGCGCCACCGCGATTCTCGGCCCGGTGATCGGACCGCTGATCGGCGGCTGGCTGACCGAGCATCTGAGCTGGCACTACGCCTTCTTCCTGAACCTGCCGATTTGCATCGGCCTGATCGTGCTGCTGCTGGTGGGCCTGCCGCACGTCAAGGCGCAAACCAGCCAGCTGCTGGAGGCGGACTGGCTGGGCATCGCCGGCCTGGCCGCTTTCCTCGGCGGCCTGACCGTGGTGCTGGAAGAAGGCCAGCGCGAACAATGGTTTTCGTCGGAACTGATCATCTGGCTGACGCTGTTGTCGGTCAGCGGCTTCGTGCTGATGATGATCGGCCAGTTCACGGCCAAGCGGCCGGTGATACGTCTCAAGCTGCTGCTCAGCCGGCAGTTCGGCAGCGTGGTGGTGATGGGCACCATGATCGGCATGGTGGTGTATGGCACCTCCTATGTGATCCCGCAATTCCTGGCCACCGTGGCCGGCTACAACTCGCTGCAGGCCGGCCAGATCGTCGCGCTGTCGGGCGTGCCCAGCCTGATGATGATGCCGTTTGTGCCCATCCTGTTCCGCAAGCTCGACATCCGGCTGGCGGTCGGCTTTGGCCTGGTGGTACTGGCTTTCAGCGCCTGGATGGAAACCAGCCTGACCGCGCTGGCGGCCGGCGACGACTTCATTCCGTCGCAGCTGATGCGCGGACTGGGCACCATTTTCGCCATGATGTTCCTGAGCCAGGCTGCGATCCAGTCGGTTAGCCGCGAATTTGCGGCCGACGCCTCCGGCCTCTTCAACGCCGCCCGCAACATGGGCGGATCGCTGGCGCTGGCCGGCGTCGCCGTGGTGCAGGACCAGCGGCTGTGGTTCCACCAGCGCCGGCTGGAAGAAACGATGGACGCCAATCGCGGTGGCGTGCAGGACTATCTGGCGACGCAGGTACACGCTTTGGGCGGCCTGCCGCAGGCGTTGCAAAGTCTGAACGGCATCGTCCAGGTGCAGGCGCTGACGCTGACCTATATCGACTTGTTCTGGATACTCGCGGTCGGCATCTGCTGCGTGACCCCGCTGGTGCTGTTCCTGCGCCCGCTGAACAAGAATGCACCGCCGGAAGCGGCGCACTAAGGAGAATTTGATGAAATTACCAACCGTTCCATCCCTGCTGCTCGCCTGCCTGGGCGGCGCCGGCTTGCTGAGCGCCTGCACTACCGTGGGCACCGACTACGCCGGGCCGCCCGTCACGCCGCAGGCGGCAGGCTTTGCCCGCGCCGGCACGCCCGATATGCCCGCCACGCCAGCTGACAGCAAAGCGCTGGCGCACTGGTGGACCGAACTGGGCGATCCGTTGCTGGACCAGCTGGTCGACCGCGCGCTGCAAGCCAATCCGAATCTGGCGCTGGCGTCGGCGCGCGTGCGCCAGGCTCGCGCCTCGCTGCGCAGCGAGCAGGCCAATGGAAAACCGAAGGGCAGCGCCACGGCGCTGGCGGCACACGCGCATCTGCCGACCTTGGGCAGCGGCAGCAGCAATGACAGCGCCAGCGATGGCGGCAACAACGACAGCCTGTCGATTCCGTCCTCGCTCAACCTGTACAGCGTCGGCTTCGACGCCACCTGGGAAATCGATTTGTTCGGCGGCCAGCGCCGCGCCACCGAAGCGGCCGGCGCAGCAGCCGAAGCAGCGGAAGCCCGGCTGGCCGACGCTCAACTGAGCCTGGTGGCCGAAGTGGCGCAGGCTTATGTGAACCTGCGTTCGACGCAGGCGCAGGTGGCGCTCAGCAATGCCGCCATCGAACGTCAGCAGCGCTCGCTTGAGCTGGCGCTACGCCGCGTCAAAGCCGGCACCGCATCCGAGTTGGACATCACGCGCCTGCAGGGACAACTGGAAACCACACGTTCCCAGGCCGAGCCGCTGGGTGCGCAGCTCGACGCCTATCGCGACGAACTGGCCACGCTGGTCGGCGTGGCGCCCGGCGCGCTGGATGCCGAGCTGGGCGCCGGCCCGGCCAACGCGGCGGCGGTGC
>NZ_WKJL01000018.1 GCF_009674565.1 Duganella aquatilis
GGCGCGCCCGGCAGCCCAGCGTCCCGCAGCCCCGGCGCCCGCGCCGCAGGCCCGCTCGTCCGCGCGCGCCGCTGCCGCAGACGACGTTGCCGCGCCCGATGCTGAATCGACCGCCTGGTTCGACGACGCCCCGGCGCCATCGCGCCCCGCACCAGTCAGCGACGAAGCCATCGCCGCCATGGACTGGACCGCCCTAAAGGCCGCCGTTTCCACCTGCACCCGTTGCACGCTCTGCGAAACCCGCCGCGCCGCCGTCAACGGCCGTGGCGCCGACAACGCAAGCTGGATCGCCATCGGCACCGCCCCATCGCGCCTGGATGAAAAGGAAGCGCAGGCCATCGCCGTCGAAGCCGGCCAGCTGCTGGACAACATGCTGAAAGCCATCGAGCTCAAGCCGGAAGCCGACGTCTACGTTACCAACCTGATCAAATGCCGCCCAGCCAATCCGGACGGCACCGACCGCGCCCCAACCGCCGAAGAATTCCTGGCCTGCCGTCCCTACCTGGACCGCGAGCTGGCGCTGACCGGCGCCCAAATGGCCATGACCTTCGGCCAGCTGGCCGCCAAAGGCTTGATGATGGGCCCGGCGGCGCGCGGCAAGGTCATGCGCTACGGCGCCGGCAACCTGCCGGTGGTGGCGACTTACCACCCGGACGATCTGCTGCGCAAGCCGGAAGACAAGGCCAAAGCCTGGGGCGACCTGTGCCTGGCGAAAGCCAGCCATGGCTGACCAGCTGCCCGGCGCGCCAGCCACGCTGCCGCCGGGCGCTCCCTACCAGGCCATCTTCGAAAGCCGCTGGCCGCACCTGAGCAATCCGCACGTGCGCGCGCTGGCATGGCTGCTGGACGCGCCAGACCTGCTCGATCCCGCCGCGCCGCACTGGCAGGGCCGCATCGCCACGCTGGGTGCACTGTCGCCGGCCACCATCGCCTGGCTGGCCGCGCTGGAGCTCGATCCGTCGCCGCTGGAAACCGCACTCGGCGGCAAGCACTATTCACGCCTCGGCCTCTACGCCGAGAAGCTGATGGCTTTTTACTTCGCGGAGCACGGCCAGCTGGTCGCCCATGGCCTGCAAGTGCGCGCCGACCGCACCGACACCATCGGCGAATTCGATTTCCTGCTGCGCGAAGGCGAAGACCTCGTCCACATCGAATTCGCCACCAAGTTCTACCTGCTCGATGCCGGCAGCACCGGCGGCGATTTCAACGGCCTGATCGGCCCCAACCTGGCCGACACGCTGGGCGTCAAGATGCGCAAGATTTTCGACAAGCAGCTGTCGCTGTCGCAGCATCCGGCCGCACAGGCCTTGCTGCCGCAGCCGGTCACGCGCGCGCAGGCGCTGGTCAAAGGCTGGCTGTTCTATCCGGACGGCGCGCCGCCGATGCCGGGCATCTCGCAGCAGCACTGCCACGGTTTCTGGATGACGCAGGCGCAGGCGCAAGACCTGCCGGCGCAGCGCTACGCCATCATGCCGCGCCTGCAATGGCTGGCGCCGCTGAAAACCGCCGACAGCATCGGCAAGGACGAACTGCTGGCTGCATTGCAGGACGCCGCCGCGCCGGTCATGGTCGCGGCGCTGCGGGAATCAGGGGAGTGGCTGGTGGAAGAACGCCGGGGATTCATCGTCCCCGACAGCTGGCGCGCGCAAGCCGCGCAGCGCCGCCAGGACGGCGTGCTGCCGCCTTAGTGCTTGGCTTCGCCGATCAGCGCGACCGAGTCGAACTCGCGCTGATTGCGTTGGTGACGGCGCAGGATATACAGCATGGTGCCGGCCAGGAACAGGCCGAACAGCAGAATGATGATGTCCAGATTCAGGTGTGCGCGCAGCATCAGCGAGTACACCGCCAGCATCGTCAGGATCGACAGATTCTCATTGAAATTCTGCACCGCGATCGAATGGCCGGCGCTCATCAGCACGTGGCCGCGGTGTTGCAGCAGCGCGTTCATCGGCACCAGGAAGAAGCCGCCCAGCAGCCCCACCAGCACCAGCAGCGGATAGGCCAGCTTGACCGACGTCACCATCGTCATGCTCATCACAATCACGCCCATGGCGATGCCGACCGGGATCACCGTCAGCGACTTGCGCAGCGAAATGAAGCGCGCCGAAATCACCGCGCCCAGGGCGACGCCGATGGCGACCACGCCAACCAGGCTGGTCGATTGCTCATAGGTCAGGTGCAGCGTGCGGTTGGCCCATTCCAGCACGATGAATTGCAGGGTCTGCGCGGCGCCCCAGAACAGGGTGGTAACGCCCAGCGAGATCTGGCCCAGCTTGTCCTTCCACAGCATGCCGAAGCAGTTGGCGAAATCGGTGATCAGCTTGACCGGATTGCGCTCCTGGTGGCCGTAGACGCAGCCGGTGTCGGGAATGCGCGTATTGAACAGCGCCGCCAGCATATAAATGCCGACCACCACGCACAGCGCGGCCTGGGTTGGCGTCTCGATACCGGTATCGATCAACGGCAGGTCAAAGCCCAGCAGCACCGACGACACGCGGTCACCCACCAGCGCGCCGCCCATGACGGTGCCGAAGATGATCGAAATAACCGTCAGGCCTTCGACCCAGCCATTGGCGGCCACCAGTTTTTCAGCCGGCAGCAATTCCGTCAGGATGCCGTACTTGGCCGGCGAATACACCGCCGCGCCGAAACCGACGATGGCGTAAGCCAGCAATGGATGGACGTGGGCGAAAATCAGCAGGCAGCCGCCAACCTTGATCAGGTTGGAGATGAACATAACCTTGCCCTTGGGCATCGAATCGGCAAAAGCGCCGACAAATGCAGCCAACAGCACGTAAAAAAGGGTGAACGACAGCTTCAGGAGTGGCGTGATCCACCCTGGAGATTTCATGCTGATTAACAGGTCGATCGCAACAAAGAGCAGCGCATTATCCGCCAGAGACGAAAAGAACTGCGCTGCCATGATGGTATAGAAACCACGATTCATTCTGGGATATGCCTGGAAAACTTATCTGGCTTGCTTTATACCATGCTTTGATCATAACCCCCAAGAATTGAGCAGTGCGCCTACGGCCGCAGGCGTTAAAATAGCGGCTTCGTTTATTCCGCAGAAAAAGTCGTATGCCGAGGCCGATCTTAGCAACTATTCACGTTGATTCCATGAAGCAAAATTTGGCGCTCGCCAAGGCCAAATCACCGGGCGCCAGGGCGTGGGGCGTGCTGAAGGCAAATGGCTACGGTCACGGTCTGGAACGCGCGATGCGCGGTTTCGCCGACGCCGACGGCCTGGCGCTGATCGAATTCGACAACGCCGTCAAGCTGCGCGACCTGGGCTGGAAGAAGCCGATCCTCTTATTGGAAGGTTTCTTCGGTCCTGCCGACCTGCACACCATGGCGGGCTACGACCTGCAGGCGGCGGTGCACTGCAACGAGCAACTGGAATGGCTGGAAGCGGCGGCGCCGCAACTGGCCGAACGTGGCATCCGCTTCGACCTGCACCTGAAAATGAATACCGGCATGAACCGCCTCGGCTTTACGCCGGACGCGTTCGCGGCCGCGCATGCGCGCCTGAGCGCGATTGCCTGCGTCGGCAGCATCACGCTGATGACGCACTTCGCCAATGCCGACGATATCGACCATCCGCTGCTGCCGATCGCCGAGCAGATCCGCCGCTTCGAGCAGGGCGCGGCCGGCCTGCCGGGCCTGCGCAGCCTGTCCAATTCGGCCGGCGTGCTGCTGCACCAGGATCTGAAGAGCGACTGGGTGCGTCCCGGCATCATGCTGTACGGCGGCTCGCCGGGCGGCGGCACGGCCGATGCGTTCGGCCTGCAGCCGACCATGACCCTGACCAGCGAGATCATCGGCGTCCAGGACATCGCCGCCGGCGAGGCGGTCGGCTACGGCAGCCGTTTCCAGGCCGAGGGGCCGATGCGCGTCGGCGTGGTGGCGTGCGGCTATGCCGACGGCTATCCGCGCGTGGCGCCGGCCGGCACGCCGGTGCTGGTCGATGGCGTGCGCACGCGCCTGGTGGGCCGCGTGTCGATGGACATGCTGACCGTGGACCTGACCGGCATGCCGGAAGCGCGCCTTGGCAGCAAGGTCACGCTGTGGGGCCGGGGCTTGCCGATCGACGAGGTGGCCATTTCCGCCGGCACCATCGGCTACGAGCTGATGTGCGCGCTGGCGCCGCGCGTGCCCGTGGTCGAGGGCTGAACGCATGGCCAAGGCTAAAACCAATTACACCTGCACCGAGTGCGGCGCCATCGCCAATAAATGGACCGGCCAGTGCACCTCCTGCCAGCAGTGGAACACGATGGTGGAGACGCTGGCGGAAACCGCCAGCAACAACCGCTATTCGCAGCCGGCGCATCTGTCGCTGGCGCAGACCGCGCCGGTGCTGTCGCTGTCCGATATCGACGCCATCGATGTGCCGCGCTTCGGCACCGGCATCGAGGAGTTCGACCGCGTGCTGGGCGGCGGCCTGGTGGCCGGCGGCGTGGTGCTGATCGGCGGCGATCCGGGCATCGGCAAGTCGACGCTGCTGTTGCAGGCGTTGGCCAATGTGTCGCACCTGAAGAAGGTGCTGTACGTGTCCGGCGAGGAATCCGGCGCGCAGATCGCCTTGCGCGCCAAGCGGTTGCAAGTCGACGCCCGCGACCTGAAGTTGCAGGCCGAAATCCAGCTGGAAAAGATCCTCGGCACGCTGGCCGACCTGAAGCCGGAAGTGGCGGTGATCGATTCGATCCAGACCGTGTATTCGGACGCCCTGAGCTCGGCGCCCGGCTCGGTGGCGCAGGTGCGCGAGTGCGCGGCGCAGCTGACACGCGTGGCCAAGCAGACCGGCATCACCATCATCCTGGTCGGCCACGTGACCAAGGAAGGCGCGCTGGCCGGTCCGCGCGTGCTGGAGCACATCGTCGATACCGTGCTGTATTTCGAGGGCGACAACCATTCCAGCTTCCGCCTGGTGCGGGCGATCAAGAACCGTTTTGGCGCGGTCAACGAGCTGGGCGTGTTTGCCATGACCGAGAAGGGCTTGAAAGGCGTGTCGAATCCGTCGGCCTTATTCCTTTCGCAACATGACAACCAGGTGCCTGGTTCCTGCGTGATGGTGACGCAGGAGGGCACGCGGCCGCTGCTGGTGGAAATCCAGGCGCTGGTCGACGCCAGCCATCAGCCCAATGCGCGCCGGCTGTCGGTGGGCCTGGAGCAGAACCGGCTGGCGATGCTGCTGGCGGTGCTGCACCGGCACGCGGGCATCGCGGCGTTCGACCAGGACGTGTTCATCAACGCGGTGGGCGGGGTGAAGATTACCGAGCCGGCCGCCGACCTGGCGGTTTTGTTGGCGATTAATTCATCGATGCGCAACAAGCCGCTGCCGCGCGGCTTCGTGGTGTTCGGCGAGGTGGGCCTGGCGGGCGAGATCCGGCCGGCTCCGCGCGGGCAGGAGCGGCTGCGGGAGGCCGCCAAGCTGGGCTTTTCGACGGCGATGATACCGACCTCGAACGCGCCCAAGCAGCCAATCGAGGGCATGACCATCATCGGTGTTGACCGAATCGATGACGCGTTCAATAAGCTGCGCGAAATCCAATAACGTTGTATTGTTACGTGTTGTAATCGGTAATAGTATAAATTGTGTAACTAGAAGGAAGAGAAAGTGTTAGTCGATCAAAGGTCAGGAGCGCGCAAGATCGTGCGTTCGAAGGCAGTCGTGGTGATGGATGGTATGCCGCCCATGCAGGGGCGCACGCTCGACATCAACGGTAGTGGCCTGTCGCTCACGTTTGACCACAAACTGGCAACCGGGGACGTCGGCATGGTGTCGTTCGAGCTGTTCGTCGAGGGCAAGGCGCAGGTGTTGAGTTGCCGTTCGCGGGTGAATTACTGCATTTTCAGCGGTGACCACTTCAAGATCGGATTCCAGTTCATGAATCCAGACATGGCCACCATGGCCACCATCAATAAATTCCTGCGTTAAAAACCAAACCGGGGTCAGAGCCGACATTCGGACACGAACACAACCGTAGCGGTCGCTACGGTTGTGTTCGTGTCCGAATGTCGGCTCTGACCCCGGTTGCGGGCCCGGTGTAGCGGGCGCGTGGCCGGATCAGGCGGTTGGCTTGCACTTGCTCCAGGGCGTGTGCCAGCCAGCCGACGCAGCGACCTGTGGCAAACAATACAAACGGTGCATCGAAGGGCAGGCCGCAGGCGGTGGTCAGGACGGCCAGCGCGTAATCGATGCTGGGCAGTTCGCCGGCCTGTTGTTCTGCTGCGACAGCCAGTTGTTCATGTGGTTGAACTTTCGGTAGCAGCTTGAGCAGGGCTTGCGCGCGCGGATCGCCGTCCGGGTAGAGCGGATGGCCGAAGGCGGGCAGCGGGCGCTGGCTGATCAGCCAGTGGCGGACGGCGTCGTCGGCGTTGCCGGCCTGCGCCTGGGCGACCAGTTCGGCGAAGGCGTTGGCGGCGCCGCCGTGCAGGGGGCCGGTCAGCGTGGTGAAGCCGGCTAGCACGCCGGCCGCCAGCGAGGCGCCGGTGGAGATGGCGACGCGGGTGGCGAAGGTGGAGGCGTTCAGTTCGTGGTCGGCCATCAGGACCAGCGTGCGGCGGATCAGGTCTTCGTGCGTTTCAGCGTGCCAGGCACGGGCCAGGCGAGCGCTGATGCGTGTGTCGCCGCCGCCTGATCGCTTGCCGACCATGGCGTCCACCAATGTGGCAAGAACGCCCGCCGCCTCCGCCCGCAGCACAGCCGCAGGCCGGCCCAGCGACGGCGCATCAACAGCGCTGCGACGAGCAAGCGCAAACAGCCCAGCCGCCAGCGCGCCACCAACCACCTCGTCGTCGCTCACGGTGGCCGTATCGCTGCTGACGGGCCAGATGTCGGCGGCTTCGGCTGGCGTGCATTCCCACAGCAGGGCGGCGATGTCTTCGAGGCTGGCGCTGTCGGCCAGCGCGGTGGCGTCGTGGCCGCGATAGTACAGGCGGCCGTCGGCGGCGGTGGAGATGGCGGACGGCAGCACCGGATCGCCATACTGCATCGCCTCGCTGGAGACAATCTCCACCTTGCGCCGCCCATTCGTCCGGCGCGCCATGCGCAGCACATCGTCCCGATGATAGAGACTGCGCCGTACATCCGCCTCATCCGGCTTGGCGCGGATCTTTCCCCGGCTGACGTTGGCATACAGCGTCTGCGGGCGGACGTTGAGCACATCCAAAGCCTCTGCGGCGGTCATCCAGACCATCTGCGTTTCCTATGTTGACACTTCAAGTCAAGATTGACGCTGCCGGACCGGCAGTCCTAAGCTGGCGCCAAGGATAACTTACCCGGAGCCGATATGCCTGATTCCCTGCTGAACACCGTGTGGTCCGCACTGGACCTGCCCGCCGCATCGCTGGCGGCCGTGCAACGGGTGGGCGAGGGCGACCTGCCATCGTATTTCCCGGTGACGGACCTGGCCGCCGCCGCGGTCGGCGCCGCCGGCCTGGCGCTGCGCGAACTGATGGCGGCGCAGGGCGCCCCAGCGGGGCCGGTCACCGTGGACCGCCGGCTGGCGTCCATGTGGTTTAGCTGGTCGATCCATCCGATCGGCTGGGAGCGCCCGCCATTGTGGGATGCCGTGGCCGGCGACTACGCCACTGCCGACGGCTGGATACGCCTGCACACCAACGCGCCGCATCACCGCGCCGCCGCGCTGGCGGTGCTCGGCTGCGCCGACGAGCGCGACGCCGTCGCCCGCGCGGTCGCCGGCTGGCACGGCCTGGCGCTGGAAGAGGCCGTCGTCGCCCAGGGCGGCTGCGCGGCGATGATGCGCTCGATGGCCGAATGGCAGGCGCATCCGCAAGGCATCACCGTTGCCAATGAACCGCTGATGGCGTTCGCGCAAGCGGAAACGGCTGGCCGCCGCGAGTGGGCCTGGACCAGCGGCCGCCCGCTGGCCGGCCTCAAAGTGCTGGATCTCACGCGCGTGCTGGCCGGTCCGGTGGCGACGCGCTTCCTGGCCGGCTACGGCGCCGACGTGCTGCGCATCGACCCGCCGACCTGGAACGAGCCGGGCGTGATTCCCGAAGTCACGCCCGGCAAGCGCTGCGCGCGCCTGGACTTGAAGCAAGCGGCGGACCGCGCCATTTTCGAAAATCTGCTGGCCGAAGCGGACGTGCTGGTTCACGGCTACCGTCCGGAAGCTTTGGAACGGCTGGGCTTGGGCGAAGCAGTCCGCCGCCAGCTGAATCCGGGCCTGATCGACGTGGCGCTGGACGCCTACGGCTGGAGCGGCCCGCTCGCCGGCCGGCGCGGCTTCGACAGCCTGGTGCAGATGAGCTGCGGCATCGCCCAACATGGCATGCAGATGCAGGGCGCCAGCAAGCCGGTGCCGCTGCCGGTACAGGCGCTCGACCACGCCACCGGCTACCTGCTGGCCGCCGCCGTGGTGCGCGCGCTGATCGCCCGTCTGACGGAAGGCCGCACGCTGCGCGCCAGGCTGTCGTTGGCCCGCACCGCAAGGCTGCTGACCGAGGCCCCGGCCGCCGGCCTGGCGCCGCGCGCACTGACGCCGCCCAGCGACCGCGACCTTGCGCCGCAGCTGGAGCATACCGAATGGGGACCGGCGCGCCGCTACCTGCCGCCGGTGGCCATCGATGGCGCCGCCATGGCCTGGGACCGGCCGGCCAGCAGCCTCGGCTCGTCGGCTGCGCACTGGCGCCGGGATTAGGGGTAAAATCCCCGCTTATTCACTGCTTTGGTGCAAGCGCTCATGTTGCATACTATGTAACCACCAACATGGCGGACCCAACATGACTACTATCAGCAATACGACCAGCTCAACCAGCACCGGCGTAACCACCGACGTCTACAACCGCGTCGCACAAACCATGGCCCCGGCAACCACCGCGGCCAACAAACTCAACGCGTCCATCACCAAGGACCAGACCAAGCTGTCCGCGCTGGGGCAACTGCAAAGCGCGCTGGCCAACTTCCAGCAGATCGCCGCCGGCCTGACCGGCGCCGGCCTCAGCACCACGGCCTCCAGCTCGGCCAAGAATGTGCTGACCGCCACCTCGACCGGCGCCGCCAAGGCCGGCACTTATGCGCTGGACGTCAAGCAGCTGGCCCAGGGCCAGTTCCTGACCAGCGAAGAATTCGCCACCGGCACCGACGGCAAGGTCGGCAGCGGCGCCCCCACCACCGTCAAGATCGACTTCGGCACCACCGGCGGCGACAAGGGCTTCGTCACCGGCGCCGCCAGCGCCAGCGTCACCATCGACAGCAGCAACAACACGCCGGAAGGCATCGCCGCCGCGTTCAAGGCGGCTGGCGTCGATGTCAGCGTGGTCAAGGGCGACAACGGCAAGTATTCGCTGTCGATCGACGGCAAGGACGGCGCCGCCAACAGCATGCGCATCAGCGTCAGCGGCGACGCCGCGCTGAAAAACCTGCTGACCTACGATCCGACCGGCACGCAGAAAATGAAGCAGACCACCGCCGCGCAGGACGCCATCCTGACCGTCGACGGCAAGCAGATCACCAGCGCGAGCAACACCATCAAGGACACCGCGATCGGCGGCGCCACGCTGAACCTGGTGGGGGCGGGCAAGAGCGACGTCACCATCGCCGCCGGCGCCAGCCAGATCGGCGACAACCTGAAATCCTTCGTCGCCGCCTACAACGACCTCAACGCCAAGATGCTGAAGCTGCAAAAGGGCGACCTGAAGTCCGACACCGCGATGAACCAGGCCATCAGCCAGATGAGCATGCTGCTGAAGACCGGCGGCGGCACCGTTTCGGTGACCAAGCTGGCCGCAGCCGGCATCAGCCAGGACAAAGACGGCAACATGGTGCTGGACGACAAAAAGCTGCAAGCCGCGCTGACCACCGATTCCTCGGCCGTGGCCAGCCTGTTCACCACCACCGACGGCCGCGGCATTGCCGACCTGCTGTCGGCCAAGGCCAGCGCGCTGACCTCGTCGAGCAGCGTGCTGACCCGCGAAACCTCGCTGACCACCAACGAAATCACCAACCTGAACACCAAGAAGGCCAGCATGACCAAGGCCCTGACCGCCCAGGCCAACGCCCTGGCGGCGCTGTACACCGCCCAGGCCCAGACCGGCGCCGGCAGCGCCTTCAACGGCACCGGCAGCGGCACCCTGTTCGACATGCTGGGCTGATTTCTAACGAACTCCTTGCATCCGGACGGGCTATGCCCGATCATCACGGCTTGTGTATGAATCCCATTCGGAGGTGTTATGGCAGGGAAGTTCGTTGGTGCGGTGCTGGTCGCGGCTGGCTTGATGGCTGGCGCAGGGCAGGTGGCCGCGCAGGAGGAAAAAGTTCTCAATATTTATAACTGGTCGGATTACATCGCCGACGACACGGTAAAGAATTTTGAGAAAGAGACCGGCATCAAGGTCCGCTATGATCTTTTTGATAACAACGAAATCCTGAACTCCAAGCTCGTCGCCGGCAAGTCCGGCTACGACATCGTGGTGCCGACCGCGCAATGGGCGCGCCTGCAAATCGACGGCAAGCTGCTGCGCAAGCTGGACAAGTCCAAGCTGACCAACCTGAAAAACCTCGATCCGGCGATCCAGGCCAAGCTGGCCAACATCGATCCGGGCAACGATTACCTGGTCGACTGGCTGTGGGGCTATACCACCGTCGGCATCAACGTCAACAAGGTCAAGGCCGCGCTGGGCGGCATGCCGATGCCGGACAACGCCTGGGAACTGATCTTCAATCCGAAGTACGCAGCCAAGCTGAAATCGTGCGGCGTCTCCTTCCTTGATTCGCCATCCGAAGTGCTGCCGGCCGCGCTGATGTACGCCGGCAAGCCGGCCTACTCGAAAAACGCCGCCGACTACGCCGAAGCAGGCAAGGTGCTGCAGGCGATCCGTCCTTACGTTACGCTGTTCAGCTCATCCGGCTACATCAACGACATGGCCAACGGCGCCGTCTGCGTGGCGCTGGGCTGGTCGGGCGACATCAACATCGCCCGTCAGCGTGCGATCGACGCCAAGAACGGCAATGTGATCGAAGTGCTGGTGCCGAAGACCTCGGCCGCGCTGGTGTTCGACACCATGGCGATTCCGGCCGACGCGCCGCACCCGAACAACGCGCACCTGTGGATCAACTACATCATGCGCCCGGAAGTGCACGCCAGCCTGACCAACAAGGTGTTCTACGCCAACCCGAATGCGGCCAGCGTCAAGTTCGTGCGCAAGGATATTGCCGGCAACAAGACGGTGTTCCTGTCGGACGACGACAAGAAGCGCATGGCGGCGCCTGAAGCGGTGCCGGCGGACATCCGCCGCAACATCACCCGCATCTACACCAAGTTCAAAACCGGCGTGTAAACGATGAACGGCGCGAGGGGCGGTGTCCGGGTAGGGCACGCCGCTGGCGCCGTCGGCTTCCGTGAAGCGGATTGCTATTCGTGATAGCGGTCGATCAACCTGTCTTTGCTGCCGCGCATTTCCTGTACCAGTTCGTATACCACCAGGGCAATCATGCCCCCGAACATCCCCATGGTGAGCAAGGTGAACATCATGATGGCCTCCCCCGAGAGTTGATGCAATTAAACTTTAGCAGATGCCGGGGGCTTTGCAAGGCTATTTCACCACCAGGTCGGCCGCCATCACGGCCTTCAGATACACACTCATCGGGTCGCCCGGATCGCGTTGCGCGAACCACCAGGCGCTGGCCTTGCGGATGTCCCATTCCAGGTCATCGCCGGTCAGCAGCATCGAGGCCACCTGGCCCAAGGTCGGCTGATGGCCGACCACCAGCACCGAATCCTTGTTGCCCGGCCAGTTGACCGCCTTCAGGATGTCGGCCGGGTCGGCGCCCGGCGCCAGGTCGGTGTGGATCTTGAATTTGCGGCCCAGCGCTTCGACCGTCTGCAGCGTGCGTACTGCCGGGCTGGACAGGATGCGGCAGCTGTCCGGCAGCTGCGAGTTGAGCCACTGGCCCATGCGCCGCGCCTGCTTCTGGCCCTTGGCGGTCAATGCCCGTTCCAGATCGGTCATGCCCGGCCCCGCATCTTCGGCCTCGGCGTGCCGCCATAAAATGAGATCCATGCTTTTCTCCTGAGTCACATTTGAAAACACATTTGAAAACAGATCCCGGCCGCGCACCTCCCGGCGCGCGTAATGGTCATTCTCCCAGATGCGCGTTGGGCGTGCCCAGCGTCTCCATCAAATGCTGCTGGGCGCTGAAGCTGGTCTGCTTGCCGCGCGCCTTGCGGCGCTGGTAGTGGCCGTCCGGCTCCAGTTCCCAGGCGTTCATATTGTCCTTCAAGTACGGGTTCAGGCCTTCGGCCAGCACCCGGCGCTTGAGCGCCTTGTCCAGGATCGGGAAGGCGACTTCGATGCGGCGGAACAGATTGCGGCTCATCCAGTCGGCGCTGGCCAGATAGGTGTCATGCGCCAGGTCGTTGCGGAAGTAATAGATACGGCTGTGTTCAAGGAAGCGGCCGATGATCGACCGCACCTTGATGTTTTCCGACAGTCCCGGCACGCCCGGCTTCAGGGTGCAGGCGCCGCGCACGATCAGGTCGATCTTGACGCCGTCCTTGGAGGCCGCGTACAAGGCGCGGATCACCGATTCGTCCACCAGCGCATTGATTTTAACAATAATCCGGCCCGGTCGTCCGGCGCGCGCGATGCGTGCCTCGTTGCGAATGGCCTTGATGATTTCGTTCTGCAGCGCGAACGGCGCCAGCCACAAATGGTTGAGGCGGTGCGGCTTGGTCAGGCTGGTCAGGTGGATGAATACCTCGTTGACTTCCTGCGCCAGGCCGGCGTGGCAGGTCAGCAGGCCGAAATCGGTGTAGAACTTGGTGGTGGTCGGATGGTAGTTGCCGGTGCCGAGGTGGGCGTAGTAGCGCAGCTTGCCCTCTTCGCGGCGGATCACCAGCGCCACCTTGGCGTGGGTCTTCAGGCCGACCACGCCGTACACCACCTGCGCGCCGGCCTGTTCCAGCTTGTCGGCCCAGTTGATGTTGGCTTCCTCGTCGAAGCGCGCCTTCAGCTCGACGATGACGGTGACTTCCTTGCCGGCGCGGGCGGCGACGATCAGCGCTTCCATCAGGTCCGAGTTCATGCCGGTGCGGTAAATCGTCTGCTTGATGGCGACCACCGCCGGATCGAGCGCGGCGCTGCGGATGAAATCGATCACCGTCTGGAACGACTGGAACGGGTGGTGCAGCAGGATGTCGTTCTTGCGCAGCGCGCTGAAGATGTCCTGGCTGCCCGGTTTCTGCGCGAAGCCGGGGAAGAAGGGCGTGAAGCGCAGCGCCGGATTGTCGACGTGGTCCATGATCTCGTTCAGGCGCACCAGGTTGACCGGGCCGTTGACCGCGTACAGCCGGCTCTGGTGCAGGCCGAACTGGTCGAGCAGGAACTGCGACAGCTCCGGCGGGCAGTTCATCGCCACTTCCAGCCGCACCGAGGCGCCGAACTGGCGGCCCAGCAGTTCGCCCTTCAGGGCCTGGCGCAGGTTCTTGACCTCGTCCTCGTCGACCCACAGGTCGCTGTCGCGGGTGACGCGGAACTGCGAATAGCCGATCACTTCGCGGCCGGCAAACAGGTCCGAGATGTGCGCGTGGATCACCGACGACAGCAGGCAGAACGAAATGCCGCCGTTCTTCGACAGATGGTCCGGCAGCCGGATCACGCGCGGCAGCACGCGCGGCGCCTTGACGATGGCGATCGCCGTGCCGCGGCCGAAGGCGTCCTTGCCGGTCAGCGACACAATAAAATTGAGGCTCTTGTTAACCACCTGCGGGAACGGGTGGGCCGGATCGAGGCCGATCGGCGTCAGCAGCGGCCGCACTTCGTTGTCGAAGTATTCCTTGACCCAGGCGCGCTGCGCCTCGTTGCGCTCGTTGTGGCGCACCAGGTGGACGCCGTTGGCGGCCAGCTCGGGCAGGACTTCGTTGTTCAGGATTTCATATTGATGCGCGACCAACAGGTGGCATTCATTGCTGATGCGCGACAGCGTGGCCACCAGGGCAGGGTGGGCGGCCAGCGAGCCGTCGGCGGCGCCGGCCGCCAGCAGGCTGGCCACGCGCACCTCGAAGAACTCGTCCAGGTTGCTGCTGGCGATGCACAGGTAGCGCAGCCGCTCCAGCAGGGGAATGCTTTTGTTTTCCGCCTGCGCCAATACGCGGCGGTTGAACATCAGTTGCGACAGTTCCCTGTCGAGGAACGCCGAGTTCTTATTTACTTCCGCATGCAAGTCAGGCTTCATGTCTTTTTGATCACTTTGCAGGTTACCCCATTCTATCCTGTTTAAGGGGAGAATGATTGCAACAGTGTAAAGAAGAAATATGACAGGCCCGTGACAAATCATGTCATAAATGGCGGCCAATTATGACAAGCGGGCGTAACATAGAGCGTCAACATGGCCTGTTTACAGAGGGAAGCGGGGTCTGCGCGAATATTTTTGAAATATTTTGGACATGTCATAAACATGTCATATTCGACCGTTAGACTGCGCAGCATCCTAACCTGTCATAACAAAGGACTTGAAATGCGACTGAAACAATTGATCTCTTCCCTGGTGGTTGGCGCAGCAGCTGTAATGGCTTTCTCGTCGGCTGCTCACGCCGCCGATATGACCGGCGCCGGCGCTACCTTCCCATACCCAATCTACGCCAAGTGGGCCGAGTCGTACAAAGCCGCTACCGGCAATGGCCTGAACTACCAGTCCGTCGGTTCGGGCGCTGGCATCAAGCAGATCAAAGCCAAGACCGTCGATTTCGGCGCGTCCGACATGCCGCTGACCGCTGCTGAACTGGACGCCGAAGGCCTGATGCAGTTCCCGGCCATCATGGGCGGCGTTGTGACCGTGGTTAACCTGGACGGCGTCACCCCAGGCCAACTGAAACTGACCGGCCCGGTTGTGGCGGACATCTACCTGGGCAAGATCACCAAGTGGAACGATGCAGCGATCGCCGCACTGAACCCAGGCGTGAAACTGGCTGCCGAAGACATCACCGTGGTGCACCGCGCCGACGGTTCGGGCACCTCGTTCCTGTTCACCGACTTCCTGTCGAAAACCAGCCCTGAATTCAAAACCAAGATCGGCGCTTCGACCGCTGTGAAATGGATCGTCGGCGTGGGCGGCAAGGGCAACGAAGGCGTCGCCGCCAACGTGCAGCGCATCAAGGGTTCGATCGGCTACGTCGAGTGGGCCTATGCCAAGAAAAACAAAATGTCGCACACCCAGCTGAAAAACAAGGACGGCAACTTCCTGCAGCCTGACGACGAGTTCTTCAAAGCCGCTGCCGCTTCGGCCGAATGGACCAAGACCCCAGGCTTCGGCGTGGTGCTGACCGACCAGGCTGGCAAAAACTCGTGGCCGATCACCGGCGTGTCGTTCATCCTGATGCACAAAGCACAGGCTGACGCAGCCAAAGGCAAGGAAGTCGTCAAGTTCTTCGACTGGGCCTTCAAAAACGGCGGCGCCGCTGCTACCGAACTGGACTACGTTCCACTGCCGGCATCGGTGGTCAAGCTGGTCCAGGATTCCTGGAAAGCTAACCTGAAAGACGCTTCGGGCAAGGCAATCTACTAATCCCGACTGTCCCTTCGCCTCCCGCAGCAACGAGGCGAGGGGGTTAGCCTGCGCCGCCCAACCGGGCGCCGCAGGCTAGCTACCATCCACCGAGACAACAATATGAGCGCAGATATCACTTCCACGCCACTACCTAAACCGGAGCCGGCCATGCACATCAGCACCGCACAAGCGACTGCTGCCGAACAGGCCGCCATGCAAGCCATGCTGCGTACCATGCGCAAGCAGCGCATCCAGGATTTCTTCTTCCACAAGACCACCATGGTGTTCGCACTGTCCGTGCTGGCGGTGCTGCTGGGGATTATCATTTCGCTGATGGTCGGCGCCTGGCCGGCCTTCAAGGAGTTCGGTCCGGCCTTCATCACCACCGTCGAGTGGGATCCGGTCAATGACCAGTACGGCGCGGCGATCGCCATCGTCGGCACCCTGGCCACCTCCGGCATCGCGCTGCTGATCGCCTTCCCGGTGTCGTTCGGCATCGCGCTGTTCCTGACCGAGATCTGCCCGGCCTCGCTGCGCCGCCCGCTGGGCACGGCGGTCGAGCTGCTGGCCGGCATCCCGTCCATCATCTACGGCATGTGGGGCCTGTTCGTGTTCGCGCCGCTGTTCGGCGACTACGTGCAGCCGTTCCTGAAAAACACCATCGGCCACCTGCCGCTGATCGGCCAGTTCTTCAGCGGCCCGACCATGGGCATCGGCGTGCTGACCGCGGCGCTGATCCTGGCCGTGATGATCATCCCGTTCATCTCGTCGGTGATGCGCGACGTGTTCGAGATCGTGCCGGCCGTGCTGAAGGAATCCGCTTACGGCCTGGGCTGCACCCGCTGGGAAGTGGTGCGCAAGATCGTGCTGCCATACACCAAGACCGGCGTGGTCGGCGGCGTCATGCTGGGCCTCGGCCGCGCGCTGGGCGAAACCATGGCCGTGACCTTCGTCATCGGCAACGCCAACAAGCTGTCGTGGTCGCTGTTCGCGGCGGGTAACTCGATCGCCTCGACGCTGGCCAATGAATTCGCCGAATCGGATACGCCGCTGCACACCTCGTCGCTGTTCGCGCTGGCGCTGATCCTGTTCGTGATCACCTTTATCGTTCTGTCCGCCGCCAAGCTGATGCTGGCCGGCATGTCTCGCAAGGAAGGCGTCAAATAATGAGCGCAACTCTGGAAAAAGCCGCGATGAACCCGGTGTACCGCAAGCGGCTGCTGATGCACCGCGTCGGCATCGCCCTGTCGGTGGCGGCGATGTCGGTCGGCCTGCTGGTGCTGGCCTGGATTCTGATCACCCTGATCATCAAGGGCTTCGGCGCCTTGAGCATCAACCTGTTCACGCAGACCACGCCGGCGCCGGGCAGCGAAGGCGGCGGCCTGCTGAATGCGATCTTCGGCAGCGTGATGATCGTCGGCCTGTCGACCCTGATCTCGACCCCGATCGGCATCCTGGCCGGCATGTACCTGGCCGAATACGGCGAAGACAACAAGATCGCCAGCATCACCCGCTTCGTCACCGACATCATGCTGTCGGCGCCATCGATCGTGATCGGCATGTTCGTCTGGGCCATGTACGTGGCCACCGCCAAGCACTATTCGGGCTACGCCGGTTCCGTGGCGCTGGCGCTGATCGCCGTGCCGGTGGTGGTGCGCACCACCGACAACATGCTGCGCCTGGTGCCGAACAGCCTGCTGGAAGCCGCGTTCGCCCTCGGTGCGCCGCGCTGGAAAGTGGCGATGATGGTGCGCCTGCGCGCCGTCAAGGCCGGCGTCATCACCGGCGTGCTGCTGGCCGTGGCCCGCGTCTCCGGCGAAACCGCGCCGCTGCTGTTCACCGCGCTGAACAACCAGTTCTTCAGCTCCGACATGAACGCGCCGATGGCCAACCTGCCGGTGGTGATCTACGGCTACGCCATGAGCCCGTACGACAACTGGCGTGAACTGGCCTGGGGTGGCGCGCTGCTGGTCACCTTCAGCGTGCTGGCGCTGAACGTTGTCTCGCGCACCCTGTTTGCCCAAAAAGCCCCGAACTAATTAAATAAAGCGAATCCATACAATGAATACGCAACTGAACCAGGAAAACGTCATCGCCATGAACGGCAAACGCAAAACCATCGAGATTTCGGGCCTGAATTTCTTCTACGGTAAAACCCAGAGCCTGCACAACGTCAGCCTGGACATCCACGAGAAACAGGTGACGGCCTTCATCGGCCCGTCGGGCTGCGGCAAATCGACGCTGCTGCGCACGCTGAACCGCATGTACGACCTGTACCCGGGCCAGCGCGCCGAAGGCTCGATCATGTACCGCGGCCGCAACATCCTCGAAGGCGGCCAGGATCTGAACATGCTGCGCGCCAAGGTCGGCATGGTGTTCCAGAAGCCGACGCCGTTCCCGATGTCGATCTACGACAACATCGCCTTCGGCGTGCGCCTGTACGAAGACCTGTCGAAAGGCGAGATGGACGAGCGCGTCGAATGGGCGCTGAAAAAGGCCGCGCTGTGGACTGAAGTGAAGGACAAGCTGAGCAAGAGTGGCCTGTCGCTGTCGGGCGGCCAGCAACAGCGTCTGTGCATCGCGCGCGGCGTCGCCGTGAAACCGGACGTGCTGCTGCTGGATGAGCCGACCTCGGCGCTGGACCCGATCTCGACCTCGAAAGTGGAAGAACTGATCTCCGAGCTGAAGCAGGACTACACCATCGCCATCGTGACCCACAACATGCAGCAGGCCGCGCGTTGCTCGGACTACACCGCCTATATGTACCTGGGCGAGCTGGTGGAATTCGGCGAGACCGACCAGATCTTCATGAATCCGGCCCGCAAGGAAACCCAGGATTACATCACCGGCCGCTTCGGCTGATCACCTTTATAATATTAGAATTGAATTGGAGAGCAGCATGATCGGTGAGCATTCATCCAAACAGTACGACAACGAACTCGAAGCCATCCGCAGCAAGGTGCTGCTGATGGGCGGCATCGTCGAGACCCAGTTCCTCGACGCCATGACCTGCTTCCGCATCGGTAACTCCGAGCGCGCCGACCGCGTGATGCGCGAGGACGACGCCGTCAACCAGCTGGAAGTGTCGCTGGACGACGCTTGCAGCCACCTGATCGTGCGCCGCCAGCCGGCCGCCAACGACCTGCGCACCATCATGGCGACCATCAAGGTCATCACCGACCTCGAGCGCATCGGCGACGAAGCGACCAAGATCGCCCGCGTGGCCAAGGCGCTGCACGGCCGCGGCGCGGTCACCGTCAACCATTACGAAATGGTGCGCGGCATCGCCAACAACACCAGCGACATGCTGCACGACGCGCTGGACGCGTTTGCCCGCAACGACGGCAAGCAGGCGCTGCAGCTGATCGCTCAGGACGCCGTGATCGACCACGAATTCCGTTCGATCATGCGCAACCTGATCACCTTCATGATGGAAGATCCGCGCACCATCTCGGCTGCGCTGGACACGCTGTGGGTGGCCAAGGCCATCGAGCGCATCGGCGACCACGCCAAGAACATCGCCGAATACGTGATCTACGTGGTGGAAGGCAAGGACATCCGCCACACCAAAACCACCGCGCCGGTGCTGGAAGACGAGCCTGAGCAAGCAAAGTAACGATAAATTTACATGGCATCTGATAAAACGACTGTACTGATTGTTGAAGACGAACCGGCGATTGTCGAACTGGTGACGTTTTCGCTGCGCGAAGCGGGCTGGAACTGCTGCGCGGTGCAAAGCGCCGGCGAGGCCTGGGACTTCATCCAGACCAAGACCCCGCAGCTGATCCTGCTGGACTGGATGTTGCCGGATTCGACCGGCCTGCGCCTGCTGGCGCGCATCCGCTCCGACCGCCAGTTCAACGAAATCCCGGTCATCATGCTGACCGCGAAGAGCATGGAAGAAGACAAGCTGGCGGGCCTGAACAGCGGCGCCGACGACTATGTCACCAAGCCGTTCTCGCCGCGCGAACTGCTGGCCCGCGCCAAGGCGCTGCTGCGCCGCAAAGCGCCGGAGCACGCGCAGTCGACCATGCGCGCCGCCAACATCATGCTGGACCCGGTCAGCTGCACCGTCTCCATGGACGACCAGAAGATCGACATCGGCCATGCCGAATACAAGCTGTTGAAGTTCCTGCTGGCGCATCCGGAACGCGTGTTCTCGCGCAGCCAGCTGCTGGACAAGGTGTGGGGCGACCACGTGGTGATCGAAGAACGTACCGTCGACGTCCACGTCCTGCGCCTGCGCAAGGCCTTGAAAGAGGCCGAACACCTGATCAAAACCGTCCGTAGTGTAGGCTACATGCTGTCGGAAAAAAACTGAGTTTCAAATGAATCCAAAACTGGTGTTCTGGGTGCCTGCCGCGCTGCGCACCGCCATTATCCTGGCGGCCTGCGCGCTGGCCGGCTGGATGTTCGGCTGGAAGACCGGCCTGGTGCTGGCGCTGCTGGCGATGATCGCGCTGGTGTTCACGCAGCTGTCCTATCTGTACCAGTTGAGCAACTGGATGGACGATCCTCAGAGCGCCAAGCTGCCCGACGGCTGGGGCGAGTGGACCAACATCTTCGCGCGCCTGTACCGCATGCGCCGCGACGACGAAAAAAACCAGACCGAGCTGACCGAATGGCTGGCGCGCTTCCGCCAGGCCATGCACCTGCTGCCGGACGGCGTGGTGATCATGGACGACGTGCTGTTCCTGGAGTGGTGCAATCCGGCCGCCGAGCAGCATCTGGGCCTGAGTAACGACCGTGACAAGGGCATGCGCGTGACCAACCTGGTGCGCAACCCGGACTTCATGGATTACATCATCCTCGGCCGCTACGAGCAGCCGCTGACGATCAGCTTCCGCGAGCGCAAGCTGATCGTGCATATCATCCCGTTTGAAAACCGCCGCCAGATTCTGGTGACGCACGATGCGACCGAAACCGAGCGCATCGAGGAAATGCGCCGCGACTTCATCGCCAACGCCTCGCACGAGCTGCGCACGCCGCTGACGGTGATTGTCGGCTTCCTGGAAATCGCCGCGCAAGAGGGCCTGGATGCGGCCACCCGCGCATCGCACCTGAAGCTGATGACCGAGCAGGGGCACCGCATGCAGCACCTGATCGAGGACATGCTGACCCTGTCGCGCCTGGAATCGGTGGATTATCCGATGCGGCCGGAAGAGGTCGATGTGCACAAGCTGCTGGAGCAGGTGCAGCGCGACGCGCGCGCGCTGTCGGCCGGCAAGCATGAGGTCACCATGTCGGTGGATGGCCCGAATGTGCTGGGTTCGTATGAAGAACTGCACAGCGCGTTCGGCAACCTGGCATCGAATGCGGTGCGCTACACGCCGGCCGGTGGCAAGATCCACCTGGTGTGGAAAGAGTACGAGGGCGGCGTCAAGTTCGTGGTGGAAGATACCGGCATCGGCATCAGCCCGGAGCACATCTCGCGCCTGACCGAGCGCTTCTACCGCGTCGACAAGAGTCGCTCGCGCGAAACCCAGGGCACGGGCCTGGGCCTGGCCATCGTCAAGCACGTGCTGCTGCGCCATAGCAGCACGCTGCAGATCAAGTCGGAAGCGGGCAAGGGCAGCAGCTTCATCGTCTGCATTCCAAAAACCGCCGTCGTGGCGCAGCAGCCGGAGCTGCTGCCAGGTTAAGCGCGGGCCAATTCCGCGTTAAAAAACGCGGTGACCTTCTCGACCACGCCGGGCGTATGCTGCTCGGCGGTCGCAGCAATTTCTTCCATCTGCGCCGGGGTGATTTTTTCCGTTTGCTCGGGCGTGACGCGCGGATGCTGGTCGTCGCCAAAGTCGCCGATGCTGGCGGCCAGCGACGTCACCATGTCGTGGCTGACATTGCTGAGCAGGCGGTTGACGATGTCGGCCCGCTGCACGGCATTGCTGAGCAAGAACAGCTGGCTGATGGTGTGGTCGGCGGTGATGGTCATGTTGGCTCCTTGGATTCTATACAAGGAAATTAACTGTCGCGGCGGCATTGGTCTGTTCGCGGCCTAACGCAGGCCCATCATGGTAAATTAGCCATCCATCGTCCCGGAGCGCCAACCATGCCTGTTTTTACTCCTGATCAACTAGTCACCGAGGTCAGCCCGGTCCAGGGTTCCGCCGAACCGAACCAGACGCTGTGGATCAGCGAGGCTGGGGAGCTGACGCAGTTTGGCGCGTTCATTGAAGTGCTTCAGCCTGGTTGCAGATCGTCCATCAAGCACTGGCACAGTGCGGAGGACGAGATGGTCTATGTCCTGGCCGGCGAAATCACGGCAATCGAAGGCATGTCCGAGACCGTCATGCGCGCTGGTGACGCCGCAACCTTCCGCGCTGGCGTGCAGGTCGGGCACTACCTGGAGAATCGGAGCGCGGCGCCAACGCGTTGCCTGGTGGTGGGCACCCGCGCGCCGGTCGACCGCATTACCTATCCGGATCACGACCGCGTTTGCCTGCGCGACCGCTCGCTGCCGGACGACATCTGGACCGACCAGGCTGGCCAGCCGGCATCCAGCCCGTATTAGCAAGGAGGCGCACCATGAGCAAATACCTGATCTCCTTCCCCAGCGCGGCGATGGATGTTCCGGAAGGCGAGTTGGAAGCGGTGGGGCGCGCGGCGCATGCCGTGGTCGAGGAAGCCAAGGCAGCCGGCGTCTACGTGTTTGCCGGCGGCATCAACGAAAGCGTGCCGCCGATGCTGGTGGCGGCCGATGGTACGGTCACCGAAGGCGGCTATCCATGGGCGCCGGCGCTCAACGGCGGCTTCACCGTGCTGGAACTGCCATCGCGCGAGGATGCGGTCGCCTGGGCGGCGCGCATGGCGCGGGCTTGCCGCTGCGCGCAGGAACTGCGCGTCTTCCAGTTCGATCCGCAATCCTGACCGCGGCCGCGCCGATCAAGCGGTCGGCAGAATGCTGAAGGAGTCGGCGCTGGCCGCCGTGTTCTCGACGGCGACGCCATCCACGCGCGAAGCCGGCGGCCCCTTGCGCGCCCAGACAACGATCGCCTCGACCGCCGCCGCATCGCCGTCCACTTCGGCCTCCACCGAACCATCACGCCGATTGCGCACCCAGCCGCGCAAGCCCAACGCCACCGCCTGCCGCTCAAACGCAGCGCGATAGCCCACGCCTTGTACCAATCCAGTAATCACCAATCGTTTAGCCATGCAATCCAGTCCTTTATAAAGTACTGCGCCCCTTCATCGCCAACTGGCAGCTGTGCAAGACATCGTCATAGGAGCGGGAGACGTGGTCGGCGGCCGGGAAGACGCAGGTTTTCAGGTCGGGGTTCTCGAATGGGCTGGGCAGCAGCAGGGCGAACTGCTTGGCATGCGGCAGGCGCTCGTGCAGCGCCGCCAGCATGGTGGTCATCTGCTCGCAGTCGTTGAGCGGATCGACGCTGACCAGCACGACGATCGACACCAGTTCCGGCGAGGCGCCCGGCGGTGCCGGCTGGTTCAGTTCGTCAAGATTGCGGCTGCGGGCGTCGATCTTTTGCTCGCGCAGGATGCGCACCAGGATCTCGGTCGCCAGCTCGGCATACGAGGAACCCAGGCCGATGCTCAACACCACGCTGCCGGCCGGCACGTCGAACGATCCCTGCCACTCGCCGCTGTCGGAAATCCGCTGTTCGCGCAGTTCGCGGCCGATGCCGCCGCGCTTCAGCACGGTGTTGCGCTTGCGCTTCTTCCACCACTTGACGCTGCCGCTCAACGCTTCGATCACGGCAATGACCGAGTTGGACACTTTTTCCTCTTCCTGCGGCGTGATCGAACCATCCTTGAAATCGAAACTGGCCAGGTGCAGCGCCGGCAGCAGCACGCCGTCGCAATATTCGGCCAGCGATTTGTGCTGCATGTAGCGCTTGGCGCTGGTGACGATTTCATGCGCGTCGCCCGACAGCGCGCGCTGGTAGAAATTCTGCGGCATGGTCAGCGCCGGCAGTTCGCCGAACATGATTTCCAGCACCTTCAGCGCGCGGATGTAGCGGCCCGCCACCACCAGGCACAAGGTCAGCGGCGTCGACAACACCAGGCCGACCGGGCCCCAGATCCAGCTCCAGAAAATCGCCGACACCACCACCGACAGCGGCGACAGGCCGGTGGTGTGGCCATACAGCTTGGGCTCGATGGTCTGGGCGACGATGATTTCCACCGCCAGGAACAGGCCCAGCGTCATCAGCGCGGTGGACCAGCCCGGATCGATGGCGGCCGCCAGCAGCGTGGCGCAGAAAGCCGCCATCCACACGCCGACGTAAGGGATGAAGCGCAGCACGGCCGTCATGGTGCCCCACAGCAGCGCCTGGCCCAGGCCCAGCAGGCTCAGGCCCAGCCAGATCGCCAGCCCGGTCGCCAGGTTCACCAGGAATTGCGAGATGAAGAAGCGCGACAGGCGTTCGCCGGCGTCGTTGACGGCAATCGTGGTGGCGCGCAGGTCGCCGCCGCCGGCCAGGCGGATGAAGCGGTCGCGCAGCGATTCATGTTCCAGCAGCACGAAAATCAGCACCACGAACACGATGCCGGCGGTCTCCAGCGGCGGCCACACCGAGGCCGCCACCTTGCCCAGCAACTGGAACGGCTTCAGCGCCGGCTCGTGGATTTCCACCAGCACCGGCGTCTTGGCGCTGCCGTCCGCTTGCAGCACCGGCGCCGGGCCTTCGGCGTTCTCGCCGGTGAGATGGTCGATCAACTGGCCGGCCGGACCGCCCAGGCTGCCCAGCGTGCCGCGCGTCAGCTCGTCCAGCGTTTCGATCTTGCTGGCGATGGTGTCCTGGTACTGCGGCAGGCTGGCGCCCATCACGCCCACTTGCTGCACGATCACCGCGCCGATCGCCAGCAGCGTCACCGTCACCACCAGCACGCCGGTGCAGACCGACATGGTCTGGCCCAGTCCCAGGTGGCGCAGCGCCCGCACGAACGGCGCGATCAGGAAACTGAAGATGAAGGCCAGCGTGATGGGAATCAGCACGTCGCGGCCGAAATAGAGCAGGGCCAGCACTGTGGCGGTGCCGACCAGGCCGGCCACGGCGTTCGGTAAACTGCGGGAGGTAAGGGAATCAGACACCGTCAATCCTAGCCGGATAAGTAAAGCAGATAAAGTGCACCACGTTGAGCGTGATGTGGACCAGTATGGCAGCCTCGATGCGTTGCGTGCGCTGGTAAGCCCAGGCGTAGCCGAGACCTGCGATGGCAGCGAGTATGCCATATCGCAAGCCGCCGCCGAGGTGAACCGCACCGAACAGCAGCGCCGACACCGCCATCGCCAGCCACGGTCCCCAGCGGAAGCGGTTCAGCGCGTCCGCAAGGCAGGCCTGTAGCAGGCCGCGGAAGAAGGCTTCTTCGGCAATCACGGTGAACAGCAGGTTGACCGCGACAAAGGTCGGCGTTGGCCGGGGCAGCTTGACGTCGATGCCGACCACGCCGGCCGCCAGCGCGAAGCCCAGCGTGGCCGCCACCGTCAGCGCCAGGATCGGCAAGGTGCGGCGCAGCACCGCGCCCAGCTCGCTCCAGGACGTCACGCGCCGGCACAGCAGGGCCAGCAGGATCAGCCCGACCGCGCCCTTGTCGAAATTGGCGTACAGCGTGAACGGCAAGGCGCCGGCCGACAGCACCACGTGGTCCAGCAGCATCGGATTGTTAAAGCCGGGCAGCTTGTGCATGGCCAGCGCCAAGGCCAGCACGACCGCCAGCACGCCATAGGCCAGCCGCAGCCAGCCGCGCGGTGCGGCGCTGCTGCCCCAGGCGGCGCCCGTCAGCACCAGCAGCGCGCTGATCGCCACCGGGTCCAGCACGCCGCCGACCAGGCCCCAGGCCATGGCCATGACAAAAAACAGCAGCCACAGCGGAGCAGGGCGCCGGCCGATCGACAACGACGGCGCCCAGACCGAAGCCAGGGCCAGCGCCAACAGGAGAAATGCGGGGAATTGGAGTGTCATTGATTCAACGATTCGTTTTCAGCAATGATACTCCATGGCAGCTTAGAACTTGTAGATCAGCGCCGTCATTACCATCGGCGTCACGGTGCGCCTGGTCAGCGGGCTGTCGGCCGCGTCCGAGGTCAGACGGGTGGCGCCGACGCCGCTGCGCACCGACCAGTTGGCGTCCAGCACGTGGTTCCAGTGGAAGCCGGCGGTGATGCTCTCGACGCCGCCCTTGGCCGTGTATTCCCGGTAGCCGGAAGCGGCGCTTTGCTTGGCGGTGACGCCGAAGTACGTCTGCATGTGCTTGTTATCGCCGTAGACCACCGACGCGCCAAATCCAACCTGGTCGGTGGTGCTGGTGTACAGCGGCGCGTTGGCGCCCAGGATGTAGGTGGCGCCGTATTCGCGGTGGTTGATGTTCTGCTTGGTCGTCAGGCTCAGGCCGATCGTGCCGGCCTGGTAGCCGACGCTGAACACCGCCTGGGCCGAGCCGTTGATGTCGCCCATGCCCTTGAGCGCGTCCGAACCGGAGAAGTAATTCTTCTTGTGATCGTCGCGGCCGCCATCGTAGCCCAGCGCCGCGCTCAGCATGAAGTCGCCGACCTTGGCCTGGTAGCCGATGCCGCGCTGGGTGCTGAGGAACACGCCGTTGCTGTAGGTGCGTTCGAGGAAGGGCAAGGGGACGACACGGTGCTTGTCGCCGCCGGCGTATTCCGGCACGTAGGCCAGGCCGACGCCGGCCGAGAAGCTGTCGCCGGCGGCCGCGGGTGGAGCGTCTTCGGCAAAGCTTTTGCTGCTGAAGGCGCATAAGGCAAGGAGGGATAAGGCAAGGGCGTGGCGCATGAGGATTCCCGTTCAGTGGTCCGCCGGTGCAAGGGGCCGGCGCAGACGGGCGAAAGTTTCCCAGTAAATACGTCCCGCCGCTATCGGCGTAGCTGAAGTATCATCTGCTGGAATCTTTGGTATCGCGAGACGCACTTTGGAGCCGATTATGTCCCTGACCCTGTACTACCACCCGCTGGCCTCGTTCTGCCAGAAGGTGCTGATTGCGCTGTATGAAAACGGCACCGATTTTGAAAAGCGCATCATCAACCTCGGTGAGGAGGCCGACCGCGCCGAACTGGAAGCGATCTGGCCGCTGTGCAAATTCCCCGTGCTGCGCGACAACGCCCAGCACCGCGACGTGCCGGAAACCTCGATCATCATCGAATACCTGGACCGCCACTATCCCGGCGCGCAGCTGATGATACCGGCCGACTGGGACGATGCGCTGGACGTGCGCCTGTGGGACCGCTTCTTCGACAATTATGTGCAGGGGCCGGTGCAGACCATCGTCAGCGCCCACCTGACCGGCCTGAGCTGCGATCAGACCAAGGAGCGCACCAAGCTCAAGACGGCCTACAAGATGATCGAGAAGCGCATGGCCACCCGCAGCTGGCTGTGCGGCGAAGCCTTCAGCATGGCCGATTGCGCGGCGGCGCCGGCGCTGTTTTACGCTTGCACGCTGCTGCCGTTCCCGGAGGAATACTACAACCTGCAAAGCTATTTCGAGCGGCTGGTGGCGCGGCCGTCGGTCAAGCAGGTGCTGGACGAGTCCAAGCCGTATTTCTCGCTGTACCCGTTCGCCCAGGAAATACCCGAGCGCTTCCTGTAAGCGCAGTGCCGCACGGTAGCGTGCGGCGAATCCGTGAATCATGTCCTTTCGCCATCAAGAAAGGACATGCCATGGATAATCCCAATTCCTCGCGCCGGGCGCTGGTCGGCGCAGCCGCCACCGGCTTCCTTGGCGCTGCCGTGGGTCCGGCCAGTGCGCAGGGCAGCGCAGCCGCCGGCGCCGACATGCCGCCCAGGAATCCGCTCGACGCCTATCCGGCGCCGCCGTTCCCCAAGCAGCAGCAACCCTGGCCGGGCCTGGCCAGCAAGATGAGTCCGCGCCCGGACCATGGCGAAACCAGCTACAAGGGTTCCGGCCGCCTGAAGGGCCGCAAGGCGCTGCTGACCGGCGGCGACTCCGGCATCGGCCGCGCCGCCGCCATCGCCTTTGCGCGCGAGGGCGCCGATGTGGCGATCAACTATCTGCCGGCCGAAGAGGCCGATGCGCGCGAAGTGGTGGCGCTGATCCGTGCCGAGGGCCGCAAGGCGGTGGCGATTCCGGGCGATATCAAGGACGAGGCATTCTGCAAGCAACTGGTGGCGGATGCCGCGCGCCAGCTGGGCGGGCTGGATATTCTGGTCAACAACGCCGCGCGCCAGTTTTCGCGCGATTCGATTCTGGACATGAGCACGGCCGATTTCGACGAGACCTTCAAGACCAATGTGTATGCGATGTTCTGGATCACCAAGGCGGCTGTGCCGCTGCTCAAACCGGGATCCACCATCATCAATACCGCGTCGGTGAATGCCTACGATCCGGGCGAGAATATCATCGACTATGCCGCCACCAAGGGTGCGATCATGATTTTTACCAAGGGACTGGCCAAGCAACTGGCGTCCAAGGGGATACGCGTGAATGCGGTGGCTCCCGGGCCATTCTGGACGCCGTTGCAGGTGACCGGCGGGCAGCCGGCGGACAAGCTGCCGCAGTTCGGCGCGGATACGCCGTTGAAGCGGCCGGGGCAGCCGGCCGAGCTGGCCGGCGTGTATGTACTGCTGGCATCGAACGAATCCAGCTACGCCACCGGCCAGGTGTATGCCGCCGTCGGCGGCCACGGCGGACCGTAAGGCGCGCCGTCATTCCCGCGCAGGCGGGAACGACGGGCGGGCTTAGTTCTTGTTGCCCTCGTTAGCGCTCTGCACCGAGGCGGCTTGCGGGAAGGCCTGGTTTTGCGCCGCGACGTTGGCGAAGCGGCTGGCTTCGTCGACCTGCTTGCGTGCCGCCTGGCGGCCGGCGTCGGCCAGCTCGCTGGCGGTGCGCGCGGCCTCCGGCACATGCTGCTCGGCCACGCTTTTCAGCTCGGCCTGGAATTCGGTCGCCACCTGCGCCAGCTGCTGGTGGTAGCTCTGCAGTTTCTGCAGCAGCGCGCCGGCCTGCAGCGGCGGATTGTCCGCGCTGCGTTCGTTCAGCGGCGTCTGCACCGCGCGTTGCAGTGCTGCCGACGACTCCGCCAGCCATTCGCGGCCAAACTGCACGTTCACGTCGGACAGCTGGCGCAGCGAGCGCAGCACCGCCTGGTTCAGGTCGGCGTAATAATCGATACGGGCTTCCGCATGCTTGCGGGCTGCCGGGGTCAGCGTTTCAACAAACGAGTTCATGGGATTGCTCCTGGAGAGAGGGTGGCCAAAGCGGGGGAAGCGGACGTTTTGGCCTGGCGTCCGCTGCAATATGATCGCAAATGTCGCCGCTTTATGGCACTCCAGAGCTTGCTGGAACTATTTGTGTTCCCTATTCAACAGATAACGCGCGCCGTGGCAGGAGCAGCAGCTGGCGTTGCCGTCCATTGATGTAACGGACGCCGCTTGCATCGAAATAGGCATCCTCCTCCAGCATGATGCGCACCGGCTCGCGCCAGCCCGGCAAGTCGCTGGCCGCGTTGAGTTCGATCGAATAGGCGGTGCGCGGGCGCAGCACGTCGTCGCCGCTGCCCGGCACGCCGCCTTGCGCATCCCACATGCCGATCGCCGGACCGGCCGCGTGGCCGTGGTAGCCGATCGGATGGGTGTAGATGGTCGGTTGCAAGCCTTCGGCCCTGGCCAGCTGCAGCGACGCCGCCAGCACCGCATTGCCGCTGCGGCCTTCCTTGAAGTGGGACAGCAGGATGTCCTGCACGCGGTTGGCGCGGGCGAAGGCCTGGTTCAATGCGGCCGGCGCGGCGGTCTCGCCGGGCTTCAGCACATAGGCGTGCTGCTGGATGTCGGTGTTCAGGCGCAGGTAGGTGATGCCGATGTCGACGTGCAGCAGGTCGCCGGGCGTGATCACGTCCGGATTGGCGCGCTCCGCGTCTTGGCGCTGGATCTCCACCGACGGATGGAACCAGGTGTCGTAGCCCAGGTCGCGGATCTTCTGGCGAAACCACCACACTACATCCTCGCTGGTGGTGATGCCGGGCGTGATCACGCGTTCGGAAAAGCCTTCCTCGATAATCTTGTGCGTGGCGCTGATCAGTTGCGGATAGATCTGCATTTCGCGCCCGGTGCGCGTTTCCAGCCAGCGCACCGCCAGCGGCTCGGCCGACACCACGCGCGCTTTGAACGCCGCCGGCAGCGCCGCCAGCAGCTCGCTGTATTCGGTATGGTCGATGCCGTCGGCATGGCCGAAGTAGGCCGAGGTGTTCAGGCCGATCTTGTTCGGATTGCGGGTCTTGATGATGTCGATCAGCGCATCCCACTGGTTGGGGAACTTCTTCATGTCCCAGGCGGCCTTGATGCTGTTGCCGACGTTGTAGCGCGCCACCGCCAGCCGTTCCACCTTGCCGGTGGCGGCATCGCGGTAGAACACCAGGATGGTGCGGCGGCGGGCGTTCAGCCATTCGGCCGGCAGCATGGTTTTCAGCACCGGATCTTCGTTATACTCGCGCGACACCACCACCCACATATCGATGCCGGTTTGCGCCATGGCGGCCGGCAGCACCGTCTCGAAACGCTCGGCCAGCAGCTCGTTGACGACGCTGGCCTGCGCGCGCAGCGGCAGCACCTCGGCCTGGGCGGCTGCGGCCAGCAGCAGGGAGAAGGCAAGCAGGAATTTTTTCATTGGTCGATGGTGATACGGCTTTTTACCAATGTCAATCAACAATATTTATAATGCTCGTTGCATACGCAAAGGAGAGAACATGGCAGCACCTTCGGTTTTTTATCTGCACGGCGGTCCGGCGCTCGGCCCGGTGTTCGAGCGCGCCCGCTTCCCGGACGCGACGCACGTCCACTGGTGGCACCAGCCGCTGGCCAAGCCGTGCGCGGCGCGTCCCTACCTGGACCTGCTGGAAGCCACATTGACGGAATTCCGCCGCGTGGCGGCCGAAGCCGGCCAGCCGCTGACGGTGATGGCCAGTTCCTTCGGCGCCCACCTGGCGGTGCACCTGGCGCGCCAGGCGCCGGAGCTGATCAAGGACATCGTGCTGCTGGGCCCCACCTTCAATCCCGAGCAGGCCGCGCTGCGCCTGGCGCGCCGCGCCTTCCGCGTGCACACCGATCACCAGCACGCCGGCAAGCTGGCCACCGCGCTGGCGATGTATGAGGATGATCCGGGCCGGCCGCGTTTCTGGGACGTGTTCGGCGCGCTGTCGCTGCTGCCGGATGTGACGGAGCTGTACTTCGGCCCGAACGCCGGTCCGGACGCGGCGCGCTCGTTCTCGGAACTGATCCAGCAGCCGGGCGCCTTCGACGGCCCGACCTCGGTCGCCACCTCGGACGATTTCTCGGCGCTGGACCACACGCCGGTGCAAAGCCCGTTCACCGGTCCGGTGTCGGTGCTGTTCGGCGCCTACGATCCGATGATCGACGCCGAACAGGATCGCACCGTGTGGGAAGCGATCTTCCCGCAGGCCGCCTTCTTCAAGGTGGAGACGGGCCACTTCCCGCTGCTGGAACTGACCCTGGAGCAGTGCCTCTCGCCGGCCTAACGGGAGAAGTGCGCTTCGATTTCTTCCAGCGTCTTGCCCTTGGTTTCGGGCAGCAGGAAGGCGGCGGTCAGGAAGTACAGCAGCGTGCAGCCGGCGCCGTAGAAGAACATGGTCGCATAGCCGTACTGTCCCACGGTGGGCAGGAACACGGCGGCGATCATGGTCGACACGAACTGGTTGATCAGCAGCGCGATGCTCATGCCGTTGGAACGGATGCGGGTCGGCATCAGCTCGGACAGCGCCAGCCACACGCACACGCCGGGACCGACGGCGAAGCTGGCCACGAACACGCACATCGCCAGCATCACCTGCCAGCCGTGGGCGGATGACGGCACCGCCGCCATGTCGGCGCGCTCGATGTGCAGCGGCGCGTTCATGCCTTCGGCCGGATCGGCGAAGGGATTCAGATGCAGCTTGCGGAAGAACACGCCGATCACGCTGTCCGCCTGCACCGTGTCTTCGCGGTTCATGCGCAGCACCGGCAGGGCCGGATCGTCGCTGCGGCGGCTTTGCACGTTGGTGAACGGGCCGTAGGAGTAGGCCACCGTCAGCTGCACCGGCGCGCCGCCAGGGATGGCCGTCGCGCCGAATGATTGCAGCGTTTCGGCGTCGAGGCGCAGCGCCAGGCTGTCGGACTGCATGCGTGCTTGCAGCATCGGCCGCACGTCGCGCTGTTCGCCTTCGGCGCTGCGGAACAGCAGGCCGGCGGCCAGCAGGGCGATGACGATGCCGGCGGTGCCCAGCATCAGCAGGAACTTGCGGCCCTTGCGGTCCACCAGCACCACGGCGACGATGGTCATCAGCGCGTTCAGTACCTTCAGGGCGACGTCGGCGCTGTTGGCGGTGGCGCCGGACAGGCCGGCCTGGTTCAGGATATTCACCACGTAGGCCAGCACGGAATTGATGCCGGTGGCCTGGTTCAGCGCCAGGATCAGGCAGGCCAGCAGGAAGGGCAGCACATAGCGGCGGCTCAACAGCGGGCCGTCGGCAGCGCGGCCGGCGGCGGGCGCTACGCCGGTGGACGCCGCAGCGGCGGGCGACGGCGCGGCCAGCGCCTGCCGGATCTCCTGCAGCTCGGCCTCCGCCTCATCGGCAGGGCGGGTGCGCAGCAGCGCGGTGCGCGCTTCCTCGATGCGTCCCCGGCGCGCCAGCCAGCGTGGCGACTCGGCCAGCAGCAGCGCGCCCGCGCTGAAGACGATCCCCGGCGTCAAGCACCACCAGAAGATGCTGCGCCACGCATGATCCTTGGCCGCAAACACCGCCGCCGCGCGCGCCGTTTCATCCAGATGCTGCGCGGCCGCCGTGGCGCCTTCCACCGAATTCGCCTGCATCAAGCCAATCCCTGCGGCCGCCACCAGCCCGACCGTCAGCAGCAGCTGAAACAGCGCCGCGCCACGTCCACGCTGGCGCGCATGCAGGCACTCCGCCAGATACAGCGGCACCACCACGCCAATCAAACCGCCGCTGACGCCTTGCAGCAAACGCCCGAGCAGCAGCGGCACATAACCATCCGCCAGCGCAATCAGCGGAATACTCAGCGTGAACAGCACGCCGGACAGCACCATCGCCCAGCGCCGGCCGATCCAGTCCGCCAACGCGCCCGCAAACAGCGACGACAGCACGGACCCCAGCAACACCGCCGCCACGATAAAACTCAGCTGCTGCGCGCTCAATCGCCACGCCACCGACGCCGTGGATTCCAGGTACGGCAAGGCGCCGGCAATGATGCCGACATCGATCCCGTACAGCAGCCCACCCATCCCTGCAATGAACAACAAAAATCCCATGGCGCGAGCTTGCATCGAGTCTCCGGCTAGTTGGTGGATAGATCGATGGCTTCGCCTTCAACGAAGACGGCCACCGGTTGTAATTCTGCGTTCAGCACGACGATATCCGCCCAGCCGCCCGGCGCCAGGCGACCGCGTTCGGTCTCGCCCAGATAGTCGGCAGGGTAGAGCGACAGGCGATGCGAGGCGTCGGCCAGCTCCAGCCCGAGGCCGACGAAATTGCGCAGGGCCTGATCCATGGTCAGCACGCTGCCGGCCAGCGAACCGGTCGCCAGCCGCACGCAGCCCAGGCATTTGTACACGCGCTGGCTGCCGAGGCCATACTCGCCGTCCGGCATGCCGGTGGCCGAGGTGGCGTCGGTCACGCCATACAGGCGCGGAATGGCCCGCAGCGCGGCGCGGATCGCCCCCGGCGCCACGTGCTGAAGGTCGGGAATAATCTCCGCGTATTCGGCATGCGCCAGCGCCGCGCCGACGATGCCGGGCTTGTAGTGGTTCAGTCCCGTCATGCCGTTGAACAGGTGCGTAAAGCCCGCCGCGCCGGCTTCCAGCGCGGCCACGCCATCTTCGTAAGTGCCGTTGCTATGGCCGATCTGCACGCGGATGCCCAACTCATTCAGTTGCGGGATCAAGGCCAGATGGTCGGCCACTTCGGTGGCCAGCGTCATCGCGCGGATTGGCGCCAGTTGGTGATAGCTGCGCACCAGGTCCATGCTGCCGACCGCGATCGCATCCGCAGGCTGCGCGCCGAGGCGGTGAATGCTGAGGAACGGGCCTTCCAGGTGCACGCCCAGCATGCGCGCGCCGCCTGCCGGCCGCTCGGCGATCACCGGCCCCAGGCCGCGCAGCGCGCGGCGGATGGAGTTGTCGGTGGCGGTCATGGTGGTGCCCAGCATGGCGGTGGTGCCGTGCTTCGCATGCGCGCGCGCCACCGTGGCGCCGGCGTCGCCGCCCTGCATGATGTCGACGCCGGCCGCGCCATGCACGTGCAGGTCGATAAAGCCGGGCAGGATGGTCAGCGTCGCGTCCACGCCGTGGTCTTCGCGGATGTGCAGGATGCGGCCGCTGTCGGGATCGAAAGCGATGCTGCCGGTGATCCAGCCTTCAGGGGTAAGAATACGTCCACTCAGCACGGCGTCACTCCGCAATCACCAGCTCGATGCCCGCTTGCAGCAGGCCTTCGCGGTATTCGTCACTGATGGCGGCGTCGGTAATCACCGTATGCACGCGGTCCAGCTGCACGATGCGGTGCAGGCTCACGCGGCCGAACTTGGAGGCGTCGGCCAGCACGATGATCTTCTTGGCCCGCTCCACCATCTTGTGATTCAGGCTGGCTTCCGCCTCGTGGTGGGTGGTGACGCCGAACTGCAGGTCGAAACCGTCGACGCCGAGGAACAGCTTGTCGAAGCTGTAGGCCTGCAGGCAGGCTTCGGCCTGCGTGCCCTGGATCGACAGCGACTGCTTGCGCAGCAGGCCGCCGGTGAGGATCAGGTCCACGCCCGGCGCATCGGCCAGCTCCCAGGCGATATTCAGGCCGTTGGTCATCACCGTGATGTTCTGCGCCTCGCGCAGGTGGCGCGCCAGCGAGATGGTGGTGGTGCCGGAATCGATGATGATGTTGTCGCCGGCCTGCACCATGCGGGCCGCATAGGCGCCGATGCGGACCTTCTGTTCGTGGTTGATGGCGTCCTTCTGCGGCACCGTGTGTTCGGTGGGCGGCGTGCGCGCCAGCGTGGCGCCGCCGTGGCTGCGAGTCGCCAGGCCCTGGGTTTCCAGTGCACTGAGGTCGCTGCGGATCGTGACTGCGGAAACGCCCATCTGCTCCACCAGTTCGGTGACCTGCACCGAACCGCGTTGGGTGAGCGCCTGCAAAATCGCGGCGCGGCGTTGACTGGTATGTCGCATGTTTGTGCTGTTAATCTGTCAAAAATATCAGCTTAACAGATCGCGACCGTCGTGCCAGCAGGGGCCGTGGCGGCGTTGCGGTTGCAGGCGCGCGCATACTGCGCCAGCAGGCGGCCGATCTTATGCTCCAGCAGGGCCGGAGCGCTGGCCGGCAACTGGCCTTGCAGCACTTCCAGGTACTGCTCTGGCAGGTGTTGGCTCAGCAGCGACAGCGGAATCTCCAGCGGCGCCAGGTTGGCGAACAGCTGCTCGACCGCAGCCACCACCGGCGCCTCGCCCCAGTAATAGCGGCAACGGTCGCTCAGGCCATAGCGGCGCAGCAGGCGCTGTTCGGCGCTGCTGCCGGGATAGTGCTTGGCCCAGTGCTTGGGCTGCGCCAGCATGGTGTCGTCCAGCACCTGCATCAGGCGCGAGGTCTGGCCGGCCGGCACCAGTTCGTCCTCGATCTGGCACAGCGCGGCCAGGCCTTCGCGCAGCGCGAAGGTTGCGGCCGGACCGACCTTGAGGATGGCAAAGTGGTCGCGCACCATCTGGTGCAGCGCGGTCTCGCGCTGGTAGTCGGTGGAGTGGGCTTCGAACACGATGCCCGGCTGGTTGGCCACGAAGTCGGACAGCGCACTGGCCTGCGCCGCATCGTAGTGCTGGATGCGGCTATGGTCGAAGTCCACGCCCGGCTGCACCACCATGGCGATCACGCGGCGCCAGGCGCCGTGCAGGTTTTGCTCCAGGAAGGCTTTGCAATGGACATCCAGCGTGCGGCGCGCGGCCGCCGGTGCGGTCACCGCGCCGGCCTGCGCCAGATTGGCCTCGCCGCCCGGAATCGGCACTTCGGTGCCGATCACGTACACCGGCGGTGGCAGGCCGGCGCCGGCGGCGGCTTCCTCGGCCACCATGCACAGGCGCGCCGAGCGCGCGGCGATCACCTCGTCGCTCAGGTATTCGGGATCGTCGGCGCAGCGCATGCTGCAATCGAGATGGATCTTGTGGAAGCCGGCCGCCGCGTAGGCGGCGATCAGCACTTCCGCGTTGGCCATGGCGGTGGCGGCGTCCAGTCCCTGCCAGGCGTTGGGCCCGAGGTGGTCGCCGCCCAGTACCAGCTTCTCCAGGGGGAAACCCTGCTGGCGCGCCAGCTCGTGCACATAGGCGACGAACTGGATCGGCGTCATGCCGGTGTAGCCGCCGAACTGGTCGACCTGATTCGATGTCGCTTCCACCAGCAGCACGGTGTCGTAGCTGGCAGCCACCTTCATGGCGGCGCGCAGCACGCTCGGATGGCTGCAGCACACGCTGTACAAGCCGGTGGGCACGCCACGGCGGTGCGCGGCAATGATCTGCTGGACGGGGGACAGGGAATCGGTAGTGTTCATATTCAGTCGGTCAGTTGTTGACGGGCGAGGAGGGCGGCGCCGCGCGCGCCGCCGGCGTCGCCAAAGGCTGGCGGCAGCACGGGCGGCGTGCGCACGCCGGAAAACAGGTGGCGGCCTATGGCGGCCGGCAGTTTCTGATACAGGTGCGCCAGTTGCGACAGGCCGCCGCCCAGCACGATCGCGTGCGGATCGACGGTGATCACCAGCGTGGCCAGCGCGTGGCCGAGCAGGTCGAGGTGCACATCCAGCGCATGCTGGGCGGCGCCGGAGCCGTTCTGCGCGCGCGCCACGATGGACAGCGGCGTTTCGTCGGCCTGGTTGTAATGACGGTAGATCCGGCTCATGCCGGGACCGGAGACGTAGCGCTCCAGGCAGCCGCGCCGGCCGCACGGGCAGTCGTACATCGGCAACTGGTGCTGCGCCAGCAGCGAAGCGGCCAGCGGCCAGTGGCCCCATTCGCCGGCCACGCCGTTGGAGCCGCGCATCAGGCGGCCCTCGACACAGAAGCCGCCGCCGGCGCCGGTGCCGATGATGGCGCCGAACATGGTCGGCAAGCCATCGGCCGCGCCGCCCTGCGCTTCGGACAGGGCAAAGCACTGGCAGTCGTTGCCGATGGCGAGCGGGCGTTGCAGCGCTTCCTGCAGCGACTGCGCCACCAGCCGTCCGTTCAGGGCCGGCACGTTGGAACTGAGCTGGCGGCCGGTGTCGCTGTCGATCACGCCCGGCAGGCCGATGCCGACCGCCGCCCGCAGGCCCGACGCGGCGTCGCCGCGCGCGATCAAACCCTGCATGGCGGCGATGAATTCGGCGAAATCGGTGCCCGGCGTGGCGATGCGTTCGCGGTACACCTCGCGCAGCTCCGCATCATGCTGGACAAAGGTCACCAGCTCGATCTTGGTGCCGCCGATGTCGATGCCGTGATAGCCGTTTTTAGAATTCGTCATGGCGGTAAATGGTGACGCCTTGTACCACGCGGTTCACGATGCCGCCGGTGAACGGGTTATCGGGACGCAGCTGCAGCAGCGCCGACTGGTGCAGCGCGTACTGCTGCGCCATCAGCAGCCACAAAGGCGCCAGCCAGGCGTCCGGCCAGGCCGGCGTGTCGGCGCTGAAGTCGCCGCCGGCGCCCACCGTCAGTACATTGGCGGCCACGCCGTCGCGGCGCAATTCGTCCAGCAGGTCCTGCTCGTAGCGGCGCGCCAGCGGATCGGCGCTGCGGAACAGCAGCACCAGCGTTTCCTTGTTCACCGCCGCCTTCGGTCCGTGGCGGAAACCCAGCGCGCTGTTCGCCATCGTCATCACACTGCCGGCGGTGAGTTCCATGATCTTCAGCGCCGCTTCCTTGGCCAGCGCTTCCAGCGGACCGCTGCCCAGGTAGATCACGCGCGACACCCGTTGCGCCGCCAGCGCGGCGACCGGCGTCGCCCACTGCAGCTGCGCCTGGTCGGCCAGCGCCGCCAGCGTATGCAGACGCTCCGGCTGGAAATCGGGATCGAGCACCGCCAGCGCCGCCAGCAGCATGCAGGTGAAGCTGCTGGTCATGGCGAAGCCGCGGTCGCAACTGGCCGCCGGCATCAGCAGGTTGAAGCTGTTGTGGTCCGACTTGCTCTGCTGCGCCAGCGCGCCATCCGCATTACAGGTGATGTTGAGGAAGCGCGCGCCCGGCACCAGGTCGCGCACCAACTGCACCGCCGCCATGCTTTCCGGGCTGTTGCCGCTGCGGGCGAACGACACCAGCAGCGTTGGCGCGGCGGTTTCCAGATACAGCGCCGGGTGGGTCAGCAGGGTGGTGGTGGAAATGGCGCGCACCTGGCATGGCCAGGCGGCATTGATCTCGTCCGCGATGATCTCGCCGACATAGGCCGAGCTGCCGGCGCCGGTGAGGATCACGCGCAGCTGCGGATCGCCCAGGCTGTCGCCGAGGAAGGCGGCGAGGCGGCTTTGCTCGGCACCCAGATGCGCCGCCAGGGCGCGCCACATGGCGGGCTGGTGGGCGATTTCTTCTGCGGTATCGAGGCCGCCGATATCGCGCCAGTCGTTGGTGGCGCGCTGGAATAAGGTAGTCATTGAAAACTTTTTCGGTTGGAGGTCAGGGAAAGAGTAAGGTTTTATTTTCGATATGTCAAATACGAAAGCAAAAAGAAAGATATTTCACTGGGGTATCGTGAGACTTTGTGACCGTTTTGCTACGAAATCGAAAGTTATGCATGCTGGCGATGGCTTATTCGAAAGATTATTTCGATTATTTTTCGAATTGCTCTTTCTTTTTGTTGACCGGGTTTGCTTTTATTTCTAGAGTAAATGCAGAGTCTTTCGAAAGTAAAACCAAAATACGCCAACCGAGGGAGAGTTCAGCATGCAGCACAGCCGTTTTAAACCACGCAACAGCGCCATCCGCCAGGCGACGGCGATCTTGATCAGCCTGACCATGGCCGCAGCCGCCAATCAGGCGATGGCTCAGTCTAACGCCACCACCACCATCTATGGCGAAGTGGCGTCGCCGGCCGGCGCCACCGTGGTGCTGGAGAACCTGGACACCGGCGCGCAGCGCACGCTGACGCCGGATGCGTCGGGCCGCTACGTCGCCAACTCGATGCCGCCGGGCCGCTACGCGCTGCGCATGCTGCGTGGCGGCGCGGTGCAGGACACGCGTGAAATCGAAGCCGTGATCGGCAGCGGCGCGGAAGTGAACTTTGGCGTGAAGCAGGGCGACGGCCAGACCGTGGTGGTGCGCGCCGCGCGTACCTATATCGACGTCTCCAACACCAACAACGGCGTGGTGTTCACCGCCAAGGAGCTGAACAAACTGCCGGTGGCGAACGACGTCGCCTCGGTGGTGCAGCTGACGCCCGGCGTGGCGCGCGGCACCAACAGCCAGTATGGCAATGCGCCGTCGATCGGCGGCTCGGGCCAGTCGGAGAACGCCTTCTATATCAACGGCTTCCCGGTGACGAACATCCTGACCCAGGTTGGCGCGTCCGAACTGCCGTTCGGCGCCATCTCCAACATGCAGGTGCTGACCGGCGGCTACGGCTCGGAGTTCGGCCGCTCCACCGGCGGCGTGGTCAACATCACCACCAAAAGCGGCGGCAACGACTTCCACATCGGCGGCAAGCTGTCGACGATTCCGTCCGGCCTGCGCGGCAGCCAGCAGAATACCTACTACCCGAACACCGGCGCCAATCCGGACACCGACGGCAAACTGCTGTACTGGAACAAGGATAACAACAGCACCAGCAAGGTGGCCGGCGTGTACGCCAGCGGCCCCATCATCCAGAACAAGCTGTTCGCCTTTATCGGCCTGGAACGCACCCGGACCAATGGCGAGGGCATCGCCGCCACCAGCGACGCCTCGGCCGCCAGCCTGAAAGGCGGCTGGAGCACCAGCCAGTCCACCGTGGACCGCGGCTTGTTCAAGCTCGATTACAACCTGACCGCGGACCATCACTTCGAATACACCAAGCTGTATGACCGCACCAAGGTATTCAGCCAGGCCTTTGGCTTCGACTACGCCACGCTCAGCCACAACAACGTGGCCGCCAGCGCCGGCGAAACCACCGTCAACTGCTGCGGTTCGTCGTCGGCGCCCGGCTCCAACGTCGACATCTACAAATACACCGGCTACCTGACCGACAACCTGACGGTGACCGCCCTGTATGGCAAATCGCGCACCAGCCATAGCCGCACGCCGGTGGGCTACGATCCGTCGCTGCCGCAGATTTCGACCGGCGCCACCGTGCAGGTGCCCGGCATCAGCTATCCGGTGCCGCAGACCGTGACCGGCAATCTGGTCGACACGGCCTCGCGCGACAGCCAGAAGGCCAAGCGCCTGGATCTGGAATACCGTCTCGGCGACCACTCGCTGCGCGGCGGTATCGACCGCATCGATGTGGACTCGATGGTCGGCTTCTCGCTGGCCGGCGGCTACCGCTGGACCTACCGCAAGGCCGCCGATCCGACCCGCACCATCAACGGGGCGAATGAAACGCCGGCGCAGGGCGGCGGCTACGGCACCCAGGGCTACTACGTCAGCCGCGATGTGTACAGCAACCTGGCCAATCCAACCAGCGAGCAGTCGGCGCAGTACATCCAGGATCACTGGCAGGTCACGCCGCGCGTGCTGCTGGACCTGGGCCTGCGCCGCGAGCAGTTCACCAACTACACCAGCACCGGCGAGGCGTTCATCTCGCAACGGAACATGATCGCGCCGCGCCTGGGCGCGACCTGGGACTACAACGGCGACGGCTCGCTGAAGCTGTTCGCCAACGCCGGCCGCTATCACTTGCCGGTGCCGTCCAACCTGTCCAGCAATATGGCGGCGCCGTTCACCTCCACCAGCCAGTTCTTCACCTACACCGGTGTCGATCCGACGACCGGCGCGCCGACCGGCCTGCACGCCATCGGCAATCCCTACTCGGCCAACAACGCCTATGGCCAGAGCCGCGATGCGCGAGAAGTCACGGCCATCGGCCTCAAGCCGCTATCGCAGGACGAGCTGTCGCTGGGCTTTGAAAAAGCCTTCAATAAAAACCTGGTGGCAGGCGCCAGCCTGCTGTATCGCCGTATGAACGACACCAACGACGATACCTGCGACCAGCGTCCGATCGACGCCTGGGCTGCGCGCAACAATGTCGATACCAGCAAGTGGGGCGGCTTCCAGTGCGCCATCATCAATCCGGGCCGCGACAATTCGCTGTGGATCAATTTTGCCGACGGCGCTGGCCTGCGCCGTGTCGACATCACGGCGGCGGAATGGGGCGATCCGAAACCAGAGCGTACCTACAAGGCGCTGAACTTCTTCGTCGAGCACCCGTTCAGCAACGGCTGGTACGGCAAGGTCACCTACACGCTGTCCGCATTGAAGGGCAATATGGAAGGCCAGACCGATACCATCGGCGGCGGCGACGTCGGCCTGACCGTCAGCGACGACCACAAGGAGTTGATGTACAACGCCTATGGCTACCTGCCGGGCGACCATCGCCACGCCATCAAGGCCTACGGCTACATGCAGATTACGCCGGAGTGGATGGTGGGCGGCAACCTGGCCCTGACCTCCGGCGCGCCGCGCAACTGCATTGGCGAACTGCCGGCGGACCTGAAGTTCGACAACGACTACGGTGCGGCCTACTTCTATTGCAACGGCGTGGCCACGCCGCGCGGCAGCCAGGGGCGTTTGCCGTGGCAGGCGCAGGTTGACCTGAACATGGCGTATCTGCCGCGCTTCGCCAAGGGCCTGAGCCTGAAGGTGGACGTGTTCAATCTGCTGAACCGCACCACCATCCAGCGCTACAACGAAACGCGTGAAGATGGCGGCGCCATCTCGCGCACCTATCTGCAGGTGACCAGCCGCACCGCGCCGCGCTCCGTGCGCCTGACCGCCGAATACGAATTCTAAGAGGAGGGTAATGATGAAACAACAACGCATGTTCTTGTATTCAGCAGCACTGTTCCTGGCCGGTTGCGGCGGCGACAGCACCAGCAATGCGACCGCGCCGGCGGCGCAATCGCTGGCCGCCGCGCCGGTGGTCAGCACGCCCAGCGCCACCGCGGCCACGTCGACCGTGGCGCTGGCCGGTAACGCCTTTGTCACCACCTTGCCGTCCGGCGCCGAAGAGATCATCACCGACAGCGGCCTGGCCAACTGGAGCAACGCCGGCGTCGTCACCAGCGCCTACTTCCGCGTTGCCGCCGCCGGTCCGGTCACGGTGGCGATGGACGCGCGCCTTGCCGGCAGCAATGCCAGCACGGTGAAGGTGACGGTCAACGGCACGCCGTTCACGGTGGCGCTGGCCGGCACCGCCAGCAAGACCTATGCGGTCGGCACGGTCAACGTGGCGGCGGCGGGCTATGTGAAGGTCGATCTGCAAGGCGTGAGCAAGGACGGCGGCTACTTCGGCGACGTGTCGGCGCTGAAGGTCACGGCCGACGCCACCGTAAACTATGCCAACGACGCCGCCAATTACTACTGGTCGCGCCGCGGCCCATCGGTCCACATGGGCTACACCACGCCGGCTAACACCGAGTACTTCTACAACGAGGTGACCATTCCGGCCGGGCAGGACCCGGTGGGTTCCTACTTCATGGCCAACGGCTTTGGCCAGGGTTACTTCGGCATCCAGGTCAAGTCCGATACCGAACGCTGGATTCTGTTCTCGGTGTGGGACGCCGACAGCGGCGCCAAGACCACGCTGGTGAGCAAGGGCGCGGGCGTGGTGGATAACGGCTTCGGCGGCGAAGGCACCGGCGGCCAGAGCTACCTGGTGTACAACTGGAAGGCGGGGAACACCTACCGCTTCATCACCCGCGCGACGCCGGACGGCGCCGGCGCCACCAGGTACTCGGCCTGGTTTTACGCGCCCGAGACCGGGGCGTGGCGCTACATCGCGACCTGGAAGCGGCCGGAAACCACGACTTACCTGACCGGCAGCTACTCGTTCGTGGAAAACTTCGTCGATACCAACGGCTATACTGGCCGCCGCGCCCTGTACGGCAATCAGTGGGCGCGCAATGCCAGCGGAACGTGGTCTGAAGTCACCACCGCGCGCTTCACCGGCGACGCCACCGTAACCAATGCGCAGCGCATGGATTACGCGGGCGGGCTGGATGGCGGCCGGTTCTATCTGCGTAACGGCGGCTTCTTTGCCGATTACGTGCCAGTGAATCAAAACTTTACCCGGCCGGCTACCGGCCAGCAACCGGCGGTGGACGTCAGCAGTCTGCCGCAGTAATCGCAGTAAAAGGAGCAACATGAAATCAGTATCAGCCATAGTCGCCATGCTTGCCAGCGCCCCGGTGCTGGCGGCGCCGATAGGCAATGTCAGCACGATGACCGCCACTGCCGGACAGCAGTGGGATCTGGTCACCGACACCGGTGCGCATGTGCAGGTCAGCCTGCCGCGCGCCGATGTGCTGCACATCTGGGCCGGTCCGAAATCCGGCCTGACCGGCCCTGGCGACAAAGCCGCGCCTATCGTGGTGGCCACGCCGGCCGCCACGGTGGAGCACAGCGTCAGCGAGCAGGCGGATCATATTCTGATCCGCACGCCGGCTTTAAGTCTGCGCATCGATCGCAAGCCGCTGCGGTTTACGCTGTTCCGCGCCGGCGATGCGCAGCCCTTGTGGCGCGAGGTGCAGCCACTGGAACTGGGCGACAAGCAAAGCGTGCAGACGCTGTCCAGCGACAAGGCGGAGCGCTTCTTCGGCGGCGGCCAGCAGAATGGCCGTTATGAGTTCAAGGGCAAGCAGTTGCCGATCTCGTATTCGGGCGGCTGGGAGGAGGGCGACCGTCCGAGTCCTGCGCCGTTCCTGATGAGTTCTCGCGGCTGGGGCATGTTGCGCAATACCTGGTCCAACGGCGAATACGATCTGCGCCAGGGCGATCAGATCTCGCTGGAGCATGACGAGGCGCGCTTCGATGCCTATTATTTCGTCGGCAAGGACGTGCGCGATGTGCTGGCGCGTTACACCGAGTGGACCGGCCGCGCGCGCATGCTGCCACGCTGGGCGCTGGAATATGGCGATGCCGATTGCTACAACGATGGCGACAATGTGAAGAAGCCGGGGACGGTGCCGAAAGGCTGGACCGATGGCCCCACCGGCAAGACGCCCGATGTGGTGGAGTCGGTGGCGCGCCAGTACCGCGAGCACGATATGCCGGGCGGCTGGATTCTGCCGAATGACGGTTATGGCTGCGGCTATGCGTCGCTGCCGGAGACGGTGCAGGGGCTGGCGAAGTATGGCTTCCGTACCGGCCTGTGGACCGAGAACGGCGTCGAGAAGATGGCGTGGGAAGTCGGCACCGCCGGCACCCGCGTGCAGAAGCTGGACGTGGCGTGGACCGGCAAGGGCTACCAGTTTTCGCTGGACGCCAACAAGTCGGCTTACGACGGCATCCTGAATAATTCCGATGGCCGGCCGTTTATCTGGACGGTAATGGGCTGGGCGGGCACGCAGCGCTATGCGGTGGCCTGGACCGGCGATCAGAGCGCGAGCTGGGATTACATCCGCTGGCATGTGCCGACGCTGATCGGCTCGGGTCTGTCGGGCCAGGCCTATGCTGCCGGCGACGTGGATGCGATCTTTGGCGGCAGTCCGGAGACCTACACCCGCGATCTGCAATGGAAGGCCTTCACGCCGGTGTTGATGGGGATGTCCGGCTGGTCGGCGGCGGAGCGCAAGCATCCGTGGTGGTTTGCGGAGCCGTATGTCAGCATCAACCGTCGCTATCTGAAGTTGAAGATGCGGTTGACGCCCTATATGTACACGCTGGCGCGCGAGGCGGAACAAAGCGGCGCGCCGCTGGTGCGCGGCTTGATGTGGGATTATCCGAACGATCCGGCCGCTAACAGCGAAGCCTATAAATACCAGTATCTGCTGGGCCGCGATCTGCTGGTGGCGCCGGTGTATCGCAGCCAGGCGGTGAGCCAGGGCTGGCGCCGGGCAATTCATTTGCCGGAAGGCCGCTGGTTCGATTACTGGGATGGCCGGCAGGCCACGGCTGGCAAGGATGGGCGGGATATCGATCTGGCGGTGACGCTGGACAAGCTGCCTGTCTTCGTGCGCGCCGGCGCGATTCTGCCGATGTATCCGGAGATGCTGTACGACGGTCAGAAGCCGAAGGATGTACTGACGCTGGACCTGTATCCGCAAGGCGCTTCCGAGTACACGCTGTACGAGGATGACGGCAACACGCGCCGCTACCAGGATGGCGCGTTCAGCCAGCAGACGATCCGCATGAACGCCGGCGCGGACGGCGTGCAGGTTGAGGTGGCGCCGGTGGCCGGCAAGTATGACGGCCAACTGGCCCGCCGCGCCTACGCCCTGCGCGTGCTGCTGCGCCAACGTCCCGCAGCGGTCAGCACCGGCGCCGCCGTGCTGCCCCCGTTGGCGGATCGCGCGGCGTTTGACGCTGCCGCCGAGGGCTGGTACTTCGACGCCGACGACCGCCATGGCACGCTGCACGTCAAGACCGCCGCGCAGGACATCCGCCAGCCGCTGCGTTTCACCTTGCAGACCGCCGCCACGCTGGCCGTCGCTGATGACGCCTTCCCGACCGCGCCAGTGCTCGGCCGCGCCATCCCTGCGGACAGCATGGTGGTCATCAACCGTCCGGGCGAGGAAAGCGGCTCGCCGCTGGAAAACGCCTTCGACAACGATCCGGCCACCTGGTTCCGCACACCGCGCACGCCGGCCGTGCAGGGCGGGCCGCACGAATGGGTTGTCGCCTTCACCGAGCGTCGCCTGATCGACGGTATCGAAATCGCACCGCGCAACGACCAGCACTGGAAGAACGGTCAAATCCGCGACTACGAAATCTACGTGGGCGACAACAACGGCGACTGGGGCATGCCGGTCAAACGTGGACGACTGACGCTGCAGCAAGGCCTGCAAGCCATCAGCTTCGCGCCGACCGCCGGCCGGCTGCTGCGCTTCCGCGTCCTCAGCACACAGAACCCGGAAGGCGATGGCGCATCCGCCACCGATCCAATGGTGACCGCCGCCAGCGCCTCCACCGCGCGCGCCTTCAACGCCGCCGTGGCCAGCGACGTCGGCCCGATCACGCTGTCGACCTTCCATGTGATGGCGCATGAAAGCAAGGAAGGCCGGGAACAGCAGCAATACCTGTCCGACCTGGCCTTGCCGAAGAACGTCAGCCGCGACAAGCCGCCGCACGGCAGCGAGATGCGCATGAACGGCCTGAAGTTCCGCAAGGGGCTGGGCGTGGGCGCATCCAGCCGCATCGACCTGCAACTGGCCGGCGAGTGGAATCTGCTGCGCGCCGACCTGGGCGTGGACGACAGCTGCCGCGATGCGGGCGGCTTGCAGTTCCAGGTCTGGAGCGGCGAGCGCCTGCTGTACGACAGCGGCTTGATTAGCGCACCGGCGGTGGTCAAGCCGGAAATCGACGTGCGCGGACTGAGTCAGATCAGCCTGCGCACGCTGGGTGCGCGTGGCAGCAAGCCGGCGCAGGTATGCGGCAACTGGGCCAATGCGGCCTTGATCGGCACGGAGGGCAGCAAAGTCACTCCTATTGGTAACAACAAATAATAAATAAACGAGGCAAACGAATGAGCAATCAAATGAATCGACGTGACTTTATGGCGGCAGGCGCCGCGCTTGCTGGCAGCATGGTGCTGCCATCGGCTTTCGGCGCCGTGCGCCAGAAGGTCCGCATCGGCATGATCGGCACCGGCATGCGCGGCCAGGTGCTGTTGCAGGAGCTGCTGCGGCGCGACGACGTGGAAGTGGCGGCGCTGTGCGACATCGAACCGATCATGCTGGGCCGCGCGCTGGCCAATGTGGACAAGCATAAAAAGCCGAAGCCCAGGACCTACGGTGAGGACCGCGATCCGCAAGCCTACAAGCGCATGCTGGATGCCGGCGGCCTGGATGGCGTGATCATCGCCACGCCGTGGGAATGGCATGCGCCGATGGCCATCGCCGCCATGCAGGCCAACATCCCGGTCGGCTGCGAAGTGGTGGCCGGCATCACGCTGGAGGACCATTGGAATGTGCTGAACACCCAGCTGAAAACCAAGACACCCTACATGCTGCTGGAGAACGTATGCTTCCGCCGCGATGTGATGGCGGTGCTGCAGATGGTGCGCGGCGGCGTATTTGGTGAGCTGGTGCACCTGCAGGGCGGCTACCAGCACGATCTGCGCGCGGTGAAATTCAATAGCGGCAATCCGGAGCAGCCGTATGGCGGCGGCGTGGAATACGGCGCCAAGGGCTGGTCGGAAGCGCATTGGCGCACCGAGCATTCGGTGCGGCGCAACGGCGAGCTGTATCCGAGCCACGGCATCGGTCCGTGCGCGATGTACACCAACATCAATCGCGGCAATCGCTTCACGCGGATTAATGCGTTCGCCACCAAGGCGCGCGGGCTGCATGACTATGTGCTCAAGCAGGGCGGGGCCAATCATCCGAGCGCCAAAACCACCTTCAAGCTGGGCGACGTGGTGACCACCACGCTGGCCTGCGAAAACGGCGAAACCATCATCCTGCAGCACGACACCTCGCTGCCGCGTCCTTATTCGCTCGGCTTCCGGGTGCAGGGCACCGATGGACTGTGGATGGACGTGAACCATTCCATCCACATCGAAGGCAAGAGCAAACCGCACCAGTGGGACGACTTCCAGCCGTGGCAGGACAAGTACGACCATCCGCTGTGGAAGAAGTACGGCAAGACGGCCGAAGGCGCAGGCCACGGCGGCATGGACTTCTTCGTCATCCACGCCTTTGTGGAAGCGCTGAAGGCGGAGGCGCCGATGCCGATCGATATCTACGATGCGGTGACGTGGAGCGCGATTACGCCGCTGTCCGAGCAGTCGATTGCGCAGAACTTCCAGACGCTGGACTTCCCGGACTTCACCGCCGGTGCATGGAAAACCCGCAAGCCGATTTTCGCCTTCGACGACCGTTACTAATGTAGCAGGGCGAGGCGGTGTACAATCTGGTCGCATCAATCCGCCAGATCACACCACATGACATCACGCCGTCTCGCTCTTGCCGCTTTAGCCATTCTGTCCGCCGCCACGATCGCTGGCTGCAAAAACGCCCCGGTGATTGAAACGCCTGCCGTGCAGCCGCCGGTGGAGCCGCTGCCTCCCAAGAAGATCAAGATCGGCCTGGCCCTGGGCGGCGGCGCCGCGCGCGGTTTCGCCCACATCGGCGTGATCAAGGCGCTGGAGGCGCAGGGCATCTATCCGGACATCGTGGTCGGCACCAGCGCCGGCAGCGTGGTCGGCGCGCTGTACGCGGCCGGCAATACCGGCTTCCAGCTGCAAAAGCTGGCGCTGGAGATGGACGAAGCGTCGATCTCCGACTGGGCCGTGCCGCTGTTCCGCAAGAATACCGGCGTGCTGAAAGGCGAGGCGTTGCAGGCCTATGTCAACAAGTCGGTCAACAATCTGCCGATGGAAAAGCTGAAGATTCCGTTCGGCGCCGTGGCCACCGATCTGAAGGACGGCAAGCCTATCCTGTTCCAGCGCGGGAATACCGGCATGGCGGTGCGCGCGTCGTCGGCGGTGCCGGGCGTGTTCCAGCCGGTAACGATCAACGGTCACACCTATGTCGATGGCGGCCTGGTGGCGCCGGTGCCGGTACGCTTTGCGCGCGACATGGGGGCGGACTTCGTCATCGCCGTCAACATCTCGACCCAGGCCGATGTGCAGGCCACCGTCAGTTCGCTGGACGTGATCATGCAGACCTTCAGCATCATGGGCCAGCGCATCAACGACTATGAGCTGCGCGACGCCGACATCGTCATCACGCCGCCGCTGGGCAAGATGGCCAGCAATGACTTCAACGGCCGCAACCAGGCCGTGCTGGCGGGCGAACAGGCCGCCGCGCAGGTGATGGCGCAAATCAAACAAAAACTCGAAGCAAAACGCAAACCGTAAAGAGGGACGACTCATGCAAACCAAACCTTACCTGTCGCTTGCCGACGTCAAGAAAATCGCCGCTGCCGCTGAGGCGGAAGCCCTGGCCAACAACTGGGCGGTGGTGATCGCCATCGTCGACGACGGCGGCCATCTGCTGTGGCTGCAGCGCAATGACGGCGCCAATCCGCTGTCGTCGCACATCGCGCCGGCCAAGGCGCGGGTGGCGGCGCTGGGCCGTCGCGAGTCGAAAATCTATGAAGACATGATCAACAACGGCCGCGTGTCGTTCCTGAGCGCGCCGGCGCCGCACACCGACGGCATGCTGGAAGGCGGCGTGCCGGTCATCGTTGACGGCCACGTCATCGGCGCCGTCGGCGTCTCGGGCGTCAAATCGGCCGAAGATGCGCAAATCGCCAAAGCCGGCATCGCCGCGCTGAATTAAGCAACAGGCGCAAAAATACCGTCCGGCGCAACGCCGGACGGCCTTGCCAAGCAGGGCGGATTTGGTTATAATTCAAAGGTTTAGCCAAATCACATCTCTACCGTAGCGACTACCACTCAATCCATCATCAATCTGACCCTCACCCCCGGCGCGGCTTTGGCCTGGGTTGCTTGACGGTCGTCTGACGTGGCGCAGCTACGGTAACTTTATCAGGAGTTGCCCTTGCCGCCATTTTTTTCTGGCCCCGCCGTTCCAGCCATACTGGCCCTCGCTGACGGAACCATTTTCAAAGGTTTTTCGATCGGCGCCGCCGGCCATACCACCGGCGAAGTGGTGTTTAACACTTCCATGACCGGCTATCAGGAAATCCTCACCGATCCTTCCTACAGCCGCCAGATCGTCACGCTGACGTATCCCCACATCGGCAACTACGGCATCAACGCCGAAGACGTCGAAGCTTCCAAAGTGCATGCAGCCGGTCTAATCATCCGTGACCTGCCGCTGATCGCTTCCAATTTCCGCTCCACCCAATCGCTGGGCGACTACCTGAAGGCCGAGAACATCGTCGCCATCGCCGGTATCGACACGCGCAAGCTGACCCGCATTCTGCGCGAGAAGGGCGCCCAGTCCGGCGCCATCCTGGTCGGCACCCAGGGCAACGAACCGTCGGCGTCGCAGGCGCTGGATCTGGCGCGCTCCTTCCCTGGCCTGTCCGGCATGGACCTGGCCAAGGTGGTGACCGTCAAGTCGACCTACGAATACACCGAAACCGAGTGGACGCTCGGCGAAGGCTACGGCAAGCTGGCTGCGGAAGACACCAAGTTCCACGTGGTGGCCTACGACTTCGGCGTCAAGCGCAACATCCTGCGCATGCTGACCGCGCGCGGCTGCAAAGTCACCGTCGTTCCTGCGCAGACCAGCGCGGAAGACGTGCTGGCGCTGAACCCGGACGGCGTATTCCTGTCGAACGGTCCTGGCGACCCTGAGCCGTGCGATTACGCGATCGCCGCCGCCAAGGTCTTCATGGACAAGAAGCTGCCGCTGTTCGGCATCTGCCTCGGCCACCAGATCATGGGCCTGGCGTCCGGCGCCAAGACCCTGAAGATGAAATTCGGCCACCACGGCGCCAACCACCCGGTGCAGGACCTGGACAGCAAGAAGGTCATGATCACCTCGCAGAACCACGGTTTTGCGGTGGACCCGAACACGCTGCCGGCCAACTGCCGCGTAACCCACGTGTCGCTGTTCGACGGTTCGCTGCAAGGCTTCGCCCGCACCGATACGCCGGCCTTCTGCTTCCAGGGCCACCCTGAAGCATCGCCTGGCCCGACTGACGTCGCTTACCTGTTTGACCGCTTCATCGGCCTGATGGAAGCTACGGAGAAAAAATAAATGCCAAAACGTTCTGATATTAAAAGCATCCTGATTATTGGCGCTGGCCCGATCATCATCGGCCAGGCCTGCGAATTCGACTACTCCGGCGCCCAGGCCTGCAAGGCCCTGCGCGAAGAAGGCTACAAAGTCATCCTGGTCAACAGCAACCCTGCGACCATCATGACCGACCCGGAAATGGCCGACGTCACCTACATCGAGCCGATCACCTGGCAGATCGTCGAAAAGATCATCGCCAAGGAAAAGCCGGACGCGATCCTGCCGACCATGGGCGGCCAGACCGCGCTGAACTGCGCGCTGGACCTGCACCGTCACGGTGTGCTGGACAAATACAAGGTTGAACTGATCGGCGCGACGCCGGAAGCCATCGACAAGGCCGAAGACCGCTCCAAGTTCAAGGACGCGATGACCAAGATCGGCCTGGGTTCGGCGCGCTCCGGCGTGGCGCACTCGCTGGACGAGGCGTGGGCGGTGCAGAAGGAAGTCGGCTTCCCGACCATCATCCGTCCATCGTTCACCATGGGCGGCAGCGGCGGCGGCATCGCCTACAACGAGGAAGAATTCGAAGCGATCTGCAAGCGCGGCCTGGAAGCTTCGCCAACCAACGAGCTGCTGATCGAAGAATCGCTGCTGGGCTGGAAAGAGTACGAGATGGAAGTGGTGCGCGACAAGGCGGACAACTGCATCATCATCTGCTCGATCGAAAACCTGGACCCGATGGGCGTGCACACCGGCGACTCGATCACCGTCGCGCCGGCGCAGACGCTGACCGACAAGGAATACCAGATCATGCGTAACGCCTCGCTGGCGGTGCTGCGTGAAATCGGTGTCGACACCGGCGGCTCCAACGTGCAGTTCTCGATCAACCCGGCCGACGGCCGCATGATCGTCATCGAAATGAATCCGCGCGTGTCGCGTTCGTCGGCGCTGGCGTCGAAAGCCACCGGCTTCCCGATCGCCAAGGTGGCGGCCAAGCTGGCCGTCGGCTTCACGCTGGACGAGCTGCGCAACGAGATCACCGGCGGCGCCACCCCGGCCTCGTTCGAACCGTCGATCGACTACGTCGTCACCAAGATCCCGCGCTTCACGTTCGAGAAATTCCCGACCGCCGACCACCACCTGACCACCCAGATGAAATCCGTCGGTGAAGTGATGGCGATCGGCCGCACCTTCCAGGAATCGTTCCAGAAAGCGCTGCGCGGCCTGGAAGTGGGCGTCGATGGCCTGAACGAGAAAACCAAGGACCGCGAGAAGATCGAAGAGGAACTGGGCGAGCCAGGTCCGGAGCGCATCTGGTACGTGGGCGACGCCTTCGCGCAAGGCTTCACCATGGAAGAAGTGCAGCAGCTGACCAAGATCGACCCATGGTTCCTGATCCAGATTAAAGAGATCGTCGACTTGGAACTGTGGATGGACACGCAGAAGCTGGAACAGCTGGACAAGAACACGCTGTACAAGCTGAAACAGAAGGGCTTCTCGGACCGCCGCCTGGCCTTCCTGCTGCAAACCACGCCGGCCGAAGTACGCAAGTACCGCCATGGCCTGGGCATTCGTCCGGTCTACAAGCGCGTCGACACCTGCGCCGCGGAATTCGCGACCAACACCGCGTACATGTACTCGACCTACGATGAAGAGTGCGAGTCGAATCCGACCGACAAGAAGAAGATCATGGTGCTGGGCGGTGGCCCGAACCGTATCGGCCAGGGTATCGAATTCGACTACTGCTGCGTGCACGCGGCACTGGCGATGCGCGAAGACGGCTACGAGACCATCATGGTCAACTGCAATCCGGAGACCGTGTCGACCGACTACGATACCTCGGACCGCCTGTACTTCGAGTCGCTGACGCTGGAAGACGTGCTGGAAATCGTCGAACTGGAAAAACCGGTCGGCGTGATCGTGCAGTACGGCGGCCAGACCCCGTTGAAACTGGCGCTGGACCTGGAAGCCAACGGCGTGCCGATCATCGGCACCTCGCCGGACATGATCGACGCCGCCGAAGACCGCGAGCGTTTCCAGAAGCTGCTGCAGGACCTGGGTCTGCGTCAGCCGCCTAACCGCACCGCGCGCACCGAAGCCGACGCCCTGGCGCTGGCGCAGGAAATCGGCTACCCGCTGGTGGTGCGTCCCTCCTACGTGCTGGGCGGCCGCGCGATGGAAATCGTCCACGAGCAGCGCGACCTGGAGCGCTACATGCGCGAAGCGGTCAAGGTGTCGAACGATTCGCCGGTGCTGCTGGACCGCTTCCTGAACGACGCCATCGAGTGCGACGTCGACTGCATCTCGGACGGCGAAACCACCTTCATCGGCGGCGTGATGGAACACATCGAACAGGCCGGCGTCCACTCGGGCGACTCGGCATGCTCGCTGCCGCCGTACTCGCTGTCGCAGGAAACCATCGATGAACTGAAGCGCCAGACCTCGCTGATGGCCAAGGGCCTGAACGTGGTCGGCCTGATGAACGTGCAGTTCGCGATCCAGAAGCAGGACCAGGATGGGCAACTGCGGGACGTGGTCTACGTGCTGGAAGTGAACCCGCGCGCCTCGCGCACCGTGCCGTACGTGTCGAAGGCCACCGGCCTGCAGCTGGCGAAGATCGCCGCGCGCTGCATGGTCGGCCAGAAGCTGGCGGAGCAGGGCATCACCAAGGAAGTCGTGCCGCCGTACTACAGCGTCAAGGAAGCCGTGTTCCCGTTCGTGAAGTTCCCGGGCGTGGACACCATCCTCGGCCCTGAGATGAAATCGACCGGTGAGGTGATGGGCGTCGGCAAGACCTTCGGCGAAGCCTTCGTCAAGTCGCAGATGGGCGCCGGCGTCAAGCTGCCGAAGTCGGGCAAGGTGTTCCTGTCGGTGAAATCGTCGGACAAGCCGCGCGCCGTGAAAGTGGCGCGCGACCTGGTCGACATGGGCTTCACGCTGGCTGCCACCAAGGGTACTGCTGCAGTGATCGCGGCGGCCGGCATTCCGGTCACCGCGGTGAACAAGGTGGTCGAAGGCCGTCCGCACATCGTCGACATGATCAAGAACCATGAAATTGTCCTGGTCATCAACACGGTGGAAGAGAAGCGCAACGCCATCATCGACTCGCGCGCCATCCGCACCTCGTCGCTGGCGTCGCGCGTGACCACGTACACCACCATCGCCGGCGCCGAAGCGGCGGTCGAAGGCATTCGCCATCTGGACGATTTGCGTGTGTACGATTTACAAGGGCTGCATAAAACCTTACACTAAGGCTTAGAGGTTTAGGTAGTACCCATTAACCACAGAGCTCGCGCTGCAGGTTGGCGTGGCCTCTGTGGTTTTCCATTGTAAAAACAGAGTAAATAAACAACATGACTTCAGTTCCACTTACCAAGTTCGGCGCAGAACTCCTGAAAGATGAGTTGCACCAGTTGAAGACCAAAGAACGCCGTATCGTGATCGACGCGATTGCCGAAGCACGCTCGCATGGCGACCTGTCGGAAAACGCCGAGTACGATGCCGCCAAGGAGCGCCAGGCGTTCGTGGAAGGCCGCATCGCGGAACTGGAAGGCAAGTTGAGCGCAGCGCAAATCATCGACCCGGCCACGCTGGACGCCGAAGGCCGCGTGGTGTTCGCTTCGACGGTGGACCTGGAAGACCTGGAATCGGGCGCCAAAGTGACCTACCAGATCGTCGGCATCGATGAAGCCGACCTGAAACTGAGCAAAGTGTCGGTGACCTCGCCGATCGCCCGCGCGCTGATCGGCAAGTCGGCCGGCGACGTGGTGGAAGTGCAGGCCCCATCGGGTCCGCGTGAATACGAGATTCTGGAAGTGCGCTACATCTGATGCTACTCGCCCGCACACGTTTGCTGGTCGCGACCCTGTGGGCCGGCAGTTTATGGGCGGTGGGCTATCTGGCCGCGCCGACCCTGTTCGCCACGCTGAGTGACCGCGTGCTTGCCGGCACCCTGGCCGGCCAATTGTTCACCAACCAGGCCTGGCTGTCGATCGCCTGCGCGCTGGTGATGCTGGTGCTGCTGTGGGCGACCCAGACCAGCACCGGCGGCATCTTTGCCGGACCGGCCGCCAATATGGCGGCCAAGTCGCGCCGGACCTTGCTGATTATCGTGCTGGTGATGTTGGCGTGCACGCTGGTGTCGCACTTCGGCCTGCAGCCGATGATGGCGACGCTGCGCGCGGCGGCAGGGCCGGGCGGCGTGATGGAAGGCGCCGCAAAGAACGAATTCGGCATCCTGCACGGCATTTCCAGCGTCATCTACCTGGTGCAAAGCCTGCTGGCCGCGTGGCTGGTGGTAAAACAGTAATACAAAACCGGGGTCAGTTCTGCCAATCGGACACGGGCTCAGCTATTTCATTGCTGAGCCCGTGTCCGATTGGCAGAACTGACCCCGGCTTTGAAGCGCTTACTTCGAGCCGAGTGCGCTTTTCTTGGCAGACTTCTGCAGTGGCTTGGCGCGCTTGATGTTGCCGCCTTGGGTCACGCGTTCATTCCCCTTGAGCAGGACCTTGGTCACCGACGGGCGCTTGGTGCCGCTGGCGCTGGCCTTGACGATGGTCACTTCGCGCAGGCCCTTGCCGGACGAGCTGCGGGCTTTTTCGGTTTCCACTTTCGGGCGGTACAGAACGAACAGCTTGCCGATGTGCTGCACCGGCGCCGCTTTCAGCTGCTCGGTGATGCTCTCGTACATGGCCACACGGGCTTCGCGGTCGTCACCGAACACGCGCACCTTGATCAGGCCATGGGAATCGAGTCCCAGCGAGATTTCCTTGAGGACGTTGGCGGTCAGGCCGTCAGCGCCGATCAGGACGATAGGTTTCAGGCCATGGGCCTCGGCGCGCAGCGCGCTGCGCTCAGCGGGTGTAAGTTTGATCATAAAATTTCTTTTTGTAGGTTCCTTAAAGGCAGTATTCTACGCGAATGGCTAAGAACAAAATAAACAAAAACTGGATTCACGATCATATTAACGATCCTTACGTGAAATTGGCCCAGAAAGAGGGCTATCGCGCCCGTGCGGCTTTCAAATTGAAAGAGATAGACGAAGAGGAGAAGCTGATCAAACCCGGCCAGGTCATTGTCGACCTGGGCTGCACGCCGGGCAGCTGGGGCCAGTACACCCGGCGCAAGCTGGCCGGCAAGGAGGGCGGCGGCATCAACGGCACCCTGATCGGCCTCGACATGCTGCCGATGGAGCCGATCGCCGATTTCCACTTCATCCAGGGCGATTTCCGCGAAGCCGACGTGCTGCAGCAGCTGGAAGCCGTGGTGCAGGGGCAGAAAGTTGACCTGGTGTTATCGGATATGGCGCCCAACCTGTCCGGCATCCACGATTCCGACGCCGCTCGCATGGAGCATCTGATCGATCTGGCGATCGAGTTTTCGCAGGCCCATTTGAAACCGGGCGGCGCCTTGCTGGTCAAATGTTTTAAAGACATGGGCTTCAACGATATCGTGCTCAAATTCCGTGCCGAATTTAAAACAGTGACGCAAAAGAAACCCAAAGCCAGCCGCGACAAATCGTCCGAGATATTCCTGCTGGGCCGCGGCCTGAAAAACCCCACCGATGGGATGGCCTCGGCACAACCGCTGGATTCCGAGGGCTGGCACCCTTGATATTTGACGAACAAGCCGCACATCGACCCTGGGAAAGCGGTTTTTGACTTGATAACAGCGTTAATGTGGTCAAATAATGTGATTTTCCGCCGGTTTTTGACCGGCGCACGGCAGGGTTCTGGCACCGCCTGCCTATTGCGAGTAAAATCGAATATCAGCCAGGTTTATCGATGCGTCTCGCATCCAAGGAGTTTTCGTGAATAACATGTTTTCCAAATCAGCCATCTGGGTAGTCGTGGTACTGCTCCTGCTTATGCTGTACAAGCAGTTTGATAGCCATGGCGTAACCGGTGGAGCCAAAACCATCGCTTATTCCGACTTGCTGGATGACGTGAAAGCCAAACGCATCAAGGACGTCGTGATCGAAGGCGGCAGCATCACCGCCACCCGCAGCGACGACACCAAGGTCCGCAGCACCGTCACCGTGCTCGATCGCGGCCTGATCGGCGACCTGCGCGACAACGGCGTCCACTTCGACGTCAAACCGCCGGAGGAGCCATCGTTCCTGCAGCAGGTGTTCGTCTCCTGGTTCCCGATGCTGCTGCTGATCGGCGTGTGGATCTTCTTCATGCGCCAGATGCAGGGCGGCGGCAAGGGCGGCGCGTTCTCCTTCGGCAAGTCGAAGGCGCGCATGATGGATGAAACCAACAACACCGTCACCCTGTCCGACGTGGCCGGCTGCGACGAAGCCAAGGAAGAAGTCGGCGAGATCGTCGACTTCCTGAAAGACCCGAGCAAATTCCAGAAACTCGGCGGCCGCATTCCACGCGGCGTGCTGATGGTCGGTCCGCCAGGCACGGGTAAAACCCTGCTGGCGCGCGCCATCGCCGGCGAAGCCAAGGTGCCGTTCTTCTCGATCTCCGGTTCGGACTTCGTTGAAATGTTCGTCGGCGTCGGCGCTTCCCGCGTACGCGACATGTTCGAGAACGCCAAGAAGCATTCGCCGTGCATCATCTTCATCGACGAGATCGACGCGGTCGGCCGTCACCGTGGCGCCGGCATGGGCGGCGGCAACGACGAACGCGAACAGACGCTGAATCAGCTGCTGGTGGAAATGGACGGCTTCGAAGCGCAGTCCGGCGTGATCGTCATCGCCGCCACCAACCGCGCCGACGTGCTGGACAAGGCGCTGCTGCGTCCGGGCCGTTTCGACCGCCAGGTCAACGTCGGCCTGCCGGACATCCGCGGCCGCGAACAGATCCTGAACGTGCACATGCGCAAAGTGCCGATCGGCACCGACGTCAAGGCCGACATCCTGGCCCGCGGCACCCCTGGTTTCTCGGGCGCCGATCTGGCCAACCTGGTCAACGAGGCCGCGCTGTTTGCCGCCCGTCGTTCCAAGCGCCTGGTCGACATGGCCGACTTCGAAGATGCCAAGGACAAGATCTACATGGGTCCCGAGCGTAAATCGATGGTCATCCGCGAAGATGAACGCCGCAACACCGCCTACCACGAGTCGGGCCACGCGGTGGTCGCCAAGCTGCTGCCGAAGGCTGATCCGGTGCACAAAGTGACCATCATGCCGCGCGGCTGGGCACTGGGCCTGACCTGGCAGCTGCCGGAGCACGACAATATCTCGGGCTACAAGGACAAGATGCTGGAAGAGATTTCCATCCTGTTCGGCGGCCGTATCGCCGAAGAGATCTTCGTCGGCCAGATGTCGACCGGCGCCTCGAACGACTTCTCGCGCGCCACCAAGCTGGCCCGCTCGATGGTCACCAAGTTCGGCATGTCGGATGCGCTGGGCGTGATGGTGTACGAGGATACGCAGAACGACGGCTTCATGGGCGGTTCGAATAAAACCATCTCGGAAGCCACGCAGCAGAAGGTGGATGCGGAAATCCGCAACATCCTGGACACGCAATACGCGCTGGCCCGCAAGCTGCTGTCGGAGAACCGTGACAAGGTCGAAGTCATGACCAAGGCGCTGCTGGAATGGGAAACCATCGATGCGGACCAGATCAACGACATCATGGCCGGCCTGGAGCCGCGTCCGCCGAAAGCCGGCGTGACAATCCGCAAACAGCCTCCTGGCGATGGCGGCAGCGGCGTATCGCCTAGCGTGACCGCACCGGCCTAAGCGGCACGCGCGTATCAATCAGCGTATCAATCAAGGGTGAGGAGCAATCCTCGCCCTTTTTCATTTCAGTTTCACATGCAATCTACCTTACAGTTCGGCCGTTTTAACTACCCGTGGCGGGGGCAGGGCGTGCGCGCCCGCGTGATGGGCATCCTCAACGTGACGCCCGATTCGTTTTCCGACGGCGGCAACTACCAGTCGCTGGAGTTCGCGCTGTCGCACGCCGAGCAGATGATCCAGGATGGCGTCGACATCATCGACGTCGGCGGCGAATCGACCCGTCCCGGCTCGCCGGCGGTATCGCTGGAAGACGAGCTGCAGCGCGTGATGCCGGTGCTGTACGCCGTGCGCGACATGGGCCCGGCAATCTCGGTCGACACCTACAAACCGCAGGTGATGCGCGAAGCCATCATCGCCGGCGTCGACATGATCAACGACATCAACGGTTTTCGCGCGCCCGGCGCGATCGACGCGGTGCGCGATAGCGACTGCGCGCTGTGCATCATGCACATGCAGAGCGACCCGCAGCACATGCAGCTGGCGCCGGCCTACACCGACGTGGTCGGCGAGGTGATCGCCTTCCTGCGCGAGCGCGCCGAGGCGCTGCTGGCGGCCGGGATTGATCCACGTCGACTTTGCATCGATCCCGGCTTTGGCTTTGGCAAGACTGTGGAGCATAATTACGCCTTGCTGAAAGCGACCGCGCGCCTGATCGACGAGCTGAACCTGCCGCTGCTGGCGGGACTGTCGCGCAAATCGATGGTGGGCGCGGTGACCGGCAAGCCGGTCGAGCAGCGCATGGCCGGCAGCGTCGGCGGCGCCCTGGCGGCAGTGGCGCAAGGCGCGCTGATCGTGCGCGTGCACGACGTGGCGGAAACGGTCGACGCACTCAAGGTTTGGCAAGCGGCACAATAAAATAACGACTTAAAAGAGCACACACAATGGCACGTAAATATTTTGGCACCGACGGCATCCGCGGTCTGGTCGGCGAAGCACCCATCACGCCTGACTTCGTCATGCGCCTCGGCTATGCGGCCGGCAAAGTCCTGGCCAGCAAACGCTCCGGCGCCGGCCGCCCGACGGTCCTGATCGGCAAGGACACCCGCATTTCCGGCTACATGCTGGAAGCCGCGCTGGAAGCCGGCTTCTCGGCCGCCGGCGTCGACGTCATGCTGGCCGGCCCGATGCCGACGCCGGCCATCGCCTACCTGACGCGCGCGCTGCGCCTGTCGGCTGGCGTGGTGATCTCGGCCTCGCACAACCCGTTCCAGGACAACGGCATCAAGTTCTTTTCGGCGCAGGGCGCCAAGCTGCCGGACGCGGTCGAGCTCGACATCGAAGCCGAGCTGGACCAGCCCATGAACTGCGTGCCGTCGGAAAAACTGGGCCGCGCCAAGCGCCTGGACGACGCCCAGGGCCGCTACATCGAATTCTGCAAGAGCACCTTCCCGAACGAGCTGGACCTGCGCGGCCTGAAAGTGGTGGTCGACTGCGCCCACGGCGCCGCCTACAACATCGCGCCGCACGTGTTCCATGAATTGGGCGCGGAAGTGATCGCCATCGGCAACAAGCCGGACGGCTTCAACATCAACCTGGAACACGGCGCCACCGCGCCGGCCGCCATGGCCGCCGCCGTGCGCGCCCACGGCGCCGACCTCGGCATCGCGCTGGACGGCGACGCCGACCGCCTCATCATGTGCGACGCCAACGGCCGCCTGTACAACGGCGACGAGCTGCTGTACCTGATGGTGATGGACCGCCTGGCCACCGGCCCGGTGGCCGGCGCCGTCGGCACGCTGATGACCAATATGGCGGTCGAAGTGGCGCTGAAAGAGAAAGGCATCGGCTTCGCCCGCGCCAAGGTGGGCGACCGCTACGTGCTGGAAGTGATGCAGGAGAAGGGCTGGAACCTGGGCGGCGAAGGCTCGGGTCACCTGCTGGCGCTGGACAAGCACACCACCGGCGACGGCATCATCTCCGCGCTGCAAGTGCTGTCGGCGCTGAAGCGCGCCGGCAAGTCGCTGGAAGAGTGCTGCGCCGACCTGACCATCTTCCCGCAGACGCTGATCAACGTGCGCGTGGCGCCGGGCTTCGACTGGACCAAAAACGCCGCCATGGTGGCTGAAAAGGAAAAGGTCGAGGCCGAGCTGGGTGACAGCGGCCGCGTGCTGATCCGCGCCTCGGGCACCGAACCGTTGATCCGCGTCATGGTCGAAGCGCGCGACGCCAATGCCGCCCAGTCGATGGCGCGCCGCATCGCCGACAAGGTGGAAAGCCAGCTGGCGGCATAAAAATTTAAATCGCCTGCTTTGATTGACGGAATGGGCGACAACGACTAGAATACTGGTCTTCGGAGTGTAGCGCAGCCCGGTAGCGCACCTGGTTTGGGACCAGGGGGTCCAAGGTTCGAATCCTTGTACTCCGACCAAGAACTTTTAAACGGGTTGTCGAAAGACAGCCCGTTTTTCATTTCCGCCGCAGATTCCTGCGGCCATCCTCTGCCCATAGCTCAGTTGGATAGAGCACAAGCCTTCTAAGCTTGGGGTCGCTGGTTCGAACCCAGCTGGGCAGGCCATCCGTTGCACGATACATTAAATCAATCACCGTCCGCCCGTAAAGTTGTTATAGTAATGATAGCTGCAGGCGCCCAGACAGCGCGCCAACGCGGCTGGCGTTCTCACCTAATCCCGTGAGTATTTAATTTTTAAATACCGAGAGGTGAGGACATGCAACCGAGAACCAACCACCAATTTGCCGATGCGCTCGAACAGGGCGTTGTGATTGACGCGCTCTGTGGCGCGGCAACCGCATGGGCTTTCCTCGAAGCGCACGACGTGCCCAAGGAAATGATCTTCCGCGTGCTGTCGTCGGCCAGCGTGCGACGACGAAGCGATACGCCATCCCCCGACACCATTGAAAAGTGTCGCGCGCGGTGATCGCCATGGTGGTATTAGTTTAATTTATGTTGATATACGGCATTTTTTAAGGCATAGTAAGGCTCATGCATTCTGGTGCATCGAACCGCCGTCCATGCCTTAGACGGCCAGTTCATCACCTGGTTTTCCGTCCCCGCCCCGACTTCCGTGTATTTCATCGCTCCTAGCCCGCGAGCCTGGTTGTTAATCCAACTTTGCCCACACACAGGAGCGTCCCATGGATTCGTTCAAGAAATTAAAAATTGGTACCCAGCTGACGTTGGGGTTTGGCATGCTGACGGCGCTGATGCTGGTACTGGCGGTGTTTTCCGTGGTGCGCGTATCGTCGCTGTCGAAGGCTTTTAACGACGACAACCGCATCGCCTCGGAGAAGCTGGAGCCGCTGTACATGGCGCGCGAGGCGCTTGCCCAGACCGGCCTGGCGGCGCGTAACGCTTATATCTTCACCGACGCTGCCGAAGCCAACAGGGAACTGGACATCGTCGACGCACAAAAGGCGATTTACCTGAAAGCCGTGGAGCGCATGGCGCCGGCTTACGCCAACGATCCCCAGTTTGCCAAGGTCAAGGAGGGCTTGCTGGCGATGGCGAACGAGCTCAAGCGGCCGCGCCAGTATCGCGACGCCGGCAAGATGGAGGAGTATGGCCGTTTCCTGGTGAATGAATGCAGCCCCTTGCGCCGCCGCATCGTGCAGGACATGGCGGTGCTGGTCACCTCGGCCCAGAAGGAATCGGAAACCGCCACCGAGACGGTGGAAGCCTACGCCAGCGGCGCCCAGCGCATGGTGACGGTGCTGGCGGTGGTGGCCTTCATCCTGAGCGTGGTGATTGCCGGCCTGATCAAGCGCGTGCTGCTGAAACAACTGGGCGGCGAGCCGCTGTATGCGGCCGAGATCGCCAGCCGCATCGCCAAGGGCGACCTGTCCGTCAACGTGCGGGTGGCGGCATCCGACAAGGACAGCCTGCTGTTTGCCATCAAGAGCATGCGCGACAGCCTGGCCGGCATCGTCAGCGAGGTGCGCCATGGCACCGAATCCATTACCCACGCATCAAACGAGATCGCGGTCGGCAATCTGGACTTGTCGCAGCGGACCGAACAGCAGGCGCAGTCGCTGGAGCGCGTGGCGACCGCCATGGAAGAGCTGACCTCGACCGTCAAGCAAAACGCCAGCAATGCGCAGCAGGCGAATCAATTGTCGCAATCGGCGTCCGAGGTCTCGGAGCAGGGCGGTGAAGTGATGCGCCAGGTAACCACGACGATGGAATCGATTAATGATTCGTCGAAAAAAATCGTCGATATTATTTCTGTTATCGATGGCATCGCATTCCAGACGAATATTCTGGCCTTGAATGCCGCAGTGGAAGCGGCACGCGCCGGCGAACAAGGCCGTGGTTTTGCCGTGGTGGCCAGCGAGGTGCGCGTTTTAGCCCAGCGCGCTGCGCAGGCGGCCAAGGAAATTAAAGTCCTGATTGATGATTCGGTAGTAAAAGTCGGCAGCGGTTCGGATCTGGTGGAAAAAGCCGGTGTCACCATGCATGAGGTGGTTGCCAGCGTGCGCCGCGTGACGGAGATTATGGCCGAGATTAGTAATGCCAGCCAGGAGCAGAGTATTGGTATTCAAGATGTCAGCCAGGCACTCGGCCAAATGGATGGCATGACTCAACAGAATACTGCATTGGTGGAAGAGGCAAGTGCGGCGGCGGAAGAGTTAAAAGAACAGGCTGTGCATTTAAGTGAAGTGGTCGGCCAGTTTAAATTGGACGCATCGACTGCAACAATTGCCGATTTACCGAAGAAGCCTGGGGCACATAATATGCCGCGCATTCGTCCTAACCTGCGGGTGGCAAACGGCTGATTAAAACAGGGCGCAAGGGCAGCCTGTCCGTGTTCCTTTTTGCCGAGCCGCCATGCCAAAAATTAGCGCGATGACACTGATATCTGGCATACTCTGAGAGACTTTTCCCAGAGGAGCGCCGCAATGACCATCGATAGCATCGCCTTCACGCCCGTCACCGCCCTGGTCGGCGGGGTGCTGATCGGTTTGGCTGCCGCCTTATTCGTCGTATTCAATGGCCGTATTGCCGGCATCAGCGGCATACTCGGCGGCCTGATTAAACCGCGTCGTGGCGATATAGGCTGGCGTGTCGCATTTATTGCCGGCCTGGTTGTGGCGCCTGGTGTATATGCCTTGGCCTGGATGCGTCCGGATATTCAAGTTGATGCGGATCCGTTTATTTTAATTATTGCCGGATTAATCGTTGGATTTGGTACCAGAATGGGTTCCGGCTGCACCAGCGGACATGGTGTCTGTGGAATAGCGCGGCTTTCGCCTCGCTCGCTGATTGCCACGCTGACTTTCATGGCGCTGGTATTTCTAACCGTATTCCTGGTACGCCATTTATGATGATTATTTCATTTCTGGCTGGCCTGATATTCGGTATCGGCCTTATTATTTCCGGCATGGCGAATCCGGCCAAGGTATTGGCGTTTCTGGATTTGGCGGGCAATTGGAACCCGTCGCTGATATTCGTTATGGCAGGCGCGGTTGGCGTTGGTTTCTTTGCTTTTCTTTGGGCCAGGTCCCGTAAAACCACGCTGTTGGGCGGTGCAATGAAATTACCCGTCGCCGCACGCATTGATCGCCGCCTTATAATCGGCGCCGTCATGTTCGGCATAGGCTGGGGACTGGCGGGATTCTGTCCCGGACCGGCCTTGGTCGGCCTGGGAATGGGTGTGCCGAAAGCCATCCTGTTCGTTCTGGCCATGGTGGCCGGCATGGGGCTGTACGAATTGTTCGAGCGCCGTCGCGGTGGATAACTTTTCACTGCGCGAAAATTACGCAGCAAACTTTTGTCCTTTGAAAACAAGCACTTGTTTGCCGGTGCGCCAGCTTGTTAACAGCCTTATCCACAGAATTTGTTAACAACCGCCTGGCAGGGCGTCGATCAGCGCCCGCACGGCCGCCGAGATGCGCCGGTGCGGTGGATAAATCAGCGAAAACGGCTTGCTGCGTCCCCGCAGCGCCGGTAGCACTTCCACCAGTTGGCCATTGCGCAACCGCTCCTCCGCCACGAAGTGGTAGGTCTGGCAGATGCCCAGCCCTTGCTGCGCCAGCGACACCACGCCCAGCACGTCGTCCGCGACCTGCATGCGCGGGATGGGCAGCCAATTGACGTCTTCGCCATTCACCCGGAACAGCCACGGCGCCAGACGGCCGGTGCTCGGCATGATGAAGGGTAGGCAGGTGTGGCCCGCCAGCTCGTGCAGCGTTTGCGGAATGCCGGCGCGGTGCAGGTAGTCGGGTGAGGCCACCAGGCAGACCGCCTCGTCGCCGAGCCGCTTGGCGGCAAGGCCGCTGTCGGCCAGCTCCCCCAGCCGGATTGCCATGTCGTAGCCCTCGGCGACCAGATCGACATTCCGGTTATTGATGCTCAGCTCGATGTCAACCTGCGGGTGCCGCTCCATGAACCCCCGCAGCATGGCCGGCAGGCGGTAGTGGCCATAGGTAGTCGGTACACTGATGCGCACCTTGCCGGACAGCGCGCCGCCCTGGCCCTGGATGGCGCGCTCGGCGTCGGCGATCAGACCGAAAGCGCTGCGCGCCTGCTCCAGATACAGATTGCCCGCTTCCGTCACGCTGAGCCGGCGCGTGGTGCGCCGCATCAGCTGCACGCCCAGCCGCGCCTCCAGCCGGGCCACGGCGCGGCTCAACACCGACGGCGTGGTGCCGAGCGCCACCGCCGCTGCGCTGATCGTGCCTTTGTCGACGATGGTGACAAACGCTTCCAGGTCCGCCATATGATCGAATTGCCGTGCCATTCACACCTTTCAAGAACAAATGATTTGATTTTCAGCATATTTAAACATGGCTAAGGCATGAATACACTGGCGGGACTGAAAAACAAAGGAACTTATCATGGAAAACATTCTTCGCAACGCCATTGCCACCGCCGTGCTGGGCCTAGGTGCGGTTGCCGCCCACAGCGCCAACGTGCTGGTCGTGCTGTCCGATGAGTCGCAGTTGGCCCTGCGAGACAACCGCTCATTCGACACCGGCTTTTACGCAAACGAGCTGATGCAGCCGGTCAAAAAGTTGCTGGACGCCGGCCATACCGTCACCTTCGCCACGCCGCTGGGCAAGGCGCCTACCGTCGACCGCGGTTCGATCGACAAAATGTACTTCGGCAATGACGAAGCCGCCATGCAGCAGCATCTGGCGCTGCTCGACAAGCTGCAACTGACGTCGGCCACCCATTCGCCGGTGATCAGCCTGGCGCGCGTGGAGCAGGGCGGCTACGACCGCTACGGCGCCATCTACGTCCCCGGCGGCCACGCACCGATGCAGGATTTGCTCTACAGCGCGCCGCTGGGGCGTCTGCTGGCGGCCTTTCACCAGAAAGGCAAGCCAACCGCGTTGGTCTGCCACGGTCCTATCGCGCTGCTGTCCACGCTGGATGCACCACGGCAGCTGACCCTGCCGCTGGAAAGCGGTGGCCAGGCCGGCAGGGCGCCCGCCTGGATCTACGCCGGCTACAAGATGACTGTGATCAGCAATAACGAAGAAGAGGCGGCAAAGGGGATGTTGAAGGGCGGCGCCATGAAGTTCACGCCGCAAACCGCGCTGGAAAGTGCCGGCGGCATCTACAGCAGTGGCGCCAACTGGCAATCCTATGTGGTGAAGGACCGCGAACTGATCACGGGCCAGAATCCGGCGTCGGCCAATGCGGTGGCCGACGAGCTGCTGGCGCGCCTGAAGCGCTGATCAGCCGAATGCCGGTGTGAATATCTTCCGTTGCAGTGGGCTGATTTCCTTGCGCCACAGCCGTGGCGCCAGCGGATCGGGCACGAAAGCCTGCGATTGGTAGAACTTGTCGGTGCCTTCGGCCGCTTCCAGCATCAGGCGCTGGGTGCCACGGCCGAGACAGTATTGTTCAATGCGCTGAATCAGCCAGTGGCCGATGCCGCGGCCCCGGTACTGGCTCAACACCATCAGATCCGACACAAAACAGAACATCGGCGGCGCAATCTCCAGCCGGGCGATGCCGACCTGCTTGTTTTTCAGCTCCACCGACACCCACTGCACCACGCCGCGCGCGTCGTGCGCAGCCTTCTGTGGCACCGCACCCTTCAGGCCAGCATCTTTCCGGAAAGTCAACAGGGCCTTCGGAGTTGGCGGCGCTTTCATCGGGCGGAATTGCAGGTCGAGATTCATATACGTGTTTCAATTAGGTGATGCTCTTAGATTAATGCCTGCACGCTTGCCGCGCAATACCCGATTTGTATAAATTGTTTCGCTGGAGACATGTGCGACAATGTGGCATGAGCGACCGATACTTTTATGAACCGGCACAAGGCCACGGCCTGCCGCATGATCCCTTCAACGCCATCGTCGGCCCGCGCCCGATCGGCTGGATCTCGACCCGCGCCGCCAGCGGCAATCTGAACCTGGCGCCGTACAGCTTCTTCAACGCCTTCAACTACACGCCGCCGCTGATCGGCTTTGCCAGCATTGGCCGCAAGGACACGCTGCGCAACATCGAGGAAACCGGGGAATTCGTCTGGAACCTGGCGACGCGGCCGCTGGCCGACGCGATGAACGCCAGCTGCGCCGCCGCGCCGCCGGACATCGACGAGTTTCAGCTGGCCGGCCTGACGCCGGCCGCGTCCACCATCGTGGCGGTGCCGCGCGTGGCGGAAAGTCCGGTGTCGTTTGAATGCAAGGTGAGCCAGATCATTCGCCTGCAGGGTGCATCCGGTGCGGAAACCAACACCTGGCTGACCATCGGGGAAGTGGTGGGAGTGCACATCGCGCGCGAATTGCTGCGCGACGGCATCTATGACACGGCCGGTTCGCGCGCCATCCTGCGTGGCGGCGGCCCGGCCGACTACTTTGAAATCACGCCGGACAGCCTGTTCCACATGAAGCGGCCCAGCTATCCGTAAGCGCGATCAGTAGGTGTAGAACATGCGCTGAATCTGCTTGCTGTCGCTGGTCCTGGTCAGCGCCAGCATCAGCAGGATGCGCGCTTTCTGCGGATTCAGCGTGTCGGAAGCAACGAAGTCCAGTTCATCGTCGTTGGCTTCGCCGTTGCGCGCCACGATGCCCTGGCCGACGCGGCTGGAACGCACGATCAGCACGCCTTGCTTGCGCGCCGCCACCAGGCCGGTCTTGACCGAGGCCGCCAGGCTGCCGTCGCCGACGCCGGCGTGGATGATGCCCTTGGCGCCAGCGGCCACCAGCGCGTTCAGTGCAACTGGGTTAACATTGGCGTAGCCGTACACGATGTCGACCTGCGGCAGGGTGTCGAGCTGGCTGATGTCGAACTCGGTGTCGGCCGTGTTTTTGCGGGACGACACGTGGTAGAAGTACGGCTTGTTGCCCTGGATGTAGCCCAGCATGCCCAGTTCCGGCGTCTTGAAGCTGTCCGGCGTCGAGGTATTGGTCTTGGTGACGTCGCGCGCGGCGTGGATCTGGTCGTTCATGGCGACCAGCACGCCCTTGCCGACGGCTTCCTGGCTGGCGGCCAGCAGCACGGCGTTGTACAGGTTGATCGGACCGTCGGCTGACAGCGCGGTGCCCGGACGCATGGCGCCCACCAGCACCACCGGTTTTTTGCTCTTGACGGTCAGGTCCAGGAAGTAGGCGGTTTCTTCCAGCGTGTCGGTGCCGTGGGTGATGACGATGCCATCCACGTCCGGCTGCGCCAGCAGGGTGTTGACGCGCTTGGCCAGTTTCAGCCAGTGCTCGTTGCTCATGTTTTCGCTGGCGATCTGGAATACCTGCTCGCCCTTGACCTCGGCGACCTTGGCCAGTTCCGGCACGGCAGCGATCAGGCTGTTCACGCCGACGGTGGCGGCGGTGTAGCCGACGGTGGTGGTGCTGGAAGCGCCGCTGCCGGCAATGGTGCCGCCGGTGGCCAGAATGGTCACATGGGCCAGCTTTTCAGCTGCCTCGGCATATGAAGTGAGCAACATTGCACAGGCCAGCACGGCGTTTAGCCAGCGGGCGGAAGGTTGGTAGGACATGAAGACTCCTGATCTCGCAGTAAAGCTTGGGATAGTAACAAAACCCCTGCATGTCAACAACGTGGGGTGTTGCTGCGTTAAGGCAGGATGGCAGGAACAATATAAAAGAGAAAATATATGAGATTGGCTATCACGATGGCATTGATGCTGGTGCTGGCGGCTTGTGGCAAGACGGCGGCGCAAAAGCAGCAGGAAGAAGCGGCAACGCTGACCACGCTGGGTGAAAAGTATGTGAAGGAAAAAATCCTGGAGCCGAACCAGGCCCAGTTCCGCAACCAGTTCATCGGCAAGGGCGGCGCGCCGTGCGGCGAAGTCAACGCCAAGGACGCGTTTGGCGGCTATATCGGCTATCAGCGCTACATTTCGGTGGCGCGCGACCTGACCTTGCTGGCGCAGGATGTGTCGCCCGCCGAGTTCGAGGCGCAGTGGCAGCAGCTATGCAAATAAGGCATGGCGGCCTTGCTGAAGGGGAGGCAACCAGCCCGCCCAATTAGCGCTATCATTGCCGTACTTTATCGCGAGGATACGGCATGGAACAGCAATCCGGGGCGGGCTACGACACCGCCCCCCACTTGGCGTCGTCCGACATCGGCAACCGCCGCCACCAGATTTTTCCGACCCTGAGCGAAGACCAGTTCGACGTGCTGCTGCGCTACGGCGAACGCCAGCGCTTCGCCGCCGGCGACGTGCTGTTCCGCCAGGGCGACCGTCATATCCCGATGTACGTCATCATCTCCGGCTCGATCGAGATCGAGCGCGGCTCGGCGCTTGGTTCGACCATCATCGGCACCCACGGCCCCGGCATGTTCACCGGCGAGATGGGCGCCCTGGCCGGCCGCGCCGCCGTCGCCACCGCGCGCGTGGTGGCCGACAGTGAGCTGATCGTCATCGACGAAGAGGCGTTGCGCACGCTGGTGATTTCGGAAGCGGCGCTGAGCGAAACCATCATGCGCGCCTTCATCCTGCGGCGCGTGGCCTATATGCAGGACCAGACCGGCGGCGTGGTGGTGTTCGGCGCGCGCGATTCACAGCAGACGCTGGTGATGCGCCACTTCCTCAACCGCAATGGCCAGCCGGCCGCCTATTTCGACACCAACATCGCGGCCGACGACGAGGCGCACAAGCTGATGGCGCGCTTCGGCGTCACGGCCGACGATATTCCGGCGGTGGTCATGCTCAACGGCGAAGTGCTGCGCCGGCCGACGCTGCGCCAGCTGGCCGACGGCATCGGCATCAGCCCGGACCGCATCGACGGCCGCCTGTTCGACGTGGTGGTGGTCGGCGCCGGTCCGGCCGGCCTGGCTGCCGCGGTGTATGCGGCGTCGGAAGGCCTGAGCGTGGCGGTGCTGGATGCGAAGGCGCCGGGCGGCCAGGCCGGTTCCAGCTCCAAGATCGAAAACTATTTTGGTTTCCCGACCGGGATCACCGGCCAGGCGCTGGCGGGGCGCGGCCTGTCGCAGGCGCGCAAGTTCGGCGCCGAGGTGGCGGTGCCGGTCGCGGTCAGCGCGGTCAAGTGCGACAGCGCGGACTACGACATCGAGATCGACAGCGGCGAAAAGCTGCGCGCCCGGTCGATTGTCATCGCCAGCGGCGCGCGCTACCGCAAGCCCAACCTGCCGGAGCTGGAGCGCTTTGAGGGACGCGGCGTCTACTACAGCGCCTCGTTCATGGAAGCGAACTTCTGCGCCGATGAAGAAGTGGTGGTGGTCGGCGGCGGCAATTCGGCGGGGCAGGCGGCGGTGTTCCTGTCGGCGCACGCCAAGCATGTGCACATCGTGGTGCGCTCGGGCGGCCTGGCGGCCAGCATGTCGCGCTATCTGATCCAGCGCATCGAAGCGTCGTCGAAGATCACGCTGCACACGCACAAGCAGATCGTCGAATTGCGTGGCACGGACAGGCTGGAAAGCATCTGCTGGCAAAGCGCCGGCGGCGAGCCGCGCGAGGCGCCGGCGCGCCATCTGTTCCTGTTCCTCGGCGCGGAACCCAGCACCGCGTGGCTGAACGACTGCGTGCTGTTGGACGACAAGAACTTCGTGCTCACCGGCCCTGACGTGCCGGCCGAACGCTGGCCGCTGGAACGCCAGCGCCACTTTCTGGAGACCAGCCGTCCGCGCATCTTCGCGGTAGGCGATGTGCGCAGCGGCTCGGTCAAGCGGGTGGCGGCGGCGGTGGGCGAAGGCTCGGCGGCGGTGGCGTCGCTGCACCAGGCCTTGGCGTCGGACCTGCTTTAAGGCTCGATGCTGCTCAGCGGCTTGCTGTGGCGGTTGGCGCGCCGCACCGCCGGCTGCTGGCGTAGCGGCCGTGCCAGCGCTTCCCTGGCGCGGTCGTAGCCGTACTGCCACTGGTCGTTCATGTGCTGCATGAAGATGTCGTGACTTGGCGGCATCTGCAGTTCGATGCGGTTGCGCAGCCAGTCCAGCTTTTGCTGCATCTGCTGCTTTTCCAACACCACCGACACGTCCGACGAGTCGATGCGCATGTCGGCCAGGTGGGTATTGGCGTAGCGCAGGCGCGCGTTGCCGTCCACGCCCAGCACCGAGCGCCAGGCGGGAATCGAAAACACCTGGTCGAACGCTTCCTTGAATTCCATGATCACTTCCTGGCCCAGCGCGCGGGCGATTTCGACCGGGAACAGGTCGACCACGCCGCCGATGTATTCCTCGCCGCGATACTGCGCGCAGCGGAAGTAGATCATGTCGGCGATGGAGATGCGGGCGGCGTCGGTGACCGGCACGCTGGCATCGACCAGCAGTTCGCGGGCGACGGCGTGCTCGCCCCAGCGCGGATCGCTGAGCGGCGAGTCCATGTCTTTCAGCGCCGCTGCGGCGCGTTCGTTGCAGAACACCGTTTCCGCAAACAGCTTGCGCTGGCCGCGCGGCTGGCCGACATCAGCAGGCGTGAACAGCAGCTTGCCGCCGAGGATGGCAACATCCACGTCCGGCGCGCCGCTGGCGGGCGGGAAGGGCAGTTGCGACGGAATCTCGAACAGGTAGTCGTTGAACAGGTCCGGTATCACCGGTGCGCTGGCGCTGGACAGCTTGCGCCTGGCGGCGCGCGCCAAAGTGCCGAGCAGCGCGGCGTGTTCGGTGGCGCGCAGGCTGCACCAGAAGCGGTACATCTCCTCGGACGCCAGCCAGGCGCGCTGCGCGGCGGGATCGGGCAGGTTATGAATGATGGCTGCGGCAATGGCGCCGCCGCAGCTGGCCAGCAGCATGTCCGGCCCCTTGCCGGCCTGCCGCAGGGCGGCATACATGCCGATGTAGATCCCGAAACGGAAACCCCCACCTCCCAGTACCATGCAGCGTTTATATGGTTTATACGATTCATGCGTCATAACCCGCAACCATACCACAGCAAAGTTTGATCTATTCGATATTGCACAGTCGTTTGGCTTGACGCGCCACAGTGCGAGGATAATCATTAACCTTATGGACGCCGCCAATACATCTACGGAAGACCTGCTGCGAATCTTGCTGGTTCGCACGGCTGTCATGCAAGCTAACAACGAAGCAATATTAGGGGAGCTGAAAGCTTTGCGGGAAGGGCAGACCGTGTTGCAGGAAGCGGTAGCCGCTTTGCAAATTGATGTTGCCGGCATTAAAGGTACAATGGCGCATTTTGCTACGCAAGCTGATGTCGAGAAGGTTCGGACCGAACTCTACAAGGCAATGGAAGCCCAAACATGGCGCTTGCTGGTCTGGATGACGGCGGTATGTTCCGGGCTTACCGCCGCCGTGTATTACATCGCCCGCAACGTCCACTGATTACAACTGGTGCTCCAGCATGATGCGCAGGGTGGCCTGGGTTGGCGTCAGGCGCAGGCGGCGCATGGTGCCGGTGTTGTCGGTGTAGCTGTAGGTTTCACTCGCCTGCTGGTGCAGCAGATTGGTGGCGGAGAAGCGCAACTGCGTCTTCGCGTTCCACTTCCACAAGGCGTACAGGTCCAGTTCCCGTTTCGGACTGGTGCCGGTCAGCACCTGCACGGACTGGCGCGCCGGGCCGGCGGCCTGGTAGTTCAGGCTGCCGCCGACGGTCAGCTGGGACCAGCGAAAGTCCGCGCCAACGTTGGCGGTGGCCGGCGTTTGCGATTCCAGACGATTGTCCGGCCCCGGCACATTGTCCACGCGCGACCAGTTGCGCGCCACGTTGGCGCGCACGTCCAGCGCCTTGGTCAGCGCCATCTTGGCTTCCAGCTCGATGCCATGGGCACTGGCGTTGCCGTCGTTGAACGGCGCTTCCACCCACACGCCATCCTGCTGGAACAGCCGTGATTGCGTCACGTCGCGGATGCGGCGCAGGTAGGTGCTGACGCTGACCAGCGCACCGCCGCCCAGGTAGTGCTCATACGCCGCGTCCAGTCCCCACGCCAGCTCCGGCCGCAGGTTCGGATTGCCCTGTTCATCCGGGTTGGTCGGATTGTTGTTGTTATCGTTCGTATAGCGGCGCGGCACCAGCTTCACCAGCTCCGGCGCCTTGTAGGTGCGGCTGACAGCCACGCGCACCACATCCTTGCTGGCCAGTTCGTAGCGAGACTGCAGCGAAGGACTCCATACCGCCGACGACCTGTCCAGCGCATCCGGCGCATTCGCCGCCACCGCTCGGCTGGCGGTGTCCAGCCGCTCGTGGCGCAGGCCGAGATACAGCGAATAGCGCTTGGTGAGCTGCCACTCATCCTGCACAAACACTGCCAGGCGATTGACGTTGGCGGTGTAGTCCGCGTTGTTGGCGCCGGTCTGCACGCCGTCGCCGTTGAACAACGTCTCGTTGCGGTCCTCGCTGCGCACCGCGTGGCTGGCGTCCCAGCCCAGCGCAATCGCATGGTTGTCGCCGACCGGATGACGATAAGTGCCGGTGCTGGTGACGCTGTTCTCCACCGGCCCGGAATCGACGTGGTGTCGTCCCAGTGGCTTGCCATCCGCATCCATGCCGTGGAAGTCGAAGGTGCCGGTGCGGCGGTTGCTGCTGGCGCCCAGCTTCATTTCCAGCTTGTCGCCGTTAGACAGCGGGTGCGTCCAGTTCACATCGCTGCGCAGCATGACGAAGTTGGCGACGAAGTTGGCCGAGTTGTGCGGATACTCGCTATGCTCGCCCAGCAGCGCTGTCTCGTCGGCGCGCGCCAGGTTGTCGACGCGGCGGACGTAGGCGAAGCTTTGCCAACTGAGCGTGTCGCCGTCGGCCAGCTTCCAGTTCAGGCGCGGCGTCAGCGTCAGCGCGTCGGTGCGGCCGGATTCGGTTTGCAGCGTGTAGCGCAGCAGCGTGGCGACGCCTGCGGGATCGTGTTGTTCCTGCCATTCGGCGAACGGCTTCTCGCTGCGTTTGCGCGTCAGCGTGGCGGCGAGGCTGTAGGAATAAGCGTCGCTTTGATCCGACAGCTGCGCGCTCAAGGCCGGCGTGTTGACGCCATGCTGGCGCGCGACGCTGGCGCTGATCGCGCGCTGGCCGCGTGTCGCTGCTTTTTTCAGGATGATGTTGATGGCGCCGGCCACCGCCTGGTTGCTTGTCTCCGCCGTGGCGCTGCGCAGGATCTCGATGCGTTCGATGGTCTCGGGCGCGATGGCGTCCAACGAAAAGCCGGCGGGCACCGGCTCGCCGTTGAGCAGGATCTGCGTGTAGCCGTTGCCCAGGCCGCGCATCTGGATGGCGCCGCCTTGTCCCGGCGTGCCGGTGATGCTGACGCCGGGCAGGCGCTTGAGCACATCGGCCAGCGTCTGGTCGCCCTGGCGAATGATGTCCGCGTGGTTGATGACGATGGCGGTGGTGGTCTCGCGCTGTCGGTGGTCGGCGCGCGAACCGCTGATCTGGACCTGTTGCGGCTCCGGCGTTTCAGCCGCGCAGGCGCAAGCGGAGACCGCCAGCAGCAGGCTGCCGGTGATGCGTGGTACGGACATGGTTTATCCCTTCGAGGGTAGTTGCTGGCGGCGGACCTTGAGGGCGCGCGGTGTGGCGTAGGCGTCCAGGTTGGTGAGCATGGTGGCCGGGTCAATGAGTAGGCCGTTCTGCCGCACTTCGAGGTGCAGGTGCGGGCCGGTGGCGAAGCCGCTCTGGCCGACGGCGCCGATCAGTTGGCCGGCTTGCACGTGCTGCCCTGGTTGGACGCTGACGCTGTTCAGGTGTGCGTACAGCGAGCGTTGCGCGCCATGGTCGATGATGACGGCATTGCCGTAGCGGCCGTCGTTTTCGGCCAGCGGGCCGGCGGAGATGATGGTGCCGCTGGCGGTGGCGTGGACTGGCGTGCCTTTGGCGGCGGCGAAGTCGATGCCTTTGTGCGGCGTCGGCAGAATGTTGCGAGTGACGCCGAAAAAGCCGGTGACGCGGACTTTGTCGAGCGGTGCGCGCCAGGTTTCGGCGATTGGCGTCGCTGTGGCAGTTGGTGCGACTGGTGCTGGCACGCTAAAGGCCAATGCTGGTTGCAGCAGTGCGCCGATGGCCAGGATGGCTGACAATGCGGCGGCGGTGATCCATGCGGCGGCGGTGCTAAGTGCCGGCAGGCTGTCCCTCTGCATCTGGCGGATGCGCGCGGTGATGGTGGCGCCGTTGAAGGCCGCCACGCCGGTTGGGGTCATCGAGGTCCATTGCTGGAGCAGGGAGGCGGCGTATTGCTTGCGCTGATGTTGCGGACGGCCGGCGAGGACGTGCTGGTCGCAGCTGAGTTCCAGCGCCCATTCCATTTGTCGGGCCATCCAGCGCAGGGTGGGATTGAACCAGAAGATCGTCTGCAGGGTGGCGGCGATGCCGAGGCAGAGTGGATCGCGGACGCGCCAGTGGTGCAGTTCGTGGGCGATGATCATTTGCTGCTGCGTGGTGCTGAGCGCGCCCAGATGGGCGGGCAGCAGCAGGTACGGGCGGCGGATGCCGATCAGCATGGGCGAGACGGCTGCGTCGGTGCGCAGGACGGTCAGTTTGTGCCGGGCGATTTCGCGTAGCTGGCTGGCGGTGAATGCGTTGTGGGCGTGCAGTTCGGCGGGTGTCAGGCGTTGGGCGGAGGCCAGCAGGCCGCGCCACAGGCGATGTGTGCACAGTTGCCTGGTGACGGCACGGGCCAGGCCGGCGGCGTAAAACAGCAGCCAGAGAGCGGCGAGGACCGGCAGTGCGCCGCCGGCGGAATCGGCGTGGCCAGTGGCCTGTGGCGCGACGGCCGGCGCGGCGTTGGCGGGGGGCACGGCGCGTGCGGCGGCGATCTCGTTCGCGCGGGGAACGGCGACCGCGTCGGCTGCATCGGCCTCCGTGCTGGCCGTAGCAATGGCGGCGGCGGGGCCGAGGTCAATTTGTGGTGTGAGGTTTATCTGGGCGCGATGCGGCAGGAAGGGCAGGGCGGCGGTGGCGGCGACTACGCATTGCGCTGCAAGCCATACCGCCCGGCGCGTCCGCAAGGCCGGCCACAGGCGCGCGGCGCCGTTCAGCAGCAGCCACGCGGCGATGCCGGCGGCCACACAGCCAACGCAGGCCAGCAGCCACTGGAGCGCCAACAGGTAAGCGCCCGCCATTATTCGCCGTCTGCCGGCCAGTCTTGCAGCATCTGCTCCAGCTGCGTCAACTCCTGCTGGTCAACCAGTTTGCTGCCGGTGAACATGGCCACGGGCAGCGGCGCGTCCATCTCCATCACGCGGCGGCCGAAGTCGTGCGCGAAGGCGGCCAGGGTGCCGACTTTCTCCAGCCGCGCGCTGTAGACATTGATGCCGTGCACCGCCTGCATGCCGATCATCTGCTTCTCCAGCATCCGGTCCAGCGTCTTGCGGGTGGACGAAAACGACCAGCCCAGTTCGTCGGCCGCGGCATCGTGGATTTCGCGCGCGCTCAACGGTTGCTGCTTCCACAGCACTTTCAGCAACGTCAGCTCGCTGACGGAAGGAATCGTGACAGACATATCTACTCCTATGCGACTAATGGGATGATTATGCGACATATGTCGCAATGCCGTCAACCCATGATGCATATCAAATTAAGATATATCATTTTGTAACATTGCTTTGAATAAATTCTAAATATGTTACGATGAATTTTTTGCTAATTAGCAAGAAAGCACGGTCGTGCGCGGCGACACCAAAGGTAGCGCGACGCGGGTAGCGGCTTGAAACCGGCGGCGAGAAGCTGCATAGCGCTATACAATGCCTGTGGCCGCAGCTATCCCAGCCGCAGCCACCTGTGCATTGGAACCACATATGTATTACGGAGAGCGCTTCAACAGCATCACGCACACCGTCGGCGCTGCGCTGGCCGCCATCGGCGGCACACTGCTGATCGTCCAGGCCGCCCGCAGCGGCGACGCCTGGAAGGTCGTCAGTTGCAGCATCTACGCCGCCACCTTGCTGGCGCTGTACCTGACGTCGACGCTGTACCACAGCCTGCGCGGCCGCGCCAAGGACGTACTGCGGCAGATGGACTATTGCGCCATCTACCTGCTGATCGCCGGCAGCTACACGCCGTTCACGCTGGTCAGCCTGCGCGGCGCGTGGGGCTGGTCGCTGTTCGGCGTGGTGTGGGGGCTGGCGCTGATCGGCATCGTGCAGGAGCTACTGTTCGCCAAAGGCGCGCGCGTGCTTTCGCTATTGATCTACGTGGCGATGGGCTGGGTGGGCGTGATCGGCGCCAGTCCGCTGATCGATGCGCTGGGCTGGAACGGTTTTATGTGGCTGGCGGTAGGTGGCCTGGTGTACACCGTGGGCATCGCCTTCTTTGTCACCGACCACAAATGGCGCTACGGGCACGGCGTCTGGCATTTGTTTGTACTGGGCGGCAGCGCATGCCACTTCGGCGCTGTCATGCTCTATGTGGCGTAAGGATGGAACACCCGTGGAAATCAATTCGGACGATTTAAAAACCTTCATCACCGTCATCGACAGCGGCACCTTGAGCGCGGCGTCGGTGCATCTCGGGCAGACCACGTCCGGCGTCAGCCGCGCGTTGTCGCGGCTGGAGGACAAGCTGGCCACCTCGCTGCTGACGCGCACCACGCGCCGCATGGAGCTGACCGAAGAAGGCCACCTGTTCCTGGAAAAGGCCCGCGCCATCCTCGGCGCGATGGAGGAGGCCGAAGAAACCATCCGCATCCGCCGCCAGAAGCCGGCCGGCCGCCTGTGCATCGACGCCGCCTCGCCGTTCATGCTGCATTGCGTGGTGCCGCACATGGCCGAATTCCGCGCCATGTATCCGGACATCCGCCTGGAGTTGAGCAGCAACGACCAGATCGCCGACCTGATCGAGCACCGTACCGACATCGCCATCCGCATCGGCGCGCTGAATGATTCGACGCTGCACGCGCGCGCCCTCACTTCCAGTCCGCTGTACGTGCTGGCCAGCCCGGAATACCTGGCGCGCCACGGCACGCCGCAAACGCCGGAAGATCTGGCGCAGCACTCGCTGCTAGGCTTTGTGCAGTATGAACTGGGCAACCAGTGGCCGTTGCGTCACGCCAGCGGCAACAGCCTGCCGGTGACGCCGTCGCTGTCGGCGTCCAGCGGCGAAACGCTGCGCCAGCTGGCGCTGGCGGGCCAGGGCATCGTCTGCCTGGCGGACTTCATGACCCGCGACGACATCGCGGCCGGCCGCCTGGTCAAGGTGCTGGAAGCCGACTACACCGGCTATCGTCAGCAGATCCACGCGGTCTACTACCGCAACACGCTGCTGGCGCAGCGCATCAGCTGCTTCCTGGAGTTTTTGCAGCAAAAACTCTGAGCAGTAGTAGTGTGCGGGCCCGTACAGAGCGAAATCGGGCGCGTGGCTACACTGGCCTTGCGTGCCTGGAGCGCATCTCCCAAGGATGAGCAGCTCGGCAGCAGGTAAGCCGGTAGCCTCAAGTACCGGCACCAGATCAACGATGTTGCCGCCGCATGGAGGTCATCATGACGCAGACTACTCACCCTTCGAAGCACGTGGTACGTGCCTATCTTGAGCGCCGTTCGCACGAGGTGAAACCGCCGCCAACGCCGGAAGAAATCCGCCGCCAGCTCGGCTGGGGCCTGATGGCCTTCGAACAAAAAGTCGGCAACGGCCGCAACTGACCGTCCCCAAAACGCACCCGGCCGACGGCGTGCGTTTTTTTTCGCCGTTCACCGGCGCTTTTCCGCCGTTCGCCGAATAGCGGTTTCCCCGCCAGCCGTTCCCCGGTATTGTTCCATTCATACCGACTTGGGGGACTAACATGAACGTAGAAACTGCTTACCGCTGGCGCAAACAGCTGGTCTGGGGCCTGGCACTGATTATCGCCGGGACCGTCATCCTGCTGGCGCAATTCGACATCCTGGACATCGACCTGAACCCGGCGCACTTCTGGCGCTGGTGGCCCTGGCTGGTCGTGGTCAGCGGCATCACCAAGATCATCCCGCCAACCACCTCGCGCCACTTCACCGAAGGCTGGTGGGAGATCTTCTTCGCCGGCTGGTGGTACGTCTCCTTCAACCACATCTGGGGCCTGGGCTTCGGCCAGACCTGGCCGGCGCTGCTGGTGGCCTGGGGCGTGGGCATGATGCTGCGCCCACTGCTGGATAATATCTTCCCACCATCGGTCAAGGAGCAAGCATGAAAAGCCGTCGCCGCGAGCGCAATCCCGCCACGCAGATGATCATCGGCCTGTTCGTCATCGGCGTCGGCATGATGTTCCTGCTCGATAACCTGGGCTGGCTGGACTTCGATTTCCGCATCCACGTCTTCCCGACCATCCTGATCGTGGCCGGCATCCTCAAAGTGCTGCAGACCCGCACCCAGTCCGGCGTCGTGGTGGGCGGCATGCTGATACTGGCGGGCTGTCTGTTCATGCTGAAGGAAATGGGCTGGCTGGACATCGACTGGCGCACCTTGTGGCCGGTGTTCATGATCATTGCCGGCGTGGCGGTGGTATTCAAATCCAGCCGGCGCGCCGAGGCCTCGTCCACCGCCATCTTCTCGGACAACCACAAGGACAGCGACGATACGCTGATCAACGCCACCGCCATCATGGGCAGCTTCAAGCGCCGCATCACCACGCCGGAATTCCGGGGCGGCGAGATCACCGCCATCATGGGCGGCTGCGACCTGGACCTGCGCCAGTCGTCGATCAACGGCGAGGCTGTGCTGAATGTCTACGCGCTGTTCGGCGGCATCACCATCAAGGTGCCGGTCGACTGGACCGTGGTGCTGGACGGTACGCCGATCATGGGCGGCTTTGAAGAGAAGACCGTGCCGCCCACCAGCACCGGCAAGCAGCTGATCGTGCGCGGCTACGTGATCATGGGCGGACTGGAAGTGCGTAACTGATGCTGGAGATTTCCTCCACCCGGCGCGGCTTGGTCATCTACCTGCTGGTGTGGCTGTTCCTCGGCTGCGCGCTTGGCGGCGTGATCTCCGTGGCCAGCGACACGCCGCTGGCCAACGCCATGCTGTTCGCCATTCCGCTGAACCTGGTGTACGCCTTCGCGGCGGGCTATTCGGCCTACTACCTGTGCCGCGCCTATCCGCTCGGCGGACACCGGCCGGGGCAGATCGCGCTGGTACTGACGTTTGCGGCGGTGGTGTCGGGCTTTCTGTGGCTGGTGATCGGCAATCTGTGGAACGGGCTTTGCCTGCTGCTCGGGACACGCTGGAGCGGCATCGAGATTACGCCGCACCTGTCGATGCTGATTGTTGCACTGGGCGTGCTGCTGTATGGCTTTGCGGCGGCGCTGCATTATCTGGTGATCGAGTTCGTGCGCGCCAAGAACGCCGAGCAGCGCGAGCTGGAATCGCTGCTGATGGCGCAGGAGGCCGAGCTACGCATGCTGCGCACGCAGATCGATCCGCACTTTCTGTTCAACAGCCTGAATTCGATCAGTGCGCTGACGTCGCAAGATCCCAAGGCGGCGCGGCGCATGACGCTGGAGCTGGCCAGCTTCTTCCGTCAGAGCCTGGGGATGGAAGCGCACAAGAAAGTCACGCTGGGCGAGGAGATGATTTTAATCCGCCACTTCCTGGCGATCGAGCAGGTGCGCTTCGGCGAACGCTTGCGGGTGGAGGAAGTGATGGGGGAAGGCGCGGCCGAATGCCTGGTGCCGCCGATGATCATCCAGCCGCTGGTGGAGAACGCCGTCAAGCACGGCATCTGCAATATGCCGGAAGGCGGCACGGTGCGCATCACCGCGCGGCGCGCCGGATCGATACTGCATATCGGCGTCGCCAATCCGGTGGACGAGGATATGGCGTCGATCCGCAGCGAAGGCCACGGCATCGGCTTGACCAATGTGCGCCAGCGCCTGTCGGGCGCCTACAAACACGAAGCCGGCATCCATTGGGGCCGGAAGGACAACAGCTTTGGCGTGGACATCACAATGCCCGCGCAAACGAGCGAAGAAGGGGAGTAGGGCAATGCGTATCATCATTGTGGACGACGAAATGCTGGCGCGCGGCGTGGTGCGCGAATATCTGTCCGAGCATGCGGACGTGGAGATCGTGGCTGAATGTGCCAACGGCTTCGAGGCGGTGAAAGCGATTACCGAGCTGTCGCCGGACCTGGTGTTCCTGGATATCCAGATGCCGAAGCTGGACGGCTTCGAGGTGGCGGAACTGGCGGGCAGCAAGACGCGCTACATCTTCGCCACGGCGTTCGACCAGTATGCGATCAAGGCGTTTGAATTCCATGCGCTGGATTATCTGCTGAAGCCTTTCAGTCAGCAGCGTTTCGACCAGGCGCTGGCGCATGCGCGCGCCAATCTCGGCGCCGGCGATGGCGCGGTCGAGAAGATGGTGCGCGAAGCCACCGGCCGCAACAAGCCGCTGGGCCGCGTGCTGATACGCGATGGCGCCAAGGTCCACGTCATCAATGCCGACAAGATCGAACATGTCGAGGCGCAGGACGATTATGTGCAGATCCGTTCGGAAGGCAAGTCGTATCTGAAGAACCAGCGCATGTCGGAGCTGGAGGAACAGCTGGATGGCGAGCAGTTCCTGCGCATTCACCGTTCGTACATCGTCAACATCGCGTTTGTGGACCGCATCGAGCAGGCCACCAAGGACAGTTATGCGGCAGTCCTCAAGGATGGCAGCAAACTGCCCATCAGTCGTACCGGCTATCAGAAAATCAAGACCGTGATGCAGTAACGCTGCATCGCTTACCAAAGGAGAAAAAAGATGGATTGGCTTACCACGGTGTCCCCGATATTAATTCCGATTGTTGCGCTGCTGATTCCGATAGTCGGCATCATTGCCGGCGCGGTGCTGAAGGTACAGAAGCTCCAGCTTCTGCACGAGACCATCCGCGCCCTGAGCGCGAATGGGCAGCAGATTCCGCAGGAACTCCTGGATAAAATTCTTGATAAAAAATGATGGCCGGAGCGGCCGGCCAAATTAATTATTTGTTGGAGCGGTGCCCGTAACTGAGCGCGCGGGTGACTTGCCACACGCCGTCACGCAGCCGCCAGATGATGGTGAATTCGGCGATGCCTTCGCACTTGTTGCTGCTGAAGTGACAGAAGATGTGCGAGCCGGTGGCGATGGCGCCAAAGTCCTTCACCGGCACCACCTTCAAGCTGCCCGGCACCAGCTCGCGGCGATAATTGCCGCAGACGTTGTTGCGGGTGTTGGCAATCATGGCGTCGCGCGTCCAGGTGACGCCGCCGTTATCGTGATAGAACTCGATATTGGTGTCGAAGTAGCTGGCGTACTTGTCCAGCTGCCCTGGCTTGTCGCACTGGTTGAAGGCATTGAACATGTCCGTGTCCAGCTGTGCAATCGTGGCGGTGAGGGCGGCGTCGTCGGCCGCGTGCGCCATGCTAGTCAAGGCAAATAACAAGATTCCCAGCTTTTTCATGATCGGCTCCGTGTCGTTGCGATAAACGCAATCTTATCGCACGCCGCTGCTCAGGCGTCGGCGTTTTCCGATGAACCGTTGATTGCGAGGGGCGAATGGCGTTCTACGCGCCACCAACTGGGCATCAGTTCCTGGATTTCCGGCCGGCCGAAGCGGTCGTCGATCAGGTAGACGGTGCCGCGATCGGATTGCGTGCGGATCACGCGGCCGGCGGCCTGCACCACTTTCTGCATGCCGGGATAGGTGTAGGTGTAGTCGTAGCCGGCGCCGAAGATGGTTTCCATGCGCGCCCGTATCTGCTCGTTGACCGGATTAATCTGCGGCAGGCCGAGCGTGGCGACAAACGCGCCGATCAGCCGCGCGCCCGGCAAGTCGACGCCTTCGCCGAACGAGCCGCCCAGCACGGCGAAGCCGATGCCTTCGCTGTCGAGCGTGAAGCGTTCCAGGAACTGCGCGCGCTCCGCCTCGTCCATGCGGCGCGACTGGCGCCACACCGGCACGTCAGGATGCAGCTCGCTGAACTGGTTGGCGGCTTTTTCCATGTAATCGAAGCTGCTGAAGAAGGCCAGGTAGTTGCCACGCTGTTGCGCGTACTGCTTGCCCATCAGCTCCGCGATGGGCCGCAGCGATTGCTGGCGATGGGCGTAGCGCGTCGAGATGTGCGCCGCCACTTGCACCGACAGCTGTTCCGCCACGAACGGCGATTCCACGTCCACCCAGGCGGTAGTCTCCGGCATGCCGAGCATGTCGCCGAAATAATTCCATGGACTGAGCGTGGCCGAGAACAGCGCCGTGGTATGCGTGCTTTCAAAGCGCGGCTTCAGGTACGGCGCCGGCACGATGTTGCGGATGCAGAGCACCGAGTTGCTGTTGCTGGCGCGCGCACCGGCGGCCTTTTCGATATCGAACAGCGCATGGTCGCCGAAGCTTTCGGCCAGCCGCGCAAACATCAGCGCATTGAAGTAGAAGCTTTGCAGGTCCGGCTCCACGTAGCCCGGATGGTCGGCCATGTAGTCGGAGATGGCGGTGGACGCCGTTTGCAAGGCGCCCATGAATTTGTCCGGCAGCTCGGCGTAGGACTGGTACTCGGTCGCCTGGTCTTTCTCCAGCTGGTTCCATTGCTTGTGCACGCGGTCCAGCGGTTTTTTCAACTCGTCGGGGACGATCTTGCGCAGCAGGCGCAGGCTGTCGTGCTCCATGTCGGCCGAATACATCTTGCGCGCGCGGGACACCATATTGTGCGCTTCGTCCACCAGCACGTTGACCTTCCAGTCGTTGAGCTGCGTCAGGCTGTGCAGCATGGCGCTGATGTCGAAGTAGTAGTTGTAGTCGCCGATGACGATGTCGCTCCAGCGCGCCATCTCGCTGCTCAAATAATACGGACAGACGTTGTGGGCGAGGGCGATGGCGCGCAGCGTATCGCGGTCCAGCGCCGGCGGCGCGCTGCCGTTCGCGGACGGCGCCATGATCGCCAGCGCCGATTCGCGCGCGGCCGGCAGGCGGTCGTAAAAGCCCTTGGCCAGCGGGCAGGAATCGCCGTGGCAGGCCTTGTCCGGATTGACGCAGGCGGTGCTCTTGGCGGCCAGCTCCAGCGTGCGCAAGGGCAGCAGTGGCGCGCCTTCGCGGATCAGGTCCACTGCATCGAGCGCCATCTGCCGGCCCGAGGTTTTCGCGGCCAGGAAGAAGATCTTGTCGACGCCATGTTCGGCGCTGGCCTTCAGCATCGGGAACAGGCTGCCGACGGTTTTGCCGATGCCGGTCGGCGCTTGCGCCAGCAGGCACACCTTGCGGTTGCTGGCGCGGTACATGGCTTCGGCGAGCTGGCGCTGGCCGGGACGGAAATCGGCGTAGGGGAAGCGCATCGCCTTCAGCTGCTGGTCGCGTTCCGCGCGGTGCGCCATTTCCTGCTCTGCCCATTGCAGGAACAGGCCGCACTGCTGTTCGAAGTAGGCTTGCAGGCCGGCGGCGCTGTGGTCCTCGTGCAGCACGGTTTCCTTCTGGCTGCCGATGTCGAAATACACCAGCGCCAGGCGCACCTTGTCGAGTCCCTGGTCCTGGCACAGCAGGTGGCCGTAGATTTTTACCTGCGCCCAGTGCAGCGCGCGCTGGTTGTCCGGCATCTTTTTCAGGTCGCCGCGATAGGTCTTGATTTCCTCCAGGCGGTTGGCGCGGATGTCGTAGCCGTCGGCGCGGCCGCGCACGTGCAGCGGGCCGAAGTCGCCGGACAGCGCAATCTCGGTCTGGTAGTCGTCGTCGCGGCGCGCCGTCACCACGCCATGGCCGGCGATGCCTTCCTGCGCGGTGGGCGAGGGCGTGAAGCGCAGATCGAGGTCGCCGGCCTTGGCGGTGAACTCGCACAGCGCGCGCACGGCGACGGTGTAGCGGGCCGGCTGCGTCATGCCGCCCACTGCAGGTAGCAGACCGAGATCGGCATCTGGTGCGCGGCGCAGTATTCGATCCAGCGCAGCTGGTTGTCCTGCAGGCGGTCGCCCGGGCCCTTGACTTCGATCATGTTGTAGCGGCGCTCGGCCGGCCAGAACTGGATCAGGTCCGGGAAGCCGCTGCGGTTGGACTTGATGTCCAGCAGGATGCGCTCGAAGGCGCGCTTCAGGTGCTGCGCGGGGATGCAGTCCAGCGCCAGGTCCAGCAGCTCCTCGTCGATCGCCTCCCAGAACACGAACGGCGACTGGATGCCGTACTTGAAGGCGAAGTTGGCGCGGATGGTGGCGCGGTACTGCTCATCGTCCAGCTGCGACAGCGCGGCGTTGAACTGCTGCGCGCGGCGGCGCTGGAAATCGGCGCTGTGCAGGTCGGCCGGGCCGCGATGGTAGGGATGGAAGAAGGCGCCGGGTATCGGCGAGAACACCGCCTCCCAGCACAGCAGGCCGAACAGCGAATTCATCAGCGAATTCTCGACGTAGTAGACCGGCGCGTCCTCCTTGCTCAGGTGGTCGCGCACGACGAATTCCACGTAGCTGGCTTCCTCCGGCGGCGGCAGGCTGAGGTCGATGCGCCGGGCCTGCGCCAGCGTCACCGGCGGCGGCTTGGCGTGGCCCAGCTTGCGCGCCAGGCGCGGCGCCATGCGCAGCAGCTGCTGGCGTTCGGCTTCGCTCTCCGGCGCCTGCAGCGCGGTTTGCAGCAGGTCGAAGGCTTCACGCGGCTGCTCGTTCTTTTCCAGCACGCGGATGGCGCGGGCGCGGGCGCCGGGATAATCGCAATCCGCATACATCGCGTGCGCGGCGGGCCAGTCGCGCAGCTTTTCCACGTGCTGGGCGATGGCGAACAGCAGCTTGTTGCGGCGGCTGCGCAGCCATTCGTTGTCCGCCGCGCAGGGCGGCAGGTCGCGGATCACGGCGGCCGGTTCCTCGCCTTCGGCAAAGCGTTCGTGACACTGGTGGATGGCGAGGAAGTCGTCGATGTCGCGGCGGCTGCGGAAACCGCGCGCGGCCGGCGAGAACTCCACCTTTTCGTACTGGTAGATGCCAAGGTCGGACAGCACGAAGTCGGTCCAATCCTGGTGGTAGTTGCCGAAGAAGATAAGGCGCAGGCGGTCGCACAGTTGCTGCGTCAGGTTGCGGTAGACGTGGTCGCCGGAGTTGGCGTACCAGCCGGAGAAGCGGTGTGCGCTGTCGTATTCTTCGCGCAGCGCTTCCAGCTGATCGGCCTTGCGCAGGTGCTTGACGTGCGCGCCCAGCTGGAACACTTTGACGATTTCCGGCTTTTGCAGCAGGTCGAACAGCTCGTCCAGGCCCAGCGACGGATCTTCCTCGATCAGGCCGAGTTCGGCCAGCGGCCGGGCCGCTTCGTGGGTGCTGCCGATTTCGGCGTAGACCAGTTTGCTGGCGCGGAAAATCGTCCCCTTGCGCATCACCATGCGCACGAACAGCGCGCGCGAGGCTTGCGGCAGGGCAGGGAAGGCGGCGAGGAACTGGCGTTCGTCGCCGGTCAGCAGATCGTCGTAGCGTTCGCCGATCCAGGTCAATACCTGGTGAAAATTCTCCAGGTAGTAGAACGGATTTTCCAGAACTTTGATCATTGCAGCGAGGAGGAACGAAGGCGATAGACTGTATTTATGTACAGTGTATCCCGTTCCTCCCCGTTTGCACAGCAAAAAAAATCCGGGGTCAGGTCCCTCATTTCTACACGAGCCCGGCCGTAACGCGCGTTACGGCCGGGCTCGTGTAGAAATGAGGGACCTGACCCCGGAGGTTATTTCTTGGCGACGAGGGCGTTGGCCTTGGCGATTTCCGCTTCGACGGCCTGTACCGCCTGCTTGGTGGCCTTGGTCACCTGCTCGTAGCCGGCGAAGGCGTTGTCGATCGCGGTCTTGACGATGTTGACGGCGTTTTCCGAACCGGGACGCACGTTCTTGGTGACGTCGTAGATCAGCGCGCTGAGGTTGCTCTTGGCTTCGGCCACGTGGGCGTCGGCGGCGCGGGTGAATTCTTCACGGATCTCGGCGATGATGTCGCCCAGCTGCTGGTTGTAGGCGGCGGCGCTGGCGACGCCAGGTTGAATCTGGTCGGCGGCAGCCTTGATGGCGGCCTTGGCGTCGGCCGCCTGGCTCATCTCCTTGCCGGTGGCCAGGCCGCCTTCAAGTTGCGACTTGGCGGTGGACAGGTTGAGCGCAATGACTTGCTCCACGCCCTGCACGGTCTTGCTGGTCAGGGTGTTGAAGGTTTCAAGCTGGAATTCAAACAGCGCCTTGGTGGCGTTGGCAAATTGCTCTGGATTCGTAAACATACTGTCTCCTCATAAGAAATGTAGGGATGCAACGCTTCCGGTTCAACCGTGTTTTTATAATTTGATTATCGAATAACAATTAATTTTTCGCAACGGGCATCTTTGAAGGGACCGTAAGCGCGGTCCCAGCCTTCCCCCAGCGGCGTTTGCGAGCAGATCAGTACGCCGTCGATCTTGCTGCGCCACTTCCACCATGGCGCCGGCGCCGCCGTCAGCGTGCCGCAGCACAGCGCCAGGACCATGGCCAGTTTCAGTTTCGATCTCTTCATGCCTTACACCAGTTGTTGGGCGCAGACGCGATTGCGGCCGCTGTTTTTCGCAGCGTACAGCAAATCGTCGGCCGCCGCGATCATATTGAGGTGCGCGGCATGGGTGGAGGTGGCGAAATCCACGCTGGCGACGCCGAAACTGGCCGTCACCGTAATCTGCTGGCCCTGGTGCGCGACCGGCGTGGCGGCCAGCGTCTGGCGCAGGCGCTCGGCCAGCAGTTCGCCGCCGGCCAGGTCGGTTTCCGGCAGGATCAGCAGGAATTCCTCGCCGCCGTAGCGCACCACGCTGTCGATGCTGTCGCGCGTCATCGATTGCAGCAGCGCCGCGAAGCGTTGCAGCACGGCGTCGCCGCCATAATGGCCGTAGGTGTCGTTGACCGCCTTGAAGTGGTCCAGGTCGCTCATGATGACGGTCAGGCTCAGGCGGTAGCGCTGGGCGCGCGAGATTTCCGTTTCCAGCAGCTGTTCGTGCAGGTGGCGCCGGTTGTAGCAGCCGGTCAGCGGATCGCGCACCGACAGGTTTTTCAGCACCATCTGGGCGCTGTATTCCTCGCGCGACAGCATCTGGTAGCGCCGCGCCGCCACATAGCCGAACACATTGCCCAGCACCAGCAGCGCGGCCATGGTGCCCAGCTCCATGCCGTGCACGCCGCCTTGCCACCACGCCAGCCAGATGAAGGCCGCGGTGGCCGCCGCCGCGATCGCCGCCGCGTAGGCCAGCCGGTTCGGAATGTAGATGTAGATGACGATCAGCACGATGGACATCGACATCGCGTGCAGCGAAAACTCGTTCGGCCGCAGCGCCGCGATCAGCAGGAAGCCGGCCGCGCCGGCCACTTCGACGATATTCGCGGCCACGCGCGTGAAGGAGAGGGAGTCCGGCCGCCGCTTCAGCATGGCCAGGCAGGTCAGCACCACGGCGGCCACGGCCACGCGCGCGCCCACCAGCAAGCAGGTTTTCAGTTCATAGCCGACCCAGATCAGGTCGGTGACGGCAAAGCACAGGTAAAACAGCGCGCAGAACAGGAAGGTGACGCGCAACTGGGCCTGCGTGGTGGCCAGGTGATGGCGCAAGAAATCGTTTTCAGTCGCCGCATCGCAGAACTCGCAGCGCAGGGGTGCGACTTTGATTGTCCTGGACGAAACAGGATTCGAGGGCATGGCTGCGAGTCTCCGCTGGTGGCCGGCTGCTTGCCGGTCTGTCATAGTCCATTATACGGCTGCAACAGTTGCGATGCGGAAAAATCTTCACGACGCCTACAACGGCGCCACTTTCGGGATGCGCAGCATGACGCTGGTGCCGCGTCCCGGCGTGCTGGCGGCTTCGATCCGGCCGCCGAGCACGCCGGTGACGATGTTGTGTGTGATATACAAACCGAGTCCCGAGCCGCCCGCTCCCATGCGCGTGGTGAAGAAGGGATCGTAAATGCGCGGCAGGTTGTCCGCCGCGATGCCGGCCCCGGTATCGCTCAGGGTGATGGTGATTTCGCCGTTGCCGCTGTCGTGCGCGGACAGCGTGATGCTGCCCTGGCCGTTGCCGCGGCCGCTGAAGCCGTGCACCAGGCTGTTGTCGATCAGGTGGTGCAGCGCCTGCGTCAGGGGACCCGGATAGCTGTCGAGCTCCAGCCAGTGGTCGACATCCTCGATCAGCTCCAGTTCGCGCTTGCGCACCTCGGTCTGCACCGATTGCAGCAGCGCCGCCACCACGTCGCCCAGCACGAAGCGGCTGCGCTGGCTGCCGGCGCCGTCCACCGCGATGCGCTTGAAGCTGTCGACCAGCGCGGCGGCGCGCTTCAGGTTGCGCAGCACCACTTCGTCGGCGCTGGCGGCCTGTTCCAGATACGCGGCCAGCACCGACTTGCGCAGGCCGCTGTCGAGATCGCGCCGCAGTTCGGCGGTGCGCTCGCTCATGCTGCCGGCCATGGTCAGGCTGTTGCCGATCGGCGTGTTCAGCTCGTGGGCGACGCCGGCCACCAGCGCGCCCAGCGCGGCCAGCTTGTCGCGCCGCACCAGTTCCTCCTGCGTCATGCTGAGGTTGTCCAGCGCGGTGCTGAGTTCCTCGTTGACGTGTTCGGCGTCTTCCTTGGCCTGGCGCAGCTCGGCGGTGCGCGCCGCCACCAGCTCCTCCAGGTGCTCGCGGTGGCGCCGCAACTCTTCCTCGCGCCGGGTGCGGGCGATGGCGATGCCGGCCAGGTGGGTGGCGGTGTGGATCAGGCGGCGGTCATCGTCGTCGGGCGAGCGCACTTCCTGGTAGTACATGGCGAACGAGCCGAGCACGGTGTCCTGGTCCAGCAGGATAGGCATCGACCAGCAGGCGCGCAGCCCGTAATGGGCGGCGGCGTTGCGGTAGGGCGCCCACAGCGGATCGTTGAGGATGTCGCTGACGATCACCGTCTCCTTGCGGAACATGGCGGTGCCGCAGGAGCCGGCCGCCGGGCCGATCGGCAGGCCGTTGAGCGCCGCCAGGTAGTCGCGCGGCATGCTGGGGCCGGCCGCGCTGTGGACGGTGACGCCGTCCGGATTGAGCAACATCACGGTGCAGTGGCCGCCGTCGATCTGGGCTTCGATCAGGCGCACCAGCTTGTCCAGCGTTTCGGACAGCGGCGCGCCGCGCGCGATCATTTCCAGCAGTTCGTTCTTGCCGTCGCGCAGGGCGGCGGCCAGCCTGCGCGGCGTGACGTCGACGATGCGCACGTGCATCAGCCGGTGCTCGGCGGTGGTCAGCGGCACCATCCGCACTTCGCAGGCGATCGGGCGGCCGGTGCTGTGGCGCATTTCCAGCTCGAACACCTGCAGTTCGCCAGCCATGATCTGTTCCACCAGCACCGCCAGCACGTGGTCGCTGGGCTGGCCGTCCGGCTGCAGCGTCGGGCACAGCGCCAGCAGGCTGGTTTGCACCAGTTCGGTTTCGGTCATGCCGAACAGCTGGCGCGTGCCGCGGTTGATGTCGAGAATGCGGTAGCTGCCGCGCTGCATCAACAGGATGGCGTCCGGCGAGCCGGACAGCATGGTGTGGTAGTTGACTTCCAGCGTCGCCATGGTCGGCATGCCGGACAGCACCGGCGCCGGCGCCACCACCTGCAGGTGCAGCAGGATTTTTTCCGCCAGGTCGTCGGCGTTGAAGCTCATCGGCAGGTAGGCGGTGGCGCCGGCTTCCTGGGCGCGCTGGCGCTCCTCGTCGCTGGCCTGGGCGGACAGCAGGAATACCGGCAGCGGATGGGCGCTGGCCTGTTGCAGGCGCGGACACAATTCAAGGGCGGCGCTGCCGGCCAGCGTCACGTCGAGCAGGGCCAGCGCGATCTTGCCGCTGCGGACGGCGGCCAGCGCCTCGTCGCCGCGGCTGACGGCTTGCACTTCGAAATTATGCCGCGCCAGCATGCGCCGCAGCGCGACAGTATCGTAGGCCGTGCTGACGGCTAGCAGGATGGTGTGCGGCTGATCGGCTGAGAACGGCGGCATCATGTGTATCAGGTACGGCTCCGCAGTGCGGCGTGGAGACCAGTGTATTACAAGATCGCTACCCGCGGAGAGGGCTTATGCGGCTTTCAGTGCGGCAGCGTCCTGTGCCTGCTGGATCAGCGGGAAATTGTCCTCGATCCAGTCGACCAGCACTTCCAGCCGCTCGGCGGCCTCGCGGCCCAGCGGCGTCAGGCTGTATTCGACGTGCGGCGGCACCACCTGATGCGCCACGCGCAGCACCATGCCGTCGTAGGCGAGGGCGTCCAGCGTCTGCGCCAGCATCTTTTCGCTGACGCCGCCCACGGCGCGGCGCAGTTCGCTGAAGCGGTGGGTGCGTTCCAGCAGCATCACCAGCACCAGCACGCCCCAGCGGCTGGTGATGTGGCCGAGCACGGCGCGCGATGGGCAGTCGGCCGCCATCACCTGGGCGCGCTGCGGGTCCTGGTTGAGTTGCTGGATGGTCTTGCGCAGGGATTTGCTGGTCATCGGAAGCTCCAAGGGGTACTTACTAAAATGTGCGTACTTACAATTCGTAAGTATAGACTATATGATGGCTTCATCCACTTTTTAGGAGAAACCTCATGATTATCGTTACTGGCGCCACCGGCCAACTGGGCCGCCTGGTTATTTCCCAACTGCTGAAGCGCGTCCCTGCGGCGCAGATCGTCGCCGCCGTGCGCGACCCGGCCAAGGCCGCCGACTTGGCCGCCCAGGGCGTGGCGGTGCGCCGCGCCGACTACACCGATCCGGCCTCGCTGGACGCCGCCTTCCAGGGCGCCACCAAGGTGCTGCTGATTTCATCGAACGAACTGGGCAACCGCGTGCCGCAGCACCGCAATGTGATCGACGCCGCCGCCCGCGCCAAGGTCGGCCTTCTGGCCTACACCAGCGTGCTGCACGCCGACCGCTCGACGCTGGGCCTGGCGCCTGAGCACCGCGAGACCGAGGAGGCGGTGCGCGCCTCGGGCCTGCCGTACACCTTGCTGCGCAACGGCTGGTATGTGGAAAACTACACGGTCAGCCTGGGCGGCGCGATCGCCCACGGCGCGCTGGCCGGCGGCGCCGGCGACGGCCGCATCGCCGCGGCGGCGCGCGCGGACTACGCCGAAGCGGCAGCGGTGGTGCTGGCAAGCGGTGGTGCGGTGGCGCAGGTGTATGAGCTGGCGGGCGATACCGCGTTCACGCTGGCGGAGCTGGCGGCGGAAGTGTCGCGCCAGACCGGCAAGGAGATCCCGTTCCACAACCTGCCGCAGCAGGCCTATGCCGCGCTGCTGCTGAACGTCGGCCTGCCGGCGCCGCTGGCCGAACTGATCGCCGACTCCGACGCCCAGGCCGCCAAAGGCGCACTGTTCGACGACAGCGGCGTGCTGGGCAAACTGATCGGCCACCCGACCATCTCCCTGGCCGCCGCCGTCAAAGCCGCGCTGTAATGAAAAAAGCCTCCATGGCGCGAAACGCTATGGAGGCTTTTTTGCGGAATTCTTGGTGCCCACGGAGGGACTCGAACCCCCACACCTTGCGGCACATGGACCTGAACCATGCGCGTCTACCAATTCCGCCACGTGGGCATTTTGTCATTCAACAGTATCGGTGCTTGGTGCCCACGGAGGGACTCGAACCCCCACACCTTGCGGCACATGGACCTGAACCATGCGCGTCTACCAATTCCGCCACGTGGGCACTGATACTGTCTAGCTACTTTCTGCTGCTTGCTCAGCAACAGAAGGCACGCATCTTAAGGTGTGGCAGCATACCCGTCAATAGCATTCTGCTGCTTTTGTGAAATTATTTCATTTCCGGTTGTACGACAAGTTGAATCATAATGGCGTTTCTTTCAACATCGTATTCACTTCACAATGCAGCTGTTCCGCTTTGCGCTGGCCGCGGCCGGCTTGCTGGTGTCGTTCCCGGAGGCGCGTGCCGGTGAAATCATTACGGTGACGAATAGCGAATGGCTGCCGTACACCTCGGAGTATTTGCCGCATTACGGCCCGCTGTCGCGCATTATCAGCGAGGCGTTCGCGCTGGAAGGCGTGGAGGTGCGCTATGTGTTCCGGCCCTGGAGCCGCGCCTATGCGGAGGCGGCGGCCGACATGGCCAATGGTTCCATCCTGTGGAGCACCTCGGGCCGCGACAGCGACCGCCAGCGCCGCTTCTATTTCAGCGACGTGGTGTTCGACGGCCAGTCGGTGCTGTTCCACCTGAAGAGCTACCCATTCCGCTGGGCCGGCTACGAGCAGCTGGCGGGCGTGCGCATGGGCGGCACGGCGGGCTACGAGTACACCTTCGACAGCTACCCTTACATCCAGATGGACCGCTCCGCCGTTAGCGACGAGCTGAATTTCCGCAAGCTGGCGGCGGGGCGCTTCGACGTGTTTCCGGCGAACCTGGATGTCGGCCGCGAGATCCTGCGCACCGCGCTGCCGCCGGAGCAGGCCGCGCGCATCACCTGGGATCCGAATCCCTACAACATCACGCACTACCACCTGATACTCAACAAGCGCAACAAGAACAGCCGCCGCTATGTGGCGTTGTTCAACAAGGGACTGAAGCGGCTGAAGGAGAGCGGCAAATACGCGGAGTATTTGCAGGTGCTGAAATGAAAAAAGCCTCCCGAAGGAGGCTTTTTGCGGAATTCTGTGGTGCCCACGGAGGGACTCGAACCCCCACACCTTGCGGCACATGGACCTGAACCATGCGCGTCTACCAATTCCGCCACGTGGGCACTGTTGCTGCTTTTCTGCTGCGCTGTTGTCTGCACCAGAGGCCAGTATCTTACGGTAACAGCTTGCTTTTCGCAAGTGCTATTCTTCTTGCGCCGCGTGATGCAGTTTCGTAAGCTAGGCCTGTCAGTTCAATCACCCTGGAGGCCGGCATGGAAATGGTCAGCAACTGGTTCAACAGCCAGGGCTTCATGCCGCATGGGCACTGCTTCCTGTGGATACCGTCCATCCTGTGGACCAGCGTGATTTCCGACGCGCTGATCGCGCTGGCCTACCTGACGATTCCGATCAGCCTGGTCTACTTCATTCGCAAGCGGCGCGACATGCCGTTCGACTGGATGTTCATCGCCTTCGGCGTCTTCATCCTCGCCTGCGGCAGCACGCACCTGGCCGATATCTGGGTGGTGTGGCATCCGGACTACGTGCTGTCGGTGACGCTGAAGGCGGTCACCGCCGCCGCCTCGGTGGTGACCGCGGTTGCGATGATACGTTTGATTCCGATCGCGCTGCGCATTCCCAGTCCGGCGCAGCTGGCGGCCGTCAACGCCGAACTGCAAAAGGCCAACGACGATTTGCGCGCCGCCATGGAGCGCGCCGAAGTGGCCAACCGCGCCAAGAGTGCCTTTCTCACCTCGATGAGCCACGAGCTGCGCACGCCGCTCAACGCCATCCTCGGCTACGCGCAAATCCTCAAGCGCGACAAGAGCCTGACCATGCCGCAGCAAAGCGGCATCAGCACCATCCAGCAGGGCGGCCAGCACCTGCTGGCGCTGATCAACGACGTGCTCGACCTGTCGCGCGTGGACGCCGGCAAGATGGAATTCCATCCGAAGCCGGTGCGGCTGGGCGATCTGCTGGCGGTGGTGGGCGACATCATGCGCGTTCGCGCCGAACAAAAGCACCTGCACTTCGAGCTGGAATTGATGGACGGCTTGCCGCAGGCCGTCAGCGCGGATGAAACGCGGCTGCGCCAGGTGCTGCTGAACCTGCTGGGCAACGCGGTCAAGTTCACCGACCGTGGCGCGGTGCGGCTGCGCGTGTCGCGGCTGGCGGAGCAGCAGGGCGATGCCGCCGACGTGGCGCGCGTGCGGTTCGAAGTGCTCGACCAGGGCATCGGCATCGCCGCTGATCAGCAGGAGGCGATCTTCCGTCCGTTCGAGCAGGTCGGCGATCCTTCGCGGCGCGCCGGCGGCACCGGCCTGGGCCTGGCGATCAGCCGCCAGCTGGTGCAGCTGATGGGCGGCGCGCTGCAGGTCGACAGCACGCCGGGCAAAGGCAGCCGCTTCTGGTTCGACGTGCCGCTCAACGTGGTGGAGGCGCCCGGCGCGCTGGTCAGCGGCGAGCGCATCGCCACCGGCTATGTCGGTCCGCGCAAGACGATTTTGGTGGTGGACGATGTCGCCACCAACCGCGCGCTGCTGCGCGACCTGCTGGGCGCGCTGGGCTTCCGCACCTTCGAGGCGGAAAACGGCATGTCGGCATTGGTGCAGACGCAGGCCGAGCGGCCGGACATGGTGTTGCTGGATATGGTGATGCCGGGCATGGACGGGCTGGAAACCACGCGCCGCCTGCGCGCCGATGCGCGCACGGCCGGCACGCCGGTGCTGATGATTTCCGCCAGCTCGACGCCGGAAGAGGAGGAGCGTTCGCTGGAGGTGGGCGTCAACGCCTTCCTGGCCAAGCCGGTCAACGAACACGACCTGCTGCGGGAAATCGGCGCCCATCTTCATTTGGAATGGACAGAATGAAAAAAGCCTCCCGAAGGAGGCTTTTTTCGCGGAATTCTGTGGTGCCCACGGAGGGACTCGAACCCCCACACCTTGCGGCACATGGACCTGAACCATGCGCGTCTACCAATTCCGCCACGTGGGCACTGATGCTGCTCAACAACTCTGCTATTATATCGACCGGGAGAGTTTTGCGCCAGATGAACTTTTACATTCCTTACTGCACATCAACCCTGTCTAGCAGTTCCCGCCGCTTTCGCCGCGAGAGACCAGAATTATAGAGGAATCCATGGCGATGTCAAATGCCGCCAGTAATTTTTTTGATGCGAACTGCTGAATTAGTCATTCAAGACGATTCCAAGTACACTACGCCTGTCGTCGTGACATATATATGCACCTGACGATTTTGCCAGGCCGGATTTTTTCTGAACACTGTCAATAACATTGCAAAAATAAGAAACTTTTGAACCAATCTACACACACCATTCCCAGCCGGGAGGAAATTCTCGGCATCTTCCGCAGCGCCAACGGCCCGTTGGACCTGCGCGCCTTGTCGAAAACGCTGAAAGTCGGCACCGATGCACAGGCCATCCTGTCGCGCCGGCTGAACGCCATGCAGCGCGACGGCCAGATCCTGATTGACGACGCCGGCCACTACACGCTGGCCACGCAGACCGGCTTCATCGCCGGCCGCGTCAGCAGCCACCGCGACGGCTTCGGCTTTGTGATCCCGGACGAGCCGGGCGAAGACCTGTTCCTGCCCGAGAAGGAAATGCAGAAAGTGCTGCATGGCGACCGCGTGCTGGCCAAGGTTGTCGGCGTCGATCGCCGCGGCCGTCCGGAAGGCACCATCGTCGAGGTCACGCAGCGCGCCAACACCCACATCATCGGCCGCCTGCTGAAGAACGACAACGGCGCCTGGATCGTCGCGCCGGAAGACCAGCGCATCGCCCAGGACGTGCTGATCGAAGGTTCGATCGGCAAGGCCAAGCAAGGCCAGGTGGTCAGCGTCGAACTGACCGAGCAGCCGATGCGCTTCAAGCAGCCGGTCGGCAAGATCGCCGAAGTGCTCGGTTCGCTGGACGATCCCGGCATGGAAATCGAAATCGCCGTGCGCAAGTTCGGCGTGCCGCACATCTTCTCGGACGCCGCGCTGAAGCAGGCCAGCAAGCTGCCGGACCATGTGCGCGAAAGCGACTGGGGCGACCGCGTCGACCTGCGCGACGTGCCGCTGGTGACCATCGACGGCGAAGACGCGCGCGACTTCGACGATGCGGTGTACTGCGAGCCGGTCAAGATCGGCCGCGCCAACGGCTTCCGTCTGATCGTCGCGATTGCCGACGTCAGCGCCTACGTCAAGCCGAACGATGCGCTCGACGCCGACGCGCTGGAACGCAGCACCTCGGTCTACTTCCCGCGCCGCGTGATTCCCATGCTGCCGGAAAAACTGTCCAACGGCCTGTGCTCGCTGAATCCGGCGGTCGACCGCCTGACGCTGGTGTGCGACGCCGTGGTCACCGCCAAGGGCGAGATCAAGGCTTACCAGTTCTATCCGGCCGTGATCCACTCGGCCGCGCGCCTGACCTACACCGAAGTGGCCGACATTCTCGGCAACACCAAGGGCCCGGAAGCCGCGCGCCGTCCAGGCATCGTGCCGCATCTGCTGAACCTGTACGACGTGTTCCAGGCGCTGCTGAAAGCCCGCGCCGAACGCGGCGCCATCGATTTCGAGACCACCGAAACCTATATCGTCTGCAACCCGAACGGCAAGATCGAAAAGATCATCCCGCGCACCCGCAACGATGCGCACCGCCTGATCGAAGAGTGCATGCTGACCGCCAACGTGTGCGCGGCCGATCTGCTGATCCGCCACAAGCACCCCGGCACCTACCGCATCCACGCCACGCCGACCGCTGAAAAGCTGAAGCAGGTGCGCACCTTCCTCAAGCAGGTGGGCCTGAGCCTGAACGGCGGCGACAAGCCGGCCGCCGGCGACTACGCCGCGCTGATGAAGCAGATCAAGGAGCGCCCGGACGCGTCGCTGCTGCAAACCATGCTGCTGCGCTCGATGCAGCAGGCGGTCTACAGCCCGGACAACATCGGCCACTTCGGCCTGGCGTACGAGGCCTATGCCCACTTCACCAGCCCGATCCGCCGCTACCCGGACCTGCTGACGCACCGCGCCATCAAGGCCATCCTGCTGGGCAAAAAGTACGAGCCGAAGATTCCAGGCACCAGCGTGCTGAACACCAATGTCTCGAACGCCACCCGCAAGCAGCAGGCCAAGGACAAGGCCGAAGGCAAGGAACCGAAGTCCGCCGCCGACCTGACCGTGTGGGACGCGCTGGGCGTGCACTGCTCGGCCAACGAGCGCCGCGCCGACGAAGCCTCGCGCGACGTCGAGAACTGGCTGAAGTGCTACTTCATGCAGGACAAACTGGGCGAGGAATACACCGGCATCATCACCGGCGTGACCACCTTCGGCATCTTCGTGCAGCTGGACCAGCTGTTCGTCGAAGGCATGGTGCACATCACCGACCTGGGCCAGGACTACTTCCAGTACGACGACGCCCGCCACGAGCTCAAAGGCGAGCGCAGCGGCAAGACCTTCCAGCTGACCGACCGCGTCAGCGTGCAGGTGGTGCGGGTCGACCTGGAATCGCGCAAGATCGATCTGCGCCTGGCCGGCGCCGATGCGCCGCCGCCACGCGTGGACAAGGCGGGCGCGCAGTCGAAGGACCGCAAGACCAATATCAAGCCTGGCCCGGCCGTTCCGGCCGCCAAACCAGGCAAGCCGGCCCGCAAGAGCGCCGCTGCGGCGCCACCCGCCGCAGCCAAGCCGAAAGCGGCAGCCCGCAAGCCCAAGGCCGCGGCAAAACCCGCGGCAGCACCCCGGGCAGCGAAAGCTGCTCCAAAAAGTAAGAAGAAGCGATAAATGAGTAAGAATAAAATGATTTTCGGTTTTCACGCGGTGACCTCGCGCTTGCGTCACGAGGCCGCCACCGTGGAAGAAATTTTCGTCGACGTCGGCCGTGACGACCGCCGCATGAAGGATCTGATCGCCAACGCGAAAGCGGCCGGCGTGCGCGTGATGCCGGTGGATTCGGCACGCCTGGACAAGATCGTCGGCACCCGCCGTCACCAGGGCGTGATCGCGTTTGCCTCGCAGCTGGCGCTGGCGCGCAACCTGGACGAGCTGCTGGACGCCATCGAAGGCCCGCCGCTGCTGCTGGTCCTCGACGGCATCACCGATCCGCACAACCTGGGCGCCTGCCTGCGCGTGGCCGACGGCGTCGGCGCCCACGCAGTGATCGTGCCGAAGGACCGCGCCGTGGGCCTGAACGCCACCGCCGCCAAGGTCGCCAGCGGCGCCGCCGAGACCGTGCCTTACATCACCGTCACCAACCTGGCGCGCACCTTGCGCGACCTGAAGGACCGCGACATCTGGCTGATCGGCACCTCCGACGACGGCGACAAAGGCCTGTACGAAGCCGACTTCACCGGCCCGACCGCCCTGGTCATGGGCTCGGAAGGCGAGGGCATGCGTCGCCTGACGCGTGAGACCTGCGACATGCTGGTCAGCATCCCGATGTTCGGCTCGGTAGAGAGCCTGAACGTGTCGGTCGCTTCGGGCGTCTGTCTGTACGAAGCCCGCCGCCAGCGTATCGCCAAGGAAGGCTGACAAGGCTTCCGGTCAAGCGATACGCAGTACCCGGCGGCCGATTTCGAGGGCTGCCGGTTTTCACCTCCCCTCCGAACTCAGCCGCTGTTCAGCAACTCCCAGCCGGATACGCTACCATTCAAGCACCGGTTGTCAATTCTGGATACGCCATGTTTCATCGTCTACGCCAAGACATCAACAGCATCATCGAACGCGATCCCGCCGCCCGCAACGCCTGGGAGGTGTTGACCTGCTATCCCGGCCTGCAGGCCATCGTCATGCACCGCTGGGCGCACTGGTACTGGACGCACCACATGAAATGGCTGGGCCGTTTCGTCTCCTACCTGGCGCGCATCGTCACCGGGATTGAAATCCACCCCGGCGCCACCATCGGCCGCCGCGTCTTCATCGACCACGGCTTCGGCGTGGTGATCGGCGAAACCGCCGAGGTCGGCGACGACTGCACCATCTACCAGGGCGTGACGCTGGGCGGCACCTCGCTGCATACCGGCGCCAAGCGCCATCCGACGCTGGGACGCGGCGTCATCATCGGCGCCGGCGCCAAGGTGCTGGGCGGCTTCACGGTGGGCGAATACGCCAAGGTCGGCTCCAACGCCGTGCTGCTGAAACCGGTGCCGCCGGGCGCCACGGCGGTCGGCAATCCGGCCCACATCGTGCAGAAGGATCTGCTCAACGCCGCCGCCGATCCGTTTGCCGCGTATGGCGTCACGCCGAACGGCGACGATCCGCTATCGAAGGCGCTGCGTGGGCTGATCGAGAACGCAGTCAAGCAGGAACAGCGCATCGAACAGCTGGTGGCAACCATGAAGGCGGCGGGGTTGGAGTGTCAAAGCGTACCCGACTGTGATAAATTGAATTCCGACCAACTGAACAAGCTCGTCGAATAAGGAAGCAAGACATGGAAGAAGGCACAGAAGTACTGGACCCGTTTGAAATCCGCGTGCTGGCGGTACTGGCCGAAAAGGAAGCGCTGACGCCGGATAACTATCCGCTGTCGCTGAACGCGCTGGTCAACGGTTGCAACCAGCTGTCCAGCCGCGACCCGGTGATGGCGATCTCGGAAGAGGCCGTCTCCGAAGTATTGCAGCGGCTGATGCAGCGCAAGTACGTCAACGGCATCACGCAGGCCGGCGCGCGCGTGACCAAGTACGAGCACCGCATGCGCATCAAGTGGTCGCTGGAGCAGGACAAGCTGGCCGTGCTGACCATCCTGATGCTGCGCGGCCTGCAAACGGCCGGCGAGATCCGCACCCGCAGCGGCCGTCTGCACGACTTCAAGAGCGTGGCCGACGTCGAGCAGGCGCTGCAATTCCTGATCGACAAATATCCGCCGCTGGTCTCCAAGCTGCCACTGGCGCCCGGCACCAAGGAGCCGCGCTACGGCCAGCTGCTAGGCGGCGAAGAAGCCCTGGCCCGCGAAGAAACCGCCGCGACAATGGGCGGCTCGGTCGCACAAGGCAGCCGCCTGGGCGCCCTGGAACAGGAAGTCCAACAGCTGCGCAGCCAGGTCGAAGACCTGACCGCACAGTTCGCCGAATTCCGCAAGCAGTTCGAATAAAACGGGTTAAGTCCGAAGCACCGTCGCGACCTCGTCCCGCCAGGACATCCTCCAGCCCAAAAACGAAAGGGTCTGACCCCGAACGGGGTCAGACCCTGGCCGCAGCGCCTTGCGGGTTAAAGATCAGAAGCGATAAATATAGCGCACAGCAATATCCGCCACATTCTGACGATTCTGCATATTCACGGTCGTATTATCCGAATACGTGAACGGCACGCCGTTATTACTCCACTGCCACTCATAGAACTTCACGTGCGAGTAGCCGTAGTCGATGCGCAGGTCGGCGTTCGGCTGCAAGGCATACATGCCGGCCAGACGTAGACCGACTTGACGGAAAGTCGCATCCGGCAAACCAATCGCCGCCTGCGCCGTATTCGCCGCGCTAGGCGCCGTCACGGTCGTGCCGCTGACGCCACTGGCCGCTGCCACACCATACTTGTTGCGGTCATTCAGATAAGCCAGCGTCGCCGTCAGATTCAGCTTGGACGTTGCCTTGAACTTCAGGCCCAGTCCTGCCGCATCGTTGAAGTTGTGCAGATCCGCCATATACCCGGTGCTATGGTTGATATGCTGGGTCTGCTCACCATGCGACGCATACGCATTCAGCGAAAACTTCTCCGACAGCGTATAACCCGCATCCAGGCTATACAGCGAGACGCCGCTCTCCCGCCACGCCTTGCCGCCATACAGCGCCGACACCGGCGCCTGGTTGGTGTCCTTGCCATCCTCGGCCACCAGCTGCACGTTCAGCCGTTCGGTCGGATTCCAGTCCAGCGAGAACTTCCACTTGTCGCGCTTGACGTCGGTCAGCGACAGCGGGAACACCGAGTTGCCCGACAGCGCCAGGATCGCCGCGTACGACAGCTTCTGGCCATAGCAGGCCTTGCCGCCGCAATACTGGTTGATCAGCGCCAGGTTGGCGGCGGTGGTGCCGGCGATGGCGGGATCGAGCGTGCTCAGCGTGGTCCAGTCGGAACCGGTGCGCTTGCTTTCCGAGTAGCTCAAGGAGCCGTTCAGCGTTTCCGACATGCTGCGGCGCAGTTCCAGGCGGTAGCCCGATTCCTCGGTCTTGGCGCGCAGCGCGGTCAGGCCGGCCACGTTGTCGTCCGCCGCCGAGGTCGGTACTTCACGCTTGATCTCGTTGTAGTCGCCGCCCAAGGTGGCGCGCCAGGCCGGCGACAGGCGGTAGCTGGCCTCGACCTTGGCCACGGTCTTGGTGTTGCTGGTGCGGTTGTTGAACCAGGCGGCGCCGTTGTTGGTGTAGCTGGCCGGCGAGGTGGCCGGCGTGACCGCTTCGGCCTCCAGGTTGTAGCGGTACAGCGGCGTCTTGTCCTCGCGGTGGTCGTACTTGACGTTGGCCAGCAGCGACAGGTTGCTGGTCGGCCGCGCCGTCAGGCCGAACTGCGTCAGCAGCGTGTCGACCTTGGCGCCCAGGCTGTCGACGCCGGCCGGCGCGCCGGTCAGGCCGTTGGCGGCGAAGTTGTCGTTCTGGCTGGCGTGGGTGTAGGCGATCTTGAAGTTGGCCTTGACCGTGCGGCTGAAACCGTAGCTGCCGTCCAGATACAGCTGGTGCGCCTGGTTGTCCGGCGGCAGCGCCATCGCCGATTGCAGCACGTTTTGCAGGCTCATGCCGCCGCCGGCGATGATGTTGTTGCCCACCGCAGGGTAGCCGGGCAGCGCCACGCCGAGACCGCTGTTGAAGGCGTTCGGCACGATCGGATTCAGGCTGCCGTTGGCGTTGTTGTACATCGAGCCGTAGTAGCCGAAACTGAGCAGCAGCTTGTCGTCATGGTAGTTCAGGCGCATGTCGATCTGTTTGGTCGATGAGTCGATCGGCTCCGGCACCAGCAGCAGCGCGCCGGCGGCGAAGTTGGCCTGGTTCATGGCGGTGGTGGTCGACGTGCCGCAGACATAGGCCGCGCAGGCGTAGCCGCGGCCCCACAGGCGGGCGCCGCTCTTGTCCTCGTTCTTGAAGTTGGCTTCGAACTGCAGCTGCGGCGTCAGCCACTGTTCGTAGCCGAGTCCTGCGGCCTTGCGTTCGGTGCCGATGTTGACATTGGCGCCGGTGCCGGCCTTGGCCAGGCGCGAAATCACCGGCGAGGTGGTGCCGACGCCGGTCATGCCGGTGTTGATGGTGCGCGGGTATTCGCGATTCAGTTCGCTGTACTCGGCGCTGTATTTCCACGCGCCTTGCTTCTCGCGCGAGAAGCTGACCTCGCGGTCGTCGAGTCCGCCGTCGGCGACCTTGATCCGCATCCAGGTGCCGGTGGCGTCGTCGCGCGTGACCCAGTCGATGTCGACGATGGCGTAGGCGTCGCTGTTGCGCTTGCCGTTGTACTGGCCGTAGATGGCGCGGTCGTCCTTGCCGCCGCTGAGCGCGCCGAGACCGACGATGACCACGCTGTCAGGCTTGATCAGCTGGACCACTTCGTCTTCGGCGCTGGCGGTAGAAAAGATCGCCATCAGTGCCAGCGCCAGCGCGGTATGGCGCAGGGCGGGCTGTTTCAGATTGCTGTTCATTTTCATTCCTCCTCAACGGAACATGAATTGCGGTGTTGGATTGGTGACGGTCGGATTGTTCGAACCGTGGACTTGGGTGTGGCAGTTGTTGCAGGCACGACCCTGGGTCACCCAGGCGCCGGACTTGCCGGGCGTGCTGGCCGTCGGCGCGGTGGCCTGGGCGCCGGTCACTTGCGGGATGAAGCCGCCGTGCGGGGTGTGGCACTGGTGGCACAGGAATGGCGGCCGCGCTTTCAGCATGTTTTCCGCCGTGGTGCCGTGCGGGTTGTGGCACAGCGTGCAGTCTTCGCTGACGGGCTCGTGGTTGTGCACGAACGGGCCGCGTTTTTCCATGTGGCAGGTGTAGCAGGTGTCGTTGACGCTGTCGCGTTTCAACAGTTTCGGACCGACCGAACCGTGCGGGTTGTGGCAATCCGAGCAGGCCATCTTGCCTTCAGGGATAGGGTGGTGCGAAGGACGGTTGACCTGGCCGCGTTGCTCCTTGTGGCAGGCGTAGCAGACTTCGGGTTGGGTGCGCTTGTCGCGGACCTTGTCGTGGCCGGTGTGGACCTGGTGGCAGGAAGTGCAGGCAACGTCGCGCGCATCGTGGATGCTGCCGGCCCAGTGCGAACGCTTGGCGTCCTTGTCGTGGCAGCTCAGACAGGCGTCGTTGCGGTCGGCGACCGGGGTCTTCGAGTTCTTGGTGAACGTGCGGTCGGGGGCCGGCCGCTGCTGGGTCTTGCTGTCGGCGTGGGCGTCGCTGGCGCCGTGGCAGCTGGTGCAGGTCGGCGTGCGGCCATCGGCGCGGGTGCCGTGTTTGCTTTTGCCGATTTGCAGCAGTTGCGGGTTGTCGCTTTCATCGTGACAAGCGGTGCATTTCGCGTCGCCTTTCAGGACCAGGTCGTTACCCTGGTCCGCTGTCAGCGTTTCCGCAGCTGCCGCCGGGAAGGAAGTCACCATGCCGGCAGCAAAGGCCAGGATGGAAACGAGTCGCAGTATCTTCATTATTTTTCTCCGAGATGTTCGACAGCCTGAATCGCTGCCACCCTCTTCTATGCAAAATCAGGGCCTGCCAAAAAAAGCGGCAAAATCTCCGGTTTTAAATTTCTAAGTCGTTGTTTTAAAACGAGAAGTGGAATCGTTCCGAGAACGGAAAGGCATTCCCGAAGCTGAGAAAAACGGCCGCGTTTTTGCCACTTCCGGTAAAGCGCGGCGGCGCTTTTCGCAGCGCCGGATTTCCCGCAAGCGGGACCGCGCCGGCGCTTTTCCCAAGGTTGGCAAACGCCGCGCGGCGCACAGCATTTTGTTCGGCGCCGCTTGCCGCGCGCCGTCGTTTCGCGCCGCCGCGGCGCGCTGCCTTTTACTAAAAATTCTATATTTTAGGAATGAAGTAATAGGCACCGTTTTTGCTGACAGCACCCTCTGGGCGACATCTGGTCGCCGTTACTTCAAGGGGAAATAATGAAACTACGAAAACTCATCAGCTTGCTGGCGTTGGTGGCCGGTACGGCGACGGTGTCGGCGGCATTTGCTGCCGACAATCCCGCCTTGCCCGACCTGCCGAATCGCGCCAACACGGTCAGCGCGGCGTTGAAGAAGGACGCCATCTGCACCGCCTGTCACGACGAGTCGGAAGAGCGGCCCATCCTGGCCATGTACAAGACGCGCCACGGCGTGAAGGCCGACGCGCGCACGCCCAACTGCCAGTCCTGTCACGGCGAGAGCGAGGCGCACGTCAAGAATCCTGAAGGCAAATCGAAACGTCCGCTGCCGGACCGCCGCTTTGTCGGCAAGAACAAGTCGGACGCCGACGCCATCAACGACAGCTGTCTGAGCTGCCACAAGGCCGGCAAGCGCAACCTGTGGCAAGGCAGCAAGCACCAGAGTCAGGACTTGTCCTGCGTTTCCTGCCACCAGGTGCACACCCAGGGCAAGGACCGCATGTTGGACCGCACGGCCCAGCCGGACGCCTGCTTCTCCTGCCACAAGACCGAACGCTCGGAAACCCTGCGCCACTCGACCCATCCGATCCAGGCCGGCAAGGTGGTGTGCTCGGACTGCCACAACCCGCACGGCTCAGAAGGTCCGAAGCTGATGAAGGACATTTCGGTGCGCGACACCTGCTTCAGCTGCCACGCCGAGAAACGCGGCCCGTTCCTGTGGGAGCACCCATCGGCCATGGATGACTGCATGAACTGCCACACGCCGCACGGCTCGTCGAATGCGCCGCTGCTGAAAGCCCGCAGTCCATGGCTGTGCCAGAGCTGCCACGCCGACGGCGCGCCGCACCCAGGCACCGTCTACAGCGCGGCCAATCTGCCGGGCGGCGCGGTCGCCAACGCCTCGTCGCAAAGCGCGCTGGCCGGCACCACCAATCCGCTGACCGGCCAGGGCGTGGCGATGAACAACCCATCGGCCCAACTGGCGTTCCGCGGTTGCACCAACTGCCACACCCAGGTGCACGGTTCCAACAGTCCCGGCGGCAAACGTTTTGTGCGCTAACCGACAACCATGGAGAACGCTATGAAACACACATCCACTCCACTGACGCTGCGCGCAGGCGCGCTGGCGGTACGCGGCGCGCTGGCTTTGCTGGTGGTTATGCCGCTGGCCCATGCGGCCGATGAGGAAAACGACGAGGTCAAGCGCCTGACCACGCCGGCCAGCTCGATCGAGATCGGCGTCGGCAACGTCAACCACGCGTCCGACAAGTTCGGCGAATATAACGGCCTCGACAAAAAAGGCAGCTATGCGGTCGGCGGCTTCCTGCTGCAGGGCGGCGGCGCCTACGACAGCGACAGCGCGCTGCGCTGGTATCTAAAGGGCGCCAACCTGGGCCTGGACACGCGCAGCCTGGATGCCGAGATCGGCGTGCAGGGCCTGTTCCGCGTCAACTACAACTACGACGAGCTGTCGCGCGTGTATTCGACGCAGTTCCAGACCTTTTACGACGGCGCCGGCACCACCACCCTGAGCCTGCCCGCATCGTTTGCCGCCACGCCGGCCGCGTCGCGCGTCAGCAGCACCACCACCGCCAACGGCGCGCTGTCGAACTGGCAGAACATGCAGTCGCCATACGCCACCGCCGCCTGCGCAGCGGTGGGCGGCGTGCCGACCGCGGCCTGCCGCGGTCCCGGCTACCTGATCGCGGCGGCCATGCATCACTTCGACGTCGGCACCGAGCGCAAGAAGCATGCGGGCAGCGTCACCGTCGAGCTGAGTCCGCAATGGCAGTTCAGCGCCTCGGCCCAGCGCGAGAGCAAGGAAGGCACCAAGGTCACCGGCCTGGCCTTCGGCGGCCCGGCGCGCGGCGTCACCGTGCCGGAGCTGATCGACAGCACCACCGACCAGTTCAAGGCGGCGCTGGCCTATGTGGGCGAGCAGGGCAATGTCACGTTCGGCTACTACGGTTCGCTGTACAAGAACGCGGTCAACAAGTGGACCGTGGAAAGCCCGTTCAACGGCGCCTTGCTGAATCCGGAACTGAACAACCGCGCGGTGATGAGCGGCGCGCCGGACAACGAGATGCACCGGCTGTCGGTTTCGGGCGGCTACAACTTCACGCACACCACGCGCCTGACGATGGCCGCCAACTACCAGCGCATGACGCAGAACGAAGCGCTGGTCGACGGCCTGCCGACCACCTGGGTGATTCCGACCACCTCGGCGCACGGCAAGGTCATCAACACGTCGCTGAACGCCACGCTGACCAGCCGGCCGCTCCGGGATCTGGCCCTGTCGGCGGTCGTGAAGTATGAAAACCGCGACGACCAGTCGCCGGTCTACCGCTTCATGACGGCCGGCGGCGACGCGGCCGGCGCGCCCAGCCTGTTTGTCACCGAGCCGCTGAACCGGCGCATGGAGCAGGTCAGCCTGGACGCCGACTATGCCTTCGCACGCCGCCAGTCGATCCGCTTCGGCGTCGACACGCAGGAAATCCGCCGCACCGCCGATGGCGAGGAAACGCCGTTCAAGGCCGAGACCAACAGGGAAAACACGCTGCGCATCGACTACCGCAACAACCTGTCGGAACTGCTCACCGGCCGTCTGGGTTACAGCCATGCCAAGCGCACCCAGTCCGAGTACGAAACCAGCGAACTGCTGCCGGTGCCGACGGTGGCGCCGCTGCCGGCCGCCGATCCCTTGCTGCCGGGTCTGGTGCAGTTCTACCTGGCCGACCGCACGCGCGACCAGTTGCGCAGTTCGGTCAACATCCAGGCCACCGAGCGTTTGAGTCTGCAAACCGGCGTCGACTACAACCGCGACCAGTACAAGAACTCCCTGTACGGCCTGAAGCAGATGGAATCGCAGGTGTTCAAGCTGGATGCGGCGTTTACCGCCACCGACCGCCTGAGCTACGACGCCTTCTACACCTTCGAGCACAAAAAGTCGGAGATGGGCAGCCTGTCGATCGGCCGCGGTTACTCGACCACCATCCTCGATGCGCCAGCCTACAATCCGGCCACCGGTTGCACCGGCTACTGGGCTGACAGCGGCCACCTGCCGTCCGACGAGGGAACGGATCCATGCCGCAAATGGACCCAGACCCAGACCGACCGCATCCATACCGTCGGCTGGGGCGTCAAGGCGACGCAGCTGATGGGCGGCAAGCTGGACCTGGGCGCCGACCTGGCGCTGTCGTACAGCCGCACGCCGATCGAGGTGACCGGCGGCTATTACGTCAGCAACGGCAATACGGTCAAGACGGCGGCGCGTCCGTACAACAACGTCTGGGTGGCGGCGGAGTCGTTCCCGGACGTGACCAGCAAGATGGTGGATATCCGCTTGCATGGCCTGTATCGCATCAACAATGTGTCGTCGTTGCGGGCCAACTACCAGTTCCGCCGCCTGCAGTCGTCCGACTGGCAATACGATGCCTACGCCAATGCGGCGCAGGGCGTGACGGCGCTGCAAGTCTATCCAGGCAACGCCATCGTGTCGCCCAACTACGCGGTGCAGGTGGTGTCACTGTCCTACGTCCACTCGTTCTGATCCGTTAAGTAGCAAGCAAGCCCGCCACCGTTGAGGTGGCGGGTTTTTTTATGCGCGAAGAAGCGCCACGCCGCCTCGGGCGTGTCGACATCATGATTCATCCTGCCGATCAGTGCGCTCAGTAAGCAGCCCAGGTTTCTCGCAGCGTGACGAACCGGTGTGGCCGCCGCCGTCGATGCGCAACAGCTCAATCTGCAGCTGTGCCGGGGCTGCGCCCCAGGTCATTCGCGTGGCGCTGGTCGGATCGCGGGCTTGCAGATGTGGGTAGAGGTGGGTGGCGGGCGGCGCCGTCAGGCCCGCCAGTTCGCGCCATATCGCCACCGATGCATCGATCGAGATGCCGCTGCCCCGGCCGCTCAGGCTGAAAGCCTTCACTTCGCCGCCGTCGTAGGGCGCGATCCTGTCGGCCGTTCCGTGCGTGAAAAACACCGACAACGGATGCGTCGGTGATCGGCAGTTGCTGCGCGCCGCCATTGGACTGGCCGAACAGATAGATGCGTTGCGGATCGGCGCCCAGCCCCGCAACCGCGCGGTCTATCAGGGCGGCCAGGAAACCGACGTCATCGGTCTGGGCGTTGGCGGTGGCTTCGGCGCGGCAATCGTTCCAGGCCTGCTTGCCGTTGCTGGCCTTCGTGCCGTCTGGCGCGACCAACATGATGTTTTCGCGCTGGGCCAGATTGACCCAGTCCAGCGAGCGGTGGCCGCCTATTGTGTCCTTTCCCAGCATCCATGCCGCACTGGGGCCATGGCCACAGACATGGCCGTCATGTATAGATAATTTGATAACCTGGCAACCCCAAAAAAAAGGCCACGGCAAACGCCGTGGCCCAACAGGCACTACATTTAATGGTTAATGGCCGCCGGTGAAGAAGCCGATGGTCACCAGCGTCAGCAGGATCAGGCCGAAGGCGATCAGCACCAGGCCCAGCACCTTGGAGCCGATGCGCATCGGTTTCGATGGCGCATCCACCAGGTACTTCTGCAACTCGCCCGAGGCCAGCAGGCGTTCATACTGCGCTGGGTGCTCGTCGCGGAACTCTTCCAGCGACTGCGTGCCGGTGAACATGACGATGTCCGGTGGCGGCAGCTTGTTCGGCCGGAAGTGGTTGTTGAAGAAGTGCACGGTGAACAGGAACACCGCCGCCAGGAACGCTTCCTCGCCGTGGATCACCGTCGCCACATTGAAGATCCAGCCCGGCAGGAACTTGGCCGCCACCGTCGGCAGCGCCAGCGTCAGGCCGCTGAAACCGATGATGTTGACGCCCCAGAAGACGGCCCAGTAGTCGAACTTCTCGAAGTAGGTCCAGCGGTCGAACTTCGGTTTCGGACCTTTGCCGAAGAACCATTTGAACATGCCGATGCAATCCTGCAGGTCTTTCCAGTTCGGGATCAGCGAATCCGGACCGAACCAGCGGAAGCTGCGGTCGCGCAGCAGTTTCTGCATCACGTACACGAAGTGGATGAAGAAGATGCCGACAAAGGCCATCGCCGCACAGCGGTGGATGAAGCCCATCGGTTTCGAACCGCCAAACACCTTGGCCACGTGCGGCGCCCACGAAGCATGCGAGAACAGCACGGCGGTCCCGGTCAGCACCAGGGTCATGGTCACCAGCGCGAAGCACAGGTGGGCGATGCGCCAGCCGACAGGGAAGCGGCGGAAATGCTTGTGCTGCAGCGGTTCCGCCAGACCTTCGAGGCGGATATGGGTTTCGACCTTGTGCTTGGCCGATTCCTTCCATTCGCGGAACAGCCACAGGCCCGAGTGCGACCAGAAGAACAGGAACACGCCGATCAGCAGCGCCACCATGAAGTTGGTGACGATCCACATTTCAGGATACTTGGCGAAATCGTGGCTATTGGCGTGCGGTTCGAACGAGGCGAAGCCGGCGGTGGCCAGCGGACGCTTCTTGCCGTCGTGGCAGGCCTGGCAGGTTTTCAGGCGGTTGTCAGGATGCACCTTGGAGGCCGGATCCTTCGGTCCCAGGATGTCGTGGCTGCCGTGGCAGTTGTAGCACTTGGCGGTTTCGGCCGTGCCCAGGTTGGTGGCCTGGCCGTGGTAGGTGCCGCCATAGGTCTTGCGCTGTTCCTGGTGGCAGTTGCCGCATTCTTCCACGTTCAGCAGCTTGAACGAGGTCAGCGAGGTGCTGGTGATCTCGTGCGTGGTGTGGCAGTCGATGCAGACCGCCGCCTTGCTGTTGTGTTTTTCCAGCACTTCCTTGCCGTGCGCCGATTCCGTGTAGGTGTCGAGCTGGTCGGTATGGCAGCTGGCGCCGCACAGGGCAGGCACGCCGGCGCGCCAGGCGGCGTATTCCGGGCTGCTGCGGTCGGCGGGCACATTGAAGGTGTGGGTGTCGTGGCACTGGGTGCAGGATGCCTTGGGCACGTTCGGATTGTCGTCATCCGGCTTGGCGTGGAAGGACTTTTTGTAGGCGGCGATGTTGGAGACCACCTTGCCCATGCGCGGACGGGAGCTGGCGCTGCCGTTCTTCTGCGCCTCATCCCACAGGCGCTGGTGGCAAGTGGCGCAATCGGGCGCGGCCTGGCCGTTCTTCTTGTGCGGCGCCTTGGCGTCGCCGGTCACGGTCAGGTCGCTGTGGCAGCTGACGCAGGACAGGCCACGGTGGACGCTGGCGCCGTGTTTGGCCGGATCGACGCCGCGCAACGCGCGCTCGTCGCCGTCTTCGTTACTGACTTTGATGGTTTTTTTTGCGTCATGGCAGGCGAGACAGGCGGCGTCGCCGCTGGCGGGCGGACTGTCGGCTGCCGTGGCCGGCACGCTCGATAGCGCGCCGGCCAGGCAGAAGACCGCGCCCAGTATCGCCTTCAGAAACTGTTTGGGGTACATGATGTTTTCCTGATGCTGAAAGTGGCGGTGCGAGAGAGCGCACCGCCGGTACGGCGAGGGAGGGGGACTAGCGGGTCAGAATCCACTGCGCCACGCTTTTCAGCGTTGCCGGATCCTTGGTTTCGATGATTTTGTGTTCTTCCTCGGTGCCGTCTTCCAGCTTCACCTTCGGACCGGTAGTGATCTGCTTGATGATGTGTTCTTCACCGTCGGCCTTGCCCTTGTACTTGGCGGCGACTTTCTTGTAGGCCGGACCTTTCTTGGTTTTGTCGACGGCGTGGCATTTGAAGCAGCCATTTTTGCGCAGCAGGGCTTCGGTGTCGGCATCGTCTGCATAGGCGTTCATGCTGGCCAGGGCAGTGCTGGCCAACAGCAGCAGGGCGCTCAGTTTGATTGTCGATTTCATGGTTTCCTCAATGGTTGTTTCACATGTCGGCCGCAATGGACCACGGCTCGTCGTACCACTAAGCAAAATCAAGGCCATGCAGGAAATCCCGTAGGTAAAGGCGCTATGGGAAGATGGTCATTCCCGAAAGCGGGAAAACGGCGGATTTTTTCCCGAATGCGGGAGCGGCGGGAGAATCCACGCCACTTGATCTGGGCGCATGTTCGGCCGCCGGAACGTCTTGTAGGATGGTGGGAAAACAAGGGGAGCAGAAACACCATGATGGGGCAAGCGCATTTCGGCAGTCAGCCATTGCCGCTGACGGCCGGCGGCCACGCAGCGGTACGGCGCGCGCTGTCTATCCGTAGCAAGGGACTGATCGTCATCGGCGCGCTGCTGCTGTATGCGATCGCCATTTCGCTGTTCGCCTTCGACCAGAAGAACCAGCTGCTGCGCGAGTTCGAGGACATCCAGGGCACGCTGCAAACGGAAGCGCTGCTCAAGCAGGCCGATCTGTCGGCCTTCCACGGCGTGATCGCCATCTTTGCCGCCATCGACGCCACCGATCCGGCGCTGGCCATGCAGCACGCGGAAATGCACCACCAGTCGCTGCTGGAAGCGCAGCGCGAGCTGGGCCACCGCTTCGACAACGGCCTGCTGGCGCCCGGCGCGCTGGACGCCGACTGGCAGCGCGCCAACCAGCATCCGGACAAGCTCAACCTGAATCGCCTGCTGAGCGGCGTGGTCAAGGTCAAGAGCGAGCTGGCGGCGCTGACCGAGGCCGTACAGCGCCGCCGTCAGGCGCTGTCGTCCAGCTATCTCGAACGTACCAGTTCGGTGGCCAGCACGATTTTCCTGGCCGGCATGCTGGGACTGGCGCTGCTGGGCGCCTGCATCGTGCTGTTCTTCCGCCGCCTGACCGAAGACCTGGCCATCCTGCAAAAACGCGCGCTGGAAATCCTGCACGGCCTGCATGGCGGCCCGATCGTGGTGACGCGCCAGGACGAGGTCGGCCAGCTGATGATCGCCGTAAACAATATGTCCGACACGCTGGACGCCCGCAACAAGGAACTGATGCTCGAACGCCAGAAGTATTTTCACCAGGAGAAGATGGCCGCCATCGGCACGCTGGCAGCCGGCATCTCGCACGAGATCGGCAACCCGATCGCCGCCATTTCCGGCATCGCACAGGACATGCTGGAGCGCCGCTCCTGTATGGACGAACACGGCAATGCCAACTGCATCGACTGCCGACCGGACATGATCTTCGAACAGACCGCGCGCCTGGCCGCCATCACCCGCGAAATCGCCGACTTCGCCTCGCCGCGCGCGGTGGAGGCGCAATTGCTGGACCTGAACCAGCAACTGCGCAGCACCAGCAGCCTGGTGCGCTATGACAAGCGCCTCGGCGGCGTCGAACTGCAACTGGCACTCGATCCGCAACTGCCGGCCATCCACGGCGTCGCCGACCAGCTGACCCAGCTGATCATGAACCTGCTGATCAACGCCATGGATGCGCTGGAAGGCGTCAGCGGCCGCCAGCCGACCATCGTCGTCACCACCAGCAGGCAGGAGCAGGGCGCCGTCATGTGCGTGGAAGACAACGGCAGCGGCATGGACGCCGCCACCGTGCAGCGCGTGTTCGAAGCCTTCTTCACCACCAAGCCGGCCGGCAAGGGCACCGGCCTGGGCCTTTCGCTGTGCTACGCCATCGCCCAGAACCACGGCGGCGCCATCGACATCGAATCCGCGCCCGGCAGCGGCACGCGGGTGCGCGTGGTCTTTCCATTGGTGACACCATGAAATCACTCGACGTGATGGTGATCGACGACGAGCCGGTGATCTGCCAGATGCTGGCCGCCCACCTGCTCAAGGCCGGCTGCAACGTGGTCCAGGCCGGCAACGGCGAAGAAGCCTTCGAGCGCCTGTCGAAAGGCGATATCGAAGTCGCCATCTGCGATATCAAGATGCCCGGCATCAGCGGCATCGAACTGGTGCGCCAGGCGCGCGCGGCCGGCATCGACACCAGCTTCATCATGATGACCGCGTTTGCCTCGGTCGACACCGCCATTGAGGCGATGCAGGCCGGCGCCGCCGACTACATCGTCAAGCCGGTGCGCAACGAGGAGTTACAACACCGCCTGCTGAAGATCAACGACATGCGCGGCCTGCGCGCGGAAAACCGCGTGCTGCGCAGCCTGGTGCAGGGCCGCCGCGAAGACCAGTTCGAATTCAACTCGGCCGCCATGCGCGAGCTGGGGCGGCTGGTCGACAAGGTGTCGCCGACCGCCAGCACGGTGCTGGTGACGGGCGAGAGCGGCACCGGCAAGGGCGTGGTGGCGCGCCGCATTCACCAGCAAAGTCCGCGCGCGAATGCGCCGTTCATCCCGGTCAACTGCGGCGCGCTGCCGGACAACCTGATCGAGAGCGAACTGTTCGGCCACGTCAAGGGCGCTTTCACCGGCGCCGACAAGGCGCGCAAGGGCCTGTTCCTGGAAGCCGACGGCGGCACGCTGTTCCTCGACGAAATCGGCGAACTGCCGCTGATGATGCAGGTGAAGCTGCTGCACGTGATCGAGGAAAAATCGATCCGCGCCGTCGGCAGCGAGCAGTCGCGCCGCGCCGACGTGCGCATCGTCGCCGCCACCAACCGCGACCTGGCGCAGATGGTGGCTGAGGGCCGCTTCCGCGAAGACCTGTATTTCCGCCTGAGCGTGTTCCAGATCCCGCTGCCGCCGCTGCGCGAACGCCGCGCCGACCTGATGCCGTTGATGGCCTTCCTGCTGCAACGCGGCGCCGAACGCATGGGACTGGCCCGCGTGCCGTCGCTGGAGCCGGAAGTGGAAGAGTTGCTGCTGGCCTACCAGTGGCCCGGCAATGTGCGCGAACTGGAACACGTGATCGACCGCGCGCTGATCCTGGCCGATCGCGGGCAGGTCAGCTGCGCCGACCTGCCGCCGCAAATCGTCAAGGACGCCACGCCGCTGCTGGCCGCGCAGCCGGCCGAAGGCGTCGATGGCGCCTGGCCGGCGTCGCCGGGCGACAGCCTGCGCGACCAGGTGCGCCGCTTTGAATGCACGCTGATCTCGCGCGCCATCCGCGACGCCGATGGCGACCGCCGCCTGGCGGCGCAAAAACTCGGCATGGGCTTATCCAGCCTGTACCGCAAACAAGAAGAATTTGAAACGCTGGGCCTGCTGTAACCACGGCGCCCACACTTTGCTGAGAGAATCTATGTCCCGCTTCGCCCCTTTGCAGAACGACACCTTCCTGCGCGCGCTGATGCGCCAGCCGACCGACTACACGCCGCTGTGGCTGATGCGCCAGGCCGGCCGCTACCTGCCGGAATACCGCGCCGTGCGCAAGCAGGCCGGCTCCTTCATGGGCCTGGCCACCAATCCCGACCTGGCCACCGAGGTGACGCTGCAACCGGTCACGCGCTTCGGGCTGGACGCCGCCATCCTGTTCTCCGACATCCTGACGGTGCCGGATGCGATGGGCCTGGGCCTGCAATTCATCGAAGGCGAAGGGCCGAAGTTCGCCCATCCGCTGCGCGACGAGCGCGCCGTGCTGGAGCTGCGCGTGCCGGCGATGGACAAGCTGCAGTATGTGTTCGACGCCGTCACCCAGATCCGCACCGAGCTGGACGGCAAGGTGCCGCTGATCGGCTTCGCCGGCAGCCCGTGGACGCTGGCCTGCTACATGGTGGAAGGCGGCGGCTCGCGCGACCATCTGGAAGTCAAGCGCATGATGTACAGCCGTCCCGAGCTGATGCATCACATCCTGGAAATCAACGCGGCCGCCGTGGCGGCCTACCTGAACGCCCAGATCGAGGCGGGCGCGCAGGCGGTGATGCTGTTCGACTCGTGGGGCGGCGCGCTGGCCGACGGCCACTACCACCGCTTCTCGCTGCACTACATGCGCAGCGTGATCCGCCGCCTGCACCGCAGCCATGACGGCGAAGTGGTGCCGTGCATCGTCTTCACCAAGGGCGGCGGCATGTGGCTGGAGCAGCTGGCCGACAGCGGCGCCGATGCGGTCGGGCTGGACTGGACGGTCGACCTGGGCCAGGCGCGCCTGCGCACCGGCGGCCGTGTGGCATTGCAGGGCAATCTCGATCCGGCGGCGTTGTTCGCCTCGCCGGCGCAGATCCGTGCCGAGGCCGAGCGCGCGCTGTATTCCTACGGCGCCGGCGGCAACGGTTACGACGGCCATGTGTTCAACCTGGGCCACGGCATTTCGCAGTTCACGCCGCCGGAAGCGGTGGCGGTGCTGGTGGATGCGGTACACGACCTGAGCCGCGTGCTGCGCAAGACCTGACATGCAGCGGGTGTACGTGCGCGCCACCCGTGGCCGCTACACCCGCCGGCGGCTGGCATGGGGCTGGATCAGCCAGTCGCTGTTCTTCGTGCTGCCGTGGCTGAACTGGGATGGCCGCCGGTTATTGTTGCCGGTGCTGGCGCTGTTCGTGCTGCTGATGTGGGCATCGGCGCGGGTAGGACGGCTGTTCTGCGGCTACCTGTGCGCGCACACCGTGTACGCCGACATGCTGCTGTGGATCGAACGCCGCATCGAAGGCGAGCGCAGCGCGCGCATGCGGCTGGACGCCGCGCCGCCATCGTTGCGGCGCCATGGCAGGAAGATCGCCAAGCACGGCGCCTGGCTGCTGCTGTCCTTCGCGAATGGCTTCACCATGGTCGCCTGGTTCATGCCGGCGCGGACCTTGCCGGCGCTGCTGTGGCACGGCGCACCGGCGCCATCGGCCGCGCTGCTGGCCTACGCTTCCCTGACCTATATCAATGGCGGCCTGCTGCGGCATCGGATATGCAGCCATGTCTGTCCGCTGGGACCATTGCAGAACGCCTTGATCGGCAGCCGCACGCTGGTAGTCTCCTATGACCACCAGCGCGGCGAACCGCGCGGCCTGCGTAACGCCAAGCGCGGCGATGCCGTGCTGGCGCAGGGCGCCTGTCTCGACTGCACCTTGTGCATCCAGGTCTGCCCCAGCGGCGGCGATATCCGCAACGGCATGCGCAGCGACTGCATCGGCTGCGGCGCCTGCATCGACGCCTGCGACCGCGTCATGCGCCAGCGCGGCGAAGCGGAAGGCCTGATCCGTTACGCAGCACGCATTAAAGTTAGGTAAAGGCGGAATATTTTGATCTGCATCATGAAAATTATCTGAGCAACTTCGTATCATCCTTGACCGTAAGCAACACGCTGATGCGGTTAATGGAGAAAAGAATGAGTCTACAAGCATGCCAGCTCGCCTGCATGCGCGGCGGACGTAGTCTGTTTCACGGCCTCGATTTCACGTTGGAGGCAGGTGATGCGCTACGGGTTTCCGGCGCCAATGGCAGCGGCAAGAGTAGCCTCTTGCGCCTGTTGTGCGGATTGTCCTTCCCGAGCGCCGGCGAAGTGCGCTGGCAGGGCCGCGATATCCGCAGTGCGCGCGAAGAATATGGCGCCGCGCTGCTGTACCTGGGCCATGCCAACGGCGTCAAGGACGACCTGCTGGCCTGGGAAAACGTGGTGGTCGCCAGCACCCTGGCCGGCCGCCCGGTCAGCCGCGCGCAGGCCTGCGCGGCCCTGTCGGCGCTGGGACTCGGGCCGCAAGCCCATCTGCCCACGCTGGCCTTGTCGCAGGGACAGCGCAAGCGCGTGGCGCTGGCGCGGCTGCATTTGCAACAGGAGGCGCGGCTGTGGATACTCGACGAACCGTTTGCCGCGCTGGATACCGCCACCATCGCCGCGCTGACCGTCACACTGGAGCGCCACCTGGCGCAGGGCGGCGCGCTGGTCTACACCACCCACCAGCCGGTTGCCCTGCGCGCACCGCGCATGCGCACGCTGGACCTGAGCATGGGGGCCGCATGCTGAACGTGGTCTGGTGCGTCATCCGGCGCGATCTCAAGCTGGCGCTGCGGCGCCGTTCCGATGTGCTGACCACGCTGTTCTTCTTCATCGTCGTGGTCACCTTGTTCCCGCTCGGCGTGGGGCCCGAACCTGAACTGCTGCGCACCATGGCGCCCGGCGTGCTGTGGGTGTCGGCGCTGCTGGCGTCGATGCTGGCGCTGGGCCGCCTGTTTGCGCCGGATTTTGCCGACGGCACGCTGGAGCAGATGCTGCTGTCGGCCGAACCGCTGCTGCTGATCGGCTGCGGCAAGGTGCTGGCGCACTGGCTGGTGTCCGGCCTGCCGCTGGTGCTGCTGGCGCCGCTGCTGGGCGTGCAGTTCGGCCTGCCGGCCAGCTCGGTGTGGGTGTTGTTCTTGACGTTGTTGATCGGCACGCCGGTGCTGAGCCTGCTGGGAGCGATCGGCGCGGCGCTGACATTAGGCGTGCGCGGCGGCGGCGTGCTGGTGGCGCTGCTGGTGCTGCCGCTGTACATCCCGGTATTGATCTTCGGCGCCGGCGCGGTAGGCGCCGACGTCAGCGGCATGGGCACCAGCGCGCATTTCCTGCTGCTGGGTTCGATGCTGGCCGGCGCCGTGGCACTGGCGCCGTGGGCCACCGCCTCGGCCCTGCGCGTGGCCATGGAATAAGTGAAGGAGTGAGCATCATGGAAAAAAGCAAGACCCCGATCCGCTGGTACAAATATGCATCGCCAGCCCATTTTTATCCGCTGGCCGGACGGCTGATCCCGTACTTCGCCAGCGCCGCCGCCGTACTGACCGTGATCGGCCTGTATATCGGCTTCTTCGTCGCCCCCACCGATTTCCAGCAGGGCGACGCCTACCGGATCATTTTCGTGCACGTGCCGGCCGCCTGGATGTCGATGGTGATCTACCTGGCGATGGCGTTCTGGGCCGCAATGGGCCTGGCCTTCAACACCCGGCTGTCGTCGATGATGGCCAGCGCGCTGGCGCCCACCGGCGCCATGTTCACCTTCCTGGCGCTGTGGACCGGCGCGCTGTGGGGCCGGCCGACCTGGGGCGCGTGGTGGGTGTGGGACGCGCGCCTGACCTCGGAACTGATCCTGCTGTTCCTCTACCTCGGCTTCATGGCGCTGCAAGCGGCAATCGACGACCCGCGCCGCGCCGACCGCGCCGGCGCCTTGCTGGCCCTGGTGGGCGTGGTCAACGTGCCGATTATTTATTTCTCGGTGCAGTGGTGGAACACGCTGCACCAGGGATCGTCGATCAATTTGAAAGGCGCGCCCAGCATGGCCATGACCATGTTGCTGGGCATGCTGGTAATGGCGCTGGCGTTCTGGGCATACAGCATCGCCGCCGCGCTGGTGCGCGTGCGCTGCATCATGCTGGAGCGCGACGCGCACAGCGACTGGAGCCGTGAGGCAGTAGGAGTATTGACATGATCTGGAATAGTGTTGGCGAATTTTGGGCGATGGGCGGCTACGCCCTGTATGTCTGGGGATCGATGGCGGTGGTGGCCCTGTGCCTGGGCGTCGAAGTGCTGCGCCTGTGGCAGCGCCACGCCGCCGCCCGCGCGTTGACGATGGCGACAGCGGCGCCGGCAAGACGGCCGGCCGCCGTCCAACGCAGCTCGCATGGAGTCCAAGATGAAGCCACGGCATAAACGATTGGCGCTGATCGTCGGCGGCGTGGCGGTGCTGGGCGTGGCGGTGGCGCTGCTGATGTCGGCCTTCAAGCAGAACCTGGTGTTCTTCTACACGCCGACGCAGATCCTGGCCGGCGACGCGCCGCGCAACCGCAGCTTCCGCATGGGCGGCATGGTCGAGCAGGGCAGCGTGCAGCGCCAGGCCGACGGCGTGACGGTGGCCTTCACCGTCAGCGACCGCGTGCGGCAGATCCGCGTGCAGTATCGCGGCATCCTGCCCGATCTGTTCCGCGAAGGCAAAGGCGTGGTCGCGCAGGGAAAACTGGGCGAGGGCATGCTGTTCGTCGCCGACGAAGTGCTGGCCAAGCACGACGAAAACTACATGCCGCCGGAAGCCGCCTACGCACTCAAGCAGGCCGAGGCGGCGAAGCAAGGGAAGGATAAATAATGATCGCCGAACTGGGTAATTTTTCATTGATGCTGGCGTTGTGCCTGGCGCTGGTGCAGGGCGTGATGCCCATCATCGGCTCCTACCGCGCCGATGCGCGCTGGATGGCGCTGGCGCGTCCGGCCGCCGCCGGCCAGCTGCTGTTGCTGACGCTGGCGTTTGCCGCGCTGACCTCGGCATTCGTCAACAACGATTTCTCGCTGGCCTACGTGGCCGGCAATTCCAACTCCATGCTGCCGCTGCACTTCCGCATCGCCGCCACCTGGGGTGGGCATGAAGGCTCGCTGCTGCTGTGGGCCGAGATGCTGGCCCTGTGGACCTTTGCCGTGGCCTGCCTGAGCCGCCAGCTGCCGGATGTGATGGTGGCGCGCGTGCTCGGCGTGCTGGGCCTGGTCAGCGTCGGCTTCCTGTGCTTCATGCTGTTCACCTCGAACCCCTTCGACCGCATGATTCCCGCCGCCGTCGACGGCCGCGACCTGAATCCGCTGTTGCAGGACTTCGGCATGATCGTCCATCCGCCGATGCTGTACATGGGCTATGTCGGCTTCTCGGTGGCGTTCGCCTTCGCCATCGCCGCGCTGATGGGCGGCCAGCTGGATGCGGCGTGGGCGCGCTGGTCGCGGCCGTGGACGCTGGTGGCGTGGATGTTCCTGACGCTGGGCATCTTCATGGGCAGCTACTGGGCGTACTACGAGCTGGGCTGGGGCGGCTGGTGGTTCTGGGATGCGGTGGAAAATGCTTCCTTCATGCCGTGGTTGGTTGGTTCGGCGCTGGTGCACTCGCTGGCCGTCACCGAAAAGCGCGGCAGTTTCAAGAACTGGACCGTGCTGCTGGCGATCATCGCCTTCTCGCTGTCGCTGCTGGGCACCTTCCTGGTCCGCTCCGGCGTGCTGACGTCGGTGCACGCGTTCGCCACCGATCCGCGCCGTGGTCTGTTCATCCTGATCTTCCTGGCGGTGGTGATCGGCGGCTCGCTGGCGCTGTATGCGTGGCGCGCGCCGAAGGTGGGCAGCGGCGGCAAGTTCGGCTTGCTGTCGCGCGAATCGCTGCTGCTGGTGAATAACGTGCTGCTGCTGGCGGCGGCCGGCACGGTGCTGCTGGGGACGCTATATCCGCTGTTCCTCGACGCGCTCGGCCTCGGCAAGATTTCGGTCGGTCCGCCGTACTTCGAGGCGGTGTTCGTGCCGCTGATGCTGCCGATGCTGGTGCTGCTGGCGGTCGGACCGTTCCTGCGCTGGAAAGAAGCACCGCTGAAGGAAGTGCTACATCGCCTGCGTTTCATCGCGCTGGGCACGCTGGTGTTCGCGGTGGCGATGCAGGTGTGGCTGTCGCCGTCGCCGATGGTGTTGCTGGGCATGAGCTGCGGCTTCTGGATCTGCGTCGCCACCGGTTCGCACCTGGTCGAGCGCCTGCGCAAGATGGCGCCGGACGTCGGCGCGTGGCAGCGACTGCGCCGCCAGCCGCTGAGTTACTGGGGCATGCTGGCCGCCCATGCCGGCATCGGCGTGTTCGTGGTCGGCGTTACGCTGGTCAAAGGCATGGAGACTGCCAACGACGTTAGCATGCATATCGGCGACACCACCCATGCCGGCGGCTATGTGTTCCGCTTCGCCGCACTGGAACCGGTGCGCGGCCCGAACTACACCGGCACCGAAGGCGCCTTCGACGTCACCCAGGACGGCAAGCCGGTGACCACGCTGCGCGCGCAGAAACGCGTCTACAGCGCGCAGGGCATGCCGATGACGGAAGCGGCCATCGACCGCGGCTTCACGCGCGACCTGTACGTGTCGTTGGGCGAGGAAACCGCACCGGGCGTGTGGGTGGTGCGCGTGCAGCACAAGCCGTTTGTCGGCTGGATCTGGGCCGGTTGCCTGATCATGGCGGCGGGCGGCCTGCTGGCCACTGGCGACAAACGCTACCGCATGGCCACCAGACGCCGCCTGTCGGCGGCGGACGTCGCCATTGCGGCGGCCAGCGCCGGCACGCCGGCTGGCGCTTGAACCCCAGGAGATTTTCATGAAACGTTTTCTTTTACCGCTGGGCGTATTCGTGGCCTTGCTGGTGTTCCTCGGCATCGGCCTGAACCTGAATCCGCGCGAGATTCCTTCGCCGTTCATCAACAAGGCGGCGCCGCAGTTCAAGCTGACACAGCTGGCTGATCCGGCCGCCACCATCGCGCCGCCTGACATGGCCGGCAAGGTGTGGCTGCTCAATGTGTGGGCGTCGTGGTGCGAGGCGTGCCGCGACGAGCATGCGGCGCTGCTGGCGTTTTCGCGCCAGAACGTGCTGCCGATCATCGGCCTGAACTACAAGGACCAGCGCAGCGACGGCAATATGTGGCTGCAGCGCTTCGGCAATCCCTACCAGGTGTCGGGCTTCGACGAGGACGGCCGGGTCGGCATCGACTACGGCGTCTACGGCGTGCCGGAAACCTTTCTGATCGACAAGAAGGGCATGATCCGCTTCAAGTTCATCGGCGTGCTGACGCCGGAGATCATCGAGCAGAAACTCATGCCGCTGATAAAGGAGCTGAATCGTGCGTAAATTCTTGAGCGGCCTGCTGTTCGGCTGCGTGCTGGCGGCCAGCACCACGCTGGCGGGCGAAGCCCTGCCGGTGGCGGCCGATCCAGTGCTGGAACAGCGCGTGCTGACACTGTCCGAGCAGCTGCGCTGCCTGGTGTGCCAGAACCAGACCATCGCCGAGTCGCACGCCGACCTGGCGATCGACCTGCGCAACCAGGTGCGCGAGCAGCTGGGCCAGGGCCGCAGCGAGCAGCAGGTGATCGACTACATGGTCGAGCGCTATGGCGACTTCGTCATGTACAAGCCGCCGATGAAGCCGGCGACCTGGCTGCTGTGGTACGGCCCGCTGCTGTTGCTGGCCGCCGGCCTTGGCCTGCTGGCGCTGCAACTGCGGCGCCGTGTCGCCGCCGAACCTGACTTGCCAGCCGAGGAGCTGGCGCGCGCGGCCACGCTGCTGGACGCCGATCTCGCCATCAAGGAGCCTGTATGACCGCCTTCTATGCCGGCGCCGCGCTGTTGAGCGCCTGCGCCTTGCTGTTCATTCTGCCGACGCTGCTGCGCGGCGAGCGCGCCCGCCGTGGTCCGGCGGCGCGCGCCGTCGCCAACCTGGCGGTGCTGCGCGACCAGCTGCGCGAGCTGGATGCCGACCTGGCCGCCGGCACCATCGACGCCGCCGGCTACGCC
>NZ_WKJL01000019.1 GCF_009674565.1 Duganella aquatilis
CCGCGCACCGGTGGCGGCGGCAACGGCGGCGCGCCACGCGCCGCCTCCCAGCACCGCTCCGGCGGCCGCGGCCGCTAAAACAAAAAGCCATCTTCGGATGGCTTTTTTTTCGTGCCGCGCGCGGCGGTGATATGGATTAGGATAGCAACTCAACCACGGATGCTATCGCCATGCCCAAATTCGCCGCCAACCTGTCGATGCTGTACACCGACACGCCATTCCTCGACCGCTTCGCGCTGGCCCATGCGGCCGGCTTCGAGGCGGTCGAATTCCTGTTCCCCTACGCCTTCGACGCCGAGCAGATCGCCGAACGCCTGCGCCGCTACCAGCTCAAGCTGTTGCTGTTCAACCTGCCGGCCGGCGACTGGAACGCGGGCGACCGCGGCATCGCCTGCGATCCGCGCCGCGTCGACGAGTTTCGCGCCGGCGTCGCCAGCGCGCTGGAATATGCCGGCGAACTGGGCGTCACCCAGGTGCACTGCATGGCCGGCAAAATCCCCGGCGGCCTGGCGCCCGAGCTGGCGCGCGCCACCTACCTCGACAACCTGCGCTACGCCGCCCAGCAGCTGCAGCCGGCCGGCATCAATGTCCTGATCGAACCGATCAACCACTACGACATGCCCGGCTACCTGCTGACCCACAGCAGCCAGGCGCTGCAAATCATCGCCGAAGCGGCCTGCCCGAATATCTTCCTGCAGTACGACATCTACCATATGCAGCGCATGGAGGGCGAGCTGTCCAACACCATCCAGGCCAACCTGCCGTTCATCAAGCACATGCAGATCGCCGACACACCCGGCCGCCACGAACCCGGCACCGGCGAAATCAACTACCGCCACCTGTTCGCCTTCATCGACCAGCTCGGCTATGAAGGCTGGCTCGGCTGCGAATACATTCCGGCCGGCGACACCAACGCCGGCCTTGGCTGGCGCGAGGCGCTGACCACATAGTCTGCGCGCGCGCAAGACGGCGCGGCCCACCACCGGCAACAATGTCCCACACACTGCGGAGCGCCCATGAAACTGTCACGCTGGTTCCTGATCCTTGGCTTGCTGGCCATCCTCACCGGCTGCGCCAGCAGCACGCCGCGCATGGCCGACGTGCGCGCCTTCGCCGCCGAAGCGCCCAAGCTGGGCGCCTACCATGAACTCACCGAGCGCTACCGCGGCACCTACCAGCGCGAGCAGCCCTACCTGTCGCCCGAGGCCGACGCCCGCGAGCAGGAACTCAACGCCCGCCGCCAGCAGGCCTGCGACGATTTCGTCAAGCTGCAATACGGCTTGCAGGCCTATATGCAAACGCTGGGCAAGCTGGCCGGCGACAGCCAGTACGACCTGGAAGACCAGGTCAAGAACATCAGCACCGGCATCAAGGCCTGGCCCGACGCCGGCCTGGAAGCGCGCCACGTCAACGCCTTTGCCGGCCTGACGCGGCTGGTGGCGCGCGCCGTCACCGGGCCGCTGCAGGAAAACACCGTCAACGACGTGATGCGCGAAGGCCGGCAGCCGGTGCAGGACGTACTGGACGCCATGCGCACGCTGCTGCGCCTGTACGACAAGAGCAACGACAACGAAGCAAAAATCGTCACCGGCATGCTGGAAGCGGAGATTCCATTCCGCGACCCGCAGCGCGACCGCCTGCTGCTGGCGCTGGCCAAGGCCCAGCTGCAGGAAAAACAGGCCGAGTTCCGCCTGATCGGCCTGCGCTACACGCTGGCGCGCAACAACCTGGACGCCATCGAGCGGCGGCACCGCGCGCTGGCCGAGCAGATCCCGACCAAACAGTAAGGAGGGGCCATGGCAAATCCTACCCAGCAAGCGCAGATCGAGGCGCTGGCCGACAACCTGTCCGCCAACGCCGACGCCCTGCACCGGCGCCTGATGCGCGCCATCCGCACGCCGTCGCCCGACGGCGCCCTGCCCGGCATTTCGCAAGGCGTGGCGCAGGCGCTGTTTGAAAACGAGGTGGCGCTGCGCCAGCGCGCCAACGGCCTGTACCTGGACGCCGCCGTGCTGGCCGCCACCGGCCTCGGCACGCAACAGCAGCAGCTGCTGGACCTGACCGCACTGGCGCAGCAGAAAATCGACAAGATCGACCGCCTCAAGGATCTGGTCGACCTGGCCGGCGAGCTGCTGTCGCTCGGCGCCGCCATTGCCGCCGGCAAGCCCGAGCACGTGCTGTCGCCGCTGGAAAAACTCAAGCACCATATCGAGGCGCTGTAGAACAAATCGCGCCGGAACAGGTCAAATGCCGTAAGGAGTGCGCGGCATGAACGGACTGGACGACCATCAATGGCAGACCTTGCAGGCGCGGCTGGAACACGCGCGCGCCGCGCTGCTGAGTCAGCTTGCGGATGATCTCGACCGCAGCACCGACCTGCGCCTGCCCCTGCCGCACGTGGCGGAAGCCTCGCCGGCCGACAACGCCAGCCAGCGCACACTGCACGCCGCCGTGCACGAGGCGGCCACGCTGACTTCGCGCCAGCTCGACATCGTGCGCCACGCGCTGGCCAAGTTCGACGATCAGCTCTACGGATTATGTGAACATTGCGGCGAGGCCATCGGCTACTCGCGGCTGAATGCGCGGCCGGAAGCGCGCTTCTGCATCAATTGCCAGACGCGGCTGGAACAAAGGACACGCTAGTCGTCCAGCCAGGGCTGGTTGCGGATCTTGGCCACCTGCCGCTGCGCCATCAAACGCCACAGCTGCAGCGCGTCGGCCTGCTTCAGCACGGTCATGGTGCGCGGCGAAGCCAGCGCGATTTCGCAGTCGCGGTCCGACCACTCGGCAAAGCGCACCGCGCCGCCGCTCGACACTTCCATCTCATACATCAAACCGTCGTCATAGCCGAAGCGCAGCACCGCGCTGCCGGGACCGCCTTCGGGACTGGCGGTCTTGCCGCTGTAGACGTCGCTCAGCGCCGCCGCCAGCTGAGCCTCGGACGGCGCCGTGACGTCACGCCCGTCCGGACGAGTGAGTACCAGCCATGCCTGTGTCATTGCCGCCTCCGCTCTTCGGTTGATCTCTGCGACTATCATACCGAAAATTGCCTTGCGTGCAGCCCTAGTCTCGGATATGCAACAGCGCTATCCAAATGGAAGATAACAAGCCGACACTGTTGCCGGACTCAGACCCGCTCGGGCAGCGAATTCGGATTGAAATCGCGCCAGTCGCCGCCGCTGATCTGGCCTTCGGCGCGCTCGATTTCACGCGCGCCCAAGCGGCGCAGGAGGTCCAGCGCCCTGTCCGCATCGGCCGGCTCGTCGGTCGCCACGGCGATCATCATGCCGGCCTTGCGCGGCGGCTGCACGTTGCTGCCGTCCTCGTCCGGTTCGCCCGCTTCCTTCATCTTGTGCAGGCTGTACAGCGAACCGACGTGGGCGCCGACCAGCGCGCCCACCACCGGCCCCACCGGACCGGTAATCGGAATCGTCGCGGCGCCCACCACTGCCCCGGCCACCGCGCCGGTGGCGCCGCCCTGCACCACGCCCTCGTCGCTTTCCCTGGCGCCGGGCGACTGGTCGTGGTCTCCGCCCAGCTGGTGCACGTCATGCTGGCCCGGCGGATTGACGTAGAAGGAACTGATGCGGGCCGGCGCGAACCCGGCGCTCAACAGGGCCAGCCGCGCGTCGGCGATTTCATCCTGTAATTGAAAATGCCCGGCAATAATGGTGCTCATGGGTGTTCTCCTGGTTTAAGTTTGCTGCCAGTGTGGCGCGCGCGCCGCAGCTTTTCCGTTCGCTTGCGCACACGTTAAAAAGGTTGAACCGCGCGCACTTGGCCGTATAATCAATCGATAGTATTTTCGAGCAGCAAGCTTCCATTTCGATAGGAACGCCTGATGGAGTTCGATCAACCGCCGCGCTACCAGCCCCTGGTCGATCTGCGCAACGGCGCCGTCGCCGGCGTCGAGGCGTGGTCCGCGCGCGGCGACAGCCTGGCGCTGTTGCGCCGCAGCTGCGCCGACCGCGCGCTGTGGCAAGGTGGCGTGCTGAGCGGCGCCGACCTGCAGGTCGCCATCAACCTGGCGCCGGCGCAGCTGCACGACCCGCGCTTCGGCCCCGCCGTCGCCGCCCTGCTGGAACAGCACGCCATCGCCCCGGCCGCGCTGACGCTGGAGCTGGACGAGGCCACGCTGATGCACGACGACGACGCCAGCGCCGCCGCGCTGGGCTTCTTCAAACAGCTGGGCGTGAGCCTGACCTTGGACCAGTTCGGCGCCGGTCCCGCCTGCCTGAGCAATCTGCAACGCTATCCCTTCGACTACATCAAGCTCGACAGCGCCGTGGTGCGCGGCGTGGCCGACAGCGACGCCGTCGCCGCCCAGTGCCAGGCGCTGATCGCCATGGCGCTGCACCTCGGCATCCGCGTCGCCGCCGACGGCGTGCAGACCGAAGCCCAGTGCACCTTCCTGCGCGACAATCTGTGCGACCTGATCCAGGGCGAGCTGTACGGCGCGCCGCAGCTGCCGGAAGAAATCGGCGCGCTGCTGAGCACCGACCGCCGGCTGCCGCCGCACCTGCTGCGGGTGCAGGCGCGGCAGCGCCGCCTGTTGCTGGTCGACGACGAGGCCAACATCGTGTCGGCGCTGAAGCGCCTGCTGCGCCCGGACGGCTACGAGATCCACACCGCCAATTGCGGCGAACAGGGGCTGGAGATGCTGGCCCAGCACCAGATCGACGTCATCATCTCCGACCAGCGCATGCCGGGCCTGAGCGGCGCCGACTTCCTGCGCCAGGCGCGCACGCTGCGGCCGGACACCATCCGCATCATGCTGTCCGGCTACACCGAACTGCAATCGGTGACCGACGCCGTCAACGAAGGCGCCATCTACAAGTTCCTCACCAAGCCGTGGAACGACGACCAGCTGCGCACCCACCTGCGCGACGCCTTCCACCTGAAGGAAATCGCCGACGACAACGCGCGCCTGCACATGGAGGTGCGCAACGCCAACCACGAACTGGCCAGCGCCAACCGCCGCATGGAACAGCTGCTGCACCAGATGCAGCGCCAGATCGACCGCGACGAGATCAGCCTCGGCGTGGCGCGCGACCTGCTGCAACAGCTGCCACTGCCGGTGATCGGCCTCGACGACGACGGCATGATCGCCTTCATCAACGGCGCCGCCGGCCGCCTGTTCCAGCGCAGCGGCGCATTGCTGGGCAACGAGGCCTGCCTGGTGCTGCCGGAACTGTTCCCGGACCCGGCCTGCCTGCCGCCGGCCAGGCACCATGCCGCCATCGGCGGCCGGCGCTACAGCGTCACCGCCTATCCGATGGGCCTGCATTCGGCCTCGCGCGGCAGCCTGATCACCCTCAGCCTGGAGGCCGCCGCATGAGCCACGTCGCCCTGGATGACGTGGTGCGCCGCGTCCACGACCTGCCCTCGCTGCCGGCGGTGGTGGCGGAACTGCTGGTCAGCATGGAGCAGGACGACGTCGACCTGCACTACCTGGCCGGCCGCATCGCGCTCGACCAGGCGCTGACCGCCAAGACGCTGCGCCTGGCCAATTCCTCGTTCTACGGCATGCCGTCCAAGGTCACCAGCATCCAGCAGGCGATGTCGGTGCTGGGCCTGCACAGCGTGCGCACCCTGGTGACCGCCTGCGGCGTGATCGGCGCGGTGCCGCCGGCCAGCGGCCCGGCGCTGGATTTCGACGCCTTCTGGCGCCACGGCATCGCCACCGCCGTCTGGGCCCGTGCGCTGGCGCGCCATTTGCGCCAGAGTCCGGACACCGCCTTCACCGCCGGCCTGCTGCACAACCTCGGCACGCTGGTGCTGGCCACCCGCTTTCCCGACGAATACGCGGCGGTGCCGGCCTGGCGCGCCGAGCATGAAGACGCCAGCGTGGCCGAGGCCGAGCTGGCCGTGTTCGGCGTCGACCACACGCAGGCCGGCAGCGCGCTGGCCGCCTACTGGAAATTCCCGCCGACGATACAGGACGCCATCAGCCACCAGCGCGACGACAACGCCACCGGCCTGGCGCTGGCGGTGGGCCTGGCCCATCTGCTGGCCGAACCGACCGACGCCAGCGAAGCGCAGCGCGAGCACGCCTGGAGCACGCTGGCGCTCGACGAGGAACAACGCCAGCAACTCAGCGCCAGCTGCCCGCTGATGGTCAACGATATGTGCCAGATTCTGGTCAATTAGGAACGCTACGATGAAACTCCCCTCGCAGGCCGAAGTGGCGCTGGATGAATTCTTCGACGGTCATCCGGTCGCCACCTTCGCCATCAACCGCCACCACGTCATCACCCACTGGAACAAGGCCTGCGAACAGCTGCTGGGCTGGACCCGCGCCTGCATGGTCGGCACCCGCAACCAGTGGCAGCCGTTCTACGTCAAGGAACGCTCGCTGCTGTGCGACCTGATCGTGGCCGGCGACACCAATATCGCCGACCACTATCCGGGCCACAGCCATCCATCGACGCTGATCCCCGGCGCCTACGAGTCGGAAGACTTCTTCCCCAACATCGGCGAAAGCGGCCACTGGCTGCATTTCACCGCCGCGCCGCTGCGCGACGCCGAGGGCAATATTGTCGGGGCCATCGAAACGCTGCGCGACGTCACCGAGCGCCGCGTCGCCGAAAACGCCCTGCGCAAGTCGCGCGACGGGCTGGAACACATCGTCGAAAAGCGCACCGCCCAGCTGGCGCACGCCAACGACAAGCTGGAGGACGACATCCGCCAGCTGACCGAGCTCAACGACCTGCTGTCGGCGGCCCAGCAGCAGCTGGTGCAGGCCGAAAAGATGGCCTCGATCGGCCAGCTGGCGGCCGGCGTGGCGCACGAGATCAACAACCCGATCGGCTACATCTTCTCCAACGTCGGCACCCTGCAGAACTACCTGGGGCAACTGTTCGACATGCTGGACGCCTACCAGGAAGCCGAGGCCAGCATCGCCCAGCCGGCGGTGGTCACGCGCCTGCGCGCCATGCGCGAGCGCATCGACCTCGACTTCCTGCGCGAGGACATTCCGGCGCTGATGCGCGAATCGGGCGAAGGCCTGGTGCGCGTGCGCCACATCGTCGAAGACCTGAAGGATTTCTCGCGCGCCGACAACAACCAGGAATGGAGCCGCGCCGACCTGCACCAGGGCATAGACTCGACCTTGAACATCGTCGCTAACGAGGTCAAGTACCGCGCCGACGTGGTCAAGGCCTATGGCGACATTCCGGAAATCGAATGCCTGCCCTTGCAGATCAACCAGGTGGTGCTGAACCTGGTGGTGAACGCGGCCCAGGCCATGGGCGAGCAGCGCGGCACCATCACGCTGCGCACCGGCATGGCCGACCAGCAGACGGTGAAACTGGAAGTGGAAGACACCGGCAACGGCATCGCACCGGACGCGCTGTCGCGCATCTTCGATCCCTTTTTCACCACCAAGGCGGTGGGCAAGGGCACCGGCCTGGGCCTGTCGCTGGCCTACGGCATCGTGCAGAAGCACAAGGGCCGCATCGAAGTCGATACCGAACTGGGACGCGGCACCTGTTTCCGCGTGCTGCTGCCGATCCGCCATACCGAGGAGCAAACATGACCCGCATACTGCTGGTGGACGACGAACCGAACATGCTGAGCGCGCTGCAACGGGCGCTACGGTTGAGCAAGGCGCTGGCCGGCGCGCAGATCGAAACCTTCACCAATCCGTTCGAGGCGCTGAACCGCATCTGCGTCTGCGAGTTCGACCTGGTGGTGTCCGACTTCATGATGCCGGAAATGAGCGGCGGCGAATTCCTGCAGGCGCTGAAGGACGTGGCGCCGACCACGGTGCGCATCATGCTCAGCGCCTCGACCGATTTCAAGACCGCCATGGCGGCCATCAACGACGCCCATGTGTTCCGCTTCATCCCCAAGCCCTGGCAGCAGGCCGAACTGGAACAGAATATTTTGCAGGGACTGGAAGAGCGTCAGCGCCTGCTGGCCGAGGCCGGCAAGGCGCCGTCGGCGCAGGAGCTGGAAGCGCAGCGGCTGGAGGAAGAGGAACCAGGCCTGCTGCACGTCAAGCGCACCGACGACGGCTCCATCATCCTGTGACTACCAGCCGTAGGCGAACGAGACCGGCTCTGCTGCCGGCGGCGGTGGCGGCGGCGACATCCATTCGCGCGGATCGACGCGGTAGTATTTGAGGAATTCCGCGTACAGCTCGGCGTGGTGCTCGGCCATCTGGTACGGTTTCTCGAAGAAGGTTTCGGTGGCGACGGCAAAGAACTCGGCCGGATTGGTGGCGCCGTAGTAGTCCATCACCGTGTGCTGGCGGTACATGGCGTTCATGCGCAGGTTCTGGAAGTCGCGCGACAGCACTTCCGACCATTCGCGGTAGCTGGCCGGATTGCCCAGGTACGGCGCACCGTTGGCGCGGCCCGATTCGCTGTCCAGCTGGTGGGCGAATTCGTGCAGCACGACGTTATGGCCATCGGTCCAGTCGCCGGCGCCGCGCCGCACGTCGTCCCAGGACAGCACCACGCGGCCATCGTCCCACGACTCGCCCAGCATGCTCTGGTGGCCCGGCGTGATCACGCCGCCCGGCCCCACCTGCGGCCGCTGGGCGACAAACTCGCTCGGATAGACCAGGATGGTGTGCAGCGCCGGATACACCTTGCTGGGCCGGTTCAGCAGCAGCAAACAGGCCTGGCCGGCGATGATGACCGCCATTTCATCGGTCACCTCCAGCCCTTCGCAGCCGACAAACTTTTTTTGATGCAGGAACTGCACCACCAGCTTGCGCAATTGCTGCTGCAAGTCCGGACTCATGTTGCGGTAGACGGGAATATGGCGCTGTAAAACCTGCTCCGCCTCACGCGGCAGCGGCCGGGCCAGCACCCGCTGCAGGCGCCAGCGCGGGTAGTAAAAAGGCAGTGCGATCGCCAGTGCCGTCAGGCCTATCCAGATCAAAGCTTCCATGTGCCGCAGGTCCGTAAGATGTCATGCCAGCATAGGTGGGGCGGCTGCGCCGCATTTCAATATGTCAACACGAAAACAGCCGGCGCGGTGGTCACCGGGCCGGCTGTTCATGATACCCCTGCGGGGAGTTTTATTCTGCTTTTTGCTGCGACGGCGCGCTGCCGAACAGGGCTGCCACCAGCGGATCGCGCATCACCGGGCCGCGGTTGACGCGAATGGCGTAATGGGTGTCGTCGGCCAGGATGTGGAAGTGACGGCCGCTGCCTGCCATGGCTTGCTCGCGCAGGCCCGGACGTTCCTTGCGCGGCGGCGCGCCTTCGCGTTTCGGCTGGGCGATGGCGGCCAGGAAGGCGGCGATACGCTCCGGGTCCGGCGTCAGCTGATAAACGGCCTTGCCCAGGTAGGTGGCGGTGCCTTCGACATAGCGGGCCAGCTCGATCACGCCGGCTTCGCGCAGGTCGCGGATATATTTGCGGGCGCCGGACGGCGAAAACTTCAGGAACCAGGCGATTTCGTCGGCCAGCATTTCGTGCATGGACAGTTCGCCGATCAGTTTCTGCATGTTTTCGATGCGGCGCAGCGTGGCCGAGGTCGAACGCACGCGCTCGATCGACGCCATCGACAGGGCTGGCTTGCGGTCCAGCGGCGCCGGGGTCGAGCGATCCATCAGCGCCGTCAGCCGCGCCGTGGTGGACTGCATCTCCGGCGAGGCTTTCATCTCGTTTTGGACCATGGTTTGTTGTTTGCTGACTGCATGCATGAGAACGCTCCTTTAAACTGGATTGATACTGCTTTGACTCAAGAATGCCTGTTTGCGAGGGTACGGTCTGTGCGGCAACGAACATTAGCGATGCATCTATAGGCTTTAAGTTCGGACAAGGGAGTTCTCGATAAGTTTCAGGAAATGTGGCGGGTTTGATACAGCACAAGGTTTGGTGCGGTAGCGAACGGAAGAGCGGCACCTTGTCGCCTAATCTTCGGTCCAACAGCGATGCAACAACATTGCTGGCAGTGAAATAATTTTTTAAACAATCGGGAGCCACCCTGTGAATAAATCCAAGAAAATCGCCTTCGCCGTTGCAGCTCTCTGCGCGTCGTTCTCCGCCCTGGCTCAGGATGCGGTCATCAATCCATCGTGGTACATCCAGCCTAGCGTGAACGGCATCAAGCCGGATTCCGACTTTGGCGCCACGGACAAGCGCGGTTACGGCGCCGGTCTGAAATTCGGCAAAGCCATCAATGAAAAATGGGATGTGCAAGGCGGCTACACCTATGCCCGCTCCCGTGACGGCGACCGCCGCTACCAGCAGGACACGCTGGGCGTCGACGGCCTGTACATGTTCTCGCGTAAAACCTTCCGTCCGTTCGTGCTGATCGGTATCGGCGCCGAGCGCGACAAGGCCAACCTGCCGCTGTACGTCGAACGCAAGAAGAACTCGCCTTACCTGAGCGCCGGTATCGGCTTCCAGGCCGACATCAACGACCGCGTCACCTTCCAGGCTGACCTGCGCGACGTGCACGGCTTCATCCGCGGCGATGAATTCCCTAACAGCAAGAGCAACAACTACTACCTGACCGTCGGCCTGAACTTCGCCTTCGATGCGCCACCGCGCCCAGCGCCACCGGCACCGCCGCCAGCGCCGCCGGTGGCCGAACCACCACCGCCGCCACCAGCACCGCCAGCCCCACCGTCACCACCGCCAGCACGCTTCGAAAAAGTGACGATGTCGGCGACCGAGCTGTTCTCGTTCGACAGCGCCAAGCTGAATTCGAACCAGCCCAAGCTGGACGACATCGCCAACGTGCTGAACACCAACAGCAGCATCGACAACGTGGTCATCACCGGCTACGCCGACCGTCTGGGCAGCGACAAGTACAACCAGAAACTGTCCGAGCGCCGCGCCAATGCGGTCAAGGACTACCTGGTCGGCAAAGGCATCGCCGCCAACCGCCTGAACGCCGTCGGCAAAGGCGAGTCGAATCCTGTCGTCGAGTGCAACGACAAGAAACGCGCTGACCTGATCAAGTGCCTGGAACCTAACCGCCGCGTTGAAGTGGAACAGATCACCATCGAACGCCGCGTACAATAATCTCTGAAAGTGACAGCCCCGCAACTCCGGTTGCGGGGCTTTTTTTTTATGAACTCAAAAAATATATTCTCGGTGCTGAAGTGCACCGTCCTCGAATGGTTCGAGCATCGCGGCAGCAGCATGGGCGCGGCGCTGGCCTTTTACACGCTGTTTTCACTGGCGCCCATCCTGGTGCTGGTGCTGGCCATCGCCGGCTGGTTCTACGGCCCGCAGGCGGCCCAGGGCGAGCTGTTCGCGCAACTGCGCGGACTGGTCGGCGCCCAGGGCGCGGAAGCGATCCAGGCGGTGCTGGCCGGCGCCCGCAACAAGGAGGAAGGACGGCTGGCGACGCTGGTGGCCGGCGGCCTGCTGCTGTTCGGCGCCACCACCGTGTTTGCCGAACTGAAGGCCAGCCTGGACGCGATCTGGCAAGTCCCGCCCCTGACCCAAGGCACGCTGTGGGACACGGTGCGCACGCGCCTGCTGTCGTTCGGCATGGTGCTGGTGCTGGCGTTCCTGCTGATGGTGTCGCTGGTGGTCAGCGCGGCGCTGACGCTGCTGGAGAAGTTCTGGGGCAGTTACTGGACCGACGCCGGCGTCGCGCTCACCGGCATCAATATCGCGATCAGCTTCATCGTCATCGCCGCGCTGTTCGGCGTGATCTTCAAGATGCTGCCACGCGTGAAACTGTCGTGGCATGACGTGACCATCGGCGCGCTCGGCACGGCGGCCCTGTTCACGCTGGGGAAATATGCGATCGGTGCGTATATCGGCAACAGCGGCGTGGCCAGCAGCTATGGCGCCGCCGGCTCGATGATCGCCCTGCTGCTGTGGGTGTATTACTCGGCGCAGATCTTCTTCCTCGGCGCCGAGTTTGCGCGGCAATATGCGCTACAGCTAGGCAGCCTGCGCGGGACGTCACTCGCCGAGTAGTTCGGCCACCACTTCCATGCCCTCCACCCGCTCGGCGACCACCTTGACGATCACGATCACGGGGACGCCGAGCAGCAAGCCCCACACGCCCCACAGCCAGCCCCAGAACAGCAGGCTGACAAACACCGCCGCCGCGTTCATGCGGGCGAAGCGGCCGGTCATCCAGGTCGCCACCACAGTGCCGATCAGCGTGGCAATGGCCAGCGAGGCGCCCATCACCAGCAAGCTCATCTGCAAGGATTCGAACTGCAGGAAGGCCACGATGCCGGTCGCCAGCATGATCAGCAGCGGGCCGAAGTAAGGCATCAGGTGCAGCAGGCCGGCGACGATGGCCCAGGCGCCGGCGTTTTCCAGGCCGATCCAGCGCAAGGCGGCCCACATCAGCAGCGCCAAGGCGCCGTTGGTCACCAGCAGCATCAGCATGTATTTCTGGATCGAGCTGTTGATGTCCTCCAGAATATGGACGGTGATTTTTTTCTTGGTCAGCGACGGCCCGGTCAGCTTGACCAGCTTGCGCTTGAAGGTGTCGCCGGACATCAGCAGGAAGAACACCAGGAAGATCACCATCGTGGCCTGGCCGAGGAAGCCCATCACACCCATCGAGCCGGCCCAGATCCAGTCCATCACCGGCAGCGTGTCCGGCGCGGAGGCCACGGCGGCGCGGCGCGCGGCGCGTTTTTCCTGGGCGCCGGCGGTGGCCTGCTGCAGCTCGGTCGCCACGTCCTGGATGCGCTGCAGGGCGCTGGGGCCGCCGCTGTGCAACCGGTCGGCCAGCAAGCGCGACAGCTTGTGCCCGGCGGTCGGCAATTCATCGACGATCGACTGGAACTCGCCCTGCAGCTTTTCCATCACCAGCACCGAGCCGCCCAGGATGGCGGCGGTGATCAGCGTGGCGGCGATGATGCGCGGAATGCGCAGCTTCTCCAGCCAGCATACCAGCGGACTGAGCATGTAGGTAAACAGGATGCCCAGCAAAACGGGAACCAGGAAATTGCGCGACCACTGCAAGGCATACAGGAAGGCGACCGTGGCGATCACGCCAAGCGCGAGGCCGCGGGCGTTGACGTGCAGGGGAATTCGGGAGGGTTCAGGCAGTGCGGGAGCGAGGGAAGAAGCGGAAGCGTCGGCATCGGCGGTGAGCGCCTGTGCGTGAGTCCGGGGAAGATCGACAGGCTGGTTCATGATGACTCACAGTGAAAAGCGCCGGCGCGGCTGGGCGCGCCGGCCGGGGGAATTACTTGACGTGCAGGTCGTTTTTCACAGCCGTTACGCCTTTGACGCCGCGTGCCACGCTGCCGGCTTTGGCGATGTCTTCAGGCTGGGCCACGAAGCCGCTCAGCTGCACGGTGCCTTTGAAGGTTTCAACGTTGATTTCGGTCGATTTCAGGCTAGGCTCGTTGAAGATGCTGGCCTTCACTTTGGTGGTGATCACGGAATCGTCGACATACTCGCCGGTGCCTTCTTTGGACGAGGTCGATGCGCAGCCGGTCATGGCGCCCAGCAGCGATACGGTGAACAGGGCAGTAGCGATTTTATGTGCGATTTTCATGGCGATTCTCCTTGGAGTATTTAAGAACAATGAGTTTGTCAGCCAGCGGGACGTTTGTTTGCCGTCTCTGCTACCGATGTCGCCATTAAACGCTGCTTCGCGCCAGTCCTCTGTACGTTAGCGTACAAAACGGCGATGCGCGCGGTGACGCTGTCCATCGTGCGTAAGCGCACAGACCTTGCCGCGTCCGCTGTTTATTCTGGACTCACACTTTTTCAGGAGAACAACATGAAACGCTCAACCACGCTTGCCGCCGCCATCTTTGCCGGCGTTGCCGTATTGAGCGGCTGCGCCAGCAACCAGCAGCCGCAACAGATCGGCTATATCAGCAACGACTCGTCCACCTACGGCACCATCGATTCGATCCAGATCATGCAGGCCCGTGGCGGTTCCGGCGTCGGCGCCGTGACCGGCGGCCTGATCGGCGGCCTGCTGGGCAACCAGGTGGGCGGCGGCTCGGGCCGCGCCGTGGCCACCGTGGCCGGTGCGGTCGGCGGCGCAGTGGTCGGCAACAATGTCGAGAACAACCGCAATGCCGGCAAGGAGGAATACCAGATCAGCGTCCGCATGGACAACGGCGATACCCGCATCATCCAGCAAGACAGCGCCTACGATCTGCGCGTGGGCAACCGCGTGCGCCTGATCGACGGCCGCCTGTACCGCTATTAATCAGCGGCCAGGACCAGTTCAACATCTCTCACTACAAGCGCTAACGACAAGGAGAATTCCATGGGTACCATCATTCTGATCATTCTGGTTCTGGCGCTGATTGGCGCACTGCCTACCTGGCCGCACAGCCGCAACTGGGGCTATGCGCCCAGCGGCATCACCGGCCTGATCGTGGTTATACTGCTGATCATGCTGCTGACCGGCAGGCTCTAAACCAGGGAGGACATCATGGTTCATCGCATCGTCACCGGCGTGATGATGGCGTGCGCGGCCCTGGCCGTGCACGCCCAGCAAACCGATACCACGCCACCACAGAACGCCCAGCTGCAGCGGCAGGAAATCGCCAGGGGCGAGCCGGCGCGCTGGTCGCAGGGCGACCAGACCACCGCGGAACAGACGCGCACCCTGCGCAAGGAAATCGGCGCGGCCCTGGCCGAAGCCAAACAGGCCTGCCAGAAAGGCCCGGCCAGCGAACGCAGCGCCTGCATCAAGGAAGCGCAGCAGACCTACCACGACGACATGGCCAAAGTGCCACAGACCGTGGCGCAGAAATAAACCGCTACGGGCTGCCGCTCAGGCGGCCCGTTCGCCGCCCGGCACGGCCAGCGGCGGCAGTTCATGCACCACCAGCGGTGTATCCTCCGACACGAAGCTCAGCCAGCCCGCCGCCTTGATGGCGCGCAGCGCGTCCTGATAGCCCTGGTCCCAGCGCCAGTTGATCGATCCCTCGGAAAAGTTGATGTCCTTGGCGGCCATGTTCCAGTCGCGGCCGGCGTACGGCAGGCGCACCACGTGCAAGGTGCTGTCGCAGCCGAGCGCTTCCAGTTCGCGCGTCTGCTCGGGCGTGCGCTTTGCCGGCGGCAGCGCCGAGTACAGCTCGCGCAGCTTCTGCCGCATCTGGTGGGTGGCCACGTAGTCGGTCAGGTGGCGCCGCGAGCGCGAGGCGAAGGTGACGTCCTTCTGGCGCGTCTGCACCTCGTCCAGCGTGACCGGCTCTTCGCCGTCGGCGCTCCACAGGTCGACCATGAAGCACAGCGTGTCGACCTGCTTGCTGTCGTCCAGCACGGTTTCCAGCGGCGTGTTGGAGTACAGGCCGCCGTCCCAGTACAGCTCGCCGTCGATGCGCACCGCCGGGAAGCCCGGCGGCAGCGCGCCGCTGGCGCGGATGTGGTCGGCATGGATGGTCAGCTCGCGGTTGTCGAAACCGCGCAGCGTGCCGCTGGTGACCTGCAGCGCGTTGACCGTCAGGCGGATGCCGCCCGGCGCGTTCAGGTAGTCGAAATCGATGAGCTCGTTGAGCGTATCGCGCAGCTCGCCGGTGTCGTAAAAGCTGGCCTGCTCCGGATTGACGCGCGCGCCGGCAGCAAACGGGCTGAACAATCGGGGCGTGAAGAAGCCCGGCACGCCGCGCACCAGCGTATCCCAGGTCTGCAGCACGATGTTGGAACGGCGCTGGGCATCGGGCACGTGGCGCATGTCGTAGCTGTCGCGATGGGCGATGCCCTGCCAGAACTGGCGCAGCCGCGTCAAACGGGTTGCATGGGGATTGCCGGCCAGGATGCCGGCGTTGATGGCGCCGATGGAGGTGCCGACGATCCAGTCCGGCGCCAGCTGGTGTTCATGCAGCGCCTGGAATACGCCGGCCTGATACGCTCCCAACGCGCCGCCGCCCTGCAGGACCAGCACGATGCGCAAGCCTGCGGGATTCAGCGGGTTGGGAGCGGCGCTCAAGGCTGCTCGTACTGCGTCGAGGTTTTGCGCCGCAGCAGCCAGGCGACGCCGATGCCGGCCACCGTGGCCAGCGCCAGCGCCGGCTTGATCAACTTGCGGCGGGCGATGAAGGAACCCACCGTCAGCGCGTACGGCGCCAGCGACCTCAGCGACTTCAGCGAACTGAGGCTGAAGCCGCCCGAGGCGCCGCCGTGCAGCAGGCCGCCCAGGCGCGCCTGCGCCAGGCCGACCGCATGGTCGATGGCGCCGTGCATCAGGGCGTCCGGCTGCAAGGCCTGGCCGACCAGCGCTTTCGAGTGCACCAGCTTGATGCGGTACAACTCGCCTTCGCGGATGATTTTTTGCTTCTCGGCCGCCAGGGCGGCCTCGTCTTCAAGCTTGCTCACGGCCTCTCCTTACAACAGCATGTCACGGTCGGATTTCAGTTCCGCCATGGTGGCCGGCAGCGACAGCTTGCCGCTACGCAGCAGTCCGCGCGCGTACACGATCAGGCCGATGGCGATCAGCAGGAACACCACGGTGATGATCGGCAGGATCACCCAGCCGATGGCGGCCCACGCCAGGTAGACGATGGTGACCGAGGCATAGATCAGGGCAAAGCCGCCCAGCAGCACGGCCAGCGCGAACACCACCACCAGTTGCAGCAGATGGTTGCGGACCTGCGCCAGTTCCAAAGCGGCCAGTTCGAGCCGGTTCAAAAGCAGGCCGATCGCGTTGCGGGTCACCAGACCCAGCGACGCGATCAAGCCCGGCGGACGATTGTCTTCGTCGTGCGCCACGGTAGCTTACTTGCGGCCGATGATGACGCCGATCAGCAGGCCGATGCCGGCAGCTGCTGCGATCGAACGCCACGGGTTTTCCTTGACGTATTCATCGGCGTGCTTGGCGGCTTCCTTGGTGGCGGCCAGCGCGCTGACCTGGGCTTCGTGGGCCTTGGCCAGGGCGGTGTCCAGCGCGCGCATGCCGCGGCCGCGCAGTTCTTCGGCTTTTTCGCCGGTCAGTGCGGTGGCGGCGGTGAACAATGCCTGGGCATCTTTAACCAGAGTTTTCACGTCGTTATTCACGGTACTGATGTTTTGTTCCAGCATGATAAAGCTCCTGTTTTGGTTGTCGGTGTGAAAACTTTACAGCAAATCGGCGCGGGCCGTACGATTAACCGTGCTCGGTCATCATGTCACGCATATCGTCGGCGTGCTCCTCTTCGACCGCCATGATCTTGATCAAAAGAAGGCGCGTCGTCGGGTCGGTATCGCCGATCTGCTCGATCATCTGACGGTAGGCCTCGATCGCCACGCGTTCGGCGATCAGGTTGGCGCGCACCATCGACTGCACGTCCTCTGACGCATCATACTCGGCATGGCTGCGGTCAAGCAACGTTGCAGGATTGAAATCAGGGTCGCCGTTCAGCTGGACGATGCGTTCGGCCAGCCAATCCGCGTGCTCCTGCTCTTCGTTGGCATGTTCGAGGAACTCCGCCTTGATGGCGGCGTTCTCGCGTCCGCTGACCGTGTAGTAGTGCCGCTTGTAGCGGTTGATGCACACCAGCTCGGTGGCCAGCGCCTCGTTCAGCATCTTGATGACGGCCTGGCGGTCGCCCTTGTAACCCGAGGTGACAGGGCCGTCTTCCAGATTGCGGGCGGCGGCGCGGATGGCTTCTTTATCGATGCCTGCCGGTGGGGTGGGATTGGATTCAGCCATGAGTCTTTCCTTCCTAAGTAAGAGGTGAATTAGCGGCGGTTGGCGATCGGGGCGCCGTTTTGCGACAGCACGATCTCCACGCGGCGATTCAGTTGGCGGCTGCCGGCGTCGCCGTTGCTGGCAACCGGATACGCCTCGCCGTAGCCACGGGTGGCGATCTTGGCGCTTGGCACGCCCAGGCCGATCAGCGCGTTACGCACCGATTCGGCGCGGCGTTGCGACAGGTCCAGGTTGTGCGACGACGTGCCGGTGCTGTCGGTAAAGCCTTCCACCAGCACCACGCTTTGCGGTTCCTGCAGCAGCACGTCGGCCAGCTTCTGCGCGGTGCGCATGCCTTCGGCGCTCAGTTCGGCGCGGTCGACATTGAACAGCACGTCGTTCAGGGTGATCACGATGCCGCGGTCGGTCTGCTTGGCTTGCAGGTCGGCCAGCTGCTGTTGCAGCGCGGCGTTCTTGGCCGATTCCTCGCGCGCCGAACTGGCGGCGGCGTCAGCCTGGGCGCGGGCGGCGTCGGCGTCGGCCTTGGCCTGCTCGGCTTGCGATTTGGCGCGGTCGGCGCTCATGCGGGCCTGGTTGGCTTCGGCGGTGCGGGCCTGCAGACGGATCTCGTCGCGCTGGCGGGCGGCGTTGGCCACGTCAGCTTCGGCCTGCTTGGCCTTGGCGGCTTCCTGCGCGGTGGCGATCTTCTGCTTGGCGATATAGGCCAGCTTGTCGATCTCGTCCAGGCTGTCGCGCTTGGCGGCGGCGGCGTTGGCGCGGTCCAGCGCATCGGAAGCGGCCTTGAATTCCAGCGGCGCGTTGGCGGCGACCGAGGGATTGCTTTGGGCGGCAACGAAGTCGCCGCGCGCCTGGTCCAGCTGGCTGGTGGTGGTCGGCGTGCTGCTGCAGGCGGCAAACATCACGGACACGGCAAAAGCGGTAGGCAACAGTATCAGTTTTTTCATGATGGCTTCTCCCTCAATTATTGTTGGCTGGCGGCGTTGGCGCGCGCCACTTCTTCGCGCAGCAGGCGGATATTTTGTTGCAGTTCGTCAGACGCGGCGGTGGCCTTGGCCGAGTTGGCCTTGCTCTGGGCCAGCTGCGCATCCGCCTGGGCCTGGGTGGCCAGATCCTGGGCGGTCTTGTAATCCTTGGCGGCCAGCGCCTGGTTGGCGCGCATCAGTTTTTCGCGCGCCGACAGCATTTCGGCCGGCGCCAGGTCGGCGGCGCCGGCGGCGGTGGCGGCGCTGACGGCTTCGCGCGACACCGCCACGTCGGCGGTGGCCGGGGTTTTGTCGCTGGCGCAGCCGGCCAGGCCGGCCAGCATCACGGCGCCAAACAGCACTTGCCACTGGGTATTCATGGTCATCATTATTGTTCTCCTCAAATTGTTCAGGCGATGATGACTTTATAAGCCGATAGCGCACGGACATCAGTACGGTGCCGCACAAAAACCCTGAGTGTGTAAAATGAGGCAACTATAAAAAGCAGATCGACCATGTCCATTCCACGCCCTACCAAAATCGCCATTGCCGTTGGCGGCGTCGTCGCCGCGCCGCTGGTCGCCGCCGTCGTGCTGGCCAGCTACGACTGGAACCAGGCGCGCCCCTGGCTCAACGAGCGCATCAGCGCCGCCATCGCCCGGCCGTTCGACATCCGCGGCGCGGTGTCGCTGGCGTGGCGCAACGAGGGCGAACTCCTGCCGATGCCGCACCTGGTGGCGCGCGACGTCCATGTCGGCAATCCGCGCGGCATGCAGGCGCCGGACGAACTGGCCAGCGTCGGCCAGTTCGCCTTTGCCGTCGAACTGCTGCCGCTGCTGCGCCAGCGCATCGAGATCCCGGAGCTGCGCTTCGACAATCCGAAGCTGCTGCTGCAGCGCGAAGCCGACGGCAAGAACAACTGGACCTTCAAGAGCGAGGACAAGGCATCGGTGTGGTCGCTGGACGTGCAGCGCGTGGTCTTCACCAAGGGCACGGTGCGCTACATCGATGCCATGACCCACGTCGACGCCAGCGCCCAGGTCGACACCATCAAGGACCCGCGCTACGGCGTCAGCTGGCAGTTGCGCGGCAAATGGAACAACCAGGACATCCAGGGCAGCGGCAAGGCCGGCGCCGTGCTGTCGCTGCAGAAGCAGACCGCGCCCTTCCCGCTCGCGGCCAGCCTCAACGTCGGCGGCACCAGCATCAGCTTCGACGGCACGCTGACCAAGCCGGCCGCGCTGACCGCGCTGGACATGCGCCTCAAGCTGTCCGGTCCCAGCATGGCGCGGCTGTACGGCCTGACCGGCGTGCTGCTGCCGGAAACGCCGCCCTTCGTCACCGAGGGCCACCTCACCGGCAACCTCGGCGCCAACGCCAGCCACTGGATCTACGACCAGTTCACCGGCAAGGTCGGCGCCAGTGACATCGCCGGCAAGCTCGACTTCAAGACCGGCGCGCCGCGTTCCCTGTTGAGCGGCAATATCCAGTCCAGGCTGCTGCAGGTGTCCGACCTCGGCCCGCTGATCGGCGCCGACTCCAACGCCAGCAAGGAAGCGCGCGGCGCCGAGGAGCTCCAGCCGGGCAACAAGGTGCTGCCGGTGGAAACCTTCCGCACCGACCGCTGGACCGCCATCGACGCCAACGTCAACTTCAAGGCCGCGCGCATCACGCGCAACAAGGACTTGCCGATCCAGAACCTGGAAACGCAGATCCACCTGAAGGACGGCGTGCTGGCGCTGAAGCCGATGAACTTCGACATCGCCGGCGGCCGCTTCACCTCCAACATCGTGCTGGACGGCAGCGGCAAGGTCAACGCCCACGCCATCCGCGCCGATCTGAAGGCCAAGGCCGCGCACCTGCAACTGCGGCAGCTGTTCCCGTCCATCGACGGCATGCAGGCCACCGTCGGCGAAATCAACGCCGACGTCGCGCTGACCTCCACCGGCAACTCGGTGGCCAGCCTGCTGGGCGCCTCCAACGGCGAATTCAAAGGCGTGGTCAACCAGGGCAGCGTCAGCAAGCTGCTGCTGGAGGCCATGGGCCTGAACCTCGGCAGCGTGGTGATGACCAAGCTGGTCGGCGACAAGCAGGTCAAGCTCAACTGCATGGTGACGGACTTCGCCGTCAGCAACGGCGTGATGAACTCGCGCCTGTTCGTGGCAGACACGTCGGAGGCGCGCATCGACGTCCACGGCACCGTCAACCTCGGCAACGAGAAGCTGGACCTGACGCTGAAGCCGGACGCCAAATCGGTGCGGGTGATTTCGCTGCGCGCGCCGATCTATGTACGCGGCACCTTCAAGCAACCGGACATCAGCGTCGACAAGGGCGCCATGGCCTTGCGCGCCGGCAGCGCGCTGGCGCTGGCCGTGGTGGCGCCGGTGGCGGCCATCGTGCCGCTGGTCAGCACCAGCACCGGCGAGACGGCCGGCTGCCAGGCCCTGATCGCCCAGGCCGGCAAGCCGCAACACTGATTGCCGCTAGTGTGTGCTGACGAACGGAAGCGATTACGCAAGTTTCGTACTCTGGAGGCATCGGTGAAGGCGCAATACCGCGTCTAACCTGCCTGAGGAGAACATCATGAACAACGTCAAGCGAATTGCAGCAACCGCCGCCGTACTGGCCGCGACCCTGGGCCTGAGCGCATGCGCAGGCATGTCGAACCAAGACCGTAACACCGCCGTGGGCGCAGGCGTTGGCGCAGTGGCCGGCTCGGTCCTGACCGGCGGCAGCGCAGTCGGCACCGTCGGCGGCGCGGCAGTGGGTGGCGTGATCGGTAACCAGGTACAAAAGCCACCGCGTTAATCGCGGCGCTGCAGAAAGCAAACGGACCCTCGGGTCCGTTTTTTTATTTGTCCTTGAACATTTCGTAGCAGTGGCAGGAGACGGCTTCCAGGCCGGCCGAATCGAGGATCTCGATATTGCCGCGGCTGTAGGTGATCAGGCGCTGGTTTTGCAGCGCGCTGGCGGCCTTGGTGACGCCGACCCGGCGCACGCCCAGCGCATGCGCCAGGAATTCGTGCGTCAGGTGGAATTTCTCCGACTGCAGGCGGTCGCGCGTGATCAGCAGCGACCGCGCCAGGCGCGCCTCCAGCACGTGGAAGCGGCTGCAGACGGCGATCTGGATGGTTTGCGCCAGCACGGTGTCGGTATAGCGGTACAGCAGGCGCTGCAGCGATTCCATGCGGTAGAACTCGGTGATGAAATCGGCGGTGGCGATGCGGTAGGCGCGGCCGGAACGCTGCACCACGGCGCGCACCTGCGCCATTTCGTGGCCCAGCACCACGGAAGCGCCCAGCATGCCTTCGCGGCCGATGGAACCGACCTCCAGCGTCATGCGGCCTTCGGCGACGCCCAGCAGCGACACCAGGCAATCGATGGGGAAATACAGGTAGCGCACTTCCTGCCCCGGCTCCGACAACACCTGGCCGTTGTCCACCCGCACCGTTTCGCACTTGGCGGCGAGCTGGCGTTGATCGTCGTCCGGCAGGCTGGCCAGCAGGCGATTATTGGCCAGCCGCGGCAGCGCCCGGTCTTCGTCGGGAGTAGTTGAGATAGAGGTATGCATGGGATCAGATTAAGGGCAATGTTTTGCTCTGTATGTACGGTGACGCACGGAAGCAATAGATGTACTCGGGGAAAATATGGGCTGCAGTGCACTACCTCACCTAATAACAAAGGACACACACATGGACACCCAAACCAAATCTGGCACCCACCCTGTCATGGTCATCGCCGCCGTCGCGGTGGTACTGTTTTGCGGCGTCGGCAGCGCAGCCATCCTGGGCTGGCTGCCAACCTCCAACGCCAGCGTACCGGCGGCCGTAAGCGGCCTGCCGCCGGCGCCGGCAGCCTCGCAGCCGATGGCCTACAACGACGCGCCGCCGGCCGGCGCCGCGGCCATGGCCCCTGGCGTGTCGCAAGGCCGGGGCCAGGCACCGGAACAGGAAGCGCGCAGCGCGCCATGCAGCAACTGCGGCGTGGTGGAATCGGTGCGCACGATTGAACATCGTCCGCAAGGCAGCGGCGTCGGCGCGGCCGGCGGCGCCATCCTTGGCGGCCTGCTGGGCAACCAGGTCGGCAGCGGCCATGGCCGTCAGATCGCCACGGTGGCCGGCGCGGTCGGCGGCGCGGTGGCCGGCAACCAGATCGAAGGCAATATGAAAACCACCCACAGCTGGGACGTCGTGGTGCGCATGGATAACGGCAGCAAGCGCACCATCCACTCGTCGGCGCAGCCGCAATGGCGCTCGGGCGACTCGGTGCGCATCGTCAAAGGCCAGCTGCGTTCGATGGACTAAGGATTTAAGTACGGCATCGTACAGAAGCCGGACCGGCGATTGCTGATAATAGCTTCAACACAACCCGAGGAGATCATCATGCTTTATACCATCGCTGTAGTTCTGCTTATCCTGTGGCTGCTGGGCTTGGTAACTTCGTACACCATCGGCGGCTTCATCCACATCCTGCTGGTGGTCGCCATCATCATGGTGCTGCTGCGCCTGATTAGCGGACGCGGCGTGTAGCCTTCTCCGCAGCGGTTCAAACGGCGCCTTGGGCGCCGTTTTCATTTCCAAAGGAGCGACTGATGAAAGCACTGTTGACAACACTGGCCCTGCTGGCCGCCGCGCAAACGCAGGCGCAAACCGTCAAGCCAGGTTTGTGGGAACTGAATAACAAGATCATGACGGGCAATGCGCAGACCGACCAGGCGGTCAGCGCCGGCCTGTCGCAGCTGGCGGCGCTGCCGCCGGAACAGCGCGCGCAGGTGCAGGCGATGATGGCGCAGAACGGCGTCTCGCTGCCGCAGGCCACCAGCGACGGCGGACTGACGATGCGCGCCTGCGTGACGCCGGAAATGGCGGCGCGCAAGGAGCTGCCGCTGAGCCAGCAAGGCAAATGCCGCTCGACGCAGACGCCGGTGCCGGGCGGACTGAACGTGTCGTTCAGCTGCACCGATCCGGCATCCAGCGGCACCGGGCAAGTGCGTTTCCTGGGCGAAGACGCGTACACGGCCACCATGCAGGTGACCAACAACACCGGCGCCGGCCCGCAGAACGCCACGGTGGAATCCACCGGGCGCTGGCTGTCCGCCACCTGCCCTGCCCGCCCTTAGGCTTACTGGCTGTCGGAGAACGCCATGTAGCGGTCGCGCGCCAGCGTGGCGATGGGACCGACCGGCAAGGTGCGGCCTTCGTAGCGCACGCACGGCGTGACCTTGCCGTAGTTACCGGTGTTGAAGATTTCAACGGCGGTTTCCAGCTCCTCCGGACGCACGCTGCGTTCCTCGACCTTGACGCCCTCTTTCGCCAGCAGCTCGATCACGCGGGCGCGGGTGATGCCGGACAGGAAAGTACCGTTCGCCACCGGCGTCACCACCTGGCCGGCCGGCGTGACGAAGAACAGATTGGCCGATGCGAACTCGGCCACGTTGCCGGCGCTGTCGCACACCACGGCGTTGTCGTAGCCGCGTTCCTTGGCCTCGCGCAGCGCCTTGGACGTGTTGGCGTACAGCGAGGAGGCCTTGGCGTCGGTCGGCGCCATCGACGCATCCGGACGGCGCAGCACCGACAGGCAGGCCGAGAAGCCGGTGAACGGCGGCATTGGTGCGTCGAACAGGGTCAGCGCGAACGCGCTCTTTTCCGGCACCGGAATCAGCAGGCCGTCAGTGCCGAACACCAGCGGACGAATGTAGAGCTCGGCATCGGCCGGGAACTTGGCCACGCCTTCGCGCACCAGCTTTTCCATCTCATCCACGCTCAGCGGGCACGTCAGGCCGACGCGTTCGGACGAAGTGATCACGCGCTGCAAGTGCAGGCGCAGGTCGGGCATATGGCCGCTGAGCGAACGGGCGCCGTCGAATACCGACGAGCCGAGCCAGACACTGTGGTCCATGGCGCCAAACAGCGGCGCATTGCCTTCGGCCCAAGTGCCGTTGAAGTAAGTGAGGTACATGCTGCTTCCTGGTCAAAACCAGCAATGTAGCATGTTTAGAAGGCGTGCCTGAGACCAAGGTTGATGGCGCGGTCGCCGCTGCCGCGATTGCTGGCATTGCCGACCGTGTAGCCGGCGCCGTTGCGGTTCTGGATTTTGGCGAACGACGCGTAGACATTGGTGCGTTTGGAGAAGGCGTAGCTGGCGCCGACGGCGATCTGGTTGGCGTCGCGGTCGGCCAGGCTGCGGTCGTCCTTGTGGATGTAGGAAGCAAGCAAGGTCGTCGCGCCCATCGGCACCGCCACGCCGAGCAGCACGTCGCGGCTGTTGGTGGAGAAGTCGCGCTGCGCCACTGCGCCGTAGGGATTGTTTTCATCCCACTGCGCGCTGCCGTCGCCCTTGCTGTGACCGTATGCCGCGTAGCCGACGAAGCGGCCGAAGTCGAAATTGGCCGCCACCAGCGAGTTGCTGGCTGACTGGTCGACCGGCGGCGTGGTGCCGGTGGCGTCCAGCATGTTTTCCTTGCGCTGGTGGGTGATGCTGATATTGGCGCGGCCGTTCTCGTAGCCCAGCGTGGCGCCGTATGCGCGGTTGACCTTGCTGTTATACGGCGATTCGCCAAAGCTATAGATCGCCGAGCCGACAAAGCCGCCCCGCGAGCGCGGCGATTTGTACTTGATGGTGTTGTCGTAGCGCTTGGTGGTATAGCCGACCAGGTTGGCGGCGCTGCCGGCCATGCCGCCGTGGAAGGGATCGGCCACGTCGGTCAGCGCTTCGTACACCAGATTGTACTGGCGTCCCAGCGTGACCACGCCCAGCGGACCGTCCAGCCCCACATAAGCCTGGCGGCCGAACAGGCGGCCGTTCTGGTCCGAGGCGCCGGTATCGTTGAGGATGCCGGCTTCCACCGTGTAAATGGCCGAGGTGCCGTTGCCCAGGTCTTCCTTGCCGCGTATGCCGATACGCGAACCGGTCGAGACACCGCTGTCGAGCTTGGTCCTGGCGCAATCGCCGCTGCAGCCACGTTCCGCCACCAGGCCGGCATCGAGCACGCCATACACTTCGGTCTGCGCTAGCGCGCTGAGCGGTGCAATCAGTGCCAGGGTGACGAGGACGGGTTTCATGATGGTTCGCAAAATCGGTGAGCTGTTATGAACAGTGTAGTCATCGATGCCCGCGCCCTCTGTGCGCATGACCACGCACTTGTACAATTTCGCCGCAGAAACGTATGTTCGCTGGCGTACATACCGCACAGGTGTCAGCGGTTATACTGCGTTTTTGATTAGCGAGGCTTTCTGCATGCTCGAAATTCTGGAACGTATCAACGCAGACAGCAACGACATCGGCCTGATGGTCGAGCTGTTTCACACCCTGCGCCCCAGGCGCGTCACCGACAGTGCGCGCGCGATCGGCAACGTGCGCACCTTGTGCCAGCTGTTGAAAGGCAATCCGGCGCACGCCATCGCGCTGCGCAACTACGCGCGCAACATCCTGGCCTCGCGCCGCCACGCCAGCCTGTACACCGAGATCGGCGTGCTGTCGAGCGACGGCTTCTTCAGCGAACTGAAGAGCCGCATCGCCTACCGCATCCTGCCGCCGGCGCTGGGCAACGACTACCTGAGCGAGGCGCTGGACCAGATCGCCTACAAGCGCACCGACTACATCTGGATGGCCGCGGTGCCGCACGAGGACTGGCTGGCGCTGCTCGATGTGGTGCTGCACGCCGAACAGCGCGCCGACGTCCAGCGCGGCGGCAACCTGATGCTGCCCGGGCTGCTGGATGCGATACGCACGCTGTCCTACCGCGTCTGCGCCATCGGCCTGGAGCCGCGCCTGACCAACTTCCATACCGAAATGGAGACCTACGAATCGCCCTTCATGGTGCAGAACTTCGAGGTCAACGCCTACCTCGACGCCTACCACCGCAAGCTGGCCGGCGCCGAAGTCGACATCGACGACGCGCGCCACCTGCTGGTGATGCTGGACCAGTGCGAAACCGTGATCGGCAAGATCCGCAAGAAAGCGCTGAGCCAGGGCACCAGCATCGCCCTCACCTACCTGCTGGTGTCGCTGACGCAAAGCCTGGACCGCATGCGCAAGCTGCTGTTCCTGGTCGATGTGCACCTGCCGGGCGAAGAGCACGACAGCGCGCGCCGCCACGCCGCCATCGCGCTGGCGCTGGAACTAATCGAAGCGCACAACAACAAGTACATGGTGCGCGATCTGCTGCGCGACAACATCAACCTGCTGGCGCGCAACGTCACCGAAAACGCCAGCCACACCGGCGAGCACTACGTGGCCGACACGCGCCGCGAGCTGGGCGGCATGTTCGTGCAGGCGGCCGGCGCCGGCCTGGTGATCGGCTTCATGGCGCTGTTCAAAATCCTGATGTCCTACCTGCGCGCGGCGCCGCTGGTGGAAGCCTTCCTGTTCAGCATGAACTACTCGATCGGCTTCATGTTCATCCACCTGCTGCACTTCACGGTGGCGACCAAGCAGCCGGCCATGACCGCCTCGCGCATCGCTTCCGGCCTGCAGTCGAAGGACGGCCGCAACATCGACATCGACAGCATGGCCGAGCTGTGCAACAAGGTGATCCGCACGCAGAACATGGCGGTGCTGGGCAACCTGGCGGTGGCGATCCCGACCGCGTGGCTGATCGCCATGGCGTGGCCGCACCTGACTGGCCACCACCTGGTGTCGCCGGACAAGGCCATGCACCTGCTGGCCGACATCGACCCGATCCACGCGCCGACGCTGATTTACGCGGCGATCGCCGGCGTCTGCCTGTTCTTTGCCGGCCTGATTTCGGGCTACTACGACAACAAGGCGCTGTACACGCGCTGGGCGCAACGCATTGCGCAACTGCGCGGCCTGCGCTGGCTGCTGGGCCAGGAACGGCTGGACCGGCTGGGCGTCTACATGGAGAACAACCTGGGCGGGCTGATGGGGAATTTCTTCTTCGGCATCCTGCTTGGCGTGATGCCGTTCATCGGCTTCGTGCTGGGCATTCCGCTGGATATCCGCCACGTGACCTTCTCGTCCGCCAACTTTGCGACAGCAATTGTTGGACTCGATCACAATGTCAGCTGGGAACTGGTTGTGACCTCTGTGGCAGGTTTTCTTTCCATCGGGACAGTCAATCTGCTGGTCAGCTTCGGCCTGGCCTTGTGGGTTGCGTTGCGCTCGCGCCAGGTGCGTTTCAAGCACGGCTGGCAGTTGACGAAAGCGCTGGGCCGCCGGTTCCGGCAAGGGCCGATCTCGTTCCTGTTCGGCTCGTCGGATGATACGAAATTAATCGAAAAGGCCTAAGATGAAAGCTCCGCGCATGCGTTTCTGGTTACCCCTCGGCCTGATGTGCTGGGGCTTGCTGGGCGCCTGCGCATCGCTGCCGAATGTGACGGCGCTGGGCGACAAGCTGGAGCCGTCGGCCACGCCCACGGTCAAGGGTACGCATGGCGACCTGAGCGACGCGCGCACCAAGGCGCTGCTGGCCAAGCGCTGGTCCAAGGGAACGCTGGACCTGCAGAGCCAGGCGTCGCTGGAGGAAGCGGCCACCGGCGTGCCGCTGATCGCCGGCAACAAGACCACGCTGCTGTTCGACGGTCCGCAGACCATGACCGAGATGCTGAAGGCGATCAACGGCGCGCAGAACAACATCAATCTGGAAACCTATATCTTCGACCAGGACGAGCTGGGCCTGAAGTTCGCCGACGCGCTGATCGCCAAGCAGCAGGCCGGCGTGACGGTCAATATTTTGTACGACAGCGTCGGCACCATCGGCGTGCCGGCCGAGTTCTTCAAGCGCATGCGCGACGGCGGCATCAAGCTGATCGAATTCAATCCGGTCAATCCGGCCAAGGTCAGCGGCAACGACTGGAAGATCAACAACCGCGACCACCGCAAGGTGCTGATCGTCGACGGCAAGGCCGCGTTCACCGGCGGCATCAACATCAGCGCGACCTATGCCAAGAGCTCGCTGTTCCGCTCCGCCTCCAAGCCGACCAGCAAATCCGACGTCGGCTGGCGCGACACCCACATCAAGGTCGAAGGGCCGGCGGTGCAGGCCTTCCAGTGGCTGTTCGTGCGCCAGTGGGCGTCGCAGGACAAGGACGACTTGCGCGAGGCCGACTATTTCCCGAAACCGGTGATCGCCGGCGACAAGGTGGTGCGCGTGCTGGGCAGCGATCCCGGCGGCCAGTTCGAAATCTACAAGGCGTATGCGCTGGCGTTCCAGGAAGCCAAGAAATCGATCCACATCACCTCGGCCTATTTCGTGCCGGACCGGCAGACGGTGGACGCGCTGATCGCGGCCGCCAGGCGCGGCGTGGACGTCAAGATCGTGCTGCCGGGCGTCTCCGACAGCGGCCTGGTGTTTTACGCCGGCCATGCCTTCTATGACGACCTGCTGGCAGCCGGCGTGAAAATCTACCAGCTCAAACTGGCGGTGCTGCACGCCAAGACCGCCGTGGTCGACGGCAACTGGTCGACGGTCGGCTCGACCAACATCGATACCCGCAGCTTCCTGCACAACAGCGAGCTGAACGTGATCGTCATGGGCGACGCCTTCGGCACCGAAATGGAAAAAGCCTTCCAGGAAGACATGCGCGATTCCAACCTGATCACGCTGGAAGCCTGGCGTCACCGCCCCTGGGCCAACCGCATGAAAGAATGGGCCGCCCGCTTCATGGACTACTGGCTCTAGAAAAACCGGGGTCAGTTCTGCCAATCGCACACGGGCTCAATCATTGCAATGGTTGAGCCCGTGTGCGATTGGCAGAACTGACCCCGGTTTGGGTTTAGGATTCGGCGGCTAGCGACCAGACGTCGCCGCTGCGGCGGAAGCATTCGGTGTGGGCGGATTCGAAACTGCCCGTGCCTTCCACCCAGCTGTAGCGCTCCACCTGCACATCATCCGGCGCGATCCGCAGCACGTTGAAGGAGTTCGATTCGCCGCGCCCGCGCGTGGACGTGGCCGTGCCCGCCTGCACCACCAGCGCCGCATAGCCGCTGATCTTGTAACGCTGCGCGCTGTTGCCGGCATGGCTGGCATGCAAATGCCCGGCCAGCAGCACATCGACGCCGGATTCGGAAAACGCCTGCATCGCCATCGGCGCGCGGTCCACCAGGTCGTCCTTGTCGAAGGTGTCCGGCAAATCGAAGGGATGGTGGGTGACGATGATGCGCGTGTGGTCGGGACTCACCGCGCTCATGCGCTGCCGCATCTGCGCCAGCTGCTCCTTGTTGACGCGGCCATCCTTGAACGTCAGCGAGCGCGCTGTGTTGATGCCGAGTACGGCGATCTCCTCGTCCACGTATTCCGGCGCCAGGTCCAGCGTCACGTAGCGCGTGTACTTGCGCAGCGGCGTCAGAAAGCGGCTGGCGACATTGTACAGCGGGATGTCGTGATTGCCCGGCACCACGATCTGCGGCCCCGGCAAGGTGTCCAGCCACGTGCGCGCGGCCTTGAATTCCTCGGTCTTGGCGCGCTGGGTCAGGTCGCCCGACACCACCACCACATCCGGCGCCAGCCGCGTGACCAGTTCCTGCAACGGCCGCAGCAGCTCCTGGTCGACGCGGCCGAAATGCAGATCGGATAAATGAACGATGGTGCGCATACTCTCTCCTAGGCCGCCGGCACGATGACGTTCAGCGCCGAGGCCCTGGAACGGTAACACAGCGGCGGCTTCATCAGCGTCACCTCGCCGTCGGTGGCGACGCGCAGGTGGTGGTGGCGGGTTTCGATCGTCAGCGACGGCGCCGACAGCACATCAAAATCGCGCGCCTCGTGCAGCTTGCCGAACAGCGCGTGGGCGGCGTAGCGCAGCAGGCCGAGACGGGTCGGCTTCTGCGCCACGTACAGGCACAGCTTGCCGGTGTCGAGCCGCTCGCGCGCACCCATGGTCAGGCCTTGCAGGTATTCGTTGTTGCCGATGAAGACGAACGGCGTGCGGCGCAGATGCTCGTCGCCGTTGATCTTCAGCCGCACGTTCATGAACGGAAAGCGCCGCAGCGCGCCGAACAGCGCGCGGCCAAACGCCGGCCACTTGCCGCGTCCCAGGTGGCGTTGCTGCTGCTCGCGGTCGCGCACGATGTCGGGATAGATGCCCAGGCTGGAATTATTCAGGAAGATGCGGCCGTTGACCTCGCCCACGTCGACCTTGCCGACCACACCGTGCACGACATTGGCCACCGCGGTATCCAGGTCCAGCGGTATCTTCAGATCCTTGGCGAAGTGGTTCAGCGTGCCAAGCGGCAGCACGCCGAGGCGCGTCTCGGTGCCGGCCAGCACCGATGCCACGGCGTTGATGGTGCCGTCGCCGCCGCCCGCCACCACCACCGGCGCGCCTTCCGCCACCGCCCGTTCGGCGCGCGCGATCATTTCCGCGCCGCTTTGCGCCAGCGTGATGTCCGGCGCCACGCCCTGGCCGCGGAACTTCTCTTCCAGCGCGCTGGTCCAGCCGCCGCAATATCCCAGCCCGGCGCTGGCGTTGACGATGACGACGATTTTATCCATATTGTTTATACTGTTTTACCCTCGCGCCGGCGGCGCAGCGTGGAGATGGCGGTGATGCAGACGGCCAGCCAGGCGACGCTCTCGGCCATGGCCGCCAGCACATCGCTGACATAGTGCGCGCCCAGATAGACCCGGCTGAATGCCACCAACAATACCATCATCAGGCAGCCGGCGACTGTTCCCAGGCGCACATTCCACGCCGGCCGCGCGATCACCAGGTAGCTGGCCAGCAGGCCGTAGAAACAGGTGGCCGCCGTGGTGTGGCCGCTGGGGAAGCTGTAGGTAGCCAGCGTTACCAGCGGCTCCTCGAACACCGGCCGCGCGCGCTGGAAGAAGAACTTCAGCGCCACATTCAACACCATCCCGCCCGGTACGGCGAAAGCCAGCGCCAGCAGCCAGTAGCGCGCCTGCGCCCGCCACAGATACCAGGCCAGGCCGCAGAACAGCACGATCATGCCGGCCACCGAGTGCACGGCAGAGACCGCGTACATCAGGCTGGTGAGCGGTTCGAAGGCGTGGGCGTTGAACCAGTGCGCCACCTGCACGTCCAGCACGGTGATGGCGTCCTGCCCCATCACCGCCTCCGCCAGTTCATGGAATACCAGCCCGGAAACCAGCAGCAGCGCCATGCCCACGGTCAAATGTAAACCGAATTCGTCGCCGGGAGACAGTCTTGCCTCTACGAAATTACGCAATTTGCTGAAAATTTGGTCCTCCGTGCCTGACCGCCGATGAAGTTGGCGTAAAAACTACGAAATAGCGAATTTACTGTTTATTTACACAGTACCTGTTTATTCATACAGTAGTTATGCTATTCTGAACTCCTCGTTAAACACATCTCCAACAAAGGAATTGTCATGAGCACTCTGAATAGCAGCTATGGTTCCCGTTTCGGCCTGGAATACCTGCCTACGTCCTTCATGGTCCGTATGGGCAAGCGCGAAATGATGGTGTGCCGTGACTTCCGCAAACGTTTCTACGCTGTGAACCCGATCATGGAATGCGACACCGGCGTGCAGGCTGGCCATCTGGAAGTGCTGCTGTTCCGCCGCTGGCTGCTGATCCTGTCGAAGTCGAAGGCGCATTAATGGTTGCCGGTGCCAGTTGCCTCACCCAGTCGCACGACAGGCCGGCCGATGCCGCAGCCTCGTTGGCGCTCCTCACCTGGGTGTGGCAACTGGCGAGCCGACATCCCCATGATGGGACTGCGCTTCATGCCACAGGGTTACAAACAGAACCATCACCACCGGACCAATAAATAGTCCGATCAGGCCCAGGGTTTCCACCCCGCCCAAGATACCGAACAGTACGGCCAGGAATGGCAGTTGCGTCGCATTCCCGATGATGCCAGGCCGCACGAAGTGATCCGCCACGAACAGCACCGCCATGCCCCACCCAGCCACCGCAATGGCGGCGGGAATGGCGCCGCCGACGGCCAGCACAATGGCGGCGCTGACAAACGCCAGCGGTGCGCCGAAGGGAATGATGGCCAGGATGCCGGTCGCGGCCGCCCACAAGGCGGCGGACTTCAGGCCGGTCAGCCAGTAGGCAATGCCGATCAACACGCCTTCCGCCAGGCCGACCAGCACCAGGCCGTTGACGGTGGCGCGGATCGCGGTCGGGATTTTTTCCGAATAGCGCGCCCAGCGCTGCTCGCCGAACCAGCGGCTGCCGATGTTCATGATCTGGCGGTTCAGCACTTCGCCGTCCTTGTAGAAGAAGAACAGGCACAGGAACGCCAGGCCGAAATCCACCAGCCGGTGCATGAAGCCGACGCCAGCCACCTTGATGATGTCGCTGGCCGAGTGGAAGCCGTTGATTTCGCGATCGGAGAACAAATGCGACAGGCCATGCGGCTGGCTGAGTGTCGCCTGCCACCATTCCGCGATCGAATCGCCGATGACGGGCAGGTGGGCGACAAAGTCCGGCACCGGAACGCCGTCGGTATTGGCGCTGACGATGTAGTTGGCCAGTTCCGGCGCCTGGCGCGCGGCCTGCGCCGCGCCCAGCAGCACTGGCACGATGAAGATCGCCGCCACCAGCAAGGTCAGCAAGGCGGCGGACAGGATGCTGTGGCCGATGCGGGCGCGCAGCCGCAAGTACATCGGCCAGGTCGCCACGCACAAAATACCGGCCCACACCAGCGGCAGGAAGAAGCGCTGCATCACGAACGCCGCCAGGACGATCAGCGTCAGGGAAAAGATGGCGCTGAGGATATCGCGCTGGCTTTCGGTCATTTCTCTCTCCCGGTCATTTTTTATTAGCGCTATGGTAAGCGCATTTTGTCGCGGCGCAACCACACCGTAGGCTGATTTCAGGTGTCCTTAAGCTTTCTCGCACTGCGCGCGCAGGAAGTCGCGCAGTTGCAGGACCGTGGGCGTGATCTGCGCGCGGTGCATGCACAGCATGTTGAGCGGCGTCGGCTCGCCCAGCATGTCGGGCAGCAGCACCTGCAGCCGGCCGGCGCGGATGTCGTCGCTGAGGTCGAGCCGCGATTTGTAGGCGATGCCGACGCCGGCCACCGCCCAGCGCCGCACCACGTCGGCGTCGTCGGCGCTGCGGTTGCCGTTGACGCGCACCACTTCCGGCGCCGCCTGGGCGTCCCGGTAGAAACTCCAGCGGTCGTGGATGACGTCGTCCAGCATGAAGCGCAGGCAGTTGTGCTGCGCCAGGTCGCCCAGCGATTGCAGCTTGCCGTGGCGCTTGATGTACTCCGGCGACGCCACCAGCACGCGGCGGTTTTCCGGCGCCAGCGGCAAGGCGATCAGGCTGGAATCCTCCTGCGGGCCGTAGCGGATGGCGATGTCGATTGGCTGCCGGTACATATCCGACACACGGTCGCTGATGCCCAGTTGAAGTACCACCTTCGGATATTGCGCCTGGAACTGGTCCAGCCAGCCCACCACCATATTGCGGCCGAGGTCGGACGGCATGGAAATTTTCAGCGTGCCGCCCAGCGTTTCCTTGCCCTGGATGAGCGCATCATGCCCTTCTTTCAGCAGCCGCAGCGCTTCGCGCGCGTGGAGCAGATAATGCTCGCCCTCCTCCGTCAGCCGCAACGAACGCGTGGTGCGGGCGAACAGGCGCAGCTTCAACTCGCCTTCCAGCCGCTTGACGGCGGAACTGGCCAGGGCCGGCGAAATCTCCAGTTCGCGCGCGGCGGCCGACAGGCTGCCATGATCGGCGGTGCGGACAAATACGTTGAGGTCGTCAAAACGCAGCAATTTTCGTCATCCCTTTGAAAGAGTTTCGCCCTGGCGCGCTTTTTTCGCGCCAGAAAACAAAATATGATACCTCCATCGTCACCACACTGGAGCATTCCATGAAAGCCATCGCCTACCGCAAGTCCCTCCCTATCGAAGATGCTGAATCGCTGATCGACGTCGAACTGCCGGCGCCTCAGGCCGGCGGCCGCGACTTGCTGGTCGAAGTACGCGCCATTTCCGTCAATCCAGTAGACACCAAGATCCGCCGCAATGTGGCGCCGGCCGACGGCCAGACCAAGGTGATCGGTTGGGATGCGGCCGGCGTGGTGAAGGCGGTCGGCCCCGACGTGACGCTGTTCAAGGTCGGCGATGAAGTCTGGTATGCCGGCGACCTGACCCGCGCCGGCACCAACAGCGAACTGCACTTGGTGGACGAACGCATTGTCGGCTTCAAGCCGAAGAATCTGGATTTCGCCCAGGCCGCCGCGCTGCCGCTGACCACCATCACCGCGTGGGAGCTGCTGTTCGACCGTCTGGCGGTAAGCCGCGACGCCGGCGCCACGCAAGGCAAGTCGCTGCTGGTGATCGGCGCGGCCGGCGGCGTCGGTTCCATCCTGGTGCAGCTGGCGCGCCAGCTGACCGGCCTGACCATCATCGGCACCGCTTCGCGTCCGGAAACCGGCGAGTGGATCAAGCAGCTGGGGGCGCATCACGTGATCGACCACAGCAAGCCGCTGAATGAAGAGATCGCGCGTCTGGGCCTGCCGCCGGTGACTTACGTGGCGTCGCTGAACCAGACCGACCACCACTGGCCGGCGATCAGCGAGCTGGTGGCGCCGCAGGGCAAGGTCGCGCTGATCGACGACCCGGCCGCCATCGACGTGCGCACGCTGAAGCGCAAGAGCGTGTCCCTGCACTGGGAATTCATGTACACGCGTTCGATGTTCCAGACCGACGACATGCAGCAACAGCATCAGTTGCTGAACGACGTGGCCACCTTGGTGGAAACCGGCGCGGTAAAGACCACCCTGGCGGAACGCTTCGGCAAGATCAACGCCGAGAACCTGAAGCGCGCGCATGCCCTGATCGAGAGCAATCGCGCCAAAGGCAAGATTGTTTTGGAAGGCTTCTAAGCCCTTGCTGCATGGGCCGCGGCGGCGTCCGCCTGGGCCCGCAGCAGCGCCAGCACCGCGTCGTCGTGACGCGTCAATGCTTCCTGCATGCGGCTGGCCGAGGCGCAGGAAGCATCCAGGATTTCCATGAACGCCGTCTGGCGCCGCTTCAGCGCGGCCGAGTCGTAGCCCAGCTGATCGAACATGCGGCCGATGTCCTCACAATAATCGCGCAGTTCCAGCATCGTGCCCTTGGTGTATTCAATATCGGTGCGCATGCTGCGGTCCAGGTCCAGCATCTCCATCTTTTCCTGCGCCACCGGCGACGCTTCGCAGATGGCCGGCCCCCAGCGGTCGAACTTGCCGCGTATGCGTTTGATGCGCGCTATCTTCTGATCCAGCATGCGGCAGTAATGCCAGCTCAACCACCATACCGGCAGGCGCGCGACAAAGCGTGGCAGTCCGGCCGTATTCAGATTGCGCTCAAGTTTTTGGACAGCTGCGACCAGGCGGCGCGCGCTGGCTCCGGTAGGAAGACGGGACATGACAGTAGCTCCTCTGAGGGTCCAGTGAGCTACAGTAGCCGCCGCATCAAACACGGGATTTGATGCGGCTTAAACTGCATGCGGATTTTTATGTCGAAGTCTTACGCAACATTGCCTTAATGCCACGCAAACCCTGGCGGATGCGGGCTTCGTTCTCGATCAGGGCAAAGCGCACGTACTCGTCGCCATATTCGCCGAAGCCGATGCCCGGCGAAACGCACACCTTGGCCTCGGCCAGCAGCAGCTTGGCGAATTCCAGCGAACCTAGATGGCGATACGCTTCCGGGATGCGCGCCCAGATGTACATCGAAGCCTTCGGCTTGTCGACCGGCCAGCCGGCTTCGACCAGGCCTTTGTGCAGCACGTCGCGCCGGCTCTGGTATTGCGCGCAGATCTCGCTGACGCAGCTCTGGTCGCCTTCCAGCGCGGCGATCGCCGCCACCTGCACCGGCGTGAAGCTGCCGTAGTCGTGGTAGCTCTTGATGCGCGCCAGCGCCGCCACCAGTTCCTTGTTGCCGACCATGAAGCCGACGCGCCAGCCGGCCATGTTGTAGCTCTTCGACAGCGTGAAGAACTCCACCGCCACGTCGCGCGCGCCCGGCACCTGCATGATGGACGGCGCTTTCCAGCCGTCGAACACGATGTCGGCATAAGCCAGGTCGTGCACCACCAGGATGTTGTGCTGCCGCGCCAGCGCCACCACGCGTTCGAAGAATTCCAGCTCCACGCACTGCGCGGTGGGATTCGACGGGAAGCCGAGGATCATCATCTTCGGCTTCGGATAGCTTTCGCGCACCGCGCGTTCCAGTTCGTCGAAGAAGTCGACGCCGGGCGTCATGCGCACCGAGCGGATATTCGCGCCGGCGATCACCGCGCCCCAGATGTGGATCGGGTAGCTGGGATTCGGCACCAGCACGGTGTCGCCCTGGTCCAGCGTGGCCAGCATCAGGTGCGCCAGACCTTCCTTGGAGCCGATGGTGACGATGGCTTCCGAGTCCGGATCGAACTCGACGTCGTAGCGCGTCTTGTACCAGCGCGAAATGGCGCGACGCAGGCGCGGGATGCCTTTGGAGGCCGAGTAGCCGTGGGTGTCGGGCCGTTGCACGGTGTCGACCAGCTTGCTCACAATGTGCGGCGGCGTGGCGCCGTCTGGATTGCCCATCGACATATCGATGATGTCTTCGCCGCGACGGCGCGCCGCGAGCTTGAGCTCGGCGGTGACATTGAAAACGTAGGGAGGCAGGCGATCGATGCGCGCAAAGCTGCGCGGAGTTTGGGTGTCAGTCATGGAGATCTCACGTAAGCGCCCGGAACCGTCCGAGCGACGTCGATGCAGATGCATCGGGATCGATACTAGACGATCCCGTCCATGTCTGGCAAGTGGCTTACATCAACTTCAAGCAGTGGCTTCTTTTTCCTGCTCGCTGAACCACTCGAACAGGATCAGGCCGATGATGGACGCCACCGGCATGAACAGTATCGAGATCACGACCCACAGCACCGGCGAACGGTCGAGCCGCTTGGCGGCCATGGCGATGAAAAACAGATGCAGCACCAGGCAGACGAAAATTGCCATGCCGGCGGCGATGATCAGCAACACGGATTGACTGGTGTACTTGAACATCGGCGGCAGGAACGACGCCACGCTGATCATCCACAACACCAGCGTGACGGTGGCAGCGGCGATCGGTTGTTGAGCACGAGCGACTTGCATAGCACCTCCATAAAGAAGCGCTTATGCTGCCATGAACTCGTTGCAAAAGCAATAACCCTGCTATTTGTAGGCGGGCACCTGGATCACAATAGGCGTCGGCGGAACCGGTGGCGCCTTGGGCACGGCGTTGTTCAATACAAAAGTCATGACGGTGATCGCCGCGACGCTGGCGCCAAATATCATGCCAACCACCCACCTGACGATCCTGGCGCCCATTTTCTCGACATCTTCTTTGGTGGCCATGTGCTCCAGGCGCGCTTCAATCTTCGACAGACGTTCCATCACGTTGACGAACATTTCGTCGTGCTTGTCGAGGCGGGCTTCGATATCCATGATGATTCATCCTACGCCGCGCCCCGCGCCTCAGGCAAGCTGAGCCGGTTTGAGCTAGCGCAAGGACGTGAGCGCGGAGGCGGTGACGATGGCGGCGATGGCCAGCCACTGCGTCAGCGTCAGGTGCTCGCCCAGCACCGCCATGCCGGCCAGCGCGCTGAGCGCCGGTGCGGCGCTGCTGAACATGCTGAAGGTGCGCGATGACAGCGTGCGCATCGACACCATCTCCAGCGTGTACGGCACCGCGCTGGACATCAGCGCAATCGCCACGCCAACCAGCAGCAGCGACGGCGTCAGCAACAGCGCACCGGCATGCGCCACGCCGATCGGCACGATGAACAGCGACGCCGCCAGCATGCCCCACGCCACCGACTGCCCGCCCGACATCGCCGACACGCGCTTGCCGTAAATGATGTACATGGCCCAGCAGGCCGCCGCCGCTGCCGCATAGGCGACACCAACCGGGTCCAGCTGATCGACATGGCCATGAATCGGCAGCAGAAAATACAGTCCCAGCGCCGCCAGGCCTACCGCCACGAGATCGCGCGGACGATGCGACGACAGCACCGCCACCGTCAGCGGTCCCGCCACCTCGATCGCCACCGCCACGCCCATCGGAATGCGGCTGAAGGCGCGGTAAATCATCAGGTTCATCAGCCCGATCACCGAGCCGTAGATGGCCACGTTGACCACCTGCCTGAGGGTCAGCGGCGTGCGCCACGGACGGAAGATCAACAGCATCACCAGCGCCGAAATGCCGACGCGATACGCCGTCACACCCTCCACGCCGATTTTCGGGAACAGATGCTTGGCAATCGCCGCCCCGACGTTCAGGGACAGCTGGCTGCACAGCAGCGCCAGCCCCGCCAACAGGGGATTGCCGGCGGGATGCTTATCCGATTCGCCCATCTTATTTCGCCGCCAGTTCCAGCTTCACGGCAACCGGCTTGCCGGCCTCGCTTTCAGTCGAGACTGGCTCGGCCGCCGTCGCCGCTGTACCGGATTCCTTCAGCGCCGCGACAATCGCCGCCGCGCGGCTTGCTCCCAGCTGCGGCAACGCGTCCTTGGCCAGCGGCTGGTTTTTCTCCAGGCGCGATTGCAGATCGCCATAGAACGCTGTCGCGTCCGCCACCTGCGGCTCGCCCTGCACCATCTTGCCCAGGCGTTGCAGCACCGGCAGCTTCTTCTGCGCGGCGCCTGCGTCGGCGGCGCCGTTGGCGGTTTCGGCGGCTTTCTTCAGCTTGTCCAGTTCCGGCGCACCGAAGCGTTCCGCGTACAGGTCACGCAATGCGGTGCGCACCTTGCGCTGACCGACATCCAGCGGACCTGGCTGCTCGCCGGCCGCCAGCTTGATGTCGGCCCTGGTCAACACCGCGCGGCGCAGCGCTTGCTGACGCAGGGCGGCGCCGTCATTGGCCTCGCTGTACAAGCCGGGCACGGACAGCTTCAGCTCCGGTTTCTTCTGCAGAATCCTGGCGACCTGCGCCAGCTTCTCGCGCTCCGGCGGCAGCACGATATCGCTGCCGGCGTCGAACTCCACCGCTTCCAGCTTGTCGCCGCTGACGCCGAACAGATTGCCGAGCGCGCGGAACGGCGACGTCACGATCTTGGTCATGATGTTGCCGATCGCCTTCCACACCACCGCGCCATAGCTGAACGACGGATCGTTCATATTGCCGGATACGGGCACGCCCAGGTCGATGCGGCCATTGCTGTCCTTCAGGATGGCCAAGGCCAGTTCCAGCGGCAGCTTGAGCGCATCCGGGCTGTCGATGCGCTCGCCCAGCGTCAGATTGTCGAGCACCACCTGGTTGTTGCCTTCCAGCTGGTTGTTGCGCACCTTGTACTGCAAGTCCAGCGAGATCTTGCCCTCGGCGATTTTGTAACCAGCAAACTTCATGCTGTACGGCGACGCTGACACCATGTCGATGTTCTTGAACAGCACGTTCAGATCAGTGTTGTCGGCTGGCGCGAAGGGATTCAGCTGGCCGCGCACGCGCGCCAGGCCGTAATCGTCCACGCGGCCGTCAAGCTCGATCTGGCTGCGCGCATCGCGCTTGGACGACAGGCCGGTGATCACGCCATTCAGTTCATAAATCTTGGCGCCGAATTGCGGACGCAGGCTCAAGTCGGTGAAGTCCAGCTTGGCGTCCTGCAAGCGCACGCGGCGCACGCGGACCGGGAATGGTTCGCTGGCCGATGCAGCCGGTTGCACGGCGGGCGCCGATGGCGCGGCCGGCTGTTCCACCAGCAGACGCTGAGCGTTGAAACTGCGGTCGTTTTCGATAATCAGAATCGCATTCGGCTGGATCACGCGCAGTTCCGCCACGTCCAGCAGGTCCGGTTTCAGGCTCAGCGCCACCTTGTCGGCGCCGACGGATTTCCAGTGGGCGAAGCGGTCGTTATCCAGTTCGTTCAGCGACAGTTCGGCTACTTCAAACGAACCGTCGTAGCGCAGCGATGGATCGTTCTTGCTGCCGCCGGCGCCGGTGCGCAAGCGGCCTTGTGCGTTGATGGCGCCGTCGGCGATCTTCAGCTTGACGTATTTGCCCAGCAGCGGCTGCACCGGCGCCAGCGCCAGCTTGCTCAGTTTCAGGTCGGTGTCCACCACGCCGGTGGCCGGCACCACCCTGCCTTTGGCGACCAGTTGGCCGCCTTCGCGCAGGCCGACGCCGCCTTCAAACGCCAGCTGCTTTTTGAGGTCGGTGCCGGCGTCGCGCACTTTCAGGTTGAAGTCTTGTAGGTTGACCTTGATGCCGGTGCTGGCATCGTCAAAGCGCGCGCCGAACTTGTTCAGTTCGACGGACTTGACGTTTGCGCTCCACGCCGGCGTGTCGGTGCTGGCCGGGGCCGGGGCGGCCGCGTTGCTGCCCGACTTGGGCAGCGCGTTCAGGAACAGGAACTTGCCCTTGGCGTCGCGCGACAGGTCCAGCTGGCCGCCGTCCGCATACAGGCGTCCGACGCTGGCCTTGCGCGCATCCAGATCCAGCGACGCATCCTCAAAACCAATACGCGACAGCTTCAGTGGCGCTTGAGAGCCGCTGTTCAGCGACAGGTTGTCCATCGAAAAATCGGCATCGGCGATATTCAGTTTCGCGCCATCCAGCTGCAAGGCCAGTTTCAATTTGGCGTTGTCGGTACTGACCTTGAGCGCCGGGCTCACCGTCTGATCGAAATAGTTGACAGCCACCGCATCCAGGCCGATCTGCTTGAATTGCAGCTTCCAGCCGCCCTCCTTGGCCGGCGCAGGCTTGGCCGCAGCAGGGGCGGCAGGCGCGGGCAGCATCAGATTGGCGACATCCAGCTCGCCCACGGCATCGCGCCGCACCGCCAGCGCGCCGCCGTTCAGTTGCAGGCTGCCGATCACCACTGACTGCTTCAGCAAATCCAGGCCGACATCGCCGACCACCAGCTGCTTCAGCTTCACGAACGGCGCATCGTCGCCACGCTTCAGCGACAAGTCGCTCAAGGTCAGGCCGGCGCCGCTCAGGCTCGCATTCAGCTTGCCGTCCTTGTAGCCGAACTGGTACGGCAGATTGGCCGACAACTTGCCATCCTCGACCACAATGCGCGAGAACGACTTCAGATACGTCGCCAGGCCCGGCAAGACCACCTTGTCCAGCGTCAGCACGCCGCTGCCACTGATCGGATTGACCGCCGCCACGCCTTTCCAGTGCAGCTTGCCGCCCAGTCCGGCATCCGCGCTCAGCGTGTAGTCGCCGTTCTCGTCCGGCAGCGTGCTCAGGTTATTCAGTGCGAAGGTGATGGGCGTAAAAGTATCGTCGTAGCCGGCGTGCTTGTCGTGCATGGCGACCTTGCCGCCATCGAGCGCGAAATGCTCGATGATCAGGCGCGGCATGCCGCTATCCTTGTCGTCCTTCTTATGCTTGTCCAGCGTCGCCAGGAACTCGGCGATATTGAACTTGCCATCCTTAGCAATCGCCAGTTGCACGGCTGGTTGCGTGATGCGGATCTCGGCAAAGCTCCAGGCGCGGCGGAACAGCGAACGCCACTGCATCTCCACCGCCAGGCCGCCGACCGCGAACAGCGGCGCGCCATCAGCCTCGGTCAGGCGCACATCCTGCGCTTCCAGCCGCAGCGTGAAGGGATTGAAGCTGAGCTGGCCGATGCTGGCCTTGCGCTCCAGTTCGGTCTCGGCATACTTGGGCAGCTGGCTTTTGATCACGCTAGGCAACAGCCAGGCCCCCGCCAATGCATACACACCGACGGCGCTCGCCGCACCTATGCCCCACCGCTTCCAACGTATTGCCATACCCAGCCAGCCTTCACTATTTTTATGTAACAAGCAACAGTATAATCGATGCCATGAAAGCCGAACTCGAACCCTTCCACGCCATCGCCATCAGCAAACAGGCTCACGCCTTGAAAGCCGAGGGGCGCTCGATCATCCACATGGAATTTGGCCAGCCGTCCACCGGCGCGCCGAAGACCGCCATCGCCAGGGCGCACGCCGTGCTGGACGCCGAAAGCATGGGCTACTGGGAAAGCGCGCCGCTGAAACAGCGGCTGGCGCAGTTCTACGACGAACGCTACGGCGTAAAAGTCGATGCCGACCGCTTCATCCTGACCTGCGGCGCCTCGCCGGCGCTGGTGCTGGCGCTGAGTTCGATGTTCTCGCCGGGCGACCGCATCGCCATGGCGCGTCCCGGCTACGTGGCCTACCGCAACACCCTGAAGGCGCTGCACATGCAGCCGGTGGAAATCGCCTGCGGCGCCGACGTTGGCTTCCAGCTGACCGCCGCCGCGCTGGCCGCCGTCGAACCGACGCCGCAGGGCGTAATCATCGCCTCGCCCGCCAATCCGACCGGCACGCTGATCAAGGCCGACGAGCTGAAGGCCATCACCGAAGTCTGCCGCGCACGCGGCATCCGCATCATCTCCGACGAGATTTACCACGGCCTGAGCTACGTCGAGCCGGCGCAAACCATCCTCGCCCACGAACCGCAGGCGCTGGTGGTCAGCAGCTTCTCGAAATATTTCAGCATGGCCGGTTGGCGCCTGGGCTGGCTGCTGGCGCCAGCGGAGCACGTCGAACGCGCGCAAGCCTATTGCGGCAACCTGTTCCTGACCGCGCCGTCGCTGAGCCAGCACGCCGGCCTGGCCGCCTTCGACGCGCTGGATGAGCTGGACGGCCACATCAGCGTCTACCGCGAAAACCGCCGCCTGCTGCTGGCCGCCCTGCCCGAACTGGGCCTGACCACGGTGGCGCCGCCCGATGGCGCGTTCTACATCTACGCCAGCATCGCCCACCTGACCGACGACAGCCTGGCCTTCTGCAAGCGCCTGCTGCAGGACACCGGCATCGCCAGCGCGCCCGGCATCGATTTCGATCCGGTCGACGGCAAGTACTTCATCCGGTTCAGCTTCGCCGTCTCCACGGCGGAAATCGAAGAAGCCATCCGCCGCCTGAAACCCTGGTTCGCGGCCCAACCCAGAAAGGTCTGATCATGCGCCTCTCCTCCCTGCCCCGCTACGCTGCATTGATTGCCGTTGTGATGTTTGGAGGATGCGCTACCCGGCCGCCGGCCGAGCCGGCGCTGGACGCCGAGATGCAGCGCCTGATGGCCGCCGCCAAAGTACCCGGCCTGGCCGTAGCCCTCATCAAGGACGGCAAGGTCAGCTACACCCAGGCCTACGGCTACGCCAACGTCGAAAAGCAGCAGCCGCTGCGCACCGACACCATCATGTACGCCGCCTCGCTCACCAAGGCCGTGTTCGCCTACACGGTAATGCAACTCGTGGACGAAGGCGTCTTCTCGCTCGACGCACCGCTGCCCATGCTGCTGAACAAGCCGCTGCCCGACTACCCGAAATATGCCGACCTGAAGGACGATCCGCGCTGGCAGCAACTGACGCCGCGCATGCTGCTGTCCCACACCAGCGGTCTGCTCAACTGGCGCTACATCAACGACAACGGCAAGCTCGATTTCAAATATCCGCCCGGCAGCCGCTACGTCTACTCCGGCGAGGGTCTGAACATCCTGCAGATCGCCGTGGAGGAGCGCACCGGCATCCCGCTGGAAACGCTGATGCAACAGCGCGTGTTCGACCGCTTCGGCATGCGCGACACCAGCATGGTCTGGCGCGACGACTGGGCCGGACGCGAAACCACGCACTATGGCAAGGACGGCACGGTCATCCCGCACAAGCGCCGCAGCGACGCACGCGCCGCCGGTTCCATGGACACCACCATCGGCGACTACGCCGCCTTCATGGCCGGCGTGCTGCGCGGCGAAGGCTTGTCGGCAGCGTCATACAAGGAAATGCTGTCGCCGCAGATGGCCATCGTCTCGCTGCAACAGTTCCCCTCGCACTGGCCGGGCGATACCGACCTGTGGCGCGGCATCGGCCTGTCGATCGGCCTGGGCTGGCCGCTGTACAACTCGCCGATGGGGCCGGCGTTCTTCAAGGAGGGAGCGGACGATGGCACCAACAACTTCGCGTTGGGCTTCCGCCAGCAGCGTGACGGCATCGTGTTATTGAGCAACAGTTCGAATGGGAACAGCATGTTCCTCCCCGCCGTAGAGTATGTCTACGGCAAGACTTGCCTGCCGTGGTTCTGGATGAACTACATTCCCTACGACAAGCCGGAACTGATGGGGTTGAATATGCGGGAACACCCGGTGCTGAGCGCCGGGTGTGGCCGTTGAGCCAGGCTATTGCTCGGTCATGCCGCGCAGGTTTTCGATATCGGCCACCGCATGTCGCCACGCGATTTCCGGATCGTAGACCGGCGCTGACTGCAGACCCAGTTGTATATCCTTGAGCACTTTGTTGCCCAGGGATATCTTGTAGCGCAGCGCCGTGTACTCCACGTCGTAAGTCTGTTTCAGACCTTGCTTACGGGTATAAGTTTCGTGAGAAGCAGGCATATATCCTCCTTGTTCAAAACGTCTGAACAGGATAGCACCAACTCACACTTCCGGCATTTTTGCGATCAGCTTATCGAGCGTGATCGGATAATCGCGCACCCGCACGCCGGTGGCGTTGTAGACCGCGTTGGCCACCGCCGCCCCCACGCCGCAAATGCCCAGCTCGCCCACGCCCTTGGCTTTCATCGGTGAAGAGATGGGATCGGTTTCGTCGAGGAACACCACTTCCTGGTGCGGGATGTCGGCATGCACCGGCACTTCGTAGCCCGCCAGGTCGTGATTGACGAAGAAGCCGGCGCGATGGTCGACCACCAGATCTTCCATCAGCGCCGCGCCGACGCCCATGGTCATGGCGCCGATCACCTGGCTGCGCGCCGATTTCGGATTCAGGATGCGGCCCGAGGCGCACACCGCCAGCATGCGCCGCACGCGGATTTCGCCGGTGGCGGCATCGACGCCGACTTCGACAAAGTGCGCGCCGAAGGTTGATTGCTGGTATTTCTTGTCCAGGTCGCCGTACTCCATCGTATCCTCGCCCACCAGCTCGCCGTTGGCGGCGGCCTGGGTCAGTGGGAAGGAGCGGCCGTCAGCACGCACCGCGTTGTTGGCGAACTCGGCTTGCACCGGATCCAGCCCCAGTTTTTGCGCCGCCAGCTCGCGCAGCTTGACGCAGGCCGCGTACACGCCCGCCGTCGAACTGTTTCCACCCCACTGCCCGCCCGAACCGGCCGAGACCGGGAAGTCCGAATCGCCGAGCTTGACCACCACCTTGTTCAGCGGCACGCCCATCATCTCCGCAGCGGTCTGGGCGATGATGGTGTAGCTGCCGGTGCCGATGTCGGTCATGTCGGTTTCCACCGTCACCACGCCCTGGTTGTCCAGCCGCACGCGTGCGCCGGACTTCTGCACCATGTTGTTGCGGAAGGCCGAGGCCATGCCGATGCCGACCAGCCAGCGGCCGTCGCGCATCTTGCCCGGCTGCGGATTGCGCTTGTCCCAGCCGAAGCGCTGCGCACCGAGACGCAGGCAATCGACAAAGCGCCGCGTCGAGAACTTGCGCTCGCGCTTGGCCGGATCAACCGTGGTGTCATTGATGATGCGGAAGGTGACCGGGTCCATCTTCAGCTTCTCAGCCATTTCATCCATGGCGATTTCCAACGCCATCAGACCCGGCGCTTCGCCGGGCGCGCGCATGGCATTGCCTTCTGGCAGGTCGAGCACGGCCAGGCGCATCTTGGTCAGGCGGTTGGGACCGGCGTACAGCAGTTGCGTCTGCTGCACGGCGGTTTCCGGTTTGCCTTCCGGCAGGTCGCCGGACCAGCTTTCGTGGGCGATGGCGCTGATCTTGCCTTCACGCGTGGCGCCGATGCGCAGGCGCTGAATGGTGGCCGGACGGTGCGTGGTGTTATTCATCATCAGCGGACGCTGCAAGGCCACCTTGACCGGCCGCTGCACGGCCTTGGCGCCCAGCGCAGCCAGCAACGATTCGGCGCGCAGGAATAGCTTGCCGCCAAAACCGCCGCCGATGTACGGCGACACCAGGCGCACGTTCTCTTTCGGAATGCCGAGCGTTTTCGCCATGTCGCCGCGGCCCCAGGCGATCATCTGGTTGGCGGTCCACAGCGTCAGCTTGTCGCCCTTCCAGCTGGCGATGGACGCATGCGGCTCCATCATCGCGTGCGACTGGTCGGGCGTGGTGTAGGTGGCGTCCAGCTTGACCGGCGCGGCGGTAAAAGCGCCGTTGAAGTCGCCGACCTTTTTGTCCTTGGCGTCCTTGTCGTCCGGCTCCTTGGCCTTGTCCTTCGCCTTGGCCAGGTCGTAGGCGCCCTGCTCCTTGCTGTACTTGACGTTGACCAGCTGCGCGGCGGCGCGCGCCTGCTCGAAGGTCTCGGCCACCACCAGCGCAATCGCCTGGTGGTAGTGCTGGATGTCCGGTCCGCCCAGCAGCTTGGCGGTGTTGAAATCGCCCTTGGTCAGCTTGCCCGCATTGTCGGCGGTGACGATGGCCAGCACGCCAGGCGCGCGCCTGGCGGCGCTGGTGTCGATAGACGTGATGCGACCCTTGGCAATGCCGGCGCCGACCACGTAGCCGTAGGCGACGTTGTCGAACTTGTGCTCGTAGGCGTACGGCGCGGTGCCGGTGGTTTTGTGCGGACCATCGATGCGGTCGGTGGCGTGGCCGATGATCTTCAGCTGATCGATGGGATTGGTGGTGGCGGGAGTGGCAAATTTCATGTTGTCAGCCTTTCTTCACATCAGCCAGGATCGAGGCCAGCGTGCGCTGCACCAGCGGCACCTTGAACGCGCTCTCGGCGCTCGGCTTGGCGCCGGCCAGCAATTGTTCGGCAACAGCCTTGGCGCCTTGCGGCATGCTGGCGTCGGCGGCCGGTACGCGCCACGGCTTGTGGGCGACACCGCCCAGGGCCACGCGGCCGCTGCCGTCCGGCAGCACCACGGCAGCCACCGAGACCAGCGCGAAGGCGTACGAGGCGCGGTCGCGTACCTTGCGGTAGACGTGGACGCCACCGAGCGGCTTGGGCAGAACGACGCCGGTGATCAGCTCGCCCGGCATCAGGGCGTTCTCGACGTTGGGCGTGCTGCCCGGCAGGCGGTGGAAGTCGGCGATCGGGATGGTGCGCGTGGCGCCGTCGGCCTTGACGGTTTCCACGGTGGCGTCCAGCAGCTGCATGGCCACCGCCATGTCGCTCGGATGGGTGGCGATGCAGGCGTCGCTGGCGCCGAGAATGGCGTGGTTGCGGCTGTAGCCACCGATGGCCGAACAGCCGCTGCCCGGTTGGCGCTTGTTGCACGGCTGGTTGGTGTCGTAAAAATACGGGCAGCGCGTGCGTTGCAGCAGGTTGCCGGCAGTGGTGGCCTTGTTGCGCAGCTGCGCGGAGGCGCCGGCCAGCAAGGCGCGCGACAGCACGGCGTAATCGCGCCGCACGCGCTGGTCGGCCGCCAGGTCGGTGTTGCGGACCAGCGCGCCGATGCGCAGGCCGCCGCCGGAGATGGCTTCGATCTTGTCCAGCGCCAGGCCGTTGACGTCGATCAGATGTTGCGGAGTTTCAATCTCCAGCTTCATCAGGTCCAGCAGATTGGTGCCGCCGGCGATGAACTTGGCGCCCGGCGTGCGCTGTGCGGCTGCGGCGGCCTCGGCCGGCGACTGTGCGCGCTGATAGGTAAAGGCCCTCATGCCGTCCTCCCTGCCACCTCGGTGATGGCATCGATGATGTTGGAGTAGGCGCCACATCGGCAGATGTTGCCGCTCATGCGTTCGCGCAGTTCGGCTTCGTTCAGCAGCGGTTTGGTATTCAGGTCGGCGCTGACGTGGCTCGGGATGCCTTGTCTGATTTCGTCCAGCACGGCGACGGCGGAACAGATCTGTCCCGGCGTACAGTAGCCGCACTGGTAGCCGTCGTGCTTGACGAAGGCGGCCTGCATCGCGTGCAGATTGTCGGGCGTGCCCAGGCCTTCGATGGTGGTGACTTTGCTGCCTTCGTGCATGACGGCCAGCGTCAGGCAGGAATTGATGCGGCGGCCGTCGACCAGCACCGTGCAGGCGCCGCACTGGCCGTGGTCGCAGCCTTTCTTGGTGCCGGTGAGATGCAGATGTTCACGCAAGGCATCGAGCAGCGTGGTGCGCGTATCGACTTCCAGTGTCTGTTGTTTGCCGTTGACCTGGAAGGTGAATTTGGTGATGGAAGGTGGCGGTGTGGTGGCGGGTGGGGCTGTTGCGGACGGGGCCTCCGCCGCTCGCAGCGGCACCGCCGTGGTGGTCGCAGATAGTGCGCCTGCAATCAATAAATTACGCCGAGAAACACTGATATCGCTAAGATCGTTCATGTCGTCGCATCCTCTTGCCTGTAGGGGTAGACCTTATAGTAAAGGCGTTACGACTTCAGGTTAAACACGATTGACGGCCGTCATTGACAGCGTCCTCCCGCAGCGCAAAATGGCAGAATGGAGACCGCCGACAAAGACTACATCGACGCCAGACTGGAGGCCGTGATCGAAAGAATGAACGGCGAAGCCCGTGCGCACCAAATCGCAACGGACGCCCGCTTGAAGGAACTCAACCAAACAATCGAGCACGGCCTGTCGTCAATGAATACCCGAATCACCCAAGCGGAAAATAATTTCCAGCATGGTTTGCAGTCCGTTCAGGAAGAAGTCAACACCAAGCTCGCGCAAATGGAAACCAACTTCCACCGCAGCCTGAACGACGCCATTAAATGGATGATCGGCACAATGGTTGGCCTGACGGCAATCTCGGTCACCGTCACATCCGTTCTGTTTCTACGCCTCGCGCCGAAAGACGATGTTACTGCGCGCCCAACCGCACAACTTGTCGCAAAAATTGACAAACCTAATCTCATTAGGAAATAATCACACCATATTAGTTTATGGTTAGATTATGCCCCGAATTGGATTAACGCCCGACCTGCTGGTCGACGCAGCGGCTGCGCTGGCCGACGAAATCGGCTTCAGCGCGCTGACGTTGACGGAATTGGCGCGACGTTTCGACGTCAAGGTCGCCAGCCTGTATGCGCACATCAAGAACTCCGACGACCTCAACACCCGCGTCGCCCTGCTGGCTTTGAGCAAGCTGGCCGACCTCGCCGATGAAGCCGCCGCCGGCCGCGCCGGCAAGGACGCGCTGGTCGCCGTCGCCAACGTCCACCGCGACTTCGCCCGCGTCCATCCCGGCCTGTTCGAAGCCGCGCGCTACCGCCTGCAAGCCCCGCTGCCGGAGAACAATGGCGGCATCCGCATCTCGCGCGTCACCCGCGCCATCCTGCGCGGCTACGCCCTCAGCGACACTGAAGCCACCGACGCCATGCGCCTGCTCGGCAGCGTCTTCCTTGGCTACCCGATGCTGGAACTGGCTGGCAGCTTCAGCCACAGCCAGCCCGACGCCCAACACTCCTGGCTGCGCAGCCTGGACGCGCTCGACGCCATCCTCAAGAACTGGCCCAAGGACACCCAATGATCAACCAGAACCTCATCCACGGCGCCATCGACATCGAACAGACCGCAGACGGCCTGCTGCCCTACCGCCTGCCCGCCTGGGCCCGCGCTCAATGCCCGGACCCGCAACTGGCGATGGCCGCCTCCCAGCCATCCGGCGTCCGCCTGGTGTTCCAAACGACAGCAATCAGCATCGAACTCGACACGCTGCCCACCAAGCGCGCCTACGCCGGCATGGCGGCACGGCCGGATGGCGTCTACGACCTGTACATCGACGGCGCACTGTTCCGCCAACTCAGCGCGCCCGCCGGCAAGACCATGCACATCGACATGGCCGCCGGCACCGCCAGCATCACGCCAGGCACGCCGCAAACCCTGCATTTCAGCGACCTGTCCACCGGCGACAAAACCATCGAGATCTGGCTGCCGCACGACGAAACCACCGAACTGATCGACCTGCGCGCCAACGCCACCATCATGCCAATCACCTCCGGCAAACGCCGCTGGCTGCACCACGGCAGCTCGATCAGCCAGGGCTCGAATGCCGCCAGCCCTTCCGGCATCTGGCCCGCCGTCGCCGCGCGCCAGGCCGGCGTCGACCTGATGAATCTCGGCCTCAGCGGCAACGCCCTGCTCGATCCGTTCACCGCCCGCACCATGCGCGACCTGCCGGCCGACCTGATCAGCGTAAAAATGGGCATCAACCTGGTCAACACGGACCTGCTGCGCCTGCGCGCTTTCGCTCCGGCGGTGCACGGCTTCCTGGACACCATCCGCGACGGCCATCCGGCCACGCCGCTGCTGCTGATCTCGCCGGTGTACTGCCCGATCCACGAAGACACGCCCGGCCCCTGCCTGTTCGACCTGCCGGCGCTGGGCGAAGGCCGCCTGCTGTTCCGCGCCGCCGGCAAGCGCAGCGACATCCGCCAGGGCAAGCTGACGCTGCGCATCATCCGCGAACAACTGCAAGCCATCGTCAAGCAACGGCAGGCGAACGATCCCAACCTGCACTACCTGGACGGCACCGAGCTCTACGGCGCGGTCGACAACGCCCGCCTGCCGCTGCCGGACGAACTGCATCCGGATGCAGCCACGCACCAGCTGATCGGCGAGCGCTTCAACGAGCTGGTATTCCAGTCCGGAGCATTTGTCAGGAACGCTTGCTGATGCCGCCGCCCATCGCCACGATGGACTTCAGCAGCGCGTCTTCCACGTCGCGCAACGTGACCGGCTTGGTCAGGTGATGGTCCATGCCGGCGTCGCGGCTGCGCGCGCGATCTTCTTCCATGCCCCAGCCGCTTAAGGCGATCAGATAGGTATTGCGCAGCGCCGGCTCGGCCCGCAGCTGGCGCGCGAGATCAAAGCCGTTGAGATGCGGCATGCCCAGATCCAGCACCGCGATCTCGGGCTGGAAGGCAAGCGCCGCCGCCATCGCCTTCGGCGCCTCGGTCACCACGCTGGTCACGTGGCCAAGCTCCTGCAACAGCAGGGACAGCGTTTCGGCGGCATCCTCGTTGTCATCGACAATCAGGATGCGCAACGCGCGCGCTTTCGCCGGCGCGCCATCGCTGCCATCGTCGTCCGCCACGTTCGTCGTGGATGCCATGATCGGCAGCCGCAGCGTGAACACGGCGCCCGCCTTGTCGCCGGGACTCTCGACGTCAACACTGCCATCATGCATTTCCGCCAGCCGCTTCGCCAGCGCCAGGCCGACGCCAAGGCCGCCCTTGGAGCGTTCGGCCGAACCATCCACCTGCGTGAACAATTCAAAAATGCGCGGCAGCATGGCGGCCGGAATGCCGATGCCGCTGTCGATCACGCGCACCACCACCTCGCCGCCGATCACCTCCGCGACCAGTTCGATGTCGCCACCCGGCGGCGTGTACTTGGCCGCGTTGTTGAGCAGGTTGCTGATGATCTGCGCCACGCGGGTCATGTCGGCATTCAGCCAGACCGCCGTGCCGGGCAGCGTGATGGTGAAACGGTGATTGGCCGCGCTGATCAGCGGCCGGCTGGTTTCCACCGCGCTGTCGATCACCGCGCTCAGCTGCACCCGCGCGCGTTTCAGATTCACCATGCCGCGCGAAATGCGCGACACGTCAAGCAGGTCGTCGATCAGGTGCACCATGTGATGCAGCTGGCGCTCCATCATCGGCAGCACGCGCTGCGCCTGCTCGGGCTTACCGATCTTCAGCACCGCCAGGCCGTTGCGGATCGGCGCCAGCGGATTGCGCAACTCGTGCGCCAGCGTGGCCAGGAATTCGTCCTTGTAGCGGTCCGCCTCCACCAGCTTGCGCGCGTGGTGCTGCAAGGCCTCGGCGGCGGAGTTGCGCTCGATCAGGTCGGCGGCCTGGCGGGCCACGATATCGATCAGGCGCAGGTCGCGCTCCTGCGGTTCATGACTGCGCGTCCAGTGCGTGGTGATCATGCCGACCAGGCGGCCGCTGCGGGTCAGCAGCGGCGTCGACTGCGCCGCGCGCACGCCGGCTGCGCGGAAGGCGATCAGATCGTCGCTGCCGGAGATGTCGTTCCAGGACTCGAAATCCGGCACCACCACCCGCTGCGACTTCAGCAGCGCGTGACCGCAGGTGGTGGCGCGGCCGGGATGCACCCATTGCCAGTAACTGACCGCTTCGTCGCTCAGGCCGCGGGTGGCGATCAACTGCAGCTCGCCGCGCGCTTCGTCGTAGCGCTGGATGCTGCCGAAATCGGAACGCATGATCAGCGTGGCGGCATCCACCAGCTTCTGGAACAGCTCGCCGACGTTGTGCTCGTCCACCAGCATCGCGCTGATGCCGTGCAGCAGGCGGGCGTCTTCCAGCTCGGCTTCCAGCTGCAGCTGGATCTCGTCGCGCATGCGCAAGGCGTGTTCCAGCTCGCGCTTTTGCGCTTCGACCACGGCCAGCGCCTGGCTCAGTTCAGCGGTACGCTCGTCGACGCGCTGTTGCAGCGCCGAGTCTGAGCGGTCTTGGTGTTCGGTATGTCGGGTATCCATGGTCTTCAGTATTTCGATTCGTTGAGCGGTTCTCATCCCACATTATGCATCGTGCGCATCTCACACTGACTAAACAATCAGTGCTTGGCCGTGCTATGGTTCGTCCTGACGGTGCCGTTCAAGGCATTGATGCTGGCGATGGACCTGGAGAGTTCGCTATGCGGCTAGGACATCCCCAAGAGACATCAATACGCACTGACCGTCATGCAGCTCAGCCAATCAGCCGGGTCATTGTCCGCACGAAATCTATCTGTCGCGTGAAGCCGGTCTTGCTCAGCAGGCTGCGTACTTGCGTGCGTAGGGTATTGTGCGAAACATTTCGCGCCTCCGCGATCTGTTCCAATGACAAGCCCTTGACCAGTGCAGCCGCCAGTCGCTGCTCGGCACCGCTCAGCGCGAAGAGCACTGCTGCCCGAGCCATAATCTCGTCCACATTGTCGTTTGGCAGGTCGATGATGAGCATAAAGTGCCGGTCGTCATGCCACCCTGCGTAACTTTCTTCCTCAACAGGCAAAGGAAATAACACGCCTCGCAATAGCAAGCCATCCGCGGTCTGCACGAGCAGATGCACTGGCCGCTGGCACGCACGGCCTATGGTCAAGGCCTCATCGATAGCCGGCGCGGAACGCCTACCGAGCGCACGCAAGCGACCGTTTACACAGCGGAACAGCCCATTGCTGGATTTGAGTAAGGAGTCGGCCAGGGCGTTGCTCTTGATGATGCGGCCGTCGGCGCTTAACAATATCGAAGCCGCGCCGCTGTACTGATCATCCCGCTGCGTATGCAGTGCCTTTAACTTGTACTGAATCTTAAGTGCCTGCTGAATGTGACCCAGCAGATTTTTCAGATGGCGCTTATGACTGAGTTGAAAATTGCCGTGACCAGGCGGACGGTACCAGCACAGATTGGTAAAGGGAATACCGCTGGATTCGGTGCCGTCAAACAGCACCGAGCCGAGCATGCCCTCCATGCCGTAATGCCGCGCAAACTCATTGTAGTAGCGGCTTCGTCGCAGCTCGTCGTCGGCAATCAGCTCATTACCGATCAATACGACATCGCGTTTCATCCATCCGCGCCGTCTGGCCTCGGCTGCCCAAATGTCCTCCTGGCACCAGTAGTCCCTGAAGCCCTCGATCATTTCCAGGGAGGTATTTTGACCAAGTAACGTGGCTTCCGGATCAGTCTCCGAATGCGAAGTGAACATGAACGACGAGTCGGCGCCAAAATTGGCGCCAAGCTGCGCCATCAAACCGGTCCAGTGGCCTGGTTTCATTGCAGCGGAGTAGATGGACGCAATGCAATTATCCAATATCGCACCTGGCAACAGTGAAAATGACAACTATACGTGATAGCAGATCGTCATTGGAAATTTGCAGGCCAGCGTCGCGGATTCACAACTAAAGCACGTCTAGCGGCCTTGGCTGAGCGCAGCCCTGCCACGCGACCAGCGATGGCGTTCGAGCAAGGATGATTAGAAATTCCCATATGGAAATATTTTATTTTAGGTTTTCATCCAAATTGGTGATGCATGCCATTTTTTCAAAAAATAAAATCCTATATGGATAGGGATTCATCCATCAATATTTCAATAATTAGTTCAATCTTTAATAATCCCATTAAACCTGTCTAGAGAGAAAAAAATGAAACGATTCGGCATATTGATAGCAATATTCAGCATTCTGGGTTCGACTATCGTTATAAATGCGAGCGCTGAGGACAGCGATTACATTTATCAAACGATTCCTGCGGGTGGCGTCTGGAAGCAATGTGAAGCAACCAGGGCCAGCGCGCTTCAATGGGCTCGTGCCGACATGGAACGCGAGGCTCGCGAAGATTGCCGGCAGTTAGGAAAAGGTTGGAGTTATAAAGAAATTTCGGTCGAAGGTTACCAAGGAATCAATCCATGCGAAGGCGGAAAGAGTTTCAAGGCTTTCATTGAAAGGGCTTCTGCCATCTGTAAGCGGCTACGATAAGAAATCAGGAAGCCAATTACACTTCAGCAATTCGACTTCGAGCTAACATGAATAAAAATCCCAAAATCATAAATTTGGCGTTGTTTTTTATTTTTACAATCTTAATATTTTTCCTAGCAGGCACTGCCAGAGCCGGTGAAATAAAAATACAATGCTCCGCACTTTATATTGTTATCGAAAAAGACGAAAATGGAAAGCACACCTTATCAGTAACCAATGACAATGATCGGGATAGTGCTAGGTTGAATTATCGCGTTTACGATAAAAGTATTTCAATATCGGAAAATGAAATCGTATGGGAGCATCGCCTCCCATCAGGAATTCAAACTTATACAATTGACAGGGTAAAAGGATCAATGTATTCCGAGTGGAACGGACATATTGGAAAGGAGTTTTCTTGTGAGGCTGTCGATGGCCCGACAAAGAAAAAGTTTTGATTATCTGACGAAGAATTTAAGCGGACCGGTCAGTATCGAAATTTGAACCAAGGTGGGAGATTAGTTGAGGAACGCGCGCCCTCGGCGGGCTGGACTGGTAGGCCCAGCGGCTCGAAAAAGCAAAAAACCGCCCGGTGGGCGGTTTTTGCGTTTTCTTGGCGGAAGCGGTGAGATTCGAACTCACGAACGGCTCTCACCGTCGGCAGTTTTCAAGTCTCCGAACTAAATGATTTAATTCAACTACATACGTGTTATTTCATTCCGCAACTACGTTCGCAAACGCAACGCTAGGCCATTGATTCTACAAGGCTACCACATGCGTTGCGGAACGATTTTTCCGTCATAACATGTAGCTACCGTTAAATTTATATTACTATCAGGACTCACTGTCCTTCGGCACTCCGGAGAAGTTGCTTGTACGCACTCTACCGCCACTAGACATGCTAACAGGGGGAGTGCGTACCGGTGTCACGATCCAGCCATCATTGCGAAAGCGGCTGAAACTCGTACTAATTTTGGAGCTAGTTTTATGACTTGGTTTACGAAGAAACCTACCGATACGCAAGCGGAGCTTGCGGAATTAGCTGGCCTGTTAACCCAGGAAGGATGGCGTGTAGATGCCCATGTGAACGGAATTATTCGCCTGAAAATCGATGGTGGAGTGTATTTGATAGCTCAAGAAAAGGACGACAAAGGCTTCTACCAGATCGCGTTTCCCGGCGTGTACTCAGCACCGAACGCTAGTATAGATTCCAACGTCTTGAAGACGATGCGGCAAGTTAACGAAACGTGCAAATTTGTAAAATGCCACCTAGTAGAAGAGACGGTCCACATCGTCATACAGGTGCTCGCCAGTTCTCCGAAGGAAGTGATAGCGCATTTTGCGAGATATATCTCTGCACTAAAGTATGGGAGCACGGTCTTCTGGGAGGGAGTCAAGCAAAAATGAGCGACGACGGACGCAAAGTATCCCCTAGCTTGGTCGCTGGGGGCATCATGACGTTGATCGCTTATTTAGTCGACAACGTGTCCAACCACGACGTGCGGAAGGCTCTAATAATGTGCCTACCGTACGGATCGGTGTTGTGCGTTCCCATCGCTGCTTGGGCGATCTGGCGGACCAAGGCTATTTGGGATGACTTTGTACATAGCTCTACAGAAAAGGTACTGAACAAGCGTACTCTCCCTATAGACAAAAACGCAAATCTTATTCTCTCAGATCCCAATGCAAGCGAGGAGGCTAAGCGAGAGGCGGCCGCATTACAAAACAATGCACGTTTAGAGAACTTGCGTGTTGCCTCCAAATCGCACTCAAGCGCGGTTACGGATGTTTCCGCGTTGCAAGCTAACGAACAGGCTAATACTCCAGCAGCACGTATTTCGGATTAGTAGGCTGCGACAAAGCCTACGTGACAGCGCCGCCAGTTCCCACGTTGAGCTATCGCAGCATGCGGTACTCCGCCTTGGTCAACTCCCGCTGCTCGACATCGAACTCACAAAGCCACCCGGCGCGCTCTACCCATTGGGATCGATCACCGTGCGCGTCCCAAACCTGTAGACCGCCAAGCTCGAAAGTATTATCAGACATCCATTCGATATGGCAGTCCACAAGGCGACCAGCCGGAAACGTAGCCGTCTTGTAGTGATGCATCTCGGCGCAAAGTGTGTGGCGCTGAAGTGGAGTTACATAGTCAGTTGTCACAACCAACGTGCCACGAGTGCCGCTGGCTTGGTGAATCGCGCTCTTAGGTATTGCCGCACCACGCTCGTATGTGTGTCGAACTCTAAAACCTGCCGCTTGCTCTGGCACCCACAACTTACAAACCCATGTCTGCGCAAACCCACGCGGCTTGCCGTACTCCATCCGCACCTCTTCGACGCCGCTCAGCACTAGGTTCCACCCGTGGACTTTTACCAGTTTCGGCAGCAGCATTTGTGCAAGAATGCGCTGCTCACCAATTGGCCGCAACCGAGCGACCTTGGCTGGCCGACGATTACCGTCGAGCGTAACCTCGACCACCACCAGCTCCAGCAGCGAGGCACCGTCAACAACCGGCAACGCGCTGGCCAGCGCCGCCCCCTCTTCCCGGCGCCGTGACACCCAGACCTTCATTTCTAGCCCTTAATAGATTACTGTATGTTTGTACAGTATAATCACCCGAGCGGAAAAGCGCTATCATGAAATTCCATCGGTAAAGGAACTCAGCCATGTGCGTGAACTATCGACCACCGGACACCGCAACGTTAAACGCCAACATGGGCGGCTTATTCGGCATAAGCGAGGTATGGGAGCGGGAAATATGGAAGGATTACAGTGCGCCCATCGTGCGGCGCGGGGCAAATGGCCAGCGAGAGGGAGTACTGGCCAACTACGCCATGTACCCCATGGAAGTGCAGCGGCGAGAATACGAAGCTAAAAAAGCGAAGGCATTAGAACGCGGCCTCCCAGTACCCAAGCCGAAATGGTTTGACACGATGAACGCACGTTCCGAAGACCTGCTGATGCGCCCACTGTACACGCCAGCATGGAAGCGTCAGCAGTTCTGTTTGGTGCCTGCCACCTGCTTTTTCGAGCCGTGCTACGAGACCGGGACAGCAGTGCGCTGGGGCATCGGCATGGCCGATATGTCGATGTTTGCCATCGCCGGCCTATGGCGCGAGTGGGCTGGCAAGGACGGCCCTGTAGTCGCATTCACGCAACTGACCATCAACGCCGACGAACACCCGCTGATGCGCCGATTCCACAAGCCAGACGATGAAAAGCGCTCACTGGTGATCGTTCCCCAGGCAGAGTGGGATGACTGGCTGGAATGCAAAGACTTAGATTTCGCCCGTAGCTTCCTGCGGCACTATCCAGCGGACCTTATGAAGTCATGGGCCGAACCACAAGCCTTGCGTACCCGAACCCCGGCCACGACGAGCGCGCCAGCAAACACGCAATTGGATCTGCTATGACTGATGGAATGAAAACCGCTCAGCCGCGCGACAATGATCTTGTACGAATGATCGGGGATAAATATGGAGCGATCATGCGTGTGACATGCTCAGACCTGGGCGATGAGCACAACTGGGAAGGCGTCAGAAACGGCATCTACTGCGAATGGGTAGTAAATGGGGAGTTACGGTTTGAGGTCTTTAGAAAGGGACAATTGGAAATAGTAAGCAGTTCTGATGCCGAAATCTGAGTGCGAAAATTCACCATCAAATTTCTACACACTTCTACACACCTTTGATTTTTGTGTGTATAATTACACACATCAACATTCGGGGGGTAGATGAACTCAAGTAAATTGATCCGAATGCTGGAAGAAGATGGCTGGAAGGAAGTGCGAGTTAAAGGAAGCCACCATCACTTCAAACACGCTGAAAAGCCCGGTCTTGTAACGGTCCCACACCCGAAAAAAGACCTGCCAATTGGAACGTGGAACAGCATTTTGAAAGACGCAGGACTGAAGTAAGCAGCGCCCCGGCATCTGGGAGGATGCCGGGGACTACTTGAGGAAACACACGAATACCAACCAAGCCATAGTAGTTATTGCTGATCGGACGTGGAGCACGGAGCCGGTCGAAGGAGTTAAACATGGATATCCCAGTCGTAATTTTTAAAGATGAAGGTAGTGTGTACGGCGTGAACGTGCCGGACATCAAAGGTGTGCATTCATGGGGCGATACTGTAGAGGATGCGCTGAAGAACGCAAAAGAGGCGATCACCAGTCATATTGAAACGCTTTTGGAGTTGGGTGATGTTGTCGAAATCACCAAAAGCAAAATCGAAGATTTGCAGGCTGATCCTGCACATGCCGGAGGCATTTGGGCACTGGTCGATATTGATCTGGAAAAGCTGGACAGCACACCCGAGCGCATCAATATCAGCTTGCCTCGCTTCGTTCTGAGCAAGATCGATAGATACGTTGCACCTCGCCACGAGTCACGTAGTGGCCTGTTGGCACGTGCAGCGATGCAACTTATCGAAGAGGAGTCAAAGCACGTTCAAGCGGCTTGACTATCGGATCCAGGCCCGCCAACAGCGGGCCTTTTCCTATCGCAATTACGAGAAATATTCGTGGGCGATGTAGGCTAAAGCGTGCCCTACCAAACCAGCCCAGAACTTAGCCTTGATTGCCAGCCACAAAGCATCTGGCGCCAAACTCTTATCCTCAAGGAACGCAACTACGTCCGGCGCAACCAGCAAATGGTAAAAGTCTGGAACCATAGGGATAATGATAGCGACAAAAGTCAGCGCAAACCTCAAAACAGTTGGCCAACTCCACTGCAAGCTTACCCAGAACAACACGAAGTACATCACGAAGCCGCAAATAAGTGCTTTCCAGCCCGACACTAATGCAACATTAAGCCAATCCAAAAATCCCATAGAATCCTTTCAATAAGGTTGACATTTCCACACGGCAATAATACCTTAAAACAATACTTTAGGTAACAGATTGTGCAGACGTCTGCACTTATGCGGTGAGATACATCGCACGTTCAGCCTTCCGTCGTGCCACCAGCCCCGGAAGCACAACACCGTTCCCCTTGTTCCAGAGCAGCATCCGGTCGCCTGCAGCGGGATACTCGCGCCGCATAGTGCAACGGCTGACAGAACTCAGCCGGAAGGCCTTCACCCCGATGTTGTACGCCAGCGAGGTGCACGCGGCCTGTCTGGTGGCGGACTCCCGCAGCAGTTGCGGACAAGCGCCCAGCACTCCCAAAAGGAAGCTGGCAGCACGGCGCTGCAGTTGCGCCTCCGCTTGCTCCTGCGTCCACCACATATCCTCGTGGACGCCCAAGGTTTCGCCGTAGCCAATCGTCCAGGGCGCGCCATCCAGCCCGCGCAGCGCGGGCGGTATCTCCGCCCTGCCCTGCATGTAGGCAGTCATGATGCCGGCCTTGCGCATGGCCCTGGCCAGATCCGACTTCGGATCAGGATAGGCGCGCAACGACAGGCCTTCAAAGGGCCGTATCAGGCCGCACGCCAGGTCAGCCGCAGCGCTCACGACTTCTTATCCAGAACGCGACCGACGAACCAGAACGACAGGATGCCAGTCAGTAGTGCGCGGTCTTCCGAATCGTAGGCTTGCAACACGGCCTGCCAGACGTTACCGCCGGAATGCACCGCCACCGCGAACAGCGCCACCTTGGCCAGCCCGTACAACAGCAGCATGTAATAGGTCGTCAGCGGGCGAACGAGGATGTTCAGCGCATCAACCCACCATGTGCCGGTCAACTGCGCCTGACCAACCAGCGCGGACTTTTGCGCATCGAGTAGCGCCAAGGTCTGCGCCGCGTCGGTCGTCAGCTGCAGCTCATCCTTGTGCGCTGCCGCGCGCGACTTCTCCAGCTCGAACTGGCGGTCCAGCATCGCCAGCTCGTGCGCGTTGTCGGTGCGCTTGTTCAGCAGCGCGAAGATTTCAGGCAGCAGGCGCATCAGCCCGCCGCCCAGCGCGGTAATCAGAGAGATAATCATTTGAACCCTTTCGTGGAACCATATGCGGCGAATACGAGCATGGCGGCGATGGCGGCCTTCCAGACCAGCCCCCACACACCACGCCCGATGTCGCCGTAAAAGCGTGCAGTCATGCGCTGTTCCATTTCGTCTACGATTGCCTTTACATCGGCGTCAGTTAAATTGCGTCGGTCTTGCATTGCACACTTTCAAAAAAAGAAAAGCCACCCGAAGGTGGCTGTTAGATCACTGGTCGCTCAGTTCGCGGCGGCCGGCACTAGTCGCCATGGCGATGGCGGCGGTGGATCAACCAGATACAGCAGCAGCGCGGAGAGAGCATTCGGGCCAAAGCGCCAGGCATCCGGAACACCCAGCGCTGCGCCTACCGCTTCGGAACAGAACTTCTTGCGGCGGGCCTGTGGAACGAAGCCAATCACGAAGTGGACGTTGCCCAGGATGTCGTAAGCCTCGCCTTCGTGTTCAGCAAACCACTGGCGCGCCTCGCCCTCCAGCGCGGCAGGTAACGGGAGGTATTCCCAGTTGGCAGGGTCATACTCGATGCGTTTGAAGCGCACGCCACCGTCCACGAACGACGCCGAAGCCGATACGCCGTCGCTGAACACCAGTTCGCAGTGGCTGTAGCGACCACCTTCCCAACCGCGTACAGCGCGGCTGTAGATGCCGGACAGGCCTGGCCGCGTCCCCTTATAGAAAGCCACATGAAAGCCGGCAGGTTGAATGTCTTGGATCATGCCCACCTCCTACCACGCAATGGCGTCAAGCTCATCGAGCGTCGACGCGGCAGCAACTGCCGCCTTCAATTCCTGCGCGTGCTGGAAGTTCAACGAGCCGCGCTGCGTGAACGCTTCGTATAGCGCCTTGAAATCCTCGACTGTCGGCAACGGAATATAGGTGTTGTCGTACGCCTTCCACGCGCCGGGAAAGTCCGGCGGGAACGTCCCCAGCAGCGCTACCTGATTGGCGGTTCCCATCAAATCAATGGTGCTAGTCAGATCACACTGGATATGCTTCCCCAGATAGGGAAACGTCGTCCCGTTGGCCTCCGCACGCCAGTCGTTAATGCGTACATTAAGCTGCTGCTTAGCGCTGGCCAGCTGCGCCAGGTAGGCCTGCCACGCTGGTAGCTCCGCATCCAGCAGCAGCGCCCCCTCCACAACGCGGTAGGCACCAGCCACCCATGGAACCGGCAACACTTCAACCTCCACTATCTGCGACGCGTCGCTAAAGCAGAGGTAGCGCGTGCCATCGAGCGGTGCGCCCTGCTCATCGAAGTGCGTTGCGTCGACCACGGCGTGGTCTGGAAACAAAAGCACTGAATTTGCGGCAAGCGCCGCGATGCCATCTACAACGATAACGGTTTTCATACTTTGCATACCTCCAATAACACAACCTGCGGATAGCCACTTGCATCCAAAGACGCGGCAATAGCGAACTGGCCGCCAACGCCAGCGACGCGCCACGACATAAAATTGCTGGCAACATGCGGCATATCGTCAGGCCAGCTATATGCAAATTCAAAAAGCGCATCATTTGCATATCGCATCAAACGCATACCATGGCCACGTGCCGAATAAGTCGATCCGAAGAGGCAGTAAGTCGTCCCGACGACGGCGCTAGCCAAGTACGAGTTGCTACCCGAGACGGAGCCTGAAGGAAAGTGGCGATGACCACTCGGCATATTTGGAGCGCCGCCGGAACTCACCACCGTAAAGGTCTTGTCCCTCGAACCGGCGGACGTGCCGCTTATCCCCGAAATTACAGCCGCGCGGTTATTCCCTTGGGAGAACATCAAATTGCTGGCGCCCGACGACAGATCAATCACGTTTTGACTGCCCCAACTGCGTACACCCAAACTCGTGATAGCAGTCCCTGCAGTCGAATTCAGTGATCCTCCTGCCGCTCCCACAAGCATCAAATTGCCGTTACCAACATGGGCTATGGCAGCTGAGGCGGCGCCATTAAGCTCGTTCAGGGCCTGAACTGAAAATGCAGGAACAGCAGAGCCATTGTGCTGCGCCAGCATCAAATAGACCGTATTGCTGAACGCCACAAGCCAGGCCGCACGTGTCGCATCCAACACCTGCGGCTGCGGATCAATAAATGCGGTCGGCACGGCGCCGTAAGCATTCGCCAACGAGTAGCCAACCGTGACCGTGTTCGTGACAACGTTGAGCGACAATGCATAGAGACCATAAGCGGCGGTCGCCGGGTTCGGCGAGGCCACGAACGCTGCCGTGGCGGACATTGCCACGCACATTGATCCATTGTTCGTCGACGCGTTGCCTGCGCCGAGCGTCACCGGCGCGCCGACCGAAACCATTGTCGCCCCAGACCGGCTAGCAATCGCGGCATACATATTTCCGCCAGCGCACCAGGCGATCAAGGCCTTATCAGCGACGCCCGGAATAGCGCTGACGCTAATCCAATTGCAGACTGCTGTCGCCCAAAAAGTCGCGGCGCCGGTCGCTATGGCGCCGATGTTCTCCGGCACCATCACCAACCACGTTCCGGCAACCGTGCTGAAATCTTCGCACGCGAAGATGCCGCTTGCACCGCCACCAGGGAGGACGGCCAACAGCGTTCCCGCACTATCTCGCAAGGCCAGCGGATATGCTCCAATGTTTTTGATAAGGTACGTGCCGTTTGCGTTATTGATCGACGTTGCAACCGGCAGTCGTAACGACGTATTCTTGATCGTCGCCGCCACACGCAACACGTTGCGCGAATTCAGGGTGAGCGCCGTGTCACCAGTAATGTTCAGCGCATCCACGGCGCCGAACGGATCGTTTATTGCACGCTGCCAATTGTTCGGATCGGTCGACGGATCTGCGACAGAAACTCCCGCAGACTTGCGGCGATAAACCTGCAGATTCGCTGGTGCAATTGCAGCCTGCCCTTGGCCATATGCAAATGCTGGATCGAACATCGCTGCGTTGGCGGTCAGCGTGGCTGTTTTCGCCGCAGCTGCCGCCGCATCGGCCGAAGCAAGGGCTTGCGCGGCCGAGTTGTACGCTTCCTGGGCATTGTTGAAAACGTTAGCGGCCAGTGCGAGAAACTGAGCCACCGCCGTAATCAGCCAGGTCAGGAACGCGTCTACACGGCCGGCGAAGGTATTGCGGTCCTTGCGCTGAGGCGCGACTGGGGGCGCGTCGATATTAGGGGGTTGTGTTACTGCCATCTGATTAAGCCTTGTACGTTAATATTCAAATTGCATTTATCTGGGATGTTGGGATACTCGATGCCGCCACTCACCAAGCCAAAGTTTCGGAGTGGGCTGTAATCCACACCCGTACTCGCCGTCACCAGGACAGGCGTATCCAGCACTTTCATCAACGTGCGATGCACCATGGGAGACTCGCTACGATCCAGAATGCCGGTGATCGCCAAATCGTTGGCCGCGCCGCGCCGGACGATCTTGGCGCCGCCAAACTTGTCCTGATCCACATAGCTGTAAGTCTTGGGGGTGACCTTGGCGCCGACGAGCGTGTCCCCCAGTGCGATCAGGTCGCCAACATCCATCACCGCGCAGCTGACCGTACCGCTGGCACTGGTCAGTGTCAGGGTGATCTCTGCCGCGTTGTACGGCTCGATGTCCTGCGCGATGAAGTCATAGCGCGGCTCGAAGCGCCCGAAGAAATACTCGTCGTAGTCACCCGGCTGAGAGCCTTCCAGCACCTCGTGCGTCGCCCGTATCACCGAGCCACCGGGCGAATCGCGCACAACCAGATCCACCTCGTCCGCATCCAGGTTCAGGTACAAATCCCTGAAGAACCCCGGCTGCAGCACGACGGTCAGCGGGGACGGCGCCACGGTCGCCGTGCTGACGTCGGTGTCGAACATGGCCATGCGATTGGTGGGCGCATAGTCCATCCACCACGGCGTGTTGCCCGTCAGGTTGTCCGTGATGGCTGGATCGTGCCCCGAGTTGTTGTCCTGCAGGCTTTCAAAAATCCGGTTCTTTGTCGGACTTACGCAGCGGTCGCCTTTTTTGTAGACCTTGCCCGCCACGTAGTCCGCATAAGTCTCAACAGCGGTGCTGGACTTCAGCACCTTGCTGTCGACATCAACCGGCACAAGAACAGATACCTTGGCCGCCATTAACCCTCCATTTTTACAAGCAGCGGGCCACCACCTGCTGACACTCTTTCGAGAATGCCTGCAGCGCGCGCAGCACCGTCAGCGGAAATGTTGCTAGAAGTAGCGATTTGCTCCAGCAGCGTCCGGATCGCCTCCAAGTCGGCCGCCGAGACGTTCGATTGCAGGGCCGGGCTGTTGAGCCTCGCCATCAGTTCGCGGTTATCAGCCGCCGGGATGATTCGTTCGCCTTTGTGGATCAATGCCGGCATATCGGTTGGCACGTAGTTGGTTCCCACAGCGAACGGGTGCAATTTCTTGTACTCATCGCTGTTGAGGAACCCGTTCGTAATCTGCGTCATCGATGCGCCGTTGTTGGCCGAATTCACCCACAGCGCCAGACCAGCTGCATCAGGCTCCCGCCCAAGCAGCGTGCGATACAGGCCCACGATTTGCGATTCCGTCGTGCTGGCCACTGCCGGCGTGCCTGGCGACGTCATATGCGCGCTGGCAGCTGCAGCGTTCGCGGCGACGATGCTGTTCTGCTGGGCGGCGCTGATAGCCGACTGCAGCGCAACAAGCGCCTGTGCTACGGTCAGCACGCTGGTATCCACACCTTTGATCCCATCGATCTGCTGCTGCCCAGTCGCGATAAGGCCGTCAAGGCGGGCAATCTCCGCTTCGTAGGCCGCGTCAGCGGCATCCTTCTGCGCCTGCAGCACGTCGAGCTGCTTCTGCTGCACGTCTAGCGCGCTATCGGTCACACTGCTCAGCGCCGAGATGTCGCTGGCCGTGTTATAGAAATCGCGCTGGTAGTCAGCATAGGAACTGAACTGATTCGAGGCATCCTGCGTTACAACACCCAGCGCGTTCTTCAGGCTGTCGGCATCCGGCAGAGGTCCGCCAGCCTTGGCGATTGCCAAAGCGGCCTTGATCTGCGCCTGCGCCGAAAGCCTGTCTTGAGCTTCCATGCCAGGTGCATGCAGCTGGTCGAGTGAAGAGTGCAGAGAGTCGGACAGCGATTTAATCTTGGTGATCGATGCGTTGACCACGTCAATTCGCTGGCTGATCGCTGCAATCTCAGCATCGTGCGCCGCACTACGTGCCGCCTTCTCGCGGTCCACCACTTTCTGCAGGACCGAGAACGCATCATCAGCGTTCGACACCAGAACACTTGCTGCCTCCTTCGCAGCCTCCAGTGCGGTCTTTTCGTCCTGCAGCGCATACAGGCGCTCGGCCAGCGGGCGCAGGCTGGCATCCATCGCAGCCAGTTCCTGCTTCCGCGTCAATGCAAGCGCTGCCGCCGATCCGCTGGCGGCTTCCAGAATCTGCTTCTCCAGATCGGCACGGCTCTTGGCAATGTCCTCCACGCTTGCCATCGCATCGTGCACCTGGGCGAATGCCGGCGCCAGCGCCATCAACTGGGCATACTGCTTGGCGCCTGCCTCGGTGGACAGATCGAGACCACGAACCACGGCCGCGAACTGATCACGCGAGTCAACGCCGGCCAGCCCCATCGCTGCAAGCTGGGCTTCAACCTGCTTGGCCACGGGCGCCAGCTGCTCAGACTTGCTCAGGAAGTTCTCGGCGTAGAACGTGGTTTGCTGGCTAAGCGCATCCAAGCCCCCGGCAAATTGCACCAGGCGTTCGCGCGCGGCCAGCGACGCCAGCCCGACCGCACCAAACGCACCCGTTGCATCCTTGCCTACCGTGACGGCCGCCGCGTTCGTGGCATTGAATTCGTTCGTCACACGCTGCAGCGCCACGCTGGTGGCCTCGCTTGGATCTTTCAGTTTCGCGAGGTCTTCCAACGTTACCTTGGCGCCGAAGATCGCCTCACCGGACTGCCCCAGCGCCTGACGGAACTGCAGCAGTGCAGCCGCCTCGGTGGCCAGCTCTTCCGATGTGCCTTTGAAGCCGGCAATGAGGGAAGACATCCCAGGCGAGATGCCGTCGAAAATCGCAGCCAAGCGCTTGGCGAACACATCATCCAGCTGACCGGACGCGTTCGGGTTTGCGCCCTCCTCTCCGGTGTGAGCCGTGGTCGACGTGTTCGTGACCGCCGTAATGACCGACGACTTTTCGGAATCGGTCAGGAAGCGGGCCAGTTGGTCGTCAACCTTCGTCACCGTCTGGATGAAGCTCTGCACCACCGGCTGGCTGGCATTCATCCAGAAACTGGACGAAACACCGAACGTACCGAAGGCGCCAGTGCTGGAACCATCGATGTAGCTTTGAGTCGTCTTGCCCTCGTTGCCACGCTCGTTGATGCTGATGTTCCCCGCCGCGTTGTTGCTGCTGAACTTCAGGCGGGTATCCTTCTCAGGACCGTCATCAAAGAACGTCGACGCGACAGCGGCAGCACCAAGTGCAGCCCAGCCCCAACCGGGAATCGCCGCAATTGCCGTCGAAATGGTGGAACCGGCTGACATCGCCGTACCGATGGATGTCATGCCAGCGGCGTTATACGCGGCGATGGCATCAGCAACGCCAGCACCACCCGATAGGCCGGCGCCGAAGGCCGACACCGTGCCAGAACCCAGCAGACTGCCGATGCCAGTCACTGTGCCGCCGATGTTGGCGAACGTGCCATACAGATTGCCGAGGCCAGACGCGGTTTGCGCGGCGCTCATAACGCCATTGGCCCCGCCCGGACTACCCGTCACCACGGCCTGAATAGTCGGCTTGAGCACCATCGTCTTAAACAGATTGACGATGGTGTCCCGCAGATTTACCGCCAGGCTCTTGCCACCTTCGAAGCCACGCATCAGCGCATCCGTCAGGCTGCTGCTGATTTCCTGAGAGGCACGCTTCCACGCTTGCGCAGCATCGTCTGCCTGCTTGGCCAGAATCTCTTTGGTAGCGCCCTGCCGCTTTTCGTCGGCAAGCTGACGCAGCGAATCAGCCTGGGCGCGATACTCCTTAGACAGCCGCCCACTAAAGTCAGCGGCATCAGCTGTGGTTGCTGCCTCATCCTTCAGTACGGCCAGGTTCTCCAGCCGCGCCGCCTCCAGCTCGGCCAGGCCGGTTGCAGACAGGCCGATCTTTTCGTTGTAGTCCTGCTGTGCAAGTACCTGCTTGCGCAACGCGTCGGAATCCTCCGCAGCCTTATCAACCACGTTGCCGTAATTGTCTGCCGCTGTGCGGGTACGTCGCACCTCCAGCGCCGCCAGATCATTTTCGAGCTTGATCTGACGCGAGGTCGCCTTCTCATCGAGTACCGCCAACTGGCCGCGCAGCTCAGCCTGATCCTTCAGACTGTTCTGCTTGCGGGCTGTCAGAGCCAGCTCCTGTTCCAGCTGCTCCCGCTGCCGGGTAATGGCGGCTTGGTCGATCTGCGCCGCGCCCTTCAGATAATCCTCGTCATTGACCAGGCCGGACGAATGGACCGAACTGAGCGCATCAGCAGCGCGTCCCGCAACCTCATCCTGCACGGCGTTACGACGCTTCAGGGCCGCGATCTGCGAATCGATCTGGTCATTGAAGATGTCAGAGTATTTCTGACGGATCAGGCCAACGCGCTTCTCGATCTCGCCGGCAGACAGCTGCGCTGCCGCTCCCTCGTTACGCGCCTTGGTGATGTCGCGCTCTAGCTGCGCCCCACGCGTCAGGAATTCATCACCGTCCTTCATCCACTTGATGCGCGCGGCGTCAGCCTCTACCGCGTCGGCCTGCGCCTTGGCGGTGGCCTTTGCCGCATCCTGCTTGTCGCGCTCCGCATTGATGCGGGACTTGTTTTGCTCAAGCTCGAAGTTGAACTCCGCCTGCTTACGAGTGTCCCCGCTTTTCACTGCGGCGGCCAGCCGCTGCTCGATGCGCTCACGCTCGGTCAACAGCGAATTGATCTTCTCCGCACTGGTGGCCTCCCGGCCCATCGCGAACCCAATAGCGGAATCCAGTGCTCCGGAGGCAGCTTTCTTGATCCGCAGCCATCCACGCTCCCAGTCAGACAGCGCATCGACCACACGGTCATGTTGCTCCGTCATGCTGTTTGCATATGCGTCCTGCGCCAACTTGGCGGCTTCGCTATGCTTCCCCTGATCCTCCAACGCCTTGACCTGCGCGTAAATGGATGCGGTGACGAAATGGTACTTCTCGTTGATCTTGTCCAGCGCCGACAGCGGCGACCGGCCCAGTTCATTGAACTCAGCGACGGTATCCTTGACTGCAATGCCGACGTCGCGCTGACTGGCAACCGCAACCTTGCCGTACAAAGCCAGCCGGTCGCCAGCGACCTGACCAGCAGCACCCAGCATCGTTACCGCCTCGGCGGCCTCATGCTGCGAGCCAGTGGCCTTGCCGATTGTGCGCGCCGCGTCCGCCATCATCTCGACGGACGCGCCTACAGCGTTATTGGACAGCGCGATAGCGCGACCGTAAGCAAGCGCCTCCTCGGCGCCGGCATGGTGCGCTACGCCCAGCGCGACAAACGCACCAGCGGCGACGGTCACAGGCGTGATTAAACTGACCACATAACCAGCCAGGCCACGAATTGCACCACCGGCGCTGCCGAAGGTATCGCGAAGCTGGCCACCTTGCTGCAGGAACACGGTCAACGGAGCCTGCCCACCTTGGAGGCTGGTCACAATGTCCGTGAACTGCGCCGGCACACCGCGCAACGCAGCGGCAGTCTGTGCAGCTGACACGTTGACGTTGTTGAACGCCGAGCGCGAATTGTTCAGCGCATCGTTCGCAGCTCGCTGCTCTGCCTCGACTCGTCGCAGCTGTGCCAGATACGGTTCCAGTACGCGGGGATCGACGCCGCGCTGCGTTGCAAGCGCTTGGTAGTACTCTGCCCCCGAGCGGCTTCCCGCCTGCGCTACAGCGGTGGCACGCTGGATCGAGCCGATCAGATTGCGCTCAGCCACCTCAACGCGGCGGGCCGAATTGGTCGCCGCGTCCCCGATGTCCCCAATGGCGTTACTGGCCTCGGCACCAGATCGCGCAACGGAGGTCGCCATATTTTGGGCTTCCTGCCGCACTTCCTGAAAGCCTGGGCGCGCGGCGGTGGCATCGACTTCAACGGCTAATTGAATAATCCTTTCTTCTGCTGCCATCCATTCTCCTATTCAATTTTCTCGTGCATCGTGGCCAGCGCCTCGTATTCCATCGTGCGGATATCGTCTTCGAGCGCATCCCGCTCATCGTCAGACAGGCCTTGCCGTTGCTGCAGGCGATCAAGCCGGCGATCGAGGACGTTGTAGTCAAGGCCGGTACAACCAGCGGCACCAGTGCGCCATTGGGTTTGCAGATCGCAAAACAGGACGTAGGCCGGCCAGTGCTCCGGCCAGACCTCGATGGGGATGCGCTCAAAGTCGGCGCGCGTCAGGCCGAACGCATTGGGTTTGTCATCCTCCGATATGCGTTCGTACATGCCCCGCGCGATGGCCTTTAGTTTCCCTGGCGGCCTTCGGTGCAAGCCAGGCGGTAGGTCTCCACTGCGGCCAGCGCCGCCTGCGGGTATTCATCGACCAGTTGTTCGAGCGATTCACGGGTGAATGGCGCGTCGAGGTTCCAGCCTTCGGCTGCGCCCAGCAGGAACTCGATGCTGTCGTTGCTGGACTTCTCCAGCACGTCTTTCATGCCCGGCAGCTTGGTGACTTGGCCGGCATCCTTGGTTGCCTCTTCGGCTACCTTGATGGCGTCGGCAATGGCCGCCTCGGCCGCTTGCTTGTGGCGCTCCACGTTTTCATCAACGAAGGCGCCATACTCGGAGCGGGTGCGGTACTTGTAATTGAAGTTGATCCACGCGGCGGTGCCATCCAGCAGGGAGAATTTGACAGCGCGGGTGAAGTGGGTAGGACGTTGGCCCAGTACGATTTTTGCCATGATGTTGTGTCTTTCGAGAATAGAAATGAGCCGGCCAGCGACGCCGGCCGGGAAGGTAATGCGGTAGGTGGGTTAGGCGGCGTAGCGCACTGGCTTGCCTTGCAGCGAGAACGTCGCCTTGACCTTCATGACCTGGCCTTTATCAAGCGTCGGGGTTTCGTTGAACGACACCATGCCGTAGTACAGAATGAACGAGCCATCTGGCAGCGACAGGCGCAGCGGGCGGATCGCGCGCGCATCCGAGGCCGCCTTCAAAGCTTGGTAGCCCGGCAGCGATGGATCGTCGGCGATCTCGATGTTGATGCTCATCGCGCTGATGACGGTAGGAAGCTGGGTTTCGAAGTTCTGCTCCAGGAACGACAGGCTGGTAAACTGCTGATCGCCGCCGCTAGTCTGGAAACCGGTGATTTGGCTGATCTGCGTCCATGCCGTCACGGCCGCCGCGCTACCGCCACCGGAGCCGGCCGGATACAGGTTCGTCAACGTCGTATCGATACCGTCGAGGTTGAACGCGTTGGCCGCGATGCCGGCAGCGCGAACAACGCGGTTATTCAGATTCGACCAGCCCGACGTGACAACCAGCAGATCGTTGTTGTTGAAGCCGTGGGCATTCGAAGTTGCTACGCCAGGGTTGGCGTTGGTGATGCCGGTAATTTGCTTGGACGCGCCAAAGGTGGTGCCCAGCGTTACGATAGCGCCATCAGGAAGACGTGCTGCCATTGGTAAGCCTTTCTTGCCCTAGTGGGCACAAGAGGAAGTCCATACGGACGAAAAAAAACCGCCGGAATCTCTTCCGGCGGTCTTGTGTTGTGTGCCTTGCGGCGTGTTACGTGGAACGGTCAGCCCAAATACTGAAGTCCTGTCTGCTGCAGTAGGCTGGTACATCAGCCTCAAAATCGGAAACGGCCGCGGCGACCGGGGATGCCTGAAACTGGTTCGCCATGATCAGCTGCGCCTCGATCTGCAAAATCATCGCCTTCGCCTCCTTGCGAGAGGCGGACCAAACGTTGATCTGCATGACCGCGTTTTCCTTGCTCGATACCTCCTTTCCCATGTAGCGGATGACATCACCGTAGATCTGCTGATAGGTGATGTAAGGCAGCTTGGTTGCCGGCGGCGCGAAGTCAGGGTACGTTTGGTCGCATACCTGCTTCAGCGACGCCGTGAGAATCGCTTCTAATGTCATGCGAGCCTCCGCAGCAGCTCGGTTTCCACGGCGCTCTTCGCCTCCGGCAGCTTGACCACAGCCGAACGCAAGAATGCCTTGGCGCCGACCTGTTTGGGTTGCGGCAACTTGACGTAGTAGGCATCCTTGACCGCCTGCGGCGCGCGGCGGGACGGTTTGGGCTTGCCGCGCATTTCGGCACGGACAGCCGTGTACCATTGCCCGTCTTTGCCAACGTACGTCGCATAGCGCTGGATATAGCCAAACTCCACCAGGCCGCCGTGTGGGGCCTTGCGGCGGTTCCAGCTCACGTGGTAGACCGCGCGACCGTCGCCGCTCTTGTCCTGCGAGTACACCTGATAGATGGAGCTGGCCAGGTTACCAGTGACACGGCCGAGATTGGTCACGTTTTGCTTCACCGCGTCGTACAGCACTTGGGCGCCGGCCTGCGCCGCAGGACGTGCAGCAGCAACCACGTCATCCTCCAACGCATCGAACATCGCCTCCATGGCGCCCAGGTTGACAGAAACTCCTACAGTCACGGCGACACCTCACAAACGAGGTCAACATGACGGCGTTTTTCTTCATCAGGGAGCACGGACCGGATGGTGTAGCGGGTGTTTCCGTGAATCACCTGCATGCCCTCGGCAAGATCCTCGCGGAAGCGAAGACGAATCGAGCAATGCACGGATGCCGACATGGCGCCGGCCCGGACCGCTTCCGCACCTTTCATGTTGCGTATGTTCGCCCAGGCAGGCCCGATCAGAGTGGATGCATTCGGATCAGGCTGGCCCAGCTCATCACTCCCGCCCGGCTTCATCAGCTGGACACGGCGATTCAGTGTTATCGAGAACGCGGCCATTAATAGCTCCTACAGGCGTCCAGAAGCCTATCGACATACGCGGACTGCGGCGTCTGCTTTTCGCTCTGCGTCGCCGGGTCGAACTGGTCGACTAGCTTTGCGAGGATGTACAGGCGCACATTGCGCGGCGTGAACTTCGGGTCGTCGCCGTAGCCGCACTCCACCGTGATTCGTACCGCGCCGTCGCGGCAGCTAGTCGCCGGCCACGGACCGGGCTTAGCCAGCTGCAATGTGCTGCTGTAGCGTTTCCGGACAATTTGCACATCCGCCGGCGCAATCTCACACAGGTTGCCGCTGGCGTCGTCATACTCGATCTTCGTAATTGCCACCGCAGGGTGCGGCAATTCCAAGGTGGTGCCGAAACTGTTCATCGTTCCCAGCCAGGTCTGTGCCATCAGGCACTGGCCTATTTCATGCTCCAGGCTGTCGGTGATGCCACTGATCCAGTCCGTGACCACCGCATCGAGGTCGTCGCCATCGAGCCGCAGATTTGCCTTCGCCGCGTCCAGCTCAACTGGCAGACATACTGGCTCAACTACGCGGCGAAAGCTCATTGCTCAACAGCGGAGCCTTCCGCGTCCGCTGCCATGGTTTCGACCGCATCGACCGCAACGCCGGTCAGATCGATCTGCTGATCGGCCAGCTCAGGCCCGGCCGCCGTCTGCACTTCTACAGGCGGCGCCGAAGCGGCGGCTTTACGGCTGACCGCTTTCTGCTTGGTCGCCACGGGCGGCAGATCGGTATCCACAAGCGCCGCGCCGGCGACCACCGAAGGTTCCTGCACATCCATATAGACAGCAGCGCCGCAGTCTTCGACCAGATGCTGGGCAAACTCCTTCGACGTGCGCAGGATCGTGCCATCAGCCAGCGTACCGTGCTGCGCCGTAGCAGTCGTGCGCAAAATTTTTACTCGTACTTCGTTCATCATTTTTCTCCTGTGCAGACGTCTGCACAAATGGGCCGGTTGATCCCGGCCCGGTTGAATTAGGCAGGAACCAGATCGCCGAAACGGCAACCCGCTGGTTTGTCCACCGTTTGCGCCAGACGGCGCTCGGCGCGGATGGTGACCAGGCCGTTGGTGAAGTTGTCCGCATCGGAGTCCGACAGATCAATCACAATGCCTTCGCGGTAGTGCAGCGTCACCGCTTGGCGCAGTGCGCCGACCCACACCTTGCCCGCCGTCATCGCGTTGCTGGCGACAACCGGCAGGCCGTACAGCATAGGAACGACGTTCGAGCCGGGATCGCCCAACAGGTAGCGGCCAGTCTGATCTTTGGCCAGACGCAGGGTCCACCAGTCGGCCGTGTTCAGGATGATCACTTCCGCAGGGTTGTCGGATGCCGCGCAGTCACCGATCATTTTTCCGATCAGATCGAAGCGGTTGTTCAGCAGGCCGGCTGCGGCCAGGATCGCTGCCGTGTAGCCGTGGGCTACATAGTTGCCGGCGAGGGTCAGACCCGACATATTCGGCGTAACACCGTTGCCGGCGATGATCTGATTTTCTGCGCGCAGGTTGACGCCATACACCATGCGACGATTGATGTACGCCGCCAGCGCGGCGTTGTCCATGGCCAGTTGACGCGAAATCTTGATGTAGTGCGAGATGGTCGACACTGGCATCTGGCTCGGCGTGAAGGTCAGCGAGGTTTGCGGGATCGCAGCACCTTCCGCCGTTTCAGCGGCGCCGTTCGTGAACACGTTCTCGCGCACCCAGTCAATCGCATTGCTGGTGGTGGGGATGCGCGTCATCAGGTCTTCCAGCGTGAATACGCGGAAAGCACCTTCAATGATGTTTGGACGGCGCTCCGAGAAAGTGGCGCCGACCGTGTTGGTAACGGTGTTCTTCACTTCGGCGCGGGTTTTGATGCGGCCGTCGTTTTTCAGGAAGTTGTCGTAGTTTGCATGTTTCACGAACAGCTGACCGACACTCTCGTCGGCAGGCGTCTCATCGTCTTTCTGCGCGGTGCTCTTTTGCTCCAGCTGCAGCAGACGATCCGCCAGTGCGCGCTGCTCGGTGCCAATATTGTCCAGGGCCGTCTTGGTGTCCTTCGTAACAGCGCCCAGGTCTTTGATTTCAGCAGTCGCCTTATCCGACATTGCCGACATCTTGGTTTCGATGCTGTCCAGTGCCTTCATGATATGGCTGCCATCGATTTCGCCGGAAATCAGCGCTGCGGCGCCCATGCTCAAAGCGGCGCCATGGGTGCTGGCCGATTCGGTCAGACCGAACAGCGACGGGAGGTCAAAACCACATGCATGCGCCACAGCAGCCGCAGCGGCCAGACCAACCAACACCACAGCGCGCAGCTGAACACCATATACAGTACGTTTCATAAATAGCCTTTCGGGGATAAAAAAAGCCGCCTGTTGGCGGCCGATAGTTCGAACAGTGAATCGCTTACTGAGCCAGGCTCTGCAGGCGTTGCAATACTTGGTTGGCGGTCTTCGCGTCCAGGCCTGTTACCGGTGCATCCCGCACCGAGAAAACCTGTTTCGCGCGAGAGGCCACCGCCGCAGCCCCTTTTCGGCTAAGTCCTGCATCCCGCAGGAGTCGCTCAAAATCACGCTCAGTCCGGCACTCGGCCAGCTCAAGCTCGAAGTCATTACTCTTGACCGATTCCATATCGATGCGCGCATCGCTATCAGCCGGGAAGACAACCGGAGAGATTTCCATCAGGCTGGTCCACTTGTGGATGATGCGCCCCGTCTCGGTCTCTTCGTAGTCGCCTTTTTTAACGAAGCCCCCAATGGACAAGCCGTCCAGCGTTTCGTGCAGCATCGCGGCGCGGACATCGGACGCGAGGGTCAGGCCCGGCGTCAATTCCCCTTCAACATACAGGCCGTGGTCATCTTCCTTAAGCAGCGTGTACTTGCCGATCGGCATGCGCCACTCATGGTTGAAGAACATCTTCGGCTTCATGTTGCGCAGCGTCGCCGCGTATGCCCCTTTCAGGATGGTGTCGCCGTAGCTGTCAACGCCACCGAATACCGACGCATAGCCCGCGAACGTGCCACCGTCACCTTTCATCTTGAGGGAGACGTCCTCCAGCTTTAACAGCTTCTTGATATGCATATTTCCCCTTACTGTGCGATTGTGTTGCCGTCCCCGCCCTTGCCAGCGGGGACTTTGCCCAGCATGCTGAGCGGGACAAGATTGGATTGCGCGGTCAGCACGTCAGCTTCAGGCCGACGAGGAAGGCCTTCCAGCTGTCGTACCTCGGAGCGCGACTGGATGCCGTTCTGCACATACTTCGCTTGGATGTCCGCGCGGTCTTTGGGAGTTGCGCGCAGCAACGCATCCATCGAATGCTCGACCGTCAGGCGCGCGCGCTGGGCCGGCGTCAGTACGCAACGGCGCACCGCCTGGGCGATGTTGACAACCAGAGGCATGATGCTGAATACAGTCCAGCCCTCGCGGATTTCAGCTATGCCGGACCCCCATGAGGTGACGTTGGCGTGATGCACCAGAACGGGAGGAACATCGAACCAGCGGCAAATTTCCTCTACGTCGAACCGTCGCGTTTCCAGCAGTTGCCGTTCTGCGGGCGTGAGTGACACCGGCTCGTACTTCATGTTCGCCTCTAGCACGTGGAGGCGGGACGTCACTCCCTCGCTCATATCCGCAAAGTTGCGCTTGACCGCTTCGCGCTGCTCCTTATTCAGCACCTTGTCGATCATCAGGACGCCGGCCGGCTTTCCGCCGGCGCCGAACATCTTGTTTGCGTCCAGCTGGGCCTTCGCCGCACCGTCCAGCGTGGGCGCCATGAACTCCAGCTTCGATAGGCCGACAGTGCCATTGCCGAGGTTCTTCAGGTGCAGCACGTTGGACGCGGCCAGGACCGCGATGTTTCCGCCAAGCGTGTAGCGGAAGACCTGCGAGCCGTCTTCCAGGAGAACCTGTTCAACCTGATCCGTTGGCATCGGCCAGAGCGCCAGCGCTTCGCCGTTGCTATCGCGGTCGATGCGAGCATATGCGTTGCCGCGCAGGTCGTGCCACATCATGAGCGCCCGCCAAAACTCAAAGGGCGTCATACGGGGATTAGGCTGATCGTGCAACAGCGCGTATAGCCGCTCCGTCCGAGCCAGGGATTTTTCGCCGTTCACCTGCTTGTAGACGAAGAACGGCAGGCTGGCCACCGTCGTTGCACGCCGGTCTACACATGCCCAGACCGTGCTTATTTGCAGCGCCCCATCGACCCCGACCTGCCGGGTATCCGGAATGAGCGAATGCCCCGGCAAGCCGTCCTGCGGGCCGACGGTTTCCGCCGTGGCTCCGCCGCGTCCGAAGAACGAGCGTAGTGAATTAATAAAGTTCATGTGCGTATTGGTCCTTGCAGGAAGTCGTCCAGATTGCCGTCTTGGTCATTTGCAGCAGCGATGCGACTCAGGGCCATTACCGTTGCGACGATGCCATCGATGCGCCCATTGGCATTCGACTTTTTCTTGTCCGGGCGGTAGTTGCCGTTGGTATCGAAAAGCAGCGCGGTGTTGTTGGCGCACCAGCGCAGCACCTTGTTGCCGCCATGCTGGAAGCGTTTTCCGTACACCAGCTCCTCCAGCAGCTTGCTGCCGGGATACATGCCGCCAGTGTTTTGCGGCACCTCAACCAGCGGCACGTCCTTTGCGAGTAGTTCGTTGGCCAGCTGCAGTGCGTTCCAGCGGTCAAAGCCAATCTCGACCACGTCGTAATCTCGCATCGCCTGCAGAACTTGTTCACGTACCGGCCCATAGTCGGTAACGTTGCCCTCGGTCGCAGTCAACCAGCCAGCCTTGACCCATGCCTCATACGGTGCCGCGTCATCCGCTGATTGGGTGGCGACCTTTTCAGAAGGGCACCAGAACCACACCAACACATACCAGTCGCTACCCGGTTCGCCTGGCGGAAACACCAGCGAGAAGGCGGTAAGATCGCGCGTCGAGGCAAGGTCGAGACCGCCATAACAGCGGCGGCCCTTCAGCACCTCGGGATCAAATTTGCGCTTGCCGTGATCCCACACCGCCATATCAAACCAACCATCTGCGCTGTTGCACCAGATGTTCAGATCCTTGGTGAAGAAGTTGACCCGTGCGCCCGGCATCGCTGCCGCCTTACGCGCCTGGGCGCGCATGTACTCGACCGTCTTAGACAGGCCCAAACCGGGATTTGCCTTCGGCCAGTTCGCCTCATCGAACGGATCGTCGCCTTCGTCCAAGGTGTAGATGTAGCCAAAGAACGTATCGTCCTTTCGCCGCCCATCGAGAACCGATACGAGGTAGTCCCGCTGTTCGGTACAAATACCGTCCAAGATGAACCCGGCCGTTGTGATGGCCGACAGCAGCGGCTGCGAGCGTGCACCCAGTGCGGACTCCATGACGTCCCATACATCGCGGTGTTTCTGCGCGTGTAGCTCATCAAACAGAATGGCTGATGGGTTTAGACCGTCGAGGTTTTCAGCGTTCGCCGGCAACGGCATGAAGACCGAGTTGTCATCAAGCTCCACCTTCTCATGGTTCAGGCCGGCAAATATCTTGAACGACCGTGCCACGCCCGCCGAGCGCTTCGCCCAACGGCGGATATTGTCGAACGCCGGTTTGAATACCGTCATAGCCTGGTTGCGCGTGGTGGCGACCGCGTAGACTTCGGCGCCGGCCTCACCGTCCATCGAGAACAGGTAGGCACCTTGCGGTCCCTTCCAGGTACTCTTGCCGTTCTTACGTGCTACCTCCTCATATGCGCGGCTGAACCTGCGCTGGCCGTCACTCGCGCGGCGCCAGCCATACAGCACGGCCGTCCAAAAGCGCTGCCATGGGTCCAGCAGAATCGGCTTGCTGGCCAGCGGCCCCTTGATGTGCACAAAGAAGCGCTGGATGTAGTCAATCACATGACGCGCATGCTCCGGCGAATAGTAGATGCCGCGATATGCACCATCGACCAGATCCTGATAGTGTCGCTGCACGGCCAGGAAAACATAACGGCCGACAGTGATTTCGCCGCGAAGAACTGGCAGTCCGTAGGCGATATCCCATTCGTGTAAAACGTCCGGGGTCAGTGACTGGAGTTTTTTCGGGGAGAGTTTATGCCGTGGCTTACGAGGCTTGCGAACAGGTCGTCCTGCTGCCCCTGCGGCCCGCTGTCTTTTCGGACGCGCGCCAGCGACGGGATTGTCAAACAAGCTTTCGGCAACCATTGGCCCAACTCCATTTTCAAGCGTTTCTCGTCGTCGGCCCAGGGCGTGGGCGTCGCCCAGCCGGTTTTGGAAATCTGCGACCGGCCTTTCTCTTCGCACTCATCGCGCGCGCGCATCCAGTCGATGAACGTCCGCACAATCACAGCGATGGGCATGCCCGCTGTCATATGCTCGATGCCAGCGGCGCGTAGCGATTCGCAGATGTACTGGTAGACCTCACGCTCTTGGTCCGTCAGCTCAATAGCTGGTGGCGGTGCCGGCGACGTCATCGCGCCTGCGCCCGTCACCGCGTCGGCGCCGACTGCGGGAGGCGCCGTGCCAAACTGGTTTTTCAGGTTCATGGTCATTCCTCCGTAGTGGTCGGAAGTTGATGAGGTGGACGGGGGAGGCATACATGGGGCAAACCCCAGGGGGGTAGTTTTCGCTCCGCGAAAAAATACAGGGAACCTGTCGGTTTCCGCCGAATTCGCCCCGGACTTTTCACCCGCCCCCACCCGGCGTCCATGCCTTCAGGCGCGCCGAGAATACCCCTGCGACACGACAGGACGCGTCAGGAGCCACGCGGCACACAGGGACGGCCAAATCGGCAGGAAGGCACGGAAGCCGCTATAGCTGCGTAGGAATCTGCTGAGCCATGGGCGACGTTTCAACCGGACCAGACTATCGGCGCTCATCGAGCGCTCCGCTTCGTGCCGCGCTGCCTCTCGCGCTCCGACTTCTCATCGTGGCAGTCCTGACACAAGGCCTGTTCGTTGGTTTCATCGTCAAGGCCACCTTCGGCCAGCGGGATGACGTGGTCACGCTGCGTTGCCGGTGTTGCCCTGCCCTGCCGCAAGCACTCTGCACACAGCGGATGACGAGAGAACAGCGCTACGCGCATCGCCTGTAATCGCCGGCCAGTGATTCGCTTCGTCGGTGTTGTCTTCTTCCATTGGTCGCGCGGATGTTTCGCGCATCGGCCGCTGCCATCCCGCACCAGGACGGAGCATGTGGGAAAAGAACACGGCCGAGGTGCTGATACAGGCATCTAGCCTCCTTTGTGCAGACGTCTGCACGGTTGTTATGGATGTCACCGCCCGCGACAAGCCGGAGCCGCACGAATGCAGCCGGAACCCTCTTGCCCTTGGATACGTCGGTGACTGCGCCCGTTATTCATCCCGCCACTGGAGCGCGCTGGCGGGTCGCTTCAACGTTGTTTGGATCGAGCCATGCGCGCATCGAGCAGGCTCAGTTTTTGGTAGGACTTGAGCAGCGCCTGATGCGCAAGCTCACGATGAGCAGCAAGCCACTCGTCAAAGTCGTTGATGTAGAACGTGACCACTGTATGCCACTGCCCCGGAACCAGATCGTCATGCGTGGCGCCCAGGTACAGCGCGGCCTTGTTCATGCGCACACACTCAACGTAGTACGGCAGCTTGGTGCAGAGGGCGATCTTGATTTCGATTGGCTCACCAATGGCGGACAGCATCGCTATCTGCCGGCTGGCCCGGTCAGGCTTGGTAGACTGATGCATTTGAATTCCTTGATGGAGCGGGATACCGGATTCGAACCAGCGACACGGAGCGTGGAAAGCTGCTGTTCTACCGCTGAACTAATCCCGCAAATGAAAAAGGCCCGCGCAGTGGCGGGCCTTCGGCTGACTGTCTGACTACAGACGAACGTGCGCCTCCATCACGGAGACGCCTGTTCGGCTGTAGGCTCGGGACACCCCGGCAGACAAGTTGTAGAGCGAATAGTATTTCGGCTGTCCAGCTTTTTCAAGATGGCTTGCAAATTATTTTCTGCGCGCGCGATCACCAGACGCACGTGCGGGCCGCGAACGCCCTTCAGTTTCGTGCGAATGCGCGCCTCATCAAAGCCGTAGATGTGGCGGCACTTCAGCGCCATGCGGTCATTGAAGTCGCCCAGCTTCCGGTAGGCTTCCTCCACGATCCAGCCGTCCAACACGTCCGGGGATACCAGTGGCTGCAACGGCTTGTACTTCGCCTCGTACACGTCCGATTGTGGCGGCGCTTCGGACGTGCGCAACGCCACGTACCATTTCGCCCACGCGGCGCACACGCTGGCGTCAGCGCCGCCGCTACCACCGTTGACCACCCGACGCCAGTTGTCCATGCGCGCATCAAAGTCACGCGGCGCAGGCGCGGCCACACGCTCACTGCGCACCGTCGAACGCTGGCGCGCTGGCTGCGCCGCGCCTGTCGGTTCTACCACTACTTCATCACCCACTTCAATTTCAACAGCCATCGTCCAACCTTTCCCATTTGCCCGTTTTTTTGTCAGGTTCAACACCCTCAACACTACCCTCCACATCGGAGAGCCTGATTTTTACTAGCTTTGTTGACTGTGTTGACAGTGTTGATACCTAAATCAGAATTACTTAAAAAAATTACGCCGCTGTTTTCGTTTGTCTGCTGTTTCCAGCGCTCTACGTGCGCGTGGACTTCAAAAAAACCATCAATACCGTCAACACCGTCCACAAACCTAGTATCCATGCGGGTTTGCGGTGTGGAGGGTTGTATTAGATGTGGAGGGTTAACTCTCAACATCCGCAACATAGTCCCGCCGCCGGTACTTTTGAAACGCCTGCTCGAACGACGCGCAGGCGTCTTCGGCCCAGTCGCGGATAGTTGCCTTCCCTTCTGGCTGGTCGCCAACGAGGAACACCGTCCGCTGCTTGACCACGTGGCCATATTCGTACTTCACGGCATGCTTGCGTAGCGCCTGGCCAGCGTAGCGCTCGACCTGCGGGCTAAACGTCGTCATGGTCGTGTACTTCGATTCACCGGACCGGCTGCACCAGGTTTGGAATGCGTCATACAGCTGCTGCACACTGACCGTGTGGAACGGCAGTGGCAGAAGGCCGGCCGCCCATTCGCGGTAAAAGCGCTCGGCCGGATTCAGGCTCTTCTCGATCAGCCGGTCTTTGGCGTCGTTGTAGATCGGCTTCGTGTGTTCGTTGAAGTCGCCCATGTCCAGCTCATGCATCAGGTAGTAGTAGAAGGCCTCGATGCCTCCCGCAGCGATTTCCTGCGCCACCTCAACGTAGAACTCGCGCGCCAGCGCCGGTGGCGTCCAGATCACCAAGTAGCGGCGGTCGGTCTTATCCAAGGCCAGCGGCACCAGTTCGTTCGACAGGAAGACGAAATTCATCTGGTTGCGCTCACTGTGTTCTGGCAGGCCTTTCGGGTTGATGATGATCGAGTCGCCCGAGATCAGGTACTTGAGCTTGCCTTTCATCTGCTTCAACTCGGCGCGAGTCACCACTTCATCCGCGACCATGAACAGCTTCATACTGGCCCAGTCATTGAAGTTGGCCTCCAGCTGGGCATTGCCGATCACATAGCCATACTCGCCATAGATCGCCTTGACGACCTTCTCAAAGAAGAAGTTCTTACCAGAGCCTTCGTCGCCGTGCATGATGATCGATGTTTCCATCTTGGCGCCGGGATTACGCAGCGGGTACGCCAGCCAGCGCGCGATCCATTCATACATATCGTCGTTTCCGTCGACAAGGTGCATCAGCAGCGTTTGAATCTTCAGGCAGTTGCCTTGCTTGGGCGTCATCTTCCAGCCGCTGAACAGATTCAAGGTTGCTGTGGGACCGCTTGGCTCGGGACTCGGCGTTTCAGTCGGATCGAAGACGATGTTCTTCTTCAGCACCCAGTTGCGCGCTGGCCCGCTCCAGAACTTCATCACATCGGAGTTCTGGACAATGGTACGCATGGCCGACAGCTTCATCAGCATGCGCTGGCGACGATCCCATACGAGGTCTTCGCCGTAGATCAGCACGAAGTTCTCCAGCACGTCATCGACGGCGCGCCAGTGCGCATCGTCATAAACCTTCTTGGGCTTTTCCTTACGCGGCCGCTCCCCCTCCCCCCCGGCGAAAAGCGGAGCGCTCTCGCCGAACGGGATGTCGTCCAGGCCGGCCGGCTGGTCGTCGTCGGCGGCGGCTAGCGGATAGCCGTCGGGGACCACCGTCGAGTCGACGGCGACCGCGAACGAATCAGCGGCGTCACCGGCTGCGGCTTCGACGACTTGGTCGTCGTTCTCGGGGGCCTTCGCCCCCGCTTGAATTAACTCCTCTCCTCGCGGGGCAGGCCCCGCGCTGATTAGGCCGCCATCGCTTCCAGCCGGGGGCGGGGGGGCGTCGGACGAGCCGACAGCTTCGCTTCCGCTCGGGGGGCGGGGGGACAAAGAACCAGGTTTGATAGGAGAAGGAAGGACGGAGCGAGGCGGCTTCCAACCGCTATCAATGCCCATTTTGAAGATGGTCGCCTCGGTGATAACTACGCCACGGCCGCCAAACGACGCCCAGCGCTTTTTCAGCGCCTCCGGGCCGTCATAGTTCTCGGCGCGCGAAGACCAGTAATCCCACACGCGGAAGCCGTCTTCGCCGAGAGCGCTGTAGAGCGCCATACCCACACGAATCCAAGTGTGATAGCCCTCCGGGCTAATGTGAGCAAGAGCGGCGTCAAGACGCGCGCGCAGGTCGCGCGAATCGCTGGCGCCGGGGGGAAGGGGGACCGCCGTCTTGTTGGCACGCACTGGAGTAGCAGCAGGACGAGCGCCACGGACGAGCACGCGCAGGCGGTCAAGCTCAGCTTCCGAAACGGCATTGATCGTGTCAGGCGAGCCGGCGAACTGGCGGCCTGTGAACGTGAAGAACTGGCTGGAGCAGAACACCTCCAGGCCAATGTCGTTCGATTTAAAGGTCGTGGTGGCGCCGGCGACAATGATGTGGACGCCAGTGCCCGAAGGCGAGTATTCGGTATAGGAGTCGCAGCCGGCAATGGTCTGCATCGCCAGGTCGCTGACCTCCCCTGTCTCTGGATCGATGCACTTGTCGATGTCGACGCCGATCAGACCATCACCAGGTAGAAACGCAAAGCCTATGCCCGTGAAGTGGCCATTGGACGCGGCCAGCTTAGCCAGGGCGACGTCGAGCGTGACCAAACCACTGCGGTCGGCCTGGTCGCCCTGGACGCCACGGCGGCGCTTGCCGTTGACCCAATACGGAACCTTCAGCGGCTTTTGCTTCGCCGGATTCGGGTTCGGTTCGAAACGCCAAACAAGCCACTGTGGCCGCTGACGCAGCTCTTGTGGAATAGCTTCAAATTGGGACATCAGGCGCGGCCGCTCCGGTATTCGATCCGCTGACCAGCCATCACCGAGGGGATATCGCGAAACTCGTCGCCCTCCGGGCGCTGGGGGCGCGGGGGAAAGTGTTTGGCCAGGTTGAGTTCACGCCGGGGAGCTACGTAACGCGGCCCTACTGGCACAGCAGCAACCGGACGGCTTTCGACCGGAATGCCCAGGTATTGGCGGCCAGCATCGGTGACCGTGCATTTCGCGCCGAGAACATTGATGAGGCCACAGCGCTCCAGGCGATCAATGGCGTCACGGCAGAACGTGAACTGGCTGCCGCGCCAATTGCGCACGCGCATTATTTCGGGAGTGGTGGCCATGCCGCCGATGTTTTGCAGCGCACGGAGCGCCAAGTGGGCGGCGCTTTCGCGGCGCGGGAGTTCGTGATTAGCCATGCATGCCACCTCGGACGGTGCGATCAGCCATCACCTCTAAGCGCGCTACCATCTGGTGCGCGGCCTGGACCATGCTGTACACCACCTTCTTGATAGATTCAATCTCGCTCAGTTCAATAACTCCGTCAGCCAGCGCTTTATGGACTTCAGCACCCACGTCGCCATTGCACATCCAGACCTTCGTTACTGTTTCCAGGATTGCCGCTTCGCTGGCCGTTTCTGGCCCCTCAACGGACACGCAAACGTAACCGTGATTTGCCGCCAAGGCATGCAGCACGCTGGCATCGCCCGTCAGACCGATAATGCGATCCACTTCGTCCAGCGTAGGCTTATTGCTGGTCGAATTGGGATTTGCTTTGTTACGGAGGATCACAGGCGACATGCCCAGGCGCGCCGCAAGCGCCGTATGGCCGCCAGTCGCGCTGTGAACAGTCTTGTGAAGGGCGTCTGAAACACTCATGCAAAACCTCTTAAAAAGAATGGTGAAAAAGCAACTGCAATAAATTAAACTGGACTCGATTACTTGCTTTCGTCTGCCGCTACCGCGACAGCAGAGCAGCAGCCGCAGGTGCCACGAAGAAATGCCCAATCAACATCGGGCCGTAGAGATTCGCACTGCACCTGCCGCTGCGACTCACGCTCTATCCGAATGCAAAGGCTTTCCCCGAGCTGCTGATTTATAGACACGGCTTTGCGCAAATAACGTTCAGACGTGGCACAAGCAGTGCAGAACGCCAAGCGCTCGGGCTTCGACAAACGGTTTAGAAATTTAAGTAAGTTTTCCATGTGCAAATATTACTAAATGGTAATGGATTGGTCAATACCGTTTGGTTATTTACTGAACGGTAATTGGCGGGGAAAATGACACTATGCAAATACAAGACATACGCAGACAAAATCTTCGCCAACTAATCCGGGATAGCTACGGAGACTCGCAGGCGCGGTTTATTGACGAGACTGGTGAGAACCAGGGGGAGATTTCGGGCCTACTGCGGACGAAATCTTTTGGCGAGAAGAAGGCCCGTAATCTTGAAAAGAAGGCAGGCCTGACTGCTGGATGGCTGGATCGCCCTATATCACAAGCAGATGAAGTGGCCGCCCCTCCGGAAGCCCAAAAAGGCCCAAGCATGGGCGCCCCGCTAGTGCCAGTGATACCACTCGGACAAATTGAAAAGGGGAAGGCGGCGCTGGTGTACGTAGACATGGCCGAACTGGAGCTGCTTACTAACTATCGCCAGGCGACAGACGTCGGGCGCAGTTCGATCATGATTGCTGCAGAAGTGTCAGAAAAACGATTTGTTACTGTTATTGGAAACCAGTCGTAATACAGATGGACGCTCAGCCGGGTGCTGCGCCGCCAGCCCTTCCGCAATTCTTATCAACTGCTCTCTGGCTTCCAAGTTCATTGCTAAATACGCATCTGTTAGGCGGCGTACGTCGGGCGTCGTTGTTCCGGGCATAGTGTTACTGATTGTTCAAAGTAAATAGTAAATATATCTCAAAAAGAATAACTCGATCCGTGGAGCAACTTTTTCGCTGGACTGGTTCTGATGGGGATAGATGACGGTGAAGGTCGATGTGCCGCCAAAGTGGCGGCACTTTTCCACCATTTTACACAAACGCGCGACAATCGCGCGATGACCCTAGCAAAAAAACAAAAGCCACCACGCGTTAAGACTGCGCTTCGAATCCCCGAGGAACTACATCGTGAAATAACGCAGGCGGCGCAGTTGAATGATCGATCCTTTAACGCCGAAGTTTTGTTCCGCCTCTCCCAGTTCCACACAAAGGAATCGCTGGACGTGCTGCACACCGAGAATGCCGAAATCAAGGCGGTTACCCAAGAGATCCTGAGACTAGTACGCACTCGTTGACGACAGCGTCCCGCGTCTTTTCCTTGCAACACGATAGTCAGAAATCGGCCACGGGCCGATTTTTTTTCACCTCAAAGATTAAGAAACGGTAATTTTTCAAGTAATTATTACTATTTGGTGTTGACGTTTAAATTACCACTTAGTAATATCCACTCCGTCATCTTTCAACGGAGCGGCAATGAACTGTTTATCCCCCAGATCTATCCCATCTGACGAACTCGGACCTGTCCGTGTAGTCGCAGTGGCCACTGATAAGTTCCATGGCCTCAAAGGCCACGCGTACATCAAGGCACGCAACCTCAACCCACCAGTCAAACGTGTGCAGACGTCTGCACAATCGCCGGCTGGGCGGGCGGAGGTCTGCAAATGAACTCTCCGACCAAGCAAACCCTCCTCGACGCGACTCAGGAGGAAACCACCACCGCCCTAGTAACCAGCTTTGACCGCCTGAGTCTCGCCGCCAGGAATGCCGGCGACCTACTCCAGCAGTCAGGATTCTCCGGCTTCCTGGGCGACACCGCAGATGCGCTGCGGACTGCACTGGCGATCCATGGTCATCTGCTGCAGCAGTACGTCGTAAAGATTCGCACCAGCGCCGGAGCCAGTGCAGACGTCTGCACAGTCACAGCCCACACCAGCCAAGGTGCGTATGCAGCTGCGGCTGAACGCCAGGGCGATGAACCATTCGGCATTTCCGTGATGCCGGCAGTTTTTGCTGATCTGGAGGTAGCGCACCGCGCGCTCAAGATCAGCGGTCCGTTGGAGCAAGCCCTGAAAGATAAAGCGCTCAGCATCGCCATCCACAGCTATGCGCGTAACAAGCGCCGCCGCGCGCTACCAATCACCGATTTCAAACGCCAAGCGGCAAACGACCGCGATCAATGAAAGACCACACCATGAGCAAACTCGTTGTACTTCCTGCGCCGGTTGTGCCGGCACCAGTTGACCAAGTGATCGTTGCCGATGAACTTGTGAGCGACGGCTATCGTGACATTCCAACTCACCTAATCCGCATCTCGTACACCAACCGCACTCGATTCAATCTGGAAGCGTTGCAACAGCTTTCGGAGAACATCGCAGAGGTTGGCATCCTTCAGCCCATCCTCATGCGCCCATGCACGCCGACCACCGAGGCGCCGCAGATATTTGAAATCGTTGCCGGTGAGCGCCGCTTCCGTGCGGCGTGCATGGCAGGTTTGTACGCAGTCCCTGCGAGCGTCAAAACTCTGACTGACAAGCAGGCCGCTGAAATTCAACTGCTGGAAAACATTCAGCGCGAGAATCCACATCCATTGGAAGAGGCTATCGGCTTTGAACAGCTCATGCTCAATCACGGCTACAACGCTGACCAGCTGGCCGCCAAGGTGAAGCAGTCAAGGTCCTACGTGTACGGGCGCCTGAAGTTGTGCGCCCTGGCGAACGGCGTTCGCGACGACTTCCTGGACGACAAGTTCAGTGCATCCATCGCCCTGCTGATCGCCAGGTTACCGACGCCGACGATGCAAGTGCAGGCCGCCGAGGAAATCATCGACGGCAACCGTTACACCGGTGAGCCGATGTCGTATCGATCCGCGCAGCAACATATGCGCCATAACTATATGCTTGATATTGGGAACGCCGTGTTCCCAATCAAAGACGCGCGCTTAGTCGAAAAAGCCGGCTCTTGCGAGACCTGTCAAAAGCGTACGGGCAATCAGCCAGACGTCGATACAAATGACGACGACGAAGAAGCAACGGACTACTGTACGGAACCAGCGTGCTACCACGAGAAGACCGCAGCGTTTCAGCAGCGCAAACGCGACGAAGCGGCAAAGACTGGCCAGACCATCATTGTGGGCGACGACGCAAAGAAGATCATGCCGAACAGCTACGGAAGCCTTCGCGCTGGCTGGTCTGATATCGACAAGACGATGTACTTGTCCAGTGGTTCAACCAACTACAGAACGCTACTGCAGGACAAGCTGCCAGAAATCACCTTGCTTGAGTCGCCATACGTCAAAGGCACATTCTTGAGCATCGCTCGCACCGATGAACTGGAGGAACTGGTGGAGGGCGTAATCGGCGCCGGCAAAACCGACGCTGCCCGCGCGGCGCTGGACAAAGTACGCGAACAGAAGTCCGAGCGCGAAGCTGGCATCGAGCGCAAATATCGCAAGGAACTCTTTGAGGCCGTACGCGTAGCTCCAATTGGCCTTGCAACTCTGTATGACGAGCGGATCGTGGCTGGCCAACTGTACCGCGGCTTGGGCCAGCAGGAAGAGGCCCATCTGCGCAAGTTCTGGAACTGGGCAGGCCCTGAGTACGAGAGCGGTTACGACAACGAGAAGAAACAATACGTCAACGGCACCAACAAAATCCTCGCCGAAATTCATCAGATGAGCGTTGACCAGGCAAAGCAACTGATTCGCGACGTCCTGCTGGTTAGGGAAACCGCCGTGTTCACCTACACACGCAATCTGGAAGAGCCGGTCCAGATGCTCGCAGCGGCAGCGGATCAAGGGGTGGACGCTGCTGCTATTCGGGCAGCGATTGCAAAAGAGTCCAAGGCCAAAGAAAAAGAGAAGGCAGCGAAGCAGAAGGCAAAGGCAGCAAAGAAAGAGGCCAAGAAGCCGAAGCAAGCGGAGATACAAATGCCGCCTCCGAAGGAACAGTCGGTCCCGGCCAGCGCTGGCGATGCAGAACCGCGCACCCAGGCGGAGGACGCAACGCCGTCGCCGGCGCCACGTCCGAAACTAAAGCTCAAGCAGAAGGTAGAGGACGCCAAAGAAAAACAGGCCGGTCCCGTAATCAAAATCAAGAAAAGCCGTACCGTATCGCCACAGCCAAACGATGGGCTGCCTGCCGACATGGAATATCCGAACGAGTAAGAAAGCCTGAAAAAAATGGATCGCAACATCATCGCAATCGATCACCAATACGCCAGCCAAGAAGCCGCTATCGCAATCGCGTGCTACTCGGCGGCAGCTCATAACGGCTTCGCGAACAGCCAGGCCGATGCATGTGAGGCCCGCAGCCTCGCATGCCCGGCCTGCCCATTCGCAAGTAGCGCACCAGTCCAACCTTCTACAGTGGAGGGCAAGTAATATGACCGCAATCTTTGAACTTCACTTGACCAGTGAAACGCTCAGCTCGGATGAAGTAGCTGATATCACCGGTTGCATTCGCCGCGCCGACCAGTTGGCATGGCTGAATCGAAACGGCTGGATCTTTCACACGAATAAGGCAGGAATTCCGATCATCGGACGCATGTTCGCGCGCATGAAGATGGCCGGCATCAACCCAGCCACGCTGGCCAGCAGCGCGCAAGCCAGCGGCTGGAGCATCGATATGAGCAAGGTACGTTAAGCATGCGACCAAAGACTACCGGCAACCAACTGCCACCCCGCATGATCGCGCGGAAGCGCAAACGTGCAGGGGGCAAGACCTACACGCTGTACATGTACAACGGCCGCGACGAAAATGGGAACCGCAAGGAGATTTCCCTCGGGACAGACTTGAACGAGGCCAAGCGCAAGTGGGCCGATCTGGACTGTTCCCCCATCCCGGTCGACGCCAAGTTGATGGGGCCGCTGTTCGACCGCTACATCCGGGACATCCTTCCCAAGAAGGCACCAAGCACCCAGCGCGAGAATATGCTGTGCCTCACGCAGCTGCGCCCGGTGTTCGACCAGGCGCCGGTAGACGCCATCCAGCCGGCGGCTATCGCCTCCTACCGTGACGCCCGCAGCGCGCCCGTCCGCGCAAACCGCGAAATCGCGCTGCTGTCGCACGTCTTCAACATGGCCCGCGAATGGGGCGTCACAAACGCGGAGAATCCGTGCAAGGGCGTGCGTAAAAACAAGGAGAAGCCGCGCGACTACTACGCCGAGCAAGACGTGTGGGATGCCGTGTACTCGGCCGGCGTAGCTGAGCTGCAGGAGGCGATGGACATGGCATACCTCACGGGCCAGCGGCCAGCGGACGTGCTGGCTATGGGCGAGCGCCGCATCCGCAACGACGAGCTACACGTGCGCCAGGGCAAGACCAGCCAGGTGCTGCGCATACGCATGACGGTGGACGGGAACCGGACTAAGCTTGGCCAGCTGGTCGACCGCTTGCTGGCCAAGCCCGTGCGCCCGCTGAGCGGTGAACTGCTTTGCACCGAAGCTGGTGTGCCGTTGTCGGCAAAAATGATCCGTGATCGCTTCGAAGATGCACGTACTTCCGCCGCCGACAAGGCCACGGAAAGCCATAACCGCGACCTCGCTAAGCGCATTCGCGCCTTCCAGTTCCGCGACATCCGCCCGAAGGCCGCCAGCGAAATCGAAAGCCTGGACGACGCCAGCAAGCTGCTTGGCCACACCGACTTGGGTATCACCAAACGCGTCTACCGCCGCGCTGGCGAAGTTGTCAAACCGACCAAATAACAACGAGGGTTGCGGAACGCCGTTCCGCAACTGTGCAAGTTCTCTGCTGCGGCAACACCTCTTCCCTGCTTCAAAATCCTATCCGAAAAACAAAAAAGCCCTTGAAAATCAAGGGCTTTCGCGTTTTCGGTGGCGGAAACGGTGAGATTCGAACTCACGAACGGTTTAACCCGTCGACAGTTTTCAAGACTGCTGCCTTCAACCACTCGGCCACGCTTCCTAAGTGTGCAGCATTATACAGATTTCTACCGCCAAGACCACCTAGGCGGCACGGTAGGCGCTGTCGGGCAGCCAATTTTCCCGCAAGGCGCGCTCGAAAGCGTCGGCTTCCAGCGGCTTGGAGAACAGGTAGCCCTGCACTTCGTCGCAGCCGGAATTCTTCAGGAACGCCAGCTGTTCCACCGTCTCCACGCCTTCGGCAATCACTTTGTGCTTGAGCTGCTGGGCGATGCTGATGATGGTGTTGGCGATCGCGCAGTCGTTGGTGTCTTCCGGAATGCCGATGGTGAACGAGCGGTCGATCTTCAAGGTATCGATCGGGAAGCGCTTCAGGTAGGACAGCGATGAATACCCTGTGCCGAAATCGTCCAGCGACAAGGTCACGCCCATGGCCGTGATCCGGTCCATGATGCCGATCACGCGGTCGATGTTGTGCATCAGCGTGCTTTCGGTGATTTCCAGTTCCAGCCACGACGGTTCCAGCCCGTAACGTTTCAGCGTCTCGCTGACCCGCCCCGGCAAGGCGGCCGTGAATTCGCGCGCCGAAACGTTGACCGCCAGCCGGATCGGCGGCAGGCCGGCATCCTTCCACACCTGCGCCTGCGCGCAGGCCGTTTCCAGCACCCATTCGCCGACCTGCACCACCAGCCCGGTCGCTTCCGCCAGCGGAATGAATTCGGACGGCGGCACCAGGCCGCGCACCGGATGGCGCCAGCGCACCAGCGCTTCAGCGCCGATGATCTTGCCGTCCGGAATAGAGTATTTCGGCTGGTAGTGCAGCAGCAGTTCGCCGTTGCCCAGCGCATTGCGCAGGCCGGTTTCGATGCGCATGCGTTCCTGCATGCCCTGGTTCATGTCCTGGCTGTAGAAGGCCACATGGTCGCCTTCCGCCCCGCCCTCCTGCTTGGCGCGGTACATGGCGATGTCGGCCAGTCGCAGCAGGGTTTCGGCGTCGGCGCCGTCCTGCGGGTAGACGCTGATGCCGATGCTGCCGCCCACGCGCAGGTCGTGGCCGTCGAGCAGGATCGGTTCGTTCAGCGTGGCCAGCAGTTTTTGCGCCACCATGCTGGCTTCAAAATGCTGGCCGATGTCGAACAGGCCGACGGCGAATTCGTCGCCGCCCAGCCGCGCCACCAGGTCCTGGTCGCGCAGCACCGAGCGGAAGCGGTGCGCCACTTCGACCAGCAGCGCGTCGCCGATGTTGCGGCCCAGCGTGTCGTTGATCAGCTTGAAACGGTTGAGGTCGATGAACAGCACGCAGCCATGCGCCTTGTTGCGCTGCGCGACCATCAGCGCCTGGTCGACCAGCTTGGTCAGCAGGGTGCGGTTCGGCAGCCCGGTCAGCGCGTCGTAATAGGCCAGGTGGTGGATGCGCTCCTCGGCGGTCTTGCGTTCGGTGATGTCGGTCAGGTAGGCGATCAGGCCGATCGAGCGGTCGTTGATGTCGCACAGCGGCGACAGCGACAGGCTGGCCCAGAACACCTCGCCATTCTTCTTTTTGCGGCGCACCTCCATCAGCCGTCCGCCCGATTCCAGGAAATCGTCGTGGAAGCCGATGTCTTCGTCATCGTAGAGGAACAGGATGTTGCGCCCCACAGCTTCCACCGCGGTGTAGCCGAACAGCCGTTCGGCGCCCTTGTTCCAGCTGATGATGAAGCCGTTCATGTCCATCGTCAGCACCGACTCGTGGATCTGGTCGAGGATCTGCGCCTGATGCTGCAGTTGCGCTTCCACCTGCACATAGGCGTGGGTGGTGCGCTGCGCCACCGAGTGCACTTGCAGCACGCTGGCGGCCAGGCTGGCCAGGCTGGCCAGGTGCTGACGGTCCTGCTCGCTGTACTCGGCGCGGCCGGACACCACGAAGCGGCCGAAATAGTGCTGGTCGAAATAGATGTCCTGGCTCAGGCTGGGCACGGCGTCGTCATTGGCAGCCTGCACCGCCTCCAGCGGCGGACGCAGCAGCAGCGAGGCGGCATCGGCCGGCAGGTATTCGCCCAGCGGACTGTTCAGCACGGCGCGTACGATGCGCCCCAGCTCCTCGGTTAGTGCGGTGCCGCGCAAGCGCAACACCGCGTCGCATAGGGCCGCGCTGTTGGTCAGGAAATCGGAGCCGGTTTGCGCGAGCATGGGTTAGATGTTCCTGCTCACCTGAATCGCCCAGTGGTAAGCCTGCAGCTGCGCTTCCCAATAGGTTTCGCGGGAGATGCCGGCCTGTTCCAGGTCGGCGCCGTTTGGCTGTTCCACCAGCTTGAGCAGGTCGCCCAGCGGGCCGGCGCGGTCCAGCAGCGCCATCACCACGTCGAGGTCGAGGCTGAGCGCAGCGACGATTTCGGTCATCGGCATCGCCAGCAGCACGTCCAGCAGCGAGAACACGCCGGCCACGAAGGCCATGTCCTGCTGGTCGCGGTCCCAGCCCAGCTGCTTGGCCAGCCCTTCCATCATCGACGCCCGCACCGCCGCCAGCGGCAGCAGCGGATTGGCCAGGCCGTCGTCCTGCTGGCGCGCGTACAGCAGCAGTTGCAGCCAGCGCTGCAGCTGGCGGCGGCCCAGCACGTTGATGGCCTGGCCGAAGCTGTGGATCGGCGAACTGAGCGCAAACGCCGCCGAGTTCACCAGTTTCAATAAGTGATAGGCCAGCGCCGGATCCTGCTTCAGCAGCACTTCCAGCTCGCGCGAATCGGCATCGCGCGCCAGCAGACCCAGCAGTGCCAGCAGGCGCTTGCGCGAGGTGCCGTCGCCGATGTTGCTGTCTTGCGAGGGATGCAGGGCGAAGTCGCCGGTGAACCAGCTGAAGCCGGCCTTGGCGCAATCGGCGATGCGTTCTTCGCTGCCCATGCCGGTCGCCAGATGGGGGCCGGACTGGGCCACCAGCGCCAGCACCGGCGGCAGCGTCAGCGACGCGTCCACCATCAGCGAACGGGCGCTGCACATGGTGGCGGCGGAGCCTTCGGCCACGCCTTCCACCATGATGCGGTAGCCGGCTTCGGCATAGTTGGCCAGCTTGCGCTGCACCGCCACGTCGCTGCAGGCGCCGGACGGCACGCGCAGGATGATGCGGTTGGGCGGCAGGTCTTCCAGCTGGGACTGCTCAAGCAAATGCGGTTGCGGCACGGGCAGGATGCACTCCAGCGGCGCCAGGGCGGCAAACACGTCCGGCGTTTTCAGCAGGGTCAGTGTTGCCTGGAAGGAATCGCCCGCGTCAGGCGCGAGCTCAAAAATCAGTGCCACCCACTCGTTATGAGCGTTGGATACTGCTTGTAATTCCACCAGTGGAAACAGGCTGATTTCAGGCGCAGACATCAATATCTCATAAGGGTTATGCGCGCCATCTTAGTGCAACACTTAACTTATGGCAACCATATACCAAAAGGAGAGCAATGCAGTTATCAATACGACCAGTTTAAGACCAATCTGGCGCGCCAAACGTAATATTTTACACAATAGCAATATTTCAGCGACTGGTGCAGAAATATATCAGATATTGCTGTAGAAACACGTTCTATTGAAACTTGCTCAATACTATCGACTGACGCCGTCGGCTTTTCCCCACACTTTACTGGGCGTTTTGCACCGCGAAGCGGATCAGCTCGGCCTGCCCTTCGATGCCAAGCTTGCGCTTGATGTTGAGGCGGTGGGTTTCCACCGTGCGCACGCTGAGGTCCAGCGCGCGGGCGATCTGCTTGTTCGACTCGCCGTGAGCGATGTGGCGCAGCACCTCGTGCTCGCGCGAGGTCAGCTGGTTGTCCTGGTTCTGCGGCTGCGCCAGCTGGCGGGCCAGCGCGGCGCTGTAATAGATGCCGCCGGACATCACGGTTTCGATGGCCACCACGATGTCCTTGCCGGGCGCGTCCTTGAGCACGTAGCCGCGCGCGCCGGCCTGGATCGCCTGCGATACATATTCCAGCTTGTCGTGCATCGACAGGATCAGCACGGCGATCTGCGGAAAAGCCTGCTTGAACTGGGCCGTGGCCTCGATGCCGTTGGCGCCGCGCATATTAATGTCCATCAGCACCAGGTCGACCGGGTGGCGCGCGGCTTGTTCCAGCGCTTCGGCCGCGCCGCCGGCCTCGGCCACCACTTCAAATTGCGGCATGGCTTCCAGCCGTGCGCGCAGGCCGTCGCGCACCAGGGGGTGGTCGTCGACCAGCAGGATTTTGATTGTATTCGTCATAGCATTTCACTGTTGTTGGCGGCATAGGCCGTTACCACGGTCCCGTCGGTCGAGGAGCGGATCTCGAAACGGCCGCCGATGGCATCCATCCGCTCCATCATGTTGCGCAAGCCGATGCCGCGCTGCGGATGCAGGGCGATGCCCTCGGCGTCGAAGCCATGGCCGTCGTCGCGGATGCGCAGCGTGACGCCGAGCGCCTCGCCGGCCAGCATGATGTCGATGCGGCTGGCGCCGGCGTGGCGCTCGATATTCGTCAGCGCCTCCTGCGCCAGCCGGAACAGCACGGTGTTGGCGACGTCCGGCAAGGCGTCGGTGCAGCCCGATGCTTCGAAGTGTACCGGAGTGCCGCTGCTATGGGTGTACTCCTGCCCCAGATGGTGGAGGGCGGCGGCCAGGCCGATGTCGTCCAGGATGGCCGGCCGCAGGTTGTGCGAGATGCGGCGCACCTCGGCCATCACGTTGCTGAGCTGGTCGGCGGCGTGCTCGAACACCGCCTGCGCCGCCTGCTGCTGCGCCGGCTTGCCCGACGACAGCCGGATCATGCCGGCCTCGATCTGCAGCTTGATCGACACCAGCCACTGGCTGATGCCGTCATGCAGGTCGCGCGACAGCCGCGCCCGCTCCTCTTCCTGCGACTCCACCACGCGCTGGGCCAGCACCTTGAGCTTGGCGTCGGCCACGCGCAGTTCGCTGATGTTGAGCGCCAGGCCGGAGCTGGCCACGGCCACGGCGGCGGCAATCGCGATGCCGGCGATCCACAGCATGGTGTTGTGGATGTTGCCGGACTGCTGAACGTCGATCTGCGCCAGCGCCTGGTCGACGTCGTCGAGATAGATGCCGGTGCCCATCATCCAGCCCCACTTCGGCATGGCGATCACGTAGCCCAGCTTGGCCACCGGCTTATGCGTCGATGGCTTGACCCACATATACCGTTCCAGTCCGCCGCCGGCGCGGGCGCGCTGGATCAGGTTCTGGATGGTCAGCTGGCCGTTCTCGTCGCGCAGCCCGAACAGGTTCTGGCCGACCAGCTCCGGCTGGCGCGGATGCATCAGCGTGTTGCCCTGCATGTCGTACAGGAAGAAATAGCCGTCGTCGCCGTAGCTCAGCGACGCCAGGATGCGCATCGCCTCCTGACGCGTGGCCTCGTCGTCGCGGCCGGATTCGTACAGGTGCGAAATCGAATGCGAGGCCAGCGCCACGTAGTGCTTCAGTTCGGCTTCCTTGCTGCTCAGGTAAGCGTGCTGGATGGTGTCGCGCTGCTGCTGGGCCAGCAACACGGACTGGTGCCGGACCGCCAGCGCGATCGCGCACAGCGCCAGGATCAGCGGCGTGATGGCCAGGAAAATCACTTTTTGCCGCAACTTCATACGCCGCGCCTCCCTCTCTTCTTGTAGCCGCGATTTTACGCTGCCGCGCGCCCGCCACCCTACGTAGTTGTACGCACAAACCGTGCGTAGTGCTGCGCTTGCGGCTGATATCACAATCCTGAATACTGATCATAAGCAACTCCGGGGTCAGGTCCCCCATTTCTACACGGTCTCTGCCGTAGCGCGCTACGGCAGAGACCGTGTAGAAATGGGGGACCTGACCCCGGAGGTAAAAAAGAGAACCTTGGAGGAAGCATGAACACCTTACCGAACACCCTGGCCAGCAAGCTCGGCTGGGCTGCGCTGGCCTTGGCCGGCGCGTCGGCGCTGGGCGTGGTCGCCCTGCACCGCGGCGAATCGATCAGCGCGATCTGGATCGTCATCGCCGCGGTCTGCGTCTATTTGATCGCCTACCGTTTCTACAGCCTGTACATCGCCGATAAAGTGCTGGGCCTCGACGCCCGCCGCATGACGCCGGCCAACAAACTCAACGATGGCCTCGACCACGTGCCGACCAATAAGTACGTGCTGTTCGGCCACCACTTCGCCGCGATCGCCGGCGCCGGCCCGCTGGTCGGCCCGGTGCTGGCCGCGCAGATGGGCTACCTGCCCGGCATGCTGTGGATCCTGGCCGGCGTGGTCTTCGCCGGCGCCGTGCAGGACTTCATCGTGCTGTTCATTTCGATGCGCCGCGACGGCCGCTCGCTGGGCGACCTGATCAAGTCCGAACTGGGCCCGATTCCCGGCAACATCGCGCTGCTGGGCACCTTCATGATCATGGTCATCATCCTGGCGGTGCTGGCGCTGATCGTGGTGAAAGCCCTGACCGGCTCGCCATGGGGCAGCTTCACCGTGATGGCGACGATTCCAATCGCGCTGTTCATGGGCGTGTACACCCGCTTCATCCGCGTCGGCCGCATCGGCGAAGTGTCGATCATCGGCTTCATCCTGCTGATGGGCGCCATCTTCGGCGGCCAATATGTGCAGGAAAATCCGGCGCTGGCGCCGATGTTCACCTTCACCGGCACCGAGCTGACCTGGATGCTGATCGGCTACGGCTTCGTCGCCTCGGTGCTGCCGGTATGGCTGCTGCTGGCGCCGCGCGACTACCTGTCGACCTTCCTGAAGATCGGCACCATCGTCGGCCTGGCGCTGGGCATCCTGGTGGTGGCGCCGCATCTGCAGATGCCGGCCTTCACCAAGTTCATCGACGGCACCGGTCCGGTGTGGTCGGGTTCGCTGTTCCCCTTCCTGTTCATCACCATCGCCTGCGGCGCCGTGTCCGGCTTCCACGCGCTGATTTCGTCCGGCACCACGCCGAAGATGATCGAGAACGAAACCCACGCCCGCTTCATCGGCTACGGCGCGATGCTGATGGAATCGTTTGTCGCCATCATGGCGCTGGTGGCCGCTTCGACCATTGATCCGGGCGTCTACTTCGCCATGAACTCGCCGGCCGCGCTGCTGGGCACCACGGCCGAGTCCGCCGCGCATGCGGTCTCGCAGATGGGCTTCTTCATCACGCCGGAAATGCTGGTGCAGACCGCCAAGGATGTTGGCGAGCACAGCATCATTTCGCGCGCCGGCGGCGCGCCGACGCTGGCGGTGGGCATGGCCCACATCCTGTCCGGCGTGCTGGGCGGCCGCGAGATGATGGCCTTCTGGTACCACTTCGCCATCCTGTTCGAGGCGCTGTTCATCCTCACCGCCGTTGATGCCGGCACCCGCGCCGGCCGCTTCATGCTGCAGGATCTGCTGGGCGCCTTCGTGCCGGCCATGAAGAAAACCGAGAACACCTTCGCCAACCTGATCGCCACCGGCCTGTGCGTGGCGGCCTGGGGCTACTTCCTGTACCAGGGCGTGGTCGATCCGCTGGGCGGCATCAACACGCTGTGGCCGCTGTTCGGCATCGCCAACCAGATGCTGGCCGCGATCGCGCTGATCCTCGGCACCTGTGTGCTGTTCAAGATGAAGCGCGGCCAGTACGCCTGGGTCACCATCGTGCCGACCATCTGGCTGCTGCTGTGCACGCTGACCGCCGGCTGGCAGAAGATCTTCGACGCCAATCCGAAGGTCGGCTTCCTGGCCCACGCCGCCAAGTACCAGGCAGCGCTGGACGAAGGCAAGATCCTGGCCCCGGCCAAGTCGATCGCGCAGATGCAGCAGGTGATCTTCAATGACTACCTGGATGCCTCGCTGGCCGGCTTCTTCGTGATCGTCGTGCTGAGCGTGCTGATCTTCGGCGCCCGCACCGTGATGGCGGCGCGCGCCAACAGCAAGCCGACGGCCAACGAGAGCCCGCTGATCCTGTCCACCGCCAAGGTGCAATGATGCTGGGCGAAATCGCCAAGGCCGGCCGCTACCTCGGGCAAAGCATGCGCCTGATGATGGGCCTGCCTGACTACGACGTCTACGTCACGCACCGCGAAACCACCCATCCGGGCGAGCCGTACATGACGTACGAGGAATTCTTCCGCGAACGCCAGGAAGCCCGCTACGGCGGCGCAGGCAAACGCGGCGGTTGCTGCTGATGAAAGCCGGCTCCCAGTGAGCCGGCTTTTTTTTCGTCCCGGCGGAACTTTTAACGTGCCCATGCGTCCAACCCCATAAAACGGGAGACGCATGACACATCAATTCAACTACCAACAGGCTTTTGCGCGCAACATCGGCTGGGTCACGCCCGCCGAGCAGGCGACGCTGCGCACCAAACGCATTGCCATCGCCGGCATGGGCGGCGTCGGCGGCGTGCATTTGCTGACGCTGGCGCGGCTGGGCATCGGCTCCTTCCACATCGCCGATTTCGACACCTTCGACATCGCCAACTTCAACCGCCAGGTGGGCGCCACCATGTCGTCGCTGGGCCAGCCCAAGGTCGATGTATTGGCCGAGATGGCGCTGGACATCAATCCGGACCTCAAGCTGGTGCGCTTCCCCAACGGCGTCAGCCAGGACAACCTGGCCCAGTTTTTCAACGGTGTAGACTTGTACGTCGACGGCCTGGATTTCTTTGCCTTCGGCGCGCGGCAGGCCACTTTTGCCGCCTGCGCCCGGCTCGCCATTCCGGCGGTGACGGCGGCGCCGCTGGGCATGGGCACGGCCGTGATGAACTTCCTGCCCGGCCGCATGACGTTCGAGGAGTATTTCGGCTGGGGCGACAAGCCGGACATGGAAAAAGCCCTGCGCTTCCTGGTCGGTCTGGCGCCGGCCGGGCTGCACGGCGGCTACCTGGTCGATCCGTCGGCCATCAATTTGCAGGAACAGCGCGGCCCGTCTACCATCATGGGCTGCGAGCTGTGCGCGGGCGCGGCCGCCACCGAGGCGCTGAAGATCCTGCTGCAACGCGGCGACGTGCTGGCAGCCCCGCGCGGCTACCAGTTCGACGCCTTTCGTAACAAGCTGGTGCGCACCTGGCGTCCCGGCGGCAACCGCCATCCGCTGCAACGGCTGGCGATGATGCTGGCCAAGCGGCGCCGGCCAGGAGAGAACAGATGAATACGATGCAGCAACTGGACACGACGCTGGAACACATCCTCGAACTGGCGCGCTGGGCGCCCAGCGGCGACAACACGCAACCGTGGCGCTTCGAAATCCTCGACGAGCGCCGGCTGGTGGTGCACGGCCACGACACGCGCGACCACTGCGTCTACGACCTCGATGGCCACCCCAGCCAGATCTCGCTTGGCGCGCTGCTGGAAACCATGGCCATCGCCGCCAGCACCTTCGGCCTGGCGCTGCGCAGCATCCGCCACACCGACACGCCCGACAACCGCCCCACCTTCAGCATCGAATTCCTGCCCACGCCGGGCATGGAAGCCGATCCGCTGGCCGACGCCATTCTGCCGCGCGCGGTGCAGCGCCGCGCCCTCAGCCGCCGGCCGCTGACCGTGGTGGAAAAAGCCACGCTGGCCGCCGCGCTGCCGGAAGGCTACCAGGTCCGCTGGCTGGAAGGCAGCCGGCGCATGGCCGCCGCGCGGCTGATGTTCCGCAACGCCAAGCTGCGCCTGACCATGCCGGAAGCGCACCGCGTGCACAAGTCCATCATCGAGTGGAACGCCCGCTACAGCGAGGACCGCATCCCCGACCAGGCGCTGGGCGCCGACGGCATGACCACCAGGCTGATGCGCTGGGTGATGCAGGACTGGAGCCGCGTGCATTTCTTCAACACCTGGCTGGCCGGCACGCTGGCGCCGCGCCTGCAGATGGACCTGATCCCGTCGCTGGCCTGCGCCGCGCATTTCGTGCTGACCGCGTCGCCCAAGCCGCAGCGCACCGACGACTACGTTGCCGCCGGCCGCGCCATGCAGCGCTTCTGGCTGACCGCGACGTCGCTCGGCTTGCAGATGCAGCCGGAAATGACGCCGCTGATCTTCTCGCGCTACGTGCGCGAAGGCCGCGTGTTCTCCAGCACGCCGGGCATGCAGGCGCGCGCGGCGGAACTGGCGCGCCAGGGCGCGGCGCTGGTCGGCCAGCAGGACTGGGAGGCGGCGGTATTCATGGGCCGCATCGGCGCCGGCGAGCCGGCGTCGGCGCGCTCCTTGCGGCGTCCGCTGCGCGAGCTGCTGGTACAGGGCAGCGGAGGCCGCTGATGCGCGCCATCAAGTTCTGCCAGGTGGCGGTGTTCCTGTGGCTGCTGATGCTGATCCTGTTGCTGGCCATCGGCACCACCGCGCTGGTGGTCGACCGCCTGCCGCTGGGCGATTTTCGCGGCGTGACACTGGTGCTAGCCGCTGTCGTGCTGATCTACGTGTATGCGTTCCTGGTCTACCGCTTGTTCCTGCTGGCGCTGCCGCTGCGTGAAGGCCAGGTGGCCGAGCACTCGCGTCACGAGCTGGCGGCCAACGTCAACATCCTGTTCTACCTGCTGCTGTTCAATTCGCTGATCCGCACCCACTTCATACCGGTGCCGATCCAGCGGCTGATCTATCTGGCGCTGGGCGCCAGGCTGGGCGCCAACACCTACAGCGCCGGCGCGCTGCTCGACCCGCCGCTGACGCACATCGGCGCCAACACCATCATCGGCCACGACGCGGTGATTTTCGCGCACGTGATCGAAGGGCCGAAGCTGGAACTGAAGGCGGTCCGCATCGGCAACACCGTCACCATCGGCGCCAAGGCAGTGGTGATGGCCGGCGTGCGGATCGGCGACAACGCCATCGTCTCGACCGGCGCGGTGGTCACCAAGGATACGCAGATTGCCGCTGGCGAAATCTGGGGCGGCATCCCGGCGCGCCGGCTCAAGGCCGCGCCCGGCCAGGCCTGACGGATTTTTTTACACTTGCCGGCGCCATCGCGTCTACGTCGTTTGCAAGTGCTTGATTTCACAGCATACACCAGCACTGGCAAGGGTTTTGCTCTTGAAGCGATACGGCCTCGATCCCCGTGGCCCTTTTCGAGGAGCACACATGAAAACCTACCAACCCGCGCTGGCCGTCGCCATGCTGGCAGCCGCGCTGACGGCGCCGCTGACCGCCAGCGCCGGCCCTACGCTGGGCCTGGACCCTACCGGCACCGGTACCTATAGCACCTACGCTGACCTGTGGACCAACGTCACCGATACCGGCCTGGCGACGGGCTTCATCCCCGGCAACATCGTCGGCCCCGGCGCCGGCGCGCCTTACCTGACCGAACTGCGCTCGCAGATGGTGGTCGGCACTATGTCCAACAGCAACATCCCGGCCATCGTGACGCCGGCTGGACTCAACACCACCTTTGAAATCAGCAAAGTGGTGCGCTTCCAGGAGCTGGTGACCGCGCAAACTGCTACCACCGTCAACTTCGGCCTGCCGCCTACCCAGTCGGCTGCGATGGACGTCGATCCGCTGCACGCCGGCGTGCAGAACATGGCCATCTATCTGGATAACATCACGGACGGCAGCAAAGCCGTGCCCGGCAACGGCGCCAACACCGTGCGCTGCTACGGCGAAGGCGTGACCTCGGCCGGTTGCGGCGCCGGCGGCGTGGATGGTGACGGTATCCTGATCCTGTCGGGCCATCTGGTGTTCAACGAGGCAAGCTTCAGCGCATCCGGCGCGGTCGGTACCGGCTCGTTCGATTCGCGTTTCATGATCGACTATGTGGACCCGCTGTATCTGGATGTGGTGACCGGTTCGATCTTCATCGACAAATTTACCGGCACCACCAATGTGCCGTCGTTCTTCACCCCAACCATGATGTGGGACGGTTCCACGCCCACCACCGTGCCATTCCTGAAGGTGGACTCGTCGCAGAGCTTCGCCACCATTCCGGAGCCTGCCACGCTGGCACTGATCGGATTGGGCTTTGCGGGTCTGGCGCTGGGCACGCGCCGCAAGGTGCAGTCCTGACCGCATCAGCGGTTTAATGGCGGACCACCCGGTCCGCTTTTTTTTCACCCCTGACGAAAGGGTCGGACCCCGTACGGGGTCCGCCCCTGGCCGCAGCGGTGTGCGGGTTGCAGGGGTGCCGTCAGCTTCAAGGCCCTGCTATCTGGGCCAGCAGATACGCCAGCCGCGCCCCCGCGTCGTAGCGCTGAAACTGCTGCGCTATCCGGCCTGCGACGGCGCGGGGTTCGGGGCGCGACAGCAATTGCAGCGCCGCCACACGCAAGCCTTCTTCCGACAGCCGATCCGACCGCAGCAGCACCCCAGCTCCGGCCCTCACCACGCCGTCCATGTTCAAATACTGGTCCAGATTACCCGCGATGCCCAACACCGGCACCCCAGCCGCCAGCGCCTGCTGACTGGTCGGACTGCCGCCATTACAGATCACCAACCGCGACCGCTGCGCCGCCTGCTCTCCCGGCAGATAGCTGGCCACCCTCGCATTGTCCGGCAACAGCCCGGGATCCACATTGCCGGCACTAGCGGCAATCACCGTCAGCGGCAACGGCGCCAGCGCTTGCAGCACCTTTGGCAGCAAAGCCCCCTGCCCTGAACTGCCCAGCGTGACGTAGACCATATCCCGCGCAACGGGCAAGCTGTCCCACCACGAGGGCAACTCCGTCGGCGGCGACCACGTCACCGGACCAAGATAGGAATGCGACAGCGGCAACTCATGCGCCGGAAACATTTCCCGAATGTCCGAATACAACACGTAATCCGCATCGGTGTAGATGCGTCGCAAATCACGCCCCAGCGACGGCAGCTGATACGCCTGCCGCACGCGGTTCAACGGCCGGCTGTGCAAGGCAAACGCCAGCGGCCGCACCAGGTTGAACAGCGTGTCGGCCAGCGCAATCGGCAACACCCGTGACAGCGCGATCGCCGGCACCCGGTAACGCTGCGCCACGTATGGGCTCCAGTAGGCGTTGATCAAGCCCACATACGGCACCTGCGCCACCCGCGCGCTGACCGACAGCGACAGGCGGAAATCGCCAATCACCACATCCGGCTTCAGCGCCTGCAACAGCCGCAAATCGTCCACCACGTATTGCGACAAGGTCGTGGCGTCATACACCGGCTTGCCTGCGGCCAGCGCCGCCAGGAAGCGCGCGCTGGAGATGCTGTTCAAGGTCCAACGGGTAACCTCGCTGCCCTTGAAAAACATGTCGAACCCCGGCGCGCAAGCGAAGTGCACATCGTACTGTTGCCGGTCCAGCATTTGCGCCAGCGCCAGCGGCCGGCCGACATGCGCCAGCGTCACCGCCTCGGCCACGAACAAGATTTTTTTGCGTTCCATGCTAGCAGCTTGCAACGTTTAATCGACCGTCGTTTGAGCCAGCGCAAACGTGCGCTCTTAGACAAAAATCAATGTCGAGCCTGCCTGATCCATATATTTTTCTTATTGGAATCAACGGATGGGAGAATGCAATGTTCAACTTTGAACGCTCCGGTCTGAGCCAGAAGCTCACGATCATGTCCGTGTTGTCCACCGGCAGCGCGCTATTGCTGGTGTTTGTCGCGTTTGCCGCCACCTCGGTGCTCAGCCACAGCGAGGATGCGCGCCAGCAGCTGTCTTCGCTGGCCGGCGTCATCGGCAGCAACAGCAAGACCGCGCTGCTGTACGCCGACCGCCGCCAGGCAAGCCAGACGCTGGCCACGCTGGCGGTCGAACAGGACATCCTGCAGGCAGCGCTCTACGACAGCGCCGGCAAGCTGCTGGCGCGCTACACCGCGCCGCGCCTGCCACAGGGCCAGGTGGGACAGGACGAACTGAGCGCACCGGCCATCAGCGCCGACATCGTCACCGAGCGCAGCGGGCCGCCGTGGGCGCCCGCCATGCGCGCCTACCGCGTGCTGCGCCAGGGCGATGACGCCATCGGCGTGGTGATGGTGGAAACTTCGCAACTGCGCATGTGGCTGGACATCCTGAAAAACCTTGGCGCCGCCATTGCCGCTGCCGCGCTGTCATTCATGATGGCGTTGCTGACGGCGGCGCGCTTCAAGGGCAGCATCGCCGAGCCCGTCAGTCAGCTGATCGCGGCGGCGCAGCAGGTCAGCCGCGGCCACGCCACACCGCGCATCGTCCACCAGCGCAGCGACGAACTGGGCGCGCTGATCGACAGCTTCAACGACATGCTGGCGCAGGTCGAAGGCCGCGACGCCGCCTTGGCCGAGTACCGCGACCAGCTGGAACGCCAGGTCAGCGTGCGCACCGAGCAGCTGGAAAAAGCCAAGAACGCCGCCGAGGCCGCCAGCCAGGCCAAGAGCGCCTTCCTCGCCACCATGAGCCACGAGATCCGCACGCCGATGAACGGCGTGCTGGGCATGACGGAACTGCTGCTGGCCACGCGCCTGAGCGAACAGCAGCGCCATTACACCAGCATGGTCAAGCGCTCCGGCGAGCACCTGCTGGTGATCATCAACGACATCCTCGACTTCTCCAAGATCGAGGCCGGCAAGCTGACGGTGGAATACATCCATTTCAATTTCCGCGACCTGCTGGACGACATCGACAACGTGTTCTCGCCGCAAGCCCACGCCAAGGGACTGCGGCTGGAGCTGGACATCGCCCACAACATTCCACTTGGCGTCTGTGGCGATCCCAACCGGCTGCGCCAGGTGATCTTCAACCTGCTCGGCAACGCCATCAAGTTCACCGACGCCGGCCAGATCACCGTCAAGGTGGTGGTGGCGCGCGAGGATGCGCAATCGGTCGGCCTGCGCTTCGAGGTGCACGACACCGGCATCGGCGTCTCGGCCGAAGCGCGCGCGCGCATCTTCGATTCGTTCTCGCAGGCCGACGGCACCACCACCCGCAAGCACGGCGGCACCGGGCTGGGACTGGCGATCTCGAAACAGCTGGTGGAGCTGATGGGCGGCACGATAGGCGTCGAACATGCGCTAACTCAAGGCTCCATCTTCTGGTTTGCCGTAAATTTCGACAAACGCCGCGTCGATATCGACGATCCATCCAACGCAACACAGGGAATCCGCGCTTTGATTGTCGATCAACATCCCGCCAGCCGCGCCACGCTGGAGCGGCAACTGGCGGCCTGGCGCATCAGCTGCGCCTACGCCGGCGCCACCGACACCCTGCCGGTGCTGCGGCAGGCGGCGGCCAACGGCCACGCCTTCGACGTGGTGCTGCTCGACATGGAACAGCCGCGCACCTCGGGCCTGGCGTTGGCCGCCGCCATCCGCGCCGACACCACGCTGGCGCCGCCGCGCCTGGTGCTGCTGAGTACCGAACGCAACGCCGCCGACGGCGTGCAGCGGCGCGCAGCCGGCGTCGCCTTCCAGCTGATTAAGCCGCCGCGCGAGTGCGACCTGTTCGACGCCATCGCCACCCCGCTGCGTGGCCGCGAAACACGGCCGGCTGCGGCGCCGCTCACCGTCCCCGTCGCGGTCGCGCAGACCGCGCCACCGGTCAGCGCGCTCAGCACCGGCCTGCCCTCACGCCAGCGCAAGCGGCGCAAGGTGCTGCTGGCGGAGGACAATCCCGTCAACGTCGAAGTCGCCAGCGCAATGCTGGAAGGCCTGGGCCTGGATGTCAGCCGCGCCGGCAACGGCGAGGAAGCGCTGCACTCGGTGCAGGCCGACGACTTCGACCTGATCCTGATGGATTGCCAGATGCCGGTGATGGACGGATTCGCCGCCACCACTGAAATCCGCCGCCACGAACAGCAGCGCGGCCGCGCGCGCAGCCTGCCCATCATCGCCATCACCGCCAATGCGCTGCAAGGCGACCGCGAATCCTGCCTGGCGGCCGGCATGGACGATTACCTGAGCAAGCCCTTCACGCAGCAGGCGCTGGGGCAAACCCTGTCACGCTGGATCAGCCTGCCGCGCGTGGCGGCGCCGCCGCCCGCCACACCGCGGCGTGACGATGAAACCATCAACATGCAGGCGCTGGACAATATCCGCGCTCTCAACCCGGCCAATGGCGACGCGCTGCTGGAAAGGGTGCTGCAGGCCTTCCTGCGCGACACGCCGAATTACCTGCAGGCGATACGGCTGGCCATCGCCGGCAACAACGCCGCCCAGCTGTGCAAGGCCGCGCACAGCCTGAAGTCCAGCAGCGCCAATGTCGGCGCGGACGCGCTGGCGCAGCGCTGCAAGGAACTGGAACAGCTGGGACGCAACGACACCACCGCCGGCGCCGCACCGCTGCTGGCTGACATGGAACAATCTTTCCAGGCCGCGCGGCAGGCGTTGGGAGCACTGCTGGAAAAGGAAAGCTGATCATGTCCACCTCTCCCAAACGCGGCCTGGTCCTGGTTGCCGACGACGATCCCACGATGCGCCTGCTGATGCTGGAAATGCTGGCCCAGGTCGGCCTCGACGCCATCGAAGCCGAGGACGGCGTCAAGGCGCTCGCCTGCTACCAGCGCGTGGCGCCGGACCTGGTGCTGCTCGATGTCGAGATGCCCGGCATGGACGGCTTTGCCGTGTGCCGCGAAATCCGCCGGCTGGAAGCGCAGGTCAGCGTGCCCATCATCATGGTCACCGGCGGCGACGAGCTGGAATCCGTGACGCGCGCCTACGAGGCGGGCGCCACCGATTTCGTCTCCAAGCCGATCAACTGGCCTATCCTCGGCCACCGCGTGCTGTACGTGCTGCGCGCCAGCGACGCCATCAGCCGCCTGCGCATCGCCGACGCCCAGCACCGCGCGGTGCTGGCGGCGATTCCGGACACCTTCTTCCGCATGAACAAGGAAGGCTACTACCTCGATTACGAACAGGGCCACGAGGCCAGCAGCGTGTTCTCCAGCGACCGCTGCGTGGGACGGCATCTGAGCCAGGTGCTGCCGCCGGACATCGCCGACCACATGATGGAGCAGGTGCACACGGTGCTGGAGACGCAACACATCCGCTCGCTGGACTATGAACTGCCGCTGCCCGGTCCGGCGCCGCGCGCACGCCAGGGCGAGCATCCGGCGCCGCTGCCGGTGCGGCATTTCGAGGCGCGGCTGGTGGCCACCGGTCCGGACGAGGTGCTGGGCCTGGTGCGCGACATCAGCGAGCGCAAGCGCAACGAGGAACAGATCCGCCGGCTGGCGTATTGCGATTCGCTGACCGGCATTCCGAACCGCCAGGCCTTCCTGGAAACGCTGGAGGCCGAGCTGGTGCGTTCGCGCAAGGCCAGCAAGAAGTTCGCGGTGCTGTTCATGGACCTGGACGCATTCAAGCGCATCAACGATACGCTGGGGCACGATGTGGGCGATCATCTGCTGAAGGCGGTCTCGGAGCGCCTGCGCGAAACCACCCGGCCGGGCGACCTGGTGTCGCGCACCGAAGCCAACACCAATCTGGCGCGGCTGGGCGGCGACGAATTCACGATCCTGATACCGGACCTGGAGCGGGTGGAAAACGCGCTCAACGTGGCGCATCGCGTGAAGGAAGCGATGCGTCGCCCCTTCCTGCTGGATGCGCACGAAATCTTCGTCACCGCCAGCATCGGCATCTCGCTGTATCCGGAAGACGGCGAGGACTGCAGCTCGTTGCTGAAATACGCCGACACCGCCATGTACCACGCCAAGAACTGCGGCAAGAACAACGCCAAGCTGTACAGTTCCTCGCTGACGATGCAGATCATGAGCCACGTCAAGCTGGAAGTCGGCCTGCGCAAGGCTTTGCAGAACGATGAGCTGTACCTGCTGTACCAGCCGCAGATCGACGTCGCCAGCGCGCGGATCGTCGGTTTCGAGGCGCTGGTGCGCTGGCGTCATCCCGAGCGTGGCGTGATCTCGCCGACCGAATTCATTCCGTTGGCGGAGGAAACCGGCCTCATCGTGCCGATCGGCGAATGGGTGCTGCGCACCGCCTGCCAGCACGCGACCACCTGGCAGACGGCAGGCAAGCCGCCGGTGCGGGTGGCGGTCAATCTGTCGGCCAAGCAGTTCAAGGACGACAACCTGACGCAGAGCGTGATCTCGGCGCTGCACGACACCGGCCTGCCGGCCGAGCTGCTGGAACTGGAGCTGACCGAAGGCACGCTGATGGACGACGCGCGCGCCACCATGGTCACGCTGGAGCAGTTGCGCAGCATCGGCGTACACCTGTCGATCGACGATTTCGGCACGGGCTACTCGTCGATGAACTACCTGAAGCGCTTCGACGTGCGGGCGCTAAAGATCGACAAGAGCTTCATCAGCGGCCTGCCGCTGGATTCGGAAAACGCCGCCATCACCCGCGCCATCATCGCCATGGCGCACGGACTGAAGATGGCGGTGGTGGCCGAAGGCGTGGAAACCTCCGCACAACTGGTCATGCTGGAACAATACGGCTGCGACCTGGTCCAGGGCTACCACCTCGGCCATCCCTCTCCTCCTGAAACTATCCCGCAAATGCTGGCCAGCCAATCCGCGCTGGCCCTGACATGATACGCATCACCAGGCGCGGCTGGAACCACATCCTCAAATACCATACCGCCAAGCAATCGCCAACGCACGCAAACAAGAGTAGATTTAACGCAAGCGAGGATCTGGTCCATTTGATCAACCACGCATCCAGGCAACACCCCGTGAGGATGACGCGAAAACATCTGGTGCGCATCTTCGACGCTGGTCACGACGTAGGCATAGATCGCCGCAGCAGAAAGCCGACTTCGATTGTTACCGTCATCACACGACTTAACGGCAACCTCGTCAATATGTTTCCGGGGTTCCCATAGGAGCCATCATGGCACTCGACTTTGCAGTTTTAACCGAGGACGAAACCGCAGCGGACATCGTCTCGTTGGAATGGCGCCAGCATGATGTACTGATCGCCTTGGCGGAACAACTTAAGTTGACTCAACTACTTCGCATTGAGGATTACTTCGAAGAGGTCGATTGGGCGCCCGGACAGCTGCCGGCACTTTCGGAGGAATTAGGCATCGTCAGCAATTCCGCGGCAACGCCCGAAATCATACAATTCGCAGGTGATCTTGATGCTTTGATCGCTCTTGCAGTCAGGCGCAAACAACGCCTGTCCGCAATACCGGACTAGCGTTACAACACACCATCCTGCTTCATCGCGGCGATGGCTTCAGCGCTGTAGCCGAGGGATTGCAGGACTTCATCGTTGTGCTGGCCCAGCGTTGGGCCCAGCCACCTGGTGTGGCCCGGCGTGGCCGACAGTTTCGGCGAGATCGCCGGCAGCTTGACCGGCGTGCCGTCGGCGAACTGGTGTTGCTCGAACATGTCGCGCGCCAGGAACTGCGGATCGGTCATCATGTCGCGCACCGAGTAGATTTTGCCGGCCGGGACATCGGCCGCCTTCAGTACCGCCAGCGCGCTGTCGATGGTCTGCGTGTCGCACCAGGCCTGGATCGCGTCATCTATCATCTGCGTGTGCCTGACGCGGCCATCGTTGCGCTCCAGCTCGGGATTGCCGGCCATGTCAATTCGCCCCATCGCCAGCACCAGCCGCTTGAAGATCGCGTCGCCATTGCCGGCGATGACGATGTTCTCGCCATCGCTGGTGGTGTAGGTGTTGGACGGCACGATGCCGGGCAGCGAACCGCCGGTGCGCTCGCGCACCACGCCCGCGTGATCGAACTCCGGCACCAGCGATTCCATCAGGTTGAACACGGATTCGTACAAGGCCACATCGACCATCTGGCCTTCGCCCTTGCGCTTGCCGCCGGTGGCGTCGCGCTGGCGCAAGGCCATCATGGCGCCGATCACGCCATGCAGCGCCGCGACCGAGTCGCCGATCGACACGCCCACCCGCACCGGCGGCCGGTCCGCATGGCCGGACACATAGCGCAAGCCGCCCATCGATTCGCCGATGGCGCCGAAGCCCGGCAAATCCTTCATCGGCCCGGTCTGGCCGAAGCCGGACAGGCGCACCATGATGGTCGACGGATCGAGCGCCTTCAGCTGCTCGTAGCCAAGCTCCCACTTCTCCAGCACGCCGGGACGGTAGTTCTCGATAATGATGTCAGCTTCCAGCGCCAGCTTGCGCGCGATCTCGCGGCCCTGCGCGTGCTTCATGTTCAGCGTCAGGGATTTCTTGTTACGCGACTGCACCGACCACCACAGCGAGGTGCCATCCTTCAGCACCCGCCACTTGCGGATCGGATCGCCGCCATCGGGCGACTCGACCTTGATCACCTCCGCGCCGAACTCGGCCAGCATGCGCGCACAAAAAGGGCCCGCTATCAGCGTGCCCAGTTCCAGTACCTTGATGCCGGCCAATGGACCGGAAGTGTTTTGAGTGGTCATGTCGCTCTGCGATCCAGCATGGCGCGGGCGATGGTGCCCGCATCGACGTATTCGAGTTCGCCACCGACCGGCACGCCACGCGCCAGACGGCTGACGCGCAAACCGCGCGCCTTCAGCATCTCGCTGATGTAGTGGGCAGTGGCCTCGCCTTCGTTGGTGAAATTGGTGGCCAGCACCACTTCGTTGACCAGCCCATCGGCGGCGCGCGCCACCAGTTTTTCCAGATGGATGTCTTTCGGACCGATGCCGTCCAGCGGCGACAGCCGGCCCATCAGCACGAAGTACAGGCCCTTGTAGGTCAGGGTCTGCTCGATCATCAGCTGATCGGCAGGCGTCTCGACCACGCACAGCAGGCGGCGGTCGCGCTGCTCGTCGCTGCACGTGTCGCAGACGTCTTCTTCGGTGAAGGTATTGCACAGCGCGCAGTGATGCACGGCGCTGACCGCCTGGTGCAAGGCGCGCGACAGCATGTCCGCGCCTTCGCGGTCATGCTGCAGCAGGTGAAACGCCATCCGCTGGGCCGACTTGGGGCCGACGCCGGGCAAGCGGCGCAGCGCTTCCGTCAGGAACTCCAGCGACTTCGACATGGCGCCTTAGAAAGGCATCTTGAAGCCAGCCGGCAGGTTCATGCCGGAGGTCAGGCCGCCCATTTTTTCGGCGGCGGTGGCTTCGGCCTTGCGCACGGCGTCGTTGAAGGCGGCGGCGACCAGGTCTTCCAGCATGTCCTTGTCGTCAGCCAGCAACGACGGGTCGATCGAGACGCGTTTGACATCGTTCTTGCAGGTCATCACAACCTTGACCAGGCCGGCGCCGGATTGGCCTTCGACTTCGATCAGCGCCAGCGCTTCCTGCGCCTTCTTCATGTTGTCCTGCATGGCCTGGGCTTGTTTCATCAGGCCGGCGAGTTGGTTCTTCATCATGGTGGAGTTCTCCGAGTGTATAAGTTAAAGAGAGGATCAGGCAGCCGCGGCCGCGCTGGACTGCGGCGGCACGATGGAGCTTGGGACTACCCAGGCGTCCAGTTCGCGGATCATGCTGTTCACAAAGGGATCGTTGGCGATGGTTTCTTCGGCCGCGCGCTGGCAGGCTTCGCGGTAGGCCTGGGCCTCGGCGCTGGCGGTATACCAGACGGCGCCCAGTTCGCTGTCCACGCGCACCGGACGGCCGAAGCGTTCGGCCAGCACGGTGGTCAGTTTTTCGATGTTGCCGGGCGTACGCCAGGTTTCGATCGGCACGCGCAGGGTGAACACCACGGCATTGCCTTCGAAGGTGCAGCTGGCCATTTCGGCCTGCATCGCCAGTTGCTGGGCGGTGCCGCGCAGCGGCAGTGCGGCGGCCACGGCGGGCCAGTTGCCGTCCCAGTTCAGTTCAGGCACTGGCGTGACGACGTATTCGTATGGCGCCTTGGCCGGCGCCGCTGCGGCGCGGGCGGGCATGGCGATGGCGTGCGGGTCGTCGGGCTGGCCTGGCGCCGTCTGCTGTGCCGGCGCCGGGGCGTAAGGATGCGACGAGGTCGACGCGGCGACCGCGCTGTCGTCGGAAAATTCGGTGACCCACGGTGGCAGGTCGTCTTCGTCGGCGGCGGCTTGCGGTTTGGCTTGCGGGGCCGCGTACTGCGGTGCGGTCTGTGGCGGCGCGGCGCGGACTGGCGCTTCCAGGATAGCGGCGCCACCGTCAGCGGCTGGCGGCATGTCTTCCCACGGCGCTGGACGTGCCGGCGCCGCGGCCATCTGCGCGCTTAGCGCGGCTGGCGGCGTGTAGGCGGCGGCGGGTGCTTGCGGTGCCGGCGCGGCTGGCGCGGTGACGGCGCCCGGCTGCATCGGCGGCGCGATAGCAGGTGCTGCGCCGGATTGTGCAGGTGCGGCA
>NZ_WKJL01000001.1 GCF_009674565.1 Duganella aquatilis
GCGGCCTTGGCGGCGGCCGCTGCGGCGGCGGCGTCATCGGCTGCCGGCGTAGCTGGCGTGACGGCAACGCTGGCGGCGGCCAGGTTGAGGCGGGTGGCGTTGGCGCTCAGGGTCGAGACGGCACTGACGGCGTCGCTGCGGCCGGCGGCATCGCTGGCGACCGGCGCGCTTGACACTGGCAGCGCCACATTCAGCAGCGAGCTGATCATGGCCGGCAGCACGTCGCCGGCAGCGGCGCTGCCGGAACCGGTGGCAGCCTCATCGGCGGTCTTGGCGGTGTCCTCGCCGGTGCCGCTGTCGTCGGTCTTGGCGGCATTGGCCACGTCGGCCAGGTTCAGCAGCTGGGAGAACAGCGGGGCGGCCACCGGGGCGGCGGCGCTGGCGGCGGCAGCGGCAGCCTGGGCCGACTGTGCGGCGGCATCGGCCGTGTTGCTGCGTTCAGGCTGCGGCGTGGCGGTCGGCGCCGGCTTCTGGCTGGCCTGGGCGGTCGTGCCGCTGCTCTTGCCGCCGGCGTTGCTGTTCCTGGCACTGTTGGCGCTGTCGTTGTTGCTGCCGCTGCCGTTCGCCGATTTGGCGGACGTGGCCGTGCTCTTGCCGCCGTTGGCGGCGACGGACGCCGCATTGTTGGCGGCCACCGGTGCGGTGAGTTCGGCTTGCGCGGCTTTGGCCGCGGCCGTAGCGCTGGAGAGTGTCATGGTCATGCTTGGATTCCGTTTATGCGTATTCGCTTTCGAGGGCGTAAGCCAGCCAGCCCTCTTGGTTTGCCTGCATTTGCTGCAGTTTCTGCGCCAGTTCATCGGTGGCGAGATTGCAGCGCTTGACGGCTTCTTCGTGCATCTGGCGCAGCGCCGCCAGGGCGGCCCATTCCGCGCTGTTCCACTTGCCCTGCGCCGCCATCTGCGGCAGCGCGGTGCCCAATAAAGTGTTAATCGCCGTCAGCGCCTGCCAGTCCTGGGCAGCGATGGCGGCGCTCATTTTCTGCGTCAGTTGCAGCAGGGTGCGCTGTCTATCCATTTTTCGCCTGGATTTCCTGGACGCCGAGCCAGCCTTTCTTGATCGTCGTCAGCAGGGTGGTGACCTCGTCGATGATGGTCGGGTCCAGGCTGACGCCGGCCGTGTACAGCCGGCCGGCGCAGTATTCATACAGGCGGCCGAGGTTTTGCACCACCTCGCCGCCGTTGTCGAAGTCCAGCGAGCTGGACAGACCGTTGATGATGTCGGTGCACTTGTTCAGGCTGTTGGCCTTGAGCTCGTAGCGCTTGCCGACGATATGGCCGCGCGCGCGCGCCAGCTCTTCGAGCAAGCCGTCGGTGAGCACCAGCACCAGTTCAATCGGCGACGCCCGTGCGACCTGGGTGTCGAGATTGGTGGAGTGGTAACTGCTGTAGGCTTCCTGGTTCATCATGGTATGCACCGCATTGTGTCAAAGTTGCTTGTTTATTAGCTGCTGCTGTCCGACGAGAACATCGCCGTGAACATATTCGAGGTGCTGGTCATCGACGATTGCAATTGCTGCAAGGCGGTGAACTGCGCCAGGTAACGCTTGTAGGCGTTGGTGAACTGGTCCTTGACCGTGGCCTGGCGGTCGGCCAGGTCGCTTTGCAGCTTGTCGTTCTGGGTGGTGCGCTGGGAAATGAAGCCGCCGGCGCTGGTGGTCCACGAGGTGACCAGCTTGTTCATCGCGCCCAGCGCGCCCGAGTCGACGCCGATGCCGGCGCGGCCGAACAGCGTGTCCAGGCCGGTTGGATTGGCGGCGATGGCCTTGTTCAGGCGGTTCGAATCCAGGGTCAGCGAGCCGTCCTTGGTGGCGGTGATGCCGAAGCTGATCAGCGACTGGCCGCCGGTCACGGAACGCAGGATGCTGCCCAGGCGGTCGCGCAGATTGGTGACGCCGGCGTCGTTGTAGAAGGCGGCGTCTTCCGCGGTCGCGGTCGGCGTGCCGTTGGGGTCGGTGGACTCGACCACGGTGTGGTCGCCGGGCGCGGTCAGCTTGTTGAGCGCGGCCAGCAGGGTGTTGTAGGCGTCGACAAACTTCTGCACATTGCTGGCGGTGGTCGAGTTGTCCGGGCCCACCGTCAGCGAAACCGCAGCGTCGTTGACGCCTTGCGCCTGGGTCACGGTGAACGAAACATCGTCAACGATGTTGAAGGTGTTGGACGCCTGTTCGACCTTGGTGCCGTTCTTGCCGCCGGCCCAGACGATGGCGTTGGTGGCGTCGGTCAACGTGTTGCCGGCGCCCACGGCGCTGGTCAGGCCGCCGTCAGCGCCGCCTGCGGTGGTGATCGCCGCCACGGCGTTGTCCTTGCCGGTCAGGTTGGAGGTCAGCACCAGCTGCTGGACATTGTTGACGGTGATGGTCGAGGCGGTGATGCGCGACTTGTTGTCGGGCGAGGCGTTGATGGCGGCCGCCAGTTCCTTGGCGCTCAGGAAGCCGTCGTTGTTGCTGTCGGCAGCGGTCAGGTCGACCCCGATCGGGGCGCCGGCGTTCAGCGCGATCGACATGCTGCCGCCGGCGTTGGTGACGGCGGGAATGTTGTAAGCCATCTGGCCGGCCGTGGCCAACTGCTGGACGTAGAACGAATAGGTGCCGGCGGCGGCGGTCGGCTTGGCGGTGGCGGTGGCGACGCTGGTGTTGCTGAAGGCGGCCTTGGTGGCGCTCACCGACGAGGTGCTGCTGGCCAGGCCCTGCAGCGTGCCCTGGAATGCGCTCAACGCCGCGCTCAGCGTGGTCAAGCCGGTGCCCACGGCCGTGGCCTGAGTGGTCTGCTTGTCCAAGATAGCCTTGGTCGGCGCCACATAGGCGTTGGCCAGATTGGTCGCGGTGGTGGTCGGATCGTAAGTTGGGCTACTGATGACTGCCATGGTTTTGCTCCTGGAAAGGATAATCAAGTGTACCCCGATATAGGGCGACCTTAATCGTTTCCGTATGAAAATATTCCGAACTTTTTTTTGTAACGGCGCTTACTTTTGGCCGCGCAGCCACAATTGTGTTGCCAGTTCGTCATGTTGTTTGCGTTCTTTGGCGTTTTGCTGCGCATTCACCACCTTTTGCGTCTTGTCCAGCACCTTGCCCATGACTTCGCGCCGGGCCCAGGCGGCATTCAGCGCCTGTTGCGAAACCGCCATATCGGCCTCGTGCATGTGCAGGTCGAGCCGGTGGCTGTCGGCCATCGCCATCACCGCCTGCTTGTAGTCGCCGCAGTTGCCGGCCAGGGCAGGGTGCAGATTGCCGCTGGCGCCGCTGTTGGTGTACAGGCTGGTGAGGCGCTCCAGGTTCTTCTGGTAGCGGTCGCGCACACTGGTCTTTTCCGCCATCTCGGTCTGCAGGCGCTCCACTTCCGTGTTGCGCAGCGCCACCAGGGTGGTCAGGTTACGGATTTTTTGTTGGCTCATGGTGTCATCAGCTTTTCAAGTTGCGCAATGCAGGGGCCGAAAGGCGCTTCTTCCTTGGTGCCCTGGCACAGGAAATCCTCGACCTTGGGGTGCAACTGCACCGCCTTGTCGGTCACCGGGTCGGCGCCGGGCACGTAGGCGCCCAGCGGAATCAGGTCGCGCACGCGGTCGTGCCGCGCCATGCTGGCCTTCAGCGCGCGCGCCGCCATCATGTGCTCGTGGTCGATCACCTGCGCCATGCAGCGGCTGATCGAGGCGGCGATGTCGATCGCCGGGTAGTGGCCGCGCTCGGCCAGCTCGCGGGTCATGACGATGTGGCCGTCGAGAATCGCGCGGGCGGTGTCGACCACCGGGTCCTGCTGGTCGTCGCCCTCCGCCAGCACGGTGTAGATGGCGCTCATGCTGCCGTTCTGGTTTTCGCCGTTGCCGGCCGATTCCACCAGCTGCGGCAGGTTGGAGAACACCGACGGCGGATAACCCTTGGTGGCCGGCGGCTCGCCCAGCGCCAGCGCCACTTCGCGCAGCGCCATCGCATAGCGGGTCAGCGAGTCGACCAGCAGCAGCACATTCTTGCCCTGGTCGCGGTAGTGGGCGGCGATCGAGTGGCACAGTTCGGTGGCCATGACGCGCATCAGCGGGCTTTCGTCGGCCGGCGCGATCACCAGCACGGCTTTCTGCAAGCCTTCCTTGCCCAGCGACATGTCGACAAACTCGCGCACCTCGCGCGAACGTTCGCCGATCAGGCCGACCACGACGACGTCGGCCACGGTCTGGCGCGTCATCAGGCCCAGCAGCACGGATTTGCCGACGCCGGAGCCGGCCATCAGGCCGACGCGCTGGCCCTTGCCCAGGGTCAGCATGGCGTTGATGGCACGCACGCCGACGTCGAGCGGTTCGGTGACCGGTTTTTTCTTCAGCGGATGGATGCGCGGCGGCTGGGTCTCCAGCGGAAAGTCGCCGCCCAGCTTGCCGAGGCCGTCGATCGGTTCGCCGAGGCCGTTGACCATGCGGCCCAGCCAGCTGGAGCCGATCTGCAGGCTGACTTTTTCAGGGGAGGGCAGCACGCGCGCGCCGGTGGTCAGGCCCACGGCTTTCTTGAACGGCATCAGGAAGGACAGCTTCTCGCGAAAACCGACCACCTGCGCGTCCAGCCATTCGCCGCCGACTGTCTCAATCTGGCAACGCTGACCCGTATGCAAAGGGCAACCCACGGCCTCAAGCAACAAACCGGACGCGCCCACCAGGCGGCCCGTCGGGGTCGCCATGGGTACCGAACCCAGTTCGAGATTGCGTAAGGCATCAGCGATCACTCTTCGACCTCCGGTTCATCGCCGCTGTCGGCGATCTGCAGTTGATTATCGACCTGTTCCATGACCGCCGCAAGACGTTGATGGCAACCGGCATCGACTTCATTATCGCCTGCTTTGATGCGGCATTCCCCTACCTCAAGACGGGCATCGGGGATCAGATTCCAGCGCTTGGAACGTTTCGGATCGAGTTCGGCAATGCGCTTCAGTTCTTCCGGATTCAGGAAGACATCGATTTCATCGCGGGTCGGCGGCATCGACGCCAGGGTTTCCTCCACCAGCGCCATCAGCTGCACCGGCTGCAAGGCCAGTTCGGCGCGGATCACCTGGCGTGCGACTTTCGCCACCAGGTCGACCACTTCCTTGCGCTGGGCGGCGCGGTAGTCGGAACGCAGTTTCTTCAGGCTTTTCAGCATGGCGTCGACCGGGCGCGCCATCTGGTCGTAGGCCACCAGGGTTTCGTGGCGGCCTTCTTCGCGGCCCTGTTCCTGGCCGGACTGGCGGCCGGCTTCAAAGCCGTCTTCCTGGCCGCGCGCGAGACCGATCTCGTAGCCGTCGCGCTGGCCCTGTTCAAAGCCTTCGCTGACCGAGGCGGCCCACTGGGCGCCGCCGTCGCCGCCATGGCCGTTGTGGCTGTGACCGTGCGCGGCCGCCGCGGCGGCGCGCTGGGTGGTGAACTGTGCCAGCGGCGGGAAGCGGTAAGGGCGGAACTGCTTCATTCCACCACCTGTTCAGCAAACAGCTGGATCTCGACTTCGCCGGCGTCGGCCAGCGCCTTGACGGTGGCCATGATTTCCTGGCGCGTCTGTTCGATACGCGACATCGGCACCGGACCGGCGCGGCGCATCATGTCCTCGAAGGCCTGAGCCTGGCGTTTCGGCATGGTTTTCAGCACGGCGTCGCGCACCGCGATGTCGGCGCCCTTGAGCGCGATCGCCCATTGCTCCAGCGGCACGTCTTCCAGGATGCGGGTGATGGCCTGTTCGGTCTGGTTGCCGAGGATGAAGAAGTCGTACATCGACAGCTCGATCTTGGACACCACGTCCGGATCGTGGGCGCGCAGCAGTTCGACCATCTGCGCGCGGTTGCTTGGCAAACGGTTGAGGATCTCGGCGGTCTGGCGGATGCCTTCGACGCTGGTGCCCTGCGAATCGAAGGAGCTCAGGCAGCGGTCCACCAGCTCGTCAAGCTCCTGCAGCAGGTCGGCGTCGACTTCTTCCATGCGCGCCAGGTTCAGCAGCACCAGGTCGCGCGTGTCCTGCGGCAGGCCGTCGATGATCTGGCCGGCCAGCGCGGCCGGCAGGAAGGCCAGGAACACCGCCTGCATCTGCACGTGTTCGTTGGAGATGTATTCGGCCAGCCATTTCGGCGAGGCCCATTGCAGGCGCGCCATCTTCGGCCGCAGTTCGTCGCCGTAGATGTTGTTCAAGACGGTGTTGGCGAGGTCGCCGCCCAGCGCCAGGTCCAGCGAGCGCTTCAGGTAGCTGCGCGAGGCGCCGTGCACGCCCGACTGTTCGCGGTAGTCGTCGAAGAACTTCTGCATCGCGTTCTTCACCGATTCGACCTTGATGCCGCTCATGCGCGACATCACCTGCGTGACTTCCAGCAGTTCCTCGCGCGACAGGCAGCGCAGCACGGCCGCGGCCGGCTCCTCACCGATGCTCAGCAGCACGATGGCTGCCTGCTCCACCGGCGTCAGCTTGGTCGGCATGGCGTATTCGCCGCCATCATCATCCATGTTATTGAGTTCGGCCATTTTTCTGCATCCATTGTTTGACGACTTCGGCTACGCGTTCCGGTTCTTTCGCGGCCAGCACTTTCAGGTGGTCGACCATGACGTCGACGGCCGAGCCTGGCGGCGGCAGATCGTAATTTTCCAGCAGCGGCACCACCGGCATGCCGGTCTGGACCGTGCCACCCAGGGCCGGAGCGCCCGTCGCGGCGCCGTCGGCCAGCACCGCCTGTTCCTTGGCGGCGGCTTCCTTGGCTTCCTTGGCGGCGGCCACGGCGGCCTGTTCGGCGGCGCGGCGTTCGGCGTTGATGCGCGCGGTTTCTTTCGGGTCCGGCGTGAAGCGCACGGTGACCAGGCGCATGATCGGGCGCAGCAGCAACAAATAGCCGAGCAGGGCGCCGACCGCGTAGATCGCGTACTTGCTGACGTCGACGATGTTGTCGCGCTCTTCCCACCATGCGACCGGCGCCGCTTTCGGCGGGAAGTTCATGGCCGACACCACCAGCTGGTCGCCGCGCTCGGCGTTGATGCCCAGGCCGTTGCGCAGGATCTTGTCGATGTTGGCGATTTCAGCGGCGCTCCAGCCGGTTTTCGGCGTCGGCGCGGCGGCCTGGGCCAGCACCACGGCGACGCTGAGTTTCTCCAGGCGGCCACGGCTGCGCTTGGTCTGGACGATGCTGCGGTCGTAGGCGTACTGGCGGGTGGTGGCGTTCTTGCGCGCGGTGCCGTCGGCCGGGGCGGCGTTCGGATCGGCGGCGCCGCCGGCGGTCTGCTGGGCGGCGGCGGCCGGATTGGCGGCGGCCGGCGGCGGCCGGTTCGACAGCGTGCCCGGCACGCCCATCACCATGCGGTTGCGGTCCTGCTCTTCGCGCATGGCTTCGCTGGTGACTTTCGGATCGGCGCCGTATTTCTCGACGGTTTCCTCGACGCGGTCGTTGTCGACCGCGGCCGCCACCGACATGCGGTAGTTGTCGTCGCCGATGACCGGGCCGATCAGGCCCTTGATGTTGTTCTTGACTTCGTCCTGGTAGCGCTTGGCGGCGTCGTTGCCGCTGGTGCCGGCGTCGAAGCCGTCGGCCAGGTCGATGTGGGCCGACAGCAGGTTGCCGCTCTGGTCGACCAGGCTGACGCGCGACGGCGACAGGCTGGCGACGCTGCCGGCCACCATGTTGACGACGGCGGCGATCGCTTCAGGCTGCAGCGTGGCGCCCGGTTTCAGCGCCACCACCACCGACGCCGACGACTTGTCGCCGTCCGAGGAAACAAACGAGGTCGACTTGGCGATCGACAGGTGCACGCGCGCGTGCGAGATCGCGTCCAGCGTCATGATCGATTGCGCCAGCTCGCCTTCCAGGCCGCGGCGGAAGCGCACGTCCTGCACGAACTGCGACACGCCCAGCGGGTCGTTCTTGTCCATCAGTTCCAGGCCGGCCGGCAGCTGCGCGGTCACGCCCTTGGCGGCCAGCAGCATGCGCACCTTGCCCAGCATCGATTCCGGCACCAGCACCTGGCCGCTTTCCGGGTGGATGCGGTAGGGGATGTGGTCGGTGTCGAGCACGGTCATCATGTCCGGCGCCGAGACCTTCTCGCGCGCGCCAAACACCGGCTTGTAGCTGGACTGGCTGCTCCACATATACATCATGGCCAGCGCGGTCAGGCCGATGGCCAGGATCAGCAGCGGGTACAGGGTTTTCAGCAGGGCAGGGGACAGCGATGGCGCCGTCGGGTTCGCGCGCCAGCGGTCGAAGGCGGACTTGATGGTGTTAATCACGTTGATTGCTTTCGCGGAGGCTTACAGCGGTAATTTGATCAGTTCGTCGAGGCCGCCCATGACTTTGTTGCGCACCTGCATCAACATCGAGAAGGACAGGCTGGCGTCCTGGCTGGACAGCATGGCGCCGACCAGGTCATCGCTCTTGCCGGAATCGACGTCGGCCATTTTCTGGCCGGCGTCGACATCCTGCTGGTTGACCGAGTCGATGGCGCCCTGCATCGACTGGGCGAAGGAGGAAGTGTGCTGGGCGTCAGGCGCGCCGAATTGGCTGGCGGCTGCGATGCTGGTGCTGCTGGCCAGGTTGTGCGCCGCATTGGTCAGCGACGCCAGATCGGCCTGTATCAGGCTGGAAAAATTACTCATCTTGCTACCCCCGTTTTTGCAGCGTTTTTACCGCGTTGTATCCAGATGACTACCTTATCGAGATTGCCGCTAAGCAGCAAGCCCATGTGACAGATATTCTCGTGTCCTATACCAAAGGCGCTACACATCCGTTGCGCATGTCACAGTCTTGTAAGAAAGATAGTGTAGCCATGTCAGTCAAACTCGGACGCCGCAGGTGAGCAGATGCTCGGCGTCGCGGATGGGTGGCCAGGTTGGTCACTGCTGCTGACGAACTGAAATTAAATTTTCCGAACTGTAACATTTTGTAGCGGCTGAAACAGTTCCGAGAATGCAAATACCGTTATAAATCATTCACTAAGCGCCATTTGTTCATGTTTGTTGCAGAGCAGCGTAAAGGCTGACAAGCTGAAGTAAGCTTACCGGCTGGCAACTTCCTTGTAAAGGGATATTTGCCTGCAAGATAATTTTTCGACCAAATATTGTATATTAGCAATAATGTGAATTATGATGTATGCTGCTACCGAGATCGTCCTACTTTAAGTTACGATTAGGAACTAAGCCAAAATAGTGCGCGGGAAGTAACCAGTTTTTAGCTGGATAGTGCGATGATGGTGGAGTAGGAAAGAATTAACTGCCATGGACAATACATGACAACGACAAAACAGACGCAACATCAAGTACTGGACCCCAGCCTGCTGGGCCGTCCGGTGCATTTGCTGCATATCTTTGCGGCCCAGTTGCGCGACGATCTGACGCAGTCCATGCGCCTGAACATGAACCGCCGCTACTGGGGCGGCTTCCAGGTGGACGACGTCGCCTTCACCCGCCTGGAGGGCAACGAGATCCGCAGTCGCTGGCTGAGTTTTGCCGCGCCGGCCGGGCAGATCGCGTTTTCGCTGGAGCGCAAGGTGCTGCTCAGCGTGCTCAATTTCCGCTACGGCAGCGGCGCCAAGGCCGACACCGCCGCCGTTGACGAGAACATGGTGCGCGTCACCGCCACCGAGGAGCGGCTCGCTGTGGTGCTGGGGCAACAGTTGGCCGGCACGCTGGCCGGCCGCATCGAGCTCAACCTGCCGGCCGGCGACAAGCCCGCCGGCGAGGCCGCCGACAATGAATTCAAGCCCGGTCCTGGCTCGCATCCGCCCAAGGGCAGCTGGGTGATTACCGTCACCGTGGCCGACGTCACCAGCGGCGCCACCGGGCAGTTCTGGTTTGCGCTCGACAAGCAGCTGATGGCCAGCGTGCTGCGCGGCCTGCTGCGCGACCGCGACGCCGGCAAGAAAGCCAAGGTCGCGGCGCCGCTGGCGCAGCGCCTGCAGGTCGGCCTGATCGGCCGCCTGGCCAGCAAGGAAGTGTCGCTGGGCGCCCTGTACGACTTGCAGGTGGGCGACGTGATCCCGATCAGCCTGGCCAGAGCGGACGTGCTGCTCGAAGAGTCGCGCCTGTTTACGGCCGCCGTCACCGAGCACAAAGGCAAACTCTGTTTAACCTCTTTTGAAGACGCAGAATAATGATGAACATGAACGTAGCCAACCCTAGCGACGCCCTGCTGGAAGACCTGTCGGAAGAGATGATCATCGATCAGCCCGGCAACGAGCTGACTGACATCGCGCCGGCCGCGCCGCGCCGCGACCTGCCGGCCATGATGCGCAAGATCCCGGTGACGCTGACGCTGGAAGTGGGCTCGGCCCGCATCTCGCTGGAAGAGCTGATGAACATCGGCGCCGACAGCGTGGTGGAACTCGACGTGCTGGCCGGCGAGCCGCTGGTCATCAAGGTGAACGGCACCGCCATCGGCCGCGCCGAAGTGGTGGTGGCGGGCGAAAACTACGGCCTCAAAGTGATCGACCTCGACGGCCTGAATCTGGACATGATGACCCCATGACCTGGGGCTTGAACGCGCAGTGGCGCCGCCGCCTGCTTCTGGCCGCGCCGGCTGCCGCCTTGCTGGGCCTGGCCTGTGCGCCGGCCCAGGCGGTCGATCTGCTGGCCAATGTGGTGCCGGGCGCCAAGACCGAACTGACGGTCAAGATGCAGATCCTGATCATCATGACCTTGCTGGGCTTGCTCCCGGTGATGGTCATGATGATGACCAGCTTTACCCGCTTCGTGATCGTGCTGTCGCTGCTGCGCCAGGCCCTGGGCCTGCAGCAGGGCCTGCCCAACCGCATCATCACCGGCGTGGCGCTGATCCTGACCCTGCTGGTGATGCGGCCGATCGGCGACCAGATCTGGACCGAGGCCTTCGTGCCCTACGACCAGGACAAGATCGGCCTGGAGACCGCGCTGCAGATCGCTGAAAAGCCGGTGGCGCGCTTCATGCTGGCGCAGACCAGCAAGGCGGCGCTGCAGCAGATCGCCCACCTGGCCGGCGAGGACAAGATCACCGAGCCGGCGCAGCACGCGTTCACCGTCAAGCTGGCCGCCTTCGTGCTGTCCGAGCTGAAGACCGCGTTCCAGATCGGCTGCATGCTGTTCATCCCGTTCCTGGTGATCGACCTGGTGGTGTCGTCGGTGCTGATGGCGATGGGCATGATGATGCTGTCGCCGCTGGTGATTTCGCTGCCGTTCAAGCTGCTGCTGTTCGTGCTGGTGGACGGCTGGACCCTGACCGTCAACACGCTCGTGACGAGCATCCAGGCTTACTGATAGGACGCCCCATGCTGACACCCGAAATTGCCGTCGACCTGGTGGTGGAGTCGCTGCACATCGTCATGCTGCTGGTGGTGATCCTGGTGGTGCCGGGACTGATCACCGGCCTGCTGGTGGCGCTGTTCCAGGCCGCCACCCAGATCAACGAGCAGACGCTGAGTTTCCTGCCCAGGCTGCTCATCACGCTGCTGGCGGTGATCCTGGCCGGGCGCTGGATGTCGACCCTGCTGATGGATTTCTGCGTGTCCATCTTTACCCGCGCCGCCACCCTGGTCGGCTAGCCCGAAGTTCACGACGCCGCCATGGAAGCCATCTTCGCCCAGCTGCTGCCGATGCTGACCGCCCTGTGGTGGCCGTTCTGCCGCATCCTGGCGATGTTCCTCGGCGCCCCGGTGCTGGGCGAGGCGGTGACGCCGACCACGGTGCGCATCCTGATCGCGCTGGTGCTGGCCATCATCATGATGCCGCTGACCAGCGGCGTCGACTGGGGGGCGGCGGCGATCAATCCCTTCTCCATGCACGGCGTGGTGGCCACCATCGAGCAGGGCCTGATCGGCTTCGTGCTGGGCCTGGCCTTCCACTTCGCGATGTCGGTCATCGGCGTGCTCGGTTTCATGGTGTCGTCGCAGATGGGCATGTCGATGGCGGTGATGAACGACCCGATGAACGGCCAGTCGTCGGACGTCACCTCGGCGCTGCTGTCGACCCTGGCCATCATCGTTTTCTTCTCGATCGACGGCCACCTGGTGATCGCCAACGTGATCGGCCAGAGCTTCCGCGCCTGGCCGCTGGGCCACGGCTTCGGCCCGCTGCTGATGCAGACGGTGGCCTACAACGTGGCCTGGATCTTTTCGGCCGCCATGCTGCTGGCGCTGCCGGTGGTGTTTTCCACCATGGTGGTGCAGATCGGCTTCGGCTTCCTGAACCGCGTGGCGCCGGCGCTCAACCTGTTCGCGCTGGGCTTTTCGGTGATCACCATCTTCGGCCTGCTGATGCTGGCGCAGATGGTGCGCTTCATTCCCGAGCACTATGTGCGCATGACCAATATGGTGCTGGAGATGATACGCCAGCAGATGCAGGTGGCCATCCATGGCTGACGACAGCACCGGCGATAAAACAGAAAAGGCTTCACAGCAGAAGCTGAAGAAGTCGCGCCAGGAAGGGCAGGTGGTGCGTTCGCGCGACCTGTCGACCGCGATCGGCATCCTGGTCAGCCTGAAACTGTTTGTCTACCTGCTGCCGTCCTATATGGCCGAATTCAACGAGCTGTTCCACCAGAGCTTTGCCCCGCTCGACAGCGACGGCGCCATCGACAACGCCATGTCCATCGTGTTCAGCAACTCGATGTGGCTGCTGATCAAGATGCTGCTGCCGCTGTTCGTGGTGCCGCTGTTCATCGTGCTGGGCGCCATGGTGCCGGGCGGCTGGGTGATCTCGATGAAGAACTGGGAGCCCAAGCTGTCGCGTATGAGCCCGATCGGCAATATCGGCCGCCTGTTCTCCGGCAAGCACGCGTTCGAGCTGCTGATCTCGATCGGCAAGGCGGCGGTGCTGATCGCCGTGCTCGTCCACGTGGCGCGCTCGACCGTGCCGCAGTACACCCAGCTGCAGATGATGCCGATGGGGCAGGCCATGATGTCCGGCTCCAACCTGATGCTCGACGGCCTGATGTCGATGGTGGCGGTGTTCATCATCTTCGCCCTGATCGACGTGCCGGCGCAGGCCTTCTTCTTCGCCAAGAACCAGCGCATGAGCAAGCAGGACCTGAAGGAAGAACACAAGTCGACCGAGGGCCGGCCCGAGGTCAAGGGCCGCATCCGCCAGCTGCAGCGCGCCATGGCGCGCCGCAGCGCGCGCAAGACGGTGCCGACCGCCGACGTGGTGATCGTCAACCCGGAGCACTATGCGGTGGCGCTGAAATACGACCTCGGCAAGGCCGAGGCGCCGTTCGTGGTGGCCAAGGGCGTCGACGAGATGGCGCTGTACCTGCGCCAGCTGGCGGCCGAATTCCAGATCGAAGTGATGGAGCTGCCGCCGCTGGCGCGCGCCATCTACAACACCAGCCAGGTCAACCAGCAGATCCCGGTGCAGCTGTACCAGGCGGTGTCGCAGGTGCTGAACTATGTGCTGCAGTTGCAGGCTTTCCGTGCCGGACGGCGTAACGCCGAGCCGGTGCGTCCAAATGAACATGAAGTTGTTGTGCCCACATCCATGAGCGAGGTTAAGCAGTGAATTTTTTGAAGACGCTGATTGCGGAGGCACGTCGCCACAAGTTTGCCACCCCGGCATTCCTGCTGATGATACTGGCGATGATCATCCTGCCGCTGCCGCCGGTATTGCTGGACGTGATGTTCACGTTCAATATCGTGCTGGCGCTGATTGTGATCCTGGTGTCGGTGTCGGCGCGCCGGCCGCTGGACTTCTCGGTGTTCCCGACGGTGATCCTGGCCACCACCATGCTGCGGCTGACGCTGAACGTGGCGTCGACCCGGGTGGTGCTGCTGCACGGCCATGAAGGCACGGCCGCCGCCGGCCACGTGATCGAGGCCTTCGGCAACGTGGTGGTGGGCGGTAACTACGTGGTCGGCATCGTGGTGTTCGTGATCCTGATGATCATCAACTTCATGGTGGTGACCAAGGGCGCCGAGCGGATCTCGGAAGTGTCGGCGCGTTTCACGCTGGACGCGCTGCCGGGCAAGCAGATGGCGATCGACGCCGACCTGAACGCCGGCCTGATCAACCAGGAAAAAGCCCAGCAGCGCCGCATGGACGTCGCTTCGGAAGCCGACTTCTACGGCGCCATGGACGGCGCCTCCAAGTTCGTGCGCGGCGACGCCGTGGCCTCGATCCTGATCCTGATCATCAACATGGTCGGCGGCGTGGCGATCGGCGCGCTGATGCAGGACATGTCGTTCGGCGACGCCTTCAAGCAATACGCGCTGCTGACCATCGGTGACGGCCTGGTGGCGCAGATCCCGGCGCTGCTGCTGTCGGCCGCGGCCGCCATCCTTGTGACCCGTATCTCCGACTCCGGCGACTTCGAGCAGCAGGTCAGCAGCCAGGTGCTGACCTCGCCACAGGTGATGCTGAGCGCGGCCGGCATGATGCTGATCCTGGCGCTGGTGCCGGGCATGCCATGGCAGATGTTCGGTCCGTTCGCGCTGGTGCTGGCGTATGTCGGCTGGAAGCTGCTGAACCGGGTCAAGGCGCCCGACACCAGCCATATCGATGCGATCGAGGCGGCGCTGCGCGACGACCGCGTGCCCGAGCTGGACTGGGCCAACCTGCCGGCGGTGCAGCCGCTGCAGCTGGCGGTGGGCTACAAGCTGGTGGGCCTGATCGACAAGGCGCACGGCGAGCCGCTGACCAAGCGCATCCGCGGCGTGCGCCAGAGCATTTCGGAAGCCATGGGCCTGCTGCTGCCGCCGATCGGCGTGCGCGACGACCTCGGCCTGAAGCCGACCCAGTATTCGGTGATCCTGTCGGGCAGCGTGGTGGCCCAGGCCGAGGTGTTTGCCGACCGCCTGATGGCGATCCCGTCGCCCAATGTGTACGGCCAGATCGACGGCATCCCCGGCATCGAGCCGGCCTACGGCATGCCGGTGACCTGGATCGAGACCAGCGAGAAGGCCAACGCGCTGGGGCTGGGCTACCAGGTGGTGGAAACGCCAAGCGCGATCGCCACCCATCTGTCCAAGCTGATCCGCGAATACCTGCCGGAGCTGTTCCGCCACGAGGACGTGCCGGCCATGATGGAGCGCCTGAGCGCGGTGTCGCCCAAGCTGTCGGCGACGCTCGACAAGGCGCTGACGCCGACCCAGATGCTGCGCGTGTTTCGCGTGCTGCTGGCGGAAAACGTCTCGTTGAAGGATATCGTGCCGATCGCCACCACGCTGGTCGACAGCTCGGAAACCACCAAGGATCCGATCCTGCTGGCGGCCGAGGTGCGCTGCGCGCTGCGGCGCCAGATCGTCACCGGCCTGTTCGGCCAGAAGACCGAGATGCAGGCCTTCAACCTTGGCGGCGACCTGGAGAACATGCTGCTGGGATCGTTGAATCAGGCGCGCCAGAGCGGCAAGGTGGTGCTGGACAACTATCCGATCGACCCGCACCTGCTGGCGCAGCTGCAGGTCAACATGCCGGTGGCGCGCGAACAGATGCGGCAGCAGGCGACGCCGCCGCTGCTGCTGGTGCTGCCGCAGATCCGGCCGCTGCTGGCGCGCTATGCGCGCCTGTTCGCGCCCGGCCTGCATGTGCTGTCCTATAACGAGATTCCGGAAAACCGCGAAGTCAGCATCATCGGCACGGTCGGCTAAGTCTGCTTGGGAGTCAGCAGGCGGGCCGCCCAGGCCGGCAGCTGGTTGAACAGGCAGTGCAGGCCGTTATTGAAGCTGCCGAATTGCAGATGGTGCTGCTCGGCCAGCAGCGTCAGGCTTTGCCGCGAATACAGGCTGACATGGCCGTTGCGCGGCGCCGCATACCACCAGGTCAGGCGGGTGTTCGGCTTGACCGTCCCATCCGTCAGCAGCGTCGAGAACAGCACCATGCACTCGTCTTCCATCAGGGCGGCGAGGTTTTGCATCAGCTGATTGACATCGGGCGCGCGCTGGAATACCTCGAACGCGCTGATCAGATTGAATTTTCCCAGGTCGGCAAGGCGCTGTGGGTCGTGCGGAACAGGCTGATAGGCGGCCGAGTCCCAGCCTTGTTCGGCGAGCGCGCCCGACAGCGCGCCGTGGCCGCCGTAGTCCAGGTGGCGGATTTCCTTGTGCGAGCCGCCGAACAGCTGCCGCAGCAGGTCGGCGTTGGCCGCCGGCCGCTTGCTGAGGGCGTCGGGGTCGATCTCGGCGTAGCGCTCGTTATAGATATGCTGCTGGAAATCCTGGTCCGACCACTGGCGGAACTCGGGCGCCAATACAAAGCCGCAATCCGGGCAGCGGTGGTAGTAAATCGGCCAGCCCGCCAGCGGCAGGAAACGCTGGCGCGCCTCCTCGCAATTCTTGCTGAAATCGACAACGTCGTGCGGCACGGTCTCGATGCTGCAGACCGGGCAGGCGACGGCGGCCGGACTGGCCGGCGCGCTGATGTGGTGGGATGCTTGTGGTTGATGACTGGTCATGATCTGTGGTTGGCGGTTCAGGTCTCGGGGCGCATCAGCTGGTGTGCAGCTGGAAGGTGGTGGGCGCGGCCGGCGGCGGCAGGGCGTTCAGGGCGGCGATGACGTCGTTCACCACCGGCGCCCAGTCGCCGATCTGGCGCTGGCGGAACAGGGTGGCGCTCGGATACCACGGATTGGTGCTGCCGTGTTCCAGCCAGCGCCATTCGAACGGGGTGGGCAGCATGACCCAGAACGGCTTGCCGAGCGCGCCCGCCAGGTGGGCCACGCTGGTGTCGACCGTGATCACCACGTCCATCAGGTCGCACAACGCGGCGGTGTCGCCGAAGTTGTTCAGCAAGTGGCTGACCTGGCGCACCGGCAGCGTGTCCAGCAGTTCCTTGTCGGCCGGCCGGATTTCCTTTTGCAGGCAGATGAATTCGTAGTCCTCGTTGAACAGCGGCGCCAGCGCCGACAGCGGCAGGGTGCGGTTATGGTCATTGCCGTGGGTGGCGCTGCCGCTCCACACGACGCCGACGCGCAGCTTGGTCGAGAAGCCGAGTTCGGCGCTCCATTGCTCGCGCTTGGCGGGATCGCTGCGCAGATAAAACGGCGCGGACGGGATGGTGTCGATCCGGGTGTTCAGCGCATGCGGCAGGCTGAGCAGCGGGATGTGATAATCGAACGCCGGCGGCCGGTCGGTGCCGGACTCGATCAGCTGGTCGACCCCCTCCAGCGTCCGCATCAGCGGTATCAGCGGCGCCCACACTTCGAGCACCACGCGGGCGCCGCGCTGCTGGATGGTCTTGGCGAAGCGGCTGAACTGGATGGCGTCGCCCAGACCCTGTTCGGCATGCAGCAGGATGGTCTTGCCCTTGAGCGATTCGCGCCCGGTCCATTGCGGCTTCAGGAAGTGGCGCTTGGCTTTCGACAGCGCCAGGTCCTTGGCCACCCAGCGGTACTCATAGCCTTGCCAGCCGCGCTCGTAATCGCCGCGCGCCAGCAGCAGCAAGGAACGGTTCCACATGGCCAGCGGCAGGTTCGCATCCATCGCCAGCGCGCGGTCGTAGCTGGCCAGCGCCTGATCGTTGAAGCCCAGCTTGTTCAGGATGCTGCCCAGGTTGATGTAGGCGAGCGGATTATTCGGCGCCATCTTGATCAGCTTTTCCAGCGCGACGCGGGCTTTTTCGTAATCCTTTTCCTGATCGGTATCCGCAACCAGCTCGGCCGCTCCATGGCGGGCGGCGCGTTCCATCTTCAGCGCCAGCGCATGGCGCAGGCTGGTCAGCACCGCGTCGTGCTGCTTGCTGTTGTCGAGCGCGGCCGCATGCAGTTGCTGCAGTTCGGTGTCGCTGCTGTCCAGTTCCAGCGCCGCCGCATACAGTGCGGCGGCCGAGCCGTGCTGGGCCAGCTGCCCCAGCCGGTGGGCTTGCTGGCGGTAGGCCGCCAGCAGTTGCCCCTGCAATGCCAGCGCGGCCTGCTCGGCCTGCTGGGCGTCCTCGGTGCGCTGTAATTGCTGCAGCGCCAGGGCGCGCTGGCGCTGCGCCTGGACCAGCTGCGGCTGCAGGCGCAAGGCCTCGTCGTGCGCCTGCAGCGCCTCGTCGGCGCGGCCCTGCGCCAGCAGCAGCCGGCCGAGGTTGTAATGGGCGTCGGGGTACTCCGGCGCCAGCGCCAGCGCCTGGCGATAGCTGTGCTCGGCGCTGTCCGGGTTGCCGGTGTCGCGCAGGATATTGCCGCGGTTGAGGTGGGCGTCAGGCGCCTGCGGATTGAGCTGCAGCGCCTGGTCGGCGTTGAGCAGCGCCAGATCGTATTGGCGGGCCTGCCACAGCAGCAGCGCGCGGTTGTTCCAGGCCTGGTCGTCATCCGCGGCCAGGGCCAGCACCTGGTCGTAGGCTTGCAGCGCCTCGTCGTTGCGCATCAGCGACTGCAGCGTGACGGCGCGGTTGAACAGGGTGTTGGCGTCGTCGCCGGTCAGCGCCAGCGCGCGGTCATAGCTTTGCAGCGCATCATCCATGAACTGCAGCTCGCGCAGCGCGTTGCCGAGGTTGCTGTGCGCGCCGGCATGGTCGGCATCGACCTTCAGGGCCGAGCGGATGAAGCTGGCCGCGGCGTCGAAATTGCCGCTCTGGAAGGCGGCGATGCCGGTGTTGTGCAGCGCGTCGAAATGGTTGGGGTCCAGCCGCAGCACCTGCTCGTATGCTTGCAGGGCTTGGGCCAAATTGCCGTCGCTATGGTACTGGATAGCTTGCCGGAACAGCTGTTCGACGTGGGATGTATTTGCCATGGATAGGAAAAAGTGAGGAGTGGATCAGGCTCAGGCGATCATAACCGAGCGGCTTTCTGTCTGGCTAGCATGTACGGCACGAAACCCGGCAATCATTGCACTTCATCGGGAATCGCCGGCTGTGACAGCAGTGTTGCCACCGCTGCCATGGCATGGAAGATGGCCGGCGTCAGGCCGGCCGTCTGCATGCGGCTGGGGTAGGGATGTTCGCCGCTGGAGGGCGGCAATTCGCGCCGCAGGCGGCAACGCAGGATGGTCAGGCCGAGGCGGCCGACCGTGGCGGCCAGCTGCGGCAGGATTTCGCGCATGTGCTGCATGGCCGAGGTCTGGGCCGCGCCGACCTCCATTACCACGCCGGCGCCGCTGGACGGTTCCAGCTGGATCACCACGCGCCCGACCTCGGGCAGCGTCAGTTCCAGCCGCAGCGCGGCGCGGGCGCGCTTGCGCCGCTGGCGTTCGTATTCGTCATCGTCTATCACCACCACCCGCAGCACCAGCCGCCGGTCGCCCCAGGCATAGACGGCAAAGCGCCACGGTTCCATTTCGGTCAGCATCGGCAAGCCCGGGCGGCCGTCGCGGCTGCCGGCGGGAATCTGGTCGCTGAGGAACAGGCTGGCGGGAATGTGCTGGCCGGTGGTTTGTTCCAGCCAGGCGGCGCGCTGCTCGCTGTAGGTGCGCACCATGACCTGCCAGGAGGCGGCCATCATGGCGGTGTCGGGCGGTTGCCACACCAGCTGGCGCGACAGGAATACCTGGTTCGGGCGCATCGCGGCCGGGTCGGTGGCGCTGGGGACGTCGGCCAGCGCATCGGCCAGCGCTTCCAGGCCGCCCGGCGGCAGGACGTGGGCTTCCTGGGCGTCCGGGATGGCGCCGACCGGCGCGGCGCCGGACGGCAGCAGCGGTGGCGGCGGGGCAAGCGGGAATTCGGGATCGACTGGGGCCTGCGCCGGCGCGCGCGCGGCCGGGCCTGGCTGTGCGGGCTGCCGGTCCGGGACGCCCAGCGGGCGTAGGGTAGGTCCGATGCGGTCTAAAGCCATCAGGCGGAGAGTCCAGTCTTGCGGGTATAAAAAAAGCCAACCGGAATGTACGCGGTTGGCCCTTGGTCATCCGGATACCTTCGTATCCGGATACTACTACGATTATTACTGCAGCAGGGACATAACCAGCGACGAGGTGCTGTTCGACTGCTTCAGCATCGCGGTGCCGGCCTGCAGCAGCATCTGTGCCGAGGTCATGTTGGACGATTCCGCTGCGAAGTCGGTGTCCATGATGCGGCCTTCCGCAGCCTTGGTGTTGGTCGACACGTTGGCCAGATTGTTGTACACGTGTTCCAGGCGGTTCGAGGTCGCACCCAGGTTCGAACGTACCACCGACACCGAGTCAATCGCGCTGGCCAGCAGGTCGATGAAGGAGTTAGCGGAGTCAGCCGAAGTCGACAGTTCGCTGCCTGGTACGGTGCCGGCGACACCGGTGGTGGTGAAGTTGGTGGCAGCGGCGCCGATGGCGCTCTGCATGGCGCTGACCTGGGTGGTCAGGTCGAACTTCAGGGTCTCGCCGGTCGACGCGCCGATCTGGAAGGTCAGCGAAGCGTTCTGGAAGGTCGAGGTGGTGGTGGTGCTGTCGGTGTTGAACAGTTTCTGGCCGCCGAAGGTGGTGTTGCCGACGATGTTGGTCAGTTCGTTGGTCAGTGCATCGAATTCAGCTTGCATCGAGGTGCGGTCGGCGTCGTTCGACGAGCCGTCGGCAGCCTGGGTGGCCAGATCTTTCATGCGGACCAGAATGGTGGTGGTCTCGTCCAGCGCGCCTTCGGCGGTCTGCATCAGCGAGATCGAGTTCTGGGTGTTGCGCATTGCAACGGTCATGCCGCTGGTCTGGTATTTCAGACGGGTGGCGATTTGCAGGCCTGCAGCGTCATCCATTGCGGAATTGACACGGAAGCCGGTGCTCAGGCGGGTCTGCGAGGTCGACAGCGCCGACTGGGTGCGGGAGATCGAGTTCTGTGCGGAAAGGGCCGCAGCGTTGGTGTGAAGGCTCAGCATGAAATAACTCCTGGTAGGTGGATTCAGTTCGGAGCAACGAATCTTTTGCGCTCTCCCAAGTACAAGACGACCGTAGATGGAAGGACATTAAATGCTGCATGGAAATTTCTTGAAAATAATTTGTAACCGCGCTGAAAGCCGCTGTTTACCGTCGTTTCCACCTGCCGATTATGTGCCGATTGTTGGCTTGGATCAATGAAAAACAGCGCGGCTGGCTGGCCGCGCTGTGATTAAAGTGTTGCTTTTTTACATATTTGGATAGTTCGGCCCACCGCCGCCTTCCGGCGTCACCCAGACGATGTTCTGGGTCGGATCCTTGATATCGCAGGTTTTGCAGTGCACGCAGTTCTGGGCGTTGATCTGCAGGCGGTCGGCGCCGTCGTCGGTCTTGACGAATTCATACACGCCGGCCGGGCAGTAGCGCGCCTCCGGCCCGGCAAACCGGGCCAGGTTGACGTCCACCGGCACGCTCGGGTTTTTCAGCGTCAGGTGGATGGGCTGGTCTTCCGCGTGGTTGGTATTCGAGATGAATACCGACGACAGGCGGTCGAAGGTCAGCTTGCCGTCCGGTTTCGGGTAGACGATGGGCTGGAACTGCGCGGCCGGCTTCAGGCATTCATGGTCGGCGTGCGAGTGGCGCAAGGTCCATGGCGCCTTGCCGCGGAACACGATCTGGTCGATGCCGGTCATCAGCGAGCCGAGGTACAGGCCCTTGTTCAGCCATGGCTTGACGTTGCGCGCCACGTGCAGTTCCTCGTGCAGCCACGATTTCTCGAAGGCGGCCGGGTAGCTGGCCAGTTCGTCGGCCTGGCGGCCGGCGCCCAGCGCCTCGAACACCGATTCGGCCGCCAGCATGCCGGACTTGATCGCCGCGTGGCTGCCCTTGATGCGGCTCATGTTGAGGAAACCGGCGTCGCAGCCGATCAGCGCGCCGCCCGGGAACACCAGCTTCGGCAGCGATTGCAGGCCGCCGGCGGTGATCGCGCGGGCGCCATAGGAAATGCGCTTGCCGCCTTCCAGGAAGGTGCGGATTTCCGGGTGGGTCTTGTAGCGCTGGAATTCCTCGTACGGCGACAGGTAGGGATTCTCATAGTTCAGGCCGACCACGTAGCCGATCATCACCTGGTTGTTTTCCAGGTGGTAGAGGAAGGAGCCGCCATAGGTCTTGCTGTCCAGCGGCCAGCCGGTGGTGTGGATCACCAGGCCTGGCTGATGTTTGGCCGGATCGATTTCCCACAGTTCCTTGATGCCGATGCCGTAGGATTGCGGATCCTTGCCCTTGTTCAGGTCGTACTTGGCCATCAGCTGCTTGCCCAGGTGGCCGCGCGCGCCTTCGGCAAACAGCGTGTATTTGCCGTGCAACTCCATGCCCAGCTGGAATTCCGGACCGGCTTCGCCGTCGCGCTTGACGCCCATATTGCCGGTGGCGATGCCCTTGACCGAGCCGTCGTCGTTGTACAGCACTTCGGCGGCGGCAAAGCCGGGGAAGATTTCCACGCCCAGCGCCTCGGCCTGCTGGCCCAGCCAGCGCACCACGTTGCCCAGCGAGATCACGTAGTTGCCGTGGTTCTCGAAGCAGGCCGGCAGCAGCATGTTCGGGGTCTTGTAAGCCTTGGTCTCGGTCAGGAACAGCACGCGGTCCTCGGTGACGGCGGTGTTCAGCGGCGCGCCTTTTTCCTTCCAGTCAGGGATCAGTTCGGTCAGCGCCTTCGGGTCCATCACGGCGCCGGACAGGATGTGGGCGCCCAGCTCGCCGCCTTTTTCCAGCACGACGACCGACACTTCCTGGCCTTTTTCAGCGGCCAGCTGTTTGATTTTGATTGCTGCCGACAAGCCTGCGGGGCCGCCGCCGACGATCACGACGTCATACTCCATCGCATCGCGCGGGCCGTACTGTTCTACAAGATTTTGAGGCTGTGTCATGATCTGTTGTTATAGTGGTTTTGATGAATGTAAAAATTTTAGCACGAGTGTGCTTCTTTTTTCGTTGGATTGCTGCCATTTTCCGCGACATTATTAGACACCGCAATCTAATACTGGCGTTTTGTGTAATGATATTGCTTAGACATTCGCCAACCATAGAGGAGCAACCGTGGGCATAGAAGTTAACTTTGAGGGAAAAATTGCGCTGATCACCGGCGCCTCCAGCGGTCTGGGAGCCCGGTTTGCCAAAGTGCTGGCCCAGGCGGGGGCGCAGGTGGTGCTGGCTTCGCGCCGCACCGAGCGCCTGAAGGAGTTGCGCGCCGAGATCGAGGCCGACGGCGGCGCCGCCCACGTGGTCAGCCTGGACGTCACCGATTACGCCAGCATCAAGTCGGCCATCGCCCACGCCGAAACCGAGGCCGGCCCGATCGACATCCTGGTCAACAACTCGGGCGTGTCGACCACCCAGCGGCTGGTCGACGTGACGCCCGAGGACTACGCCTTCGTGATGGACACCAATCTGCGCGGCGGCTTTTTCGTGGCGCAGGAGACGGCCAAGCGCATGATCGCGCGCGCCAAGGGCGATCCGAGCAAGAAGCACCGCATCATCAATATCGCCTCGGTGGCCGGCCTGCGGGTGCTGCCGCAGATAGGCGTGTACTGCATGAGCAAGGCCGGCGTGGTGCAGATGACCAAGGCCATGGCGGTGGAGTGGGGCAAGTATGGCATCAACACCAACGCCATCTGCCCCGGCTATATTTCGACCGAGATCAACGAGGATTATTTCGCCAGCGAGCAGGGCCAGAGGCTGATCGACATGCTGCCACGCAAGCGTCCGGGCAAGCCGGAAGACCTGGACGGCCTGCTGTTGCTGCTGGCCGGCGAGGATTCCAACTTCATCAACGGCGCCATTATCTCGGCCGACGACGGCATGACGGCAACCTGACAGCCGTTATTAAAGCTGGACGCCGATCAGCTTGTGCACCAGCTCGGAGGACGTGGCGGCGGAGAATTTGCGCATCAGCTTGGCGCGGTGCATTTCCACCGTGCGCGGGCTGAGGTCGACCTGGCGGGCGATGGTCTTGCTGGTCTTGCCTTCGACCAGCAGGGCGGCGATTTCCCGCTCGCGCGGCGTCAGTTCGGCCGTGACCGGGCGCTTTTCGCTGACATCCTCGAAGGTCCAGATGCCGGGGCCCAGCGGTACGCTGGACTGCATGGCATGGCCGGTGACGTGACACCAGAACAGCTCGCCATCGGCGCGGCGCATGATGCGCTCGTCGGAATAGCGGCCCTTGGCGTTCATGATGGGGATGATGCGGTCGCCGGTGCGCAGGAATTCGTCCATGGTGGGATACAGCGCCAGAAAGGACAGGCCTTCGAGCTGCTGGCGCGTATAGCCGAACATGGCGGCCAGCGCCTCGTTGCAGGTCTGGATGGTGCGGTTTTCCGAGATGCACATGCCTACCGGCGCATGGAGGAAAATCGATTCGTAATCAATGATCGGCTGAGCGTGCATGGGTACAGGTAGTTCTACGGTATTGTGCTTTTAATGTGCGTATTCTATGCTGGATCGCCGCATCGCTAAGGTATTTAACAACGTTGGCAAGGCACACGCAACATAAATCATAAGGGACATATATGAACAAGATCTATCCGGACGCCGCTTCCGCCCTGGCAGGCGTGGTGCAGAACGGGCAAACCATTGCGGTCGGCGGCTTCGGCCTGTGCGGCATCCCGGAGGCGCTGATCGGTGCGCTGCGCGATTCCGGCGTCACCGGCCTGACGGCCATTTCCAACAACGCCGGCGTCGACGGCTTCGGCCTCGGCCAGTTGCTGGAAACCCGCCAGATCAAGAAAATGATCGCCTCCTACGTGGGTGAAAACAAGGAGTTCGCGCGCCAGTACCTGGCCGGCGAGCTGGAGCTGGAATTCACGCCGCAGGGCACGCTGGCCGAGAAGCTGCGCGCCGGCGGCGCCGGCATTCCAGCCTTCTTCACCAAGACCGGCGTCGGCACCATCGTCGCCGACGGCAAGGAAATCCGCGAGTTCGACGGCGAACAGTACGTGATGGAACGCAGCCTGGTGGCCGACGTGGCGCTGGTCAAGGCCTGGAAGGCCGACAAGGCCGGCAACCTGGTGTTCCGCAAGACCGCGCGCAACTTCAACCCGAACGCGGCCATGGCCGGCAAGGTCTGCATCGTCGAGGTCGAACAGCTGGTGGAAACCGGCGAGATCGATCCGGACCAGGTGCACCTGCCGAGCATCTATGTGAACCGCATCGTGGTCAACGCCACGCCGGAAAAACGCATCGAGCAGCGCACCGTACGCGCCGCCAACTAAAAGAATCGGAGATTTATTATGGCATGGACTCGTGATGAAATGGCCGCGCGCGCGGCCAAGGAACTGCAGGACGGTTTCTACGTCAACCTCGGCATCGGTTTGCCGACCCTGGTGGCTAACTATGTGCCGACCGGCATCGAAGTGTTCCTGCAGTCGGAAAACGGCCTGCTCGGCATCGGCCCGTTCCCGACCGAAGAGGAAATCGACGCCGACCTGATCAACGCCGGCAAGCAGACCGTGACGGCGCTGCCGGGTTCGGCCTACTTCAGCTCGGCCGATTCCTTCGGCATGATCCGCGGCGGCAAGATCAACCTGGCCATCCTCGGCGCCATGCAGGTGTCGGAACACGGCGACCTGGCCAACTGGATGATTCCGGGCAAAATGGTCAAGGGCATGGGCGGCGCGATGGACCTGGTGGCCGGCGTCAAGAAGGTGGTGGTGCTGATGGAGCACGTGGCCACCGCCAAGGACGGCTCGACCTCGCACAAGCTGCTGCCGAAATGCGACCTGCCGCTGACCGGCGTCGGCGTGGTGGACCTGGTCATCACCGACCTCGGTGTGCTGGAAGTGACGGACAGCGGCCTGAAAGTGACCGAACTGGCGCCCGGCGTCAGCAAGGACCAGATCCAGGCCGCCACCGGCGTCAAGCTGGACTTCTCGGCGCTGTAAACTTTAGCCGCGAACACAACGGCACGCTGCGGCGTGCCGTTTTTGTTTGCTTAACAGAAACTGTCGGTCTACACTGTTGATATATTTGCTACTTAATTTCTTAACGGGTCAGACATGCGTGGTGTGCTGTTGGTGCTGGGATGGATGTGGGCGTGCGCCGCTGGCGCGCAGGCATATAAAACCGGCGCGGCGCCGGCCTGGGTGCTGCCGGTGGCGGCCGAGGCGGCGGCCGATCCGGCATGGCAGCCGCAGCGCGGCAGCGTCGCCTATCTGCTGCGCGATACGCAGACCCGGGTCGATGCGCGCGGCAAGGTCACCTTCATGCACCTGGCTACCAAGGCGCTGGACGGCAGCGGGGTGGAGAAGGCCGCCAATCTCAGCATCAATTTCGATCCCACCTACCAGCGCCTGACCATTCACACGATTAACGTGATCCGCGACGGCAAGCTGATTCCGCGGCTGGCCGGCGCCCGCATCAAGCTGCTGCAGCGCGAGACGGAACTCGATTACCTGATCTACGACGGCAGCCAGACCGCCAGCGTGCTGCTGGACGATATCCGCATCGGCGACATCGTCGATTATTCGTTCAGCCTGGACGGCGCCAATCCGGTATTCAAGGGCAAGGTCTCCAGCCGCGTCGACATCGAATGGGCGGTGCCGATGGACCGTTCCTTCGTGCGCCTGCTGATGCCGCTCAACCGGCCGCTGCGCGTGCTTACCCACAACAGCAAGCTGCAGCCGGCGGTCAGCGAGGCCGACGGCTACCGCGATTACCGCTGGGACCAGCGCAAGATCGCCGCCGTCAAGGTCGACAAGAACGCGCCGGAGTGGTTCAACCCGTATGCCGCCGTGCAGTGGACCGAGTTTGCCGACTGGGCCTCGGTGGTCGGCTGGTCGCTGCCGCTGTACCAGCCGCCGGCCAAACTGGGGCCGGCGCTGCGCGCGGAGCTGGACCGCATCGCGCACGACAACGGCGACGCCGAGAGCCGCACGGCCGCCGTGCTGCGCCTGGTGCAGCGCGACGTCCGCTACATGGGCATCGAAGTCGGCCCCGGCTCGCATGCGCCCAGCGCGCCGGACCAGGTCTGGCTGCGCCGCTTCGGCGACTGCAAGGACAAGACATTGCTGACCGTCACCTTGCTGCGCGCGCTGGGCATCGACGCCGCGCCGGCGCTGGTCAACACTGAATTCACCAGGGATGTCGAACACTGGGCGCCAACGCCGCTGGCCTTCAATCACGTGCTGGTGCGCGTGCTGCTGGAAGGCAAGACCTACTGGCTCGATCCCACCCGCAGCATGCAGCAGGGCGACCTGGCGCACATGGCGCAGGCGGACTACGGCTATGCGCTGGTGCTGGACCCGGTCAGCACCGCGCTGACGCGCATGGAGCCGAGCGCCGGCAGCCTGAAGACGATCCGCGCCGTGTTCGATTCCACGGCCGGCGTCGGCAAGCCGGTCGACTACACCATCAACACCACGATGCGCGGCGAGCGCGCCGACAACCTGCGCCGCCAGCTGCGCTACAACCGTGCCGAGCTGGAGACGCAGTACCAGAATTTTTACGCCCGCAACTATGAAGGCACGCACAGCAACGGCGCGATGAAAATCGAGGACAACGAGGCCCGCAACGAGCTGACCACGATGGAGTCTTACCGTGTGCCCAGCTTCTGGGTCCGCAACGACAAGCGCGGCCGCGACGAGGCGCACGTGGAAGCGTCGGAGATCGAAGATCCGCTCAAGGCGCCCGAGGCCGTCGGCCGCAACGCGCCGCTGCGCCTGGACTTTCCGCGCGAGATTATCGAAGTGACCGAAGTGCGCCTGCCGGAGTCATGGAACATCAAGACCAGCGATACCAGGGTGAACAATCCGGCCTTCGCGTTTTCCTACAAGGTGGCCAAAGGCGCCGACGGCAAGAGCGTGCTCATCACTGCGCACTACAAGGCGCTGCGCGACCACATCGAGCCGGGCGACATGGGCAATTACGCGGCGAACCTGAAGCAGGCGCGCGACGCCATCGGCTACAACCTGTACAGCACACCGGATGCCTCGCTGGCGGCTGAGGAGGAAAAACCGGTGCGCGATCGCGGCTGGTTGCTGTCGATCGTGGTGGTGGCGCTGCTGGCGGCGCTGGTGATGCTGGCGCAGCGCATGCAGCGCGCGCCGCCGGCGCATGCCGAAGTCAACCGCCGGCTGCTGCTGGCGCTGGTGGTCATCAGCGGCTTCGCCACGCTGTGCTGGATGGCGCCGGCGCTGCCGAAAGTGCTGCCGGAGATCGCCATGGTGCTGGTGGCAGCGGTGACCGGCTATCTGCTGCGCACCGTGCCGCGGGTGCCGGCCACCCATATGGCTTATCCGCTGGCGCTGCGCCTGTACCGCGCGCGCGGCCATGCCGTACCGAAAGCGCTGCGCTACTTCCAGCGCCGCCTGCTGCCCTTGCTGGGCTGGTGCGCGGTCGGCGCCGCGCTGGCCAAGCTGCTGTCGCTGGCCGCCTAGACCGCCGAGCGCAGGGCGATGCCCCGGTAGCGGCGGCGGTACAGCATCAGCCCGGTCGCCACGATCAATACGACGGCGATGGCGCCCATGAAATCCTGGGCGCCGTGCGTGACCACCGCCGGCTGGCTGGACACCATGGTCGAGGCGGTGAATTTCTTGCCGACGTAGGTGGCGCCGATCACCAGTTCCTGGTTGTTGATGGCGTTCACCAGGTACAGGCCATAGCCGCCCGGATGCACGGTCATCTTGCCGTCGCGGTACACGAAGGAGCGGCGCTCGTCGCCGATGCGGATGCTGCCGACCACGTGGCCGGCCTGGTTGACGGCGGTGGCGAAGCTGTCGCCGTAGCCGATCAGCGCGCCGAGGTCGACCATGCGGCCCTTGTCCCACATGAACGCATGCCAGCGCCGGCCCGGCGTTTCCGATGCGCCGACCACCACATTGTTGTCGTTGACGGCGCTGGCGCTGCTGGAGCGGCCGCCCAGCGTGCCAAGATCCTGCATGGCGCCGCCCGGTTGCGTGAGGAAGGCATGACGGTAGCCGTCGGGCAGGGCGGCGGTGCCGACCACCGCGCCGTGGTTGTTGATGCCGGCCGCGTAGCTGATGCGTCCACCCAGCGTGCCGAGGTCGATCGGTTCGCCGTCGGCGTCGCTGACGAAGGCGCGGTAATAGCCGTCGCTGGTGTCGGCAAAGCCGGCCACCTGGCCCTTGTTGTTGATGGCTGCGCCGTAGCTGCTGTTGCCGCCCAGCGTGCCGATATCGCGCATGGCCTCGCCGTGGGGAACGACGAAAGCGCGCCAGTAGCCGGCGCCGTTCTGCGCGGTGCCCACCACGTCGCCGCTGGCATTGAGGCCGCGCGTGTAGCTGTCGCTGCCGCCCAGCGTGCCCAGTTCGATGGGGCGCCGGTCGTACAGGATGGCACGCTGGCGGCCGTCTTCTTCCTCGATGATGCCGGCCATCTGGCCGTGGGCGTTGATGTCGACGGCGATGCTGGCCTCCTTGCCGCGCGCGCCCAGTGTCAGTTCGTGCATGGTGTCTCCTGGTTTGTCATTACAACAATCTCAGCAACTCCCGTGCCATGCGGTGATGCGGCTGGCATTGCGCTCCAGTGTACAGAAATGGACAGTGGAAGTGTTCGTAAACGAACAAAAAGCGCCGGGCATTGCTGCGCGGCGCTTTGGGCGGAATCAGTCGGGCTTAGTGGCCTGGGACCGGCTCCAGCAGTTCAGGTTCCTTGACGGTCGAACCTGGATGGGCCAGTTCGGCTTTCAGCGTGTCGTGGTTCAGTTCTTTTTCCCAGTTCGACACCACCAGGGCCGCCACGCCGTTGCCGACGAAGTTGGTCAGCGCGCGGCATTCGCTCATGAAGCGGTCGATGCCCAGGATCAGCGCCATGCCGGCCACCGGAATATCCGGCACCACGTGCAGCGTTGCCGCCAGCGTGATGAAGCCGGCGCCGGTGATGCCCGACGCGCCTTTCGAGGTCAGCATCGCCACGCCCAGGATGGTCAGTTCCTGCAGCAGGGTCAGCTCGGTGTTGGTGGCTTGCGCAACGAACAGGGCGGCCATGGTCATGTAGATGTTGGTGCCGTCCAGGTTGAACGAGTAGCCGGTTGGAACCACCAGGCCCACCACCGATTTAGGGCAGCCCAGGCGTTCCAGCTTGACCATCAGCGAAGGCAGCGCCGATTCCGACGAGCTGGTGCCCAGCACGATCAGCAGTTCTTCCTTGATGTACAGGATGAAGCGGCCGATCGAGAAACCGGTCAGGCGCGCCACGGTGCCCAGCACCACGATCACGAAGATCGCGCAGGTGGCGTAGAAGCAGCCCATCAGGGTCGCCAGCGGCAGCAGCGATTTGATGCCGTATTTGCCGATGGTGAAGGCCATCGCGCCGAACGCGCCGATTGGAGCGACTTTCATGATGATGTTAACGACGCCGAAGATGGCGTGCGAGGCTTCGTCAATCAGCTTGACCAGCGGTTTGCCGCGCTCGCCCAGCAGCGAGATCGAGAAGCCGAACAGGATGGCGATCAGCAGCACTTGCAGGATGTCGCCCTTGGCGAAGGCATCAACCACCGTGTTCGGGATGATGTTCATCAGGAAGTCGGTGGTGGTCAGCGGATGCGCCTTGGAGGTGTACTGCTCGATCGACTTGGCGTCCAGCGTGGCGGCGGTGGCGTTGAAGCCGGCGCCTGGCTTGACGATATTGGCCACGAACAGGCCGATCACCAGCGCGAAGGTCGAGATCACTTCGAAGTACAGCAGGGCTTTGCCGCCGACGCGGCCGATTTTCTTAACGTCCTGCATGCCGGCGATGCCGGACACCACGGTGCAGAAGATCACCGGGGCAATGATCATTTTGATCAGCTTGATGAAGCCATCGCCGAAAGGCTTCATGGCAACGCCGCTGTCTGGATAGAAGGCGCCTAACAGGATACCGCAGGCAATGGCGAAAAGTACCTGTACGTACAGCACTTTATAGAATGGTTTTTTCACGGGGTCTCCTCGTGTGTTTCTGTAAGGAGTGCATGATGGCCCAGCGCGACAGATATCACTATTGTGGAAACCCGCAAATAGGCGCCAGTGATATCTGTCTTTGGTAAGGGATAGTACTTAGGAGGTTGCTTCAAAATGGCCGCAGCGAGGCGTCGCAACGAAGCTGTGGCCTTTTTTAAGCGACCTCCTATTGGGCGACCCAGCCGCCGTCCATATTCCATGCCACGCCACGCACCTGTTTGGCGGCGTCGGAGCACAGGAACACCGCCAGCGCGCCCAGCTCTTCCGGCGTGACGAACTCGCCCGACGGCTGTTTATCCGCCAGCAGCGCCTTTTTGGCCGCATCGTTGCTGATGCCATCCTTGGCCGCGCGGTCGTCCACCTGTTTCTGCACCAGCGGCGTCAGCACGAAGCCGGGGCAGATGGCGTTGACGGTCACGCCGGTGGCGGCGGTCTCCAGCGCATTGGCCTTGGTCAGGCCGATCAGGCCGTGCTTGGCCGCCACGTAAGCCGACTTGCCGGCCGAGGCCACCAGGCCATGGGTCGAGGCCAGGTTGATGATGCGGCCCCAGTTCTGCTCGCGCATGCGCGGCAGCACCAGGCGCGAGGTGTGGAAGGCCGAGGTCAGGTTGATGGCGATGATGGCGTCCCATTTCTCGACCGGGAAATCCTCGACATTGGCGACAAACTGGATGCCGGCGTTATTCACCAGCACATCGACGCCGCCGAACTTATCGCCGGCAAACTTGATCATGGCCTCGATTTCGGCCGGCTTGGTCATGTCGGCGTTGTGATAAGCGACCTGCACATCGAATTCCTTGGCCAGATCGGCCTGCAATTGGTCGATCTCCTTGGCGTCGCCGAAACCGTTGAGCAGCACATTGGCGCCCTCGGCCGCCAGCGAGCGTGCGATGCCCAGGCCGATGCCGGAAGTGGAGCCTGTAACCAATGCCGTTTTGCCGCTTAAAGTCTTGTTTGCCATACTGTCCTCGATAGGGTTGGTGGTTGAAGGCGCGCTGCGCTACACTTCGCTAAGATTTTAACCACAACGCGGTAAAATGGTGTTTCTCACCATATAAATAATAATTTAAAGGTCCCTGAAGGAATCCGCATGCTCGAAGCAAAAATAAAGTCTGTTCAATGCCTGTCGCTGGCCGGCCTGCATCGCATGTCCTATAAAGAGTGGGGCGATGAGACTAACCCTAACGTGCTGCTGTGCGTTCACGGCGTGACCCGCGTCGGCGACGACTTCGATTACATGGCGCGCGCGCTGGCCAGTGATTATCGCGTGATCTGCCCGGATATCGCCGGCCGCGGCCGCTCCGACTGGCTGAAGAATCCGCAGCTTTACGTCATCCCGCAATATGTCAGCGACATCGTAACCCTGCTGGCGCGCGTGCTGCCAGATGGCGAAAGGCAGAGCGTCGACTGGTTCGGCACCTCGATGGGCGGCCTGATCGGCATGGGCCTGGCCTCGCTGCCGGGCAATCCGATCCGCAAGCTGGTGCTCAACGACATCGGCCCGGTGCTTGCGCCGATGGCCCTGCAGCGCATCGGCGACTACGTCGGCCAGGACTTGCGCTTTGACAGCTTTGAGGCCGGCGCCAAGTTCGTGCGCGACGTCTCGCTGTCCTTCGGCGAGCACAGCGAGGAAGAATGGCTGAAGCTGGCGACCGATGTCTTGCGTCAGGACAAAGATGGCAAGTGGGTGCGCCATTACGATATGGGGCTGGCATTGCCGTTCCGTTCGGCCACGCCGGAATCGGCCGAAGCCGACCAGGCCATGCTGTGGGCCGCCTATGACGCCATCACCTGCCCGACGCTGCTGGTGCGCGGCGCCGATTCCGACCTGCTGTCGCCGGAAACGGCCAAGCTGATGACCGAGCGCGGTCCGAAAGCGCAACTGGTGGAAATTCCGAACGTCGGCCACGCGCCGACCTTCATCCACGACGATCAGATTCAAATAGCAAAGAAATTCCTGTTAGGCTAAGTTAGGTTAAACGTATTATGGAAATCAAACGACTGCATGTAGGCAAACGCCTGTCCGAAGTAGCGATCCACAACAGCACCGTCTACCTGGCGGGGCAGATCGCGGAAGACACCTCGGCCGACATCCAGGGCCAGACCCGCGAAGTGCTGGGGCATATCGACCGCCTGCTGGGCGAATCCGGCAGCGACAAGACCTGCATTCTCAGCTGCCAGATCTACATCCGCGACATGGCCGACTTCCCCGGCATGAACGAGGAGTGGGACGCCTGGGTGCCGCAAGGCCACACGCCGCCGCGCGCCACCGTCGAAGCCAAGCTGGCCGATCCGAAAGTGCTGGTCGAAATCATCGTCATCGCCGCACAGCGCTAGGAGCACCATGGTTTCCACCACTGCGCTTAACAGCGCCACGTCGGAGCAGCTGGTCCAGGGGCTGACGCCGGACGAAAGCGTCCGCATGCGGGCGGCGCTGGAATTCGCCGGCGCCGCCTACGGCGACAAGCTGTGCAGCAGCGGCCAGCCGGCGATCGACTTCGCGGTCGGCGTGGCCGGCACGCTGGCTTTTCTCAGCACCGACATCGAAACCCGCATCGCCGGCCTGCTGTTCGAACTGACCCTGCTCGACACCGAGCAGGCCGCCATCATCGAACCGCGCTTCGGCCAGGAGACCAATGAACTGGTGTCCGGCGTGCGCCAGCTGATCCGCCTGCGCGAACTGACGCAAAACCAGAACACCGGCGGCATCGGCCGTGGCCGCAACGCCGCGCAACAGGCGGTGGCGCAGGTTGAAACGCTGCGCAAGATGCTGCTGGCGATGGCGTCCGACATGCGCGTGGTGCTGGTGCGGCTGGCGTCGTGCGTCACCACGTTGCGCTATTTCGCCGACATCAAGCTATTCAACGACATGACCTGCGCCTACGGGCGCGAAACGCTGGACCTGTACGCACCGCTGGCCAACCGTCTCGGGATCTGGCAATTGAAGTGGGAACTGGAGGATCTGTCGTTCCGCTTCATCGAGCCGGAAACCTACAAGCGCATCGCCAAGATGCTGGAAGAAAAGCGCATGATGCGCGAAGGCTTCGTCACCAACGCGATTGCGCGGCTGCAATCGGAAATGGCGGCGGCCGGCATCCAGGCCGAAGTGTTCGGGCGACCCAAGCACATCTACTCCATCTGGAGCAAGATGAAGGGCAAGGAGCTGGACTTCACCGACCTGTACGACGTGCGCGCCTTCCGCGTGATCGTCGCCGATGTGAAAACCTGCTACACCGTGCTGGGCGTGGTGCACAACATCTGGACGCCGATCCCGAAAGAATTCGACGACTACATCTCGCGGCCGAAGCCGAACGGCTACCAGTCGCTGCACACGGTGGTGACGGCGGAAGACGGCCGGCCGCTGGAAGTGCAGATCCGCACCCAGGAAATGCACAGCTTCGCCGAATACGGCGTGGCGGCGCACTGGCGCTACAAGGAATCGGGCGGCTCGAATTTCTCGGGCCAGAAGTACGACGAGAAAATCGCCTGGCTGCGCCAGCTGCTGGCGTGGAAAACCGACGTCGCGGACGCCGTGGTCGGCCAGGAAGAACAGCAGCGCGAATGGGTGGAAAAACTCAAGGCCGCAGCCCTGGACGACCGCATCTTCGTGCTGACGCCGCAGGCGCGCGTGATCGAATTGCCGGTCGGCGCCACGCCGGTGGACTTTGCGTACCACCTGCACAGCGATGTGGGCCACCGCTGCCGCGGCGCGCGCGTGGACGGCGTCATGGTGCCGCTGAACACGCCGCTGAAAAATGGCCAGACGTGCGAAATCATCACCGCCAAGGGCGCGCCGGGCACGGCTGGCCCGTCGCGCGACTGGCTCAGCGACGAGTACACCGTTGCCACCCGCACGCGTTCCAAGATCCGCGCCTGGTTCCACGCCATCGACATGCAGGAAACGCTGTCGCACGGCCGCGCCATGGTCGAGAAAACGCTGCAGCGCGAAGGCAAGACGGCGGTCAATCTGGAAGCCTTGGCCAACAAGCTGGGCTTCGCCAAGGTGGACGACCTGTTCCTGTCGGTGGGCAAGGATGAATTCAGCCTGCGCCACATCGAGCAGGCGCTGCACGACAGCGGCGAACCGGCCGAACCGGTGGACGAAGTCTTCCTCGGCAAGAGCAAGGCGTCCAGCGTGGAGCAGGGCGCCAAGTCGGGCGTGCTGGTGGTCGGCACGGACGGCCTGATGACGCAGCTGGCCAAGTGCTGCAAGCCGGCGCCGCCGGACGGCATCGTCGGCTTCGTCACGCGCGGCAAGGGCGTATCGATCCACCGCGCCACATGCAAGAACTTCGCCGAGATGCGCGCCAAGGCGCCGGAGCGGGTGATTGTGACGGAGTGGGGGCGTGCCGGTTCGGACACCGTCTACCCGGTCGACATCTTCATCCTGGCAAACGACCGCCAGGGCCTGTTGCGCGATATCTCGGAGATCTTCTCGCGCGAGAAGATCAACGTTATCGGCGTCAACACGCAAAGCGCCAAAGGCTTTGCGCGCATGACCTTCACGGCCGAAATCGGCGCCACGGCGCAACTGCAGAAAGCCCTGAGCGCCATCACCGAAGTAAGCGGCGTCCAGGAAGCCCGCCGCGCCTGAATCCGGGGTCAGTTCTGCCAATCGCACACAAGCTCATGTACCAATGGCAGAACTGACCCCGGTTTCCCGGTTTAGGTGTGCGCTTGTAGCGCGGCCTGCACCGAGGGGCGGGCCGCGATGCGTTTTTCATAGGCTGCAACGGCCGGCCATTGGCTCAGTTCGATGGCGAAGAATTTGAACCATCCTGCTATCGTGTACAGATAGGCGTCCGCGACGGTGAAAGTGTCGCCGGTCAGGTGGCTGCTTTGGCTTAAGGTCTGCTCCAGTACGGCCATGCGGCGGAACAGGCGTTCGCGGAAGATGGTCTGCGCTGCATCCGGCAACTCCGGATTGAAGAGGGGCGCAATGCCGGCGTGGATTTCGCTGGTGATGAAATTCAGCATTTCCTGCAGCCGCACGCGCGGCCAGGTGCCGGGCGGCGGCGCCAGCTTCGCTTCCGGCTTGAGGTCGGCCAGGTATTGGATGATGGCCGGGCCCTCAGTCAGCACTTCTCCATTGTCCAGTTCCAGCGCGGCGACGTAGCCTTTCGGATTGATGGCGCGGAAATCGCGGCCGTCGGCGGTGCGCTTGGTCTGATTGTCGACCTTGATCAGTTCATGTGGCAAGCCCAGTTCGTTCAGCACGATCAGCGGCGACAGCGAGCAGGTATGCGGGGCGTAGTACAGCTTCATGGCAGACTCCTTAAAGATGAGTCGCCACTGTATGCGTCGCCTTGTATCGCTGTAAAATTAATGCTCCAGAAACGCGCTATCAGTTTTTCTAATGATGAATTTGTCCCATTGGCGCTTGCTGCTTGCGGTGGCCGACATGCGTCATATTTCGCGTGCGGCGCAGCAGGTTGGCATTTCGCAGTCCGGCGCCAGCCAGGCGATTGCGCAGATTGAAGCGGCGCTTGGCGCCAAGCTGTTTGTGCGCGAGCGGCGCGAGGTGGCCGTCACCGCGCTGGGCGAACAGGTCATGCAGCACGCCCGCGCCATGCTGGCGCAGTTTGATGCGATCCGCGCGCTGGGCGATGCGGCGCAGGGCTTGAACGCTGGCCGCATCCGCCTGGCGACTTTCCCGTCCGTGCTGGCGACCGTGTTGCCGGGCTTGTTGTCGGCCTTCAAGCGACGTCATCCTGGCATTGACGTGGTGGCGCTGGAAGGTTCGGATGAGGAAGTGGAGGCCTGGTTGGCCGAAGATACGATCGAGCTGGGCGTGGTGCTGAATCCTGCGCCGCAGCGGCAGGCGGTGATCATCGGCCGCGATGCGTGGGTGGCTTTGCTGCCGGCGCAGCATCCGCTGGGGCGGCGGTCGAGCGAGCAGGGCGTGGCGTTGTGCGAACTGGCTGACGAACCGTTCGTGCTGGCCACCGGCGGCTGCAACGTCCATGCCCAAAGCCTGGCGATGCAGGCTGGCGTGACGTTGTCCGATGTCCGCGTGACGGTGCGCGATCTGGCCAGCGCGGCGGTGCTGGTGCGTGAAGGTCTGGGGGTGTCGGTGGTGCCGGAATCCGCGCTGCCGTCGGACCAGCGCGGCTTGCGCGTGATGCAGTTGCAGCCGCGCGCCTATCGCGAGTTCGGCCTGGTGTGTTCCCAGGCCGGGCGTGAATCGGCGGCGGTGCAGGCCTTCCTGCGCGAGTTATGACGCCATTGTTTGCGCGATGCGTGCGCCGATCGATTCGGCCAGCAGATGCACGTGGTAGCCGTCGACAAAGCCATGGTGCGCTTGCACCGCCATCGTCATGGTGAGCTTGCCATCGTCGCGCGGCGCGCTGTAGCGGCCCCAGGCCAGCGACGGGATGTCGTAGCTCTTGTGCTCGTAGATCGGATGTTCAATCGCCGACAAATTCAGCCACGGCATGCAGGTGATGTGGACGTTGCGGCGCTGGTCATATTCGCTGAGCGCTTCGGAGGTGTTGATCAGCTTGGTGCTGGCCTCGGCTTCCTGCGATGCGGCGACGCTGCGGGCGACGAATTCCTTCAAATCCTCCGTCATCACGAAGCGCGCAAAGTTCAGATTCTTGTCCCGATTGAGCACGGTGTACGAGGCCCAGAAATCCTCGATCCGGATCACTTCGCCTTTATGGACGCGGTACATGAAGTTTTCGACCCCCTTGATCGCATGTAGCACGTGGTACAGGAAGAAATGGAAGGTCGGCAGGCCGTTCTGTTTGCAGAAAGGCCGGAAATCCGGCACTTCCAGCTGAAAGCTCAGGTTGACGAGCGGGTTTTCGAACGACGCAAAAGCATTGTATCGGTCGCGGCGTTTTTCAAAATTCTGCATAAAAAGTAGATTCGCTAAAGAGGCGCCAGCATTATAGCCCTCCCGCCATTTTCACCGCTGTTAAACGTTGTTGGCGCCCAGCAGGCTGTAGGCGAATTCGTCCAGGGTCTTTTGCGACATGTCGGTGTTGTTCAGGATGATCACCGTGTCTTCGCCGTCGAGGCGGTGGCCGAGGACGGAGCGGAAGCCGGCGGTGCGGCCGGTTTCCCAGGCGAAGACGTGCGGCTGGCCGTTCACATTGAGCGTTTTGACGCGGCCGCCCAAGGTGTAGTTTTCGCTCGGAACTTCGATGTGCGTCAGCGCTTCCACCGCACTGCGCTTGAGGAAGCCTTCGTTGAAGATGGCGCTTGCGGCGCGCAGCAGATCGTCGGCGGTGCTGTAGTAGCCGCCGGAGGCGACCATGTAGTGCTGGTGGATATCCATCTTGCGCGCCGGTGGTGTGATGGTGGCGTAGGCCGCGGCGGTGGCGGGCGCTTCAATGTAAGCGCGGTCGGCGCGCGTGGCCGGCAGCTTCAGCGGATCGAGCGTGATCGCGCGCATCGCCTGCTGGTACGGCACGCCGGTGATCTGTTCGATGATGCCGATGACGATGTACCAGTTGGTGCTGACGTAGTCGAAGCGGCTGCCGGGCGTGAAAATCAGCTCGCCCGAGCAGAAGCGTTCGATGGCCTGGCGCGTCGTGAATGGCAGATCGCGAATCGACGGATCCGCCCTGAGTGCCGGCGTGAACTGGTTCGGAATGCCGCTGGCATTCGATAGCAGATGGCGCAGCGTCACTTTGTCGGCGCCGTCGGCGCGATACCACGGCAGCAGCTTGCCGATGGTGGCATCCAGTTCCAGCTTGCCGTCTTCGACCAGCCGCAGCACGGTCGCCGATGTCAGCCACTTGGAGATCGAACCGACCGCGAACGGCGTGTCGCTGCGCACCGCCTTGTTCTCTTCGATATTCGCCATGCCGAAGGTGCGCACGTACACCGGCTTGCCCTGCTTGGCTAGCATCACCACGCCATAAAAAGGCTGGGCCGCAGCAAAGGCGTCGGCTACCGGGTTGTTGGCGAAGACGCTGGCGCTCAGCAAGGTGGCAGCGCCGCCGCCGATGAAGTCGCGACGCGTCCAATAGTTCATTGCGATGTCACTTCCGCCTGCAAGGTAATGTGATCGATGCCGTGCTTTTCCAGCAGCATGGCTTTGATGGCGTGCAGGATTTCCGGCCAGCGTTCCAGGTCGGTGATTTCGACGTGGCCGATCAGCGCCGGCTGGCCGGGCGACATATCCCACACGTGCAGGTCGTGCACCGAGCAGATGCCGTCCAGCTGTTCCATGTCGGCGCCGACTTTGACGTAGTCGATCTGCTCCGGCACGCCGCCCATCAGGAAGTGGTACGACTCGCGCAGCACGCCAACCGTGGAGCGCAGGATCAGCAGCGCCACGAACAGGGACAGCAGCGGGTCGATCTGCATCCAGCCGGTGTAATAGATCACCGCGCCGGAGACCAGCGCGGCCACCGAGCCAAGCAGGTCGCCCAGCACGTTCACCAGCGCCGCGCGGGTATTCATATTACTGTCGCCGCGCGACAGCATCCACGCCAGCAGCAGGTTGATCACCAGGCCGATGCCGGCGACGATGAAGACGGTGGCGCCATGCACTTCCTCCGGATGCGAGAAGCGGCTTATGGCTTCATAGCCGATCCACAGCACCAGCACCATCAGCACCAGGCTGTTGACGAAGGCCGCCAGCGCCTCGGCGCGGCCGAAGCCGAACGAATGGCGCGCCGACGGCGGCCGCTTGGCGATCAGCTGCGCCAGCAGCGCCAGGCCCAGCGCGGCGGCGTCGGTCACCATGTGGCCGGCGTCGGAAATCAGGGCCAGCGAGTTGGACATGAAGCCGGTCACCACCTCGACCACCGCGAAGCCCAGCGTCAGCACCAGCGACCAGGCCAGCACCGACTGGCTGCGCTGCACGGTGTAGTGTTGATAGTGGGCGTCGCCGTCACGGTGTTCGTGCAGGTGGGCGGAAGGCGAGGAGGGCGTGGTGTCAGCTTGCATGGGCTTGTTGTAGGCTATCAATCACCACAGTTTAATGTAAGCCGGACATCAGTGCCTTTGGGCTTCATAGGGAAAAGAGAAATGTTTCCTATGATGGCCCTTGTTTTTCTTCGGATCGCTCTCTATAATGCTGGTCTTCGGGCGGTTAGTTCAGCTGGTTAGAATACTTGGTCGACATCCAAGGGGTCGGGGATTCGAATTCCTCACCGCCCACCAGATTTCGTAGTAAAGCAGTAAAATGGCAGTGCCAACGGGCGGTTAGTTCAGCTGGTTAGAATACTTGGTCGACATCCAAGGGGTCGGGGATTCGAATTCCTCACCGCCCACCAGAATATATGTAAGAGCGAGAAAGGCAATCACGGTTATGACACCGCGAACTACTACCAAGCTTTGGGAGTGACGCTAGTCAACGGGATTCTTTTGCTTGAAAAAAAAGAGAAAACGCGGCTAGCCCGCGTTTTTTTTTCGTCTGTATTTTTTAACACCGGCCTGCGCGCCGACATTGGAGATCACAATGATTTCAGTTCGCCTTCCTGATGGTTCTGCCCGTGAATTCGACGGCCCAGTCACCGTTGCACAAGTGGCGTCCAGTATTGCTACCAGCCTCGGCAAAGCCGCGCTGGCCGGCAAGGTCGACGGCAAAGTGGTGGATACCTCGTACCTGATCGATAAAAATGTCGATCTGGCCATCGTCACCGATAAGGATCCAGAGGGTCTGGATGTGATCCGTCACTCGACCGCCCACTTGCTGGCCTACGCCGTCAAGGAGCTGTTCCCGGACGCGCAGGTCACCATCGGTCCGGTCATCGAAAACGGCTTCTACTACGACTTCTCGTACAAGCGTCCGTTCACGCCGGACGATCTGGTCGCGATCGAAAAGAAAATGGCCGAGCTGGCCAAGAAAGACGAGCCGGTCACCCGCAAGGTGCTGCCGCGCGATGAAGCCGTGGCCTACTTCAAGTCGATCGGCGAAGCCTACAAGGCCGAGATCATCGAATCGATTCCTGCCGACCAGGATGTCTCGCTGTACAGCGAAGGCAACTTCACCGACCTGTGCCGCGGCCCGCACGTGCCGTCGACCGGCAAGCTGAAAGTCTTCAAGCTGATGAAGCTGGCCGGCGCCTACTGGCGCGGCGACAGCAAGAACGAAATGCTGCAGCGTGTCTACGGCACCGCCTGGGCCAAGAAGGAAGATCAGGAGCAGTACCTGTTCCAGCTGGAAGAGGCGGAAAAGCGCGACCACCGCAAGCTGGGCAAGCAGCTGGACTTCTTCCACTTCCAGGATGAGGCGCCGGGCCTGGTGTTCTGGCATCCGAAAGGCTGGACCATCTGGCAACAGGTGGAGCAGTACATGCGCAACAAGTATCAGGTCAACGGCTACCAGGAAGTGAAGGCGCCGCAGATTCTGGACGCCAGCCTGTGGGGCAAGACCGGCCACTGGGACAACTACCGCGAAAACATGTTCGTCACCGAGTCGGAAAACCGCTCGTACGCGCTGAAGCCGATGAACTGCCCGGGCCACGTGCAGATCTTCAACAGCAATATGCGTTCGTACCGCGACCTGCCGCTGCGCTACGGCGAGTTCGGCCAGTGCCACCGCAACGAGCCGTCCGGCGCGCTGCACGGCATCATGCGCGTGCGCGGCTTTACCCAGGACGACGGCCACATCTTCTGCACCCACGAGCAGATCGAGCCGGAGGTGGTGTCTTTCCATACGCAAGCGATGGAAGTGTATTCGGATTTCCACTTCCACAATATCGACGTCAAGCTGGCGCTGCGTCCGGATAACCGCATCGGTTCCGATGAGATCTGGGACGAAGCCGAAGAAGCGCTGCGTTCGGGCCTGCGCGCCTGCGGCGTGACCTGGACCGAGCTGCCGGGCGAGGGCGCGTTCTACGGTCCGAAGATCGAGTACCACCTGAAGGATTCGCTGGGCCGCCCATGGCAGGTCGGCACCATGCAGGTCGACTTCTTCATGCCGGAGCGCCTGGGCGCCGAGTACGTGGCGGCCGACAACAGCCGCCAGGTGCCGGTCATGCTGCACCGCGCGATCGTCGGTTCGATGGAGCGTTTCATCGGCATCCTGATCGAAAACTACGCCGGCGCGCTGCCGGCGTGGCTTGCTCCTGTGCAAGTTTCGGTGCTGAATATCTCGGATGCGCAGGCTGAATACGTGCAGCAAGTCGCCGAAAAGCTGCGCCGCAGCGGCTTCCGCGTACAGACCGATTTGCGCAACGAGAAAATAAACTATAAAATACGTGAACATTCCGTCCAAAAACTGCCGTACATCCTCGTGGTGGGCGACAAAGAACGGGATGCCAACACCGTCGCCGTGCGGGCACGGGGCAATGTCGATCTGGGCGTCATGTCCGTCGATGCCCTGATAGAGCGACTTCAGCATGATGTCGCCACCAAGGCCTGATCGCACTGGCAATTCATTAGATTTTAAAAGGAATCACCATAGCTACTGACAAGTCGCATCGCATCAATGGCGAAATCACTGCCCCTGAAATGCGTTTAAGTGGGGTCGATAACGAGCCGCTCGGTATCGTGACTTTGGCCGAAGCCTTCCGCCTGGCGGAAGAGGCAAACGTCGACCTGGTCGAGATCGCGCCAACCGCGGTCCCGCCGGTCTGCCGTTTGATGGACTACGGCAAATTCAAGTATTCGGAGCAGAAAAAGGCTCACGAAGCGAAATTGAAGCAGAAAATCATCGCCGTGAAGGAAGTCAAATTCCGTCCGGGCACCGATGATGGCGACTACAATATCAAGCTGCGTAACCTGATCAAGTTCCTGGAAGACGGTGACAAGACCAAAATCACCCTGCGCTTCCGTGGCCGCGAGATGGCGCACCAGGATATTGGTTTCCGTATGCTGGAACGCCTGAAAGCCGATCTGGAGCCGCATGGCCAGGTCGAGCAGTTCCCGAAAATGGAAGGCCGCCAGATGATCATGGTCCTGGCACCGAAGAAAAAGAAGTAAGCTTGCTGTCATGGCAGGGAAAAAAAGGGCACGGGTAGTGCCCTTTTTCATTTTCTAGGCTATAATTGTCGGCTGTAGTAAATGTAGTGGACTCGCATCCGCTGCACAAACAAGTGAGAGCAGGCATCTAAGAGCGACGTAGTGTTGCCACCTGTAATCCTGTTTAATAGGAGCTGTCCGAGAGGGCAGAATATCTATGCCAAAAATGAAAACCAAGAGCTCCGCGAAAAAACGTTTTCGCGTGCGTCCAGGTGGTACCGTTAAATCGGGTATGGCTTTCAAACGCCACATCCTGACCAAGAAGACGACGAAGAACAAGCGTCAACTGCGCGGCACCCGTAACATCAATGCGTCCGACGTCCAGCGCGTCTACGCGATGATGCCATCCGCTTAATCTCACACTCATTTAAGGAGCTAATATGCCTCGAGTAAAACGTGGGGTTACTGCGCGTGCCCGTCATAAAAAAGTACTGAATCTTGCCAAAGGCTACCGCGGTCGTCGTAGCAAGGTATACCGTATTGCCAAGCAAGCAGTAATGCGCGCTGGCCAGTACGCATACCGCGACCGTCGTAACAAGAAGCGCGTCTTCCGCCGCCTGTGGATCGCTCGTATCAACGCTGCTTCCCGTGAGCATGGCGTTACCTACAGCGTGTTCATGAACGGTCTGAAGAAAGCTGCAATCGAACTGGACCGTAAAGTCCTGGCCGATATGGCAGTGATGGACAAACCAGCGTTCGCTGCGATTGTTAACGTCGTTAAAGCTAAAATCGCTGCTTAATTTCAAGCGCTGATTTACGCAAGAGAACGGGGCAAGGGTCATACCTGTGCCCCGTTTTTTGATTCAAGGATAAGAAAAACGCATGGACTCCCTGGAACAACTCGTCGCCTCAGCAGTGCAGGATTTCGACGCGGCCAAAGATGATGCCGCCGCACTGGAAAACGCCAAAGCCAAATACCTGGGCAAGACCGGCCAGATTACCGAATTGATGAAGGGCCTGGGCAAGCTCGATCCTGACGCCAAGAAGGCGCAGGGCGCGCTGATCAACGCAGCCAAGCAGCAGATCGAAGCCGCGCTGACCGCGCGCCGTGATGCGCTGGCCGAAGCCCAGCTGCAAGCCCGTTTGAATGCCGAGGCGATCGACGTCTCGCTGCCAGGCCGCGGCCGCGCCGGCGGCGGCATCCACCCGGTGATGCGCACCTGGGAGCGGGTGGAAGAGATCTTCCGCTCGATCGGTTTCGATGTGGCCGACGGCCCCGAAATCGAAAACGACTGGACCAACTTCACGGCGCTGAACAGCCCGGAAAACCATCCTGCGCGCTCGATGCAGGACACCTTCTACATCGAAGGCAACGACAGCGAAGGCAAGCCGCTGCTGCTGCGCACGCACACCTCGCCGATGCAGGTGCGCTACGCCCGCAGCCACACGCCGCCGATCAAGGTGATCGCGCCGGGCCGCACCTACCGCGTCGACAGCGACGCCACGCACTCGCCGATGTTCCACCAGGTCGAAGGCCTGTGGATCGCCGAGAACATCAGCTTTGCCGACCTGAAGGGCGTGTACCTGAACTTCGTCAAGGCCTTCTTCGAGACCGACGACCTGCAGGTGCGTTTCCGTCCGTCGTATTTCCCGTTTACCGAACCGTCGGCCGAGATCGACATCGCGTTTGGTTCCGGTCCCTTGAAGGGCCGCTGGCTGGAAGTGTCCGGCTCGGGCCAGGTGCACCCGTCGGTGGTGCGCAATTTCGGCCTGGACCCTGAGAAGTACATCGGTTTCGCGTTCGGCTCCGGCCTGGAGCGCCTGACCATGCTGCGTTACGGGATCAACGACCTGCGCCTGTTCTACGAAGGCGACCTGCGTTTCCTGAAGCAGTTCAACTAATCCGGCCCTCGACCCAGATCACAAGAAAGTTCAACGAATATGCAATTCTCCGAAAACTGGCTCCGTACCATGGTCGATCCGAAGATGACTTCGGACGAACTGGCCCATCTGTTGACGATGTCCGGCCTGGAAGTGGAAGAAGTGGAACCTGTCGCGCCGCCGTTCTCCAACGTGGTCGTCGGCCACGTACGCGAGATGGCCAAGCACCCGAACGCCGACCGCCTGAACGTCTGCCAGGTCGACGTCGGCACCGGCACCCTGCTGAACATCGTCTGCGGCGCGCCGAACGTGCGCCCGGGCCTGAAAGTCGTGTGCGCCATGGCCGGCGCCGTGCTGCCGCCTGGCGCCGACGGCAAGCCGTTTGAAATCAAGGTGGGCCAGCTGCGCGGCGTCGAGTCGCAAGGCATGCTGTGCTCGGCCAAGGAACTGAAGCTGTCGGAAGAGGGCAGCGGCCTGCTGGAACTGCCGGACGACGCGCCGATCGGCCAGAACTTCCGCGACTACTACGCGCTGAACGACCTGAAGTTCACCATCAAGCTGACCCCGAACAAGGCGGACTGCCTGTCGGTGCTGGGCGTGGCGCGCGAAGTGTCGGCGCTGACCGGCGTGGCGCTGACCGTGCCGGCCTACCGCGCGGTGGCCGTCAACAGCGACGAAAAGCTGCCGGTGAAAATCTCGGCGCCGGACCTGTGCGGCCGTTTCTCGGGCCGCGTGATCCGCAACCTGAACGCCAAGGCGGCCACCCCGGACTGGATGAAGCAGCGCCTGGAGCGCAGCGGCCAGCGCTCGGTGTCGGCGCTGGTGGACATCTCCAATTACGTGATGCTGGAGCTGGGCCGTCCGACCCACGTGTTCGACCTGAACAAGATAAACGGCGGCCTCGACGTGCGCTGGGGCCGCAAGGGCGAATCGCTGAAACTGCTGAACGGCAGCACCGTGGCGGTCGACGAATGGGTGGGCGTGATCGCCGACGACCAGGAAATCGAATCGCTGGCCGGCATCATGGGCGGCGACGCCACCGCGGTCTCTCTGGAAACCGAAAACATCTACCTGGAAGCCGCATTCTGGTGGCCGAACGCCATCCAGGGCCGGGCCCGCAAGTACAACTTCTCGACCGATGCGGCGCACCGCTTCGAGCGCGGCGTCGACTACGCCACCACCGTCGAGCACATCGAGCGCATCACCTCGTTGCTGATCGAAATCTGCGGCACCGCCACCACCCAGGTGGGCCCGGTGGACGACCAGATCGTCAACCTGCCGCAGCGCCAGCCGGTCAAGCTGCGCACCGCGCGCGCGCAGAAGGTCATCGGCGTGGCGCTGGACGACCAGGTCATCGCCGACATCTTCACCCGCCTGGCGCTGCCGTTCACGCTGGAAGACGGCGTGTTCTCGGTGACCTCGCCGTCGTACCGCTTCGACATCGAAATCGAGGAAGACCTGATCGAGGAAGTGGCGCGCGTCTACGGCTTCGAGAACATCCCGACCGTGGCGCCGGTGGCTGCCAACACCATGATCATCGCGCCGGAAAACACCCGCTCGCTGTTCGCGGTGCGCCACCAGCTGGCCGACCTGGGTTACCAGGAAGTGGTCAACATGAGCTTCGTGGAAGCCCAGTGGGAGCAGGACTTCGGCGGCAACAGCAATCCGATCAAGCTGCAGAACCCGATCGCCAGCCAGCTGAGCGTGATGCGTTCGACGCTGATCGGCAGCCTGGTCGCCAACGTGCGCTACAACCTGAACCGCAAGACCAACCGCGTGCGCGCGTTTGAAATCGGCGCCATCTACCAGCGCGACGCCAGCGTGGCCGACGGTCCGCTGACCGTGGGCGGCTACCACCAGCCGAAACGCGTGGCCGGCATCGCCTACGGCGGCGTGGCGGACGAGCAGTGGGGCCAGGACAATCGCGCGGTCGACTTCTTCGACGTCAAGGCCGACCTGGAGCACCTGTTCGCGCCGCTGTCGCTGCGTTTCGTCAAGGCGGAACACCCGGCGCTGCACCCGGGCCGCTCGGCGCATGTGTTGCTGGATGGCAAAGTCATCGGCTTCATCGGCGAGCTGCACCCGCGCTGGCTGCAAAAATACGAGCTGCCGCATGCCCCTGTGGTATTCGAGGTTGAGGCGATTGCCTTGCAGCAACGACCTGTGCCAAAATATGATGAGATTTCCAAGTTCCCAGGCGCCACCCGCGACCTGGCCGTGGTAGTCAAGCAAGATGTGCCGGCGCAGGATTTGTTGGATGCATTTAATGCTGCCGTGCAACAGAGTCCACAGGGCAAGATTTTGCAAGCCATTGTTTTGTTTGATGAATATCGTGGCAAAGGTTTGGAAGCCGACGAAAAATCACTTGCTTTCCGCTTTAGCTTGCAAGATACTCAAAACACGCTGCAAGACGACGTGGTGGAGGCTATCATGGCCGCTGCCGGCGACGCCGCCAAGCAAAAACACGGCGCGCGCCTGCGTTCGTAAGCGTTGTATTTTTGACCAATCGGGAGTCCGGCTTGTGCCGGACTCAGTCATTTCTATATAAGGCAGGGCTGGAAAATTAATAACAACGACGTTGATTCCGCCGTACTCCAATCCGCATTGGCTGCCGATTTACATCGCGCCATGCAGGTTGCCAAGGTGCGCCAGGATGCGGAAAAGGATTTGCCCACGCTGACCAAGGCGGAACTGGCCGAACTGCTGTTCGAACAGGTCGGCCTGAACAAGCGCGAGGCCAAGGACATGGTGGAGACCTTCTTTGACGAGATTCGCAACGCGCTGGAGCGCGGTGAAGCGGTCAAGCTGTCCGGTTTCGGCAACTTCCAGCTGCGCGACAAGCCGCAGCGGCCTGGCCGCAATCCGAAAACCGGCGAGGAAATCCCGATCACGGCGCGCCGCGTCGTGACTTTCCACGCCAGCCAGAAACTCAAGGGCATGGTCGAAGAGAGCAATCCGATGGCGCGCGCCGCCTGAACGGGAGCTGAGTTGCAATGAACGATCGTCTCGCCAAGTCCGAACTGGTCGTCCTGCCGCCGATCCCGGCCAAGCGCTACTTCACCATCGGTGAAGTCAGCGAGCTGTGCGGCGTGAAGCCGCACGTGCTGCGCTACTGGGAGCAGGAATTTACCCAGCTCAAGCCGGTCAAGCGCCGCGGCAACCGCCGCTATTACCAGCACCACGAGGTGCTGCTGATACGCCGCATCCGCGAGCTGTTGTATGAACAGGGTTTCACGATCAGCGGCGCGCGCAATAAACTCGATAGCCGCGCTTCCGACAGCGCGGCCACGGAGTATGATGCGGGAGCGGCTGTCAACGGCGTGCATCCGTCAGCCGTTGTTCCGCCGTTGGACCGCGACTTGATCCGCAGCGAGTTGCTGGCGGTTCTCAGCTTGCTTAAGGAAGGCTGAAGACCCCGCGCACCGCAGGCGCAAGGCGCGGCAGGCAGTTGATTACTGCTATACTTTCAATATTATTCTAATATCAGCTGACGCTGATGCACGGTGGCGGATAGTCCGGACCAGAACCGGACACGACGAGAGGAAACAATGATACGCGTTGCCATTTGTGACGACCATCAAATTGTAAGAGCAGGCTTTAAACAGATTTTTTCATCGTCGGATGATTTCGACGTGGTGGCGGAAGCCGGTACCGGCCGCGAAGCGCTGGATATCGCCCGCCGCGAAATTTGCGATGTGCTGTTGCTCGATATTGCCATGCCTGATCAGAGCGGTATCGACACCTTGCGCACCATCCGCCAGGGCCAGCCAGATCTGCCGGTGCTGATCCTGTCCGGCTATCCGGCGCAGCAGTACGCGCTCAACCTGTTCAAGATGGGCGCCAACGGCTACCTGAACAAGGAGTGCGAGGCGGACGAGCTGATCACCGCGGTGCGCACCGTCTACCAGGGCCGCCGCTACGTCAGTTCGCAGGTGGGCGAGCTGCTGGCGCAGAGCTTCGACCGCGACCCGAACACGGCGCTGCACACCGAGCTGTCGGACCGTGAGTTCCAGGTATTCCTGCGCCTGGCGCGCGGCGCCACCGTGTCCGACATCGGCGTGGCGCTGTCGTTGAGCATTAAAACTGTCAGCACCTACCGCACCCGCATCATGGAAAAAATGGGCATGCAGTCCAACTCGGACCTGACCTACTACGCCATGAAGAATAATCTTTTAGATTAGCAATATGTGCGCACTGTTGGAGTGCGCACAGACACATCAATTTTTCTTCCAGTCTATAATTGGAGAGCATGGCGTATCTGCGCCGTGCCCCAATTTAGTGAAGGAAACGGATGTATTTCACCGTCGAAACGGCGCCGCATCACCGCATGCCGCTGTACAAGACCATCTTGTGCGTGACGTGCGCATTGCTGCTGATCGTCAACGGTTTCAGCCTGTTCCATAATTTGCAAGCCCTGCGCGGTGCGCAAGTCCTGCTGAGTCAGACTGCGCGCGTCGCCGACCGCCTGCAATACCTGAACGTGCTGGTGCTGGATGCCGAGAGCAGCATGCGCAGCTATTTCCTGTCCGGCCGCGATTCCTACCTGGGGCCGACGCGCACCGCGCTGGCCGACAGCGAAGCGGAATTCCGCGAGCTGGAAAAACTGCTGGCCGATAATCCCTCGCAACTGAAGAACCTGACCCAGCTGCACACGCTGGTGCGCCGCCGCCTGAGCATCATGAGCCAGGCAATCGACGTCTACCGCGACGGCGGCCTGCAGGAAATCGTCAATATCGCCAAGCTCAGCGACGACCGCGCCAGCATGGACGAGATCCGCCTGCAGGTGGTGATCATGGAGCAGGAGCAGAACGAAACGCTGACCACGCGCAGCGCCATGTTCTACAAGGAATACCAGAAGGCGGTATGGCTGGGCGTCAGCATCAATGCGCTGGCGATCCTGGTGCTGGTGATGTTCTACCAGCTGGTGCGGCGCAGCTTTGCGCACCGCGCGGCGGTCGAACACGCGCTGCAAAGCGCCAACGAAAACCTGGAATCGACGGTGCAGCAGCGCACCGAGCAGTTGTCGGTGCTGTCGCGCCACCTGATCAGCATCAGCGAGGAGGAGAAGGCCCGCTTGTCGCGCGAGCTGCACGACGAACTGGGCGCCAACCTGACTTCGATCAGCATGGACATTTCCGCCGTCACCCAGCAGTTGCGCAACACGCACCCGGAATTGGCCGAGCAGCTCAAGCGCGCCCGCGCCACGCTGGTGGAAACCGTGGAGATGAAGCGCCGCATCGTCGAGAATCTGCGCCCGAGCCTGCTGGACAACCTGGGCCTGTGCGCGGCCATCGAAAGCTATTGCGAGGAATTCAGCCGTCTGGCGCAGGTGCGCTGCGACTGCAATGTGGCGGCCGACATGGAGGGGTTGACGCGCGATTCAGGCGACCTGTCGATCGCGCTATTCCGCATCGTGCAGGAATCGCTGACCAACATCCGCAAATACGCCAAGGCCAGCCGTGTCACGGTGACCTTGAACCGCAGCGGCGAAGGGCTGATGCTGCGGATTATCGACGACGGCGTCGGCATCGCCTCCGACACCATCATCAAGCCGATGTCGCACGGCCTGCTGGGCATGCGCGAACGCGCCTTGCTGCTGGGCGGGAATCTGAACATCCGCCGCGGCCGCAATGAAACGGGCACCTGTATTGAGGTGTCGATACCGCTGCGTCAGCAGGGAGCTGAATCGGCGCCGCCGGTCCACGTGCCGACGCCGATGCCCACGCTGCCGCCGGCCATCACCGACGTGCTTAACAGCGTGCTACATCCAATCGCAGACGATCAAACTCCGTCTTCGCCACCTTATAGCACTCACCCGCATACGCCTCCAAGCCTGAGCGATCAAGCACGGTGATGTTGCCGCGGCGGTAGGTGATCAGGCCTTCGTCCTGCAGCTTGCCGGCGGCGGCGGTGATGCTTTCGCGGCGCACGCCGAGCATGATGGAAATCATTTCCTGCGTGACCTTCAGCGAGTTCGATGGCGAACGGTCCAGGCGGTCCAGCAGCCAGCGGCACAGCTTTTGTTCGATCGAGCTGTGGCGGCCGCCGACGGCGTTCTGCGCCATCTGCGCGAACAGCGCGGTGTTGTAGCGCATCAGCAGGGCCGGCAGGGCGCCACCCCTGGCGAAGGCGGCGCGCAGGTGCTCGGTCTTCATGCGGTAGCCGTAGCCGGCCGCCTGCACCACGGCGCTGCACATGGCGCGCTCGCCTTCGAACAGCGACACGCCGGCCACGCCTTCATGGCCGATCACGGCGATCTCGGTGGTGGCGCCGTCTTCCATGACGTACAGCAGCGAGATGATGGCGGTGGTCGGGAAGTGGACGTATTCCATGGCGTTGCCGAATTCGAAGACTTCCTTGCCGAACGGCAGCTGCACCATTTCCAGATGCTCGAACAGGGATTCCAGCACCTCGCGCGGCAACGCTGCCAGCAGTTCGTTCTGCTGGGCGCCGGTGTAGGTGACCGCAGGCCGGGACGCAACCTTGATCGCTTTGGCGGCGACCGGCAAGGCGCGGGCCGGCTTGGTGGTGGCGTTGACTTGGGTGTTGTTCATGGTGATCCTCACAAGCTAGTTACGTGTTGGTGTAACTTTATGAGGATTGTTAATTGGCGAACATAAGAGCAGGGGACGCACAAATGTAGGCATAGGACATGCAGGGTTGTAGTCCTGCTCCTACAGAGGCTACTGTCTTTCTGAGATGGGCAGCGGCATAATGGCACACATCCCAAACAGGTGGCGCACGAATATGCAGGTACTGGTAGTGGAAGACGATGCGGTGTTGGCGGACGGCCTGAGCCGCGTGCTTGGCGGCCATGGCATGGCGGTCGAGGTCATCGGCAATGGCGCCCAGGCGGATCAAGTCCTGCAGCGCGCCGCCGTCGCCGAGGTGGTGGTGCTGGACATCGGCCTGCCCGGCATGGACGGCTTCGAAGTGGTGCGCCGCCTGCGCGCGCGCGGCAGCGCCGTGCCGGTGCTGCTGCTGACGGCGCGCGACGCCATCGAGGATCGCGTGCGCGGCCTGGAGCAGGGCGCCGACGACTACCTGGTCAAGCCCTTCGCCACCGCCGAACTGGTGGCGCGGGTGAAGGCGCTGGCGCGCCGCCACGCGCCCCAGGCCGCCGCGCTGGCGCTGGGCGACCTGTCGCTGGACGTGGCGGCCAAGCGCGCACGGGTCGGCGACAAGGTGATCGAGTTGTCGGTGCGCGAGTGGGCGGTGCTGGAATACCTGCTGCAGCACGCGTCGCGCGTGGTGTCCAAGCAGCAGATCATCGACGCCATCCTGCCGTGGGGCGACGACCTGACCCTGAACGCGGTGGAAGTCTATATCTCGCGGCTGCGCCTGAAAATCGCCGACGCCGGCGTCTCGATCCGCACCATCCGCGGCTTCGGCTACATGCTGGAACCGGTGGCATGAGCGCCCACAGCATCCGGCTGCGCCTGCTCAAGTGGCTGATTCCGCCGGTGCTGCTGATGAACCTGGCCGCCGGCGCGCTGGCCTACATGCTGGCCGCCCCGCATCTGCGCGAGGCGGTGCTGCGCACGCTGGTGCTGGTGGAATGCGTGTTTGCGCTGGCCTGCGTGGCGCTGATCTGGTTCTCGGTCAGCAACGGCCTGCGCCCGCTGATCCGGCTGCGCTCCGAGCTCAACGCGCGCGAGGGCAATGACCTGGCGCCGGTCGCCACCGGCGATGTGCCGTATGAACTGGAGCCGGTGGTGGCCGCCGTCAACGGCCTGCTGGGCAAGGTGGGCGAGGGCGCGCAGGCGCGCCAGGATTTCTTGGTCAATGTCGCGCACCAGCTGCGCACGCCGCTGGCCGGGCTCAAGACCCAGCTGGAATGGCTGGGCGCGCGCCACGCGGAGCCGGACACCGCGCACTCGGTCGGCCTGATGCTGTCCGCCACCGAGCGCATGATACGGCAGACCAACCAGCTGCTGGCCCTGGCCCGCGCCGAGCCCGACCAGTTCGAGAAAGCCCGGCTGGAACCGCTGGCGCTGGATGCGCTGGTGGCCGACGCGGTGCAGGCCTTCGTCGACCAGGCCACGCTGAAGCACATCGACATCGGCTTCGACCTGCAGCCGGCCACTGTCAGCGGCGACCGCTTCCTGCTGCGCGACCTGATCGACAACCTGATCGACAACGCCATCCGCTACACGCCGCCGCACGGCGCGGTGACGGTCAGCGTGCGTCCCGGCCTGCTGATGGTGGAGGACAACGGCCCCGGCATTCCGCCGGCGCAGCGCGAGCAGGTCTTCAACCGCTACGTGCGGCTGGACGACAAGACCCACGGCAGCGGCCTGGGCCTGGCCATCGTGCGCGACATCGCCGTGGTGCATGGCGCCCGGCTGTCGGTCGGCGAGGCGGCGGGCGGCTGCGGCGCCTTGTTCCAGGTGAAATTTCCCTGATGTGTGCATTTGTCAGGAGTTTGTCAGCATTTCTTCAGGGAAACGACAGGCGGGCACGTTATACTTTCTCCATAGAGCAACATTCTCAAACGGGGATACCATGAAACGCGCACGTGCAGGCTTTACCCTGATTGAATTGCTGGTCACCATTGCCATCATCGGCATTCTGACCGCCGTGGCGCTGCCCATGTATGGCGACTACGTCACCCGCAGCCGCCTGACCGAAGCCTTCACCGCGCTGGGCGCGGCGCAGCCGGCCGCCGAGCAGTTCTGGCCGAACGGCCGCACCTACGCCAATTTCAATAACGCCACCGGCTTCCCGGCCGCCACCGCGAACTTCACCTATGCGCTGAGCAACGCCGGCCCGTCCAGCTACACGCTGACCGCCACCGGCATCGGCAAGATGAGCGGCTTCGTCTACACGCTGGACCAGAACGGCCACCGCGCCACCACCGGCAGCCCGACCGGCTGGGGCACCAACACCGATTGCTGGGTCGACCGCAAGGGCGGGAAATGTTCGTCCAACTAAGCCGCGGCCGCTCGACCGGCTTCACGCTGATCGAGATGATGGTCGCCATCGTCGTCATGGGCGTGTTGATGGCGATTGCCATCCCGAACATGAGCGCCTGGCTGATGGCGACGCGCGCGCGCTCGGCCGCCGAGTTCTACAAGGAAGGCTTCACGCTGGCGCGCCGGCTGGCGGTCAGCCACAACAGCGCCAGCCGCATCACGTTCACCGTCAACCCGACGACCGGCCAGATGGACTGGCAGGTCGATCTCTGCTTCCCGATTCCCGGCTCGCCGTGCAACAACCTCAATGGTTCCTGGTCCACCGTCGATGCGGCGGCCGGCGGCGATCCGCAGGGGGCAGCCGGCGATCGCTCGGTGTTCCGCGCCGCCAGCGCCTTGTCGACCACCGACGTGCTGACGCCGACCATCGCGCCGCAAGGCGCCAACGCCATTTATTACACGGCGCTGGGCTGGGTCGATCCGACCATCCAGCCGCGCGTGGCCCAGCTGCGGCTGGACCCGTCAACCGCCTTCGCGCATGACGTGCCGGTCAGCGCGGTGACGGTGTCGCTGGCCGGCATGCCGACGCAATGCGACCCCACCAGGGATGCCGGCGATTCGCGGGCGTGTCCGCCATGATGCGGCGCCGGCATAGCGTGGCGCAGCGCGGCATCGCGTTGCTGGAGGTGATGATCGCCGTGGTCATCCTCGGCATCGGCCTGCTGGGCGCGATCGGCATGCAGGCGCGCGCCTATTCTGCGCTGTCGGACGCCGGCCTGCGCGCCGAAGCCACGCTGGCCTGCGAAAAACTGGTCGGCGCCATCAGCACCGACGCCGCCAACGTGGCCAGCTACGCGCTGGCCGAAGGCGCCACGCCCAACAGCACCATCGGCCCGTGGGCCAGGGAAACCGCCGCCGTGATTCCAGGCGCGATCATGTCGGTGACGGTGACGCAGCAGCCGCACCGCAGCCAGGTCGACATCAGCATCCGCTGGACCCGCAAGGCGGGCGCGGCGGAAATCCGCCAGCAACTCACCGCCTACATAGGATCCTGACATGCGACGCCTGCCGCTTCCGCGCCGGTCCGCCGGTTTCTCGCTGGTCGAGCTGATGGTCAGCGTCGTGATCGGCATGCTGGCGATCCTGTTCGCCACGCGGCTGGTGGTCAGCGGCGAGCAGACCAAGGACGGCGCGGTCGGCGGTTCGGCCTCGATGCAGAACGGCATGCTGGCGCTGTACTCGATCAGCAACGACGCGGCCGAAGCCGGCTGGGGCATCAACGATACGCTGGTGGCCGGCTGCAACACCAGCTTTTCCGACAGCGGCGGCTATGCGCTGGCGCAGATCACGGTGGGCGGCGTGGTCCGCACGCCGCTGGCGGCCGCGGTGATCCAGCCCGGCGGCAGCGGGCCGGACGTGATCTCGCTGTACGCCGGCAAGTCCGCCGCCGCGGTCGGTTCGCTGCGCGTCAATGGCGACCTCGCGGCTGGCGCCACCGTGCTGCCGACCAGCACCCAGACGCCGTTCGGCTTTACCGGCGGCGATGTGCTGGTGGTCGTGCCCGAACCGGCCTCGGCCGGCTATACGGATTGCTCCATCGTGCAGATGAGCGGCATGCAGTCGGGCTCGAACAGCGACAAGATCGCCCTCGCCAGCGGCAGCGGTTTCCGCTTCGGTCCGGCCAGCGGGCTGGCGCACTCCTATGCCAAGGGTGGCGGCCGCATCTTCAATCTCGGCGCGCCGGCGCTGCTGTCCTTCCATACCTGGTCGGTGTCGGCCGGTAACTTGCTGCTGCGCGCCACCGACCTGGCCGGCGCCGGCCCGCAGGGCGTGGCGGTGACCGACAACATCGTCTCGATCAAGGCCCAGTATGGACTGGACACGCGCGTCGTGCCTATCTATAACCCGCTGCCGCCGCCGGACGGCAACGGCGTGCAGCTGACGCAATGGAGCAACACCATGACCGACGCCGACAACGATGGCGTCGTGGCCGGGCCGGGCGACTTCCAGCGCGTGGTGGCGCTGCGGCTGGCGGTGGTGGCGCGCAGCAAGACGGCGGCGCGGCCCGGCAGCGACGGCGCCTGCCACGCGACCGACGCGCAGCCCAGCCTGTTCAACACGGCGGTGGGCGGCGCGGCGGCGGTGCCGGTGAGCGTCAACGTCGCCGTCGCCGGCGATCCGGTCGCCTGGCAGTGCTACACCTACCGGGTGTTCGAAACCGTAGTCCCGGTGCGCAACGCGCAATGGCGGCCATGATGATGCGACCATGCCCACCGCGCCAGCGCGGCATCGCCTTGCCGGTGATTCTGATCATGCTGACCGTGATGCTGATCGGCAGCATCTACCTGCTGCGCGCCAGCACCTCGACCACGCTGACGGTGACCAACCTGGCCTATGACGCCGCGCTCAGCAAGGAGGCCGACCTCGGTGTGCACACGGCCTTCGACTGGTTGTCGCAGCCGGCCACCAAGCCGCTGCTGGTGGCCAATAGCGCGGCCAACGGCTATGTCGCCACCATGAATTCGACCTGGACCGTCAGCACTCCGGCGTTCTGGGCCGGCTCGGTCGTCATCAACCCGGTTGGCGGCGGCAGCCCCGTCGAATACGTGATTCACCGCCTGTGCAACTTTTCCGGCACCTATAACGCCACCACGCCGGTCGCCAACAGCTGCATGCTGAGCGCGGCAAAGCAGGGCGTGGCCGCACCGACGGCGCTCGGCTCCAGCCTGTCGCAGAATGCGCCTGTGTACGATGGCCAGCCGCAACTGCATTACGTGATCACCGCGCGCATCTTCGGTCCGCGCGGCGGCAACGTGGTGGTGCAGTCGGTGGTGATGATGGGCCCGTGAGGCCGGTTTTTAAAATGGAACAACCATGAACTCCTCCCTGTCCACGCTGGGCCGCCGTGCCCTGTTGAGCCTGATGCTGCTGGTGTCGGCCGCCGCCTTCGCGGCCCAGACCCAGATCGCCCAGGTGCCGCTGCTGAACATCCAGGGCACCGGCACCGTCAAGCCCAACCTGATGCTGCTGTTCGATAATTCCGGCTCGATGGACCAGGCCTACACGCCCGACTACGTTGACGACGCCATCTGCCGCGGCGGCGCCACGCTGGCCGCCAGCGCGGTCAGCTGCCAGCCCGGCCACCCGCCGTACATGACGGCCGACTTCAACAAGCAGTACTACAATCCGGCCATCCTGTACGCGGTGCCGGTGCGCGCCGACGGCACGTTCTACCCGTCGCAGACCACCTTCACCAATGTCAGCAACGACGGCTTCAGCGTGCGCTACAGCACCCTGGGCGGCACCGCCAGCAGCTCGGCGTCGTCGGTCAATCTGCTGACCGGCTTTCCCGACCTGCGCTGGTGCAATCCCAACAACAGCAACGACTGCGGCACCAACACCAGCACCTACACCTATCCCGACGCCACTCATACCTCGGCCACGGTGATCTACGGCGCGCCGTACTATTACAACATCGGCGTGACCGAATACTGTACCGACGACACCATGACGGTGTGCCGCACCACATCGGTGGGTGCGGCGGCGCCGGCCAATTACCCGGTGCCGGTCAAGGTGCGCTGGTGCAGCGACAAGACGCTGAACACCTGCCAGGCCAAGCAGGTGGGGGCCTTCAAGTATCCGCGCTATTCGACCTCGGCCGGGTCGGTGGCGGCCTATGCCACCATCGCCATCAATGCCTCGCTGGGAACCGGTCAGCTGGCGATCAGCAGCGTCAGCATCAACGAGGGCGGCACCAGCGTGACGCTGACGTCGGGGCCGGTGACGGCCACCAACGGCACCAGCACCGCCATCAACCGCCAGGCCATGGCCAGCGCGCTGGCCAGCAACATCAACAGCAACACGGCGATGCCGCGCTACCTGGCCTGCGTGCTGACGCCGACCGGCGTCAGCAACGTGCCGACCTGCGCCAGCCTGGGCATCACGCTCAGTGCCGACAACATCGTCGGCGTGGTGGCGGTCGACTGCACCGCCACGCCGAAGAATGCCGCCAACTGCCCGCGCATCTTCGACGCCTCGCGCTCCGGCTACGCGCTGACGGTCACGTCCTCGCCGGCGGCGGTGGTGCCGCCCACCGCGCTGCTTGACGTCAGCGGCACTGCCGCGAACACGCTGCTGCTGTCGACCACCGTCAAGCTGGACACGACGACGCTGGCCAGCAACGTCTCCATCGCCCGCCGCGCCAGCGCCGCCACGGCGGCCAGCGCCATCGTCAGCGCCATCGGCGTCAGCGCCAGCGTGCGCGCCTATGTCGGCGGCAACAGCGTGACCGACATCTGCCGCGCCGCCCCGAACACAACCGTCTGCCTGGTGAATGTGGCCGCCACCGCCAACGGCCAGACGCCGTCCGCGACCGCCGTCTCCGGCCTGAGCTTCACCGCCACCAGGAGCGCCGGCTTTGTCGACACCATACCGACCGTGACGGCGCCGATGTCGGGCGGCTCGACCGGCCCCAGCAGCTTCGCCCGCGTGGACATCGTCACCGGCAGAACCTATCCGAGGGGCAGCGACCGCACCGATTGCGTGGCCCAGGCCGGCGTCTGCACCTACCAGGAAGAAATGACCAATTTCGCCAACTGGTACGTCTACTACAAGACCCGCTTGCAGATGATGAAGACCTCGGTCGGCCTGGCGTTCTCGACGCTGAACGCCAACTACAAGGTCGGCTTCGCCAAGTTGTCGGTGGCCGCCACCGGCGGCGCGATGGAAATGGTGCCGTCCGATTTCACCGGCACCTCGCGCAGCACCTGGTACACCAAGCTGTACGCCACCACCACCTCGGGATCGACGCCGACCCGGCCGGCGCTCGACAACCTCGGCCGCATGTTCGCCAACCAGACGCCGTACCAGTACGCGGCCGGCCAGGAAGTGGTGCAATTCCCCTGCCAGCAGAACTTCGTGATCCTGACCACCGACGGCTACTGGAACGGTGGCTCGACCAAGGACTACGGCAGCGGCTTCCCGGCGGTGGTCAACAACGACAATGCCGAGAGCACCTCGCGCTTCTGCAGCTACGCCACCGGCTGCGTCGACACGCGGGCGCAGAGCCAGCCGTCGCTGGCGGACGTGGCGCTGCACTGGTACAACGGCGGCTCCAGCACCGGCACCGTGTCGCTGCGGCCGACGCTGGAGCCGGACATGAGCAAGGCCGGCTCGGTGCCGGCGCGTTCCGGCGAAAACACCCACCTGCACATGAACACCTACACGCTGGGCCTGGGCGTGGACGGCGTGATGAACTACGACCCCAACTACGACACCACCGCGCGCAAGGTCGGCGGCGACTTCTACAACCTGATCACGCGCGTCGCCACCGGCTGCCCGTGGAACAGCAACGGCCCCTATGTGTGGCCGAATCCGGACGTGACCAACACCGGCAACACGGTGCAGGAGCGGGTGGACGATCTGTGGCACGCGGCGGTCAATGGCCATGGCAAGTATTTCAGCGCCTCGCAGCCGAAGGAAGTGGTGGCTGGCCTGAGCGAAGCGCTGTCGAACATGCAGATCCGCCTCGGCGCGGCGGCGGCGGCGGCGACCTCGACGCCGAATATTTCGCTAGCTGACAACGACATCTTCGCCGACACCTTCACCACCGTGAAGTGGTACGGCGAATTGGCGGCCAAGAAAATCAACACCTCGACCGGCGAAATCGGCGCCACCACCTGGATCAGCTCGGACACGGTGGGGCGCGACATCGGCGCCACCGGTCCGGCGGCCCGCGTGATCAAGATGCTGGACACCAGCAACAACACGCTGAAGGAAGTCAACTTCAACACCATGAGCACGCTGGAGAAAGGCTGGTTCAGCAACAAGTGCACGGCGCTGGCGCAATGCACGCTGTTGACCACGGCCGAGCGCGACACCGTCAACAACGGCGTCAACATGGTCAACTGGCTGCGCGGCGCCCAGACCTATGCCGACGACCGCCTGTTCCGCGCCTACACGCTGACCGACCACACGCCGCCCGGCCAGACCGGCGCGATTCCTATCCTGCTGGGCGACATCGCCTCGTCCAAACCTGCCTATCTGCGCGACGCGCGCAAGAATTACACGCGCGCCGGCTATGCCGACTTCAAGGCCGGCACGCTGACCCGTCCGGCCACGGTGTTCACCGCCGCCAACGACGGCATGCTGCACGCGTTCGACGCCAGCAACGGCACCGAACGCTGGGCCTATATGCCCCGCATTACCATGAAAAAGCTGTACCTGCAGGCCAGCATCACCTACGGCACCAATCACCAGTTCACCACCGACGGCTCGCCCGAGCTGGGCGACGTGCAGATCGGCGGCGTCTGGAAAACCGTGCTGGTGGCCGGCCTCAACGGCGGCGGCCGCGGCTACTATGCGATCGACGTCACCGATCCCACCAATCCGGTGGCGCTGTGGGAATTCTGCGCCGATTCCACCGTGTGCAGCCGCAACGATCCGGACATCGGCCTGACCTTCGGCAATCCGCAGTTCGGCCTGTGGAACAACCAGTGGGTGGTGTTCCTGACCTCCGGCTACAACAATGTGCCGGGCACGGACGGCGTCGCCACCGGCAGCGGCCAGGGCATCCTGTACATCGTCGATGTCGCCACCGGCGCGGTGCTGAAGAAAGTCTCGAATCAGACCGGCGACACCACCACGCCGTCCGGCCTGGCCAAGATCACCGGCATCAGCAGCGATCCCAACCTGGACCCGGCCACCACCTACATCTACGGCGGCGACATCAACGGCCGCATGTGGCGCTTCGATCTGACCGACGCCACCGGCGCCACCGTGCCGGTGGTCAAGATGGGCGACGCCGGCACCAGCAAGCCGATCACCACCCGGCCCGACGTGACGCTGTGCGCCATGACCACCAGCAGCACCGACAACGGCGTCACCAGCAGCGCCACCACGGCCCAGCGCGTGGTGCTGTTCGGCACCGGCCGGCTGCTGGACGTGCCGGACACCACCAACACCGACGTCCAGAGCCTGATGCTGCTCAAGGACACCGGCGCCACCATCAATGTGCGCGGCGCCAGCATGGTGCAGCAGACCCTGAGCCAGGTCGGCAGCAGCAGCAACATCAGTTTCGCGCTGACCAGCAATCCGGTCGACCTCAGCCAGAAGGACGGCTGGTTCTTCGACTGGAGCGTGACGCCGGGCGAGCGCATGAACCTGGACCCGCAGATCGTCAGCGGCGTCGCCAATGTGGTGACCAATCTGCCGTCGTCGTCGTCGGCCTGCTCGGTGGGCGGCACCAGCAATATCTACCAGGTCGACGTCTGCACCGGCACGGCGCTGCCGAATACGCCGGCCGGCGTCATCCTGTCGTCGGACTCGGCGGCGGTCGGTTTCACCATCTTCCGCCTGCAGAACGGCCAGCTGATCTCGACCAGCACGCTGGCCACCGGCATCACCAAGAACAACAATTTGCAGGAAGGTAAGTCGGCCGAGGCGCACCGGGTCGGCTGGCGGCGCGTGCAGGGGGAATAAGTTGCTGTCGGCAGGGCCAAGAGCCGGTATAATCGAGGGTTTGCAGAACCGCCTCAGATCGCTCATACATGGTCAACGATAACGAAAACGTAACTCCCGACAGCAACGACGACAGCGCCTCGGCCGCCAGCGCCAAGACGCCGGCGCTGATCGCCCGCGAAGTGCTGCGCCGCCGCACCTTCGGCATCATCTCCCACCCGGATGCGGGTAAAACCACGCTGACCGAAAAGCTGCTGCTGTTCTCGGGCGCGATCCAGATGGCGGGCACCGTCAAGGCCCGCAAATCGGGCCGCCATGCGACCTCCGACTGGATGGAGATCGAGAAGCAGCGCGGCATTTCGGTGGCCTCGTCGGTGATGCAGTTCGAATTCCGCGATCACGTGGTCAACCTGCTGGATACGCCAGGCCACCAGGACTTCTCGGAAGATACCTACCGCGTGCTGACGGCGGTCGACTCGGCGCTGATGGTGATTGACGCCGCCAAGGGTGTGGAAGCGCAGACCATCAAGCTGCTCGACGTCTGCCGCATGCGCAACACGCCGATCGTGACTTTCATGAACAAGATGGACCGCGAGACCCGCGATCCGCTGGAACTGCTGGACGAGCTGGAATCGGTGCTGAAGATCCAGTGCGCGCCGGTGACCTGGCCGATCGGCATGGGCAAGAACTTCCGCGGCGTGTACCACCTGCTGAACGACACCATCATGCTGTTCAAGGCCGGTGAAGAGAAGGCCGACGGCGCGTTCGAGATCATCGAAGGCATCGACAATCCACGCCTGCAGGAAATGTTCCCGCTGGAGATGGACCAGCTGCGCATGGAAGTGGAACTGGTCAAGGGCGCCTCGCACCCGTTCGACCTGGAAGAATTCCTGGCCGGCGTGCAGACGCCGGTGTTCTTCGGCTCGGCGATCAACAACTTCGGCGTGCGCGAGATCCTGTCGGCGCTGGTCGACTGGGCGCCGGCGCCGCGCGAGCGCGACGCCACCGTGCGCGCGGTCGATCCGAAGGAAGAGCCGTTCACCGGCTTCGTGTTCAAGATCCAGGCCAATATGGACCCGGCGCACCGCGACCGCATCGCCTTCCTGCGCGTGTGTTCGGGCCGTTTCGAGCGCGGCATGAAGGTCAAGCATTTGCGCCTGGGCCGCGAAGTCAAGGTCTCGTCGGTGGTGACGTTCATGGCGTCGACCCGCGAGCAGGTGGAGGAAGCGTACGCCGGCGACATCATCGGCCTGCCGAACCACGGCAATATGCAGATCGGCGACTCGTTCTCCGAAGGCGAACAGCTGACCTTCACCGGCATCCCGTTCTTTGCGCCGGACTTCTTCCGCCAGGTACGCATCCGCAACCCGCTGAAAATCAAGCAGCTGCACAAAGGCTTGCAGCAGCTGGGCGAAGAGGGCGCGGTGCAGGTCTTCAAGCCGGTGCAAGGTGGCGAGCTGGTGCTGGGCGCGGTCGGCGTGCTGCAGTTTGAAGTGGTGGCCAGCCGTCTGCTGAACGAATACGGCGTCGATGCGGTATTCGAAGGCACCAGCATCAGCAGCGCACGCTGGGTATCGAGCGACGACAAGAAAGCCCTGTCCGACTTCGAGGACCAACTCGGCCACAACGTCGCCTACGACGCCGCCGGCAACCTGGCCTACCTGGCCACCTCGGGCGTCAACCTGCGCCTGACGCAGGAACGCTGGCCGAAACTGCAATTCCACGCCACCCGCGAGCACTCGGCCAAGCTCGTCTAAAACCCGGGGTCAGTTCTGCCAATCGCACACGGCCTCTACCGTAGCAGCCGCTACGGTAGAGGCCGTGTGCGATTGGCAGAACTGACCCCGGATTAGCTGATCTTTTTCAGATCCAGCTCGACCCAGGTTGGCGCATGGTCGCTGGGCTTCTTGCGGCCGCGCACGTCGCGGTCGACTTCGGCGGCTGTCAGCGCCGGCGCCAGCGCAGGACTGAGCAGCAGGTGGTCGATGCGCAGGCCGGCGTCGCGGCCGTAGGCATTGCGGAAATAATCCCAGAACGTATAAATCTTTTCTCCCGGATGCATGGTGCGTAACGCATCGGTCCAGCCTTGCGCGAGCAGCTTGTGATAGGCCGCGCGCACCTCGGGACGGAATAAGGCGTCATCCACCCAGCGCTCAGGCTTATACACATCCAGCTCGGTCGGCATGACGTTGAAATCCCCCGCCAATATTACCGGCGCGCCGCTGTCCAATAATTTGGCGGCGTGCGTATGCAAACGATCAAACCATTTGAGCTTGTAATCGAATTTGGGGCCGGGCGCAGGATTGCCATTTGGCAGATATAATCCGCCGATTAATATGCCGTCGACTATCGCCTCAATATACCGGCTTTGAATGTCGTCCGCATCGCCCGGCAGTCCGCGGCCGGTTTCAATCGGCTTCTGGCCGCGCGCCAATATGGCCACGCCATTCCAGCTTTTCTGACCGTGCCAAATGGCTTGATAACCGGCGTCGTTAATCGCGGCTTCGGGGAATTTCTCCTGCGGCGCTTTTAATTCCTGCAAGCAGACGACATCCGGTTTGGTCTCATTGAGCCATTGCAGCAGGGCGGGGAGACGGGCGCCGATGCCATTGACGTTGAAGGTAGCGATTCTCATGCTTGCAGTATAAGTAGTTTGCCCGCCCCGCGCACGTTCGACAGCGCACGCAACCCCGTGCAGTCAAGCCAACACTTGGCACGTTCCCGCCAACTCCTGGCGGGAAATGAAAACACTGCTTGACAAGGTCATGGATGATGTTTACTGTATTAATCAACTAATACACCAATATGACTTCCATGGCTGCGCATACGGCTTCATTGTTCTCCATAGCGACCGGCTCGTCCGATCCTATTTATCGCCAGTTAATCGAGCAGGTGCGGCGCTTAATTGCTGCTGCCGCCTTAAAACCCGGCGATGTATTGCCGTCGGTTCGCGAAGTGGCATTGGCTTTGGCGGTCAATCCCATGACGGTTTCCAAGGCTTATAACATGCTGGAAACGGAAGGGCTATTAACACGGGCACGCGGCGTCGGCATGCTGGTGGCCGACGGCGAAAAGCCGCAAGGAAAAGAAAATCTGTTAAGACCCACGCTGGAACGCGCCGCCGCCGAAGCCCGCCAATTGGGACTGGATGATGAAGCTGTTTTAAAACTATTTAAGAATATTCTTGGAGAAAATAAATGAAGCCTAATGTCGTCGAGATCGCCAATTTACATAAAAACTTCGGCAAGCAGCAGGTGTTGCAGGGCGTGAATTGGTCGATTGAGCAGGGCAAGGTCATTGGTTTATTAGGCCGGAATGGCGCCGGCAAATCGACGCTGCTGGAATGCCTGCTGGGCCTGCGCGACGTCGACGGCGGCAGCAGCACGCTGTTCGGCCAGCCGGCAACGGCGCTGAACGACGAAGTCCGCGCCCGGATCGGCTACGTGCCGCAGAAATCCGATTTGTTCGAATGGTTGACGCCCTTGCAACTATTGGACTATTTCAAGGCGCTCTATCCGCGCTGGAATCAGGTCAAGGTCGATGGCCTGTTGCAGCGCTGGGGCTTCCACGGCGACGCCGCCCGCAAGCAGATCAGCACCCTATCCGGCGGCGAACGGCAGCGCCTGTCCATCATCCGCGCGCTGGCCCACGATCCCCAATTGCTGGTGCTCGACGAGCCGGTCGCCAGCCTGGACCCGGTCGGCCGCCGCGATTTTCTGCAGGAACTGATCAACGACGTCATCGAGCGCGACACCACGGTGATTTTCTCCACCCACATCCTGTCCGACCTGGAACGGGTGGCGCTGGACGTGGCTTTCCTGCAGGGCAGCAAAATCGTCCTGCAAGGTGCGCTGGATGAATTGCTGGAAGGAAAGAATCTCAGCCTGGAAGACTTGTTTGTCGAGGTGACCAAGTGAACGCCGCCGTCCGTCGTGGCTATGGCCAGCTGCTGGCGCAGGTGCTCAATGACGTGGGCAGCTACCGCTCCATGAAGCGCATGAGTCTGGCGCTTCTCGGCACCGAGGGGTTTCTGTTCATCATGCACAACACTGCACGTTTTAGCCCCTACAAGCTGCTGATGCTGTGCGTGCTGTGGGGCATGTGCCAGATGTGGTGCGGCGCTTTCGTCCGCAGCGCCATCAAGCAGAACCGGCCGGAACTCTCCGGCCTGGTACCGCAGCTGCGCCAGCGCCTGATCCGGCTGACAGCCGCGCTGTATGCCGCCAACACGCTGGTGTTTGCCGTGATTGCGCATTTCGCTTTCGGCCATGGCGGTTACGGCCTGCTGGCCGCCACCCTGGTCACCACGGTGGCCATCCTGACGCAGCGGTTCAACATGCTGGCCTGGGGGATGGCGTTGCTGATTCCCTTCGGCGTGCAGTTTGCCTTCAACACCTTGAAGGGACTGATCGATGTCTTGAACGAACCGCTGGTGACCGCCGCCGGCATGCTGCTGCTCCTGCCGCTGATCGGCTGGGGGCTGTTCCAGCTGCTGCCCCGGGGCGGCGACCGGCACTGGGCCTGGTATCACCACTTTTCGAAATGCCAGGCGGCGCTGCACGGCAACGCGCCGCCGTCGTCCGCCGTGCAGTTGCCGACGCGCTGGCAGCAGCTGTTGCGCACCTTTTACGGCGTCGCGCTGCGGCGCGACAGCCGCGCCGGCACCCAGCCTGAACGCATGTTGATGCATGTTCTGGGCCCGGCAGCGCATGGCGGCAGCAACCTCATCTTTTTGCTGGCGGCGACGGTGCTGGCGTTGCTGCCGTCGGCATATGCGATGATTGATGGCGACGACAAGATTGTGCTGCCGTGGACCGGGATGATCTTGTTGGGCGTGGCGGGCATGTACGTGACGAGCGTCGCCGACAGCATCACCCGCCACGGCGCCGAACAGCGCCTGTATCTGATGACGCCCGGCGCGCCCGCCGGCGCCCGCATCAATCGTCTGCTGGGGCGGACGCTGCTGCGCCGCTTCCTGGGCGTCTGGCTGGCTTCGGTGGCTTGCGTCACCTGCCTGGATTCCTTCATGCTGGGCCACTTGGCCTTGCGCGGCATTAACTTCGCCATCGCCATGGCCTTCCTCTGGAGCGCGGTCTCACTGCTGGACAACTACGCCGTCAAGCGTCCGCATGCGGGCGGTCTCAACCGGAGCCTGCTGCTGATGTTGATCGTGCTGGGCTTTCTGGTCGCGATGGTGTTGAACCGGATTCAATCCACCTTCCCGTGGTACCAGGCGGGATGCCTGCTGGGCATCGGCGCCGTCATCCGCGTGGCGCTGGCCTGGCGCAAGCTGATGGCTTTGCCGCCGGTGCTGCCGGCCGGACGGTTGGCGGTCTAGTCGCGCTTGCCCAGCCACAGCACATCCAGCAGCGCGCCGATCCAGCCGACCAGCAGCACGGCCGCCGCCAGGTTGGTGGCGGCGTTGTCGATGCCGGCCGCGTGGACGCGTTGCAGGATGACGATCGGATCGAGCGCCAGCTTGCCGCTGTCGAGTTCGTCCTGCAATTGATACACCAGGTGCAGCATGGTGCTCAGCAAGTACAGCGCGGCGGCAGCGGTCGGCAGCAGGAACAGCATGCCGCGCCCGGTGCGGCGCGGCCGCAATGCCAGGTGACCCAGTCCGGGAAACAGCAAAGCGGAAATGAGGGCTGCCTTGATCGATGCTTTCATGTTGCTCCTGTTGTTACTTTGTGCGGATTGACCGAGCGCAAGATTGCCTTGCGGCAGCCAGCGTAGATTACAGGTTCTAGCTGCCGGGGGACATCATGCGTGCTTGGATCATAATCGCTTTGCCGACGCGCTGCATAGCGCGGCTCCATCAGGACCTGCTGAAAGCGCCGTACGCCGGCATCCGCTCACGCTGAGCCGCCGTGCTGCACCTACTCCAACATATGCTCAGCAAGCTGCGCATCGGGCCAAAGCTGCTGCTGGCGCCGGGCGTGGTGCTGATCCTGCTGACCGTGCTGTCGGCCGGCGCCTACCTTGGCCTGCTGCGGCAGAACCAGTCGCTCGACAACATTGTGCAGCAGCGCGCCGTGCGGCTGAAGGCGGCGGCCGACCTGGTCGCCAGCGCGCACAAGGCGCATACCGAAATCTATCAGCTGCTGACCTGGATCAGCGGCAGCTTCTCCGCGCCGCGCGTCGATGCGCTGGTGCGCGACCTGCATGTGCGCCACGCGGCGCTGGACCGCCAGTTCGCGCAGCTGGAAATGGCGACGCAATCGAGTCCGGCCGAGCGGCGCTTCGTGGTGCAGTCGCAGGCCGCGCATGCGGTGTACGTCAAGGCGATGGAAGACGTGATCGAACTGGCCATGGCCGACCAGTCGATCGCCGCCAACGCCATGGCCAAGGCCGAGCGGGCGTTCGACGTGGTGGCGCTGCGGCTGGAGGAACTGGCCAGACTGGAACAGTCGCTGAGCGAACGCGCCTACGCCGATGCGGAGAGCGACTTCCGCATCCTGTCGACCTGGATGCCGATCATCGTGGCCCTGTCGATCGCGCTGTCGCTGCTGGTGACGATGGCCGTGCGCAACGCCATGCTGAAGGACGTGCGCGAGATCGGCGCGGCGGCGGTGGATCTGGCCGAAGGCAACCTGACGGTGCGCCAGCGCGTCTACGGCAAGGACGAAATCGCCGACACCTCGCGCGCGCTGGACACCAGCATCCGCAACCTGAACACCACCTTGAAGACCATCCTGGCGTCGGCGCAGTCGATCGACCGCGCCTCGCGCGATATCGCCCAGGGCAATTCGGCGCTGACGCGGCGCAGCTACACGCAGGCCGGCACGCTGGAGGAAGCCGGCGGCGTGGCGCGTCAACTTGGCGCGCAGGTGTCGGAAGCCGCCACGCACGCCGCACTGGCAGGTCAGCTGGCGCAATGCGCCAACAGCTTTGCGGCGCGCGGCGGCAACGTGGTGCAGCGGCTGGTGGTCACCATGGCGTCGATTCGCGGCAGCTCGCGGCGGGTGGTGGAAATCGTCGGCGTCATCGACGGCCTGGCGGTGCAGACGCATATGCTGGCCTTGAGTGCGGCGGTGGAGGCGGCGCGCGCGGGCGAACAGGGGCAGGGCTTCGCCGTGGTCGCGGGCGAGGTGCGCACGCTGGCCCAGCGCTCGACGTCGGCGGCGCAGGAAATCCGGCTGCTGATGGAGGAATCGGCGGCCCACATCGACAGCGGCGCGCGTTCGGTGGAGGAAGCCGGCGGCAGCATCACGGAGCTTGTCTCGACCGTGCGCCGGGTGGGCGACATCATCGGCCAGATCGGCGACGCCAGCGCGCAGCAGGCGCAGGGCGTGCTCGGCGTGCAGCAGGCGATCGTCAGCCTGGATCAGGTCACGCAGCAGAATCTGGCGCTGGTGCAGCAGGCTGCTGCCGCCGCCAGCAGTTTGCAGCGGCAGGCGCTGTATCTGTCGCAGGCGGTGGCCATCTTCAAGCTGGACGAAGGCGCGGAGCCGCCGGACGCCAGCCGTCCCGCCGGCAGCCCGCGCGTGGTGCGATTGCGACTGGCCTCGGTGCGCAGTTAGGCGGCGCGCCAGCGGTCGCCGGGCTGGCGGATGTAGCGGGCGACAACGTACTGCCACGGCATGGCCAGCGGGATGATGATGGCGACCATGCATTCCATCGCGGTGCCCATGATGCTGTCGTCCATCGCGCCGCTTTGCCAGGCGGGCAGGGCGACGATCAGCAGCCAGATCGACTTCCACGCCAGTTCCCAGAACAGCACCGGCAGCATCTGCAGCGGATAGCGGATGCCGATCACGCACAGCAGGCTGAAGGCGGCCAGCATGCACTTCACCACGCCCTGCGACAGGCCCCACGGCTCGGCGTGCTGGATCACGCTCGGCCACACCACCAGCGCCAGTCCCAGCGCAATAATCAAATATACGGCTCTCAGCGAATACAGGCGAAACAGCGACACTTGCGGCATGGTGATGCTCCTCGGTGTGGGTGGAGTTACTCGACTTGCTTCAGTATGGTCTCGATGGCGGCGATGCGCGCCTTCAGGTCGGCCAGCGCGGCGGCGTTTTGCTCCTGCACGGCGACGGCGCGTTCCGCCAGCAGGCGGTAGGCCTCGTTGCCCTCGGCCTCCAGCTGCGCCTTCCTGATGGCGGTGCGCGAGCGCAGGAAGAAGATCAGGAAGATGGTCCCCAGCGGCATCAGCAGGGTAAGCAGGTAAATATTTTCGGACATCGTAAGCCTCTACTTTTCAGGATTGGTGGTCAGGGTACGTACTGCTTCGGCGATCATGGCCGGGGTGAGGTCGATGGCGAACGGCGCGGCCTCGAAAAAATTCAGCGCCTTGCCGTCGGCCGACAGTTCCAGCTGGCTGGTGACCAGGCCCGCTTCTTCCAGCTTCTGCAAATGCAGGTGCAGCAAGGGGCGGCTGATATTCAACTCGCGCGCCAGCTGGCTGACGTAATTGCGTCCACCAGCCGCCAGCGCCGCCACCACCCGCAAGCGATGCGGATTGGACAGCGCCGAAAGCGCCGCCAGCAACTGATCGCCTGTGAGATGTTTAGATTTCATGTGTAAAGAATATCTGACAGGTGTAAGCGTGTCAAACGATTTGAATAAAAAAAAGCCCGGCACGCGGCCGGGCTTTTGCGGGCGAAACGAGATTATTCGTAGTCGCTGATCGGCGCGCAGCCGCAGAACAGGTTACGGTCGCCGTAGACGTTGTCGGCGCGGCCGACCGGCGGCCAGTATTTCTGCTTGCGCAGCGATGGCAGCGGATAGGCCGCCACTTCACGCGAGTACTTGCGGTCCCAGACGTCGGCCGTCAGCACTTCGGCGGTGTGCGGCGCGAACTTCAGCGGGTTGTTCAGCTTGTCGAACTCGCCGCTTTCCACTTTGGCGATCTCGCCGCGGATGGCGATCATGGCGTCGATGAAGCGGTCCATCTCGGCTTTCGATTCCGACTCGGTCGGCTCGATCATCAGCGTGCCCGGCACAGGGAACGACATGGTCGGGGCGTGGAAGCCGAAGTCCATCAGGCGCTTGGCCACGTCTTCGTTGCTGATGCCGGTGGCATCCTGCAGCGGACGCAGGTCGATGATGCACTCGTGCGCCACCAGGCCGTCGTGGCCCGAGTACAGCACAGGGAAGTGCGGCGACAGGCGGCGGGCGATGTAGTTGGCGTTCAGGATCGCGGTTTCGGTCGCGGCGGTCAGGCCTTCCGCGCCCATCATGGCGATGTACATCCACGAAATCGGCAGGATCGACGCCGAGCCGTATGGCGCGGCCGAGACGGCGCCGATGCCGGCGTTGTCGCGGATGTAGCCGTTCGAACGCTGGTTCGGCAGGAACTTGGCCAGGTGCGCGCCAACGCCGATCGGGCCGACGCCAGGGCCGCCGCCGCCGTGCGGGATGCAGAAGGTTTTGTGCAGGTTCAGGTGCGAGACGTCGCCGCCGAACGCTCCCGGCGCGGCCACGCCGACCAGTGCATTCATGTTGGCGCCGTCGACGTAGACCTGGCCGCCGTGGCTGTGGATGATTTCGCACAGCTCGCGGATGCCTTCTTCAAACACGCCGTGGGTCGAAGGGTAGGTGACCATGACGCAGGCCAGATTCTTCGAGTGCAGCTCGGCCTTGGCTTTCAAGTCGGCCAGGTCGACGTTGCCGTTTTCGTCGCAGGCGGTGACCACCACCTGCATGCCGACCATGCTGGCCGATGCCGGGTTGGTGCCGTGCGCCGACGATGGAATCAGGCAGATGTTGCGATGGCCTTCGCCACGCGACTGGTGGTAAGCCTGGATCACCAGCAGGCCGGCGTATTCGCCCTGCGAGCCGGCGTTAGGCTGCAGCGAGATGGCGGCGTAGCCGGTCACCGCGCACAGCATCTCTTCCAGCGACGCGATCATTTCGCGGTAGCCGACGGTCTGCGCTTCCGGCGCGAACGGGTGGATGGTCGAGAATTCAGGCCAGGTGACCGGGATCATTTCGCTGGTGGCGTTCAGCTTCATGGTGCAGGAACCCAGCGGGATCATGGTGCGGTCCAGCGCCAAGTCCTTGTCGGCCAGCGAGCGCAGGTAGCGCAGCATCTCGGTTTCCGAGTGATAGCGGTTGAACACCGGGTGGCTCAGGTAGGCCGAGGTACGGGCCACCGCATCAGGGAAGGAGCGCTCGACGGCGGCTTCCACGGTGTCGAAGTCCGGGCCGTGGGCAGGACCGCCGACCGGGTGCGAGAACACGGTCCACAGCAGCGCGATGTCTTCGCGGGTGGTGGTTTCGTCCAGCGAGATGCCGACGTGCGAAGCGTCGATCACGCGCAGGTTGACGCCGTGCGAGTGGGCCGATGCATGCAGCTGCTCGGCGTTTTTCACGGCCACGGTCAGGGTGTCGAACCAGGTGTCGTTGGTGACGGTGTAGCCCAGGGTTTTCAGGTTCGAGGCCAGCACGCCGGTCAGGCGGTGCACGCGCTTGGCGATCTGCTGCAGGCCTTGCGGGCCGTGGTAGACGGCGTACATCGACGCCATCACCGCCAGCAGCACCTGCGCGGTACAGATGTTGGAGGTGGCCTTTTCGCGGCGGATGTGCTGCTCGCGGGTTTGCAGGGCCAGGCGGTAAGCCTTGTTGCCTTGCGCGTCGATGGTCACGCCCACCAGGCGGCCTGGCATCGAGCGTTTGAATTCGTCGCGGGTGGCCATGTAGCCGGCGTGCGGGCCGCCGAAGCCCAGCGGTACGCCGAAGCGCTGCGAGTTGCCGACAACCACGTCGGCGCCCCATTCGCCTGGAGGCGTCAGCATGGTCAGCGCCAGCAGGTCGGCGGCGGCAACCACCATCGCGCCCTTGGCCTTGACGGCTTCGACGTCGGCCTTGTAGTCGCGCACATTGCCGTTCACGCCCGGGTATTGCAGCAGCACGCCGAAGCATTCGCCCACGCTGGCCAGTTCGGCAGGGTGGAAGGTCTTGACGGTGATGTCCAGCGGCTTGGCGCGGGTTTCGATCACTTCGCGGGTTTGCGGCAGCACGTCGTCGGCGACGTAGAACACGTTCGATTTCGATTTGCTGACGCGCTGGATCAGCGTCATGGCTTCGGCGGCGGCGGTGCCTTCGTCCAGCATCGACGCGTTGGCGATGCCCATGCCGGTCAGGTCGGTGATGGTCTGCTGGAAGTTCAGGATCGCTTCCAGGCGGCCTTGCGAAATCTCGGGCTGGTATGGCGTGTAGGCGGTGTACCAGGCCGGGTTTTCAAAGATGTTGCGCAGGACGACGTTCGGCGTCAGCGTGTTGTAGTAGCCCTGGCCGATCAGCGACTTGAGCACCTTGTTCTTCGACGCGATTTTTTTCAGCTTGTTCAGCGCTTCGTTTTCCGGCATCGGCTGCGTGTAGGCGCCCAGCGGCAGGGCGGCCGTGTTGCGGATGTTGGCAGGCACGATGGCGTCGATCAGGGCGGCGCGGGTGGCGTAGCCGAGGACCGACAGCATGGCTTGCTGTTCTGCGGCGTCAGGGCCGATGTGGCGGGCGATGAAGGCGTCGCGTGCTTCGAGTTGGGAGAGGCTGGTGCGGGTCATGATTTGTCAGGGCGAGAGAGGAGAATACAAAAAGGCCAGCACGGGGCTGGCCTCGGAGCGCTCGAATTTAGGCGCCGGTGTTTTTGCCGTAGGCTTCAGCGTCCAGCAGGCCGTTGATGGCTGCGGCGTCGCTAGGCTTGATCTTGAACAGCCAGTTGGCGTAGGCGTCGGCGTTGATCGATTCCGGAGCGTTGACCACTTCTTCGTTCACGGCCACGACTTCGCCGGCCACCGGGGCGTAGATGTCGCTGGCGGCTTTCACCGATTCCACCACGGCGGCGTCGCTGCCGGCTTCGTAGGTGTCGCCGACTTTCGGCAGTTCGACGAAGACGATGTCGCCCAGTGCGTCCTGCGCGTACTCGGTGATGCCAACGGTGACAGTGCCGTCGGCTTCAGCGCGTACCCACTCGTGGGATTCGGTGTACTTCAGGTCTGCAGGAATGTTCATGTAAAGCTCCAAAAAGGATCGAGAGGTAAATTTTAATTAAACGGCCAGGATCTTGCCGTTGCGGACGAACGGCAATTTAACCACAGAAGCGGCCAGTTTCTTGTCGCGGATTTCCACATGCACGGTGTCGCCGACGTTCACGCCGTTCGGCACGCGCGCCAGGGCGATGGCCTGCTGCATGCTCGGGCTGAAGGTGCCGCTGGTGATCTCGCCGGTGGCGTCGGTGCCGGCCACGATGACTTTCTGGTGCGCGCGCAGCACGCCGCCTTTTTCGCGCAGGATCAGGCCGACGAACTGGCTGTTCTGGCCCTTGGCCTGCAGCGCGGCCTTGCCGATGAAGTCGCGCTCGGAGACCAGGTCGATGGTCCATGCCAGGCCGGCGTCCAGCGGGTTCACGGTTTCGTCCATGTCCTGGCCGTACAGGTTCATGCCGGCTTCCAGGCGCAGCGTGTCGCGCGCGCCCAAGCCCGCAGGCTTGACGCCGACGGCGACCAGCGCGTTCCACAGGTTCTCGGCCTGCTCGGCGGCGACGCCGATTTCAAAGCCGTCTTCGCCGGTGTAGCCGGTGCGGGCGATCATCGCCTCGCCGAAGGCGGCGCTTTGCGCGAAGGCGACGTTGAACGGCTTCATTTCGGCGGTGCCTTGCTTCGATTCAGGAATCACTTCCCATACCTTGGCGCGGGCGTTCGGGCCTTGCACGGCGATCAGCGCCATGGCGTTGGCGCCGTCGCGGCGCTGGGTGATGGTCAGGCCGGCGCCGGTGGCGTCGTTCTGCGCCTGCATCCACGCCACGTCCTTCTCGGCGGTACCGGCGTTGACCACCAGGCGGAACCAGCTCTCGTTGATGAAGTAGACGATCAGGTCGTCGATGACGGTGCCTTCAGGATTCAGCATGCACGAGTACAGCGCCTTGCCCGATACCTGCAGCTTGTCGACGTTGTTGGCCAGCAGGCCGCGCAGGAAGGCGCGCACCTTGTCGCCCTTGATGTCGACCACGCACATGTGGGCGACGTCGAACATGCCGACGTCGGTGCGCACGGCGTTGTGTTCTTCGATTTGGGAGCCGTAGTTGACGGGCATGTCCCAGCCGCCGAAATCGACCATGCGGGCGCCGGCTGCGCGGTGAGCGTTATTGAGGGGGGTAGCTTTGAGCGTCATGGTCCGGTCCAAACGAAAAGAGGTTAACAGGGAATACTAATATTCCAAACCCCTCTGTCCTTGGTACCTGAGAGATAGCGGAAAGATCTTTCCGCACGCCCCTTCGGTGGATTGCCCATGCAATCTCTCTCCAGAGTTTGAGCCATTCTTGGCCCCTTGACCGGTCCTTTTGCCTGAGAGTTTGTGGGTAGTGCCCCTTCGGCGGCAACGCGAGTTTGCCCTCTCCCGATCAAGACTCGGGAATATATGTCAGAAGGGCCTGAATGTCAATCTTGCGGCCCAGCGTGAGGCCGCGCACGAATGGGGCAATAAAAAAGCTTCCATAGCGACAATTTGCTAGAATAAATCACACTTATTCAAGAGCCCAGCCATGAGCCAAGATCATACAAATTACGAAGGACATGCGTGGTTCACGCTTTCCGGGGATGTTAACAGCGACATGGTGCGCCGCGTCTTCGACGCGGTGGCCGACATGACCGAAGACCGCATCACCACCGCCCACATCCTGATTCAGTCCAACGGCGGCTACGTCAGCGACGGCATCTGCCTGTACAACTACCTGAGCAAATTGCCGATCAAGATCGTCACCTACAACGCCGGCGCGGTGGCGTCGATCGCGGTGATTCTGTTTCTCTCGGGCAGCGAACGCTATGCCAGCGACACCGCCCGTTTCATGGTGCACAAGTCGCACGCCAGCGCGCCGCACGGCGCCCGCCCGGACGCGCTGCGCATCATCGTCGAAGGTTTGCAGGCGGACGATGCGCGCACCGAGCAAATCCTGCGCAGCCACGTGGAACTGTCTGATGAGCAATGGCGCACGCACGAATATTCGGACCTGCACTTGACGGCGGCCCAGGCGCATACGGTAGGGATGATTAACAGCGTGGAAGACTTCGTGCCGCCCAGCGGCCAGCGGGTGACCAATATCTGATGAGGGAGCGATGCGGCGCGCACGGCGCCGCATTTACCGCTGATTGTCTACTTAGCGGTTGCCGGATTGCTTGTTGCCGTCATTTTTAGGGTTTTGACGGCCAGCATCGATCTGTTGCTCACGGGTGCCGCCTTGCTGATCGCTGCGCGATCCGCTGGACGAACCTGCACTGCCCGATTGCTTGCTGCCTTGGTTCGAGCCTTGTTTCGAGCCCTGGTTACTGCTGCTGCCTTTTTGGTTCGAGTTCATGTTGCTTCCTTTTTAAAGTGAAAAGAACGTACTCGCCAGAATCGTCCCGGCCGTTTGTTGGCTGAGGCGTTTCCGGTGACGCCATGATGCGTTTTTGAGCTTCTGCCCGGTATCGGAGTTCGTGCTGATGGTCTGTAGGAGTACGCCTCACTGGCAGCTTAAAACTCTTCCCATTCGACCTCCTTGCGCACGGCGCGCATCGGCTGGGGCAGGGCGTTGCGCGCTGCCGCATGCGGCCCGACGGCCGATGCGTTGCCTGCCGACGCCGCCTCATCGGCCGCAAACACGCTGATGGCCGCGCTCAGCTTGGCGGTCTCACCCCGCATCGACGCGGCTGCGGCTGTGGCCTGTTCCACCAGCGCCGCGTTCTGCTGGGTCGCCTGGTCCATGGCGGCAATCGCCTGGTTCACCTGTTCCAGCCCGGCGGTCTGCTCGGCGCTGGCGTCGGCGATTTCGCCGATCAGCCCGGTCACCTGCTTGACGCTGCCGACCACCTCGTCCATGGTCTTGCGGGCCTGATCGGCCAGCTGTGTGCCGCGCGCCACCTTGTCGACCGAATCGTCGATCAGCGCCTTGATTTCCCTGGCCGCCGCCGCCGAACGCTGCGCCAGGTTGCGCACCTCGGACGCAACCACCGCAAAGCCGCGCCCCTGTTCGCCGGCGCGCGCCGCCTCCACCGCCGCGTTCAGCGCCAGGATATTGGTCTGGAAAGCGATGCCGTCTATCACGCCGATAATCTCGGCAATCTTGCGCGAGCTGTCGTTGATCGACGCCATGGTGCCGACCACCTGCGCCACATCGCCGCCGCCGCGCACCGCCACGGCGGACGCCGACAGCGCCAGCTTGTTGGCTTCCATTGCATGGCCGGCGTTCTGGCGCACGGTGGCGGTCAGCTGTTCCATGGAAGAGGCCGTTTGTTCCAGCGCCGACGCCTGCTGCTCGGTGCGCGCCGACAAATCCTGGTTGCCCTCCGCAATCTCCGCCGCCGAGCCGCCGATCGCCCTTGCGCCGCTTTGCACCTGGCTGACGATGGCGTGCAGGCTGTCGTTCATGTGCTGCATGGCGCACAGCAGCTTGCCGGTCTGATTGTCCGGCTGCGGCGGAATGCAGGTGCCGAGGTCGCCGCCGGCGATGCGTTGCGCCACCAGCATGGCGTGCTGCAGCGGCGAGGTGATCGAGCGCGCCGTCCACAGCGCCAGCAAGGCGCCGCCGGCGATGGCGGCAAACAACAGGCTGAACGTCGTGACGCGGGCGCCGGCGTACAATTCATCTTGCTGTTTGCTTGCCTCCTGGCTGGACTGGATGGCGCTGACCAACAATTGGCTCAACTGGGTGTTCAGGGACTTGGCCTGCTGCAACTGGGTTTCCAGCGATGGCGCCGCACCTTCATTGAGCAGGGTTTCGTTGCGGCGAGACAATGCTGCGATAGTCTGCGGCAGCCACTGGCCGTTCAGTTCGACCGAGGCGCGGTTGATGGCGCTGATGCGCGACAGGGCGCTGATTCCCACCAGCGCCGTCAGGCTCAGCACGACGGCAAAGGCGGCCAACAGTTTGCGGGACGTTTCCAGGTTGTGCAGGAATTTCATGGGCATCCTTGGTGGCGGTTGATGGAAGGAAAGGGAGCTTTTTATCTTAGGGAAACTGCAACCTTGCCTGTTGAGCCGTCTCAAAATACGCAAAAAATTGCAGATTCTTGGTGCTTTGGTATTGCTTGATGGAAATATCATGTAAGAATGATGAGATACGCTGATTGACTCCGCAGGAACGCCCATGGTTGCAACTCCAACAACGCTTGCCACGCCGAAGAAGACGGTGTCGCCGCGGCATGCTTTGCTGGAAGAGCTGATCGGCATCGCGGTCAAGCATGCGGGCGATCAGTATCTGGATCTGGCCGCCAGGCTGGCCGGCGCGCTGATCGATGCGACCGATGGCGATACGCGCTTGTTCCAGCAGCGCGTCCGCGCCGGCAATTTGCTGCGCAATCGCAATTTCGCGTTTTTGCATCTGGCCACCAGCACGCTGGAGAAGGCGCTGCGGCGCGAGATCGCCGAATTGGCGCCGGCCGGCAAACGGGTGGTGCGCGGCGCGGACCAGCCGCTGTCGCTGGTGCCGTTCGAGGAGATGGACAGCAAGGTCGCTTTAAGCGGCGTCAGCAAACCGTTCGAGGTGCAGTATGCGGATGCCTTGCAGACGCTGAATGTGCGGCTGGCGTTTTTGCTGGAGCGCGATATTCTGCGCGTCAGCCAGAATCCGTTCCGGCCGGCGGTGTTTCTGGAGGCCTTGCAGCAGGCGTGGACGGAGTTTGATCCGGAGGAGGAATCGGCCGGGCTGTTGCAGCCGTGGATCAAGCCGGACATGTTCATCGCGCTGGGGCCGATGCTTGAGGCCTTGAGCCTGGCCTTGCAGAGCAAGGGCGTGTTGCCGGGCAGCGTGGATGGCTACAAGCGCCGCAAGGCGGATGGCGGGGCGGCCAAGGCCAGTACCAACCAGGCGGCGTTGGCGCAGCAGTTGCGGCAGTTTTTTGCGTCCAGCGATGTGGCCGGTTCGGCGGCGGGGCAGATTGTCGATGGCATTGCCAGCGGCATGCTGGGCGGCGGCGTTGATTTGACGATACCGGATCTGCCGGCGTCGGTGCTGTCGGCCGGCAGCACGTGGGCGCCGAACGGCGCGCATGCCACGGGCGCGCCGCTTGTCGGCCAGCCCGGCGTGCATGCGGTGGGCGGGATGATGCCGGGCTTCACCGGCGGCGCTCCGGCAGCCGGCGCGCTGGCAATGGGCGGCGGGCAGATGGCGATGCCGGCCGGCGGCTGGCCGCAAGGAGCGGCCCAGGGCTTCCACGTCGGCGCCGTGCCCAACGAAGAGCTGCAACGCGCGGCGCAACTGCAGGCCAGACAGCCATTGCTGGCCTACCTCGCCACGCTGCAGAAAGCCGCCCCGTTCGAGTCGGGCGGCGGCGCCGCGCCGGCGCAGGCAAGCAACGTCTTCTACCTGCCCAGCCTGAAGCAAACCATGCCGGAAGGCAGCCTGACGCGCGCCGATGAATCGACCATCGACCTGCTGTCCGCCGTCTTCGACACCGTATTCCGCGACCAGAGCATCTCGCCGGAAATCCGCGAGCTGATCCGCTTCCTGCAAATCCCGGTACTGAAAGCCGCACTGGTCGACAAGAATTTCTTCTTCCAGGAAGCCCACCCGGCGCGCCGCCTGCTGGAACTGCTGTCGCGCATGGGCTGGGAGCAGCGCAAGGGGCCGGACGATCCGCTGTTCCAGGCCATGCAGCGCAGCGTCGACCGCGTCGGCCGCGACTACGAGCAGGAACTGTCGGTGTTCACCGAAGCCGTCAACGAACTGGAAGCCTCGATCCAGGCCGAGGAAAAGGCCGCCGCAGCCGCCATCGCCGCACCGATCGCCGCCGCGCTCAAGCAGGAAAAAATGGCCGAGTCGAACAAGCTGGCCAAAAACGCTGTCGCGCTGCGCATCGGTACCGGCGAAGTGATCGCCGTGGTCGAAGCCTTCCTCGAACAGCGCTGGGTATCGGTGCTGACCATCGCCTACAGCATCGAAGACGACAAGCCCGGCGCCGTCAACAACGCCACCAGGGCTATGGACGAGCTGATCTGGAGCGTGCGGCCGAAACTGACGCCGGACGACCGCAAGCAATTGATCGCCAAGCTGCCCGGCCTGCTGTCGGCGCTGAACAAATGGCTGGACGTCATCAAGTGGCAGGACGCCGACCGCCTGCAATTCTTTGCCGAACTGGCCGAATGCCACGCCTCCATCGTGCGCGCGCCGCTGGACATGTCGCCCGAGCGGCAAGTGGAAATCTCCATGCAGGTCGCCCAACAGGCCGCCGAACGCCGGCTGGCGCTGCAAGCCAAGGCCGACGCCGAAGCCGCGCGGCAGGCCGCGCCGGAGCCGGAAGAGGAAGACGCCATCATCGAAGTCGACAGCCTGGCGCGCGGCATGTGGCTGGAATTCGAACAGGAGGATGGCAGCAGCCGCAAGGTCAAGCTGGCCTGGATCAGTCCCCAGCGCACGCTCTACATCTTCTCAACGGCGGCGCGGCAGGAAGCCTTCTCGATGTCCGGCGCCGACCTGGCCCGGCGCTTCCGCGAAGGCAGCGCCCAGGTGGTGCGCACCGAAGGCGTGGTCGCGGTCGCCCTGTCCCAGGCCCTGTCCCGCAGCGCCGACAACGACGCCAGCATCACCCAGCCAGCCGCCGCCGGCTGACCGGGCCGCACGCCGGGTGGAACGATCCGCAGCGCACAATTGAACGCCTTGCGCCGTCCTTTGGTTATCATGTGACATGCGCCGAGGTGATCGGAATTGCGAGAATGCCACCACTGTTAAGCTGATCTTGACTGTTGTGGTGCTGCAATAATCGCTAGAATGTGTTCACGTGAATTGATAGGTGCGCAGTTATGATTTGGCATTGGTTAAGTTTGATCGGCAGTCTGGCAGTGACCGGGCCGATTGGTGTCGCCATCGTGGTATGGCTGATGGCCGGCAAGTCCTGGCGGCTGGCGGCCATCTGGGTGGGGCTGTACGGCGTCGGCATGGCGCTGGTGGTCATCACCAAGATGGCCTTCATGGGCTGGGGCATCGGCGTGCAGTCGGTGGACTTCGCCGGCTTCAGCGGCCATGCGATGCGCGCGTCGGCCGTCTTCCCGGTGGCCGGCTTCCTGATCACCCGTTCGTCGCCGCCCTGGGCACAGATATTGGGCAGTACCGCCGGCGTGCTGCTGGCCGTGCTGATTTCGCTGTCGCGCATCTATACCCAGTCGCATTCGCCGTCCGAGGCCTGGACCGGCTGTCTGCTGGGCCTGATCGTGGCCGGCGCCTTCATCTGGTATGCCAGCGGCGAGCATCACCTGGCCTTGAGCCGCATCCTGGCGCTGCTGTGCGTGCCCATATTCCTGATGATGCCGCACGTCCAGCCGGTGCCGGCCGAACAGTGGATTGCCAAGGCCGCGCTCTACCTGTCCGGCCGCGACCACCCGTACACCCGCGCCATGTGGCACGCGCCCCGGCCGCAGACGCGTTGACAATGGTGCAGCGTGTTGTGTTTTCAGCCTGATATCATACGCAAAATGGTATTATTGTGAAATTTTCCAGCCCAACCACCAGATAACAACGTGCGTCTATCTTCCATTAAATTGTCGGGATTTAAGTCTTTCGTTGATCCCACCAATTTCCAGGTGCCGGGTCAATTGGTAGGCGTGGTCGGTCCTAACGGCTGCGGCAAGTCGAACATCATCGACGCCGTGCGCTGGGTGCTGGGTGAATCCAAGGCTTCCGAGCTGCGCGGCGAGTCGATGCAGGACGTGATCTTCAACGGCTCGACGCACCGCAAGCCGGCCGGCCGTTCGTCGGTGGAGCTGGTGTTCGACAACAACGCCGGCAAGGCCGCCGGGCAGTGGGGCCAGTACGCCGAGATCGCCGTCAAGCGCACGCTGACGCGCGACGGCACCTCCACTTACTACATCAACGGCCAGCCGGTGCGCCGGCGCGACATCCAGGACATCTTCCTCGGCACCGGCCTCGGTCCGCGCGCCTATGCGATTATCGGCCAGGGCATGATCTCGCGGATTATCGAATCGCGCCCGGAGGAGCTGCGCGTGTTCCTGGAAGAGGCGGCCGGCGTATCGAAGTACAAGGAACGCCGCCGCGAAACGGAAAACCGCCTGCACGACACGCGCGAGAACCTGCTGCGCGTGGAAGACATCCTGCGCGAACTGAACTCCAATCTGGAAAAGCTGGAAGGCCAGGCCGCCGTGGCGACCAAGTTCCACCAGCTGCAAGCCGACCAGGAAGAGAAGCAGAAGCTGCTCTGGCTGCTGCGCAAGATCGAAGCCGAGAACGAGCAGAAGAAATACTTCCGCGAAGTCGAACAGGCGCAGAACGATCTGGAAGAGCAGACCGCCAAGCTGCGCAACGTCGAGCTGTCGCTGGAGCAGATGCGCCAGTCGCACTTCGCCGCCGGCGACCGCCTGCACACGGCGCAGGGATCGCTGTACCAGACCAACGCCGAAATCGGCAGCCTGGAAGCGCAGATGAAATTCGTGGTCGAATCGCGCAGCCGCCTGCAGGCGCAGCTGGCCACGCTGGCCGCGCAGCGCGACCAGTGGCAGCGCCAGGCCACCGAATTCGGCGAGCAGATCGAGGAAGCCGAATTCAACCTGGAAGAACTGAGCGCCAAGGTCGAGGAATCGCAGGTCATGGCCGAGCAAAAGGCCGAGTCGCTGCCGATGCTGGAACAGGCGTCGAAGGAAGCGCAGACCCGCAGCACCGAATCGCGTTCGCGCATCATGCAGGCGCAGCAGCAGCTGGAGCTGGAATCCGCGCATCAGCGCAACGCCAACAACATTCTCAACGGCCTGGCCGTGCGGCGCGAACGCCTACAGCAGGAAAAGAGCGGTTTGAGCCTGCCGGACAGCGCGCATCTGTCCAACCTGCGCTTGCAGCTGGAAGAGAAGCAGCAGGCGCTGGAAGAACAGAGCTTCGTGCTGGAAGAAGCGCTGGAACAGCAGCCGAAGCTGGAGCAGGAACGCCAGGACGCGCAGCAGCAGGTCAACACCGAGACCGCCGCCAACGCGCAGCTGGAAGCGCGCCTGAATGCGCTGCGCCAGTTGCAGGAACGTGTGCAAACCCAGGGCAAGGTCACGCCGTGGCTGCAAAAGCACGAACTGGAATCGCTGCCGCGCCTGTGGCAGAAACTGAATATCGAAGCGGGCTGGGAGCCGGCGCTGGAGTCGGTGCTGCGCGAGCGCACCTCGGCGCTGCAAATGTCGAACATCGAATGGGCCAAGGCCTTCTTCAGCGATGCGCCGCCGGCCAAGCTGGCGCTGTACGCGCCGTCCACCGCCGTGCCGCCGGCGCCGGTGGAAGCGGCGGGCCTGAAGCCTTTCCTGAACCTGCTGAAGATTAACGATCCGGGCCTGCGCGGCCTGTTGCAGGACTGGCTGCACAACGTCTACATGGCCGAGGACACGGCCGAAGCCTTTGCCGACCGCGCCAAGCTGCCTGCGGGCGGCAGCATCATCACCCGCCAGGGCCACGTCGTCACGCAGAACAGCGTGCGCTTCTACGCCGCCGATTCCGAGCAGGACGGCATGCTCGGACGTCAGCAGGAAATCGACAACATCACCAAGCAGCTGCGCGCGCAGCAGATGCTGGCCGACGAAGCGCGTTCGCGCTCGGTGCGCGCGGATGCCGCCGTGTCGGACCTGACGCGCCGCCTGACCGAATACCGCGCCAAGCTGCAAAGCCTGCAGCAGTCGGTGCACACGCTGCAGCTGGACGTGGTCAAGCTGTCCGAGATCGAAGCGCGCTTCAACCAGCGCAGCACGCAGATCGAAACCGACCTGGCCGAGATCACCGCGCAGGAAGAAGAGCAGACCCAGATCAAGCTGGAATCGGAAGAGAAGTTCGAGCAGCTGGATATGGAGCTCGGCAACCTGCAAGGCACGCACGAAGACGGCCAGACCGACTTTATGGAAAAGGAACAGCGCCTGGCCGACGCCCGCGAAGCCTTGCGCGACCTGGAACGCGCGGCGCAGGAAGTGCAGTTCGCCGAGAAGACCCAGCGCAGCAAGATCGAAGAATTCCGCCGCAACGTCGCCACCGCCACCGCGCAGGTGGCGCAGGTCACCGAGAGCATGGAAGCCGGCCGCATGGAGCTGGAAGGCCTGGAGGCCGGCGAGAGCAACGACGGCCTGCAGGAGCTGCTGGACCGCCGCACGGCACAGGAGAAAGCGCTGTCCGACGCGCGCCACGAACTCGATCAGATCGCGCAGCAACTGCGCCTGTTCGAGGAAGGCCGCATGTCGACCGAGCGCGCGCTGCAACCGCAGCGCGACAAGATCATGGAAATGCAGCTGAAGGAACAGGCCGCGCGCCTGAACCAGGAGCAGTTCGCGGCGCAGCTGGCCGAGGTGCAGGCCGACGAGGCGGCGCTGGCCGAGAAGCTGCATCCGGACATGAAGGCGTCCTATCTGCAGGGCGAGGTCACGCGCCTGACCAATGCGATTTCGATGCTGGGCGCGGTCAACCTGGCGGCGCTGGACGAACTGGCCACCGCGTCCGAGCGCAAGAACTTCCTCGATTCGCAGAACGCCGATCTGACCGAGGCGATCAACACGCTGGAAGACGCCATCACCCGGATCGACAAGGAAACGCGCGACCTGCTGCAAGACACCTTCGACCGCGTCAACGGCCACTTCTCCGAACTGTTCCCGATCCTGTTCGGCGGCGGCCAGGCAAAGCTGATCATGACCGGCGACGAAATTCTGGACTCCGGCGTGCAGGTCATGGCCCAGCCGCCCGGCAAGAAGAACGCCACCATCCACCTGCTGTCCGGTGGCGAGAAAGCGCTGACGGCTACCGCGCTGGTGTTCTCCATGTTCCGGCTGAATCCCGCGCCGTTCTGCCTCCTCGACGAGGTGGATGCGCCGCTGGACGACGCAAATACCGAACGATTCTGCCGTATGGTCAAACGCATGTCTGAACATACCCAATTCCTCTTCATCTCGCACAACAAGATTGCGATGGAGATGGCCAATCAATTAATCGGTGTGACGATGCAGGAGCAGGGTGTATCGCGCATCGTGGCGGTGGATATGGAATCCGCCGCAAACTTCGCTTCCGAGGCACAAGCAGCATGACAGATCTCCAAATCAGCTTAATCGCAGCCGCCGGCGTGTTTGTCGCCGGCGTCTTCACGTACAACAAAATCCAGGAATACAAGGCCAAGAAGAGCGTCGAACGCGCCTTCTCGACCGACCATGACGATGTGCTGATGCGCACCGGCGGCGAAGAGCCGCAGCTGACGCCGACGCCCAACGCGCCTGCCACGCCGCATGCGCGCCAGGAACCGAGCTTCTCGCTCGACGGCGCGGCGCCTGGCGTGGCTGGCGGCGAAGCCTCGGCTGCCGCTGCCGCACTCGGCGCGCTGGCCGCGGATTTCACCAGCGATGACGGCGCACTGCTGACCGTGAGCGAGGATGAACTGGCCGCACGCGCCAACGCTGCTTCGGCTGCGGCGGCGGAGCAGGCCACGGCGCTGGTCGATCCGCTGATCGACTGCCTGCTGCCGCTGGCGCTGGAAACCCCGGCGCGCGGCGACAAGCTGCTGCCGGTGCTGCAAACCCTGCGCATGGTCGGCAACAAGCCGGTGCACTACATCGGCAAGGCCGTCAGCGGCGACTGGGAACCGGTGGTGCACGGCGGCGTCTACACCGAACTGCAAGGCGGCGTGCAGCTGGCCAGCCGCAGCACCGCGCTGAACGAACTGGAATACTCGGAACTGGTGACGCGCCTGCGCGCCATGGCCGACGAAATCGGCGCTGAGCCGGTGATCCCGGACATGATCGAGGTCATGGCGGAAGCGCGCAATCTGCACCGCTTCGTCGCCGGGCACGACGCGCAGCTGGGCGTCAACCTGCAAACCAACGGCGCACCATGGGCCATCAACACGTTGATCGGCGCGTTGGAGAAGCAGGGCTTCGACGTGCGTCCGGACGGCCGCTTCGTGATGCCGGATGGCGACGGCGGCTTCCTGTTCTCGCTGTCGACCAATGTGACGCCGGCCGAGGAAACCACGGCGCGCCTGACGCTGCTGCTGGACGTGCCATGCGTGGCGCCGGCGCGCGACGGCTTCGGCGCCATGGTCGCTTGCGCCAGGGGCCTGATGGCGCGCCTGGACGGCACCATTGTCGACGATTACAACCAGCCGCTGTCGGATGCGGCGCTGACCGAAATCGCCGGCCAGGTGCAGGACTTCTACGCCGAGATGAACGATGCCGATATTCCGGCAGGCTCCACCCGCGCAATGCGTTTGTTCAGCTAAGGTAAAGCAATGACGGTAGATTTTAAAACGCGCATCGAGCAACTCAGCGCGGAGCTGAACCGGCATTTGCACGCCTATCATGTGGAAGACGCGCCGACCATTCCGGACGCGGAGTACGACAAGCTGTTTATCGAGCTGCAAAAGCTCGAAGAGGAACACCCGGCGCTGGCGCTGGATGACTCGCCGACCAAACGCGTCGGCGCGGCGCCGCTGCCGCAGTTCGAACAGGTGACGCACACGGTGCCGATGCTGTCGCTGAATAATGGCTTCACCGACGAAGACATCGAAAACTTCGACCGCCGCGTGCGCGACGGCCTGGATACGGCCGCGCTGGTGGAATACGCCGCCGAAGTCAAATACGACGGCCTGGCGATCAATCTGCGCTACGTGGACGGTCTGCTGGTGCAGGCGGCCACGCGCGGCGACGGCTACACCGGTGAAGACGTCACCGCCAATATCCGCACCATCCGCAGCATTCCCTTGCGCCTGAAAACCGCTCATCCGCCCGCCATCCTCGATGTGCGCGGCGAGGTGCTGATGTTCAAGCGCGATTTCGAAGCGATGAACGCGCGCCAGCGCGAGGCCGGGCAAAAGGAGTTCGTCAATCCGCGTAATGCGGCGGCAGGCAGCCTGCGCCAGCTCGATTCGCGCATCACCGCGTCGCGCAAGCTGAGTTTCTTCGCTTACGGCATCGGCGCGCTGGAAGGCGCCGAGATGCCGCTGTCGCATTCGGCGCTGCTGGACTGGTATCGCGAACTGGGCCTGCCGGTGGCGAAGGAAGCGTCGGTGGTGCGCGGCTACGATGGCCTGATGGCCTATTACAAGCAGATCGGCGATGCCCGTCCGGCCATGCCATACGAGATCGACGGCGTGGTCTACAAGGCCAACCTGTTGCAGGACCAGCGCACGCTGGGCTTTGTCTCGCGCGCGCCGCGTTTCGCGCTGGCGCACAAGTTCCCGGCCGAGGAAGCGCTGACCGTGGTGCAGGCGATTGAAGTGCAGGTCGGCCGCACCGGCGCCATCACGCCGGTGGCGCGCCTGGCGTCCGTGTTCGTCGGCGGCGTCAACGTCACCAACGCCACGCTGCACAACGAAGATGAGGTGCGCCGCAAGGACGTGCGCGTCGGCGATACGGTGATCGTGCGCCGCGCCGGCGACGTGATTCCGGAAGTGCTGGCGGTGGTGCTGGAGCGTCGTCCGTCGCCGGAACCGGAAGCGTACGTGCTGCCGAAGACCTGCCCGGTGTGCGGCTCGCACGTGGTGCGCGAAGAGGGCGAGGCCATCGCCCGCTGCTCCGGCGGCCTGTTCTGCTCCGCGCAGCGCAAGGAAGCGATCCGCCACTTCGCCGGCCGTCGCATGATGGACATCGAAGGCCTGGGCGACCGCTACATCGATAGCCTGGTCGAATGGGGCAAGGTGCAGCGCGTGGCCGACCTCTACTCGCTCAAGCTGGAAGACCTGCTGGAGATGAAGCGCCTGGCCGATGAACGCGACGGCACCACACCGGAGACTGTGGTCAAGGGCAAGATCGCCACCAAGTGGGCGGACAATCTGCTGGAGGCCATCGCCGCCAGCAAGAACCCGCCGCTGGAGCGCATGCTGTTCGCGCTGGGCATCCGCCACGTCGGCGAATCGACCGCCAAAACATTGGCCGAGTGGCTGGGCCGCTTTGAACTGATCCGCCGCGTGCCGGCCGCGCTGCTGCGCGTGCTGCCCGACATCGGCGGCACGGTGGCGGAATCGATCGCCGACTTCTTCGCCGAACCGAAAAACCAGGAAGCCATCGACGCCTTGCTGGCGGCCGGCGTGGCGCCGAAAGGCGAGCATCCGCCAAGCGCCAAGCTGCGCGACAAGCTGGATACGGTGCAGCTGATGGCCGCGCTGGGCATTCCGAAACTGACCGAACCGCGCAGCAAGCAGCTGGTGGAAGAAGGCGTGACGCTGGAAGCGCTGGCGTATCTGCAGGTGTTCAACGTGTTCGGCCTGCCGGCGACGGTGTCGGATGCGCTGGAAGCATGGATGGCGGAACCGGCCAACCGCGCGCAGGTCAAGGCGCTGCACCTGCTGCGCAACGACCTGCTGGCGCAGCTGCCGGAAACCGTCGCCGCCGAAGGCCACCTGACCGGCAAGACCTTCGTCCTGACCGGCACGCTGCCGACCATGGGCCGCGACCAGGCCGCAGCGCTGATCGAGGCGGAAGGCGGCAAGGTGTCCGGTTCGGTCTCGAAGAAAACGCATTACCTGGTTGCCGGCGCCGACGCCGGCAGCAAACTGGCCAAGGCGCAGGAACTGGAAGTGACGGTCCTCGACGAAGCAGGCCTGCTGGCGCTCCTCGCACAAAAATAACCATGACAAAAATTAGAAAAGCCGTGTTTCCGGTGGCCGGTCTCGGTAGCCGTTTTTTACCCGCCACCAAGGCGCAGCCGAAAGAGATGCTGCCCATCGTCGACAAGCCGCTGATCCAGTACGCGGTGGAAGAGGCGGTGGCGGCGGGCATCACTGAGATGGTGTTCATCACCGGCCGTAACAAGCGCGCCATCGAGGACCATTTCGACACCGCCTACGAGCTGGAGTCTGAGCTGGAAGCGGCCAACAAGCAGCAGCTGCTGGACCTGGTGCAGAACGTGATTCCCAAGCATGTCCACTGCATCTACATCCGCCAGTCGGCGCCGCTGGGCCTCGGCCACGCGGTGCTGTGCGCGCGGCCGGTGGTGGGCGACGAGCCCTTTGCCGTGCTGCTGGCCGACGATTTCATGGACACCGCCGACGGCGTCCAGCCGGTGCTGGCGCAGATGACCGACGTGTATGCCCGCGAAGGCTCCAGCATCCTCGCGGTGCAGGACGTGCCGCGCGCGGCCACGCGCCAGTACGGCATCGTCAGCGCCAGCGCTTATCAGCCGAAGCTGGAAGTGGTGCGGGGCATTGTCGAGAAGCCGATGCCGGATGTGGCGCCGTCCACGCTGGCTGTGGTGGGGCGCTATGTGCTGAGCGGGCGTATCTTCAACTACCTGGAAAACCTCGGCAAAGGCACGGGCGGCGAGATCCAGCTGACCGACGGCATCGCCGCGCTGATGCAGGACGAACGCGTGCTGGCCTATCGGTACGACGGCACGCGCTACGATTGCGGCTCCAAGCTGGGCTACCTGAAGGCGACCACCGCGATGGGCCTCAAGCATCTGGAAACCGGCGACGAGTATTGCCAGTTTTTGCGCGAGATACAATGCGAGATCAAGGGGGATGCACAATGACGGTACGAGAAATCCTGAAGATGGGCGACCCGCGTCTGCTGCGCGTGGCCGAACCGGTGACCGAGTTCGACACGCCGGCGATGAAGGAGCTGATCGCCGATATGTTCGACACCATGCACGCGGCCAACGGCGCCGGGCTGGCGGCGCCGCAGATCGGCGTTAATTTGCAGCTGGTGATCTTCGGCTTCAAGCAGAATGCGCGCTACCCGGATGCGCCGCAGGTGCCGGAAACGGTATTGATCAATCCTGTGCTGACGCCGTTGTCGGACGAGATGGAAGAAGGCTTTGAGGGCTGCCTGTCGGTGCCGGGCTTGCGTGGCAGCGTGCCGCGTTACGTGCGGTTGCGTTATGAGGGCGTGGATGAGCATCAGCAGCCGATCAAGCGCGAGGTCGACGGCTTCCATGCGCGGGTAGTGCAGCATGAGGTGGACCACCTGCTGGGCAAGCTGTACCCGATGCGTATCAAGGACTTCTCCAAGTTCGGGTTCACGGAAGTGATGTTCCCGGGCCTCGACCCCAACGACGACGATTAAAGCCCCGAACGAAAGGGGCTGACCCTAACCCGTATAGAAATCGCCCATGCAGCCATTCTCGTTTCAACAAAAAATGTTCCTGCTGCTTCTGGCCGTAGTCACCATCGGCTTCGGCTGGATACTCGCGCCATACGGCGGGGCGATTTTCTGGGGCGTGGTGCTGGCGATCCTGTTCGCCCCCATCTACCGCTGGCTGTTGCAGCGAACCAGAAACCGCGCCGCGCTGGCGTCGTTCCTGACGCTGCTGCTGATCGTGGTGATCGTCATCCTGCCGCTGACGATGGTGTCGGTCTCCATCGTCAACCAGGCCGCATCAGTGGTGGAAATGGTCCGCTCGGGCGAAATCACCGTCGCCATGTTCTTCAACAAAATCATGGCGGCGCTGCCCAACTGGCTGGTCTCACTGCTCGACCGCTTCCATCTCACCAGCCTGGCCTACCTGCAGGACAAGCTCACCGAAGCCGCAGCGCAAGTGAGCCAGGAAGTGGCCAAGCGCGCCATCAACGCCGGCCTGTACACCTTCGATTTCCTCACCAGCCTGTGCATACTGCTCTACCTGCTGTTCTTCCTGCTGCGCGACGGCGACAAGCTGGCCAAGCGCATCCGCGAGGCGGTGCCGCTGAGCCGCAAGTACAAGCAGCGCCTGTTCCAGAACTTCACCACCGTGATCCGCGCCACCGTCAAGGGCAACATCCTGGTCGCCATCGCGCAGGGGGCGCTGGGCGGGCTGGCGTTCTGGTTCCTGGATGTCAGCGCGCCGGTGCTGTGGGGCGTGCTGATGGCCTTCCTGTCGCTGCTGCCGGCCGTCGGCGCGGCCATCGTGTGGGCGCCGGTGGCGATCTACTTCCTGGCGACGGGATCGATTTGGCAGGGCATCAGCCTGGCCGTATTCGGCGTGTTCGTGATCGGCCTGGTCGACAATTTCCTGCGTCCGGTGCTGGTCGGCCAGGACACCAAGATGCCCGACTACGTGGTGCTGTTGTCCACCGTCGGCGGCATGGCGCTGTTTGGCCTGAACGGCTTCGTCATCGGTCCGGTGGTTGCGGCACTGTTCATCGCGGCCTGGGATTTGTTCATCACCGCCAGCGAGTTCCACACCGACTAACTGGCGTCGTCCTCCGCGCGCAGCAGGTCGCGGGCATTCAGCAGGGCGTAGATGATTTCCGGGTGCCGGCCGAAGCAGCGGCGGATCGCGGCCGGGATGTTTTCGCGCGTGCGCCGGCACAGGCCCGGCTGCTCCGCCAGCTTGATCTGCAAGCCCATGACGGTGCGCACGCCGTTGGCGCTGGGCGTGATGGTCAGCCGGATACCCAGCAGTTCCAGCATGCGTTGTTCGAGGCGGCCCAGCGCTTCATAGCTGTCGATCGCCTCGATGCGGGCGATCAGCGCTTTCTCTTCCTCGCGCGTCAGGCGCAGGATGCGGATGTCGGTCCCGCTGTCGCGCTCCCAGGCGTCCAGCAGCTCGCCGTGCCGGCACTCGCAGGCGCCGGGCGGGCACTCTTTGCGGATGAGGAATGGCGGGGCAGTGGGCATGGACCTGATTCTACTCCTAAGGCCGGCACCGCGCGAGCCGCGTTGCCGCGCTTCAGCCGGTGTGTAGCCGCTGCTGCAACAGTGCCAGCACCGCCGCCTCTTCCGGCCGCAGCGCGTGCAGATCTTCCTTCAACTCCTGCCTGGCGCGCTGGCGCAGCGCGGTCAGCATCGTACCGTCGAGATAGGACTCGATCACCGCCGGATGCACATAGCACTTGCGGCAGATGGTGGGCGTATTGCCGAGTTTCTTGGCCACCGACTCGATGGCCTGCACCACGTTCTTCTTGGCTTGCACTTCGGTGTCGTACTTCTCGTATTCCAACAGCGCGACGGCGGCCAGCACGGTGCCGGCCCAGGTGCGGAAGTCCTTGGCGGTGTAGTCGGCGCCGGTGATGCCGTGCAGGTAGTCGTTGACGTCGGCCGAGTCGATGGCATGCGGATTGCCGTCGTCGTCCTCGTACTGGAACAGTTCCTGGCCGGGCAGGTCGCGGATGCGGGCGATGATGCGCGCCAGCCGGCGGTCCTGCACTTCCACCGCATGATGCACGCCGCTCTTGCCGCGGAAGCGGAACTGCACCTTGCTGCCGTCTAGCCGCACATGGCGGTCGCGCAGCGTGGTCAGGCCGAAGGACTTGTTCTCGCGCGCGTACTCCTCGTTCCCGATGCGCATCAGCGTCGCTTCCAGCAGGAAGACGATGGTGGCCAGCACCTTCTCGCGCGGCAGGCCGGGCTTGCGCAGGGCGTCATCGACGGCGCTGCGGATCGCCGGCAGCGCCTTGCCGAAGCTGAGCATGCGCTCGTACTTGGCGTCGTCGCGGTGCGTGCGCCAGCGTGGATGGTAGCGGTACTGCTTGCGGCCGCGCGCATCGCGGCCGGTGGCCTGCAGGTGGCCCAGCGGATGCTTGCAGATCCAGACGTCGGTCCATGCCGGCGGAATCACCAGCGACTTGATGCGCGCCAGCGTGTCCTCGTCCTTGACGGCGTGGCCGTCGGCGTCGAGGTAGCGGAACTGCTTGCCGTGCGGCTTGCGGGCGATGCCGGCCTGGCCGTCCTGTACGTAACGCAGGCCGGCCAGGCGTGCGGCCGCTGGTGGCGGCATGGCGGCCGCCGGGAGATCTTCGCGCTTCATCGCTATCCTTGGTGGGCAGAATACGACCGATGCTACGCGCCGCCAGGACGGTACGATGTGCGCTAGCGCACGATGTGTTTAGTCCATGCGCTTCAGGCGCTGGCCGACGATACTCCACTTGCAGGCTTCGCCGTCGACGGTGCCGGTCAGCACCCAGCCGGTGCCGATCTTCTCGACGCCGATCTCGCATTCCAGTTCTTTGGCCAGCTTCTCGGCCCAGCCCTTGGCGGCGCCTTGGCCCTTGAACAGCTCATGGCCGTCGTAGATCACGGTGGCGTCGAAAACGGAGGCGGCAAATATGGTCATGATGGTCTTCCAAAAAAATCAAGCCGCTATTGTGCCACGAAGGCGCGCCGTGTATTAGTATTCCACTCATTGCTTTTTATGTAAGGTCGATATGCGCCACCTTTCTTCATTCCTGCTGATCGCACTCTCGCTGACCACAGTGCCGGCATGTGCCGCCAGCGCGGTCGCACCGCAGCCTGGCGCCACCACCAAGGAGATCTACGCCTATCAGCGCGCCTTGCGCGCCGAGGCGCAGCGGTTGAGTGGGTCCGCGAGCGCGTCGCCGGATGACTTGCAGCAGGCCTTGAAAAAATACCAGGCGTCGCTCGACTATCTGGCGACGCCGCAGGTGCGCGATCACGCGCAAGGTTCGGTCTCGCTCGGCGCCGAATTCGTCAATGTGCTGATCCCGATGGCGCAAACCTATGCGCGGCTGGGCATGAAAGCGCAGGCGCTGGATGCCCTGGAGCGTGTGCTGGACACGTTGTGGCTGCCGCAGCTGGAACAGATCGCCAGTGACCACGCTTACGACAGCTTGCGCAATGAGGCGCGCTTCAAGGCGCTGCTGAAAACCAGCGCGATTCCCAGGCGTCTGTATCAGGCGCCGGCGATCGCCACGCCTTACAAGCCGGTTCTCAGCACGGAAGAGAAAGTGGCGGGTCTATCGCTGTTCTGGGCGGAGGTGCGGCGCAATTTCGTTCATTTCGACCATGTTCCGGACCTGGACTGGAACCAGGTGTACATGGACTATCTGACCAAGGTGATCGCCGCGCCGACAACCCGCGACTACTACCAGGTGATGATGCAGCTGGCGCCATTGCTGCAGGACGGCCACACCAATATCTATCCGCCCGATGCGCTGGTGCCCGAGTTGTTTTCGCGGCCGTCGTTGCGTACCGTGCTGGTCGAAGACAAGGTGCTGGTGCAGCGGGTCGGCAATGCTGCCTTGGCGGAGCGTGTGCACGTGGGAGAGGAAATCGTCGCCATTGACGGCGAGCCGGTGCAGCAATACGCGGCGCAACGCATCGCGCCATTCGTCAGCGCCTCGACCGCGCAGGACAGGGCGATGCGGATCTACAGCTACGAGCTGCTGCGCGGTGATGTGGGCAAACCGGTCGCGTTGCGCCTGCGCGCCGCGGATGGCGTCGAACGCACCGAGGTGCTACAGCGCAGTGGCGCTTATCAGGGGCCGCAGCAGTTCGAATTCAAGATGCTGCCAGGGCAGATCGCCTATCTGTCGCTGGGCGAGTTTGAAAGCGATCAAGGCGTCAAGCTGCTGCAGCAGATGCTGCCCGAGATACTGAAGGCGAAAGGGCTGGTGCTGGATGTGCGCCGCAATGGCGGCGGCTCTTCAGGGAATGGCTACGCGGTGCTGTCGTATCTGAGCCGGGAACCGTTCGCCACGTCCTCAAGCTACGTGCGCTCGGACGATGCGGTCATGCGCGCGCAAGCCGGCGCGGCCATCAACTGGTCGCGCACCTCGTGGGGAGACGAGACCTATCGCAACAAGCATCCGGAAGTTTACAACGGCCCGGTGGCGGTGCTGACCAGCGCCCAGACCTTCTCGGCGGCGGAGGATTTCGCGGTGGCGTTTCGCGGCATGAAGCGCGGGATCATCGTTGGCGAGGCGTCCGGCGGCAGCACCGGCCAGCCGCTGTTCCTGGACCTGCCTGGCGGCGGCAAGGCGCGTATCTGCGTCAAGCGCGACACCTACCCGGACGGCACGGCCTTCGTCGGCGTCGGCGTGCTGCCGGATGTGGAAGCCCATCCCACCGTGGCCAGCGTGCGCGCTGGTACCGATCCGGTGCTGGAGCGTGCGCTGGCGGAGCTGGGCAAGCGCTAAATCGTCTTGTACCCGGTTTGCCACTACGTCATTCAACGTATTCCTGGGAGATTGTCACCTGGTTAATCTTGTCTCATCCAAAACCGAACGGGGAGAGCAAGATGGGGGTGAACAAGAAGCTGCTGGCGGCGCTGGCCGCGGCGGCGGTGGGCAACGCCTGGGCCGGGGCGACGATCAATATGGGCGACGACAAGTCGGTCACGGTCGGCTTCGGCCTGCGCGAGAGCTACACCAGCGCTGAAAATGGCGCGCCGGACGGCGGCCGGTCCAGCGACTTTAACCTGGACAGCGGCCGCCTGTTCTTCGGCGCTTCGCTGAACAAGAACATCAAGGGCATGTTCAACACCGAGTGGGACGGCGACAAGATCCGCGTGCTGGATGCGGCCGGGCAGTTCGCCATTTCGCCGGAACTCAATATCTGGGCCGGCCGCCTGCTGTCGCCGTCCGACCGCGCCAACATGGCCGGTCCGTACTACTCGCTGGGCGGCGGCTACTGGGCTGGCGTGGCTTCGCGCTACGGCTACAACGGCGGCATCTTCCGTGGCCGCGACGACGGCGTGGTCGTCTGGGGCAATGCCGGCGACGGCGGCCGCCTGGGCTACTCGTTCGGCGCCTTCGAGGGCCACACCTTCGGCATCGGCTCGCTGACGCAGTCGCAGGCCAAGGCCGCCGGCATCAAGGCCGACGACGCGCTGATGTACGCGGGCCGCGTGCAGTACGACTTCTGGGACGCGGAACCGGGCTACTACGGCACCGGCAATTACCTCGGCGGCGCCGACATCCTCGCCATCGGCGTGGCGGGCCGCTATCAGAAGGACGGCATCCTGACCCCTGGCGCGGTCGGCAAGTACAGCTCCTACAACGTCGACTTCCTGCTGGAGAAGCGCATCAAGGGCGCCGGCGCCTTCGCGGTGGAAGCGGCCTGGTACAAGTACGACACCGACGACATCATCAAGGCCGAGCAGGGCAAGGCGTATTCCGCCGGCGCCTCCTACATCTTCGAGCAGAAGGTCGGCTGGGGCAAGTTCCAGCCCTTCGTGCGCTGGCAGAAGTTCGCCGCCGATACCAATATCGACACCAAGCAGTATGACGCCGGCGTCAACTACATCATCGATGGCTACAACGCGCAGGTCAGCGCGGTGTACTCGAAGACCAAGATCACCAGCGTGGCCGACCAGGACAAGTTCCAGATCGCGCTGCAACTTCAATACTGATTAACCACCACGGAGTTTAGCCATGCAAAATCGTCGTCATTTTATCGGCACCTTGAGCCGCATCGCCGCCGCCACCGCCTTGCTGGCGGCCGGCACGAAGGCTTATGCCGCGGACACCATCAAGATCGGCATCCTGCATTCGCTGTCCGGCACCATGGCCATTTCGGAGACGTCGCTGAAGGACGTGGCGCTGATGACCATCGATGAAATCAACGCCAAGGGCGGCGTGATGGGCAAGAAGCTGGAAGCGGTGGTGGTCGATCCGGCCTCCAACTGGCCGCTGTTCGCGGAAAAGGCGCGCGGCCTGATCGCGCAGGACAAGGTGTCGGTGGTGTTCGGCTGCTGGACCTCGGTGTCGCGCAAGTCGGTGCTGCCGGTGTTCAAGGAGCTCAATAGCCTGCTGTTCTACCCGGTGCAGTACGAGGGCGAGGAGCTCGAGAAGAATGTGTTCTACACCGGCGCGGCGCCGAACCAGCAGGCGATTCCGGCGGTCGAGTACCTGATGAGCAAGGACGGCGGCGGCGCCAAGCGCTTCGTGCTGCTGGGGACCGACTACGTTTATCCACGCACCACCAACAAGATCCTGCGCGCTTTCCTGAAGAGCAAAGGCGTGAAGGATAGCGATATCGACGAGGTGTACACGCCGTTTGGCCACTCGGATTACCAGACCATCGTCGCCAACATCAAGAAGTTTGCGGCGGGCGGCAAGACGGCGGTGATCTCGACCATCAATGGCGATTCGAATGTGCCGTTCTATAAAGAGCTGGGTAACGCCGGCCTGAAGGCGACCGATGTGCCGGTGGTGGCGTTCTCGGTTGGCGAGGAAGAGCTGCGCGGCGTCGACACCAAGCCGCTGGTGGGCCACCTGGCGGCGTGGAACTACTTCGAGTCGATCAAGAATCCGGTAAATGCGGAATTCATCAAGAAGTGGAAGGCGTATGCGGCGGCCAAGAAGCTGCCGAATGCGGCCACGGTGGTGACCAACGATCCCATGGAAGCGACCTATGTCGGCATTCACATGTGGGCGCAGGCGGTGGAGAAGGCCAAGTCGACCGATACCGACAAGGTGATCGCGGCGATGGCGGGGCAGACGTTCAAGGCGCCGGATGGATTTACCTTGACCATGGATGCGACCAATCACCATCTGCACAAGCCGGTGTTCATTGGCGAGATTCGTCCGGATGGGCAGTTCAACGTGGTGTGGAAAACGCCAGGTCCGGTGCGTGCGAATCCTTGGAGTCCGTACATTCCGGGTAACGAGGGTAAGCAGAAGCTGTAACCAATATGCCCCGCGCAGTTGCGCGGGGCTGCTTCACCTGAGGACTATGCATCTTGAAAAAACTCCTGTTCCTTGCCTGCCTGCTGTGCGCGGGCCTTGCGCGCGCGGCCATCGATCCCGCCATGCTGGCGCCGCTGGCTGGTGACGATGCCGACGCGCGCGTCGCCGCCATCGCCACCATCGGCGCGCTCGCCACCGATGACGCCACTCGCCTGCTGACGGCGCTGCAAAACGGCGACGTCTACACCACACCGGACGGCAAGCTGTATATCGTCAGCGACGACAAGGCCTACAATCCAGCCACCGGCGCCACCACCGCACCGCCCGACGGCATCGACGGCATCATGATCAACAACCGCCTGCGCGGCGCCATCGAAGAAGCCCTGTCGGCACTGAAGATGTTCTCGCCCGACCGCGCGCAACGCCTGGCCGCCGTCACCGAGCTGCAGAAAAGCGCCACGCTAACGCAGGCGCCGCTGATTGAAAAAGCGCTGGCACGCGAACAGGACGCCGAAATCCGCGAACTCCTGCGCCTGGTCGCCGCCACTGCCAACCTGCAATCCCCGCAAGCCGCCAGGCGCAAGGCCGCCGTCGAAGCGCTGGCCGACAGCAGCAATGCCAACCTGCGTCCCGCGCTGCAAGCCATGCTGACCAGCGACGCCGACCAGAACGTGCGCGTCGCCGCCGCCCACACGCTGCAAGCGCTGGACAGCCGCCTGGCGCGCACCGAATTTGTCGGCAATCTGTTTTACGGCGTTTCACTGGGCAGCGTGCTGCTGCTGGCGGCGCTGGGCCTGGCTATCACCTTCGGCCTGATGGGCATCATCAACATGGCGCACGGCGAGCTGCTGATGATCGGCGCCTACACCACCTACCTGTGCCAACTGGCCTTCCGCCGCTGGGCGCCGGATGCGCTGGACTGGTATCTGGCCGCCGCGCTGCCGGCCGCCTTCATCGTCACCGCGCTGGTCGGCATTGTGCTGGAGCGCACGGTGATCCGCTGGCTCTACGGCCGCCCACTGGAAACGCTGCTGGCCACCTGGGGCATCAGCCTGATACTGATGCAGGCGGTGCGCACCATCTTCGGCGCGCAGAACGTGGAAGTGGCCAATCCAGCCTGGATGTCCGGCGGCGTGACCGTGCTCGGATCGCTGGTGCTGGCCTACAACCGCATCGCCATCATCGTCTTTGCCGCGCTGGTGGTGGCAGGCGTGTGGCTGATCCTGAACAAGACGCGCCTCGGCCTGTTCGTGCGCGCCGTGATGCAGAACCGCCGCATGGCCGGCTGCGTCGGCGTCTCCACTGCCAAAATCGACATGATGACTTTCGGCCTCGGCTCCGGCATCGCCGGCCTGGGCGGCGTGGCGCTGTCGCAGTTAGGGAATGTGGGGCCGGACCTGGGCCAGGGCTACATCGTCGATTCGTTCATGGTGGTGGTGCTGGGCGGCGTCGGCCAGCTGGCCGGCACGGTGATCGCCGCGCTGGGGCTGGGCGAAGCGAACAAGTTCCTGGAGCCGGTGGCTGGCGCGGTGCTGGCCAAGATCGCCATCCTGGTGTTCATCATCATCTTTATCCAGAAGCGTCCGCAAGGGCTGTTCGCCATGAAAGGCAGGAGCGCTGAATGAATCATCCCTCGTTATTTTCGCGCCGGGCGTGGACGGGCATCATCGCCTGCGCCGTGGTGCTGGCGGCGCTGCCGCTGCTGAACCTCTTCTTTGCCGACGGCCATGCGCTGCACGTGCCGAGCTACATGGTGAGCCTGATCGGCAAATTCATGTGCTACGCGTTGGCGGCGCTGGCGCTGGACATGGTGTGGGGCTATGCCGGTATCCTGTCGCTGGGTCACGGCGTGTTCTTCGCGCTGGGCGCTTACGCGCACGGCATGTACCTGATGCGCGCCATCGGCCGCGACGGCGTGTACCAGAGCGACCTGCCGGACTTCATGGTGTTCCTGGACTGGAAGACCTACCCGTGGTTCTGGAGCGGCACCGACAGCTTCTGGGTATCGCTGGCGCTGGTGGTGCTGGTGCCGGGCGTGCTGGCCTTCGTGTTCGGCTTCTTCGCCTTCCGCTCGCGCATCAAGGGCGTGTACTTCTCGATCATCACGCAGGCCATGACCTATGCCTTCATGCTGCTGTTCTTCCGGAATAATACTGGCTTTGGCGGCAACAACGGCTTCACGGATTTCAAGCGCATCCTCGGCTATTCGATCAGCGCGCCGGGCACCAAGGCCACGCTGTACCTGGTGACGCTAGCGCTGCTGCTTGGCGCGCTGCTGCTGTGCCGCTGGATCGTCACGTCCAAACTGGGACGCGTGCTGCAGGCGGTGCGCGATTCGGAATCGCGGCTGATGTTCATCGGTTATAACCCGCTCTGGTTCAAGCTCTTTGTGTGGACGCTGTCGGCGGTGCTGTGCGGGATCGCCGGCGCGCTGTATGTGCCGCAGGTGGGCATCATCAATCCATCCGAGATGTCGCCGGCGAATTCGATCGAGATGGTGATCTGGGCGGCGGTCGGCGGCCGCGGCACGCTGCTGGGCCCCATCATCGGCGCCTTCTCGGTGAACGGCCTGAAAAGCTGGTTCACCGGCGCCTTCCCGAATCTGTGGCTGTTTGCATTGGGCTTGATCTTTATCCTGGTGACGCGCTATCTGCCGCGCGGGCTGGCCGGGCTGGTACGCAAGGAGCAGGCATGACTTTGAACGATGCGCGCATTGCGCAGCAAGGACTGGATACGACGCACGGCGCGATCCTGTACCTGGAAGAGATCAGCGTGGTGTTCGACGGTTTCCGCGCGTTGAATAAACTGAGCCTGGACATTTCGGTCGGTGAGCTGCGCTGCATTATCGGGCCGAATGGCGCCGGCAAGACCACCATGATGGACGTCATCACCGGCAAGACGCGGCCGACCTCCGGCACCGCCTACTTCGGCCAGACCATGGACCTGAGCCGAATGAGCGAGCACCAGATCGCGCACGCCGGCATCGGCCGCAAGTTCCAGCGGCCGACGGTGTTCGAGCAGCACACGGTGTTCGAGAACCTGGAGCTGGCGATGAAGCTGGACAAACGCGTGCGGCCAACCCTGTTCGCGCGGCTGTCGTCGGAACAGCGCGGCAAGATCGACGAGATTCTCAAGCTGATACGCCTGAACGGCAGCGAGCAGCGCCTGGCCGGCCTGCTGTCGCATGGCCAGAAGCAGTGGCTGGAGATTGGCATGCTGCTGATGCAGGAGCCGCAGCTGATCCTGCTGGATGAACCGGTGGCCGGCATGTCCGACGCCGAAACGGCGCGCACGGCGGAGCTGTTGAACGAATTGCGCGGCCAGCACTCCATCGTGGTGGTCGAGCATGACATGGCCTTCGTCACCGAGATCGCGCAGCAGGGCGTGGTGACGGTGCTGCATGAAGGCTCGGTGCTGGCGCAGGGCCGCATGGAGGAAGTGCAGGCCGATGAACGTGTGATTGAAGTCTATCTGGGACGCTGACGCTATGCTGCAAGTGGAAAAAATCAACCAGTACTACGGTTCCTCGCATACCTTGCGCGGCGTGTCGCTGGAGCTGGAAAAGGGCAGGTGCATGGCGCTGCTGGGCCGTAACGGCGTCGGCAAGACCACGCTGCTCAAGTGCCTGATGGGCGTGTTGCCGGTATCGGCGGGCAGCGTGAAGCTGGAGGGACGCGATATCACGAAGCTGGCGCCGCACCAGCGCGCGCGGGCCGGCATCGCCTACGTGCCGCAGGGGCGCGAGATCTTCGCCCGCTTGACGGTGGAAGAGAACCTGCTGATGGGCCTCGCCACGCACAGCGGCAAGAAGGCGCACACCATCAAGGGCGAGGTGTATGAACTGTTCCCGGTGCTGAAGGAGATGCTGCACCGGCGCGGCGGCGACCTGTCCGGCGGCCAGCAGCAGCAACTGGCGATCGCCCGCGCGCTGCTCGCCGAGCCGAAGCTGATCATCCTCGACGAGCCGACCGAGGGCATCCAGCCGTCCATCATCAAGGACATCGGCAACGTGATCCGCCTGCTGCGCCAGCGCGGCGACATGGCGATCCTGCTGTGCGAGCAGTACTTCGATTTCGCGCACGAACTGGCCGACCAGTTCATGGTGCTGTCGCGCGGCGAGGTGGTGGCGTCCGGCGCGCAGGCGGTGATGAACGACCCGGAGGTCAAGCGCCATCTCGCGGTTTAATGCGTCTTGAAGAAGTTGCGGGCGATGTTGTCGATTTCGCCCGTGCGCTTCATCTGGTAGATGGCGTTGTCGAACTGTTTGACGAAGTCGTTCTTGTAGGTGTACTTGCCGTTATCGCGGTCGGTAAAGCCAAGAAAGCCTTGCTCCACCGCGATCACCGTCGCTTCGGCGATGCCGGCGTGGGCGCCGCCTTCGTCGTATTTGCCCTGGGCCTTGAGCTGGTTGAGCGTCCACTGGATCGACAGGCGATCGTTGATATAGCAATCGATGCGCTTCAGTCCCAGCTTGACGATATTGGTTTCGCTGTCCCGGCCTTCCTCCACGCGCAGCTGGCGGGCGCGCACGGCCTGCTCGAACGCCTCGCCGCCGACGATGAAGCCGGCGTTGTTGCCGATGGTGAGGCCGTAAAAGTCTTCCGGCCAGCGCTTGCGCGGCCTGGCGGCCAGGATGTCCTTGCGGCAGACCGCCACCACGCGTTCTTCATACAGCGGCAGCGAGTACGGCCAGGTCCACGGCTCGTCCTTGGTGTTCATGTACGGCGGGTATAGCGCGAAGCCGGCGCCGGTGCGCAGCATCGCCATGCCGCGCTTCCACGGCACGGACTGGATATCGACTTTGTAACCGCGCATGTGGCCGACGGCGGCGCGCACGATGTCGTAATACAGGCCGGCGGGCTTGCCGTCTTTTTCGTAGGAATAGGGAGGATAGCCGGCGTCGGCGTAGAGCGTCACCGGAATGTCGGCCGCCTGCGCACTCGCGCATAGCACAGAGATCAACGAAGTTAGCCAGAATTTCATGTAATCCATCCTAACATGATAGTCAGGGATGGAGATAACTTCCTGCCCATTCCATGATCTGGGCTATGGTATATAACAACAGACCGATCATGCCGCCGACCAGCGTGCCGTTGACGCGGATGAATTGCAGGTCCTTGCCGATATTGAGTTCGATCTGGCGCGACATGTCCTGGTTGTCCCAGGCCTTGACGGTGTCGCTGATGTGGCGCGTGAGGAAGCTGGAGAAGGCCGGCGCCAGCGTGCGCGCCATGCCGGCCATGTGCTGGTTGAGCGAGGCGCGCATGCCGGGATGGCGCAGCAGTTCTTCGCTGAGCCACTGGCTGGCCTGGATCACGCCGTCGTTCAGCTTCGATTCGCCGCCGGCGATATCGGCCCTGATCCAGTCGCGTACGCTGCCCCACAGGTCGGCGATGTAGTTGTTGAAGGTGTCGCCGTCGCGCAGGTAGCGTTTGAAGTCCTCGCCACGGGCGATGAAGGCCGGGTCGGATTCCAGCCGCACCAGGAAGCGCTGCACCATGTCATCGAACTTGAGGCGCAGCTTGTGATCGCGGTCGGCGGCGATGTCGAGCATGATGTTGTTGAGCGCCTTGGCGATCATGGCCGCGCCGTTTTCGCTGATCCATTCGGTCGGCAGCACCAGCTCCATGGCGGCGTGCTCGCGTTTCAGCCAGGCGGCGATCTGGCCGGCGATGAGGTCGCGCGTGGTGGGGCGGTTGATGATGCCCATCAGCGCCACCATGCCGTCGTCCAGCAGTTCCTGGTGGCGGCCGTCCTTGGTCAGCGCGGCCAGCAGGGAGCCCAATGAACGCGACATATCCAGCTTGCCGATGGCGGAATTCAGCGCGTCGCGCAGCAGTTGCTGGATGCGGGCGTCATCGACGGTGGCCAGGATCTCGGGCAGCAGCTGGAGCAGGTGGCTGGCGAGGTAGTTGCGGTTGGCCGGTTCCTTCAGCCATTCGGCGACGCTGGTGGCGGGATCGGTCTTCAGGATCACGGCCGCCAGCGATTCCGGCTTGAGGAATTTGTCCTCGACGAAGCCGGCCAGGTTGTCGGCGATGCGCTCCTTGTTGTTGGGGATGATGGCGGTGTGGCGCGAGATGAACGGGATCGGCACCTTGCGGAACAGCGCCACCACGGCGAACCAGTCGGCCAGCGCGCCGACCATGGCGGCCTCGGAGACGGCGCGCAGGCCGTCGGTCCACAGGCCGCGCGGCATCAGCGAGGTGACGACAAACACCGCCGCCGCCCCGGCCAGCAGCGACAGCGCCAGCCGCTTGGAGCGTTTCAGTTCTTCTTCCTTGGTCATGTCCCGCCGCCTGCAGAGTGGATCATGGGGGCAGTGTATGCCAAAAAGCCAATCAGGAGCGCTCGATCCTGGCCAGCGCCACGGAGGCGGCGGAGGTGCGGGTTTCGACGCCCAGTTTGACGAAGACGTGTTCCAGGTGTTTGTTGATGGTGCGCGGGCTGGTGCCGAGGATGTCGCCGATGTCGCGGTTGGTCTTGCCCTTGATGACCCAGTTCAGCACTTCCGATTCGCGCTGCGTCAGCTTGAAGGAGGCCATCAGCTTCTCGATTTGCGCGGTGTCCGATTCCTCGCGCAGCACGATCATCCACTGTTCGTTCTCGCTGAACTCCGCCGCCGAAAAGATCAGGCGGCGGGCGCCGCGCGCCAGCGTCAGCGGCGGATGCGATAAACCCTGGCTGTGCGCCAGTTGGGTCGCCTGCATCCATGCCGGCAGTTCGGCGTCGACCATATAGCCCTGCATCAGCGTGCGCGCCAGCGGTGTTTGCCAGACCACCTTGCCGTCGCGCGGCGTCATGGCGATGACGGCGTTGCCGAAGGCGTCCAGCGCGCTGCGCGCCTGGTCGACCAGCTTCGCGGTCTGCATGTGGGCGGCGATGCGGGCCAGCACTTCGCTGGTGCGCAGCGGCTTGGTGACGTAGTCGTTGCCGCCGGCGTCGAACGCGGTGACCACGTGTTCGGCCTCGGTCAGCCCGGTCATGAAGATGATTGGAATATGGCGCGTGGCGAGATTGGCTTTCAGCTGGCGGCAGGTTTCGAAACCGTCCATGCCGGGCATGATGGCGTCCAGCAGGATGATGTGCGGCTGCGCCTCGGCGGCGCGCAGCAGCGCCGCCTCGCCGTTGTTCGCCACCAGCACCGTGAAGCCCGATTCGTCCAGCGCATCGTGCAGCACCGCCAGGTTCTCCGGGACGTCGTCCACCACCAGCACGCGCGTGGCGTTACCCGCTTCAGTGTTGAAGTTCATCGTTATTGCTCTCTCTGACAAAGTCCGCCATCGCATCCAGCTGGAAGCGGGCGGCAAAGTTGCGCATGGTTTGCGTGAAGTGCTGGTAGCGCGGATTGAGTGCGCCGATTTCATCCAGCTTGTTCTGTATGCCGCGCACGTAGCCGATGCGTACCAGCTCGCGCAGCGAGTCCATGACGGCGGCCGGCGGGAACACCAGCAGCGGCGGCGCGGACGGCGCCGCCGGTTCCGCCGGCGCCTGCGTGATCCACTCCAGCGACAGCCGCGCGCCGATCCAGTCCAGCAGCTCGTCCACGTTCACCGGCTTGATGAAGAAGTCCTCGGCGCGGATGGCGGCCGGATTCTCCATGCCCTTGTCGAAGGCGTTGGCCGAGACGATGGCGATCGGCGCCGCCGACAGCTGCTTGCGGCGCAGGATGTAGCTGGCTTCCCAGCCGTCCATGCCCGGCATGGCCAGGTCCATCAGGATCAGGTCGGGCTGGAAGCTGGCGTACAGGTCCAGGCACTCCAGCCCCGACGCGGCCTGCGCCACGTCAAAGCCCAGCGGTTGCAGGATGTTGTGCAGCAGTTCGCGGTCGACGTTTTCGTTGTCGACCACCAGGATGCGGCGGCGCGGACCGTGGTAACCGGTGCGTTGCCGCGCCTCGCCGGCCAGCAGCGCGGCGCGCGTGGCGCGGCCCGCCGGCACGTGCACGCTGGGCATGAACAGCCGCACCTGGAAGATGCTGCCTTGCGGCGTGCTGCGGACCTTCAGTTCGCCGCCCATCAGCTGCGTCAGCATGCGCGCGATCGGCAGGCCAAGGCCGGTGCCGCTGGCGTTGGCGTGCGCGCTGGCGCTGCCGCGCGAAAACGGCTCGAAGATATGGTCGATCTCTTCTTGCAGGATGCCCGGCCCGCTGTCCTCGATCTCCACCGACGCCATCTCGCGCGCGTACTGCAGCCGCATGACGATGCCGCCATGGCTGGTGAACTTGACGGCGTTGCCGAGGATGTTGATCAGGATCTGCCCCAGCCGTTTGCGGTCGGCGCGTACGCATGCCGGCAGTGCGCCCGTCAATTCGTAGCGGAAGCTCAGGCCCTTGTTGGCCGCCTGCAGTTCGAACATGCGCACCACCTGGCCGATGAAGTCCGGGAAGTCCAGTTCCTTCATGTCGAAGTTGAATTTGCCGCCCTCGATGCGGGCGATGTCCAGCGTGCCTTCGATCAGCGACAGCAGGTGCTCGCCACTGTTGCGGATCACGCGCACCGCCTGCTGCCGGTGCGCCGGAATCGCCGGGTCGTTGTCCAGCAGCTGCGCATAGCCCAGGATGGAATTGAGCGGCGTGCGGATCTCGTGGCTGATGCCGGCGATGTAGCGGCTCTTGGCCTGATTCGCCAGGTCGGCCGCCTGCTTGGCCTGTTGCAGCTGGGCGTCGGTCTGCTGGTGCAGCTCGATCTCGCGCGTCAGCAGACCGGTCTGGCGGTTGGATTCTTCCTGCGCCACGCGGCGGCTTTCGCTGGTCAGCACCAGCCACCATGCCACGATGCCGCTGGCCAGCAGCAGCGCCGCGAAGATCTTGAAGAACACCAGCCGCAGTTGCGGCAGCAGCGCCTCGGAGCCGGGCGGCAGCACCGACTGCTCGTGGTAGTAGATCAGCCCGAGCAGCGCGCCGAGCGACAGCACGGTGACGATCATCAGCAGCAGATAGTGTCCCAGCCCGCTGCTCAGGTAGCGCCACAGCGATTGCGGCAGCAGCGCGCGCATCGCTTCCTGCCACTGCACGGCGACGCGCGCGTGCGGCTTGCAGGTGTCGTTGCAGCGCGCGTCCAGGCAGCAGCACAGCGAGCAGATCGAACCCTGGTAGGCCGGGCAGTGCGCCATGTCGTCGGCCTCGTACTCCTTCTCGCAGATAACGCAGGTCTTGCTGTGGATGTGTTCCGGCTGGCGCGCCATGTAGTACTTGCCGCGCGTGGCGAGCGCGATCAGCGGCGACGCCACGAAGGCCGTCAGCAGCGCGATGAAGGCCGAGAAGGCGTGCGCCTGCTGGCCGAACAATCCCATGAACGCGGCGATCGACAGGGCCGACGCCAGCAGCATGGCGCCGACGCCGACCGGGTTGATGTCGTACAGGTAGGCGCGGCGGAACTCGATGCCTTTCGGGCTGAGGCCCAGCGGCTTGTTGATCACCAGGTCCGCCACCACCGCCGTGATCCACGAGATGGCGATGTTCGAGTACAGGCCCAGCACCTGGTCGAGCGCCTGGAACACGTCCAGCTCCATCAGCAGCACTGCGATCAGCGCGTTGAACACGGCCCACACCACGCGGCCCGGATGGCTGTGCGTCAGCCGCGCGAAGAAATTGGACCACGCCAGCGAGCCGGCGTAGGCGTTGGTCATGTTGATCTTCACCTGTGACACCACCACCAGCAGCGCGGTGGCCGCCAGCGCCGCCTGCGGCTGCGAGAACACCAGGCCGAAGCCGACCAGGTACATATGCGTGGGATTGACCGCCTGCTCCAGCGGCACCACCGCACTGATGGCCAGGTAGGCCAGCAGCGCGCCGCCCAGCATCTTGGCGATGCCCAGCACGATCCAGCCGGGACCGGCCACCAGCACGCCGAGGTGCCAGCGCAGGCGGTTCGCGCGCGTCTGCTGCGGCATGAAGCGCAGGAAGTCGACCTGCTCGCCGATCTGCGTGATCAGCGCCACGCCGACCGCCGTCGCCGCGCCGAACATCAGCACATTGAACTGGCCGTTGGCGCCGTCGCGGCCGGCGTAGCGCAGCAGTTCGGCCGGCAGCTCCGGGCGCTTGATCCAGATGGCGATGAAGGGCAGGGCCATCAGCACCAGCCATACGGGCTGCGTCAGCATCTGGATGCGGCTGATCAGCGTCACGCCGTGCGTCACCAGCGGGATCACCGCCAGCGCGCTGACCATGTAGCCCAGCCACAGCGGCATGTGGAAATACAGCTCCAGCGCATAGGCCATGATGGCCGCCTCCAGCGCGAACAGGATGAAGGTGAAGGAGGCGTAGACAAACGATGAAATGGTCGAGCCGATGTAACCGAAGCCGGCGCCGCGCGTCAGCAGGTCCATGTCGACGCCGTAGCGCGCCGCGTAATAGCTGATCGGCAGGCCGGTCAGGAAGATGATCAGGCCCACCGCCATGATGGCCCACAGCGCGTTGATGAAGCCGTAGTTGACGCTGATGGTGCCGCCGATCGCCTCCAGCACCAGGAAGGAGATGGCGCCGAAGGCCGTATTCGAGACGCGGAACACCGACCACTTGCGGAAGGCGCGCGGCGTGAAGCGCAGCGCGTAATCCTCGATGGTCTCGTTGGCCACCCAGGTGTTGTAATCGCGGCGGATTTTGACGATGCGCTGTGTGGTGGTCATAAAAAAAGCAGCTAGTGGACTAGCTGCTTTTCAAGCAAGGAACGTGCCGCCGCCAACGCTCAATCAGGTTCAACGATGGTGCTTGCCGCTGTTGAGCCGGTCGAGCAGGCGCCGCAGCTCCTCTTCCATCGCCGGCGACAGGTTGATGAACTGGCAGCCGATCTGCACCTGCTCGCCCAGCAGGAAGGAGCGGAAGGTGCGCGACAGGCGGATTTCCAGGTCGGCGATCATCACCGAGTCCGGCCCCAGCTCCAGCCGCACGCGCTGCAGCTTGCGGCCGATGTGCAGCCCGACCGCGTCGCGCGGCGCGGCGCGCATGCCGACGCCGCCGGCCGAGAAGTCGTACAGCTGCAATTCATACGGCTTGCCGTTCAGCACGAACGAGGCCATGTAGTAGACGCCCAGCGGCGTTTCCAGCCGCGCCGAGGCGCGTCGGTTCAGCACCAGGCATTTCAGCGGGAATTCCAGCGGCAGCACGGTCGGCTCGTTGGGCTTGCTCGGCCAGTCGGTCGAGGTCAGCGTGAACTGCACCTTGGCCGAGCGCAGCCAGGCCACGAAGGTGGCGTCGCCGGGCGGCAGGAATTCGCCCTCGTTGAGCTCCACCTCGAAATACGGATTTTCAGGATCGACCGACTTGATGCGCGCCATCACCACGTTGGTGGAACTGGCCGGATAAATCGAGATCGCCTCGCCGCTATCGGCCAGCAAGGTCAGGGCATCACCGATGTCATGTTCATCGGTCATGTCATGCGGTTTCGAACCCGACGCAATTGGCTCCACAGCATCTTTTAGGCTGGGGGGGCCGCGACGGAATTCATTAGGTATAGGATCGTTCACGACGGCATATCTCTTTGATAATGACTCTACAATGCGAGGTCGATCTACGCAGTTTACAGTGGATTCCGGGTTTTGGCTTGCAAAAGAGCAAGAAATTTTATCCCTCTGTGGTCAGAAGCGTTCATCCGGCCGCAAATATCGCCATTGGCCGACCGGCAAGTCGCCCAGTTTCACTTTGCCGATGCGAACTCGTTTCAATCCGACAACTTTCAAGCCCACCATGTCGCACATGCGGCGGATCTGGCGTTTCTTGCCTTCGCGCAGCGTGAAGCTCAGCTGGTCATCGTTCTGCCAGCGCACCTTGGCCGGCAGCAGCGGCTTGCCGTCCATCCACAGGCCGTGGTTCAGTTTCTTCAGGTCGCTGTCGGGCAGCTTGCCCGGCTTGGTGTACTCGACGCGCACCAGGTATTCCTTGTCGACCTCGGTGGTTTCGCCGATCAGGTGCTTGGCCACGCGGCCGTCCTGGGTCAGCACCAGCAGGCCGACCGAGTCGATGTCGAGCCGGCCGGCCGGCACCAGCGAGCGCAACTGCGTCGGGTGGAACAGTTCCGGCGACGGATCGTCCGGCCAGCGGTTTTCCGGCTTGACCAGCACCACGGCCGGCTGGTAGCCGTCCTCGGCCTGGCCGGAGACGTAGCCCATCGGCTTGTTGATCAGGATGGTCACGCGCTTCGATTGTTCGGCCGCCGCCTGGCGCTCGACGCTGACCTGCTGGCTCGGGTAAATCTTGGTGCCCAGTTCGGACACGACTTTGCCGTCGACCCGGACCCAGCCGCGCGCGATCCATTCATCGGCCTCGCGGCGCGAGCACAAGCCCAGTTCGGACATGCGTTTGGACAGGCGGAGTAATTCTTCAGACATGGTATCTACTTTAAAACAGGGGTTAAACCTTGATGGCGTCCAGCAGGTCGGTTTCCAGCTGGATCTGGTTGCGGGCGCTGCCCAGCGCCGCGCCGTCGATCAGGAACACGTCTTCCACGCGCTCGCCCAGCGTCATGACCTTGGCCGTGTGCAGGTTGAGCTTGTACTTGGCCAGCACGTTGGCGATCGCGTACAGCAGGCCGGTGCGGTCGTTGGCCGCCACCGACAACAGATAGTATTGTCCCCGCTCGTCGGGGCGCAAGTCCACTGTCGGTTGGATAGGGAAGGTGCGCGACAGGCGCGACAGCCGTCCCTTGCCGGGCGCCGGCAGCGGCTCCGGATAGGTCAGCAGGCCGCACAGCTCGTGCTCGATCAGGCTGATGATGTCGCGGTAGTTCTTGGCGAAGTTCTGCTCGGTGACCAGGAAGGTGTCCAGCGCATAGCCGTGGCGCGTGGTGTGGATCTTGGCGTCCAGGATGCTGAAGTTCTTGCGGTCGAAATAGCTGCAGATGCGCGCGAACAGGTCCGGCTGGTCCTTGATGTAGACGGCGATCTGCAAGCCTTCGCCGATCGGCGCCAGGCGGCAGCGCACCACCGGCTGCTCGCTGTTGAGGCGCTCGTACAGCGCGCGCGTCTGCCAGGCGATGTCGGAGGCGTCGTGGCGCAGGAAGTAGGCGACGTCGAGCTGCTTCCAGAACGCCTCGTGCGCGTCCGGCGCCAGGCCGTACAGGCGCAGGGTGGCCAGCGCCTCCTGCTGGCGGTTGCGCAGCTCGTTGTCGGCGCTGTGCGGCTCGCCGCCCAGCACGCGCAGGGTGATCTTGTACAGGTCTTCCAGCAGCTTGGCCTTCCAGGCGTTCCACACCTTGGGGCTGGTGCCGCGGATGTCGGCCACCGTCAGCAGGTACAGGCCGGTCAGGTGGCGCTCGTCGCCGACCAGCTTGGCGAAGGACTGGATCACGTCGGGATCGGACAGGTCCTGCTTCTGCGCCACCTGCGACATGGTCAGGTGGTTCTCGACCAGGAACACCACCAGCTCGGTGTCCTCGTCGCTCATGCCGTGCTCGCGGCAGAACTGCTCGGCGTCGGCCATGCCCAGCTTGGAGTGGTCGCCGCCGCGGCCCTTGGCGATGTCGTGGAACAGCGCCGCCAGGAACAGCACCCACGGCTGCGGGAAGTTGGCCATCAGCTGGCTGCAGAACGGGTATTCGTGCGCGTGCTCGGCCATCGTGAAGCGGCGCATATTGCGCACCACCATCAGGATGTGCTGGTCCACCGTGTAGACGTGGAACAGGTCGTGCTGCATCTGGCCGACGATCTTGCGGAAGTTGGGCAGGTAGCGGCCCAGCACCGACAGGTCGTTCATGCGGCGCAGCGCGTGGATGATGCCGCGCGGCGCCTGCATGATGCGCAGGAACAGCGAGCGGTTGACCGGATCGGCGCGGAACGCGGCGTCGATCTGGAAGCGCTCGTGCCACAGCGCGCGGGTGGCGCGCGCCGTCATGCCCTTGAGCGACGGCCGCTCGGTCATCACCAGGAAGATTTCCAGCATGGCCGACGGCGTCTTCTCAAAGGTGTCGTCCTCGGCGATGTCGATCAGGCCGTTGACGTCGTTGAAGCGCTCGTTGATCGGCACCGCCACGCCTTCCGACGGGAACAGGCGCTCTTCGATATTCTGCAGCAGGATGGTGTTCAGCTGGGTGACGGTCTTGGCGGCCCAGTAGTAGCGCTGCATCAGGTATTCGCTGGCGCGGCGCATATTGGCGCCGCTGCCGGTGGCGGTCAGGCCCAGCGACTCGGCGATCGCCGTCTGCACGTCGAACACCAGGCGGTCCTCGCGCCGCCCGGCGTGCAGGTGCAGGCGCACGCGGATGTCCTTGAAGGCGCGCTCCTTCTCCATCAGCTGCTTGGCCTCGGTCTGCGTGATCAGGCCGCTGGTGGCCAGCGTGCGCCACGAGTTGGCCAGGCCGGCCGCCTTCACCAGCCACAGGATCACCTGCAGGTCGCGCAGGCCGCCCGGGCTTTCCTTGCAGTTCGGCTCCAGGCTGAAGGCCGTGTCCTCGTACTTGGCGTGGCGCTGGCGCATTTCCAGCAGCTTGGCGTGGTAGAAGGCGCGCGGGTCCATGGCAGCGTTGTAGCGGTGCTGCAGTTCCGCGAACAGCTGCTCGTCGCCGCAGATGATGCGCGCTTCGAGCAGGCTGGTTTGCACCGTGATGTCGGCCGCCGATTCGGTCAGGCACTCGTCCACCGTGCGGATGCTGTGGCCGATTTCCAGGCCCAGATCCCACAGCAGCTGCACCAGCTCTTCCAGCCTGGCCGTGGTGGCGGCGTCCGGCGCCTCCTGCAGCAGGATCAGCAGGTCGACGTCCGAATACGGGAACAGCTCGCCGCGGCCGTAGCCGCCGACGCCGACCAGCGCCGTGCTGTCCGGCAGGCCGGCCGCGTGCCAGGCCGTGGTCAGCACCGCGTCGACGCTCTGGCGCAGGCTGCGCAGCAGCTTTTCCGGCATGCCGTCTTCCTTGAAGGCAGCGATCACGATCTGGCGATCGGCCTTCAGCTGGCGCTTGAGCTGCTCGCGCAATTCGTTTTTCATCACGGCCGCGTTCACGGGATTACGCCGCCTTGGCGGGATGGGCCGAACCCGCGCCGGTGACAAACGCCGGCGGCGGCGGGCTGCCGGCCGACAGCGTCAGCACCTCGTAGCCGGTATCGGTCACCAGGATCATGTGTTCCCACTGCGCCGACAGGCTGCGGTCCTTGGTCTTGATGGTCCAGCCGTCGCCCATTTCGCGGATTTCGCGGCGGCCGGCGTTGATCATCGGCTCGATGGTGAACACCATGCCGGCTTCCAGCTTGACGCCGGTGCCGGGACGGCCGTAATGCAGCACCTGCGGCTCCTCGTGGAACACCTTGCCGATGCCGTGGCCGCAGAACTCGCGCACCACGCTGTAGCCGGCCTTTTCGGCGTGCTGCTGGATGGCGTGGCCGATGTCGCCCAGGAAAGCGCCCGGCTTGACCTGCTCGATGCCCAGCCACATGCATTCATAGGTGACGTCCGACAGGCGCTTGGCCAGGATCGACGGTTCGCCGATGAAGAACATGCGGCTGTTGTCGCCGTGGTAGCCGTCCTTGATGACGGTGATGTCGAGGTTGACCACGTCGCCCTGTTTCAGCACCTTGTCGCCCGGGATGCCGTGGCAGATGACGTCGTTCACGGAGGTGCAGATGGCCTTGGGGTAGGGCGTGTAGCCCGGCGGCGCGTAGTTCAGCGGCGCCGGAATGGTGCCCTGGACGTTGACCATGTATTCGTGGCACAGGCGATCCAGCTCGCCGGTGGTGACGCCCGGCTTGACGAAGGGAGTGATGTAGTCCAGCACTTCGGAGCCGAGACGGCCGGCCACGCGCATGCCTTCGATATCTTCGGCGGTTTTGATGGAAATAGACATAGTGGATCGCAATCAGCTAGGTAAACGGTGAAGACGCCAGGCGCCGCCCGCAAGTGGCGGACAGCGCATGGCGTGCAATGATCGTGCAAATATATGGAAATTATAAACGACGCCGGGGCTTGCGCGTGCAGCGCCGGCAGGGGACGCTAGCGGGCGGCGCCGGCGGCGGCCTTGGCGCGGCGGCGCGCGGCCCAGCCCACCAGTCCCAGGCCGCCCAGCAGCATGGCCCAGGTGTCGGCTTCCGGCACCGGGGCGGCGACGCCATCGATGCCGTCGCCGCCCATGGCGCCCAGGCGGCGCGCCAGTTTGCGGGCCTGTTCGTCGGCGCTGGTCGAATCGTCGCCTTCCAGCGCCAGGCTATCCATGGCATCGGCGAACAAGGCGGCGGCCAGGCGGTCGGCCAGGCGTTGGCGCGGGTTTTGCAACAGGCTGTCGAGGTCGAATTCGAGGCTCGGGTCGGTGGTCGCATCGAACAGGGCGGGGGAAATGTCGAACACTTCGCCGCCGACCAGGCGGATGTCGGCAAATTCCTGCGGCTTGTCGGATTCGTTCGCCTGCGCGGCGCTCACCGGCTCGCGGCCGGCCTGCGCCATGGCCGGCGTCAGGCGGGTGATGCGGCTGACATTGCCGCAGATCTTGGGCACCAGGATGCAGTGCTCGCCCACGCAGTACACGGCGGCCGGCTCGGCGCGGGTCTCGGCCCACTGGCTGCGGGTGACGCTGCCGCAAACCGACGAGGCGCCGAAGTGCATGTCGCGGATGGTCGGGTCGTACTGGTTTTTGCCGCTGATGTGGTCACGGGTGATGCTGACGCTATCGTCCGGCGCATGGTCTTCCAGGCGGCGCTTGAGGGTGCCGCGCACGCTTTCCGGAATGTCGGTGTAGCGGTCGATGGCGGCGGCCGCGCTGCCGGTATACGGATTGCGGCCCGGGTGGTCCCAGGAGCAGGTGGGCTGGATGGCGGCGGCGAGGGTGGCGGCTAACAATAAGGACATGATGGCGATCTTTCGAAAAGGACGCTATCGCAGGGTTTGGGCGCAACGAAATACTTAATTACCGGAACGATATTTTTCATAATAATATTACACTTCCGGCATCTTTTGTACTTCTTTATGGAATTATTTGATGCCTCGTGCCATTTTGGTGCAGCGCGCTGCGGCGGCGCACCGGCGCGGGGCGTCGCGCCAGGGTGAGAATGCTTGCCCAAGTGGTTGTTTTTAGGGTAGAATCTCGGGTTGCTTGAATTCGGTTTAGGCAATGTTGTTAATTTTATTTATTTAAACACGCGAATCCGTTCGACAAGGGTGCCTGGGCAACTGCCTGGGTCACTGACCGGATTCCAGAACTAACCCTGGAGTATATTATGTCCGTAACTATGCGCGAAATGCTGGAAGCCGGTGTCCACTTCGGTCACCAAACCCGTTTCTGGAACCCAAAGATGGCACCGTTCATCTTCGGTCACCGCAACAAGATCCATATCATCAACTTGGAAAAGACGATGGGTATGTATCAAGAAGCGATGAAACACGTGAAACAGGTTGCCGCTAGCCGTGGCACCATCCTGATGGTAGGCACCAAGCGTCAAGCACGCGAGATCATCGCTGCTGAAGCCCAGCGCGCAGGCGTTCCTTTTGTTGACCAGCGTTGGCTGGGCGGCATGCTGACCAACTTCAAAACCATCAAAACCTCGATCAAGCGCCTGAAAGACATGGAAGCTGCTGTGGCCGATGGTTCGGTTGAGAAACTGTCGAAAAAAGAAGCGCTGATGTTCCAACGCGAAATCGTCAAGCTGCAAAAATCGATCGGCGGCATCAAAGACATGGGCGGCGTTCCTGACGCAATCTTCGTCGTTGACGTTGGCTACCATAAAGGCGCCATCACCGAAGCCGCGAAACTGGGCATCCCAGTCATCGGCGTGGTCGATACCAACCACTCGCCAGAAGGCGTGCAGTACGTCATCCCAGGCAACGACGACTCGTCGAAAGCCATCACGCTGTACGCCCGTGGCGTGGCAGACGCGATCCTGGAAGGCCGTGCCGCTGCCGGTAACGAAGTAGTTGAGCTGGTGAAAGCCGCAGCCGGCGACGAATTCGTCGAAGTCAGCGAACAGGCTTAATCGTTCCTGATTGGCTGTAAGGAAAAAGGGGTGGCCAACAGCTCCCCCTTTTTTTTAACGTAAATGGTTGGAGCGCGCCGTAGCGCGCCGCTCACCATCCCCACCGAATATCGAAATACAGGAGAAACACATGGCAGCTATTACCGCAGCAATGGTAGGCGAACTGCGCGCGAAAACCGACGCGCCTATGATGGAATGCAAAAAAGCACTGACCGAAGCCGAAGGCGACATGGGTCGTGCGGAAGAGATCCTGCGCGTCAAGCTGGGTGGCAAGGCTGGTAAAGCCGCCAGCCGCATCACCGCTGAAGGCGTGGTCGCCACCTACATCGCCAACGGCGTAGGCGCCCTGGTCGAAGTGAACTCGGAAACCGACTTCGTTGCGAAAAACGACGACTTCCTGAACCTGGCCAACACCGCCGCCCGTCTGGTGGCTGAAAAGAACCCGGCCGACGTGGCTGCCCTGCTGGCCCTGCCAGCTGGCGACGACGGCAAGACCCTGGACGAAGTGCGCGCCGCCCTGATCGGTAAAATCGGCGAAAACATGTCGATCCGCCGCTTCCAGCGTTTCGAAACCAGCAACAAGCTGGCGTCGTACCTGCACGGCACCCGCATCGGCGTGATGGTGGAGTTCGACGGCGCCGACGAACAAGTCGGTAAAGACGTGGCCATGCACATCGCGGCCATGAAGCCAGTGTCGCTGTCGGCCGACCAGGTTCCTGCCGAACTGATCGAAAAAGAGCGTTCGGTCGCGCAACTGAAAGCGGACGAAGATGCAGCCGCTGCAGTGGCCGCCGGCAAACCAGTCCAGCCTGCCGACATCGTCGCCAAGCGCCTGGAAGGTTCGGTTCAGAAGTACCTGAAAGAAGTATCGCTGCTGAACCAGGCTTTCGTGAAAAACGACAAGCAGTCGATCGAGCAGATGCTGAAAGAAAAAGCCACCACCGTCAAGGCGTTCGCCATGTACGTGGTGGGTGAGGGCATCGAGAAGAAGGTCGATGACTTCGCAGCCGAGGTGGCCGCTCAAGTGGCCGCTTCCAAAGGAGCGTAATACAAGAAAACGGGCCGAGAGGCCCGTTTTTTTAAGCCCGCAGCAGGACGCGGCGCCGGGCGAGGTATCATAGGCGCCGCAGACTTAACCCCCCGAACAACCCAATCAATAGGAGCCCCGTCTCATGTCCAAACCAGCCTACAAGCGCGTCCTCCTTAAATTGTCCGGCGAAGCCCTGATGGGTGATGACCCATACGGCATCAACCGCGGCACGATCGAGCGGATGGTGGCTGATGTGGCCGAGGTCGCGAAACTGGGCGTGGAACTGGCGATCGTCATTGGCGGCGGCAACATCTTCCGCGGCGTCGCTCCCGGCGCCCAGGGCATGGACCGCGCCACCGCCGACTACATGGGCATGCTGGCCACCGTGATGAACGCGCTGGCCCTGGCTGACGCCATGCGCCATGTCGGCATCACCGCGCGCGTCATGTCGGCAATCGGCATCGAGCAGGTAGTCGAGCCGTATGTGCGCCCGAAAGCGCTGCAGTACCTGGAAGAAGGCAAGGTCGTGGTGTTTGCGGCCGGCACCGGCAACCCGTTCTTCACCACCGACACCGCAGCGGCGCTGCGCGGCTCGGAAGTGAGCGCGGAAATCGTGCTGAAGGCCACCAAGGTCGACGGCGTCTACACCGCCGATCCGAAAAAAGACCCGAACGCCACGCTGTACAACTCGATCAGCTTCGACGAAGCGATCGCCAAGCACCTGCAGGTCATGGACGCCACCGCCTTCGCGCTGTGCCGCGACCAGAAACTGCCGATCAAGGTGTTCTCCATCACCAAGCCGGGCGCGCTGATGCGCGTCATCATGGGCGAGGATGAGGGTACACTGGTTCACGTTTAATTTAAAGATAACAGGAGAGCAGCAATGTCCGTAGCTGACGTTAAAAAGAGCGCGCAAGAGCGCATGGTCAAATCGCTGGAAACCCTGCGCGCCGATCTGGCCAAGGTGCGTACCGGCCGCGCCCACACCGGCATCCTCGACCACGTGACGGTGGACTACTACGGTAGCCCGACCGCCATCAGCCAGGTGGCCAACCTGACCCTGGTCGACGCCCGCACCATCGGCGTGCAGCCGTTCGAGAAAAAAATGGCCGGCGCCATCGAGAAAGCCATCCGTGACGCCGACCTGGGCCTGAATCCGGCCGCGCAGGGCGACATGATCCGCGTGCCGACCCCGCCGCTGACCGAAGAACGCCGCAAGGAAATGGTCAAGCTGGTCAAGGGCGAGGGTGAGGACGCCAAGATCGCCGTGCGCAACATCCGCCGCGACGCCAACGAAGGCTTGAAAAAGCTGGTCAAGGACAAGGCGATCTCGGAAGACGACGAGCGCCGCGGCACCGACGACATCCAGAAACTGACCGACAAGTTCATCGTTGACATCGACAAAATGCTGGCAGAGAAGGAAAAAGAAGTTCTGACGGTGTAACTCCCACGGGCGCCAGCACGGTAGCCCGCCGGTCGCGCATGCGCCCGGCGGTGTCTGCTATGCTGGCGTCTTGTCTTTTTGTCTCACACCTGCAATACTTTATACTTTGGCACCGAAGTTTTCATGAAATATACGAGTTCGACTACCGAGGTTCCCGACGCACCGGCCGTGCCGCGCCACGTGGCGATCATCATGGACGGCAACGGCCGCTGGGCAACCAAGCGCTTCCTGCCGCGCGTCGGCGGACACGTCAAGGGCGTCGATGCCGTACGCACCGTGGTCGAGGCCTGCGCCCGCCGTGGCGTCGACTACCTGACCCTGTTTGCCTTCAGCTCGGAAAACTGGCGCCGCCCGGAAGAAGAAGTGTCGCTGCTGATGCGCCTGTTCGTCACGGCGCTGGAGCGCGAAGTCTCCAAGCTGCACGCCAACAACATCCGCCTGCGCGTGGTGGGCGACCTGTCCCGCGCCGACGACAAGCTGCAAGGCATGATCGCCGCCGCCGAGCGCAAGACCGCCGCCAACACCCGCATGACGCTGACCGTCTGCTTCAACTACGGCGGCCGCTGGGACATCATGCAGGCCGTCGGCCAGATGGTCAAAGCCCACCCCGGCGCCACCGACTTCAGCGAAGAGCAGCTGGCGCCGCACCTGGCCATGGCCTACGCGCCCGAGCCGGACCTGTTCATCCGCACCGGCGGCGAACAGCGCATCTCGAATTTCCTGCTGTGGCAGCTGGCGTATACCGAGCTGTTCTTTACCGACACCTACTGGCCGGATTTCTCCGCCGCGTGTCTCGACGAGGCGATCGCCTCCTACCAGCACCGCGAGCGGCGATTCGGCCGCACCGGCGCGCAACTGGCTGAAAAGACAAACTGATGCTGAAAACGAGGATTATTACCGCTGTGGTCTTGCTGGCGGTGCTGCTGCCGGTCCTGTTCTTCAACTATTTCCCCGCGTTTGCCCTGGTGGTGACGCTGTTTGTCGGCGCCGCCGTGTGGGAAGGCGCCCGCTTGTTCGGCCTGGCCGAGGGCCGCGCCCGCGTGGCCGGCTTCATCGGCGGCGCGCTGTTCGTGGCGCTGATGTATGCGGCCAAGCCGGGCGCCGTCAACGCGCTGTACGGCGTGGCCGCGCTACTGTGGATCATCCGTTACGCGCCGACCCTGGGCCTGGGCCTGCCGCCGCTGGGCGGCGCCGCCAACTGGTCGCTGTCGATCACCTTCAGTTTCGCCGTGTTCGCCGCCTTCTTCGCGCTGGTCGGCCTGTACCTGCATTCGCCGCTGTACCTGCTGTCGGTGATGGTGCTGGTGTGGATCGCCGACATCGGCGCCTACTTCTCCGGCAAGGCCTTCGGCAAGCGCAAGCTGGCGCCGAGCATCTCGCCGGGCAAGTCGTGGGAAGGCGCCATCGGCGGCGCCATCGCCGTGCTGGCGCTGGCGTCGCTGTCGATCGTGCTGGCGGGCGGCGCCGCGCCGTGGCTGCAGGATACCTTCGCCTTCAGGCTGCAGGCCCGCTTCGGCTGGGCGCTGGCGCTGCTGGTGCTGCTGGTGATCGTGATCTTCTCCGTCATCGGCGACCTGTTCGAATCCCAACTCAAGCGCCGCGCCGGCATCAAGGACAGCAGCAACCTGCTGCCTGGCCACGGCGGCGTGCTTGACCGTGTGGACGCCCTGATCCCGGTGCTGCCGATGGCCGCGCTGATCACGTCCTGGCTCTGAAAGAATTCCCATGCAACGTATTACCGTTTTAGGCGCCACCGGCTCGATCGGCGTATCGACGCTGGACGTGGTGGCGCGCCATCCCGAGCGCTACGCCGTCTACGCCTTGTCCGCGCATAGCCGCGTCGACGAACTGGCGGCGCAGTGCGTGCAGTTCCGTCCCGCGCGCGCGGTGGTCGGCAGCGCCGCCGCCGCCGACCAGCTGGCGGCGCTGCTGCGCGCGGCCGGCGTCAAGACCGATGTGGCGTGGGGCGAGCAGGCCTTGTGCAGCATCGCCAGCGCGCCCGAAGTCGACAGCGTGATGGCCGCCATCGTCGGCGCCGCCGGCCTGGCGCCGACCCTGGCCGCCGCCCGCGCCGGCAAGAAGATCCTGCTGGCGAACAAGGAAGCGCTGGTGATGTCCGGCCAGCTGTTCATGGACGCCGTGCACGAATCGGGCGCCGTGCTGCTGCCGATCGACAGCGAACACAATGCCATCTTCCAGTCGATGCCGCAGTTCGGCGGCCGCGTGCCGGCGGTGCGCGACGACGCGGCCGGCGTGGCCAAGATCCTGCTGACCGCTTCCGGCGGCCCGTTCCTGACGCGCGACGTCGCCACGCTGGACGCGGTGACGCCGGCGCAGGCCTGCAAGCATCCCAACTGGTCGATGGGGCGCAAGATCTCGGTCGACTCGGCCACCATGATGAACAAGGGCCTGGAAGTGATCGAGGCGCACTGGCTGTTCGGCGCCCCGGCCGACCGCATCGAAGTGGTGATCCACCCGCAGTCGGTGATCCACTCGATGGTGTCCTACGTCGACGGCTCGGTGCTGGCGCAGCTGGGCAACCCGGACATGCGCACGCCGATCGCCCACGCCTTGGCCTACCCGGAGCGCATCGCCTCCGGCGTGGCGCAACTTGATCTGACGCAGATCGCCACGCTGCAATTCGAGAAGCCGGACTTCGCGCGCTTCCCGTGCCTGGCGCTGGCGTTCGACGCGCTGCGCGCCGGCGGCACCGCGCCGGCCCTGCTGAACGCCGCCAACGAAGTGGCGGTGCAGGCCTTCCTCGACCTGAAGATCGGCTTCCGCCAGATCGACCGCGTGATCGCGCAGGTGGTCGAACAGCTGCCGCACGGCGCCGCCCACAGCATCGAAGCGGTGCTGGCGCAGGACGCCGCCGCGCGCGCCGCCGCCGACACCATCATCGCCGGACTGGCCCCATGAACTTCCTGCAAACCGTGCTGGCGTTCGCCTTCTGCCTCGGCTCCCTGGTGACGATCCACGAGCTGGGACACTACCTGGTGGCGCGCTGGTGCGGTGTGAAGGTGCTGCGCTTCTCGGTCGGCATGGGCAAGGTGGTGTGGTCGCGCCGTTTCGGCCCGGACCAGACCGAGTGGGCGATTTCCGCGCTGCCGCTGGGCGGCTACGTCAAGATGCTGGACGCCCGCGAGGGCGAGCTGGCCGGCCTGCCGGAAGCGGATTTGCAACGCGAATTCACGCGCCAGAACGTCTGGAAGCGCATCGCCATCGTGGCCGCCGGCCCGCTGGCCAACTTCCTGATCGCCATCCTGCTGTACGCCGGCCTGTTCATGCACGGCGTCGAAGAACCCAGCAGCAAGATCAGCGTGCAGGCCGACGCCAAGGCCTGGCAGGCCGGCCTGCGCAACAACGACGTGGTGGTGGCGGTCAACGAGCAGCCAGTGCGCGTGTGGTCCGAGCTGCGCTGGCAGTTCGTGCAGTCGGCCATCGACAAGCATGCGGCGCGGGTGGCGGTCGAACGTCCGGGCCAGGGCCACGTCAGCCTGACGCTGCCGGCCGAGCTGCTGGCCGGCCTGAATCTCGAAGGCGACGTGCCGGGCCAGTTGGGCATCGGCGTGGCGCGGCCGCCGCCGGTGGTGCTGCAGGTGCTGCCTGGCGGCGCGGCCGAACGCGCCGGCCTGCTGGCGGGCGACCTGCTGGTTGCGGTGGACGGCGTGGCGGTCGGCGACAGCCCGGCCTTCATCGATCGGATACGCGCCGCGCCCGGCCAGGCGGTGCTGGTGACGCTGCAGCGTGCCGGCCAGCCGGTGACGGTCAGCGTGGTGCCGGAAGCGGCACAGGCAAAATCCGGCAAAGGAACTGTAACAGTCGGTAAGATCAACGCGGAGATCGCAAACCGCCCGGATATGATCAAGGTGGCATCATCCCCTGTGGCGGCGCTGGTCAAGGCGGTTCAACGGGTGTGGGAAACCTGCACCATGACGCTGAAAATGATAGCCAAAATGGTCACCGGCGAGGTCTCGCTGAAAAACGTCACGGGACCGATCACCATTGCCGATTATGCCGGCCAGACCGCGCGAATGGGGATGGAGTACTACCTGAGCTTCATCGCCTTCATCAGCATCAGTCTTGGCGTGATGAATTTGCTGCCGATTCCCGTTCTAGACGGGGGGCATTTGCTGTATTATTCGCTGGAAGTTTTAACTGGGCGTTCTGTGCCGGAGCGCGTTGGTGAAATTGCGCAGCGCCTGGGCATGGGGTTGTTACTGACCCTGATGCTGCTGGCGGTGTTTAACGACGTCGCCCGGCTGCTGTAGCTGTAACTGTGTAGTTCTCGTTGATTAGCCATTGAACCCGATGAAAAGATATTCTGACCGTATTACTTCCACTTCCTTGCGCCGCAGCCTGATCGGCGCCGCTGTCCTGGCACTGTGCAGCGGCAGCGCGCTGGCCGTCGAGCCCTTCGTCATCAAAGACATCCGCGTCGAAGGCATTCAGCGTACGGAAGCCGGTACGGTCTTCAGCTATCTGCCGGTGCGCGTCGGCGAGACCTTCAACGACGACAAGTCGATCACCGCCATCAAGGCGCTGTACGCTACCGGCTTCTTCAAGGACGTCAAGCTGGAAAAGGACGGCCAGGTGCTGGTGGTGCTGGTCGAGGAACGCCCGGCCATCGCCAAGGTGGATTTCACCGGCACCAAGGAATTTGAAAAGGACACGCTGGTCAAGGCGCTGAAGGACATCGGCGTCGGCGAAGCCAAGATCTTCGACAAGGCCTCGGTCGACCGCGCCGAGCAGGAATTGAAGCGCCAGTACCTGTCGCACGGCCTGTACGGCGTCAAGGTGGTCACTACCGTCACGCCGCTGGAGCGCAACCGCGTCAACATCACCTTCGCAGTGGACGAGGGCGAAGTCGCCAAGATCAAAGAGATCAACATCGTCGGCAACAAGGTGTTCTCGGACAAGGAGCTGAAGGAAAACCTGGCGCTCAACACCGGCGGCTGGTTCAGCTGGTACACCAAGGCCAACCAGTACTCCAAGACCAAGCTGACCGGCGACATCGAGTCGCTCAAGTCGTTCTACCTGAATCGCGGCTACATCGAGATGAACATCGACTCGACCCAGGTCTCGATCACGCCCGACAAAAAAGACATCTACATCACCATCAACATCACCGAGGGTGAGCAGTACAAGGTATCCGGCATCAAGTTCGAAGGCGAGACCTTCGGCCGCGAGGAAGAGCTGCGCCAGCTGGTGCTGCTGCGCAAAGGCGCGATCTATTCGGGCGAGCTGCTGACCGCCACCAACAAGCTGATTTCGGACCGCCTGGGCACCTTCGGCTACGCCTTCGCCAACGTCAACGCCGATCCGAACATCGACCGCGAAAAACGCGAAGTGGCGTTCACCTTCTTCATCGATCCGGGCAAGCGCGCCTACGTGCGCCACATGAACATCGCCGGCAACACCTCGACCCGCGACGAAGTGATCCGCCGCGAGTTCCGCCAGTTCGAGTCGAGCTGGTACGACGCCAACAAGATCAAGCTGTCGCGCGACCGCGTCGACCGGCTGGGCTACTTCAAGGACGTCACCGTCGACACGCCGGAAGCGCAGGGCACCTCGGACCAGGTGGACGTCAACCTGACCGTGACCGAACGCCCGACCGGCAACTTCCAGATCGGCGGCGCGTTCTCGCAGTCGGAGAAGTTCTCGTTCCAGGCGGCGATCCAGCAGGCCAACTTCGCCGGTTCCGGCACCACCGTGGGCCTGGAGCTGAACACCTCGAAATACAGCCGCACCATTTCGTTCTCGCAGACCGATCCGTACTACACCGACGACGGCGTCTCGCGCGGCTACGAGCTGTATCTGCGTACGCAACAGCCGCCGGCGCTGAACATCGGTTCGTACACCATTAAACAGCAGGGCGGCCGCATCAGCTACGGCGTGCCGTTCTCGGAAGTCGACACCGTGTTCTTCGGCATCGGCCTGGAACGCTCGAAGATCACCACCGACGCCACCTCGCCGACCCGCTTCCGCGAATACGTGACGACCATTACCGGCATCGCCAACGGTATCGGCACCGCTTCCACCAATGCCGTGCCGCTGACCATGGCCTGGGCCCGCGACAGCCGCGACTCGGCGGTGACGCCGACCATCGGCCGCTACCAGCGCGCCAACCTGGAGCTGGACGTCGTCGGCCAGCAGAAATACTACCGCGCCGTGTACGAACACCAGTGGTACAAGCCGCTGTTCTCGAAAGTCACGCTGGCCCTGAAGGGCGAGATCGACTACGGCCACGGCCTGGGCAACAGCAGCTACCCGGTGTTCAAGAACTTCTACGCCGGCGGTATCGGTTCGGTGCGCGGCTACCTGAGCTCCTCGCTGGGCGCGGTCGACTACACCTACGGCGATGCGCTGGGCGGCGCCTCGCGCCTGATCGGCAATGCCGAGCTGCAGCTGCCGTTCCCTGGCTCGGGCCAGGACCGCAGCCTGCGCTGGTTCGGCTTCCTCGACAGCGGCCAGGTGTACCAGGAAGGCCAGAAGATGCGCGCTTCCGAGCTGCGCTACTCGACCGGTCTGGGCATCAGCTGGATTTCGCCGGTGGGTCCGCTGAAACTGAGTTATGCTAAGCCGTTGAACGCCAAGACCGGCGACCGCCTGGAACGCTTCCAGTTCCAGATGGGTACGGGCTTCTAAGCTTGATGATGCCTGTAAGTATCAATTTTTATTTCGGAGAAACATGTTGAAGACTGCATCCGCAACCATGACCAAATATCTCGCCGTGCTTGCACTAGGCTGGTGTGCATTGGCGCCGGTGCAGGCGCAGACCTCGGCGTCGCGCATTGCCTGGATCAGCCCGGAACGCATCTACAACGAATCGAAGCTGGCCAAGCTGGCCGGCGAGAAGTTGCAGGAAGAGTTCAAGAGCCGCGAAAAGGCGATGAACGAGATGGGCGCGCGCCTGAAGACCGCCTCCGAAAAGCTGGAAGCCGACGCCCCGACCTTGAGCGAGGCCGACCGCGTCAAGCGCCAGCGCGACGTGTTTGAGCTGGACAAGGAATACCAGCGCCGCCAGCGCGAGTTCCGCGAAGACCTGAGCCAGCGCACCAACGAGGAGCGCCAGGCGATTTCGGAAAAGGCCACCAAGATCATCAAGCAGCTGGCCAATGTCGAAGGCTTCGACATCGTGCTGCAGGACGCGGTCTGGGCCAGCCCGCGCATCGACATCACCGACAAGGTGCTGAGCGCACTGGACAAAGACAAGTAATAACCAAGATTGGATCTCCCGATGGGCACTCGACTAGGAGCATTGGTCGAACGCTTGGGCGGACAGCTGGTGGGCGACGCGAACCTGGAAGTCTCCGGGATCGCGCCACTGGCGGAAGCCGGCGTTTCGCACATCAGCTTTCTCAGCAATAGCAAACTGCGCGCCGAGGCGTTGCAGAGCCAGGCGGCGGCACTGATCGTGTCGGCCGCCGACGACGCATTCATCGCCGCCGGTTTCAGCGGCGCGCGCATCGTCGTCGCCAACCCGTATGTGTATTTCGCCCGCGCGGCGCAGTATTTCGAATCGCTGACGGCGGTGGCGCCGGCGCCGGGCGTGCACGCCACGGCGGTGGTGGCGGCCAGCGCCAAGGTGGCGCCGTCGGCCCACATCGGCGCGCGCGTGGTGATTGAGGAGGGCGCGGTGATCGGCGAGAACGCCGTGATCGACGCCGGCTGCTACATCGGCCGCGACGCCGTGATCGGCGCCGACACGCACTTCTTCGCCAACGTCACCTTCCACGCGCGCTGCCAGATCGGCAAGCGCGGCATCCTGCATTCGGGGGCGGTGATCGGCACCGACGGTTTCGGCTTCGCCAACGAGGGCGGCGTCTACATCAAGATTCCGCAAACCGGGCGCGTGATGATCGGCGACGACGTCGACATCGGCGCCAACACCAGCATCGACCGCGGCGCGCTGGCCGACACCATCATCGAGGATGGCGTCAAGCTGGACAACCAGATCCAGATCGGCCACAACTGCCATATCGGCGCGCACACGGCGATGGCCGGCTGCGTCGGCGTGGCCGGCAGCGCGAAGATCGGCAAGTACTGCACCTTTGGCGGCGCGGCCATGGTGCTGGGCCACCTGACCATCGTCGACAAGGTGCACGTCGGCTCGGGCAGCATGGTGTCGCGCTCGATCCTGGAACCGGGCCAGTACACCGGCTTCTATCCGCTGGCGAAGAACGCCGAGTGGGAAAAGTCGGCGGCGATCGTCCGCAATCTGTCGACCATGCGCGAGCGTATCCGCGCGCTGGAAAAAATCATCAAGACCAAAACTGAGAATAACGAATCATGACCACTACCCAGCCTGAAACCTCCAAGACGATGGACATCTGCGAGATCAAGTCCTACCTGCCGCACCGCTATCCGCTGCTGCTGGTCGATCGCGTGCTGTCGTACGAAGAGAACAAGTCGATCACCGCCATCAAGAACGTCACCGTCAACGAAGAATTCTTCAACGGCCACTTCCCGCACAAGCCGGTGATGCCGGGCGTGCTGATGATCGAAGCGATGGCGCAGACGGCGGCGCTGCTGTCGTTCAAGACCATGGGCATCAAGCCGGACGAGAATTCGGTGGTGTACTTCGTCGGCATCGACAACGCGCGCTTCAAGCGTCCGGTCGGTCCTGGCGACCAGCTGAAGATGGACATCGAAATCGTGCGCGTATCGCGCGGCATCTGGAAATACAAGGCGGTCGGCTCGGTCGACGGCCAGACCGCGGTGGAAGCGGACCTGATGTGCACCATCCGTAACGCGGCCGACGCGTCGCAGCCTGCCGCAGGACAGTAACCATGGCCAAGATACACGCCACCGCTGTCGTCGACAGCAAGGCCGAACTGCACGACAGCGTGGAGATCGGCCCGTATTCCGTGGTCGGTCCCAACGTCGTCATCGGTTCCGGCACGGTGGTCGGCCCGCACGTGGTCATCGAAGGCCACACCACCATCGGCAGCGACAACAAGTTCTTCCAGTTCTCGTCGATCGGCGCCGCGCCGCAGGACAAGAAGTGGAACGGCGAACCGACCCGCCTGACCATCGGCGACCGCAACACCATTCGCGAATTCTGCACCTTCAACACCGGCACGGTGCAGGACAAGGGCGTGACCTCGCTCGGCAACGACAACTGGATTTCGGCCTACGTCCACCTGGCGCACGACTGCGTGGTGGGCAGCAACACGATCTTCTCGAACAACGCGCAGATCGCCGGCCACGTCGAAATCGGCGACTGGGTGATCATGAGCGGCTTCGCCAATGTGCACCAGTTCTGCAAGATCGGCGCGCACGCGTTTGTCGGCATGAGCACCTCGCTGACCCAGGACGTGCCGCCGTTCGTGCTGTTGAACGGGAATCCGGCGCAGGCGCACGGCGTCAACATCGAAGGCCTGAAACGCCGCGGCTTCACGCGCGAGCAGATCAACGGCATCCGCGCCGCCTACAAGATCATCTACCGCTCCGGCCACACGCTGGAAGAAGCCAAGGCGGCGCTGATCGCCGAAGAGGCGTCGGTACCGGCGGACGTGGCGCTGCACATGCGCGCCATGCGCGAGTTCCTCGATACCGCGAGCCGTGGCATCGTCCGCTGACAAGCTGTCGTTGGCCCTGGTGGCGGGCGAGCCGTCCGGCGACATGCTGGCGGCTCGTTTGCTTTCTGGCCTGCGTCCGCACCTGCCGGATGCGCGCTTCCACGGCATCGGCGGCCCGCAGATGATGGCGCAGGGCTTCGAATCGCACTGGCCGATGGACCAGCTGACGGTGCGCGGCCTGCTGCCGGTGCTGATGCGCTACCGCGAGCTGAAAGGCATCCAGAACACCTTGCGTGACCAGCTGCTGGCCGAGCGTCCGGCGGCCTTCATCGGCGCCGACTATCCGGGCTTTAACCTGGGGCTGGAAGAGCAGCTGAAGGCGGCCGGCATCCCGACCATCCACTACATCGGTCCGCAGATCTGGGCCTGGCGCGGTGGCCGCATCCAGAAAATAATCCGGGCGGTGTCGCACATGCTGGTGGTCTTCCCGTTTGAGGAAGCGATCTACCAGCAGGCCGGCGTGCCGGTCAGCTATGTTGGCCACCCGCTGGCCGAGCTGATTCCGCTGACGCCTGACGAAGGCGCCGCGCGCCGCGCGCTGGGCATGCCGGAAGACTGCAACGTGGTCACCATCATGCCGGGCAGCCGCATGTCCGAATTGAAGTACAACACCGTGGCGTTCGTGCAGGCGGCGAAACTGCTGAAGGCGCGCGACCGCACGCTGCGCTTTATCGCGCCGATGGCCGGCGAACGCCAGCGCGCCTACTTCCTGCAACTGGTGGCGCAGGCCGGCCTGCAGGACGTCGAGATCCAGCTGCTGGACGGCCAGTCGCACACCGCGATCGCTGCCGCCGATGCGGTGCTGGTGGCGTCCGGCACGGCCTCGCTGGAGGTGGCGCTGTTCAAGAAGCCGATGGTCATCGCCTACAAGATGATGGAACTGGAATGGCAGATCCTGCGCCACTTCGGCTACCAGCCGTGGATCGGCATGCCGAACATCCTGGCGCGCGAATTCCTGGTGCCGGAACTGCTGCAGCACGCCGCCAATCCGGAAGCGCTGGCCGAAGCGATGTGGAAGCAGCTGAGCGACGCGCCGCACCGCCTTCGCCTGGCGCAGCGGTTCACCGACATGCATCACAGCCTGCTGCGCAACAGCGCGGTGGAAAGCGCAGCCGCCGTGCTGCGCGTCATTGAAAGAGCAAAGTGAAGAATCAAACTCTGGGCCTGTTCGACGACCTGCCGGCATCGCCCGATGAAATCATCTGCGGCGTCGACGAGGCGGGTCGCGGTCCGCTGGCCGGCCCGGTATTCGCGGCCGCCGTCATCCTCGACGTCTCGCGCCCGATCGAAGGCCTGCGCGACTCGAAAAAGCTGACCGAAGCCAAGCGTGACATGCTGGCGCCGCTGATCAAGCAGCACGCGCTGGCGTGGGCGATTGCCGAGGCATCGGAAGAAGAAATCGACAAGCTGAATATCCTGCAGGCGTCGATGCTGGCGATGCGCCGCGCGGTGGAAGCGCTGAGCACCGTGCCGACGCTGGCCCTGATCGACGGCAACCGCTGCCCGGTGATGAAAATCCAGAGCATCGCCATCGTCGGCGGCGACGACAAGGTGGATGCGATTTCGGCCGCCTCGATCCTGGCCAAGACCGCGCGCGACGCCGCGCTGGTGACGCTGCACGCGCAGTATCCGCAATACTGCTTCGACCAGCACAAGGGCTACGGCACCGCGCTGCACCTGGAACGCCTGCGCGAGCACGGGCCGTCGCCGGTGCACCGTCGTTCCTTCGCGCCGGTGCGCGCCTTGCTGGAGGTGAAACTGTGAAGACGATTACCTCGCGCGACAACGCGCAATACAAGGAACTGGTCAAGCTGGCCGGCAGCTCGCAGGCGCGCCGCAAGTCCGGCCGCACGCTGCTGGACGGCGTGCACCTGTGCCAGTCCTACCTGCAACTGCGTGGCCTGCCGGAACAGTGCGTGGTCAGCGAAGGCTCGCTGCAGAATCCTGAAGTGATGGACATCATCGGCCAGCTGGAAGCGCAGCGCGCGCACGTGCTGGCGCTGCCGGATGCGCTGTACAACGCCGTCAGCCAGGTCGAACATGGCGTCGGCGTGATGTTCCTGATCGCCACGCCGGAGCGCGCGGTGACGGCGCCGGTGAGCGTGTCGGCGGTGCTGCTGGACGGCGTGCAGGATCCCGGCAACGTCGGCTCCATCCTGCGCAGCGCGGCGGCGGCGGGCATCACGCAAGTCTATTGCAGCGCCGGCACCGCGTTCTGCTGGTCGCCGAAAGTGCTGCGCGCGGCGATGGGCGCGCACTTCGTGCTGGATATTTTCGAAAATGTCGACCTGGCGGAACTGGTACGCGGCGCCAAGGTGCAGACCCTGGCCACCAGCGGCTACGCCACGCAGCGCCTGTACGACGTCGACCTGCGCGCGCCGACCGCCTGGCTGTTCGGCCACGAAGGGCAGGGCGTGGCGGACGACCTGCTGTCGATGGCGACGCACCAGGTGGTGATACCGCACCTGGGCCAGGTGGAGTCGCTCAACGTCGCCGCCTGCGCCGCGGTTTGCTTTTTCGAGCAAGTAAGGCAGAATCAGGCCTAAGCACACCTAGGAGCCGTCATGGACATCGCGCAGTTGCACTTTCTGGTAGCCGAAGGAGATCAGGTTCAACGCCACGCGCTGGCGGACATCCTGGTGCATCTCGGCGTCGGCCGGATCACGCAGGCGCCGGACGGCCACACCGCGCTGCGCCACTTCAATGCCGGCATCACGCCGGCGGTGGACATCGCCATCATCGACCTGGCCCTGCCGGGCATGGATGCGCTGGAACTGATACGGCGCCTGGGCGAAGCCCAATGCCGCGCCGGCGTCATCGTGGTCGGCGCGCAGACCAACGCCGTGCTGTTCTCGGTGGAGACCATGGCCGACGCATATGGCGTCAACGTGCTGGGAGCGATCGGCAAACCGGTCATCGGCAGCCGCCTGGTGGCGCTGATCCAGAACTACCTGCAACCGGGCGAAGCGCAAGGCGCGCACGAACCGGCGCCGGCGCTGTCGTTCGCCGAAGTGGGGCAGGGCTTGCAGAACCGCGAATTCGATCCCTTCTTCCAGCCGAAGATCGAACTGGAAACCGGCCAGGTGAAAGGCCTGGAGATGTTCGCGCGCTGGCGCCATCCGCTGTATGGCGTACTGGGACCGGCGTCGTTCATGCCGGCGCTGGAAGCGGCGCGACGCGTCGACTTCCTCGACTGGACCATGATCGAAAAATCGGTGCTGGCCTGCCGTACGCTGCATGACCGCGGCGTGCCGATATCGGTGTCGATCAATGTCGACCAGACCACGCTGGCGCATCCGCAGTTCATGGAGCAGATCGCGGCCTGCCTGGAACGGCATCAGATCATGGCCGACTACATCACCTTCGAAATGCCCGAATCGGCGGTGTTGAGCACCGACCCGCACTTCCTCGAACGCCTGCTGCGGCTGCGGATGAAAGGCTTCGGCCTGGCGATCGACGACTACGGCACCGGGCGCAGCAACCTGCAACTGCTGGCGCGCATTCCGTTTTCGGAGCTGAAGATCGACCGCAGTTTCGTCGACGGCGCCTCCAAGCGCGCGGCGATCGGCACCGTGCTGCGCTCCTGCCTCGGCCTGGCGCGCAGCCTGGACCGGCGCTCGGTGGCGGTCGGCGTCGAGACCAAGCAGGACTGGGACTTCCTGCAAAGCCTGGGCTGCACCTACGCCCAGGGCTACTACATCGCCAAACCGATGCCGGTCGAAGACTTCCCCGCCTGGCTGGCCGACTGGCAGCACTTCTTCTAAAACCGGGGTCAGTTCTGCCAATCGCACACGGGCTCATGTACCAATGGCAGAACTGACCCCGGATTGAGGCTGATCAAACACACTCAGCCTTAACCGTCGCACACTCGATGCCCTGCCTCCCGCCGGGGAGGCGCCCACATTCGAGGTGCGACATGGCTAAACGTAAGAACAACGGTGGCGTGGTGGACGGCGCCGGTTCCATCCTGAGTACAGTCGCCGGACCTGCCACACCGCCGCATCCGTCGCGACTCGGTCCGTCGAATCCCATTTCAGACCAGTTGCTGGAGAAGGTCGCCGGCGACGCAAAGCTGGCCGCCGAGCGTCCGTTCAACGCCACCAAGGCGCTGGAATACGGCGAGGCGGCCTACACGCCGCATACCGGTGAAACGCATGCGGCGCCGACGCCCATCGCGACCGCCGGCACCAGCACCGAAACCATCGCCTCCGAAAAGGTCGGCGACGGCCAGCCCGACATCGGCGACAACGCCATCAACCGTCCGCTGGACCGCGTGCGTGTCGACGACACGGCGCGCGAGCTGACCACCAACCAGGGCGTCCCGGTCGCCGACAACCAGAACTCCCTGAAAGCCGGCTTGCGCGGCCCGACGCTGATGGAAGACTTCATCCTGCGCGAAAAAATTACGCACTTCGACCACGAGCGTATTCCCGAGCGCGTGGTGCACGCGCGCGGCTCGGCCGCCCATGGCTACTTCGAAAGCTATGACGACCTGCGCGCCATCACCCGCGCCGCGCCATTCGCCGCCGTCGGCAAGCGCACGCCGGTGTTCGTGCGCTTCTCCACCGTTGCCGGCGAACGCGGCTCGGCCGACACGGTGCGCGACGTGCGCGGTTTCGCCGTCAAGTTCTACACCGATGACGGCAACTGGGATTTGGTCGGCAATAACATGCCGGTGTTCTTCATCCAGGATGCGATGAAGTTCCCGGACCTGATCCACTCGGTCAAGCCGGAGCCGCACAACGGCATGCCGCAGGCGGCCAGCGCGCATGACACGTTCTGGGACTTCGCCTCGCTCAGTCCCGAAATCGCGCACATGCTGATGTGGCATACGTCCGACCGCGCCATCCCGCGCAGCTACAGGACCATGCAGGGCTTCGGCGTGCACACCTTCCGGCTGGTGAACGCCAAGGGCGAATGGGTGTTCTGCAAATTTCACTGGACGCCGCTGGCCGGCACCTATTCGCTGGTGTGGGACGAAGCGGCGCGGCTGACCGGCGCCGATCCGGACTTTCATCGCCGCGATTTGTGGGAAGCCATCGATAGCGGCCAGTTCCCCGAGTGGGAGCTGGGCCTGCAGATCTTCACCGAGGAACAGGCGGCGCAGTTCCCGTTCGACGTACTCGATCCGACCAAGATCGTGCCGGAGGAGATGGTGGCGGTACGCACCGTCGGCAAGCTGGTGCTGGACCGGAATCCGGACAACTTCTTCGCCGAGACCGAGCAGGTGGCCTTCTGCGCGGCGCATGTGGTGCCGGGCATCGACTTCACCAACGATCCGCTGCTGCAAGGGCGCATCCATTCGTACATCGACACGCAGATCAGCCGCCTGGGCGGCGCCAACTTCCACGAGATCCCGATCAACACGCCGGTGGCGCAGATTCATAACAATCAGCGCGACGGCATTCATCGGCAGCAGATCAACCGTGGGCGCGTGAGTTACGAGCCGAATTCGCTGGCCGGCGGCTGTCCGTTTCAGGCCGGCGCGCGCGGTTTCGTCAGCGTGCCGGAGCCGTCGCAGGGCAACGAGGTGCGCGGCAAGCCGGAGCTGTTTGCCGACCACTATTCGCAGGCGCGCCTGTTCTGGATCAGCCAGAGCGTGACCGAGCAGCGCCACATCATCGGCGCCTTCCGCTTCGAGCTGACGCGGGTGCAGACGCCGGCCATCCGCCGTCGCACGCTGGCCTTGCTGGCGAATATCGACGCCGGGCTGGCCGCCGCCGTGGCCGATGGACTGGGCATGGAAGTGCCGCCACCGCTGCCACCGGCCACGGACCGGCCGCCGTATGATTATCCGCCGTCGTCGGCGCTGTCGCTGTTCGCGCGGCCCGGCAATGTCGGTATTCGCACGAAACGCGTGGCGTTGCTGGTGGCGGCCGGGGTGGACGGTGTGCAGGTGCGCAAGCTGTATGCGGCGCTGCTGGACCAGGGTGCGGTGCCGCGCCTTGTGGGGCAGAAGATCGGCGCGCTGGCCTCGTACACCGATGCGCCGCTGGATGTGGAGATCAGCCTGGAGACCGGGCCGTCGGTGTTGTGGGATGGCGTGATTGTTCCCGACTGCGCGGATGCGCGCGATGCGTTGAGCCGTGACGCCAGTGCGCTGGAATTCGTGAAGCTGCAATACCGGCACGGCAAGCCGCTTCTGGCGCTGGGCAGCGGTGGGGAGTTGCTGAAGGCGGCCAAGATCCCGCGCAAGCTGGCGCATGGGGTGCCGGACCCCGGGGTGATCGTCGCGGAACCCGGCGACGTTGCGGAAGCCCTGGAGCGGTTCAGATCCGTGCTGGGGCAGCATCGCGTGTACGCGCGCGAAACGGATCCGGCACGCGTTTAACCCGCACGCTTTAGCTACGACACTCGCGTTACCACTTAGGGGGCCAGTCCGCAGGACTGGCGGGCGGAGCCCTATCCGGACCCTGGGTCAGACCCCACCTGGCCGTGCGGGGCTGCGCTAGTACTCGCGCCGGTCCGGCTTGATTTCCTGCAGGATGGTGGTGGAAATCTCTTCAATCGACTTGGTGGTCGACGACAGCCAGCGTATGCCTTCGCGCTTCATCATCGCCTCGGCCTCGTTGACCTCATAGCGGCAATTCTCCAACGCCGCATACTTGCTGCCCGCGCGCCGCTCGTTGCGGATCTCGGTCAAGCGCTCCGGCGTAATGGTCAGCCCGAAAATCTTCGCCTTGAACTCATACAGCGACGACGGCAACCGCCCCCGCTCGAAATCGTCCGGAATCAGCGGATAGTTGGCCGCCTTGATCCCATACTGCATCGCCAGATACAAACTGGTGGGCGTCTTGCCCGAGCGCGACACGCCCACCAGGATCACATCGGCCTCCGACAGATTCTTGTGCGACTGCCCGTCATCATGCGCCAGCGAGAAGTTGATTGCCTCGATGCGGTTCTTGTACTCCTCGCTGTCGACGATATTGTGCGAGCGGCCAATGGTATGGGTCGACTTCACGCCCAGTTCTTGTTCCAGTGGGGCAACAAAGGTCTGGAACATGTCCATATACATGCCTTTGCATTGCCGTATGACATCGGACAGCTGCGTGTGCACCAGCGTCGAGAAGACGATCGGGCGTTGACCATCAGTCGCAAACGCCTCGTTGATCTTGCGCACCGCGTCGTGCGCCTTGTCCAGCGTGTCGATGAACGGCAGCCGCACCTGGCGGAAGCGCAGCTCGAACTGGGTCAGCACGGAGTGACCAAAGGTTTCGGCGGTGATGCCGGTGCCGTCGGATACGAAGAAGACGGTGCGGGCGGCGGAGGGCAGGGGTTGTCGTTGTTCTTGTGTCATGTAGAGGAGGCTATCGGTATTGTGAATCGTCAATTCGCGCCACAGGCTGTAGAATAATCGCCATAGGTAAGATTGTGCTGCACGACGAACAGAATAACAAGAAACAAGTCTGCGCCTTGCTGGAAGATTTCTATCATCAAAAAGGTGTAATTATGTCCAACGCAGCATTGAAGGAGCAAAACAACGAAGCGGTCTACGTTGCCTCGTTTGAACACTTGCGCATGACGGATGTCGAATCCGTCGGCGGCAAGAACGCCTCGCTCGGCGAGATGATCAGCCAGCTGGCCGGCGCCGGCGTGCGCGTGCCGGGCGGCTTTGCCACCACGGCCCAGGCTTTCCGCGACTTCCTGTCGCACAGCGTGGCCGGTGGCAAGTCGCTGGCCGACCGTATCGCCGACCGCCTGTCGGATCTGAACATCGACGACGTGCGCTCGCTGGCGCAGGCCGGCGCCGAGATCCGCCAGTGGATCGTCGACACGCCGTTCCAGCCGCGCCTGGAAGCCGAGATCAAGACCTATTACGAACAACTGGTGGCCGATTCGTCGACCGAAATGTCGTTCGCCGTGCGCTCCTCGGCCACCGCCGAAGACTTGCCGGATGCCTCGTTCGCCGGCCAGCAGGAGACCTTCCTCAACGTGGTCGGCATCGACAACGTGCTGGACGCGATGAAGCACGTCTTCGCTTCGCTGTACAACGACCGCGCGATCTCGTACCGCGTACACAAGGGCTTCACCCACGCCGAAGTGGCGCTATCGGCCGGCGTGCAGCGCATGGTGCGTTCCGACCTGGGCGCCGCCGGCGTCATGTTCACCATCGACACCGAGTCCGGCTTCAAGGACGTGGTGTTCGTCACCTCCAGCTATGGTCTGGGCGAGACGGTGGTGCAGGGCGCGGTCAATCCGGACGAATTCTACGTCCACAAACCGATGCTGGAAAAAGGCAAATCGCCTGTCATCCGCCGCAACATCGGCTCCAAGCTGCTGAAGATGGAATTCACCAGCGAAGCCAAGGCTGGCCGTTCGGTGAAGACCGTCGACGTGCCGGTCGAGCTGCGCAACCGCTATTCGCTGAACGACGAGGAAGTGGTGGAGCTGGCCAAGTACGCGGTCATCATCGAGAACCACTACGGCCGTCCGATGGATATCGAGTGGGGCAAGGATGGCCGCGACGGCAAGCTGTACATCCTGCAGGCGCGTCCTGAAACCGTCAAGTCGCAGCAGAAGGCGACCGACGTGCAGCAGCGCTTCAAGCTGAAATCGAGCGGCACCGTGCTGGCCTCCGGCCGCGCCATCGGCCAGAAGATCGGCGCCGGTCCGGTGCGCGTGATTCACGATCCGGCCGACATGGAACGCGTGCAGCCAGGCGACGTGCTGGTGGCCGACATGACCGACCCGAACTGGGAGCCGGTGATGAAGCGTGCTTCCGCCATCGTCACCAACCGTGGCGGCCGTACCTGCCACGCGGCGATCATCGCGCGTGAACTGGGCGTGCCGGCGGTGGTCGGCTGCGGCGATGCGACCGAAGTGCTGAAAGACGGCACCTTCGTCACCGTGTCCTGCGCCGAAGGCGATGAGGGCAAGATCTACGACGGCCTGCTGGAAACCGAAGTGTCCGAAGTGGCGCGCGGCGAGCTGCCCAAGCTGCCGACCAAGATCATGCTCAACGTCGGCAATCCGCAGCTGGCGTTCGACTTCCAGTCGGTGCCGAACGCCGGCGTCGGCCTGGCGCGCCTGGAGTTCATCATCAATAACAATATTGGTGTGCACCCGAAAGCGATCCTGGAATATCCGAACATCGACGCCGACCTGAAGAAAGCAGTGGAGTCGGTCGCACGCGGCCACGCTTCGCCGAAAGCCTTCTACGTCGACAAGCTGGCCGAGGGCATCGCCACCATCGCTGCGGCGTTCTGGCCGAAACCAGTGATCGTGCGCCTGTCGGACTTCAAGTCCAACGAGTACAAGAAACTGATCGGCGGTTCGCGCTACGAACCGGATGAAGAAAATCCGATGCTGGGCTTCCGCGGCGCGGCGCGCTACCTGGCCGCCGACTTCGCCGGCGCCTTCGAAATGGAATGCGCCGCCATGAAACGCGTGCGCAACGACATGGGCCTGACCAACGTCGAGATCATGGTGCCGTTCGTGCGTACGCTGGGCCAGGCTGAAAAAGTCGTGGACCTGCTGGGCAAAAACGGCCTGGTGCGCGGCGAGAACGGCCTGCGCCTGATCATGATGTGCGAAGTGCCATCCAACGCGATTCTGGCGGAGCGCTTCCTGGAGCACTTCGACGGCTTCTCGATCGGTTCCAACGACCTGACCCAGCTGACGCTGGGCCTGGACCGCGATTCCGGCATGGCGCTGCTGGCGGCCGACTTTGACGAGCGCGACGATGCTGTCAAGGCGCTGCTGTCGCAGGCGATCCAGGCTTGCCGCAAGCAGGGCAAGTACATCGGCATCTGCGGCCAGGGGCCATCGGATCATCCGGACTTCGCCGCCTGGCTGATGGAGCAGGGCATCGAATCGATGTCGCTGAACCCGGACTCGGTGATCGACACCTGGCAGAAACTGGCCAGCCTGCAGAAGTAATAAAGTGTTGACGCACGCTGTAAATGGTATAGACTGGAGTTATCGAATTTAGTAGCAAAAAACTCTATCAATACCATTTGTACAGTAGCAAAAACCCTCGCAGCCCATTCCGGGAAGCGAGGGTTTTTGCATTTGAAAGGAGAGCATCATGGCTGACTGGAGCTACTGGCTGGCTGCCGCCGGTGTGACGGTGATACTGGAACTGTTCAGCGGCACGTTCTATTTGCTGATGATCGCCATCGGCCTGGCGGCCGGTGCGCTTGCCGCAGCGCTGGGATTCGGCGAAGCGGTGGCGCTGCTGGTGGCGGCGCTGGTCGGCAGCGCCGCCACCCTGGCGCTGCGCCGCAGCCGCTACGGCCGCCAGCAGGAGCGCGTGCAGGCCGAGCGCGATCCCAACGTCAACCTCGACATCGGTCAAACCGTCCACGTGCCGGCATGGCAGGATGGCGCAGCGCGCGTGATGTATCGCGGCGCGCTGTGGGACGTGGAATTGGCGCCGGGCGCCGCCGCCACGCCCGGCCAGTACACGATACGCGAAGTACGCGGCAGCCGCCTGATCGTGGCGGCTTAAGATTCACTCACGGAGAACTACATGGACATCAGTATCGGTAACGTCACCTTCATCCTGTTTATTCTGGCGCTGGTATTCGTCTTCAAAACCATCAACGTGGTGCCGCAGCAGCACGCGTGGGTGGTCGAGCGTCTCGGAAAATACCACGCCACGCTGGGGCCGGGCCTCAACATCGTGATTCCGTTTGTCGACCGCATCGCCTACAAGCACGTGCTGAAGGAGATTCCGCTCGACGTGCCGCCGCAGGTCTGCATCACGCGCGACAACACGCAACTGCAGGTGGACGGCATTTTGTACTTCCAGATCACCGACGCCATGCGCGCCTCGTACGGCTCGTCCAATTACATCGCCGCCATCACCCAGCTGGCGCAGACCACGCTGCGCTCCGTTATCGGCCGCATGGAACTGGACAAGACTTTCGAGGAGCGCGAGCACATCAACACCGCCATCGTCAACGCGATCGACGAGTCGGCCGCCAACTGGGGCGTGAAGGTGCTGCGCTACGAGATCAAGGACTTGACGCCGCCGAAAGAGATCCTGCACGCGATGCAGGCGCAGATCACCGCCGAGCGTGAAAAGCGCGCGCTGATCGCGGCGTCGGAAGGCCGCAAGCAGGAGCAGATCAACATCGCCAGCGGCGAACGCGAAGCGCAGATCGCCCGTTCCGAAGGCGACAAGCAGGCCGCCATCAACCGCGCGCAGGGCCAGGCGGCGGCGATTGTCGCGCTGGCGGAAGCGAATGCCTCGGCGCTGCGCCAGGTCGGCGCAGCGATCCGCGAGCCGGGCGGCGAGGATGCGGTCAACCTCAAGGTGGCGGAACAATATGTCGGCGCCTTCGGCCAGCTTGCCAAGACCAATAATTCGATTATCATACCGGCCAATCTGGGCGATATGAGCGGCCTGATCGCCACCGCGATGCAGGTGGTGAAGACGCAAAAAGACGCGCCGCTCGTCAAGCCCGCCAAAGCATAAGGAGCAGGCATGGGTACATGGGCGGTAGACGCATTCGGCAATGACTACGCTCAGGACTGGGCGGAGGACCTGCACGAAACAGGCAATCTGGACGCGGTGGAAGACACCCTCAACACCGCGCTGGACACGCCGGGCGAACTCGATGCGCCGTTTGCCGCCGAAGCGCTGGTGGCGATCGAAGTGCTGGCGCGCCTGCAAGGCAAGGGCGGTCCGCGCAGCGAAGACAGCGCATCCGTCGATGAATGGGTGGCGGCGCGCAAGCCGAAGGCCAAGCCGCGCGCCGACCTGGCCGACAAGGCAGCGCGCGCGCTGGAGCGCATCCTGTCGGAGGAGTCCGAGCTGCGCGCGCTGTGGGAAGAGAGCGAACACTACGAGGCGTGGCGCGCCTCGGTCGAAGACCTGCGCGCCCGCCTGTAGCCTGGCTTATTGCTTGCGGCGGCGGGCGACGGCGCCCACCATGCCCAGGCCCAGCAACATCATGGCGTAGGTTTCAGGTTCCGGCACGGCGGACGTCAGCGAAATGTGGTCCAGCGAGGTGCCCAGGCCGTCGCTGGCGCCCACCGCCTGGAAGTTCAGCGTTTCCGCATGGCCGGTGCCGATCAGCGTGTAGGTGACCGTCTGCCAGCCGCCGCCCAACGAGTTGTTCACGGTCGCCACCGTATTGCCGCCCCAGCTTACCTGCAGGCCTTGGGACGAGGTCGGCACGTTGACGCGATCCTGGAAATCGAACGTCAGCGTGTAGTGCTGGTTCAGCACCGTGTTGACCGTCTGGCTCATGGAGCTGTTGGCCGAGGTATCCAGCTCGACGAAGTTGAAGCCGTTCGACGCCACGCCCTCGACGTTGTTGCGCAGTTCGATGCCATAAGCACCACCGGTCCAGCCGGTCAGGTTGCTGTAGATGTTCCAGCTGTTGTTGGGCTGCGCGTTCAACTCGAAGCTGCCGTTGGTCAGCAGTTCGGTGGCGGCGTGCGCGGCGGAGCCGCTGGCCAGCAGGGCGGCGACGGCGACAGCTTGAAGCAGTTTGGTGGTTTTCATGGCGTATCCCAGGTTGTTGTTGTATGGAAATTTAAATTTCTCAAAAGGCATGAGAATAATAATCTGCCATCGCTCGGCCACCTAGAGACATTTGTCACTTTTATAGCTGCTCACATCATATCGATCCGTCCGTACTGGCCGTGTGCTTCGTCGCCCGGCCCGGCGGTGAAGAACAGGGTGTTGGTGGGCTGGCTGTTCACGCCGGGACCGAAGGCGATGCCCCACAGGCCATCGATCGTCACCGCGCTGCCGTCGGCCTTGCTGACGGTGCCGCTCATGGCGCCGCTGGCCGCGTCATAGGCATTGATCTTGCCATCGCCGAAATTCGCCACCAGCAGCTTGCCGCTGTAGGTGCCGAAGTTGGCCGGCGCCACCGCCATGCCCCACGGCGCATTCAACGCGCCGCCTTTCACCAGCTGCTTGACCAGGTTGCCGGCCGTGTCGAAGACATCGATCGCGCCCAGGCCGGCGCCCTTGACGTCATCGTCGCCGGTGGTGGCGCGCTGCGCGTAGCTGACGTAGATGCGGTCGCCGACCGCCTGGATGCCGAACGGCGCGTAACCGGCCGGCAGCGTGGCGTCCTGGAAGGCCCCCGGCAGCGTGGCCTTGTTGAACGCGGCGTCGTAGACGTCGATGCGGCCATGATGGAAGTCGGTCGCATACAGGTAATTGGCGCCGTTGTAGGCGGCGATCGCCAGTCCTTTGTACACGACCTGCGTGCCGGCGCCATCGACCGCCGTTACCGTATTGTTGCGGTTGACCGTCGGCGACCAGGCCGAGATGCTGCCGTTCTCGCCGGCGAAGATGAACGGGCTGGCCGCCGTCACGCCGTTTTGCGTGATCTTGAAGTCGCTGCTGCCGTTGTAGACGATGCCGGTCGGCGCGTCCGGCGTGGCCACCACCAGCGACTGCGGCACGCCGTTGCCGTCATACAGGGTCGAGCTGTTGCTGCCGTTGTTGGCCACCCAGACAAAGCCGGTGGGATTGAAGGCGATGCCCCAGGGGTTGATCAGTTTGGCGTCGGTGTGGGCGGCGGCGGTGCCGCTGTCGGTCACCAGGCTGGTGACGGTGAACATGGTGTTGCTGACCACCGGCGGCGGTGCGACCGGCATGTCGCCGCCGCCGTAGCCGCTGCCGCCGCAAGCGACCAGGGTGGCTGCCATGGATAAGGAGAGAGCAGTGCGCATGGCGTTTCCTTTCGTTTGGACTGGTTGATGCGCTGTTAATGCCAGTCCGCGCCCGCAAGGTTCTTCTTTGTCAGAACGCGTAGGTCGCGCTCATGCTCCAGCTTTTGGATGGGTGGACAGGGTAGCTGTTGTAGCGGATGCCGTCGTCCTGGCCTTGTTCGCGCGCCAGTTGCAGGGTCCAGTCGCCGAGCGGCACGCTGACGCCCAGCCGCGCGTCGTAGCGGGAGGCGGCGGGAATGCCGGGCCAGATGCCCTTGCTCAGGTTGTGCAGCAGGCCGGCGTGCGCGATCAGGTTGACGCTCGGGTGCAGCGGATAGAACAGATTCACTTCCCCGTACAGCGTATGCGCATCGTAGCCGAGATAGCGCGGCGCATAGTACAGCCGTCCGCTGACGCGTTCGCCGGACAGGCCGCCGTAGCATTCCTGGAAATCGTTCATGTGCAGCTGCGTGTAGCTGGTGTGGCTGCAACCGAGTTCCCAGCTCCAGCCGGAAGGCAGCCGCTGTGCGAAGCCGGCGTAGCTTTGCAGCTTGTAGCCCTTGCGCTCGCCGATGGTCAGGCCGCTGGCGAAGCCGCCCAGATACCAGCCGCCCGCGGTGTCGAGATTGAGCGTCAGCTGCGGCGCCGGGCCGCTGTCGCCCGGCGACTGGCCGCGATAACGGTACGCCGATTGCAGCGCCACGCTGCCGCTGACATCGACTTGCGCCATCGCGCCATGCAGCGGCAGCTGCCCGAGCAGCCCCAGCAGGACGAATGCGCGCAACGATGGTGTCACGGAGCGGCGCCGCTTTGCGACAGTGCGCGGGCGCAGTTGGATTGGCGGAGCAGGCGGGAAATGGTGGCGCATGCGTCGATGTTACCAGCGTTGAGCGCCGCCGCCGGTTGCAGCAGGGTGCGCAATTGTGCGGGGGAGGCGTCCGGCTGCAATTCGTCGAGCAGCGCCAGCATGCCGGAAACGTGCGCCGCCGCATACGAGCTGCCGTTGACGAAGGCCCAGCGCCCGCCCGGCGCGGTGGTGGGGATGTCGTTGCCCGGCGCCAGCAGCAGCGGCTCGCCCAACACTGTTTTTCCGCCCTGGCCTTGCGACCCTACCGCCAGCACGCCGCGGTGGCTGGCGGGGAAGGCCGGGCCGCTGTTCTGCGCATCGACCGCGCCGACCACGCCGATGCCGCGCTCCAGCGCCACGTCCAGCAGACGGTCCAACAGCCTGTCGGGCGGGCCGGACAGGCTGAGGTTGATGACCCTGGCGCCGTTCAGGATGGCGTAGTTGATGGCCTTGGCCAGCGTGAAGCTGTTACATCGGGTGGCCTGGTCGGGCAGCTGCCAGCAGGCCCGCAAGCCCATCAGCCGCGCTTGCGGCGCCACGCCGATGATGCCGCCGTTGCCGGCGCGGGCGGCGATGATGCCGGCCACCGCCGTGCCGTGGTTCTCCGGCGGCGTGGGGCCGGCATCGACGAAGTTGCTGTTGACGGCCAACTGGCCTTGCAGGTCGGGATGGCCGGCGTCGATGCCGCTGTCGACCACGGCGACCTTGACGTTGCGGCCGGTGGTGTAGCGGTGCAGTTCGGCCACGTGCCAGTAGCGCGCGGCCGGCTGTACCGGATAGAGCGGATCGGCGCTTGCCGCCTCCTGTCCCATGCCGCTGAAGCGCGCCACCGGCTGCGCCCATTCCACCTGCGGATCGTGCGTCAGCAGGGCGATGATGTGGTCGGCGGTTTCGTTGTCGGGGTAGCGCATCACATAGCAGTCGATGCCCAGCACCGGCATCGGCCAGTCGTCCAGCAGCGCCAGGCCGTGCTGCTGCGCCAGCGCCTCGGCACGGCGGCGGCGCGCGCTACGGCCGCTGTCGTCCAGGTAGCGGCCGCCGTAGCTGGCGTCCGGGCGGTAGTGGGCGGCGGGCAGGCGCAGCATCACCAGCACCTGATGTTCGCCGGATTCGTAGGCGGCGCTGACGATGGGCGCATCCTGCGCGCGTGCCGGCAGGCCAGCCAGCGCGGTCAGACAGGCCAGCAGCAGCGCCACGCGCTTGCAGAAGGCGTTCACGGTGCGCTGCCGCCGTCCAGCGGCTCCACCAGTTTGACGGCGGACTCGGCCCGCAACGCCTGCAAGGCCTGGGCGCGGCTGGCGGCGGGCACGTTGAGCAGGTAAGCGTCGGTCACGGTCGGGCCGTCCACCACGCGGGCGTTTTGCGCTTGCAGGATACGCCGCAGCTCGTGCTCGCTGGTGCTGGGCTGGAACACCACGACCAGGTTGCCCATGGCCGCCGCGCCGGCGCCCAGCGTGCGGTAGGCGGCAGGCTCGGCGTCGGGACGCAGCAACAGCGCGCCGAGGCCGACGATCGCCACCCACTGCGCCGCAACCGCCCAGCGCAGCCAGGACGGCTGGTTGGCGGCGGCCGCGCGCCACCACGACACGCGCTGCGGGTGCGGCACGGCGGTGGCCGGCCCACTGGCCGCTGCGGCATCGGTCGCCGCCGCGCTTGTCGCAACAGCGGGCGCGAAGCCGTTGCCGGCCATTGTTGCGGCGGTGCGCTCCTGCGGCCCCAGCGCCGGCAGCAGCCGCGCCAATGCGCCTTCCATGTCGACGCCGTCCGGCAGGCTGTCCGCCGACGCCGACGCCGCCGCCTCGGCACGCATGCCGTGTTCCCACTCCAGCGCATGGCGGCATTGGGCGCAGCTTTGCAGGTGATCGTGCACGCGCCGCGTCTCGTCCGCCGACAGTTGTGCCGACGCGTACCACGGCAGCAATTCCTGCACCGCCTGGTGCACCGGGATATCCAGTCTGAACACGCGCCCGTTCATTGGCTGCTCTCTCTTTCGTTCCACAACAAATCCTTCAATCTGTGCCGCGCATGAAACATGCGGGTCTTGACCGTGTTCAGCGGGCACTCGACAATCTCGGCGATATCGGCATACGCCATCTCGTGATAATAAGTCAGCACCATCACCGCCCGCTGCGCCGCCGGCAGCGCATCGAGCGCGTCGGCCACGGTCTGCTGCAATTGCTGGCGGCCGAGCACTTGTTCCGGCCGGCTGTCGCCCTCATCTTCGTACAGCGACGCGTCCGATTCGACCGGTTCGTCGGTCAGTTTCAAGCCTTTCAGGGTCTTGCGGTAAGCGATCGCGAAAATCCAGGTGGAAGGCTTGCAACTGCCGTCATAGCTGGCCGCCTTTTGCCAGACGACCAACATGGTGTCATTGACCACTTCTTCGATCAGCGCCGGATTGCGCGCCATGCGCCCGGCAAAACGCGACAGGCGTGGGAAATACGACCGGTATAGCGTCTCGAAGGCGTGCCTGTCCCCGGCAGCGATCCTGCCCAGCAGTTGTGCATCTTCTGAATCCGGGGTCATCCAACTTCCTCCATTTTTCCCGTTAATACCTTGCCGAACGCAAACGGTTCTACAAATCGGGAAATAATTTTTAGGCTACCATGCGCATATGAACCTGAACCAGCAAATTGACCAATTGAGCACCTTTCTGCAGCGCCACGAGCGCGTGCTGGTGCTGACCGGCGCCGGCCTGAGCACGGCGTCCGGCATTCCCGACTACCGCGACAAGGACGGCGTGCGGCGCGGCCGCAACCCGATCCAGGGGCCGGATTTCCGCAAATCCGAGGCCGTGCGCCGCCGCTACTGGGCGCGCAGCATGGCCGGCTATCCGACCCTGGCCGGCGCCGCGCCGAATGCCGGCCACCGCGCGCTGGCCGAGCTGGAAGCGGCCGGCCGCATCCACGCCATCATCACGCAAAACGTCGATGGCCTGCACACCGCTGCCGGCAGCCGCAGGCTGATCGAGCTGCATGGCAATATCCACGGCGTGCTGTGCCTGGACTGCCGCGCCGTCCATCCGCGCAGCGCGATCCAGGACTGGCTGGCGCAGGCCAACCCGTCGCTGGTGCCGACCGGGCCGGCGGGCGAGGTGGTGCCCGAGGCGCGGCCGGACGGCGACGCCGAGGTCGAACTGGACGAATTCCAGGATTTCCAGCTGCCGGTGTGCGCGGCTTGCGGCGGCGTGTTGCAGCCCGACGTGATCTTCTTCGGCGATAACATCCCGCCGCAGCGCACCGCCGACGCCTTGCAATGGGCCGACGAGGCGGACGCGGTGCTGGTGGTCGGGTCGTCGCTGATGGTGTTTTCGGGCTTCCGCTTCGCCAAGCTGGCTGCGCAAGCAAACAAGCCGATCGCGGCCATCAACCTGGGCAAAACCCGGGCGGACGACCTGATCGGCCTGAAGGTGGAGGCGTCGGCGGTGGAAGTGCTGCCGTTGCTGCTTTAACGCTGCAGCATCGAGCGGACGATGGCTTCCTTGGCCAGCACGTAGTCATGGCCGGCCAGCACGAAGTTGGTGTTTGGCTGGATTACCTTGATGTTGATGAACACCATGTCGCTGGTCTCGGCATAGGAGCCGACCACGATCGCCTGCGCGTTGTGGCTGGTGGCGACTTCGCCGATCTCGCGGGTCAGCATCAGCTCGCCCTGGTTGCGCTTCAGGTAGACGCTGTTGCGCAGCTTCATTTCCAGCATGCTCAGGCCGCCTTGCGCCATGCGCGTTGACACCTGTTCCGAGACCAGCCGGCCCAGGGTGGTGGTCTGGTCCAGCGCGTCGATGTTGACCACGGTGGCGACGATCAGCGGCTTGTCGGCCACCAGCTTGCCGCTCAGCTGCTGCAGCAGCGCGTCGGCCGCCTTGTAGTTGGCGTTGATGAACTGGTTGGGCGTAATGGTGGCGTAGTTGCCTTCTTCGTTCTTCGGCGACGAGGAGCAGGCCGCCAGCATCAGCAGTGGCGCGGCCAGCACGGCGGCGCGCGTCAGGGATTTAATCAGCATTACATGTCTCCGCGCACCTGGAAGGTACGGGTCAGTTTAGGTTCTTCGGGCTTGGGATCGACGATGCCGTACAGGATGCGGTCGCTGTCGGCCACGTAATAGGCGGAGGTGCTGCGCGCCACATAGCGGTACTGGTCGGACACCGAGACGGTGACGATGATTTCGGTCTTCGGCGTGTCGCCCGGCGCGAACTGGGCGTTGAACCAGTCGTAGGCATCCCAGGCGCCGGCGCCGACCGCCACGTTGAGCAGCGCCGGGGCTTCGATCTCGCTCAGCAGCCAGACGCCGCTGCCGAGGATGGCGCGCTCGCCGTGGTAGCGGTATTGCGGACGGTTGGCGCTGAAGGTCACGGCCTGCACGTCCATCTCGACCTTCAGCGAGCCGGCCGGGGTGCGCGACACCACGTGGCCGTCGTTCACCAGCGAGGTGGTCAGCTGGGTCGCCAGCGCGTGCTGGAACGGCGTCGCGTCTTTTGGTTCATTGATGTACACCGGGCGCGGCGGGCTTTTCTTCAGCTCGGCCACCACGTGTTTCTCGATATTGTCGGAAATCACGCCCCAGTGATAGGCCGCTTGCAGCTTGGCCTGCTTGGTGGTGGGGAAGTTGGCTGCCAGCGGCGTCGGCGTGTAGCGCGATGCGCATCCTGCCAGCAGCATCATCCCGGCCGCCAGTGCCATTGCAGTTTTCAGCGCCATGATAGCCTCGTCGTCAAGTATTCTGTCCGGTCGCGGCCAAGCGCTGGCCGCGAATGTAAAATCATCTTCGTCCAGTTTAGCATGGATGTTTCTAATTAGAAATTCTCCCGGCGATAAAAAACCCGGTACGGGACCGGGTTGTGTACGGGGCGCGCAACAGTTTTAACGGCGATGGACTTTCATCGCGGCCGCGACTTCGCGCTTGCCGTCGCGATCTTTCTCGGTGGCACGTTTGTCGTGCATTTTCTTTCCCTTGGCCAGGCCGATTTCACATTTGATGCGGCCGCCCTTGTAGTGCAGGTTGAGCGGCACCAGGGTATAGCCGGCGCGCACCACCTTGCCGATCAGTTTGTCGATTTCCTGGCGGTGCAGCAGCAGCTTGCGGGTGCGCACCGCTTCCGGGCTGATGTGGGTGGAGGCGGTCGGCAGGGCGCTGATGTGGGCGCCGAACAGGTACAGCTCGTCGCCCTTGATGGTGACGTAGGCTTCCTTGATCTGCACGCGGGCGTCGCGGATGGCCTTGACTTCCCAGCCTTCGAGCACGATGCCGGCTTCGAAGCGGTCTTCGATGAAGTAGTCAAAAAAGGCTTTTTTGTTATCAGCTATGGTCATGTGTGGGTATCGGTTAAACTACTGCTGCGCGCCGTCGGACGCGAATAATTCAACATCATAGCAAATGGTTAGACAATGGCAGTAGTACACAAATCAGTTTTCCTGGGTTACAGCGCGCAGCAAATGTTCGATCTGGTGGCTGGCATCGAGGACTATCCCAAATTCTTGCCGTGGTGCGGTGGGGTCGAGATCCGTGAGCGGAATGGCAATACCGTGGTGGCCAGTGTCGGCATCAACTACCACGGCGTCAAGCAGAGTTTTACCACGTCCAATGAAAACACGGCGCCGACCTCCATCAAGATGCAGCTGGTGGACGGTCCTTTCAAGTGCCTGGATGGCGTCTGGTCGTTCAAGCCGTTGCGCGACGACGCCTGCAAGATCGAGCTGGACCTGCATTACGAGTTTTCCAGCGGCTTGCTGGACAAGCTGGTGGGGCCGGTGTTCGGCATGATCGCCAACAGCATGGTCGATTCCTTCTGCAAGCGGGCGGAAACGGTGTATGGCGGCTGAGACCTTCTCCATCCAGGTGTGCTACGCCAGCGACGCGGTGCAGTTCCTGCGCGAGCTGCAGGTGCCGGCCGGCACGACGCTGGAGCAGGCGGTCGCCCTGAGCGGCGTGCTGCAGGAAGTGCCCGGCCTGGAGCTGAGCCAGCTGCAAACCGGCATCTACGCCAAGAAGAAGCCGCTGGACACCCTGCTGCGCGCCCACGACCGCATCGAACTCTACCGTCCCCTGATCGCCGACCCCAAGAACGCCCGCCGCCGCCGCAAAACTCCCGCCCCCGGTTGATGTAGATCATACGAGCCGATCCAGGCAAGCCCACCATGAGACCTCCAGCGTCTCAGTGGTGAGCGTTATGACATCCGAACCTGATTCCTCAATACAGTTTGCTTACGGCGCAGCTTTTCACGGAATCTTTACGCCTGCGTTAGCTCCGTGGAGTTCCGCACGCTAAAGCTGCTTCTGGAAGCCGAGCCAGAAATAGGCGCCAAGTTGCGAGGTTCGCGCAATTCGCGAGGATTGGATTATTGCGGTTGCATGGTCTATTACTCATACGAACCGATTTTTGAAGCTGAGCTGGAAGCGCATTATCAGGAGGTGTTGCGTGCGCGTCGGGCGCGATTGCGTGGTTAACGGAGGTTGGCTAGCACGAAATCCCGCGTTGCTTGCTGGCGGAAGAATTCGGTGTGCCAGACCTGGTTTTGTTTCTGTTCGGCGCTGCCGAAGCTGAGGATCTGGTCCGCGTCCGGCGTGCCTTGGGGCAGTAGAACGCCGGCGTAGGGGACCACCATGTCGTTGGCGTCCGTCATCAGTGCGCGGCTCAGCAGGGAGCCGGTTTGCTCCAGCACCGAGTCGCCGAAGTCGAAATTGGCGCGCGCATAGTAGCTGTTGGCGCTGCTCAGCAGCGAGCCGCTGCCGTCCAGCAGCTGGATCAGCGTGGAGCCGCTCGCCAGCGCCTGCACGCTCGGCCGGCCGAAGCCCAGCGACACCACCATCCGCGCCAGCCCGATCACCACATCCAGCGCCATGCCGCCACTGAGCGACGCCAGCAGCGCCGCCACGTTCAGAAAGTGCTGGATCTCGTCCGGCGCCGCCAGCGGCGACCCCTGGTTGGCCGCCGCCACGAAGATCACCTTGCCCAGCTTGCCGATGCGCCCGGCCCGCGCCCGCGCGATATCGGCCAGGCCCTCGCTCAACATCGAGCGTACCACCAGTCCGCCACGGCTGTGGCACAGGATGTCCACCTCCCAGTCCGCGTTGAACGGCAAGCGCTGCAACAGGTGCAGTGCGTTTTGCTGCGGCGTCCTGGCGATGGTCCAGTGGTCGTAGCCGAACACCCGGCCTTCGTAACGCTCCAGCAGCGGCTGCAAATCGAGTTCGCCAAACGCGCCGGCCGTCGAACTGAAGACGCCGTGCACCAGCAGCAGCACCTTGCGCCCGCGCGTCGCCGCCAGTTCCTGCGGCGTGGCCGGCTGCCCATGGCCATGCCGCAGGGCCAGCAGGCGCTCCGGCTTGCTGTGCGCTTCGATCTTGTCGATCATCGCCTGCGTCATGCGCTCCCTGGCGTTCAAGGTGGCCTGCACGATCCAGTCCCAGCCGGCCTGCGGCGCCAGTGAGGGACTGGCGGACGGAAACACAAACTGCACGCAGCCGCTGTCCTTGTGGCGCACGATGTGCAGTTCGGTGTCGGCGATCAGCGTGGCCGGCAACGGCGGCGTGCCGGCCATTGGCTGCAAGTCCGGCATCGCCGCCAGCAAGGCGCGATCGTCCAGCGCGTCCTGCAGGGCGCGCTGCAATTCGGCTTGCTTGTTGGGAGTGAGCGGCATGCCGCCAAGTGTACCGCTGTCCGTGGCACGCGCTTTGCACTGTTGCAAAGAGGCTTTGCGTGGATAGGCCTTCCTGGCACCCTGCGGCCCAACCTAAGATACACTGATCGTTACTAGCGGAAAAGAGTCCATGATGAGACGCAACCGGATGTACCTGATCGCCACATTGTGGTGCAGCTTGCCCGCCGCGCATGCGGCTGCGGCCTGCCCGCCAGTCACGCGCGTCGGTCTCAGCGACCTGGGCTATACCTCCTACCGCGATCAGGGGCGCATCGCCGGCATCGCCGTCGACGTCGCCAACGAGATGGGCCGCCGCACCGGCTGCAAGTTCGAGTTCCACTGGTATCCGCGTCAGCGCCTGTTCGTGGAGTTGGCGGCGGGCCGCATCGACATGACCATGGGCGCGCTGCGCACACCCGAGCGCGACGCCTACGCGCGCTACCTGCCTTACGCCTGGCTGCAATACGACCTGGTGCTGGCGCAATCAGGCGGCCGGCAATACGCCAGCCTGAGCGACTTTGTCGCGCACGGCAGCGGACGGCTCAACGTCACGCGCGGCGCGGCGTATGACACCGCCATCGAAACCCAGCTGGCGCTGCTGGCCTCCGCTGGCCGGCTGGAAGTGGTGAATGATTTTGAAACCGTGTTCGGCAAGCTGGAAATGGGCCGCGCCGACGGCACGCTGGCGACGCCGCCCATCTACGGCAAATACCTGAAGCACAGCCGGCTGAAAGCGCGCACGGTGATCGTGCCGCTGCCGGAGGCGACGCCGCAGTTCACCGGCATCTACCTGTCGAAGCAAACCATTTCGCCGGCGGTGCGCCAGCGCTATGCGGCGGCCTTGAAAGCCATGACGGAAGAGCAGAAGGTGCGCGCCATTTACACCCATTATTTTGACGAAGCCACCGTCAAGCGCACCTTCCGCCTCGGACCGGCGCCGCTGCTGGGCGCCTTGTCCGCCGAGGACTGACGGCCTTAGCGGCCGTTGACGTCCACGCTGGCCGCATCCAGCTTGACCTTGACGCTGGCCGCCGGCTTGGCGCCGGCCGATTCGGCCAGCGTCACCAGGTATTCGCCGGCGGCGATCTTCCAGGTCTTGCTGGCGCTGTCGTAGACGCCGACCAGGCGCGGATCGATCTTCACCGTGGCCTTGCCGCTGGCGCCGGCCTTCAGCGCCAGCTTGTTCCAGCCGCCCAGGCGCTTCGGCGCTTCCCAGCCGCCGGCCACTGGTGATACATAAACCTGGCCCACCGCCTTGCCGTCACGCGCGCCGGTGTTCTTGATGCTGAAGCTGACGTCGATGCCTTTGCCCGCAGGCTGGGCGCTCAGGTCGGCATAAGCAAAGCTGGTGTACGACAGGCCGTAACCGAACGGGAACAGCGGCTTGTGGCCCTTCAGGTCGAACCACTTGTAGCCGACCGCCGCGCCTTCGATGTTGTAGTCGGTGACGAAATTCTCGATGACGTTTTCGTCCTTGGCATTGGCGTCGCCATCCAGCTTCGGACGCGGCAGCTGCGCCAGCGAGGCAGGGAAGGTGGCCGGCAGGTGGCCGGACGGATTCACTTCGCCGCTCAGCACGCGCGCGATGGCCGCGCCGCCGTTGGAGCCGGAATACCAGGCTTCCACCACCGCGCCGACCTGCTCCAGCCACGGCATGACCACCGGTCCTCCGGTCTGCAGCACCACCACGGTTTTCGGATTGGCCTTGGCCACGGCGGCGATCAGCGCGTTCTGCTGGCCCGGCAGATTCAGGTCGTCGGCGTCGAAGCTCTCGGCCATCCACTGGTTGCCGAAGACGATCACCACGTCGCTGCTGGCCGCCAGCTTGGCGGCGGCGGCGGCGTCCTTGCCGTCGTTATAGGTCAGCTTGGCCTTGGTCAGCCTGGCCAGTTCGCCCATCGGCGACGAGCGGTGATAGACGATCGGGCCGGGGAAATGCGTCGGGCCTTCGTTCGGCACCGCCGAACCGCCTTTCGGATACACCTGCGCCGAACCGCCGCCCGACAGCACGCCGACGTCCGCATGGCCGCCGATGATGGCGATGCTGCGCACATTGGCCGCCAGCGGCAGCAGGTTGTGCTGGTTCTTCAGCAGCACGATGGCTTCTTCGGCGTCGGCCTGCGACACCTTGCCGTGCGCGGCGAAGTCGATGCCGGCGTCGGCCGACGTTGGCGTCGCCACCGGATGTTCGACCACGCCGTTGGCAAACATGGTGCGCGTGATGCGCTTGACCATGTCGTCCAGGCGCGCTACCGGCACGTGGCGGTTGACCACCGCTTCCTTCAGCGCTTCGTTGAAATAGCCGGATTTATCGAAGGGGAAGCCGGACTGCTGGTCCAGGCCGCGGTTGGCCGCCGGGATGGTCGAGTGGGTCGCGCCCCAGTCGGACATCACATAGCCCGGATACTTCCAGTCGTGCTTGAGCACTTCGTTGAGCAGGTAGTCGTTCTCGCAGGCGTAGTCGCCGTTGATGCGGTTGTAGGAGCACATCACCGAGCCGGGCTGGCCGGCCTCGATGGCGAATTGCAACGCCAGCAGGTCCGACATGCGGCCGGCCTGGTCGTCGATCTTGACGTTGATGTGATTGCGGTTGGTTTCCTGGTCGTTGAAGGCGTAGTGCTTGACCGTCGAAATGATGTGGTTCGACTGGATGCCCTTGATCTGCGCGCCGACCATGTGACCGGCCAGCAGCGGATCTTCGCCGCCGTATTCGAAGTTGCGGCCATTGCGCGGTTCGCGCATCAGGTTGACGCCGCCGGCCAGCAGCACATTGAAGCCGGTGCTGCGCGCTTCGCTGCCGATCATGGCGCCGCCGGCAAAGGCCAGCTCGGGATTCCAGGTGGCGGTGGTGGCCAGGCCGGAAGGCAGGGAAGTGCGCTCGTACGGCTTCTTGGACACGGCCTGCGTGGCGACGCCGACGCCGGCGTCCGATTGCCATTGCGGCGGCAGGCCAAGGCGGGCGATGCCCGGCACCCAGCCGGCCGAGTCCGCACGGCCTTCTTTCGGCTGCTCGTATTTTTTCGGCGAGAACTCGGTCGAGAAGTAGGCGAACACGGTCTGGATTTTTTCATCCAGCGTCATCGCTTTGACCAGCTGCTCGGCGCGCGCGTCCGGCGACTGCCTGGCGTCGAGCCAGGGTTTGTCTGCGTCTGCGGCGTGGGCGCCGGTCAACATGAGGGGATAAGCCAGTGCCAGAGACAGCCAGAGACGCTTCTTCATACGATACAGTGTCCTTATAATTTTTTAGTTAATCTTCAGCGCGGAATCAAGACCTCCAGCGCGTATGCTCCGCCCGCAACGATACCTTTGATAACGTTTTCAGTCAAACGATTACCATCCTGCCAGACCTGAATTTCACTGACGTCGGCGCGTTGTATAGACACGTTGAAGGTGGCATGGCGGAACTGGCGCACCACCTTGATGCCGTCCCAGTGCGACGGCAGCTGCGGCTTGATGGTCAGGCCGTCGCTGTTGCCTTTCAGGCCGCACAGTCCTTCGACAAAGCACAGGTACACCCACGACACGGTGCCGGTATTGAATAACTGGCTGGAGCGGCCGGCCGTGCGCGGATACTCGTGATATGCGCCGCGATAGTAATTCGGGATGAACACTGGCAGCTGGCCGCGCTGCAGATAGTCTTCCTCGCTCGGGCCGGGCAGCATGCGGCGCAGCAGGTCGTAGGCGCGGTCGCCTTCGTTGGCGGTGTACAGGCTGTAGATGTAGAAGATGGCCGCGTGGTTGTACACCGCGCCGTTCTCCGCCGAGCCGGGATGCTTTTGCGTGACGCGGCCGACGTCGTCGCGCATGGCGCTGAACGGCGGCGCGAACATCTGCACGCCGTAGGGCGTCACCAGCTGGTCCTGCACCTGCGCCACCATCGAGGCGCGCTGGCCGGCGTTGGCGGCGCCGCCCAGGATCGCCCAGGCCTGCGGATTGAGCCAGATGCGGCCTTCCTGGTCCGTGCGGATGCCGAAGGTGACGTTGTCGTCGGTGATGCCGCGCGCGAACCAGTCGCCGTCCCACAGGTGTTCGTTGGCGGCGCGGTTGACGGCGCGCGCGCCGGCGCGGAAGTGCCGCGCGCTTTCCGCCAGCGAGGAGCTGGCGCCGGTGGTCTCGCAGATCTCCGCCCACAGGTTGAGCGCGTAGGCGGTGGCCACCGTCAGCCAGCCGGACACGCCGCGGCCCTTGTAGCCGACCATGTTCATCGGGTCGCACCAGTCGCCCTGGGCGATGTAGCTCAGGCCGCGCTTGTCGCGCGCCTGCAGCAGCCAGTCCATGGCGCTGCTCACGCGTTCGGACACCGTCAGCGCGACGCCGCTTTCCTTGCCCACCACGTCTTCGTTGAGGATGTCGTAGTCGGCGGTTTCGTCGAGGTAGACCTTGAGGGCCACCGGCAGCCACACGCAGTGGTCGGTATGCGGCACCTGGTTGATGTACTTGAGTTCCGCGCCCTCGGTCAGCAAGATCCCGTCCGGCATGGCGCCGCTGGCTTCCTGCTGCGACAGCGCGTGCAGGAAGGCCTTGCGCATCACGCTGGGCTTGATGAAGCTCATGCCCATATTGTCCTGCAGGTAGTTGCGGGTCTGCGGATCGGTGCTCAGGCGGTTGACGTCGCCGTGGTAGAACACCTGGCGCGGCAGCCAGTTGTTGACGAAGTTGTCGAGGTCGGCGTCCGGCGTGTCGATGCGCAGGCAGCCCTGGCCGCTGGCGACGTAGGCGGCGTAGTCGTCGCGCGTGGCCTGGAAGGCGGCGGCGCTCAGGTATTTGGCGCGCAGCGCCAGGATCTCGGCGTCGTCGAAGGCGGGGCCGAACAGGAAGCGGTAGTCGCGCGCTTCGCCGTCGTCCAGCGGCAGGCGGTACTGCACGGCGGCGGTCGGCGTTTCGTAGCGGGCGTCGCTGTCGCCCAGCTGTGCGGCGGCGATGGCGGACGGATAGTGCAAGCCGCCTTCGCCCTCGAAGGCGGACTGGCGCACGTCCCAGGCGTCCGGCGCCTGCTCGCACAGGAAGTAGGTCTTGTCCTTGAAGTCCTTCTGCTTGAAGTAGTCCGCCACCTTTTGATACGGCGTGACGCTGCTGGCAACCACGCCGCCCAGGTCCGGGCGGTATTCGCCGGACTGGTTCATCCACGACATATAGCCGATCGGGAAGTAGGGATAGACACTCAGCTTGCGCGCGCGGCCGGAGATATTGGTCACGCGCAGCGACCACAGTTCCACCACGTCCGCCACCGGCAAACTGAGAGTCAGTTCCACCCGTACGCCCAGGTGTTCGACGGTCCAGGCCAGATCGCTCTTGCCGACCGAGAAGCTGTAGCTGTCCACCGGCGCGCGCACCGGCTCGTACGGCGCCGAGAACAGTTCGCCGGTTTCCTCGTCCTTGATGTAGAAGAAACGGCCCGGATGGTGCGCGTAATAGTTCTGCTCCGGCTGCATGAAGGTCTTGGCCTCCAGGTTGGGCGCGTGCGCGTACTTGGCGGGTTCCGGCTGCATGAACTGCGCGGTGGCGTAGCCGCGGCAGGTGATCTGTATCATCATCTTCTGATTCCACAGGAAGCCTGCTGCTTGCGGCATGGCCGTGGGGCTGGTCAATTCGTAGCGGTCGCTGTTGTGGGTAGGGCGTAGCATATTCTCTCCGTCAGGATTTGCGCGCTTCCAGATCCGCCTGAATCTGCAGCAGCTTGTTGTTATCAAGGTTATAGAGGAACATCACGGCCACCGCGAACAGCGCGAAGGCGGCCGGAATGAAAGACATCAGCCAGACGATGCCGGCCTGCGAGCCTTCGCTCTGCGCGGCGTTGGCCACGTAGCCCAGCCTGGTGAACAGCCAGCCGATCACCGCCACCGCAATCGCGGTGCCGAGTTTTTGCGAGAAGGTGGCGGCGGCAAACGTCATCGCCGTGGCGCGGCGGCCGGTGCGCCACTCGTTGTAGTCGGCGGTGTCGGCGTACATGGAGAAGGCCAGCGGCGACTTCGGCCCCAGCGCCAGGCCCATGCCGATCTGCAGCGCGAACATCAGCCACACCTGGTCCCTGGGCACGAAGAAGAAGGCCGACGACAGCACGGCGGTGATGGCCATCAGTATCATCATCAGCTTCTTCTTGTCGACGAAGCGCGTCATCAGCGGCGTCAGCGAGGCGCCAGCGGCGGCCGCGCCCATGTAGGCCGGCACGAAGCCCGCCATCAGATCCTCGCGCTGCACCACGTACTTGAAGTAGTAGGCGGCGCTGGTGGTGCGCAGCGTGATGGTGATCATGATGACCAGCGCCAGGACGAACAGCACGATCCACGGCCGGTTGTGCGCCAGGTCGCCGACGTCCTGCCAGATATTGCTCTTCTGCGAAGCCGGCGGCGCGATGCGCTCGCGCGTGTTCAAAAACGTCAGCACGAACAGCAGGGAGGCCAGCGCGCTCCACGCCAGCATGGTCAGTTGCCAGCCCAGCCTGGCGTTGCCGCCGCCCAGCGTGCGCACCAGCCATGGCGTGGCGGCCGTCACCAGCATGCCGCCGCCGAAGGCGAAGATGAAGCGCAGGCCGTTGACGGTGGAGCGCTCCTGGGCGTCGGCCGACAGCACGCCGGACAGGGCGTTGTAGGGGATGTTGATGCAGGTGTAGCACACCATCATGGCTAGGTAGGTGCCGTAGGCCCAGACGATCTTGCCGCCGTCCGACAGGTCCGGCGTGGTGTAGGTGAGGAAGGCGGCGCAGGCCAGCGGCAGCGGCACCCAGATCAGGTAGGGGCGGAACTTGCCCCAGCGGGTGGTGGTGCGGTCGGCCGCGGCGCCGATCATCGGATCGGTGAAGGCGTTGATGAGTTTGATCGTGAACATCATCGACGCGGCGGCGGCGGCCGAAATGCCGAACACGTCGGTGTAGAAAAACAGCAGGAAGGTGGCGATGTTGGTCCAATAAAAATTGAACCCCATGTCGGCCACGCCGTAGCTGATTTTTTCGCGCCAGGTCAGTTGTTTGTTCACGGTCGTCTTCATGCGCATGTAAAAACAGGCAGCAAGGGTATCACTGCCTGAACGAAATGGCCGTTCCTGCCACTTCGGGGAGAAGCTACTTTTGATAGCGGTAACTGCGTCGCCATCAAGTATGCAGTATCTGGCGCACCAGCGCCTCCGGCTCTTGGGCGATGTCGAGCACAATGCCGGCCTCGTCTTCCTGCAGCGGTTCCAGCGTTGCCAGCTGGCTGTCCAGCAAGGCGGTCGGCATGTAATGGTCCTTGCGCGACTGCATGCGGGCGGCGATCAGTTCGCGCGGACCGGCCAGGTGGGCAAAGCGCAGCTCCGGATCGGCGCTGCGCAGCAGGTCGCGGTAGCTGCGTTTCAGCGACGAGCAGGACAGCACCAGGCCGCTGTGCTTGAGGCGCGCGTCGCGAATTTCCGTGTGCAGCGCCTGCAGCCAGTCGGCGCGGTCGGCGTCGGTGAGCGGGACGCCGGCCGTCATCTTGGCGACGTTGGCGTAGGAATGGTAGGCGTCGCCCTCGAGAAAGGGCACTTGCAGCGCGCCGGCCAGTTGCAGCCCGACCGAACTCTTGCCGCAGCCGCTGACGCCCATGATGACCCAGCGCGTTTGCCTGCCGTTTGTAATAGTGTGCATATAAATGATAGCGCTAACAGTTAAGCGCGAGTTTAGACGGATTGAAAAATTTGTAAAGCACTATCGATGTTGCGACGCAGCAGCGCGCCGCGCCGGGGTGCGAGCGTCGTCAGGCGCTTTCGCGCGCCATCAGCGTGAAGCCGAGGTCGATCTGGCGCGTGGCCGGCGCCTCGCCCTTGATGACCGAGCGCAGCAGCGTGGCCGCCTCGTAGCCGATGCGGTAGCGCGGCGTGCCGATGGTGGTCAACGACGGATTCATCCAGGCCGAGGCGGGCAGGTCGTTGAAGCCGCAGATGGCCAGTTGCGACGGCACCGCGATGCCGCGCCGCTGGCACTGGTAAATGGCACCGTGGGCGAGGTCGTCGTTGCAGCAGAAGATGGCGTCGCAGTCGGGCGACTGCGCCAGCATGCGGCCCAGCAGCTCGGCGCCGAGGGCGATGGTGGACGGTTCGCCGACCATCACTTCGAGTTTCGGATCGGCCAGGCCGGCTTCCTGCATGGCCTTGCGGTAGCCTTCGGCGCGGCGCAGCGTCCGCTCGTCCAGCTGCGCGCCGATGAAGCCGATGCGCTTGTGGCCCTTGTCCAGCAGGTAGCGCGTCATCGCGTGGCCGGCCTGGAATTGCGAGAAGCCGACGGTCAGCTTGTCGGGATCGGTCGACATGTCCATCATCGATACCACCGGCACGCGCGAGGTGGTCAGGATTTGCTGCACGCGCGGACTGTGCGTCAGGCCGGACAGCAGCATGCCGTCGGGATTCGACTGCAGATAGGTGCCGATCAGCTTTTCTTCCTGCTTGTCGGAATAGCGGGTGTTGCCGATCAGGATCTGGTAGTCGTCGGCGTCCAGCGCATCCTGGATGCCGGCCAGCACCTCGGTGAACACGGCGTTCGACAGCGACGGCACCAGCACCGCGATCACCTTCGATTGCGAGGAGGCGAGGGCGCGGGCGGCGCGGTTGGGCACGTAGCCGAGCTCGTCGACGGCTTTCTCGACGCGGTCGCGCAGGGCCTGCGACACCATGTCCGGCTGGGTGATGGCGCGCGAGGCGGTCATGGTCGCCACGCCGGCCCTGTCCGCCACCATCGCCAGGGTAATGCGGCCGCTGGCGCGGCTCTTGCCCGCTTGAGTCTTCGTCATTAGTGCAATTCGCTAAATATTGATACTGATAGCGATATCATACGGCAGCCTGGCCGAAACAGCGCGCATCTATTTGCAGTCGGCCAACACTTTTTGCGTGTTTTTGCGCAAATCCTCGCGCTGGGCCTCGTCCATGTAGCCGCGTTCGCCGTTTTTATCGAAGGTGGTGAGGCGGATGCCCTGGTCCAGCGCCTGCTGGTTCTTGCGGGCGGCGTCGCAATTGGCGGCCTGCGCGGCCTTGTTGCGGGCCTGGTCGGCGGCGCGCTGGGCGGTTTCGGCGTTTTCCAGCTTGCGCTTGGCAAAGTCGGCGTCGCGCTCGGCCAGCGTCGGCGCGGGCTTGGCCACGGTGTCGGATGCGGTGGCCGGTTCCGTTTCGGCCGGCGCATACGGGTTGAACATCGGCTTGCCCGGCGCTTTCAGAATGCGCTTTTCCGGGATGTTGGGTGGCGGCGGCCGGTCCGACAGCTGCTTGACGCCCTTGTCGTCGATCCAGATGTATTGCGCCGTGGCCAGCGACGAGGCGGCCAGCAGAAGGACGGCGAGCAAAGCATTGCGGTGATTCATAAGCGCTCCAGAAGGCATGCGCAGATTTCGCCATGATTCAAGGCAACTGTCAATCACGTTCCCCATCGTTGACTCATCGGACAGGGGTGTTAGCTATTGCCGGGAGGAATGATCGGTGCCGCACATTCGAGCGCATCTTTCTGTTGCTGGAATGCGATTTGACAACGCACGATTGAAATTTAACAATTGAAAAAGTTGTTATTGATATTATTAAGATGCAATTAAATCATGTTTTCCTTAAACCCATCTTAATTCTTCGGAGCACACAAATGAAACTGAAACTCATCGCCGCAACCGCCCTGTTGGCTTCCTCGTTCGCCGCGTCTGCCGCCACTTATGACCTGGGCACCTTGTCGCCGGCGGGTTTCGATTCGTGGGGTGAGTCGTCGGCCCGCATCGGCACCGGCGTCACCATCGATGACACCTGGACTTTCACCCTGTTGGCTGACTCCACGGCGTCGTTCCTGGCCAGCCAGACCTTCCTCGTGACTGGCGGCGCAATTTCGAACTTCAGCGCTGTATTGCTGGGTAACAGCTTTGCTCCAGGCTCCAGCACCACCACGTCGCAGACGCTGAGCTGGGGCGGCGTGCTGTCGGCCGGCACCTACTCGGTCCACGTAACCGGTCTGACCACTGCCGATCGTACGACCTACCAGGGCGCGGTCTCGGCACTGCCTGTGCCAGAACCGGAAACCTACGCCATGCTGCTGGGCGGCCTGGGCCTGGTTGGCGCGATTGCCCGTCGCCGCCAGAAGAAGGCATAAGCCAGCGCACTCCGAAAGGCCGCCCGAGGGCGGCTTTTTTATTGACCAGTGATGGCTTATTGGGGGGCGGCGATGTCGATGATGCGGCCGTTCCAACGAGGGATATCGGCGGTAGGTGTCAACACAACCGGCATCGGATCGAAATTATTGGCCAGCGCATGCGCCATTCGGCGCGTATTGCATCATGAGCGCTACGACGCCTTTCCAGCTTCCAACTATGACCCTCATCACCGAAACCGGCGCCACCTCGGCGCCGGCGATGAATCAAGAACGCATGCGCTTCCGGCGAGCAGCGAAGCCTACCCAGCCCATCCCGGCAAGCAGCATGGCGTAGGCCTCGGGTTCGGGTACGGCGTTGACAGAGATTACATCGATTTTGCCGAGAAACTCAGCGTGCTGCGTGCCGGTCAAAGTAAATGAAGCGCTCGTTGTGAATGATGCGCCAGTCGTATTTTGTAAGATAGTCTGGCCGAAATTCAGCGTAGGCACGAAAGCAGTGTCGTAGCTATATACGAAGTTGGAGACCTCCAGCGTGCCTCCGCCTGCAAGCCAGGCGCTCTGAGAGGTCGTGACGTGGTCAGCGCCGCCATGCGCTCCGCCCTGACTGGCGTCGTTGGAGATGAACTGGCGGCCATTGTCGGTATCGGTTGCGGTAAATGTGACTGTGTGACCATTCAAAGTGACGGTGTCTGTGAATCCGGGACCATTTGAGAATACGTAGTTGTAATAGCTGGTAACCTCCTCGCGCCCCCAAAGCGCCGGATCGATGCTAGACGTGATGGATTGCGCGTAAGTCAGTCCGGCTAACGATAGGCCTGCAGTGCCGAACACCCCGGTGTAGTCGGTACCTGCCGTAATTGTGCCTGTCGCAGTCACTGTCCACGTTCCTGCGGCCACCGCCTGGGCTGTAACTGCGCTCAGTACAACTGCTGCTGCAGCGGCAACCATTTTGATTTTCATAGCTGTCTTTCGGTGAGAGCAGACGGGAGCAGGTTATAGAAATGAAGTATCAAAATTACATCGAATAAATTGTGCAGGACTGCTATTCAAAAAGCACGATCTATTTGGACTGGGCGTCAGAAAAACAACGATGATATCCATGCTTATAGTTGAAGCCGGCGCCGGCCTCCCGAATGCCGAGAGCTACGCAGCGTGGCCGCCGCCCGGTTCATGTTTGCGACCTACCGCACCCGCTGGGCCGGCCGCGCTGGAATGTGGTGGTCGACCGCTTTGGTGCTGAAGTGCACGCCTCCCGTTCCAGGAACAAGGCCGCAGCGGCGCAGCCGTTGACGCTGGCCACGCTGATGCCAGCGTTGACGATGTTTTTTTGATCCGGTCTCGGCGCGTGTGGCGGTCGATTACGCTCATGGCATAATGGCCCAGGATCTACGGCGCTGAAGCTTGCGCGAGGTCGAAAACGTGGGCGAAATCAGGGCGAAAATGCAGACCGCCACAGACTTTTCCAGACATATTTCTTGATGCACGCATGCGATTCCTCCTATGCCCGGCGTTGTCTGTGGAAGTTGCAGACAATTAATCCCGATTCCTGTATAATGCCGCTTTGCGCCTATAGGAAATGCTATGCGTCTACTTCAAAAAGCACTCACATTCGATGACGTGCTGCTCGTCCCAGCGTACTCCAACGTTCTGCCTGCGGATACGTCCCTCAAAACCCGTCTGACTCGCAATATCAGCCTGAACATCCCGCTGCTGTCGGCAGCAATGGATACGGTCACCGAGGCACGCCTGGCGATTGCCATGGCACAAGAGGGCGGCATCGGTATCATTCACAAGAACCTGAATCCGAAAGATCAGGCCCGTGAAGTAGCGCGTGTCAAGCGTTTCGAGGCCGGCGTGCTGCGTGATCCGATCACCATCCCGCCAACCATGAAGATCCGCGACGTCATCAAACTGACCGAGCAATATGGCATTTCCGGTTTCCCTGTCGTGGAAGGCAAGGAAGTGGTCGGCATCATCACCAACCGCGACCTGCGTTTCGAACAGGAACTGGACGCCGAAGCGCGCGCCAAGATGACCCCGCGCGAAAAGCTGGTGGTGGTCAAGGAAGACGCCGACCGCGACGAAGCCAAGCGCCTGATGAACAAGCACCGCCTGGAGCGCGTGCTGGTGGTCAACGACGCCTTCGAACTGCGCGGCCTGATTACCGTGAAAGACATCCAGAAATCCACCGAGCACCCGTTGGCGTCGAAAGACTCGCAGGGCAAGCTGCTGGTCGGCGCCGCGGTCGGCGTTGGCGCTAAAGACGAAGAGCGTATCGACCTGCTGGTCGCCGCCGGCGTCGATGTGCTGGTGGTCGACACCGCCCACGGCCACTCGCAAGGCATCCTGGACCGCGTGAAGTGGATCAAGACCAAGTACCCGCACGTGGACGTCATCGGCGGCAATATCGCCACCGCCGCCGCCGCCAAGGCGCTGGTCGAATACGGCGCGGACGCGGTCAAGGTCGGCATCGGCCCTGGCTCGATCTGCACCACCCGTATCGTCGCGGGCGTCGGCGTACCGCAAATCACCGCCATCTCCAACGTGGCCGAAGCACTGGAAGGCACCGGCGTGCCATGTATCGCCGACGGCGGCATCCGCTTCTCGGGCGATATCTCGAAAGCGCTGGCAGCTGGCGCCTCGACCGTGATGATGGGTTCGATGTTTGCCGGTACCGAAGAGGCGCCAGGCGAAGTGATCCTGTATCAGGGCCGTTCGTACAAGTCGTATCGCGGCATGGGTTCGCTGGGCGCGATGTCGGATGGTTCGGCCGACCGCTACTTCCAGGACGCCACCATGAAGGCCGACAAGTTCGTGCCGGAAGGTATCGAAGGCCGCGTGGCTTACAAAGGCTCGGTGCTGGCGATCATCTTCCAGCTGGTCGGCGGCGTGCGCCAGTCGATGGGCTACTGCGGCTGCGCCACCATCGATGAACTGCGCAACAAAGCCGAGTTTGTCGAGATCACCTCGGCCGGCATGCGCGAGTCGCATGTGCACGACGTGCAAATCACCAAGGAAGCGCCGAACTACCGTTCCGGCGACTAAATAGTCCTTGCAACGCCGGCGTCCACCGCCGGCGTTTTTCTATTCTCCTCTTCATCGGTTGACTCCATGCATTCTAAAATCCTCATTCTCGATTTCGGCTCCCAAGTGACCCAGCTGATCGCCCGCCGCGTGCGCGATTCCGGCGTGTTCTCGGAAGTGTTCCCGTACGACGTCAGCGACGAGTTCGTGCGCAACTACGGCGCCGCCGGCGTGATCCTGTCGGGCAGCCACAGCTCGACGCTGGAAGGCGATGCGCCGCGCGCGCCGGACGCCGTGTTCGAACTGGGCGTGCCGGTGCTGGGCATCTGCTACGGCATGCAGACCATGGCGGCCCAGTTGGGCGGCAAGGTCGAGAACGGCAAAGTGCGTGAATTCGGTTACGCCGAAGTGCGCGCGCGCAACCACACCAAGCTGCTCGACGGCATCGTCGACTTCGTCACCGACGAAGGCCACGGCATGCAGAAGGTCTGGATGAGCCACGGCGACAAAGTGCTGGACATGCCGCCAGGCTTCGTGCTGATGGGCGACACGCCATCGTGCCCGATCGCGGCGATGGCCAATGAAGAGAAGAGCTTCTACGGCGTGCAATGGCACCCGGAAGTGACGCACACGGTGCAGGGCAAGGTCATGCTGAGCCGCTTCGTGCACGAAATCTGCGGCTGCAAATCGGACTGGAACATGCCGGACTACATCTCGGAAGCGGTCGAGAAGATCCGCGCCCAGGTCGGCACCGATGAAGTGATCCTGGGCCTGTCGGGCGGCGTCGACTCGTCGGTGGCGGCCGCGCTGATCCACCGCGCCATCGGCGACCAGCTGACCTGCGTGTTCGTCGACCACGGCCTGCTGCGCCTGAACGAAGGCAAGATGGTCATGGACATGTTCGCCAACAACCTGGGCGTCAAAGTCATCCGCGTCGATGCGGAAGACCAGTTCATGGGCCACCTGAAAGGCGTCAGCGACCCGGAGCAGAAGCGCAAGATCATCGGCCGTGAATTCGTCGAAGTGTTCGACAAGGAATCGGGCAAGCTGGTCAACGCCAAGTGGCTGGCGCAAGGCACCATCTACCCGGACGTGATCGAGTCGGCCGGCAAGGGCAAGAAGGGCCAGACCATCAAGTCGCACCACAACGTGGGCGGCCTGCCGGAACACATGAAACTGTCGCTGCTGGAACCGCTGCGCGAACTGTTCAAGGACGAAGTGCGCAAGCTGGGCGTAGCGCTGGGCCTGCCGCATGACATGGTCTACCGTCATCCATTCCCGGGTCCGGGTCTGGGCGTGCGTATCCTCGGCGAAGTGAAGAAGGAATACGCCGACCTGCTGCGCCAGGCCGACGCCATCTTCATCGAAGAACTGCGCAACACGCCGTACGAAGCGACCGTGGTGCCGGGCTTCGATCAGGACAGCGTGCCGAAGAACTGGTACGACGCCACCTCGCAAGCGTTTGCCGTATTCCTGCCGGTGAAGTCGGTCGGCGTGATGGGCGACGGCCGCACCTACGAATACGTGGTGGCGCTGCGCGCGGTGCAGACGCAGGACTTCATGACCGCCCACTGGGCACACCTGCCGCACGCGCTGCTGGGCAAGGTAAGCAACCGCATCATTAACGAAGTGCGTGGTATCAACCGTGTCGTTTACGACATTTCGGGTAAACCACCTGCGACCATCGAGTGGGAATGATTTTCTAGACCGTAGCGGTTGGCGCCGCTTGGCAAACGAATGACACTAAGCCCCTGATTTTCAGGGGCTTTTTCTTTTTTTGTGCCATATTTTTTGGCAAGCTCTTGCAATGCCAAGCAAGTCGGCTTGATGGTCATCATGATGGTACGACGGACTGCAGTTGATGATGACTGGAAATGAGTACCATCAGCCATTGATCAGTCCGTGCTGGTATACCTGATGGTCAAAATCGGTCTAAGCGATTGAATTTTATAGGATTTCTGTACCCAGCTAAACCATAAATTCATTGATGGTATTTTTGCGGAATTTTCCCCTTTTGTGCTTGTCTAAAATCTGGGTGAACGTCTTGCAAGTGTTTGATTCATCGTTATTTTTATCCTGTTGATGGTATCCCACGGGAGGTGAAAATGCTGACAGATGCGAAGCTCAAATCGATGAAGCCCCACGAGCGGGCCTATAAGGTCGCGGACCGCGATGGCCTCTATGTATCGGTGTCGCCGGCAGGGGGCATCTCGTTCCGTTTCAATTACCGCGTCAATGGCCGGCAGGAGACGTTGACGCTGGGGCGGTACGGGATAGGGGGCATGACGCTGGCCGAGGCGCGCACGGCGCTTGCCGAAGCGCGCAAGACCCTCGCCGCCGGCCAGTCCCCGGCGCGGACGAAGACCGAACGGGCCCAACGCAAAAAGGCGCAGGAAACGTTCGCGGTGTGGGCCGAGCGCTGGCTTGAGAAATACAGGATGGCGGAGTCGACGCGCGCGATGCGGCGCCATACCTACCGGCTGGATTTGGAGAAGACACTGGGGCCGCTGCTGCTGTCGGAGATCACGGAAGCGCAACTGCGTGTCTTGTGCGACCGTATCGTTGACCGGAACGCGCCGGCCGTCGCGGTCCATGCCCGCGAAATCGTGTTGCAGGTGTACCGGTTCGCGGAGGCGCGCGGCGAGCGCCATCCGAATCCGGCGGAAGGCGTGCGGCCCAGTTCAATCGCCACGTTCGTGCCGAAGGACCGCGCCTTGTCGCCCAACGAGATCAAATCATTTTACAAATACCTCGAACGCATCAACAGTGCACCGACGATCAAGCTGGCCTGCAAGATGTTGTTGCTGACGCTGTTGCGCAAGTCGGAGCTGACCGATGCGACCTGGGATGAAATCGATTTTGAGCGTGCGCTGTGGACCATTCCGGGCGCACGGATGAAGCGTCGCAATCCCCACAACGTTTACTTGTCGCGGCAGGCGATGGACATCCTGGTGGCGTTTAAGACCTGCGCCGGCGGCTCGCGCTACCTACTGCCGAACAGATACGATATCGACCGGCCGATGAGCGGAGTCAGCCTCAACGGTGTGCTGGTGAAAGTGGTGGAAACCGCGAACAAGAACGGTTGTGCTCTGGGTGAATTCTCGCCGCATGATTTGCGCCGCACAGCGTCGACCTTGCTGCATGAGGCCGGCTACAACACGGACTGGATCGAGAAGTGCCTGGCACACGAGCAGAAGAACGTGCGGGCGATCTACAACAAGGCGGAGTACGCCGAGCAACGGCGCGGCATGCTGCAGGCGTGGGCGGACATGATCGATGCGTGGACCGCAAGCGCATGACGCGCGGCTTGCGCGTTGCTTAAGATGAGGCTTTCTTGTGACCAGGGCGCCGGGCTTGACCAGAGGACGCTTTTCGTTCAGCGATCCAGGCATCCACCTCTGCCAGGTCCCACGCAACCTTGGTCGGACTGATGGTGAAGTGCTTCGGAAACTCTCCGCGCTTTTCCATGTCGTGGATGGTCCGCACGCTGAGCGGCACTTTTTGCAGAAGCTGTGGGCGCAGAATCAGCACACGGCCTGGCGTGAGCAGTTCCTTGGTGGTGAGGGGGCGAGTGGTCATGATATGGACCTCGTGGCGTGGAAGCCGTTGGCAGATTTTTGATGCTTTTGGGCTGACGGAGCGGGGAGTCGTGTTTAGTATCGCGCGTTTGGTGAGACCGGTGCCATGAAAGGACGAGGCTTCTTTTATCTGCATCAAATTGATGTGAGAATGGCTTTCCGTCACGTACGATTTCCGTTCGTGATCCATGCGTTCGATCGCCCAAGTCCGGGCGTTTGCGCATAAGTGAGTTGTGTGCCAGGACCGTGACGGCCCATTCCGTCAGCCTCGCACTGAGGCGCTCCTTGGGACTGGACGAAAATCTTCAAGCCGTGCGCGATTCGCCCTCAGCTCGGGCGGACGTCAGGCCGCCATTGGGATCCCTGCTCGGCCTTGACGCCGCGCGCGTCGGGTCGAGAGCGCGATGGCTGCAATGCCGAGCGCCAGCTTGCCGCGTTGCGCGGAGCAGGCGCAGGCGCTCAGAAAAATCGGGCCGAGTCACTTTTCGGCCTGTCACCTGAACGACTGAGCGCTTTTGCGTTAGGTCGCGCCCATTTCCTTGAGATGTACCGTGGCGTTGGTTTTGTCTGGATTGAGCTTCAGCGAGCGGCGGTAGCTCACACTTGACCTGACATCAGCGATCAAAAAGAGCGGGGCGACCTATCGACGCAGGAACAGGCATGGCGGGTGTATGTGTCGAAGGGATGGGCACGGGCGCAGATCAAGGAGGCGCAGCATTACCAGCGCGGTGACATCGTGCGTTTTGGCCACAGCTACAAGACGCTGGAAGCGGCCAAGGGCGAGTACCTGACGGTGGCTGAGGCTGTGGGAAGGTGCGCATCGGCGTCCGCGAAGTTTGCCGAATCACGCTGCGGCGCAGGCAGCTTTCACACTGACACAGCGAATTCATCGCCTGTAGTCATGACCGCCATTGCGATAATTGACAGTAAGTGGTCAGCTGAAAAGCCTGTGCCCCACTTTATTCTTGCCGCGCAATTGTCACCCTTCGTATCGCGGCATACGGCGCGAACCAAAACATTCCAATTGAAAAGTGATATTTGGTGATAATTGAAGTAATGTTGCGTGATAGTATTGTTTCATTGTGGAATTTTTAGAGATGTCAATTATTAAAGAAAGTTGCTAATGAAGCTATCGAATCTAGCCGGATGGACTGTAATAAAGCATGGTTACAGAGGAATAATGAAATCAATAAAGTTATTTTCCTTGGCGATTTCGATATTGTATTGCCACGACACGCTAGCTGTAACGCAGTATTTGGGCGCGAACGTGGTTTACGGTGATATGAAGGATGGTACTTATGATACGGTACAGAAAGCCATAGCGGCGACGGAGAAGCAAATTTGTATAGGTGGAGGCGCCTTTAATTGTCGGATCGCGTACACCGGTGATTTTTGGCATGGTAACACTTCTAGATGGGTATGGACGGGTATATATTATTATGATACGAAAAATACCGATGGGACGTTTAAGACCTTTGGTCCGTTCGATTACGCAGGTGGAATGAATCTTGAATGTCCAACAGGTTGGACTGCGGGCAACAGCCAAGCCTTGCAAGGCTTATGCTTTAGGAATATTCCGGTTGTGCATTGCGATGTATGTGACAAGCAGAACCCCGTGCCGACCGCCAATGGTTCAATGATCATTTCGGGCAGGCTGACGCAAAAAATTGAAACCGATTATAGCAACGCCAGTGGAAGCCTTCAGTTCACGCGTACTTACCGAAGCGATGAGAAGCGTTGGACCCATAACTACGATATCGGCGCAGTGAATTTGAATGCTAGTGTCCCATCCAGTTCATCCAGCCTGTGCCTGAAAACCGTAGGTTTGCAATTTGGAAAAAGCTGCTTGCCTTATATGGGCGCCAATATTCCTAATGGTGGACTAGGGAATAACTTCGTCGTCCGCAGGGGCTTTGGACCAATTCTAACTTTCGGGTCGAGTAGCGATCTCTTGCCACGCAAGGATGTCAATGACAGGCTGAATTTTATTGCGGGTTCAGAGGGAAATGGCATCACAGTTTATAACGCGTCAACGGATGCAACCGAGTATTTCGGTAGCAATGACAAAATCTCAAAGTCAGTTCAACGCAATGGCGATACGACTAGTTTCTTTTACAGCGATACTGCAACGCCTAAAGAAATCGCACCCGATCAAGATTTTCTGATCAGTGTTGTTGATCCATCCGGAAGGCAAATTGATTTCACTTATGATGAAAATGGTAAGATGAGCACAATGAAGACGCCGACGGGTGATGTCTTCAAATATTCCTATAGTGCTGATGGAAATTTAACGTCGGTAACCGATCCTGATGGAAATCAGAAAAATTACTTATATAATGAAAGTGCAAAAACCCAAGGCGGTAAGTTGCCATTTGCACTGACTTCGATAATGGATCCCTCTGGGAACAATATAGAAGAATTTAATTATGATTCCACAGGAGCACTTCTTTCGAATAATCTTGGTGGAAATATAGGAAAAAATACAATTTCATCCTATTCAGATAATTATGTCGTGATGACCGGCCCCTTAGGAGGTTCAACTACGTACACCTACAGCGAAGTTCTCGGGGTAAAAAAAATTTCATCGGTGATGCATGTGAACTCCATCGGCAACAATGTTTTCACTAGGTATGAGTATGATGCAAACGGTAATATCAGCGCGGTCCAGGCATTTGATAATACACGTACCACCTACGTATACGATCCTTCCCGCAATTTGGAATCCAGCCGCACGGAGGCAGTGGGTACATCAGCAGCGCGTACCATTAGTACCGAATGGGATCCGCTGCTACCGCTGGCGACCAGGATCGCAGAGCCCAGACGTCTGACAATCAATTCGTATGACCAAGCCGGTAACCTGCTCAAGAAAGTCGTGCAGGCGACCTCCGATGCCAGCGGGACTCTCGGTTTTAACGCAGTCGTGGTGGGAACGCCCAGAATATTTACTTATACCTACAACGACCATGGTCAGATGCTTACGCAGCGTGGGCCGAGAACCGATGTAAACGATACGACTACGTATGCCTATGATACGGAGCAAAATCTTATCAGCATCACAGATGCGCTCGGGCATAAAACGGTTTTTTCAAATTACGATGCTAATGGTCACGTAGGACGGATTGAAGATCCCAACGGCTTGGTATCGGAACTGACGTACACCGCGAGCGGACGGCTTCGTTCGCAAACGATTGGGGGCGCAACCACGACCTTTAGTTACGATACTTCGGGGAATGTTGCCGACGTCACGCTGCCCAACGGCGCCGCGATTAGTTACAGCTACGACACCAGCCATCGGCTGACCGGAATCAAAGACAGCCTAGGAAATAGCATCGCCTACACGCTGGACGCCATGGGTAACCGGGTGAACGAAAAAGTGACCGACCCTTCCGGCTTTTTGACGCGCCAGGTGTCAAGAGGATTTAGCGCATTGGGACTGCTCAAACTACAAACCGGAGGCCATCAATGAAGCGCTTGATGTCACATGGCATCACCCATGCGGTGATGGTTTCATTGATCTGGACGCCAATGTTAGGCAGCCTGGTGCTCACGCCAGCGGTGGCGCAGACGGCACAGAACACCACCTATACCTATCTGTATGACGATATCGGGAATCTCTCCCAAGTCACGGATGCGTTGGGCAATGTCTCGAACGTGAGCTACGATCCGCTATTGCGGGTCAAGCAGCGGATCATGCCGGCGCCGGCCAGCGGGGCGGCCAGGCCGACGACCAACTTCACTTACGATGGCCAGGATCAGCCGGCGACGGTGGTCGATCCGCGTAACCTGACCACGACCTACACCGTCGATGGCCTTGGCAACCAGTCCGCGCTTGCCAGCCCCGACAGTGGGAGCACTGCCCGGACGTTCGACGCTGCCGGCAATCTGTTGTCCAGCAGGGATGGGCGCGGCAAGCTCACGACCTACGCTTATGACGCGTTGAACCGGGTGATCAACGTCACCTTCCCGAGTGGTGCGCCGACCCTGTTCGAATATGACGGCGGCGTAGCCGGAGCGCCGTATGCAATCGGGCGACTGACCAGGGTGGTGGACGAATCCGGGCAGACCAGCTACGCCTACGACCAGGCGGGTCGGATGATCAACAAGGTGCAAACCACGGTCAGCGCGGCTGGCACGGTAAGCCGCCAACTAGCCTATGTGTACGCGGCGAACGGCCAACTGCTCAGCGTTACGTACCCGAGCGGACAACAGCTACGCTACGCCTACGATGCGGTCGGCCAAGTCAGCCAGATCGCACTGTCGAGCGGGGGCACGGTGTTGCTGGACCAGATACAGTACGCGCCATTTGGTGCGGTGCAAAGCTGGGCATGGGGCAACAGCAGTGATGTCGCGCCGAATACCTATGCGCGAACGTTCGATCTGGATGGCCGGTTGGTGACGTACCCGCTGGGCAATCCGGCGTTGTCGGCGCAGGGCGTGGTCCGCACCGTCAGTTACGACGCGGCCAACCGCATCACCGGCTACACGCACAGCGGCGGCGCCAACGCCGCGGGCTATAACCAAACCTTCGGCTACGACGGGCTGGGGCGGCTGACCAGTTTTATAAATGCCACCTCGAGCCAAGGCTATGCCTACGACGCCAATGGCAATCGAACCCGCCTGACGATCGGCGGCAGCAGCTACACCAACACCATCAACGCCAGCAGTAACCGACTGAGCGCCACCACGGGGCCGGTGCCGGCAAAAACCACGACGATCGACAATGCCGGCAATCTCACCGCCGACGGCACCACTACGTTTATTTACAGCGATCGTGGACGCCTGCAGAGTGCGACGAAGGCCGGCATGACGACCAGCTACCTGTACAACGGCTGGGGCCAGCGAGTCAGCAAGACCGGCCCTGGCGTAGCGACCGGCGGCAACGAATTCGTGTACGACGAGGCAGGTCACCTGATCGGCGAGTACGACGCGGCCGGCAACACGATCGCGGAGACAGTCTGGCTGGGCGATACGCCGGTGGCGCTGCTCAAGTCGGCGCAAACGGATGGGATGTCATCGCAGGTTTACTATGTGTATGCCGACCAGGTGAACGCGCCGCGGGTGATCACCGATGCTGTGTCGGGTGCGGTGGTATGGAGTTGGGTCGATACCGATCCGTTTGGCATGAGCCAGCCAAACGAAGCGCCATCCGGCGGCGTCGGTTTCGTTGCCAATCTGCGCTTCCCTGGACAGTATTTTGATCGCGAGACAGGCTTGCACTATAACTATTTCCGCGACTATGATCCGCAGACCGGACGCTATGTGCAGAGCGATCCCATAGGGCTGGAGGGAGGCGATAACACTTATGGCTATGTGCAGGGGAACCCATTAGCTTTTGCTGACCCGAGTGGCTTATGTGTTGGGCCACTCATCCCAGCATGTGTGATTGTGGCGGAGAATACGCCTGCTATTCTGGCAACGACGAGCATTGTTGCTGGCATTGTAACCGGCGCCGATGTTCCCGGTCCGATGGGCGTCACTAGCGCAGGGGCACGAACGATCGCCAAGCAAATGGGGCAAATAGTGAGGTATCCAAACTGGGGTGTGGCAAGGCGTGCACTTGGTAATCGGCCCAATGAAGCGATTCACCATATAGTTGAACAGTGCCAAGCGTATTCGCATCGTAGTAGTTTTACTGCGGAACAACTCAATTCCACAAACAATCTAATCCGAATCGATACAGCCACACATGACAAGATCAGTTCTTACTATTCGTCCAAACTGCAAGGTACGAATATAACGGTGCGCGACTGGTTGAATGGAAGGTCTTTTGAAGAACAATTTAAGTTTGGTATCGATGTTATTGATCGGGCCATGCAGGGAAAATTACCATGATGAAGAATGAAGTATCCACAGAACAAGATGAATTTATCAAGAATGCAGTTGGCTATTGGCAATGCATTGAGAATGGAAATTCCAAATCAGCCAATTTGGCTGAAAAGCGAAACAAGAAAATTATCATGCACTTGGGGAACTTTGCTACGGCTCTCCTAGAGCCGCTGCTGAGTCATCCGTCTGACGCGGTGCGTTTTGCAGCAGCAGCCCACTTAATGAAGACTGAAGTCAGTGATGAAGCTGCAAAAGTGCTCCAAGACTTAGCACAAAATCCGTTAGGATTAATGGCACTGAGCGCTAAAGCAATTTTGGATATACATGGGCATACATGTTGAATCTGACGATCAACTGCATAATTGTCCACCGATATTCCTTGCGGTGTTAGGGGCGGTGTTTTGGTTTAGGTGGATGCATGGGATCTTGATCGGCGTTGGCCGTGAGCGGCCTTTTGTGTTTCACAGGGAGTGGGGGCGCTCTTTTTTCCGCAATCCCACTCCATCGAAGATCACATGCAGTACCGTGCCGCAATCCTGAATTTCGCTGCGCACTCGCGACGCGGCCGGCTCTTCAAGTCTCATATCCACAGTGCACGGCAAGCCCATATTCAAGCCTACAGCGCTAGAGGGGGGTAGCTGCGCTGGCAACATGCGCACCATCGGATTGCGAACTCCGCCATACGATCCTACCACGCCTATTGTCGGAGGGCGGCTCCGCTCTCGTCACAAGCAAATCGTCCGGACCTACTCATCCATCGTCAGACTGAGAGCAGGAGTCAGCAGATCTGTAAGGCGCGTGTACACCGGTGCGCGATGCCGGGGATATGCGGCCCTCTTCGGGGGCGTGCGTTATCCCAAGCTGTTCCAATGTCTATGCATGTAGACGAAATCTCCCGCCGCCATGTTCGTAAGTACATCTGGGCGTTCGATCAGTAGCGACCACGCACGGCTAATTGGCCGAGCGGGGGAGGGGACTCGACATGGTCAATTCGGCAAGAAAATGAACAGATAGCGCAGCATGCGTGATGGCGTCAAGGAGGCGCTGGGCTGTGCTGCCTTGATCACTTCCTCGAAACTGGAAATAAAGATTGATCCGTTCGGACTAATGCACTGTCATTAAGCCGTCACTGCGATGCCTTAATATGCAAATTGCAATATTGAAAGCAATTTACTAACGACAGGACAGCACAATGAAAACCAATACGATCCTGGCCGCCGCCCTGGCGGCTGCCTTCTCGGCGCCCGCGCTGGCGGCCTCGCCGGTGGTGATCTCCCAGGTCTACGGCGGCGGCGGCAATTCCGGCGCCACCATCAAGAACGACTTTATCGAACTGTTTAACCGCAGCGATGCCGCTGTCGACATCAGCGGCTGGAGCGTTCAATATGCCAGCGCTGCGGGCACCAGCTGGCAGGTGACTAAACTGAGCGGCAAGACCGTGCTGCAGCCGGGCCAGTATTTCCTCGTGCAAGAGAGCGCTGGCACCGGCGGCACCGTAGACCTGCCAACGCCGGACGCGTCGGGCACTCTGGCGCTGAGCGGCACCACCGGCAAAGTGGCGCTGGTCGCCAACGGCAACGCGCTGTCCGGGGCCGCGCCTGCCGTCGGCACGTTTGCCGACCTGCTGGGTTTCGGCAGCGCCGGCTATTTTGAAGGCTCGGTCGGTCCTGGTTTGAGCAACACCACCGCCGCGCTGCGCGCCAACGGCGGTTGCGCCGACACCGACAACAACGGCAACGATTTCACCACTGGCGCACCGGCGCCACGCAACAGCGCCAGTCCGCTGAACGCCTGCGGCGTGCCGCAGCAACCGCCGATCGTCGCGACTTGCCCGGCCAACCTGTCGCTGGCCTTCGGCATCAATGGCGGCGCCGACATCAGCGCCACCGACGCTGATGGCACGGTCAACAGCGCGGTGATCACCTCGGCGGCTGTGCCTGGCATCAGCCTGATCAACTTCCTGGCCGCCACGGGCGCCGGCGGCACCGCCACCGCCCGTCTCAGCATCGCCGCCAGCGTACAGGCCGGCAGCTATCCTGTCACCATCAAGTTCGCCAACGACCAATCGCAAGACGCGACTTGCGCGATCAGTGTCAGCGTCGCCGCGCCAGCTGCGATCAGCCACACGATTCCGCAAATCCAGGGTCCAGGCAATACCAGCCCGTACGCCAATACCGTGCAGACCACCGAAGGTGTGGTCACCGCCAAAGTCGGCTCCGGCTTCTTCATTCAGGATCCGGACGGTGACGGCAACCCGCTGACCTCGGACGGCCTGTTCATCTTCACCACCGCCGCCAACATCGGCACGGTGCAGGTGGGCGACAAGATCCGCATCAGCGGCTCGATCATTGAATACACGCCAAGCGCCGCCACCCGTTCGTACACCGAGATGCAGAACGTGACCGCGATCGTCAAGCTGGCCAGCGGCATCAGCATCACGCCGACCAACATCCAGCTGCCGTACGCCAACCTGGGCCAGGTGGAAGGCATGCTGGTGCGCTTCACTAATCCGCTGACCGTGTCGCAGCTGGAATACCTCGGCGACCGTGGCGAAGTCACGCTGTCTTCGGGCCGTCTGGAGATCGCCTCAAACCGTTATCGTCCGCGCACTCCGGAAGCGATTGCCCAGGCCGCCGCCAATCAGCTCAACCAGATCATTCTGGACGACGGCATCTTCGTCACGCCTACCGTGATCCCATACCTGGGCGAAGATGGCTCGCTACGCGCCGGCGACACCGTCTCCGGCCTGACCGGTGTGGTCGACTTTGGCGCCAAGGGCGGTGGCGGCGCAGCATTCAAGCTGCAGCCGACTGAAGCCCCGGTGTTCTCGCAGGATAACCCGCGCACCGACCCGCCAGTGCTGGCAGCCGGCAACGTCAAAGTCGCCAGCGCCAACGTGCTGAACTACTTCACCACCTTCACCAACGGCACCGATGTCGAAGGCAACTCCAACGTTGGCTGCACACTGGGCAGCAGCACCGCCAAGTCCAACTGCCGTGGCGCCGACAACCTGAATGAGTACGTCCGCCAGAACACCAAGATTGTCGGCGAACTCAAAGCCATTAACGCCGACGTGTTTGGTCTGATGGAAATCCAGAACAGTGGCGACTACACCGTGACCAAGCTGGTCGATTCGCTCAACGAAGCGATTTCGCCCGGCACCGGCATCAAGACCTACGCGGTGGTGCCGAAGCCGGCCGCCACCGGCACCGACGCGATCCGCGTGGCGATGATTTACAAACCATCGGCGCTGACCCCGGTCGGCGGCGCGCTGTCCGACGCCGACGCCATCAACAACCGCCCACCGATGGCGCAGACCTTCCGTGCCAACAATGGCGCCAAGTTCACGCTGGTGGTCAACCACCTGAAGTCGAAGGGTAGCTGCCCGAGCGGCACCGGCGCTGACGCTGACCAGAACGACAGCCAGAGCTGCTGGAACGCCACCCGCATCCAGCAGGCCAATCGCCTGATGAATGCCTTCGTGCCGCAAGTAGTGGCCGCCGCCGGCGACGCTAAAGTGCTGCTGATCGGCGACTTCAACTCCTACGGCATGGAAGATCCGATCGCCGCCATCACTGCGACCGGCTTCGTCAACCAGCTGGAGCGCTTCGTGCGCGGCAGCGGTGGCATGCCGTACTCGTTCGTCTTCAACGGCGAATCGGGCTATCTGGACCACGCACTGGCCAGCGCCGCGCTGAGTGCGCAAGTGGTGGGCGCGGCGGAATGGCATAACAACGCCGACGAACCGCCGGTGGTCGACTACAACACCGACGGCAAGCCGGAGGACAAGTTCACCAGCGCGCCATACCGCGCATCCGACCACGATCCGGTGGTGATCAGCCTGAATCTGGCGGCGCCGAACACCGACGTCACCGCCAGCGTCAAGGCAGTCGCTTCGGGCCTGGTGTTTGCCCGCGCCAGCAACCAATGGACCGGCACGCTGACCATCACCAACACCAGCGGTGCGGCGCTGAGCGGCCCGTTGCAGCTGTCGTTGGGCGGCCTGCCTGCCGGTGTGACCCTGGTCAACGCCAGCGGCAACCGCAGCGGTGTACCGTACATCACCGCCAACACCAGCAGCCTGGCGGCTGGCGCGTCGCTGACGGTGCCAGTGACCTTCAGCAAGACCGGGACTGCCGCCATCAGCTACACCACCCAAGTTTTCAGCGGTACTTTCTAAGGATAGATGAACATGTTTAACACTTCTTTGACTTTGCGCCGCGGCCTGCTGGCATTGGCCCTGAGCGCGTGCGCCAGCCTGGCCTTGGCGGAGACTTTCCACATCGAACTGAACACGTCGAGCTTGAGCGGCGACGGCTGGATCGAGCTGCAATTTAATCCGGGCAATTTCAGCTCGATGACCGCAGCCTCGGTCACGCTGAGCGACTTCGTCGGCTTTGGCAGCAGCAGTAACGCGCAGATCAATGGTGCCGTCAGCGGCTCGCTGAGCAGCGGCTACACCATCAGTAACACCGATGCCGGCGGCTGGAACGACCTGTTCCATTCGGTCAACTACAGCGGCGGCAAGATCGCCTTCAACGTCAGCTTCAGTGGCGCGGCTGATCCGGCGCAGAGCGCGTCCGGCTCGGTGTTCGCGGTGGGCTTGTACGGCGCGGACGGCTTGACGCCGGTGGGCACTACCGACCCGAGCAGTTCGCTGGTGCAGCTGAACTGGTACGCCGGCAAGACCGCCAACGCCGGTAACATCGTCGCCACGCCGCTAGTCAACAGTCTGCCGACTACCGTAAGCGCCGTACCGGAGCCGACGAGCTGGGCGCTGATGGCCGCCGGTCTGGCGTTGCTGGGCTTTGTGCGCCGTCGCCACCGAGCGGTTTAAGCAATGCTTAACAAAAATATGATTTATATCGCAGGCCTCTAAATTGGCGATGGAAATCATATTAGTAAAGCCACATTGCTTAATGCATAGTGTTTCCTTTACGGGGAACCACTATGCCAGCCGCTCATATTCTCATCATCGAAAGCACGCCAGCGATCCAGGAGCTCATCGCGCTCAATCTGGGTATGGCGGGTTATCAGATCAGCCGTGCCGCCGATGCCGACAATGCCATGCTGGTGCTGGAAGACAGCCTGCCAGACTTGCTGCTGCTGGACTGGAATTTGCCGGGGCAATCGGGGGTTTCGCTGGTGCGCCGACTGCGCGCGCAAACACGCAGCCGCAGCCTGCCGATCATGATGGTGAGTGCGCGTTGCGGCGAGGCGGACAAGATCATGGCGCTGGAAAGCGGCGCCGACGACTATATGACCAAACCATTCAGCCCGCGCGAGATGGTGGCGCGGGTGCAATGCCTGTTGCGGCGGTCGCACGTGGTGACCGCCGCCGCGCCGCTGCAACTGGCCGGCCTGCGGCTCGATCCGGGAACGCAGCGGGTAACGGCCGGCACGCGAGAATTGGCGCTCGGCCGGGTCGAGTTCAAGCTGCTGAATTTTCTGATGAGCCATCCGGAGCGGGTGCATACGCGCGCCCAGTTGCTGGACCAGGTGTGGGGTACGGCCGCCTATCTGGACGAGCGCACCGTCGACGCCCACGTCGGCAGGCTGCGCAACGCTTTACAGCCGAGTGGCTGCCAGCTCCGCATCGAAACCGTGCGTGGCAGCGGCTATCGCTTCGTGGCGGTGCCGGCATGAGCATGGAACAGCTGGTCATCCTCAGCAACCTGGAGCAGGAGTATTTGCTGCACGCCATCGAAGCGGTCCTGCAGGTACAGGGCGCGCGCCAGTTCTTCCTGTGGACCCAGGGGCAGTTGCAGGCGCTGCTACCGCACCAGGTGCTGGTCGGCCTGCAGTTTGGCGCGCAGGAGGAACTACAGCACATCGAATGCCTGCACGGCACGGTGCTGGAAGCCGGCCTGCGCCACCGCCTATGCAGCCCGGACGACGGGTTGGCGCTGCGTCTGGCTCGACACTGCCGCACCAATGGCGGCCGCTTGCCGGCGATGCTGGACGCGGGGCCGCACGCCGATCCGCTGAAAGCAGGGGCGGGGCTGGCGGCGTTTCAGGGTGAGTTGCGCGAACTGGGGCTGGAGAACATGCTGCTGCATGGCAGCGAGCGCCTGCCGGGCGGTACCACCTTCTTCGTGATGTTCGGCCTGCCACACCGGCCGCGTCCGCGCCACGCATATTTTCTGCAGTTGCTGCTGCCATATCTGCACATCACACTGCAACGCATCAGCCGCCAGCAGGCGCAGGAGCGTTTCGGCACGCTGACGCGACCGGTCAGTGCACGCGAGGCGGAGATTCTGCATTGGGTACGCGAAGGAAAGAGCAATGAGGAGATCGGCATCATCCTCAGTATTAGTGGCCTCACGGTCAAGAATCACCTTCAGCGCTTGTATCGGTTGCTGGGGGTATCCAACCGCGCGCAGGCGGTTGCCCGCGCCATTGCCCTGCAACTATTCGACCGCATCCCGCTGCTGCTGGCGCGCGCGGCCTAAAAGAGCTGCACGCCGGAGCGCGCAGCTTGCTGTTCACCGACACGCACACCGACATTGCGGTGTGCGGGCGGCACCGTGCGCCAGTGGAGTCGGGCTGTTGGTTCCCGCCAGCAGGACGGTGGTGGCGGTGATGTCGATCGGTTGCAGGAACTGGACGCCGCCGATGTGGTGTTGACCTGTTTCTATGCTGTACAAAAAAACTAACGTTGCAATTGTGGTACGCACTAAATGGATTTTTGAGTATATTCGCGCACGCGAAAAATCTCGCCTGCCGTTTCAAGATGCAAAAAGAAAAAGATTGTCGCGGTGGCAAACTGCTGGTAGCCTCTGTCCGTTGGTGCAGAGGCCAATACACCGTGGAAGAGGAGTGTTTTGTGGCAAAGAATTATGTAGCTAAGGCAGCACGCACGGCTGGTTTCACCCTGCTGGAACTGTTGGTGGTGATCGTTATCATTGGCCTGTTGGCCGCGTACGTGGGGCCAAAGTATTTCGCGCAACTGGGAAAGTCCGAAGTGACGATCGCCAAGGCGCAAATCGAAGCCTTCGAGAAATCGCTGGACACCTTCCGTCTCGACGTGGGCCGCTACCCGACCACTGAGGAAGGCCTGAATGCGCTGGTCGCCGGCCCGGTCGCCGCCGGCGCCAAATGGAACGGCCCTTACCTGAAGAAGGGCGTACCACTGGATCCATGGGGCCACCCTTATCAATACAAGGCGCCGGGCAGCAAGTCCGAGTTCGACATTACGTCGCTAGGCCGGGACGGCCAGCCGGGCGGCAGCGGCGAGGACGCCGATATCACCTCGCAATAACCTACGCCGCCCGAAAGTCGATTCGCCATGCAGTTCGATGTCCGTACCCTATCGGCCGAGATGGTCATTTCCCATCTGGTGATCGATGGCCGCGACGAAGCCGATGCGCGCCGCCAGGTGGAGGCACGCGGGCTGTTCGTCAGCGCCATCACGCCAGTGCGGGCCGGCCTGCCGGGACGCGGCGGCAAGCGCCGTGCGCTCTCGCTGGTGCTGTTCAGCCAGGAGTTGCTGGCCTTGCTGATGGCAGGCCTGGGCATCGTTGAAGGGCTGGAAGCGCTGCTCGAAAAAGAAAGCAACCTTGCCACGCGGGACGCGCTGGAACGGCTACTGGCCGGCCTGCGCGAGGGACAGCGGTTTTCCGCCGTGCTGGCGGAACAGCCGGACCTGTTCCCGCCGCTGTACGTGGGCATCGTCAAGGCGGCCGAGGGCACCTCGGACTTGCCACGCTCGCTGTCGCGCTTCATCGATTACCAGCAGCGCATCGACCTGGTGCGCAGCAAGCTGGTATCGGCGGCGATTTATCCGTGCATCCTGTTACTGGTCGGCGGCGGCGTCAGCCTATTCCTGATCAGCTACGTGGTACCGCGCTTTGCCGAGGTCTATCAGGGGGCGGGCCGCGACCTGCCGTGGCTGTCGCAGCAGATGCTGAACTGGGGCCAGTTCGCCGGTGCGCACACCACGCTGCTGCTGGCCGGCATTGCCGCTGCGCTGGCGGCGCTGGCGCTGGGCCTGCGCCAGATGTTGGCCAGCGGCGGCGTGGTGCGCCTGCTGGGCACACTGCCCGGCATCGGCGAGCGGGTGCACATCTACGAGTTATCGCGGCTGTATCTGACGCTCGGCATGCTGAGCGAAGGCGGCATCACCATCGTGCAGGCGATCGACACCGTGCAAGGCATGGTATCGGCCGGCATGCGCCAGAGCCTCCAGTCGGCGCGCGGCGCGGTGGAAGCGGGGCTGCCGCTGTCGACCGCGTTCGAAGCGAGCCGGCTGACCACGCCGATTTCGCTGCGCATGCTGCGCGTGGGCGAGCGCACCGGCGACATGGGGCCGATGCTGACCCAGTCGGCGGCCTTTTACGACGGCGAAATCAGTCGCTGGATCGAACGGTTCACGCGCACATTTGAACCGCTGCTGATGGCCGCCATCGGCCTGGTGGTGGGCGCTATCGTGGTGCTGCTGTACATGCCGATCTTTGATCTGGCGGGAGATATGTCATGATGGTGATCGACACCGCCATGCTGGCGCGTGCCCGTCACCTGCGCCAGCAATCGAAACGTACGCTGGTGGAAGAACTGGAAGCGCTGACCGGTGCCGAACCGCGACTGCTGGTGCACGCACTGGCGCAGCCGTTCGGCATGTCGGTGATGGAGACGGTCGACATGTTGGCCTACGAGCCGGCCTGGGATTTGCTGCCGCTGTCGCAGGCAATGGTGCGCGCCAGCGTGCTGCTGCGCGCAAGCGATGGCGCTGTGGTCGGCGTGATTGCGGATCCATTCGACCTGGATCTGCAAACCTGGCTCGGCACGCATGCGCGGGCCACGCCGTCCGCGCCGCTGGCCACCCGGCTGGCGCTGCAGGCGGACATCCAGGCCTACTTGTCCAAACAGGAGGAATCTGCGCGCGCCACTGATTTGCTGCTGCCCGGCGCCAGCGAGGGGCGGCGCGACGGTAAGACGGCGGCGGTGCTGTCATTTGCCTCGGTGTCGGAAGGCGCCAGCCCGGCGGTCCGGCTTGTCAACTCGACCTTGTACGACGCGCTGAAGGCTGGCGCGTCCGACATCCACCTGGAAAGCACGGCCGGCGGCCTGGCGGTCAAGTACCGTGTGGACGGCGTGCTCGATCACGCCACCTCGGTCAACGGCATCGACGTGGCGGAGCAGATTATCTCGCGTTTGAAGGTGCTGGCGGAGCTGGACATCGCAGAACGCCGCGTGCCGCAGGACGGCAGCTTCCGCGTGGAGGCCAACGGGCGCGAGATCGATCTGCGCGTATCGATCATGCCCAGCATCCATGGTGAGGACGCGGTGATCCGTATTCTCGACAAGCGCGCCATGATCGAAGCCTATGGCGCGCTGACCTTGGAGGCGCTGGGCTTCGACGCGCCGTCGCTGGTCACATTGCGCACTCTGGCGCAGGAGGCCTATGGCATGCTGCTGGTGACCGGGCCGACCGGCTCGGGCAAGACCACCACGCTGTATGCGGCGCTGACCGAAATCCACAACGGCCGCGAGAAGATCATCACGATTGAAGATCCGGTCGAGTACCAACTGCCGGGCATCCTGCAGATCCCGGTCAACGAGAAGAAGGGGTTGACCTTTGCCAAGGGCCTACGCTCGATCCTGCGCCACGATCCGGACAAGATCATGGTCGGGGAAATCCGCGACCGCGAGACGGCGGAAATCGCCGTGCAGTCGGCGCTGACGGGTCACCTGGTGCTGACCACCGTGCACGCGAATAATGTGTTCGACGTGTTCGGCCGCTTCACCCACATGGGCATCGATCCGTATGCGTTCGTGTCGGCGCTGAACGGCATCTGGGCGCAACGCCTCGTGCGCATCAACTGCCCGCACTGCGCTACTGGGTACACGCCGGACGACCAGGAACTGGCCAGCGTTGGCGTCACGCGCGGCGACGTGGCCGGGTACCGCTTCATGCAGGGCAGGGGTTGCGGCGATTGCCGCGGCACCGGCTACAAGGGGCGCCGCTCGATCGCGGAGATCCTGACCTTGAACGACGAAATCCGCGAGCTGATCGTCGACAAGCGGCCGATCCGACAGATCAAGCAGGCCGCTTACGAGAACGGCACGCGTAGCTTGCGCCAGGCGGCGCTGGAACTGGTCAAGCGCGGTGGCACCACGCTGGCTGAAATCAAACGGGTGACCTTGCATGCGTAATGTATTTGGACAACGGTTCGGCCAGTGCCTGTGCATTGATGTGGCGCCGCAGGCGGTCAGCGTGCGGCGCGTCAGCCGCTGGCGTGGGGCCGCGCCGGATGTGCTGGCGGCGCAAGCCATCGCGCCGTCGGCCGATCATCCGTTCGACGCCATCGGCAACGCGCTGAGGGCCTTGCTTGGCGAACTGGATGTGCAGAGCTGGCCGGTCAGCATTGTGCTGGCGGATGAACTGACGCGCATGTGGCGCGTCACACCGCCGCCGGGCGCGGCGCGCATGGCCGACCTGGAAGCCGCCGCCGGTTTTCGTTTCCAGTCGCTGTACGCCGAAGCGCCGGCCACATGGCAGATCTCCGCCGACTGGCATGCAAGCCAACCATTCTTCGCCGCCGCCGTGCCGCGTGACTTGCTGGCCGCCTTGCACGGGGTGGCGCAGGACTGCAAACTGACCATCGTCGCCATCGAGCCGCGCTTTGTCAGGGCGTGGAACCGCAGTCGGCGTGGCCTCAAGCAGGGTGCCTGGTTCGGTCATGTGCACGACAACGTGCTGACGCTGGCCGCCATCGAAGCGGGCGGCACAGGCCTGCGCGCCATCCGTCCGCTGCCGATTCCACTTGGCGCCGATCATCGCTGGCTGACGCAGACGCTGCAACGCGAAGCGCTGCTGCTGGATGTGACGGCGCCGTCGCTGCTGCAGGTGCAGGGCAACGCCCCGGTCAACTGGTTCAAGCCGGTGAACGGTGTCGCACATATTCCATGCACGGCGCTGGCGGGGAGCGCCGCATGAGGGCACGTAACCGCGTATTGAAGATCGATTTCGCGCCGCGCAGTGTGCGCCGCGCCTGGTTCCACATCCATCCCGCCGTGCTGGCGCTGGCCGGGGTGGGCTTATTGTTGTGCGCAGGCGCGGCGTTTGGCGGTTGGCAGCTTGCAGCGCAGAAGCGCGAGCGTGAACACCAGTTGCAGCATTTGCAGGCGCGCGTGGCCGCAATGTCGGCACGTCCGGTGGAAGTGACCAAAGCAGCGATTCCGGAAGCGCAGGCCACCTTCGTCAATGGAGCCATCAGGCAGCTTAATCTGCCGTGGCGCGAGTTGCAGGACGCCGTGCTGACCGCCACGCCGCGCACCGTAGCGCTGATCGCCATGGAGCCGGATGCTGGCAAGCGCATTTTGAAAATCACCGCCGAGACCAAAAACAGCGACGACATGGTCGCTTACGTGGAGGGGCTGAAAGAGCAGGAGAGCTTTACCAGTGTGATGTTGTCACGCCACGAAATCAATGAGCAGGACCCGAACCGGCCCTTGCGTTTCCAACTGGAGGCGACATGGTTGGCGCGTTAAACAACGTGAATGTCGCCGCATTGCTGCTGCGCGCCCGCATCGCCGTGCTGCGCTTCGGCGTCGCGGCGTGCGTGGCGGTGGCGCTGTGTGCGGCCGGTGTGGCGGCGTGGGTATGGTTGCTGCCGCAACGTGCCGCGCAAGTCCACGTGTTAGCCCGGCCTTTGCCGGCGCCAGCAAGCTTGGTGACGGTGCCCCCACCGCCTTCTGCCGACCAAAACCTGGCCACTTTCTACGATGTGCTTGGAGAGAAACGCTATGCCGAGCAACAGGTCAAGGTGCTGTTCGACCTGGCTGCCAGATCCAGTCTCGCCTTGACTCAGGGTGAATACACGGCCGCCTACAATAAAGCAAGCAGCATCACCACCTATCAGATCGTCCTGCCTGTGAAGGGACCATACCAGTCGATCTGGCAGTTCGCCATGCAGGGCTTGCGTGAGATGCCGTTTGCTTCGCTCGATGAAATTGGCTTTCGCCGCGAAACTATCGCCGAGCCAACAGTGGAGGCGCGCCTGCGATTCACCCTGTACCTGAAGGACGCCGCGCCATGAAGCCCTATCAGATGGTGATGGCGCTCGCACTGGCGGGCTCCGCAGGGCTTGTGCTGTTGGGCGATAACGCGCCGTCCAGCGGCATCGTCGAACCGGCGGCACGCTCTGCCGGAAGCGCTGCCGCTCGCGCGCCTACGCCGCGTGCCACCATACAAGGCAATAAACCGCTGGCCGACATCGCCATCCTGCACCTGACGCCGCGCGCGGAACTGGTCGGCGAAGCGGGCGACGCCACCTTCGCCTCGGAAGAAGGTGTCTTCATGGGCCAGAGCTGGACTCCGCCACCGCCACCACCGCCGCCACCACCGCCACCGGCGGCACCGCAACCACCGATGGCGCCGCCGATGCCGTTCCTGTACATCGGCAAAGCCGTGGCGGATGGCACGTGGGAGGTATATCTGTCGCGTGGCGACAAGACCTACGTGGTGCGCAACAGCACGGTCATCGAAGGCGCCTACCGCGTCGACAAGATTGCACCGCCGCTAATGACCGTAACCTATCTGCCTTTGAAGCAGCAACAACAGATGAATATTGGAGTTCTGGATTGATGGCTAACCCGCTGATGACTATCGGCCGCTGCGCAGCGCTGGCCATTCTGCTGAGCGGTTGCGCGGGCCAGATGGCCTACCGCGACGGCAATGATCTGATCGCGAAGAACCAAATCGAAGCAGGCCTCGCGAAATATCAGGAAGCGGTTCAAGCCGAACCCGGCAACGCGCAATACCGCGCGGCCTTGCTGCAGGCACGCGAGAAAGCCGCGCAGCGCTTGCTGGAGATCGCGGAGCGCGAACAGGCCGCAGGCCGCGCACTGCCGGCGGAACAGAGCTATCGCCGCGTGCTGGCGCTTGATCCGCAAAACGAACGCGCCAGCGCCGGCATGCGTGCGCTGGAGCGCGACAGCCGTCAAGGCAAGCAGCTCGAAGCCGCCGCACAGCAGTTGAGCAGGGGGGCGTACGAACTGGCCAAGCAAACGTTGAATGCTGTATTGACCGAAACGCCGGGCAACGACAGGGCGCGCGCCATGCTGCGCGAAGCGACCGAGAAAAGCGCGCCGCCGGCCGCTGAATCAAGCCTGGCGAAAACCTACAAGCAGCCGATCACGATCGAGTTCCGCGATGCGCCGCTGAAGCAGGTGTTTGAAATCATTTCGCGCCGCTCCGGCCTGAACTTCGTCTTCGACAAGGACGTGAGGACCGACCAGAAAACCACTGTTCTGCTGAAGAACAGCACCGTCGAATCGGCGATCTATTTCCTGCTGCTGACCAATCAACTCGAGCAGCAGGTGATGGACGCCAACACCATCCTGATTTACCCGAACGTGGCGGCCAAGCTGAAGGAATATCAGGAGATGACGGTCAAGACCTTCTTCCTGGCGAATGCCGAGGCCAAGCTGGTGGCCAACACGCTAAAGACCATCCTCAAGTCGCGCGATGTGGCGGTGGACGAAAAACTCAACCTGATCATCGTGCGCGACACGCCGGAGGCGATCCGTCTGGCCGAGCGCCTGATTGCGTTGCAGGACACGGCGGAGCCGGAGGTGATGCTGGAAGTGGAGATCCTGGAGGTGAAGCGTTCCAGCCTGATGGACCTGGGCGTGGTGTGGCCGACGTCGCTGAACTTTGCGCCGTTATCGACCTACGGCGGCGCCGGCATTACGGTGCGCGATCTGAAAAACCTCAATCCCGATACCATCAGCGTCACCGGCGCGCAACTGGGCATCAACGCCAACAAGAACGACAACGACTCCAACCTGCTGGCCAATCCGCGCATCCGGGTGCGCAACAAGGAGAAGGCAAAGATCGTCATCGGCGACAAGCTGCCGGTGATTACCTCCACCGTGTCCTCCGGCGTGGGCGGCTTCGCCAGCGACTCGGTCACCTACGTGGATGTCGGTCTGACGCTAAACGCAGAGCCGACCATTTACCTGAATAACGAAGTGGCGATCCGCATGCAGCTGGAGGTTAGCAATCTGGTCAACACCATCACGACCAAGAACGGCACCACGGCTTACCAGCTCGGCACGCGCCAAGCCTCGACCATGTTGCAGTTAAAAGATGGCGAGAACCAGGTGTTGGCCGGGTTGATCAACAACGAAGAGCGCAATTCCTCGAACAAGATCCCGGGATTTAGCGAACTGCCGCTGGTCAGCCGCTTGTTCGGTAGCCAGCGTGACGACAACGCGAAGACCGAAATCGTGCTGTCGATTACGCCGCACCTGATCCGCAACGTGCAGCGGCCGGAGGCATCGGCCGCGGAATTCTCGGCGGGCACGGAGGCCAGCTTCCGCCGGCGTCCGGACCTGACGCCGCGCGCCGCCGTCGCCTTGCCGCCGCCACCGGGCGCGGTGCAGCCAGCGTTGATGCCTGCGTCCGCCACGCCGGCCGCCGTGGCGGCGCCGGTGCAGGCGGTGCCGCTGTCGCAGACGCAACCGGCACCCTTGCCAGTCACGCAAGGCGCGCAGCCGCAGTCAGTGCAGCCACCGCCGGCCGAAGCGGCGCCGGTCCAGCAGTGAGTCGGATCCGATGATGCGCGCGCGCGGGTTCAGCCTGATCGAGTTGCTGGTGACGCTGGCGATCCTCGGCCTGCTCGGCACACTGGTGATCCCGACCGCGCAGGTAGTGGTGCAGCGCCGCCAGGAGCAGGAGCTGCGCGAGGCGCTGCACGACATCCGCGCGGCGCTGGACGCCTACAAGCTGGCCTATGACCAGGGCCGTATCGCGAGGACACTGGGGGCCAGCGGTTATCCCCGAATGCTGGAGCTGCTGGTGGAAGGCGTGCCGGATCTGCAACATCCCCGGCATGCCAGGATTTATTTCCTGCGCCGCGTACCACGCGATCCGTTCAATCCTGACACCACACTGCGTGCGGCGCAGACTTGGGGCAAGCGCAGCTACGCCAGCGAAGCCGAGGCGCCGCGCGAGGGCGACGACGTCTATGATGTCTATAGCATCAGCGACAAGACGGGCCTGAACGGTATTCCGTACAGGAAATGGTGACCATGAAAACCAAGGGCTTCACACTGATTGAACTGCTGGTTGTGTTGGGGATTATCGCCTTGCTGCTGACGCTGGCCGTGCCGCGTTACTTCCCCAGCATGGACAAGTCGAAGGAAACCGTCTTGGCGGAGAACCTGCATAATGTGCGCCTGCTGATCGACCAGTATTACGGCGACACCGGCCGCTATCCGGAGACGCTGGAGCAACTGGTGGAGAAGAAATACCTGCGTGCGCTGCCGTATGACCCGGTGGCCGAGAGCGATGCAGCCTGGATCATCGTGCCGCCGGAAGATGGCAGCAAGGGCGGCGTCTACAATATTCGCAGCGGCGCGCCCGGCAACGACCGCAGCGGCAAGCCTTACGCGGACTGGTAGCGTGGTGCAGCGCGCGCGCCGTCAAGGCGGCTTCACCTATCTGAGCCTGATAATCCTGGTGGCAATCATCGGCATGGTGACGGCAAGCACTTTGAAGATGGGGGCGGTGATCCAGCGCGGCAGGGCCGAGCAGCAATTGCTCGACATCGGCGCAGCCTACAGCGACGCGCTGCAAAGCTATGCGGACGCCACGCCGGCCGGCATGCCGACGCAACCACGATCGCTGCTGGAATTGCTGCGCGATCCGCGCTTCCCCGGTGTGCGCCGCCATCTGCGGCGCATCTATGTCGATCCCATGACGGGCGGCACGGAATGGGGCATCGTCTATTTGGGCGACCACGTCGGCGTGCTGGCGGTGTACAGCTTGTCCGACGCGAAGCCGGTCAAAATCGGCAATTTCCCGCCGCGCTTTGCCATGCTGGCGGGGCGGCAGAAGATTTCGGAGTGGCGTTTCACGGCCGCGGGCAAGACCGGCGCGTCGGGCTCGGCAACGCCCGTATCAGCGGCCGCGGGCCAGGTGCCGCTGGTGCCGGCTGCGCAGCCGCAATTGTTGACGGCGGACATCGCTTCGGCGCCCGCCGACACGGCGGGGCCGCGCCACGCCGTCCCGGAAACTGACGAACAAGCGCGCGCCGATGCCCCGCCCCCAGCGCAGGAAGAGCGCAGCCCGGCGTCTGAGTGAGACCGGCTAACACGGTCCAGTGCGGTGCCGGCGGACGTCGGGCCGAGAGGCCAGTCTGGGGCCCAGCGTTGCCGAGGGCATGGACGGGCAAGGGCTGGGTCATGCCTCGACGCAAAGCTGACGCCAGGCGGTGATTGGCAGCGACCAGATCGACATCGCCGAATCGGCGCAGACCAAGGCGGCGTCCCATTTGGGATAGCTCCAATATGAAGGCGATGGCGGACCGTCTAGTCGACACCATCAGAGTGACGTTGCCTAGTGAGGCCAATTTAGTTGACGTGTAGGTGCTGGCTTGGCACCCAAAGGCTATTTCTTCGTAGCCTTCAACGCTGCGTCTTGGGTGGCGTTAAAGTATCCGCGCACGAACGCCTCATCGTCACTTGTGCCGGGAGTAAATGCGGCTCCTATTTTAATTCGAAGCCGCTTATCGCCCTCCAACCCGTTTATCACATCCACCTCTGAACTCGTGTATCCGAGCGCTGCAATTGCATCCTTTTCCTTCCCTTCGTCCATTTTATCTCCATGTTCCATCTCGACCAGCACCAAGTAGACAGATCGGAGCTGTTGAGTGTAGCCCGCGTCGCCGTCTGCCAAGCGCATTGCGGTCCATGCCATCAGCAGCGCGATATTTTCGATGGGGCTTGCCGAATCTGGGCGGAGTTTGGCTTTTGCGCACCAGATGTCCATGGTCACGGCCATTTTGTTTAACGAAGTGCCAGTGTTCTGAATGAGCTGAGCCAACAGCCGGGAGGCATCCTTTAAGCTTTCTTGGAAGGATTTCGAAGGGTCCCAAATCCTGTTGAGCACCGCCATTGCATTGGAGTCTGTTCGCAAAGTTTTGAGCGCCGCGGTCGGAGACTTGGCCTGATCCACCGTTGCGGGGATCGCAGAGGCGATAAATCGCGGCTCGATCGTGACCCCGACTCTCCATGCGCATAGCATAGCGATTTTCTGAGCCCCAGCGCTTATGTCGAGCGTGCCCAAATCGACTAGAGCGCTGATGATGTCTAGAGTGCAGATGTCTGGAGCCGATGCGCGCTCTTCGCTGCAATAAATTCGGAAGAAAAGATCGTCAGAGTAAAGCAGGAACTCTTCTTTTTTCGCAATCGATTTGATTTCCTCTGTGGCCCAGTGCATGTAGTCATTTTCTGCCGGTTTCACCGCATGCGGTTGCTGAATCCTTTCGAAATTTGCGCGAAGCAGTTTGAGCAATTCGGCGCATTTGCCCTGCATCGCGCCGCCGGCGAGCGGTGCTGCCAGCTTTGCCAATTCGAAGACTGTCGCCTGAGCAATGGCAATTTTGGGGAAGATCTGAAATAGAAGCTCGAATAGACCAAGGTCGTTTGTGACTAGCAGAGCCGTCATGTCGAGCAGCGGAATCTTCTGTCGCATATCCGAAATCGGGACCGCTTTCCATTCGAAGTTGGCCATGACCAGCTGATACTGTCGCTCATCGTGCTTTGAGCGTTTCCCAATTTCCCAAAGCAATGGCATATCGCCGACGTTCCGCAGAATGTTCTGTGGACGCCACGCGTAGGGAAATGGCATCTCGCCACGCTGAAGCTCGCGAGCGAGTTTCATCTGATGGTTGATGCGTTCTTGGTCAAACAAGTCGTGTCCCATGACTCGCTTGATTTCTGCCATGATTTCTTCGCCGTCGGCTCCCTCGGACACCTCTCCTTTGCGAATGATGTTCGATTCCGGAAATGTCTTAAAGAAGCATTCATACCTCTTGTTCAACTGGAGTTCGTCAATCTTCCCTTGCGGCGCCGGCATAGCCAGTTTGGCTCGAAGGATCATGGACAAAAACATTCCCTCTTCAATCTCGTCCTTCTGATCGCAGAGGCTCCCGTATCGGATGGCAAAGTCGAAAGCGCGTGGATCGCGAGGATCTGCCATGTGGACAAGATTGAACAACAGCCTCAAGCAATCGAGTTTTTGGTCTTTCGTCGAGGCCGTTGACAGAATCAAAGACACGGTGGCGACAGCTTCTTGCCCAAAGCCGCAGCGAACGACAATGTTGATGTAGGTGTTGATTGCCAGCGGGTTCGCTACGCCTTCTGCGATCAAAGTCTTTAAGGTTTCCAACGCCTGGGACGTATGGCCAAGTTTCTCCAACGCAAGGGCTTCGAATGCAGCCAAGCGCGAGCTGTCAGAGAAGCGCCGCCGCGAGTCAATGCAGAGATCCAGGAGCGGTTGCCATTCACTCAGCGTCGCCAGCGAGCGCGCGAGGATCAGGGAAAGGCGAAGGTTGAGCAGCGAGGCTGAAGTCAACCTAGCCGCGACTTGTTTGCATTTTTGAGCCTCATCCGGCGACGATGGATCGAGAATGCCGACGAGCTGCTGGGCTATCGGTATGGGATGGCCAAGCGACTCATAACGCTCCCATAGCTTGGCGGAAGCCGCGGCGCTTGCCAAGCTGTTGTCTTCAACCGCCGAAAAATATTCAGCGAGCGCCCCGAATGGCTTTAAATGCTTATTGCCATTTAAGATCGAAAGCCACTCATCGCGTTTGCTGGTGTTGACGATTCGATGAGCCGACAACGACGCCATGGCCGCTGCTTCGCCGAACGAAGAAAGGCCAGTGTTCATTTTGGGAAGTAGGTTATCGAAAAGCTCCACGCACTCGTCGTCACGCTTCAATTCGTGGAGCAACGTGACGTGGTGGCTTGCGGAGAGGTCTTCGAATGGAAGTCGGGCATTAGCTTCGAGTGCCTGCTTCAAATCGCCGCAATGGACCGCGACCAATTCGAGAGCTCGCTGTAAATTAATCAAGTGCGGCCTCGCGTTGCCGGCGCTTTTGATGAGCGGCAGCGTCTCTTTTTGTTTCCCCAGCATGATGGCGGTCGAGCTCCAAATGTCCGCCAAATAGTCGATGTTTGACGGCCAGCCCACTCGCTGAAATTCCTTGACGGCGGCTTGGACGTCATCCCAAACACGAACCAACAAGTCCACGTTGGTCTTGGCGGGGCCTGAGGGCGGAAGTTGAGTGTCGTAGTCGCTTGACACAAGGTTGAGGGCCAAGCTGAATCGCGCCCGTGCGCGCAGCATCAGAAAAAGCTGCCGACCATGCTTTATTGTCTCGCTCTGTTGCAATCCTTGCTCGCACACGTCGAGCGTTTGCTGGAATTCGCTTTGCATGCAGTGGATGATGGCCTTGGCCATGAGGCTTTCGACACCCTCGAACAAATTCGCACATTCCATCGCTTCCGCAAATTTTCCGCTGGCGGCCAAGACGCGCGCGCGCATGCCGAGAGTCATGGGGCTCGTGTCCGTCAACCTAGCCAGCACATGCGAGAAGTCCACAGGGGCGTCGAGAGCATCGTCTTCTTTGTAGCTCAGCCGAATCTCACTTTCAGCCCAAGAGACCACATGTTTTGGTGGGCTGTTCGGCGCCATTGTCGATTCTGCGTAGGCGTCGCGGGCCGATTCCTCCTCACCCGTCAACTGAAGGAGCCGGCCACGCAGATGCCAGTAGTCCGAGTGCTCCAAAGGTTGAGCGGTTGCCAGCATTTTCTCGGCGGCGTTGAGAGCCGCTTCCGCGCCTTCGGCATCTCCGTCTTTTAGGTGATGATCCGCCTCCTTGAAATGCCATGGCATCGTGCCGGGTTTGGGGCTTGGCCACGATTCTTCGGGGCTTTCGGTCATCACCTCAAAAAAACCACCGCCGCGCTCCGAGAAATTTGCGGGGATGTTCTCGATCAAGGTCGCCCTCTCGTCATCGCCCAAGTCGGGGCGACGTTCCTCCATCGAGACGTCCAGCGCTGCCCCGACTTGGCCGAGCTTGAGCATCCGCTCCACCTCGCTGGACAAGTCGCTGGAGTTTGTGAGTTGATTTGAGACTTTGACACGAAGCGACACCTTGTCTTTTCCCACCAAGCTGACTCGACGTAGCTCTTCGTGTATCCACGCGTAAAAAAGTGGGCAGTTTTTTGGCGTGCTCGGATCGACAGAAAGGTCCGGGAGGACCAACAGCACAGGCTCGTTGGTTTGTCGGTAATAGTTGACGGTTCTAGTGCTCAACTGGATGGAGTAGAAGTCGCCAGCCGCGCTGACGGTGGGGCTCATTGTGCCTTTGAGCTGAGCGCGGAAAATATTTCGCGCGAATCCATCGCGGAGATCTTGGATTTGAAAGTCGAAGCCAAAATCTTCGGTGCCTCCCAAATTGGTGGAGGCCCAATCGTTGGGCATATTCGCTGCGAAACACTTCTCTGCCAAGCGACCGATTCTTTGAGATTCGTCGACTTGTGGAAGATTCTCTGACTGCGACAATTTTGCCTCCAAATTGCAAGTTAGATTCATGAATTGGTTGCCAATTTTTGCATTTGCCTTGACCCGGCAACGTGTTGCCAAGAGTATCATATCGATACTGCTTGGTATCTTTTGAAGATCGACTTTGGTTTAATTCCCACAGATGAGGAGCAATTTATGAACAGGAGAAAAAGCCGGGCGCTCGGCCAGTCGGGAGGCCTGATAATTCGCCACTGGCGCCTCGCCAAGCGGCTCCATCCGGGGATGTAATCTTCGCTGAACTGAGCGCTCTTTGCGCGTCTGCCGGCTTTATCCATGCCATCGCTTACTTTTGCGAGCGAGACAACTTGATTCGATTCGCCGGGGAGCTGACTGCCGAAGACATGGCCAACCTGTATGGCAGATCGCGCTTGGTTCGCAATGAGGTGAACCTTCTATTCGGACTGGCGGTGAAAGTCGAGATCGACTACGAATTTCCGGAGGGGGAGGTTTTCCAAGCCTACGTGACGCGAAGCGAGTCGCTCCTCGAAGCACTGCATCAAGCGATGCTGCTCGCGGTCCCAAGCATTTTCAGCGCTGCGAGCGATTCCGTGAATTCTGATCCGAAGAGCAGTGGCGCGATGATTCGTGAATCGATTTTCTACGGCGGAGAGTCCGCTTATAGTTTTCAAAATGTCGGGTTGGCAGCTATAGCTTCAGCAAGAGCCGGCGCGGGACATGTTCGCGGCATAGTGGCGTCGCGGCCTAGTTGTAAATTCGAAGATCACTGGAAAGCTATTTGCAAGAAATAGGCCTCGCACGGCTTCCGGCTGTGAGAAGTGAGTTTCGTTCGCTTCGTAGATCGTGAATACCGTCGCAGTTCAACGCAGTCAGCTTCAAGTAATTGCATGCGCATTAAATTCTTCCTGGCATCTAAAACTTCTCAAGAGCATAATTTCGGATGCGCATATAGTTAAGAAGATTTTCAGACTCGTTGGACGACATCTGCCAATGATGGGACTTGTAGTTCTTGGATCGAAACGGGCTGTGCGGCAGCGAAATTTGGGGCAAATTTGGGGCAATGTGGCGCTATTTCAGCGTGCTCAAGCGCGTTGGTTTAGCCAGACCGTGCAACACGGCATCAGCGCTGGCGCTTGATGAGCTTAACTCAGGAGCCAGCGGCTCAAGTTCGAAACTTGCAAGCGTTGCATCGCAGCGCCGGTGGTATAAGATGATGTAGGTACAATTATCAACGTGGCTTCGATTTGAACACGAGTTCCCCCGCTGGTATCGCTGCTAGTATTGCATTTTCGATATTTGCGCAATCTTCTACGAATCAATCAGTTGCGTCAGTGGTTTACAGTCGAATGGGAATGATGAGCTCGCTGTAACTGGCCGTTAATCTCAACCAGCCTGCCAGCCACCACCCAGCGCTTTGTACAGCGATACGGTGGCTTGCAGGCGTTTGAGTTTCAGTATCCCCAGCTCATTTTGCACGTCCGCCAGGCTGCGCTGGGTATCGAGTACCGTCATCAAGTCTTCCGCGCCCGCCTTGTAGCGGATCTCCGACAGATTGAACGCAAGCCGCGACTGTTCCAGTTCCACCTCTTTCAACCGGCGCTGCTCGTCGAGACTGTTGATTTGGCCCAGCACGGTGTCCACTTCCGCCAAGGCGGCGATCACGGTCGCGCGATAGGTCTGCACCAATTCCTGTTTTTGTTCGATGGCCAGATCGCGCTCGGTCCGCAAACGCCCGCCATCGAATATTGGCGCCACCAGCGAAGCGCCGATATTCGCGAACACATTTTGGGCGTTGAGCAGCGAGGTCAAGGCGCTGCTTTGCGTACCCGTCGATCCGGTCAGGCGTATGCTGGGAAACAGTGCCGCGCGCGCTACGTCGACGTTTGCGCTGGCGGCTGCCAGGACCGCTTCCGAACGGCGAATATCGGGGCGCCGCGACAGCAGTTCGGACGGCATGCCGGCCGTCACTTCGGGCAAGCGGATGGTGTCGAGTCCGCTATCGCTGACCTTGAACGTTTGCGGCGACCGGCCGAGCAGGATGGCCAGCGCGGATTGCGCCTCGCGCTCCTGCTGCTGTAAAGCAGGGATGGCGGCGCGCTGGCTGGCGACAGCGGAACGCTGACGCGCCAGGTCGACGGAGGTGGCGGCGCCGACGCTGCTCTGGGCTTCGACCAGCGACAGCACATGCTCTGCGGTCCGGGCGTTCTCGCGCGCCACGCCGAGACGGTCGTGCAGGGACAATAGTTGCAGATAAGTCGACACGATGCCGCTGGTCACGGTGAGGGCCACGGTTTGACGGTCGTAGAAATTGGCCCTCAGCGATGCCTCGGCTGCGGCAACGCTGGCCGCGTTCTTGCCCCAAAAATCGAGTTCGTAAGACACCTGCAACTGTCCGCTGGTGGAAACATTGGCGTTGTGATTGCCTGCGAGCGGCAGATCCCGGCTGGCGCCGGCGTAAGCATCAACGGAAGGCAGTAGTGCGACGCCGGCGATTCGCGCCTGCGCCGCAGCCTGGCGCACCCGCGACAGCGCGGCGGCCAGCTCCAGGTTGCTTTCCTGTCCCTCGCGCACCAATTGACTCAGCTCGTCGCTGCCGAAGCGTTGCCACCAGAGGGTGTCCGGCCATTCCTGGCTACCCGGCGTTCCGGCCTGCGACCAGCCAGCTGGCAATTCGACTGCCGGCGCCGATTCCGTCACAGGAACCGTGTGCGCACACCCGGCCAGAAAAACGCCGGCCAGGCATCCCGTCAGCAAGCCTGTCCGTTGCGACCCAATGCGTTGACTCATGGTGCTACCACCGGAGCGACCGGCTTGGGGAGAAGCGCCGGCGTCGGCACAGGACCAACCAGCACCTGCTCGCCCGCTTCCACGCCGGACAGCACTTGTGCCTGCTGCGCAGTGCGCAAGCCGATTTTCACTTTGCGCACCACGATGCGCCGGTCGGCGTTCACCACATTGACCTGATACATGTCCGCCGCATCGCGCTTGCCCAGCAGGTTAACCGGCAGCAGCACCGCATCCTTGGTCTGGGCGACAACGAACTGCACCTGGGTGGTCATGCCGCTCATCAGTTCCTGTTCCGGGTTGTCGACCTCGAACAGCACATTGTAAAAAGTCTGCTTGCCTTGCTCGCCGGTTCCGTCGGCAGGCACGGGAATTACCTGGCGCAGCTTGCCCGACCAGGTGCGGCCGGGATAACCGGGCGTCTGGAAGTTGGCCGTCATGCCGCGCTTCAGGCGGGTCACATCCACTTCCGCCACGCGCGCCTGCACCGTCATTTGCGACAGGTCGGCGATGCGCATCAAGGGCGGGCCGGCCTGGCCGACGCTCACCGCTTGTCCTGGGCGCGCATTGACCGCCACCACGGTTCCCGACAGCGGCGCCAGAATCTGCGTGCGGCGACTGCTTTCTTCATCGAACTTCAGCGTCGCTTCCAGCTGCTGGATCTGTGCATTGATGGAGTCCACCCGGGCGCGGGCCGACGACAAATTCATGCGGCTCGATTCGACGCTTTCTTCACGGGTAGCATTTTGTGCCTTGAGCTGTGTCTGGCGCTTGAACTGCAATTCGGCGAAGTCGGTCTGGGCTTGCTGGTCTGCCAGTTCGGCCCGCAGCCTGGCCATTTGAGCAAGGTTGTTTCCGGCGCGGACAGCAGGCGAAATTTCCATCACCTGTTTGCCTTCCTGCACGGCATCCCCGACGGCAAACAGCACATCCTTTATCTGGCCGGCTATTTGAGCGTTGACATCGGCAAACCGGTGGAATTGCAATTTTCCTACGGCGTCGACCGTTTGCTGCAGGTCGCCGCGCTGCACCGTTACCGTGTCGAGCTTGGCTTCCATGGCCTCCGTGGGCGAATGCGGCAACTCCGCCGAGTTCGGTGCTTGCGCGAAGGCGATATGGGCATTAAGCGCCAGCATGAGCGTTGCCGCCGCCAGGCAGATAGGGCGGCGATCGCCGTCTTTTAGATGGTTCATCAGTTTTACATCGTTAAAAGCAGCGGCCATTTTAGCGCATTCATGGCCGAGCTGATGCGATCTAAAGCTGTGCCAGCCCGCCATCAACGAATAACTCGATCCCGGTGATGAAGCTGCTGTCATCCGTTGCCAGGAAGGTGATGGCCTTCGCGATTTCGGCTGGCGAGCCCAAACGTCCCAATGGGATCATGCCGACCAGTGCGGTCTTCACGTCATCGTTGGCGAACACGTCGAACCCGGGCGTCGCGACCGGGCCTGGACTGATGACGTTGACGCGTATCCGACGGTCCTTTAACTCCGCTGCCCATGAGCGCGCGAACGAGCGCACTGCCGCTTTGGTGGCGTTATACACCGAGAATCCGGCGAAGCCTTTCGATCCGCCGATGGAGCCGAGCAGCACGATCGAGGCGCCGTCCTGCAGGATGGGCAGGGCCATTTGCACGCCGAACAGCACCCCGCGCACATTCAGATTGAATGCCTGGTCGAACGAGGCCGGGCTGACGTCTTCGAGGTTTTGCATTTCGTACATGCCGGCATTGGCGACAAAGACGTCCAGCTTGCCTGCTTGCGCCTTGATGGCGGTCATCAGTGCGGCGAGATCCGCCAGATCCGCGCCATCGCTGTGAACCGTCGTGACGTGCCCGTCAATCTCCTTGCTGGCCGCGTCCAGCTCCTGTTGCCGGCGACCGGTGATGTACACATGGGCGCCCTCGGCAGCGAGCGATTGCGCTGCCGCCAAACCTATCCCGGTGCTGCCGCCGGTAACCAGCGCAACCTTACCTTGCAGTTTTTTAGACATGATGCTGAACCTCCTTGTATTGGTCGATGGGCAAAGAAGGTTAGCTTACTCTTGTGTCGAATCGTTGATAATGGGGCCGAAAGTCATCCTAGTTGTTCCGCTAGGGCATAATTCACGGCAGGTAGTGACGTAGACAGGCTTCCAGCGCGCGTTGGCGTCGAAGGTGGTGACATGCAGTCTTCAACCGGGCCAGCAATCCCGGCGTCTGCGCACCGCTGGAAATGTACAGCACGATGGCGTTATGCGACACCAGAAAAGGTTTGGCCATGTCCTGCGTTGTCATGCCCAGGTGACGCAGGGTGTAGTCTATCGTCCTGCCGGAACCAATCAGCGCATCGAAGCGGTGGATACTCAGCATCCGGATACCCTGTTGGTAGGAATCGAACGCGTATTTTCTGATTGCCGGATCGTCGGCGAACGCGGGCACGAACGTGGCCCCGCGCAGATAGCCGACGGTCTTCTGACGCAGGTCGGCCATGCGCGCGTAGCGGCTTCCTGGCGCCCCCAGCAACACGATGTCTTCCTGGCCTAGTTCGGCAATCGGCGGCGGCAGTATCGTTCCATGGGCGCCGTTGACCGCAACCATCAGGTCCGCGTCGTTTTCGATCAGCATGCGCGCGGCGCGGCCGTACGGGACGACCGTGATGTCGATGCGAATGCCGCTGCTCTGCGACAAGCGCCGGACCAGGTCGACAATGGCGCCACAGGGCTGGCCGGTGGCGTCCAGTCCAGACCACGGCATGATGTCGACCACCGTCATGCGCAACGGTTTGCTGGTTGCGGCCCCCGCCAATGAGGGGATGACAGCCAGGCCCAGCCGTAACAACTGCCTGCGCACCCGGCTCGGGTTCACGCTGCAACCTCGTTACTGCGGATAAGCTTCAGGGCCAGCAGCGCTCCCACGGCGCTCACGGCGGCGGCCGTCCACAGCATCGCGCGCATTCCCTGCACAAAGCTGGCGACGACAAGCTGGCTCAGGCGCTGCGTCAAGTCGTCGGATGCGCCAAAGCCCGGCAGCGGCCGGCCTGTTTCGAAGGCTTCCATGAGCTGGTGCGTATCGATGCCGGCAAACTCGGGGCGCTGCGCCATCGCACTGTCCAGCGCATGCGCGAACTGGCTGACCAGCACCACGCCCAGCCCGGCGATCGCCAGGGCATAGCCGATCTGGCGCATCGTCGCGCTGATGCCCGACGCCATGCCCGCGCGTTCCACGGGCACCACGCTGACTGCGACACTGCTGATTTGGGCGTTGATCGAGCCGGCGCCCACGCCCGCCAGCAAGAGCGGCCACATCAGCGCGCCGCCGCCGTCGATGGCATGGGCCAAGGCCATATCGCCGAGCGCGATCATCAACAAGCCGAGAAAAAACTGGTGCTGCGGCGCCATGACCCGGCTGAGGCGCGCGGCCAGCGGCGGCATGATCAGCATCGGCAGCGTGTAAGGCAACATGGTTATGCCGGCCTGGGCCGGCGCCAGCTGCAGTACGCGGTCGAAATACCAGGGCAGGTAGATGAACAGCGCCCAGTAGCCGGTGGAGGCGGCGAGTGGCACGATGGAGACGCCGACAAAGGTGGGCAGGGCGAACAGGCGCAAGTCGAACAGCGGCCGCTCCTGGCCGCGTTCGATCAGCACAAAGGCCAGCAGCAGTCCCGATGCCAACGCCAGCAGCGCCAGCTCACGGGGACTGCTCCAGCCCAGTTTGTCGCCGCTGTTGAGCGCATAGATCAGCAAGGCGATGCCGCTGCTGAAACTCAGCAGGCCGAACAGGTCGAACCGGCGCGCCAGCGGATCTTTGGCCTCCACCACTGTTTTCAGCACGGCAGACAGGATCAGCGCCCCAATCGGTGCATTGACCAGGAACACCCAATGCCAGCCCCAATGGACGGTAATATACCCGCCCAGCATTGGGCCGAACGCGAGGCCGAGGCCCAGCGATGCGCCCCACACGCCATAGGCGGAGGCACGATCACGGCCCGGAAACGCCGAGGCCACCAGCGCCATGCTCGAACTCGACATGAGCGCCGCCCCGACGCCCTGGACCATGCGCGCCGCATTCAATCCCGCGCCGCTGTGCGCGAGACCGCAGGCGGCCGAGGCCAGCGAAAAGACCACCAGTCCGATACTGAAGACGCGGCGGCGGCCATAGTGGTCGGCCAGCGTGCCGCCGGCGATCAACAGCGCGCCGAAGCTTAACGAGTAGGCGCTGACCACCCATTGCAGGCTCGCCAGGCTGAGGCCGAGTTCGCGCTGTATCGCCGGCAGGGCGACACTGACCACGGTGACGTCGAGCGAGATCATGAACACTGAAAAAGACAGCGCCAGCAAGGTGATCCACTGTTTGGGATGCCAGTCAGCCATGGTGTCCACCGGTCGTGGCGCGCATCGGGCCGGGCTGCTCCGTGCGGCAGGGAAGGGCGGCTGCATTGTGATTCATGCGATGTGACTCATGGTGTGCGTGCGATGCTATCGGTTGTCCTGGGCTGGATCTTGCGCTCAAGGAAAACGACGCACAATCGTGATCGGACTCATTTCAGTTATGCCGCTGTGGAACGTATTGCTGGCGGCATCGGTCCCGGCCGATTTTGCGCGGGCGATTTGTGCCATCGCGGCATTTCTGAAGCGACGCCTGCCGCTATTATCAGGCGCATCCGTGGATAGTAAGCTCCGCGCTGGCCATACTTTTTTAACAGCACGATAACGCGGAATAAGCCATGACTGCAAAACCTGACACGCCTCTTCAGATCGCGGAGCTGTTCTTCGAGCACTGGAATCACAATCGCATCGACGACGCGCTGGCGATGCTTGCCGAAGACGTTTTATACGACAATGTGCCGTTCCCGGACATCATCGGCCGCAGCGCGATCGGGGACTTTCACCGCGGCTTTGGCATCGGCACCGATTTTCTGCTGGACTGGAAAGTAACGCACATCGCGGTTGCCGGCAACGTGGTGCTGAATGAACGCATCGATATCTTCAAGCATCGCAATGGCGGCACGATTACCCTGCCGGTGATGGGCACCATCACCGTGGTCGATGGTGAAATTACCGTCTGGCGCGACTATTTCGACCCGGCGGATTTCGACCGGCAGCTGGCAAAGGTGCGCGGCCAGTGAGCTTGAAGCGCCACCGCGCCCGCGTCTTTGGCTAGCGGATGCACGCAGCTTCCCTGGCCGGCGGCTGCGGCATACGCTCGAACAGGGCAATCACTTCCAGGCTGGATTTGATTTCGCGGGCAAAGCGCAGCTCGTTGCCGGACAGGCGATTCAGCAGGAGTGCGAAGTAATTCTTTTCGGCCGGATGGCATAGCGTGTCGCTTACCTGTGCCATCAGCCGGTGCGAGGCGCAGCGCTCGCCCTGATAGTGCATCAGGCAACCCACGGCGAACAAATCGGTCAAGGCCATGAATTGGTCTGGAAATTGTTTGGCCAGCATATGCCGCAAGTTCACCGCAGAGCACGCTTGTTCGCTGCTTGGTGGCGTCATTCATTTCTCCCTGTTATAGCCGCCATCCCGGGAATATCCTGGGCGCCGCATGGAGGAATGTTATTACTGGCTACATGCAAGCACATCACCAGATGCGTGAGTTTCATACTCATCAGATCTGTGGATGAACCGGCGTTGATTCTGTGTCATGATCTGTGGGCGCGACCGCGCCTTATTTTTCACTGTTAAACATGTCCAGCAAACCCATCACCGTGTTCATCGTCGATGATCACCCCTTGTTCAGGCAGGGCCTGCATAGTATTTTCAAGGACGAACCGGATTTTGAAGTGATTGGCGAGGCCGGCACCGGGCGCGAGGCCGTCGCGCAGTACCTGACCCACCAGCCGGATGTGATCGTGATGGACATCCAGATGCCGGAATTGGACGGCATCGAGGCCACCGCCGTCATCCGCAAGTATTTCCCGCTGGCGCGCATCGTGATTCTCACCACCTACGAAGGCGGCAGCCATGCGCTGCGCGCGATCAAGGCCGGCGCCGCCGGGTATATGTTGAAGAGCAAGGTCCGCAAGGACTTGCTCGATGTGATCAGGGCGGTGCATGCCGGCGAGCAGTGCATAATGCCGGTGGTGGCGGTGGCCGTGACGGCGCATCTGGGGCACGGCGAGCCGCTGACGTCGCGGGAACTGCAGGTGATCGAATTGGCCGCAGTCGGCAAGACCAATCGGCTGATCGGCGTACAACTGGGCATTTCGGAAGCGACGGTCTCCACCCACATGAGGAATGTGTTGGCTAAGATGGGGGCCAACGACCGCACCCATGCGGTGGTGCTGGCGCTGGACCGCGGCTTGATCGACTTCCGCAAGTCCGCCACCTAAGGCGCGTGCGCTCATTGCCCCGCCGGGTAGCTCACATAACCTTCCTCGCCTTGCGTAAACCAGGTCGCCTGGTCATCCCTTGCAAGCGGCAAATCCTGCGCCAGCCGGCGCGGCAGGTCGGGATTCGCAATGAAAGGCCGGCCGAACGAGATGGCGTCGGCGGCGCCGGACGCCAGCACCGCCTGCGCCCGCTGGAAGTCGTAATCCGAGTTGAGGATGAGCACACCGTGAAAGGCCTGCCGTATCAGCGGCGCGACCGGTTCGCCTGCAGCCTGGCCGAAATCGCCATCCCTGGGCGGCTCGCGCAATTCCAGGTGGGCGATGCCGATGGACGATAAAACCGCCGCCGCCGCCGTGAACAGGCTGCGCGGATCGCTGTCCATCACCCCCTGGTCGATGGTGCTGGGCGACAGTCGCACGCCGGTGCGCGCGGGGCCGGCGACATCGGCCACCGCCTGCGTCACTTCGCGCAGCAGGCGGAGGCGGTTTGCGATCGTTCCGCCGTAGGCGTCGTTGCGGAAGTTGGTGTTATCGCGCAGGAACTGGTCGATCAGGTAGCCGTTGGCGGCATGGATCTGCACGCCGTCGAATCCGGCGGCCAGGGCATTACGTGTCGCCGCGCGAAAATCTTCGAGCAGGCCGGGGATTTCGTCGCTGCGCAGTGGCCGGGCTGGGGCATAGTCGCGCCGTCCGTGGTAGGTATGGGCCTGGCCGGGCGCTGTGGTCGCAGACGACGAGACCGCTTGTGCGCCATCGAGCATGCTTGAATGTACCACCCGGCCCATGTGCCACAGCTGCGCGATCATTCTGCCGCCGGCGGCGTGCACGGCGTCGGTGATGGTCCGCCAGCCTGCGATCTGCTCCGTCGACCAGATGCCGGTGGCGTAAGGCCAGCCCAGGCCTTGCCGGGAAATGCCGATCGCCTCACTGATGATGAGGCCCGCGCCGGCGCGCTCGGCATAGTAGCGCGCCATGACCGGGGTCGGCATATGCTGCTGCGTGCCGCGGGCACGGGTCATCGGCGCCAGCAGAATGCGGTTCGGCAGGTGCAGCGGGCCCAGGTCAATCGGGTCGAAAAGGGTAGGCATGGCGTTCTTGGACGTCAAAATGAGACGCGGCCTATGTTCTGTCACTTCCGTCGGATTGACAATCCGGCTCAGGATTGATTTAATTATTCCATGTCAGCACAAATCGGATTAGAGAGCCTCACCGGCCTCATTGCATTCGCCCGCACTGCATCGCTTGGTAGCTATACGGCGGCGGCGCGGTCTCTCGGCGTTTCGCCGTCCGCGGTCAGCAAAAGCGTGCAGCGGCTTGAGGAACAACTGAAACTGCGGCTGTTCATGCGCACCACGCGTTCCTTGGCGCTGACGCCCGAGGGACGCGATTTGCAGGAGCGCACGCTGCGGCTTCTGCACGAGATTGAGCAGATCGAACAGGCGGCCGCCAGCGCCAGGGCGGAACCGGCCGGCCTGATCCGGGTGACCGCGCCGCTGCCGGTGGGCACCCACATCCTGGCGCCGGCATTGCCGCGCTTCCGCGAGCGTTATCCCAAGGTGTCGATTGATCTGCGCATGGGCGACCGCTACACCGACCTGATCGAGGAGGGGATTGATGTCGCGCTGCGCGTCGGCGACCCTGGCGATTCGCGCCTGATCTCCCGGCAACTGGCGCCGCATCGCTTGTGCGCGTTTGCCGCACCGTCCTATCTGGCGAAGCGCGGCACGCCGCGTTCGATCGATGACCTGATGCAGCATGACTGTGTCAATTTCCGTTACCAGAGTTCCGGGCAGGCGCTGCGCTGGCCGTTTCAAGTGGGGGAGCGCCTGATTGAAATGACGCCGAGCGCCGGCATCATCATCGACGCCACCGATGGCGTGCTGGCTGCGGTGTCGGCTGGCGGAGGCATCGGCATTTCCCCGACCTATGCGGCCGCCACCTACGTCGAGCGCGGACTGCTGGTGCCGATCCTGCCGGAGCTGGCCGTCGAGCGCTTTGTGATCGCCGCCATGTGGCCGGAGAGCAGGCGCGGCAGCCCCAACGTGAAAGCCTTCGTTGAATTCCTGCTGGAGATTTTCCCCACGCCGGCGCCGTGGGACATCATCGTCGCGCAAGCCGAGCGCAAGGCGCATGAGGCCTGACGAAGCGGTCAAGCCATCCCTCAATTGTAGCCACGCATGCCGGCGTTGAACGCCGGTCCTTCACCATTCCCGTTCCCGACTGATCGCCCGCCGTGCGCCGCACGCGCGCGCGGCCGCCTGCCGATAGTGATTTCATTTGTGCCATTCCGGCATTTCTAAAATGCCCTTGCCCGCGATTACGGCGGCTACGACAAGCCGATATGCTAGTGAAGTGATTCGTCGCGTCAACATGCCAGTGCTGGTCGCAGGACCGTTCGCTTTGCTACTTCAAAAGGAATAAAAATGAAATCTCACAGCAGAACGATCAGCGGCGCCACGCCCTCGTCACTGGTGCTGGTGCTGCTCGCCGGCGTACTGGCGGCCACGGCGTTTTCCGGATGCGGCAAAACGGCTACCGCCTCCGCGCCAGGCGCGCCGCCGACGGTCGAGGTCGCCGTCGGCATGGAAAAACCCATCAGCGAGGTGCAGGAATTTTCGGGACGTCTTGAGGCGATTGAACGTGTCGAGATCCGGCCGCGTGTTTCCGGATTCATCACCACGGTCAATGTGAAGCCTGGAACCGAAGTGAAAAAAGGCGACGTGCTGTTTGTGATTGACCAGCGCCCTTATCAGACCGAAGTCAATCGCGCGGAGGCGGCCAGCAAATCGGCGCGCGCCAAAGCCGAGCTGGCGCGGCTGGAACTGTCGCGCGCCGAACGGCTGCTGGGCGACAAGGCCATCGCCCAGCGCGAATACGATGAGCGCGCCGCCGGCCAAAAGGAGCTGGATGCGAATGCGCATGCTGCCGAAGCGCTGGCCGACGCCGCGCGCCTCAACCTTGAATACGCGCGCGTCACGGCGCCCATCAGCGGACGCATATCCAAAGCCGAAATCACGCTGGGCAATCTGGTCGATTCCTCGGCGGTATTGACGTCGGTGGTGTCGATCGACCGCATCTACGCCAGCTTTGATGGCGACGAATCGACTTACCAGCGGGTGGCGGCGCACAACCAGTCCGGCCGTCCCATCGAGGTCAGGGTGGGGCTGTTGAGCGAGCAAGGTTTTCCGCATGAAGGCAAACTGGAATTCGTCGACAATCAACTCGACACCCGCACGGGAAGCGTGCGCATGCGTGCGGTGTTTGCCAACGAGGACCGCAGCATGGCGCCCGGCCTGTTTGCGCGGGTCCAGATCGGCGGCGGCAACGCCAAGAACGCGCTGCTGATTTCCGATAACGCCATCGGCACCGACCAAAGCCACAAATTTGTCTTTGTGGTCGGTGCCGGCAACAAGGCCGAATACCGCGAGGTCAAGCTTGGGCCCATGGTGGACGGGTTGCGGGTGGTGCGCACCGGCCTGAAAAGCGGCGAAAAAGTCGTGATCAACGGTTTGCAGCGCGTTCAGCCGGGCGCGCCAGTCACCCCGCAGCTGGTGCCGATGGCGGCCGCTGCGGGCGGCGCCAGGGACGAGGGCCGGCTGGCCAAGAATGACGCGAACGGAAAGGACTGACCATGAATATCTCGCGCTTTTTTGTCGACAAGCCGATCTTCGCGGCGGTCTTGTCCATCATCGTGTTTGTCGCCGGCCTGATTTCGATTTTTGAGCTGCCGATCTCGGAGTATCCCGAGGTGGTGCCGCCTTCGGTGGTGGTGCGGGCCCAATATCCGGGCGCCAATCCGAAAGTGATCGCGGAAACCGTGGCGACGCCGATCGAACAGGAAATCATCGGTGTCGAAGACATGCTGTACATGACGTCGCAAAACACCTCGGACGGCGCGCTGCAGCTGACGGTCACCTTTAAAATCGGCGCCAACGTCGAGCAGGCCGAGACCGCGGTGCAGAACCGGGTGCAGCGTGCGCTGCCGCGCCTGCCGGACGAGGTGCGCCAGATCGGCGTGACCACCGCCAAAAGCTCGCCCAATATCACTCTGCTGGTGCACTTGAAATCGCCCGACGGCCGCTATGACGACCTGTACCTGCGAAACTACGCGGTGCTCAACGTCAAGGATCAGCTGGCGCGCCTGCGCGGCGCCGGCGAGGTCCAGCTGTTCGGCTCGGGCGACTATGCCATGCGCGTCTGGCTGGATCCGCAGAAAGTGGCTATCCGCGGCCTCACCGCCACCGATGTCGTCAATGCGATCCGCGAGCAGAACGTGCAGGTCGCTGCAGGCGTCGTCGGGCAGGGCCCAAGCAGCGGCGCCAGTTTCCAGATGTCGGTCAACACGCAGGGACGGCTGCAGACGGAGGAAGAGTTCGGCAACATCGTGGTCAAGACCAATGCGGACGGCGCGGTCACCCTGCTGAAGGATGTGGCGCGGCTGGAGATGGGGTCGAGTTCTTATGCGTTGCGGGCTTTGCTGGACAATAAATCCGCCGTCGCCATTCCGGTGTTCCAGGCGCCCAATGCCAACGCCCTGCAACTGTCGGCCGATGTGCGGGCCAAGATGGAGGAACTGTCGAAGGACTTCCCGCAGGGCATGGAGTACGACATTGTGTATGACCCGACGCAGTTCGTGCGCGAGTCGATCCGATCGGTCATTCATACCTTGTTTGAGGCCATCGTGCTGGTGGCGCTGGTGGTGATCGTCTTCCTGCAGTCCTGGCGCGCATCCGTGATTCCGCTGCTGGCGGTGCCGGTGTCGGTGGTGGGCACGTTCGCCGTGATGCTGCTGTTTGGTTTTTCGATTAATACCTTGTCGCTGTTCGGGCTGGTGCTGGCCATCGGTATCGTGGTCGATGACGCGATTGTGGTGGTGGAAAACGTCGAGCGCAATATCGAGAATGGCTTGTCGCCGCATGACGCGACGATACAGGCGATGAAGGAGGTCTCCGGCCCCATCATTGCGATTGCCCTGGTGTTGTGCGCGGTGTTTGTGCCGATTGCTTTCGTCTCGGGCCTGACCGGGCAGTTCTATCGCCAGTTCGCGCTGACGATCGCCATTTCGACGGTGATCTCGGCGTTCAGCTCGCTGACCCTGGCGCCGGCCCTGTCGGCGGTCCTGCTGCAGCCCCATGGCGCGAAGAAGGACAAGCTGACGGTGGCGATCGACGCCGTCCTCGGCCGCTTCTTCGCCGCGTTCAATCGCGTGTTCTCGCGGGCGTCGCATCGCTACGAAGGCGGCGTGCAGTCGGTCCTGAAACGCAAAAGCGTCGCGCTGATGGTGTATGCCGTGCTGGCCATCGCCGGGGTGTTCATGTTCAAGGCCGTCCCTCCCGGCTTCGTGCCGGCGCAGGACAAGGCCTACCTGATCGGTTTCGCGCAGCTGCCGGATGCGGCCTCGCTCGACCGCACCGATGCGGTCATCCGGAAAATGTCGGATATCGCCAAGGACGTGCCCGGCGTATCGTCCTCGGTCGCATTCCCCGGCCTGTCGATCAACGGCTTCACCAATGCGCCGAATGCCGGGATTGTGTTTACGACGCTCAAACCGTTCGACCAGCGCCACGGCAAGGAGCAAAGCGCGGAGGGGATTGCGGCGGAAATCAACAAGCGCATGGGTGCGATTGGCGATGCCTTCGTGCTGGTCTTGTCACCGCCGCCGGTCAACGGCCTGGGAACCACCGGCGGTTTCAAGCTGATGATCGAGGACCGCGGCAACGTCGGCTACGATGCCTTGTACAAGGCCGTGCAGGCGGTGCAAAGCAAGGCCTGGGCGGACAAGCGCCTGCAGGGCGTCTTCTCCGGCTATCAGATCAACGTGCCGCAGTTGTACGCCCAGATCGACCGCGTGAAGGCCAAGCAGCTGAACGTTCCGCTGGCTGAAATCAACCAGTCCCTGCAGATCAATCTGGGGGCGCTGTATGTCAACGACTTCAATCAATTCGGCCGCACCTACCAGGTCAGGGTGCAGGCCGATGCGCCGTTCCGCTCGCAGCGCGAGCAGATCGCCCAGATCAAGGTCCGCAGCACCCAGGGGGAAATGATTCCTTTGTCGACGCTGATGAAGATCGAGGATACCTACGGCCCCGACCGTGTTCAGCGCTATAACAATTTCGTGGCGGCAGAGCTCAACGGCGCTCCGGCGCCTGGCGTGTCCTCGGGCCAGGCCCAGGCGGCGATGGAGGAAATCGTCAAATCGACCTTGCCCAAGGGCGTGTCGTATGAATGGACCGATTTGACCTATCAGGACATCCTGGCAGGCAACACGATGATCTACGTATTCCCGCTCTGTGTGCTATTGGTGTTCCTGGTCCTCGCGGCACAATACGAAAGCTGGACTTTGCCGCTGGCGGTGATCCTGATCGTGCCGATGTCGATCCTGTGCGCGCTCACCGGCGTCAAGCTGACCGGCGGCGACAACAATGTCTTCACCCAGATTGCACTGTTTGTGCTGGTGGGGCTGGCGTCCAAGAACGCCATTCTGATTATCGAGTTTGCCATTGAACTTGAGCAGCATGGGCGCAGCACGGTGATGGCGGCGCTGGAAGCGTGCCGCCTGCGGCTGCGCCCGATTCTGATGACCTCCGTGGCCTTCATCATGGGGGTTGTGCCGCTGGTGTTTTCGCATGGCGCCGGGGCCGAGATGCGCCACGCGATGGGCGTTGCCGTGTTTGCCGGCATGCTCGGCGTGACCTTCTTTGGCCTGTTTTTGACGCCGGTGTTCTACGTGCTGTTGCGGACGTTGGCAAAGCGCATGGATAGGCCCGCGTCGATATCCGACGCCGCTGCCGCGGCCAGGGACAATGTCATGCCTGCGCCAGTTCCGGATGGAGCCTCCAAATGAAAATGACGACAGTATTTGCCCAGCGCCTGCTGCCGGTGGTGGCTCCGCTTTGGATCACGGCCTGCTCCACACCTGCGTTCAAACAGCCGGCGGTATCGACGCCGGTCGCCTTCAAGGAAAGTCAGCATGGGACGGCGGTGCAGCGGGCCGCCGACGGCAGCACCTGGAAGATGGGCCAGCCGGCCGAGGCGCAGCCGCGCGGCGAATGGTGGCGCGCGTTCGCCGACCCGGCGTTGGACCAGCTGATTGCCCAGGCCAACGCCAGCAACCAGAACGCGGTGGCGGCGGCGGCCCGCGTGAAGCAGGCGCGGGCGATCGCGGGCATCGCTGAGGCCGATCGTTATCCCAACGTCGGCGCGGCGCTTGGCGCCCAACGCGCCCATCCGTCCGCGCTGGAACTCAACCAGGCGCCGGGGACGCCGACTCCCACCACCACGAGCTATTCCGCGCGGCTCTCGGCGAGTTATGAAGTCGATTTGTTCGGGCGGGTATCGTCGAACCTGGCGGCAGCCCGTGGCGATGCCGACGTGGCGATGGCGACCTACCGCTCCGTGCTGATGTCGCTGCAGGCCGATGTGGCGCAAACCTATCTGCGCTTGCGCGCGCTGGACGCCGAACTGCTGACCGTCGAACAGACCGTGCGCTTGCGCGAAGAGAGCGTGCGCGTCACCAGCCGCCGTTTCGAGCTTGGCGATATCGGCGAGTTCGACTTGTCGCGGGCCAAAACGGAACTGGGGATCGCGCGCGCGGAGGCGATCGGCTTGCAGCGCCAGAGAGCGCTGTCCGAGCATGCGCTGGCGGTGCTGGTGGGCCAGCCCGCAGCCGATTTCAGTCTCCCTGCCAATCCGCTGGCGGAGACCTCGGCCTTGCCGGTGATCCCGGCCGGCCTGCCCTCGGCCTTGCTGGAGCGCCGTCCGGATATCGTCGGCGCCCAGCGGGCGATGCAGGCCGCGAATGCGCGCATCGGCGTTGCCCGGTCCGCCATGTTCCCCGCCTTTGACATCAATGCCGGATTCGGCGGCGTGGGCGGCTCCTTCAGCGATGTTTTCAAATGGAGCAGCCGTTCCTGGCTGCTGGGCGCGGCAATGGGCATGCCCTTGATCGACGGCGGCCGCAACCAGCAAAATGTTGTGCGCAGCGAAGCGGTACTGGAAGAGGCGGTCGCTGCCTACCGGCAGAGCGTGCTCACGGCCTTCGCCGAGGTGGACGACAGCCTGGCAGGCTTGCGCGTCTTGTCCGACCAAAGCGCCGCGATCGAAGCGGCATTGGGGGCGGCGCGCCGGTCGGCGGACCTGGCGCAACGCTTGTACGACGCCGGACGCGGCAGTTATCTGGAATTGCTGGATGCCCAGCGTAACCTTGCCCTGGTGGAGCGCAATGTCGTGCAACTGCGCGGCGACCGGGCCATGACGACCGTGGCCCTGATACGCGCGCTGGGTGGCGGCTGGGGATGACGCCGGAGCGCAAGGCCCGGCGCTTACCTGCCGCCAGGCTTGCTGCGCTTCCAGCGTGCCGCCCAGGCGCGCCAGGCGGGCAACGTCAAGCCGCGCATTGAGTGGTAGGCGCGGCGCGCCGGCACCGTCAGGATTGCTTCGGTTCCCTGGCCTGGGCGGTTGGCCAGCACAAAGTTGCTGTCGAGCGTGCTGGCGCGCTCGCGCATGCCGTCCAGGCCCCAATGTCCCTGCTTGCGTCCCGCCGACTGGATACTGTGATCGATGCCGACGCCGTCGTCGCGGACGCATAAGATGAAGTTGTCCGAACCGTAGCTGATTTCGAGCTCGATGGTATGTGCGGACGCATGCTTGAAGGCGTTGAACAAGGCTTCCCGCCCAATGCAGAATATTTCCTGGTTGGCATAGGGATCGAGTTCAAGCAGTGAGCCATGCCGCGTCACCTTGAACCGCGCACCGAAATTTTCCTGTAACGAATAGCCAAACTTCGACAGCGCATGCACGATGTCGCCATCGTCATCCGCGCGGGTGCGCAGATTCATCAACTCGCTTCGGCCATCGGCCATGACCAGGTCGGCCTGATCCAGGATGGCGTTGATGTCGCGATGGTCATCGCTATCCTTGGGCAGGCGCTTTGCCAGGCCATGGAAGTGGAGGATCAGCGCCTGCATGCTCTGCAACAAGGTGTCATGCAGCGCGCGCGCAATTCGCTCCCGTTCGCTCAAGCGCTCTTGCAGCAGTTCGTCATAACGGTGCGCCAGCTGGCGCGTACGCCATAAATAGATGCTGATCAGGAGGATCACAAAGGCAATAACGCACAGGATCCGGAACCACATCGTCTGCTTCAGCTTGGGGGCGATCTCAAATGACTGCGCAGCGCCTTGCATATTCCACACGCCATCGTTGTTTGACGCGAGCACAGTGAAGCGGTAGTGGCCGGGGCCAAGGTTGGTGTAGTGCGCGGAGCGTTGGCCATCGGCTTCGCGCCACTCATGATCGACGCCGTCGAGCTTGTAGCGGAAGCGCATGCGTCCCGGTTCCTGGTAGGACAGGGCCGTGAAGTCGATATCCAGGGTTTCGGTGCCCGCAGGCAGCCTGGCGTCCTCATCGCGCGCGTAGTTGGTGGCGCCAGCCCTGAGGGCGGTGATGATGACCGGCGGCACCAAGGTGTTTTTGGTGAACTTGGCGGGATTAAAGGCATACACGCCGCCGGTGGTTGAGAACCAGAGCGTACCGTCGTCGCTGCGCGCCGCCGAGTGCGTCGGAAGAATGGAACTGCTGGAACCTTTCAGGCCATCACGGTAGTCGAGCCGGTCGAAATTGACCAGGTAGCCGGGCTGGGAAAGCGCTTTCTTCAATTCCGTTGAATCGATGCTGGAGATGCCGTCCCCGCCATTGATCCAGAGCCTGCCGGTATTGTCGAACACCATGCCATTGATGCCTGCGAAAGGCTCTCCGCCGGCGCCCTTGATGGAGTCAAAGCGTTGGCCATTGAAGTGCGCCAATCCATTTTCGCCGCCTACCCATGCGCCGCCGTCCACCGGCAGGATGTGCATGACCGTGCCGACAGCCAGTCCCTGCTTGTCGCTATAGCGTTTCACCGACTTGCTGGTCAATACGGCAATCTGGTTGTTCACTGATCCGAACCAGACACGGCCGCTCTGGTCCGCCGTAATGGTGGAGGCGGCAAACGACGCCAATTCCGGGATATTGCCGGCAGGGGCCCAGTTTTTGTCTTCCAGGGTGAAGATGCCGTAACGCCCCATGCTGACCCATAGGATGCCGCGCCGATCCTGGGCGATGGCATAGACATTGGTAGGATTAATGCCTGCCGGCGGCGGGATGCTGCGCACCCCGCCTGGCTCGACTTTCCACATCTGTCCGCCGGTGCCGCCGGCCCACACCGTGCCGTCGGGTGCGCGGTTCAATGCGGTGACGATGTAAGTCTGGGGCGATGGAAAGGTGAGGGAAGTCGGCGCGGCGTCGGGTGAGGCGAGGTAAGAATGGTCGATCCAGGCGCTGCCGCCCGCGCCGGCGGCAATCGGGCGTCCACTGAAATAGCCATAATCTTCCAGCCGCAGACTTTGCAGGCGGGCAGCGTGAAAACGATCCAGGCCGTTTTCCGTGGCGACCCATACATTGTGTTCGCGGTCCTCAAACAGGAAGTTCGTCTTCTGGCCGCTGAGACCTTGCTCGATGCCTGTTTCCTGTAACGGCTGGTGGGTGCTGGCGTCACCCAGCCGCGCTACCCCTTTTCCACTTTGTAGCCAGGCAAAGCCTTCGTGATCGAACAGGATTCCGCTGAAGGCTCTGCTCGTGTGCCATTTCAAGGGCGCGCCGTGGTCCGGCTCCGCGACCAGAAAGACTCCTGGCTTCTCGGAGTCTGTGGTCCAGACGCTGCCATCAGGATGTTCTGCGAGGATGCCCGAGCCGTTATAGCTGCTGCGCTGCTGGAATGCCGACGCGCCTTTGAACAGCGCATACACCCCTGACGTGGACCGGACCCAGAGCGTTCCCCGGCGGTCGGCCAATACCGAATAAAGATCCCCGTCCGGCGCCTGCAGCGAGGCATCGGGTTTATGCCATTTCTGGTCGCTGCCGAAGTAATGCAGTCCTCTGCCGGTCGCCAGCCACAATGTGCCGCCCTGGTCTTGCGTTGCACTTCTGATGGTGCCGGTCGGGGTATCGGGATCATCCAGCCGGTAATGGTGCATTTTTCCATTCCGCAGCAGGCTGATCCCGCCGTACCGGTAGCCGACCCACATGGTTCCGTCGCGCAGCACCCCGATGCATGAAATGCTGTACGAGAGCGGCGCTTCGGCGCCCTCGGCACGCGCAAAGCTGACACCGTCGAATTTGTACAAGCCCGAAGAACTGCTGATCCATATCCACCCATCCGGCGTCTGTGCAATCCCGGCAATGCCCGAGGGGGCTTTTTCACGCGCGGTCCAGTTGGCATGCAGGCGGTCGATCGCCTGCGTCGTCCGCGCCTCCGGCGGCAGCGCTGCCCTGGCAGGGCAGGTGAGCGCCAAGGAGAGAGTCAGGCAGAGGGCTGGGGTCTGAATGCGCATGTGGGAACCGGTGACGATTAACTTTATGTCGTCCGCTTTATACAAGATGGAAACGATCAATCATTGTCCTTGAACAATGGGGTCTTGATTTGTGCCTTGATGGCACTACTGAAATGAGCGCGGCACGCCTTGTGAAATATCCCGCATGCATCGTAGGATCGCGCGAGGTGGCGGAACGGCCGCCGCTTTCCATGCAGGATTGGCTTTTTCGCGCTTGTAAATCACTCTAAAGCTTAGTCTGTTGTGTAAATAATTCATGTAAGTATTGCAGCAAGATCATGATTGTTTTTGGCTGGAAAATCCCGTATTTTGTCGCTTACACAAGAAAAGTTTCATAAATTGTAGCGCCAACATCGGGAGCTTTACATGTCTATCACCAATCTCAGGGTAGGTACGCGCTTGGCTGTGGGATTTGCACTCGTGCTGCTGATGATGGTGGCCTTGGCGATCACAGGGCTGGTCCGCATGTCGACCATGCAGGCCACCCTCAACAGCATCGTCAACGTCGAAAATGTGAAGGTCGGGCATATTGTCGCCATGCGCCAATCTGTCATGGAAGCGATCCTGAATGCTCGCAATGTTGCACTAATGACCGAACAGCAGGACATCGCCGCCGAAACCGTACGACTGGAAGAAAATCGGGCGGTCTACAAGCGGCGATTCGAATTGCTGGACGGGATGGTGGCCAGCGGCGGCGAACGTGCCGCGCTGGATAAAATCGTGGCCACCCGCGCGGCGTCAATCAACGTCGTGAAGAAAATGTCCGATCTGACCGCTGCCGGCGACAAGGCCGGCTCGGTGCGGGTGCTGCTGAAGGAGCTGCAGCCGCTACAGCGCAAAACCCTGGACGCCATGGACGAGATGGTGGCGTATGAAGAGCAGCAAATGCAGCTGGCTGTGCGGCAGGCCGAGGACGCGCATGCGTCAAGTCGTACCCAATCCCTGGTTTTCATGGCGTTGGCCGCTGTATTTGGCGCCGCGCTGGCATGGGTGATTACCGATAGCCTGATTCGACAGATGGGCGGAGAGCCGAAGTATGCTGCCGAGATCGCAAGCAAGATCGCCCAGGGCGAGTTGTGCGTGCCGATCGACATCAAGCCTGACGATCAGGCCAGCTTGCTGTTCGCCATGCGGGCCATGCGCGACAGGCTGGCGATGATGGTGGGGGATGTCAGGAGCGCCACCCAGAATATCGCTGAAGCGTCCAGTGAAATCGCCACCGGCAACCTGGACCTATCGCGGCGGACCGACCAGCAGGCCAGCGCGCTGGAAGAGACCGCATCCTCGATGGAGCAGCTGACATCCGTGGTGCGGCAGAACACCGGCAACGCTCGGCATGGCAACAACCTGGCGCGCTCGGCGTCCGAGGCCGCGGCCCATGGTGGCGTGGTGGTAACGCGGGTCATCGACACGATGGGGGCGATCAATGCTTCCGCGCGCAAGATCGTCGATATCATCAGCGTTATCGACGGCATCGCTTTTCAGACCAATATTCTGGCCTTGAATGCCGCTGTTGAAGCGGCGCGTGCCGGTGAACAGGGGCGCGGGTTTGCGGTGGTTGCCGGCGAGGTCCGCAACCTGGCGCAGCGCTCCGCCGCCGCGGCGAAGGAAGTGAAACAGCTGATCGACAACTCGGTTGCCGAGGTCGAGACGGGCAGCAAACTGGTCGATGAGGCGGGTGCTGCAATGGCCAGCGTCGTGGCAAGCATCGGCCGCGTGACTGACATCATGGGCGAAATCGCAGTCGCCAGCGAAGAGCAGTCCGAAGGAATTGGCCAGGTCAACCATGCGGTGACCGAGATGGATGGCGTAACCCAGCAAAATGCGGCGCTTGTGGAAGAGGCCGCTGCCGCCGCCCAATCGATGCAGCAGCAATCGGTGCGTCTGGCGGAGATCGTCAGCTTGTTCCGGCTCCAGGAAGCGCCGTCAAAACCTCCTGCGCTGACGCTGGTGTATGGCGGCTAGCGCCAGCCGCGGTCAGTCCGGCGCGGCCGGAAGCTGCAGGCGCAAACGGCGGTTCAGGTTCAGCGCCTTGACGTCGGCGCCGAATGCCTCGTCGATCAGGCGGGCCTTGAGGCCGCTGGCTTCTGCCGCTTTCAAGGCGCGCTCGATGACGGGGCGGTAGTGGGCGACCGACGGGCTCAGGTAGAAACCAAAATCGGCCTTGTACTCCAATAGCAGGTGCTGCTCCACCACCAGTTCGGGATGCGCGCGCGCCTCCGCCAGCACCTCGATGACGCCGCGCGGCAGGTAATCGACGTGGCGGTTGCCCGCCGCCACCATCGCATACACCGTATTCCACGGTGCGGCATGCTCGTACAGCGGCAAGCCGGACGCCTTCCACACCTTGGTATCGCCCCAGCCGGCGCCGAACCCGGCGATGAGTCCGGTTTGTTTCAGATCGCTTAAGGAGCGGACTTGCAAGAAGGCCTGGGTGTCGGAAGGGCGTATCAACAGCACGCGCTGGCCGATCAAGCCATTGGTGAGCGAGTTACGCACAGGAACGAGCTGCTTGTCGTTATCCTTTTCCTTCGATTGCATGCCGTAGAAGAGGTTGATATCGCCTCTGCCCAGCATCCACCACATGCGGCGCGCGGGAATGTCCTTCACATACTGGATATGATAGGGCTGCTGGATCAACTTCAAGGACTCTTCCAGCAGGCGGACGAAGTAGTCGGCACGTCCATCCGACACCACGGCGATGCGTAATTCAAGCGGCGCAACGCTGGATGCCGGCACAGGTGCCGATATGGATGGTGCTGATATAAACAGGATGCAAGCGGAAAAACAAATACATCGCAGCTTGAAAATCATTTCTGCGGCTCCGGGGGAAACCGGGATTGTATCCTATTAATGATACAATCTCGCCAACTCACGCCGCTGCCCTCCACGCCTATGCATATTGACGATTTGTCTCGACGAATCGATTTCTTGAGAGAGATTGACCGGCTGAAGTCTGTCATTCGGCAATCGCCACTGCTTGACGCAAGCAGAAAAGAAAATTCGGCCGAGCATTCGTGGCATCTGGCCATGTACGCGCTGGTCCTGGCGGACTATGCAACCGGCGCAGTCGATATCACGCGCGTCATGAAAATGCTGTTGATTCACGATATCGTGGAAGTCGACGCCGGTGATATGCCGATACACGGCGCCTCCAACGCCAACCAGATGGACCTTGAGCAACAAGCTGCCGCGCGTATTTTCGGGCTGCTGCCGGACGCTGCCAACAGGGAGTTCAGCCAACTCTGGCGAGAATTTGAAGCGGCGGAATCCGACGAAGCTCAGTTCGCGAAAGCGCTGGATCGTTTCCAGCCGCTGCTGGTGAACGTGTTTACCCAGGGCGGCACCTGGTCGGAAAACCATGTGCGTTACGAACAGGTCCTCGAAAGATACGGCCCAACAATTCAGCGCGGCGCACCCGTTCTGTGGGAACTCGCCCACCGCTGGGTGGCCTCTCATTTCAGTGTGGTGGACGTGACCAACGCTGTCACCTGAGCGACTGGGGGGGGGCTGGATTGCGCTGTCACGAACGGCGATAAATATTTCGCCGAGACTGTCGAAGGCGTTCCAGCTGCCGGGATGCACTTCCGTAGTTTGCCTGATTCATCGCGCCTCAGCGCAATTTAGCCAACTGGCGGCGCTATCCGGCGCGTGTCTGGCGCCTGTACGGAGAATGAAGATGTCTTATGAATGCATGTGGGTCGATTCGCCCGTCGGCAAGCTGCGCCTGGTAGCCAGGGGTGACGCGCTGGCGGCCATCTTGTGGGAAAACGATCGTCCGCACCGGGTGAAGCTGGAACCGCTGACCGAAAATCTGGACAACGCGGTGTTGAACGAGGTGGCGCGGCAGCTGGCCGAATACTTTGCCGGCCGCCGCAGTGGTTTCGATGTCAAGCTGGACTTCAAAGGCACCGAGTTCCAGCGGAAAGTGTGGGCGACGCTGCTCACCATTCCGTTCGGCGAAACCCGCACCTACGGCGAAATCGCCGCGCAGATCGGCCTGCCCACCGCCGTGCGCGCAGTGGGCGCGGCAAACGGCCGCAACCCCATCTCCATCATCGCGCCATGCCACCGGGTCATCGGCGCCGACGGCGCGCTGACCGGATTTGCCGGAGGACTAAAGGCCAAACAGGTATTGCTGACTGTCGAGGGCTGTCATTTCGAAGGCAGTCAACAGCAAGCGCTATTTTGACGTGCGCATTCGGAGACTGGACATGAAGAAATTCCTGCCGTTGATTACCGCAGCTTTGCTCTTGTTGCCAGTGTCGGCCACCGTTGCTACGCCGCAGGAATCCATTGTACAGACCGGTGACATCGACCGCTTCTGGCAAGCCTATGACGCCGTACGTGCGGCCAAGGATACGGCGGCCAGGCTGGAACTGCTGCAGCATCTGTATCTGGACCCGGCTACACCGGGCCTGCGCGCCTTGATGGCAGCGCGCCGCTACACGCTGCCGGAATATGTGGAGGCCATCGAGCAGTATCCTCGCTTCTGGAATTCGATCCGCCCGCTGACGGCGCGCGCGAAAGAGGCCGCCGCGTCATTGGAAAGCGATATTGCAGCCTTGCGGCGCATATATCCCGAGCTGAAGCCCGCCAGCATCACCTACGCGATCGGCATCCTGCGCACCGGCGGCACCACGACGGGCAATATGGTGCTGATCGGCGCCGAGATCGCGTTGTCGGACGAAACGGTCGATGTGTCGGAACTGCGCGAACCATTGCGCACCCGGCTTGGCGCCTACTTCAAGACACGGCCTTTCGCCAACAACAGCCAAAACAATGTGCATGAATATGTGCATACCCAACAGCAGGAGTCAGCCGAAACACTGGCCGCTCGGGTGGTCTACGAAGGCGTGGCGGAATTCGTCGCCGAACTGGCGACCGGGAAGAGGGCGCCGCTGGCGCTCTACGTCTACGGCCCTGCGCACCGGGACGAGGTACGCCGGCGCTTCAAGGCTGACATGGATATTACCGATTGGCGCGACTGGCTCTACAACAGCGACCGCAATGTCTTCGGCGTGTCCGACATGGGTTATTTTGTTGGCTATGAAATTGCCAAGTGCTACTACGACCGGGCAACGGACAAACAGGCAGCGATCCGCGCCATGATCGAGCTTGCCTACGGCGACCCGAAGGCCGTGCAGGCCTTCATTGCACAGTCCGGATATTTAGTAGACTAGCTAAACACTGCATGCGGCGCGAAGACGGATGGACCATCAGCGCAGTCCATGTTAGATTGTGCTTCTTTGCCAACTCATTGCCGGACATGCCACTGGCCTGGACAGCATGCGCGAAAGCGCCGCCGTACTCCGGCACAAGCTGCATGACGACCGCGGGCGTTGCCGACCATCTTCTGGAGACTTGCACGATGATGCAAAAGAAAAAAACAAACCATTTATACCGTTTTCTGGCCGCGTTGAGCCTGGCGGGCGCGGCGGCCGCCTCGCACGCCACCAATCCCATTGTGCCGGGCTGGTATGCCGATCCGGAAATCCGTATCTTCAACGGCCAATACTGGATCTACCCGACGTACTCCGCCGATTACGGCACGCCTGATGTCTCGAAGAATTTCACCCCGGCCCAGCAGCACATGCGCGCGCAATCGGACCTGATCTGGGCGCCGTACCTGAAGATTACCTTCTTCAATGCCTTCTCGTCGCCGGACCTGGTGCACTGGACCAAGCATCCGCACGTGCTCGACGTGGAGAACGTCTCGTGGGCGGCCTATGCCGTGTGGGCGCCGTCGGCGATCGAGCACAAGGGAAAATACTATCTGTTCTTCGGCGCCAATGACATCAAGACCAACGACCAGCTCGGCGGCATCGGCGTGGCTGTCAGTGACAAGCCGGAAGGCCCGTTCAAGGATGCGCTCGGCAAGCCGCTGGTCGGGCAGATCCACAACGGCGCGCAGCCGATCGACCAGATGGTGTTCAAGGACGACGACGGCCAGTTCTATATGTACTACGGCGGCTGGAAGCACGCCAACGTCGTCAAGCTGGCGCCGGACCTGTTGAGCGTGGTGCCTTTCCCGGACGGCACCACCTACAAGGAAATCACGCCGGACCCGGAATACGTCGAAGGCCCGTTCATGGCCAAGCGCAACGGCATGTATTACTTCATGTGGTCGGAGGGCGGCTGGACCGGTCCGGACTACAGCGTGGCCTATGCCATGAGCTCGTCACCGTTCGGCCCGTTCAAGCGCATCGGCAAAATCCTCCAGCAGGACAGCAAGGTCGCCAAAGGCGCCGGCCATCACTCGGTGGTCAACATTCCCGGCACCGACGACTGGTACATCGCCTACCATCGCCGCCCGCTCAATGAAACCGACGGCAATCACCGCGAACTGGCGATCGACCGCATGGTTTTCAACGCGGACGGCACCATCAAGCCGGTGGCCATCACCAATGAGGGCGTGACGGCGCGGCCGCTGGCCCGTTAAGCGCAATCCCGCTGGACGGCAGCCCAGCAATCCGTTACATTAATGGCGGGAGATGACGTTCCTCCCGTTGTTACATTAACCGCCGCGATTTTCTTCGCAGCTGATGACGTCTACAGAACCTGACCACGGTCGGGGCTGTAGGCGTTCGCGTTCACATCCCTTGCCGTTGGTCAGCCCGATTCATTCGAGCAGAGATGACCATATGCGCAATACCAACTTTTCCCAGCAGTTCGCCTTACCGCTGTACATGGCCAGGTGGCTGATCATCGCCGGCATTGTCGCCGTGCTGGCCGGCAGCGCTTCCGCCTTTTTTCTTGTTTCGCTTGATGCGGCGACCGCGTGGCGCGAGTCGCACCGCTGGGTGATCTGGCTGCTGCCGGTCGCCGGCTTTGCCGTGGGACTGATTTACGACCTGCTGGGCAAAACCGTCGATGCCGGCAACAACCTCATCATCGATGAAATCCACGATCCGCAAAAAATCGTGCCGTTGCGCATGGCGCCGCTGGTGCTGGGTGGAACGCTGGTCTCCCACCTGTTCGGCGCCTCGGTGGGACGCGAGGGCACGGCCGTGCAGATGGGCGGCGCACTGGCCGACCAGCTGACCCACGTGTTCCGCCTGGAGCACGCCGACCGGCGCATCCTGCTGATGGCCGGTATCAGCGCCGGCTTTGCGTCGGTGTTCGGTACGCCGCTGGCCGGCGCCGTGTTCGGGCTGGAAGTGCTGCTGATCGGCCGCATGTGCTACGACGCGCTGTTCCCGTGCGTGGTGGCGGCCATCGGCGCGCACCTCGTATGCCTGGCCTGGGGCGTGCAGCATACTCACTACGCGATAGGCGAAATGGTCCCGCTCGGGTTGTGGAGCGCGTTGGCGGTCGCGATCGCCGGCATCGTCTTCGGCCTGGTGGGGAAAATGTTCGCCGCCGCAACCCACAAGCTGAACGCGCTGGTGAAGCGCTTCATCAGCTACCCGCCGCTGCGCCCCGCGGTTGGCGGTATCGCGATTGCCACGGCGGTCTGGGCGTTGGACGCTTACCACTACATCGGCCTGGGTATTCCGGACATCGTGCGGTCCTTCCAGCAGCCGATGCAGCCGTGGGACTTTCTCGGCAAGTTCTGCTTCACGGTGATGTCCCTCGGCACCGGTTTCAAGGGAGGCGAGGTGACGCCGCTGTTCTACATCGGCGCGACGCTGGGCAATGCCCTGGCGCCGCTGCTGCACCTGCCGTTTGCGATGCTGGCGGGAATCGGCTTCGTCGCGGTGTTTGCCGGCGCCGCCAACACGCCCATCGCCACCACGCTGATGGCCATGGAGCTGTTCGGCCCCGAGATTGGTCCGCTTGCCGCCATCGGCTGTATCACCGCCTATTTTTTCTCCGGCCACACCGGCATTTACCGCGCCCAGCGCATCGGCCACAGCAAATTTAATTAACTGTAAACACATCATCCTTCAACATCACCAAGCTCTGCTTTCCTTGAAAGGTCGTACATGAAACTCAAGCTCTCCTTTGCATTAACGCTGATCGCCACCGCGCTGACGCCAGCCATGGCGGCCGATCGTCCGCATAACGTTATTCTGTTCGTGCCGGACGGGATGCGCTCGGAAATGGTGACCGCCGCCAACGCGCCTGCCATGGCGGCGCTGCGTGACGCCGGCGTCGCCTTCAGCAACAGCCATTCCGTCTTCCCGACCTTTACCACCGCCAACGCGTCGGTGTTTGCCACCGGCCACTACCTGGGCGATACGGGCGACTTCAGCAACACCATCCATACGGGATACCAGGTCGGCCCGGCGAATGGCTCGGTTACGCCCTTCCTGGAAAACGATGCGGTGCTGGGCGACGTGGATGAACACTTTTCCGGCGATTTCCTGAATCAGGAGACCGTGATGAAAGCCGCGCGCAAGGCCGGTTTCAACACCGCGGCGGTCGGCAAGCTCGGCCCCACGCTGATCTTCGGCCACACCGACCGCTCCGGCGACAACAGCATCATCGCCGACGACTCCACCGGCAGCCCGGCGGGCATTCCGCTGGCGCAGTGGGTCAAGGACGGACTGGCCAGGGAAGGGCTGGCGCCGGCGGCGCCTTCGCGCGGCGCGAACGGCAGCGTCGGCTCGGCCACCGTGCCGGGCACGGTGACGGCAATTGCGCGCACTGGGACTGGAAGCCACCACCGACATCATCGTATCGGCGGACCATGGCTTCTCGACGGTATCGAAACAGAGCGATACCAGCTATGCGGCGCGCATCGCCTATGCCGACGTGCCGCAAGACTTCCTGCCACCGGGCTTCCTGGCCAAGGACATCGCCCACGCACTGGGTAAAAAGCTCTGGGACCCGGATCAGAAAAACCTGCTGCTCGGCGATGAACAGCACGCCAAATTCTCCAACGGACTCATCGGCGATGATCCCCTCGCGCCGCAGGTCATCGTTGCCGGCAACGGCGGTTCCGACCTGATCTATCTGCCGCAGAAAGCCACCAGGGCCAACTCGCGTGCCCTGGCGCAGAAGATCATCGATTTCCTGCTGTCGCAAGACTACGTCAGCGGCATCTTTGTCGATAGCCGCCTGGGAAAATTCAAAGGCGCCTTGGCGCTGCGCGACATCAACCTGGAGGGCAGCGCCGCGACGCCGCGTCCGGCCATGGTGGTGAACTTCAAGTCCTTCAGTTCCGGCTGCGCCGTGCCGACCGCCTGTTCGGTCGAAGTGGCGGACAGCACGCTGCAACAGGGGCAGGGCATGCACGGCAGTTTCAGCCGGGGCGACACCTTTAACTTCACCGCCGCCAACGGCCCCAGCTTCAAGCAAGGCTTTGTCGATGCCGCTCCTGTCAGCAACGTCGACGTCAGCAGAACGATAGCGGCCCTGTTGGGCGTAAAAATACCCGACACCGGAAAACTCACCGGCCGCGTATTGACCGAAACCATGCCGGGCGGTGCCATGCCCAAGGTTCGGAAAAAGACCATTTCATCGCAGCCCGCCAGCAACGGCTTGAAAACCATCCTGCAGTACCAGCAGGTGGACGGCGCCTGGTATTTCGATGCGGCAGGGTTCCCTGGCCGGACCTTGGGACTGCAGCCTTCGCCTTGACCGCCGGCTAGAGCACGGCCGGCGTTTCCAGCGGCGAGTGCTGCAGCGCTTCGCCTATGCGCTGCAGCGCCTGGCGTATCTCCTCCTGGTCGGCGATGCCGCCGATGCAGACGCGGATGGCCTGCGGCGGCTGGCCGTCGACCGCAAACGCATCGCTCGGCACCACGCCGATGCCGGTCGCGCGCAGATGGGCGGTGAGCGCCAGGCGGTCCCATTGCTCGGGCAACCGTATCCACAAATGGAACGCTTCCGGCTGCGACGCATAGCTGTGCGGCGGCAGGATGCGCGCCGCCAGCCGCTGACGCGCCATCGATTCCTTGCGGATTGCGTTCAACGCCAGGTCGGCCGTGCCCTCCCGTATCCAGCGGCTGGCCAGCGCCGCCGTGAACGGCGCCGCCATCACGGTGGTGGCGCGCACCGCCGCTGCCAGGCGGGCGGTGGACACCGCATCCGGCGCGGCGATGTAGGCCAGCCGCAGGCCGGCGCCGACGCACTTCGCCATGCCCGCCACATAATAGGTCACATCGGCGCCGATGGCGGCGATCGGCGGCGGGCTGCTGCGCGGCAGAAAACCGTAGGCATCGTCCTCGATGATCGGTACGCCGTAGTTGCGCGCCACCTGCACCAGCGCCTGCCGGCGCTGGGCCGACATCGTCAGCGTGGTTGGATTGAGCAGCGTCGGGTTGCAGTACAGGGCCTGCGGCGCATATTGGGCGCAGGCGGCGGCGAAGGCCAGCGCGTCGATGCCTTCGCCATCCATCGGCAGGCCCACCAGCCGCAGGTTCAGCAGGCTGGCCAGCGCGCGCAGGCCAGGATAGGTCAGCGATTCGCAGCACACCACCGAGCCGGGCGGGGCGATGGTGCTGAGGATCGCCATCAACGCCGCCTGCGCGCCGGGCACCACCAGCAGCCGTTCCGGTTCGATGGCCAGGCCGCGCCGCCGCAGCCACAGTGCGCCGGCTTCGCGGTCCAGCGTGGAACCGCCGAAGTCCTGATAGCGCAGCAGGGCGCACATATCGCCGCCGATGGAGGACAGGCCGGAACGCATCAGCTCCATTAACTCGGGCGTCAACGCCTCGGGCGGCATGTTCATCGACAGATCGACATTCGGCCGCGCCGCCACGGCGCGCGGAATCGCCAGCGCGCGCTTGCCGCAGACAAAGGTGCCGCGGCCCACAGTGGAATCCACCAGGCCGCGTTTCTGCGCCTCGGTATAGGCCCGCGCCACCGTGGTGAAGTCGATCCCCAGCGCATCGGCCAGGCTGCGCTGGGCCGGCAGCCGCTGCTCCGCCACCAGGCGGCCGGTGGCGATGTCGGCGCCGATGGCGTCGGCGATCAGCTTGTAGACAGGGCCATGTCCCTTCTTCAGTTTCGGTATCCATCCGTTGGCGTTCTTCGGCACAGTCGATCCAGTCAATGTTGGTGGGCGATGAAAAATTGTATGCATATTTCGTGCCGGAAAAATCCCGCCAGATTGCACCGAAACGCGGCAAGCGGCGGCGCAGGCGCACGCTTTTGATGCACCCTGATTCCATAAGGAAAAACTCCCAATGCGGGATTGACTGCACGACTTGAATGGAGTGCTGTTTTTAGCGCAAAAGTACGTCGGAAAAATGCGCTGGGAAGCAGCCGGAAAATCGCCGTATTGTATGGATTTTGATCCAGTCACAGGAGGCCGAAAACCACATTGCATGGCATGGCGCATGCATTCAATCCGGGTGTCGCGACGCTGTTGTGCGATACCCACCTCAACCTACTTTTAAGAGACACGCCATGCCTGCCATCGACCACAAGCCACACGCCAAAGGCGATTATTTTGTTGATTACGAAGAGAAGGTCTTCGAGGACGTCAAAGCCCTGCCGGGCGAAAAAGCGCTGGTCACTTTCCACACCGTGGCCTTCGAAGGTTCGATCGGTTTCGTCAACCTGCTGCAAGCCACGCGTTTGCAGCGCAAGGGCTACGAGACCACGGTGCTGCTGTATGGTCCGGGCGTCACGCTGGGCCTGCAGCGCGGCTTCCCGACCCTGGGCGACGAAGCCTTCCCGGGCCACCTGAACCAGAACAACCAGCTGGTCAAGTTCATGGCCGAAGGCGGCAAGGTGTATGCCTGCCGCTTCGCGCTGCAGGCGCTGTACGGCCACGGCGAGCCGTCGCTGATCGAAGGCATCCGCGCCATCGCGCCGCAGGACGTGCTGGACCTGAAGCTGCTGCACCTGCGCGCCAACGCGGTGATCATCGACACCTGGACGCTGTAAGCGCAGCGGGGCGGACATGACAACGACCAAAAAGACGGTAAGGGCGGCGGCGGTGCAGATCGCGCCGGATTTCGACAGCGCCGACGGCACGCTGGCCAAGGTGCTGCAAGCGATTGCGGACGCCGCCGCGCAAGGGGCGGAACTGGTGGTGTTTCCCGAAACCTTTGTGCCGTACTACCCGTACTTTTCGTTCGTGCATCCGCCTTTCCAAGCTGGCGCCGAACACTTGCTGCTGTACGAGCGGGCGCCCACGGTGCCGGGGCCGGTCACCGACGCCGTCGCCTCCGCCGCGCGTGAGCATGGCGTGGTGGTGGTGCTGGGCGTGAACGAACGCGATCACGGCAGCCTGTACAACACCCAGATCGTGTTCGACGCCAACGGCGAGCTGCTGCTCAAGCGGCGCAAGATCACGCCCACCTATCACGAACGCATGATCTGGGGGCAGGGCGACGCCAGCGGCCTGAAAGTGGTGGACACGGCCGTCGGCCGCGTCGGCGCGCTGGCCTGCTGGGAACATTACAACCCGCTGGCGCGCTACGCGCTGATGGCGCAGCACGAGCAGATCCACTGCGCCCAGTTCCCCGGCTCGATGGTCGGCCAGATCTTCGCCGACCAGATGGAGGTGACGATACGCCACCACGCGCTGGAATCGGCCTGCTTCGTGGTCAACGCCACCGGCTGGCTGACCGACAGCCAGATCGCCGCCATCACGCCCGATCCGGCGGTGCAGAAGGCGCTGCGCGGCGGCTGCTGCACCACCATCGTCTCGCCGGAAGGCGTGCTGCTGGCGGAACCGCTGCGTTCCGGCGAAGGCATCGTCATCGCCGACCTGGACATGGCGCTGATCACCAAGCGCAAACGCATGATGGATTCGGTCGGCCATTATGCGCGCCCTGAGCTGCTCAGTCTCAGGATCGACGACCGCGCCGTCTCGCCCACCAATCTGTAAGGAGCAGCCGCATGAACATCCTCACTTCCGAAATTCCTGCGCAACAGCTGATCACCGAGCTGCAGTCGCTCGGCATGCGGCTGGCCGATCCAAGCGCCGGCGCCCCCAGCCGGCGCGGCGGCGCCGGGCCGTCCGACCACAAGGCCGTCACCGTCGACGGCACCACCGTCATGATTCCGGTGCACACCGGCAGCGCCTTCAACTCGCCCTACCTGGCCGCGCCGGCCGGCGCCGACGGCCGCAGCGCCATCATGCGCGACGGCCGCACCATCGGCATGATTTCCTTCCCGCGCCAGCCGCGCTTCTACAAGATGCAGACGCTGGACGGCGTGCCGTACTCGCACATCGCCACGCTGCACGGCAGGGACGTGCTGGCCACCACGGTGCTGCAAAGCTGCATCCGCTACGAGAGCCGGCGCAAGTCGTGCCAGTTCTGCTCCATCGGCCAGTCGCTGGCGGCCGGCCGCACCATCCTGCGCAAGACGCCGGAACAGCTGGCCGAGGTGGCGCGCGCCGCCGTGCTGCTGGACGGCGTCAAGCACATGGTCATGACCACCGGCACGCCGAACGCCACCGACCGCGGCGCCGCCATCCTGTGCGACAGCGCGTTCGCCGTGAAATCGGCCGTCAACCTGCCGATCCAGGGCCAGTGCGAGCCGCCCGATGACGACGCGTGGTTCACGCGCATGCGCGACGCCGGCATCGACGCGCTGGGCATGCACCTGGAGGCGGTGACGCCGGAAGTGCGGGCGCGCATCATGCCGGGCAAGGCCAGCGTGCCACTGAGCCGCTATTTCGACGCCTTCGAGCGCGCCGTCGCCGTGTTCGGGCACGGCCAGGTCAGCACCTACATTCTGGCCGGCCTGGGCGACACGCCGGAAGCCATCCTGCGCTGCTGCGAACAGCTGATCGCCATCGGCGTCTATCCCTTCGTGGTGCCGTTCGTGCCGATCGCCGGCACGCCGCTGGAAGACCATCCGGCGCCGTCGGCGCAGATGATGCGCGAGCTGCTGGCGCCGCTAGGTGAAATGCTCGGCGCCGGCGGCCTGCATTCGGGCGAGATCAAGGCCGGTTGCGGCCGCTGCGGCGCGTGCTCGTCGCTGTCCACGTTTGAAAGGAAGCCATCATGAGTCTCGCGACATCCACCGCGCAGCTGACGGCGCGCATCAAACTGGCCACCACCATCGCCCAGCGCGACGGCGCGCGCCAGCTGCGGAATCAGGTGTTCTGCGGCGAGCAGGGCCTGTTCGACGGCGACGACCGCGACCACATCGACACCACCGCGCTGACGCTGGTGGCGATTGCCGGCAGCGCTGGAGAGGTGATCGGCACCGTGCGCATCCACCATGCTGGCGACGATATCTGGTGGGGATCGCGGCTGGCGGTGGCGCGCAGCGCGCGGCGCCAGGCGGCGGTCGGCAGCGGCCTGATCAAGCTGGCGGTCGGCGCCGCGCAGGCGCTGGGCTGCCGCACCTTCCTGGCCCACGTGCAGCAGCAGAATGTGCCGATGTTCGAGCAGCTGCACTGGGACCCGTTGCACGAAGTCCTCATGCACGGCCGGCCGCATAGCCTGATGCGCGCCGACCTGTCGTTCTACCCGCCGATCCATGACGCCGACATCGGCTTCACCTGCTCGCGGGACAGCGCATGAGCGCGGAACTGGAACGCCTGACCGCGCTGCTGCGCGACTCGGCAGGCATCGCCCACAAGCGCGATATCGACCAGGTGGTGCGCACGCTGTCCAGAGGCGGCACGGTGCGCAATGGCGACGACTGCGCCGCCATTCCCGACGGCGACCGCTACCTGCTGCTGGCCATCGAAGGCTTCGTCAACGAGTTCGTCGCCAGGGAGCCCTGGTTTGCCGGCTATTGCGGCGTGATGGTCAACGTCAGCGACATCTACGCCATGGGCGGCCGGCCGCTGGCGATTGTCGACGCGTTGTGGAGCCGCGGCGGCGATGCGGCGCAGCCGCTGCTCGACGGCCTGGCGGCGGCATCGGCCGTGTACCAGGTGCCGATCGTCGGCGGCCACAGCAACCGGCGTAGCGACCGCGAACAGCTGTCGGTGGCGATTACCGGCCGCGCAACCAGGCTGCTGACCAGCTTTGACGCCCAGCCCGGCGAAAACCTGGTGGTGGTCTGCGACCCGCGCGGCCGCTATCACGAACCTTACGATTACTGGAACGCCAGCCTTGGCGCGCCGCCCGAACGCCTGCGCGCCGACCTCGAACTGCTGCCCGCCATCGCGGAAGACGGCTTGTGCCGCGCCGCCAAGGACATCAGCATGGCCGGCGTGGTCGGCACGGCGCTGATGCTGCTGGAATGTTCCGGCATCGGCGCCGAGATCGACCTGGCCGCGATCCCACGTCCCGCCGGCGTGGCACTGGAGCGCTGGCTGACCACCTTCCCCAGCTACGGCTTCATCCTCAGCGTGGCGGATGCCGACCTGGCCGCCGTCATGGCGCGCTTCAGCGCGCGCGAACTGGCGTGCGGCGTCATCGGCCGCACCAACGCCAGCCACCGCGTACACCTGCGCCATGGCGATGGCGAAGCGCGCACGCTGCTGTGGGATTTTGCCGACGAAGCGCTGATCGGCTGCGCGCCGTCCCGATTGCCTCACGTTCCATCGAAGGAGACCAGCGATGCCTGAAGTCCGTTTTACCGTGCGCTGGCCGGACGATAGCGTCACCGACTGCTATTCGCCGTCCACCGTCATCCACGACTACCTGCAGGCCGGCGAACGCTATCCGCTGGACGACTTCATGCAACGCAGCCGCACCGCGCTGAACCTCGCCAGCGAGCGCGTGCGCCTCAAGTACGGCTACGCCTGCTCGTCGGCGATGGACCAGCTGGAGCGGCTGGAAGCACGCGCCTTGACCTATCAATCCGATCCCGCCGCTGCCGTGACGCTGGTCGCGCTGCGTTCCTGACCCATATTTCAACGGAGTTCCACCATGCCACGCGAACCAAACAATAAGCACTACCAGGTCTTGATCATCGGCGGCGGCCAGGCCGGCCTGTCGCTCAGCTACCTGCTCAAGCAACAGGGCGTGTCGCACCTGATCCTGGAAAAGAACCGGCTCGGCCACGCCTGGCGCAGCGAGCGCTGGGACAGTTTTTGCCTGGTCACGCCGAACTGGCAATGCACCTTGCCCGGCTTTGCCTACCAGGGCGACGATCCGGACGGCTTCATGGTCAAGCAGCAGATCGTCGACTACATCGATGGGTATATCGCCTCGTTTGGCCCGCCGGTGCTGGAAGGCGTCAGCGTCACCGGCGTCAGCCGCGATGCGGACGGCACCTATCTGGTCGACACCAGCGCCGGCGCCTACCACGCGGAGCAGGTGGTGATCGCGGTCGGTGGCTACCACACGCCCATCCTGCCGGCGGACGCCGCGCAGTTGCCGGCCGGCGTGGCGCAACTGCATTCGTCGGACTACCTGAACCCGGCGCAACTGCCGGCCGGCGAGGTACTGGTGGTGGGCACCGGGCAGTCCGGCTGCCAGATCGCCGAAGACCTGCATCTGGCCGGCCGCCGCGTGCACCTGTGCGTCGGCGATGCGCCGCGCGTGGCGCGCCGGTATCGCGGCAAAGACGTGGTCAAGTGGCTGGATGACATGGCGTACTATGATCTGCCGGTGGACAAGCACCCGCTGGGCGTCGGCGTGCGCGAGAAGACCAACCACTACGTCACCGGCCGCGATGGCGGCCGCGACATAGACCTGCGCAAGTTCGCGCTGGAAGGCATGCAGCTATACGGCCGTTACGAAGGGCTGAAGGACGGCGTGGCGCATTTCGGCGATGACCTGCAACGCAACCTCGACGGCGCCGACGCGGTCTACCTCAAGATCAACGCCAGCATCGACCAGCACATCGCCAGACACGGACTGGATGCGCCGCCGGAAGCGCCATATGCGCCGCTGTGGCAGCCGCCGGCCGATGCGCCAACCACGCTCGACATGGGCCGCATCAGCGCGGTGGTCTGGTGCATCGGCTTCCGCACCGATTTCAGCTGGGTGGATGCGCCGATCTTCGACCAGCGCGGCTATCCGCAGCACGAGCGCGGCGTCACCGCGCAGCAGGGCTTGTATTTCCTCGGCCTGCCGTGGCAATACACCTGGGGATCCGGCCGGTTTTCGGGCATTGCCCGTGACGCGGCCTACCTGGTCGAACACATCACTGCGGCCGCTACGCCTGGAAGCGCTGCGCCAGCGCCTGCTCACGAAACGCCTGCGTAACGAAATCGACGAAGGCGCGCGTCTTCGCCGGCAGCAGCTGCTGGCTGGTGAAGTACAGCGAGATGGGGCCGGCGTCGTCGGCCCAGTCGGGCAGGACGCGCACCAGCTGGCCGTTTTCCAGGTATTGCAGCACATTGGGCACGGCCAGCATGGCCACGCCCATGCCCATCAACACCATTTGCAGCACGCCGTCCGGCTCGGTCATGGTCATGCGCGGCGTCATTTCCGCGATCTGCTCCTGGCCTTGGCGGTTGCGCAAGCCCGCATGGCGCAGGCGGCCGGTGATCGCCGAGCGCATCATGATGCCGTCGAAATCCTTCAGATCGGCCGGCGTGGCAGGCGCGCGGCGCCCCTTCAGATACTGCGGCGAGGCGACCGCGACGATCTTGATCCGCGCCAGTTCCCGCGCCACCACGCCGGGCGTCAGCTCGAAGCCGCCGCCGATGGCCGCATCGTAGCCGCCGGCGATCAGGTCGACCTGGCGGTTGTCCAGGTGCCAGTCCGGCCGCACGGCCGGGTAGCGTTCCAGGAAGGCCGGCATCAGCGGCAGCAGGAAATCGCGTGCAAAGCCCGGGGCGGCGCTCAATTTCAGCGTGCCGGCCGGCTGGCCGGCGTGGGTGCTGACGTCCGCAATCGCCGCCTGGATGCTGTCCAATCCGGTTGAAACCGCCTGGAGAAACCGTTCGCCCGACTCGGTCAGCGTCAGCCCGCGCGTGCTGCGCTGGAACAGGCGCACGCCCAGGTTGCGTTCCAGCTGGGCGACGTTGCGGCTGACGGCGGCGGGTGTCAGCGCCAGGCGGCGCGCGGCCTCCGAAAAGCTCGCCAGTTCGGCGCTGCGGACAAAGGATTCAAGGTTGGAGAGGGTTTCCATCGCCTTTGCTTTCAATGTTTGCTTGAAAGTGATTATAGCCAGTCCTGACTACCGCTGGGGGATCGACACAACCATACTGGTTCCATCGTCATCAACCACTGAAGGGAAATCATCATGAGCAAACTGACCAACAAAATCGCTATCGTCACCGGCGGCAGCCGCTCCATCGGCGCGGCCATCGCCAAGCGCCTGGCTGCCGACGGCGCCACCGTCGCCATCACCTACAACGCGTCGCCGGAGAAGGCGCAGCAGGTCGTGGCCGACATTGAAGCCGCCGGCGGCCGCGCGATCGCCATCCAGGCCGACGCCGGCAATCCGGACGCGGTGCGCCAGGGCGTGGCTGCCGTTGCGGCGCAGTTCGGCAAGGTGGACATCCTGGTCAACAACGCCGGCATCAGCGTGCTGGGCAATCCACAGGAAATCCCGTTCGAAGACTTCCAGCGCATCCTGGCCGTGAATGTCACCGGCGTCTTCGTCGCCACCCAGGAAGCGCTGAAGCACATGGGCCAGGGCGGCCGCATCATCCACATCGGCAGCTCGATGGTGCAGTACGCGGCATTCGGCACCGCCTCGGCCTACACGCTGACCAAGGGCGCGGTGACCGGCTTCACGCGCGGCCTGGTGCGCGACCTCGGCCCGCGCGGCATCACGGTCAACACCGTCCATCCCGGCCCGACCGATTCGGACATGAATCCGGCCGACGGCCCGATCGCCGATTTCATCAAGCCCAACATCGCCGTGGGCCGCTATGGCCAGGGCGAGGACGTTGCCGCTGCCGTCTCGTATCTGGCTGGCGAGGAAGCATCGTTTGTGTCGGGCGCCGAGCTGATGGTTGACGGCGGCTTTACCGCTTGAGGAGAATATGATGAACATCGCAATCATCGGTGCAGGCGCCATCGGCGCGGCCATCGCCCGCACGTTGTCGGCGCGCGGCATCCCGGCCTTGATCGCCAACAGCCGTGGCCCGGAATCGCTGTCGCAGCTGACAGCCGGCCTGCCAGGCATCACGCCTGCCAGCGTGCGCGACGCGGCGCAGGCGGACCTGGTGTTCCTCGCCGTGCCGTGGTCGAAGATCCCGGCGGCGGTGCAGGGACTGGATAACTGGAACGGCCGCATCGTGGTCGATACCAACAATCCGATCGAGGCGCCGGCCTTCCGTCCGGTCGACCTGGGCGGCCGGGCTTCCAGCGCGGTGATCGCCGACCTGCTGCCTGGCGCGCGGCTGGTGAAGGCGTTCAACCACCTGCAACCGGCGCTGCTGGCCGCCGATCCGCGCTCGGAAGGCGGACGGCGCGTGCTGTTCCTGTCCGGCGACGAGCGCGCGGCCAAGGCCGACGTGGCGGCGCTGATCGAGCGGCTGGGTTTCTTCGCGCTGGATCTGGGCGGCGTCGAGCAAGGGCGCTTGCAGCAGTTCCCCGGCGGCCAGCTGCCGTCGCTCAACCTGGTGAAATTCGGATGAGCGCCATGGGACCAGCTTCGACCAGCGGCGCGCAGCCGCATGTTCCTGCCGCGGCCGCGCCATGGACCGCGGTCGCCTCGGTAGGCATCGGCGCCTTTGCACTGGTGACTTCCGAGTTCCTGCCGGTCGGCCTGCTGCCGCAGATCGCCCAGGACCTGGGCATTACGCCGGGACAGGCCGGCCTGATGGTCACGCTGCCGGGCGTGATCGCCGCCGTGATGGCGCCGTTCACCCTGGCGTTCGCGGGCAACCTCGACCGCCGCCACTTGTTGTGCGTGCTGCTGGCGATGCTGGCGGCGGCCAACCTGGCGGTATCGCTGGCCACCAGTCTGCCGGTGGTGCTGGCGGGCCGCATCCTGCTGGGCATCGCCATCGGCGGCTTCTGGACCATCGGCGGCTCGCTGGGACCGCGCCTGCGGCCGGGCGCGGAAGGCGCCAGGGCGACCTCGCTGATTTTCTCCGGCGTGTCGGTCGGCACCGTGGCTGGCGTTCCGGTCGGCACCCTGCTTGGCAATGCGCTGGGCTGGCGCATGGCCTTCGGCGCGGCGACCGCAGTGGCGCTGGTGGTGGTCATGGTGCTGATGGCCGTGCTGCCGTCGCTGAAACCGACGCAAGGGCAGGGCTTCGGCGATGTCGGCAGCGTGCTGAAAGTGCCCAAGGTGCAGGTGGGCCTGCTGGCGATCCTGCTGATCTTCGTCGGCCAGTTCGGTTCTTATACCTACATCACGCCGTACTTGCTGCAACATGCGGGCATCGGCGCGGGAGCGATCAGCGCCATTCTGTTCGGTTACGGCGCGGCTGGCTTTGCCGGCAATCTGGTGGCGGGTTGGGCGGCCTCACGCAGCGTCAAGGGAACCCTGGTGGCCACAGCGGCGATGATGGGCGGCTCGATTGCCCTGATGGTGATGGCTGCCGACCACGCGCTGCTGGTGGTGCCGTTGCTGATGGTGTGGGGACTGGGCTTTGGCATGCTGCCGATTGCCGTGCAGAGCTGGCTGTTCAGCGCGGCGCCAAGCAAGCTGGAAGCCGTGTCCGCGGTATTCGTATCCAGCGCACAGGCATCGATAGGCGCCGGCGCCTTGCTGGGCGGGCTGCTGCTCGACCGCTTCGGCCTGCCCAGCGCGATGTGGCTGGGCGCCCTGGCAACGCTGGCGGCGGCGGTAGCGGTAGCGCTGGTGAAGCAGCGCTCACTTGCCCAGTAAGCGCAGCGATTCTTCCCAGTTGCCGGCCCAGGCGTGCAGGAAATCGTGGGTCTTGAAGGCGCGTTTCAAGGGGCCGAGCGGCGCGCGGTAGACGTCGTGCAGCCCCAGCGCCAGCGTGACGGGATTCCACACGGCGTTGCGCCTGGATTTGCGCGCGCTGGCCTTGACGCGGGCGCCGTCGTCGCCAAAGATGCCGGTGGCCTCGTCGAGCGCGCGCGCCAGATCCAGCTTGACGATGGCGGCGAACGCCAGCAGCACATCGTCCTTGCCGATGCCCGCCTGCGTTTCGCTGGCCTTTTCGACGGGTGCAGGTTGGTTCAGTTTTGCCAGCAGGCGCTCCAGGTCTTTCCGCTGGAAGCGCAACTGGTCGAGCGGACGGACGAAGCCGGGCGTCGGCAGCCGTACGGGCAGCTTGTAGGCGTCCTTGGTGAAGGTGATCAGCACGTCTTTGCTGCCGGCCGCCAGGCGGGCCACGTCTTCCTCGAAGAAGATCGGCGCCGGGTAGCCGCCGTTGGCGTCGCCGAACAGCTCGGGATAGGCGGCGTCGTAGTCCAGCCACACCACCGGCGTCAGCGCGTGTTCCAGCAGGCGTGCCAGGGTCCAGGCGGAGCCGGTCTGTTGCGCCAGCCAGGCGCAGGCTTCGGCGGTGGTGGCCCGGAAGGGCAGGTCGGTATTGCTCATTGCTTGTATGGAGACGGATGTACAGGCGCGCAGGATAGCACGCCGCCGTCACATGCCCATGATCTGCCGTCCCATGGCGATGCCCGAGTTGGTCATCACCAAGCCGGCCTGCAACTGCTGCTGTTCCCACTCCCGCAGATTGGCATCGATGTCGAGGCGTTCGTTGCGCAAGGCCAGGGCCAGCGCCAGCGCGTTGGCGGCCGCCTTGGCGCTGCCGCCGGCGGTATGCGGCCGGGGAATGAAGGCGGCGTCACCCAACAGAATCACGCGGCCGAACACCATCTGCTTGACTTGCAGGTCCTGTATGGTTTGCAGAAAAATGTCGCCGGTCGCCGCCATCAGGTCCTGGAACGCCGGCGCCAGCATGGCGCGGCCCTGGCTGCGCAGGGCGTCCATGTCGGCCTGCTTGGCCGTCTCCGGCGGCAGCGAGAATGCGTGGCGCCGGCCGTTGCGGTCGACCAGGATATCGGCCAGCGCCTCGCGCGCCGCTTTGCGATACCACACCCAGTTCCAGCGCCGCTCTCCTTGTTTGACGGAGCCGTCTTCGCCGGGCACCATATATTCAAGCAGCATGTGGCCCGGACCTTGTTGAAAGGCGAACACGCCATCCAGCAGCCTGCGCGCCCGTGCGGGCAAGGCCAGTTCCGGCGCCAGACCGCGCCAGGCGACGTAGCCGGCATAGTGCGGCGCACTGCCGGGCAACACGAGGTTCCGCATCGTCGAGTGCGGCCCGTCGGCGCCGATCAGCAGGTCGCCGGTGGCGCTCCGTCCGCTGGCAAAAACCGCGTGGACCTTGCCACGCTCCTGCTCGAAGCGCACGAACTCCTCGCCGCGCTGTATCAGTTCATCGGCCACGGTGTCCTTCATCATGCCGTACAGCGTGCCCCACGAGGTTTGCGTCTGCGGCATGAAGCTGCGATGCACCACCTGGTTGGCGCCCTCCAGGTAGATGCGGTCGCTGGACGGCACGCCGATCGCGTCGGTGTACTTGACGCCGGCGAAACGAAACGCCGCCAGCACGTCGGGCTGCAGCACCAGGCCGCCGCCGCGCGTATCGAGCTCGTGCGGCGAGCGTTCGAAGATTTCAAAGGTCCAGCCGATCGCCCGCAGCGTCACGGCGGCAAACAGGCCGGCCAGCGAGCCGCCGATGATGATGGCGTGCGGCTTAGTGCTCATGATGTACTTGCAGCTGGCGCAGAATGCCCGCCAGCGATTCGGCCGACTGGGCGCCTTCGACGCGCAGGCCGTCGATCAGCAGGTTGGGTACGCTGTGGATGCCGGCGTTGCGGGCCCTGGCCAGCGCGGCATCGACCGATTTTTCGCCCGCCGTGCCGGCGAGGAAGTCGCGCGCCGCGACAGTATCCAGGCCGACGCGCGCGGCGATCGCCAGCAACACATTGCGGTTGCCGATATCCAGGCCTTCGGCAAAGTAGCCGGAGAAAATGGCCCCGAACAGCGCGCTGGCGTTGTCGCTGTCGCCCGACGATTGCGCGTACGCCATCAGCCGGTGGGCGAGCCGCGTGTTCGGCGTGACCGCGATGCGCTCGTAGTGAAAATCCAGGCCGACCAGCTTGCCGGCCTGCGTGACATCCTCGTCCATGCTCTGCGAGCGTGCCCAGTTGCCGAACTTGGCGCTGCGGTAGGCCTGACGGTTCATGCCTTGCACCGGCATGTCGGCGTTGAGTTCAAACGGCAGGTAGCGGATCCGCAGCGCGTCCTGGACGCCGGCCAGGGCCAGCGCCGATTTCAGGTTCTGATGGCCGATCCAGCACCAGGGGCAGATGAAGTCCGAGGTAATATCGATGGTCGTTGTCATGTTGGTCCCATGGTGATTTCAGTGCATGCCGGCGGCGCGCATCAGGTAGTGCAGCAGCGTGGCGACGATGCCGAGCGCCGCCACGCTGAGTGTCCAGATGAGCGCCATCCAGCCGATACGGCCCAGCCACAGTCGCGCTTTCATCAGTGATATCCCTCGCCCAGTTTCACTTTGCCCCGGAAGACGTAGTACGAAAACGCCGAATACATGAGCGTGAAGGGAAGAATGAACAGCGTACCCACCAGTGTGAAACCCTGGCTGCTCTCCGACGATGCGGCGGCCCAGATGGACAGCGTGGGCGGCACGATATTCGGCCAGATGCTGATCGCCAGCCCGGTATAGCCCAGGAAGATCAAGCCCAGCGACGCCAGGAACGGCCCGTGATGCGGCGTCTTGCCCGCCAATGAGCGCAGCAGCAGCGCCACGCCGGCCAGCACCAGGATCGGCACCGGCGCGAACCACAGCATGCCGGGCCAGGTGAACCAGCGCGCCGCGACGTCGGCGTCGGCCAGCGGCGTCCAGATGCTGACCGCGACGATGGCCAGCACCAGCAGCAGGGCCAGCGGACGCGCCGTCTTCAGCATGCGCTGCTGCAGCGCGCCTTCGGTGCGGTAGATCAGCCAGGTGCAGCCCAGCAGCGTATAGGCCGCCATTACGCCCACGCCGCACATCAGCGGGAACGGCGCCAGCCACTCGAACGCGCCGCCGGAAAACTGCGGCCCGGACGGCGTGGACACCAGCGGAATGCCGTGCACATAGGCGCCCAGCGCCACGCCCTGGAAGAACGCCGCCGTCAGCGAGCCGCCGATGAAGGCCTTGTCCCACACGTGCCGCTCGTGGTCCAGCGCCTTGAAGCGGAATTCGAACGCGATGCCGCGAAAAATCAGCCCCAGCAGCATGAAGATCAGCGGCAGGTACAGCGCGCTCAGCACGATGGCGTAGGCGCGCGGGAAGGCGGCAAACAGCGCCGCGCCGCCCAGCACCAGCCAGGTTTCGTTGCCGTCCCAGACCGGCGCCACCGTATTCATCATGACGTCGCGCTCGTGGCGGTCCGGCACGAAGGGATACAGCATGCCGATGCCCAGGTCAAAGCCATCCATCACCACGTACATGAACACGCCGAAAAAGATGATGACGGCCCAGATGCTGCTCAGATCGATACCCATTAATGTGCACTCCCTTCAGTGACGAAGCGTGCCGGCCCGCCGCGCATCAGCCGGAAAATATAGGTGATCGCCACGCCGAACACAAAGGCGTACACCGCAACGAACAGCACCAGCGACAGGGCCAGCGTGCCGGCGGCGTGCGTGGAGACGGCGTCCCGGGTCCGCAGCAGCCCATACACCACCCACGGCTGGCGGCCGATCTCGGTGGTATACCAGCCGGCCAGGATGGCCACCAGCCCGGCCGGTCCCAGCAGCGTGGTGAGGCGCAGGAACCAGCGCGACGAATACATGGCATGGCGCTTGCGCAGCCACAGGCCGCACAGGCCCAGCGCGATCATCGCCAGCCCCAGGCCCACCATCACGCGGAAGGTGAAGAAGATGATGGCGGCATTCGGCCTGTCTTCTTTCGGGAACTCCTTCAGCCCCTTGATCTGGCCGCCCCAGGTATGGGTCAGAATCCAGCTGCCCACGCGCGGAATCTCGATCTGGAAGTGGTTGCTTTCGCTGTCCATGTCGGGCAGGGCAAACACCACCAGCGGCAGCGGCTCGTCGCCCTGGTTTTCCCAGTGGCCCTCCAGGGCGGCGATCTTGGCCGGCTGGTGTTCCAGCGTATTGATGCCGTGGGCGTCGCCGATCGCGGCCTGGATCGGCGCGGTCACCAGCAGCATCCACATCGCCATCGAGAACATGGTGCGCACGGCGGGCGTGTCGTTCTTGCGCAGCAGGTGCCAGGCGGCGCAGGCGGCGACCACCATCGCGGTGGCGAGGAAGGCGCCGACGCTCATGTGCAGCAGCCGGTACGGGAACGAGGGATTGAAAATAATCGCCAGCCAGCTGTCCGGCGCCAGCACGCCGTGCTCGATGCGGTAACCCTGCGGCGTTTGCATGAAGCTGTTGGAGGCCAGTATCCAGGTGGTGGAAATCAGCGTGCCGATGGCGACCATGGCGCTGGCGAAGCAGTGCAGGCCGGGGCCGACGCGGTTCCAGCCGAACAGCATCACGCCGAGGAATCCGGCTTCGAGGAAGAACGCAGTCAGCACCTCATAGGTCAGCAGCGGCCCGGTGATGCCGCCGGCGAACTGCGAGAAGAAGCCCCAGTTGGTGCCGAACTGATAAGCCAGCACGATGCCCGAGACCACGCCAATGCCGAAATTGACGGCAAAGATCTTCAGCCAAAAGTGATAGAGGTCGCGATATACCTCGCGCCGGGTGCGCAGCCAGCACAGCTCCAGCACCGTCAGGTAGCTGGCCAGCCCGATCGACAGCGCCGGGAAGATGATGTGAAAGGAGACGGTGAAACCGAACTGAATGCGGGCCAACTCCAAGGCGGTGAAACCTGGCATGTGTATTCTCCCAATGCGCCGTGCCGGCGGTGATGGACGGCGGGCGGCGGACGTTCTGGACGTCCTGCCACACGATCAGCTTCCATCATAGCCAGCATGGCGGCATCGGGAAATTGGCATTGGGAGAGGTTGCTTCCTATACCCTTTGGGGATCCTCCGGCGCGGCTTCTCCCGCGTGGTTGAAGGCGGCGGCGTCGCCGGTGAACATTTCTTCCAGTTCCAGCCGGCCTTTTCGGGTCATCGAGATGATGGTGTCCTGATCCTGCTGGTGCGGATAGACTTCCATCAGCATCTTCAGGTTGTGGGTGCGGAACAGGCTGGCCGCCTGCTGCGCGCGTTCGGCCGGGAATCCCAGCTGCTGCAGCACGCTGGCGCCCAGCTGCAGGGCCGCCTCGAAGGTTTCGCGCTCGATCAGCGTCACGCCGCGGTCCAGCAGGTCGTAGTAGTGGCTGACGTTGCGCGCCCGCGCCAGGATGGTCAGCGACGGCAGGCGCTCGCGCACCGCATCCACCAGCGCCAGGCTGGCGTCGACGTCGTCGATCGCCACCACCAGCGCGCTGGCCTTGCCGATGCCGGCCGCCTCCAGCAGGTCGATGCGGGTGGCGTCGCCGTAAAACACTTCGTAGCCGAACTTGCGCAGCAGTTCGATCTGGTCCGGATCGTGGTCCAGCACCGTCACGCCGATGCGGTTGGCGGCCAGCAGGCGGCCGACGATCTGGCCAAAACGGCCGAAGCCGGCGATGATCACCGGATTTTCGACCTCGATGGCGTCCGGCGCGCGCTTCTTCTTGGCGGTGCGCAGGCCCGGCGCCACCAGCTTGTCGTAGGCCAGCAACAGCAGCGGCGTGGCCACCATCGACAGCGTCACCACCATCACCAGCATGGCCGACACGTCCGCCGGCAGCACCTTGGCGTCCGCCGCCGCGCCGAACACCACGAAGGCGAACTCGCCGCCCTGCGACATCAGCAGCGCAAAGAACAGGCGCTGGCCGGGTGGAATGTCGAACCAGCGGCTCATGCCGTACAGCAGGCCGCCTTTGACGAGGATCAGCGCGCAGGCCAGTGCCGGCACCAGCAGCGGATGGTCGCGCAGCACGCCGAAATCGGCCGACATGCCGACCGCCATGAAGAACAGGCCCAGCAGCAGTCCCTTGAACGGCTCCAGGTCGCTCACCAGCTGGTGGCGGTACTCCGAGTCGGCCAGCAGCACGCCAGCGGCGAAGGTGCCGAGCGCCAGCGACAGGCCGACCCACTCCATCAAAAGGCAGATGCCGATCACCAGCAACAGCGCAAATGCGGTGAACAGCTCGCGCAGACCGGTGCGGGCGATGAAGCGCATCACCGGATTGACCAGGCAGCGGCCCACCGCGATCAGCGTCAGCAGCACGGCCACCAGCTTGGCGGCGCGCTGCCAGCCGGCGCCGCTGGACTCGGACGCCACGCCGGCCAGCAGTGGCACCAGCGCGATCATCGGAATCGCGGCGATGTCCTGCAGCAGCAGGATGGAGAAGCTGGCGGAACCTGCCGGGCTGGGCATCAGTTTGCGCTCGCCCAGCGTGGCCAGCACGATGGCGGTGGACGACAGCGACAGCCCGAGGCCGGCGACGATGGCGACCTTGGTATCGATGCCGAAGGCCAGCGCCAGCGCGGCCAGCACCGCGCTCACCACCAGCACCTGGGCGCCGCCCCAGCCGAAAATCGGCCGCCGCAGCGACCACAGTTTTTTCGGTTCCAGTTCCAGGCCGATCAGGAACAGCATCAGCACCACGCCGAATTCGGAGATGCTCAAGACGTCTTCGACATTGCCGATCAGCGACAGGCCCCAGGGGCCGATCAGGGCGCCGGCCATCAGGTAGCCGAGCACGGCGCCCATGCCGATGCGCTTGGCCAGCGGCACCAGCAGAACCGCCGCCGCCAGATAAAACACCATGTGTAGCAGAATGCCGTGGGCCATAAGCGGGTCCGTGTTGATTGTGGATGAAGCCGACAAGCGGCTCCCGCATTGTAGCCCAGCCTTGCGCGTACTTCAGTGCATCATTCGGAAGAGGGCGCGGCGATATCCCGCTCGGCGGCGATCCAGCGCAGTGCGCTCAGTGACGGCATGAACAGGTATTCGCCGCCGCGCAGCTGGTTGAAGGTGGTGACGCCGTCGATGCGGCGGCGCACCGGCGTTTCCGGAATCGTGAAGCTGCCCGGCGTTTCGTGCAGGCCCACCATCGGATCGCGTTCGGTGGCCAGGTCGATGAAGTTGCCGCGGTTGATCCATTCCTGCTGGAAGAATTCGATGGTGTCGTAGGCGCGCGCGCTGATGAAGATGAAGTAGATGCCGCGCTCGCCCTGGTCGTCGCTGGCCGTCAGCTCGCGCCGCCATTTCGGTCCGAACGTCGAGGAGCGGCGGATGATGCGGTGGATGTTGACGTCGGTGAGGATGGTCAGCTGGCTGTCGCGGGGATTGAGGCGGCGCATGTGCGCTGCGTGCGGGCACATCAGGCCGCGCGGATCTTTCGAGAAATCGAAATCGTTGTTGCGCCTGGGATCGGCGCCGAGCTCCGGATCATCGTGTTCCGGCGCCAGCGTCAACGGCGCGCCACTGCGCCAGCGGCCGACCAGTTTGGCCGCCAACAAGTCCTGGGCAGCTTCGTCCTGCGCCTGGCTGCGGATGAAGTCGTTGAAGGCGCCGGCCTGGCTTTCGTATTTGCGCAACACCACGAAGGAACCGTTGCGGCCCAGTTCTGGCGGATCGGGCATCGCCACCGGCGCGCCGGTTTCGCTGTTTTCGCCGAGGATGAATTCGCCGGCCGCAATCGAACGCTCCTGGCCCGGCAGCGGCGCGACGCCGCTGCCGGCGATGGCCGGTTGCGAAATCGAGTCGCGGAAGCCGAAGGGATTCCTGGCCTCCTCGTCCGCGCCAAAAACGTGTTTGCCGACCAGCGTGACGCCGTGCGAGCGTTCCAGTTCGCCCATGGCTTTATTGATCGCTACGTCGAGCGCGGCTTCGTCGCGGGCGTAAATGGTGAGCGCGATGTGGCAGGCGCCCGGCTGGAATGCGTCGTCCCAGTGTTCCGGCGCGTTGCTGCCGACATCGCGCAGCTGCTCGGCGCGCTGCGCCATGCCTTGCTGGAACGGCAGCGGGAAGCTGGACAGCGAGGCTTCCGGCACGCCCAGCGCCTTCAGTCCCTGGAAGCTCAGCGCCATGCCCATCCAGGCGTCGCGGTCGTCGGTCCAGCCGGCGGCGGAGGGAGTGTGGTCGGCCATGCGGCGGATCAGGTCGCGTCCGCCGGCAGCATCGTCGATGTGCAGCATCGCGTGGATGCCGACATAGGGCTCCGGCCGTGCGCGCAGGATCAATGCCTGGATATCGTCCAGCGCCAGCGTCACGTGTTCGCGCACGAAGCGCGCCTTGAGGTCGGTGAGGAAGGTCATCAGTAATCCACTCCCTGCGGTTGCGCCAGGGCTGCGCTGAGTGTGTCGAGCGCCTTGCGCGTGGCTTCGTCCTGCGGCGGGTGGGCGGACATCTCGTCAAGAAAGGCGGTCAGCGCCTTGTCCATGCGCTGGAAGCGGCGCGTGTCCACCACCGTCACCTGCGGATTGGCGACGAACCAGCCGGCCGCGTCGATCTGGTGGCCGGCGATGAAGTCCTTCACCGCCGGGCTGTCGATGCCGGGCCAGCCTTCGATGTTGGTGAACAGCAGATCCATCAGTTCGGGAATCTTGGTGGCGAAGTCGTTGATGTAGCTGTCCCAGTCGCCGTCGTAGGTGGTGGCGAACAGGATGCGCGTGTCGTTGTCGAAGAACACGAAGCGCATGTCGTGCAGCGTGGAGACACGCTGCGCGCCGTCCATATTGCCGTTGGTCAGATCGAAGATGCGGCGCAGGCGTTCGGCGCCGCCCGGCTTCAGCGGCGCGATCGCTGTCAGTTCCGAGACATTGCCGGACTGCTTGCCGACGCGGCCGGCGGAGTTGGCCGTGCCTTTGAGGTCGGGATTGTGCTTGCGGACCAATGCTTCCAGCGCGATTTTGGCGAGGTGCGGCGCATCGTGGGCGACCGCGTCGATTTTGCGGCGGATCGCTTCCAGGCTGGTTTCGTCGGCCAGGCGTGGGTCGGGAGTGTGGTCGGTCATGGCGGTCCTTTAATCGGGGATGTCGGAGGATTGGGATGGCTCGACCCGCGGCTGCGCGTTCATGCTGTGGCGGAAGGCGGTCGAGCGCTCGTAGGCGGCGCGGCGGATGCGCATGATGCCGCCCAGCGGCTGGTGCGCGGTGACGCCGTTCCACGGGTTGAACGACAGGACGTCGTCGCCGTAGACCTGGCGCGCCGGATGCGCGGTCGATTGCGGCGCGAAACGCAGCGTGGCAAGTGGGCGGTGCGGTGACAGTTCTTCCGGCCAGGTGATGGCGGCGTCTTCCACCGGCATGCGCGAAAGGTCGGTACAGAGTTGTGCGGTCAGCGTGTATTCCGCGCCTTGCCGGGCGAAGTGGTCGCTGATCACGTCGCGCAAGGTGGCGTAGCCGACGTCGTCAACCGGTTGGCCGGTGAGGCGGCGCACGCTGTCCGAACTCGGTTGCAGCGCCAGCTTGGCGATGTAGTCGCCGAAGCGGATGGCCGCTTGCGTGTGGTAGGTCTCGCCCAGCGGATGATGGTTGTCGCGCGCCAGACCTTCCAGCGTGGCGCCCGGCGTGCCGCCCAGGCTTTCCAGCACCTGCTTCGCGCCGTGCGCGGTGCCGGCCACCAGGCGCTGGAAGGTGTCCGGCGCGTGGGAATTGGCTTCCAGCAGCGTCAGCATGCGCTTGTACATGGGGATGGTGCCGAAGGCGAGGGCGGGGAAGTTCACCATCAGGAAATCCTGGTTGTTGCCGCCGATTTCAGGCGCCAGCCGTTCGCCGTCGACACCGATAATCTTCAGCGCGAAGCCGCGCGCCGCCGGGATCTTGTCGGAGTGGATGTCGCTGGGCGCGGACGACAGGCGGGCCACCACCTGGTAGGTGCCGGGCCGGGCGAAGACGCCCTGGCGCAGTTCCGCCGGCAGGTCGTCGTGGATGGTGAGTTCGCCCTTGAGCAGGCCGTTGGACTTGGCGTGCGCGTCGCGGATGGCGTGGCGGTGACGTTCAAACGCGCAGCGCGACGACGCCGCCATTTGTTCAACGATTTCCGTGATCAGCGCGCTTTCTTCGGCGTCGATGACTTCGATATCTGGAGTGTAGGGCAGGGGCGTCAAAATATTCCTCGGGTGATAAATAAACGAACGATGGTGCTTTTTTGTTTTATTAAATTACCATTCTTTCGTTTTCACCAGCGGACGATTGCCGGGACTGTGTGCAGTCGCACAATGTCTCCAAAGCATTTATGCGATAGTTCGTCATGGATATTAAAATGACACCCCGTTCGGATGCGCAACAGGCATCCATCATCCGCGAAGGCCTGGAGTGGTCGCGCACCTACGGCCAGCGCAGCGCTGCCGCTTTTCTGTTGTTCCGCAAGGTGCCGCGCGCCGTGGTTGAGCGCATTCTGACCGCCGCCTGCCGTCGGGAAGACCAGGCGCCATGACCCTGGCGCTGGACAGCGCAACGCTGGCAGAAGCGCGCAGCTTCAACCGCAAGCTGCACTGGGCGCCGCGCTTCAAGATCGACAACTGCGTCATCCCGCTAGTGATCCAGTCGCTGCTGCGGCTATCGCAGTTTGGCGCCGACGGCAAGCTGGCGCGTGACGGCATTCGCGTCACCCGGCGCACGGCAAGGTCGGATGGGTTGGACGTGCCGGTGCGCATTCTGCGCGGCGCGGCGCCCGCACGTGGCGTGGTGCTGGATTTTCACGGTGGCGGCTGGGCCATCGGCAATGCGGCGATGAACGACCAGCTCAACGCCCGCATGATCGCCGCCTGCGACGTGGCGGTGGTGTCGGTGGACTACAGGCTCGCTCCCGCCGCGCCGCTGGCTGCCATCATGGACGACTGCCTGGCGGCCGCACGCTGGCTACTGGAAGGCGGGCTGCCCGAATATGACGGTCTGCCGCTCTACATCCTTGGCGAATCCGCCGGCGGCCACCTGGCGGCGGCCACGCTGCTGCAGCTCAAGGACTGGCCCGATCTGCTGCGCCGCATAACCGGCGCCATCATGTATTACGGCGTTTACGACCTGGCCGGCACGCCCAGTGTGCGCCAGGCCGGCGCCGACACGCTGGTGCTGCACGGCCCCAGCATGCTCGACTCGCTGCGCCTTCTCACGCCCGGCCTGACCGACGAGCAGCGCCGACAATCGCCTCAATCGCCGCTGTATGGTGACCTGTCCGGCATGCCGCCCGCGCTGATGTTCGCCGGCGAGCGCGATCCGCTGCGCGACGACACGCTGCTGATGGCCGAACGCTGGCGCACCGTCACCGAGGTGGAATGCCATGTGCTGCCCGAAGCGCCCCACGGTTTCATCCGCTTTCCGACCCGTATGGCGGCACAGGTCCGCCAGCGCGCGTATGCATGGATACGCGCGCGCCAAAACTAGCCGCCCGGCATTCCTTGTTGCGACGCTGGCAACGAGCGCATACAATTGTGGCCGTTGTCATTTCAATGCCCGTATTCGAACAAGGAAAATAATGAGTCTGCCGCAATATATTACGATCAATGGAACCTCCTACGCCGCCGATAAGCTGAGCGAAACCGCAAAAATCCAGGCGGCCAACGTGCAGGTGGTGGATGCCGAACTGGCGCGTCTGCAACAGCAAATCGCCATCGCCCAGACGGCGCGCAACGCCTATGTGTCGGCGCTGATCGAATCGGTGAAGGGCGCCAAGAGCGAAGCCGCCGCAGCGGAAGCGCCAAAGAAGCCACGCGCACCGCGCAAGCCTAAAGCAGCCGCCGCAGCAAAATAAGCGCCGTGGTTTCAGTCAGCCTGCGGCCTGGTTCGCGGGCTGGCCGCATGTTCTTTTTGTAACGCCGAGATACGCACAGCCTGATCGAACACGCTGCTTGCCGTCAGATTAAAGCCGGAAATCGGCATCTCCGCCGCCTTCAACGCTCCCGCCAACCAGGAATTACAGTTGCTGAACAAGCTGTAACTGCCGGTCGCCTGGTAAAACCGGTCGGGATTGTCCGCCTGCTTGCCCAGATAGACAGGCTTGCCGTCCGGGCCGGCCGCAATGCTGCGGTCGATATACGCCACCAGTTGCTGATAGCCGCGCTCCGTGATTGCCAGCGGAATGCTGTCGCGCGCCTCCACGCCCAGCGGCGGATTGGTGTCCCGGCCGCCGACCTGCAGGGCCGGATAATCGGACGCAACCAGCGCCTTCACCGCCTTGGACCAGGGCGGATGCGCGGCGACGAAATACTCGCCGTCGCCCCAGCCCACCAGCAGATATTTATGATCGTGAAAATCGGCGCCCAGCTTGCTGCTGCGCGCCAGCATGGATGGACCGTCGAGCAGCAGCGCCGTATGCCAGCCGTAGCGCACCAGGTGCAATGTGTGCGGCGCCGGTTCCGCCAGCAGGTCCGCCCGGCTTGGCATGCCCGCGCAACCGGTTAGCAATACAAAAGACGCAAGGATGACAAGCTGCTGGACGACCGATCTCATTTCACTCCGGGGATGGTGGCGGAAGGCCGCACATTCTACAACACCATCCCGGCCCGCTTACTCCGCTGCCGGCAGGTTCAGCTGGCGACGCAGTTCCACCTTGGCGGCGGCCAGTTCGGCCTGGTACTGCGGATTGGTTTCCATCACCGCGTGGGTGGTGTAAGCCAGCAGCTTGGAGGCGGCGATATCGCTTGGATAATGCACGCCGCATACCAGGCGGTTATGGGCGTAGGCGTCGGCGCGGGCCAGGATGGCGTCGCGCTGTTCCGGCACCATTTCCACCAGCGTCAGCGCAGCCAGGTAGCCGGCCGTGGCGTGACCGCTTGGATACGAGTCGTCGATGGTCTTGGTCTTGCAGATCGCTTTCAGGCTCTTGTCGAGGTTGTACGGGCGGATGCGCTTGAAGGTCTGCTTGGCCGGATTGGCGTTGATGCCCTCATCGTGCTTGACGCGTTTGCCGAAGGCGGTGGTCAGCGGCAGCGCAGCCGGATCGAACTTTTCGCCCAGTACGGTCTTGTAGATGTACAGCGATTCTTCCACGTCGTCGGCCTTGGCCTGCGCTTCTTCGGCGCTGGTGCGGGTCGACTGGATGCGGTGCAGTTCGGCCAGCTCGGCCTTGGTGATGTCGGAGTCGGCCGCTGGTGGCGTGTGCAGGATCAGTTGCGCATGGGTCTGCGCCGGACCGGCAAAGATCGGATCGGCGGCAAAAGCCGGCTGCGTCAGCGCGGCGCCAAGGGACAGCAGGAGGATGGAATATTTCATGATGACGGCTTTCAGGTTTAGAAATCGATGGTCAGGGTGGCCGATACGCTGCGCTCAGGCAGCACGGTCAGCAGGTCGGCCGGCGATGGCGCGGCGCTGGAGCTGGTCTTGGTGCCGGCGGCGGCAACGTCGACGATGCTGTGACGGTTGAACAGGTTGTTGACGCCGAGTTGCAGTTTCGCCAGCTTGGCGAACGACATCGGATTTTTCAGGCGGTAGTTGACGAACAGGTTGGCCAGCGTCACCGGATCGATGCCGAAGGCTTCGTGGGTGGAGCCGTTGTCCGCATATACCTTGCCGACGCGCTTGACGAACAGGCCGCCGTTCCAGCCGGCGTGCTGGTAGTTCAGCGACAGCGTCTCGGTATCGGCCGGGGCGCCGGCGACCCATTTGCCGGTGTCGTACTTGGTGGTGCCGACGGTGGCGTTGGCGTATACGCTGAAGCCGTTGCCCAGCATGACCGTGCCTTCGGCTTCGACGCCCTGGCTGATCTCCTTGCCGTTCAAGAAGTACACCGGCTCACCGGTCACCGGATCCGGCGAGGACGAGTACGGGCTGTCGAGGCGGATGCGGTAGACGTCGGCCGAGAGGTTCCATTTGTCCGACTGCCAGACCGTGCCGGCCTGGGTGGTGGTGGACTTGGTGGCCTTCGGCAGCGTGCTCACCTTGGCGCCCAGCGCATCGAACACGCCGGTCGACGGAATCTGGTCGCCGCGCGCGATCTGCGCATAGGCGGTCCAGGTCGGTGCGATCTGATAGTGAATGTCCAGCGACGGCAGCGTGTCGGTGTACTTGACGCTGTTGTCGATGAAAGGTGCGCCACCGGTGATGACGCCGGTGGTCTTGTTGTACACGCCGCCCAGCGGGCCGACCGCGCCGCCGTTGTCCTGCAGGTGGCGGAAGTCCTGCTTGTACGAGGCGTACTTGACGCCCGGCGTGATGCTCAGCGCCGGCGTCACGTGGAATTCGTACTCGACGTAAGGCTGGACGGTGGTGGTCTGGTAGGTCTCGCTGAAGTTCGGCGCGGCCTGGTCGACCCAGGTGCGTGGATCGCTCGGGATCTGGTAGCGGAAGCTCTTCGCGTAGTCATACCAGAGGCCGGTACGCAGCACGCCCAGCGAGGACTCCTGGCTCAGACGCAGCAAATTGCCCTTGGTCAGGTAGGAGTTCAGCTTGTCGACTGCGCTGCTGGAGCTGATGACGGTGGTGCTGTTGTTGTAGTTCTGCTTGTTCCAGTAGCGGTAGACATAGGCCTTGTCTTCCAGCTTCCAGCCGCCGCCCAGGTTGGACGTTACGCCGAGGTAGTTGAAGGCGGTGGAGATATCGTAGAAGTTGAAGCCCCAGTAGTTGCCCTTGGTCGGATCGCCGCTCAGCAGGGTGTTGTAGTTGCCTTGCTCGACGTTGGCGCGGGTCACGCCTTTGATGGCCGGCGTGTTGTTGGTCAGGTTCAGCCACGACGAGAACAGCGTGATGGCGGTGTTGTCGCTCAACTGGTAGCGGTACTTGAGCGAAGCGGCGTCGCGCTTCTGCTTGTTGTAGGTCTGGTAGCCGTCGGATTTCATTTCCTGCGCGTTGATCAGCAGGTTGGAGCTGCCGTTCGGGCCGAACTGGCCGGTCGCGTGTTCCAGGCCGACCAGCTTGGTGTTCCAGGTGCCGTAGGAACCGGTGGCGCTGGTGCGCTGCGTGTTGTCGAGGTCGCGCGACAGCAGGTTGATCGAACCGCCGTAGGTGGCCTGGCCGATGGTGGCTGCCGAGCCGGGGCTGCGGTCGATCACCGCGCCGCCGGTGAACTGGCTCGGGAAGAAGACCCAAGCGTGGTGGCTGACGCCGTTGGTGTCGTTGAACGGAATGCCGTCGAAGGCGATCACGCTGTTGCCGTCGGACAGGCCGCGCATGGTGGTCTTGTTGTCGCCGAGACCGACGCCGTTGGAACTGTAGCTGAACATGCCGGGCGCCATTTGCAGCACCTGGCTGTAGTCGGCCACCGGCGAGGTGAAGTCGCGCACGAACTGGTCGCTGACTTCCGACAGCGCCGAGCGCGCGTCGAGCGATCCCTTGGATGGTGCGCTGGACGACGCGGTGTTCAGCGTCGACTTGATCTCGACCGTCTGCGTGGGGCCGGCCGGTGCGTCGGCGGCGTCGTCGGCAGCGTGTGCGTAGACGGTTTGCAGCAAGCCGGCCAGCAGCGTCAGCGCGAACCTTGGGGGAATCGAAAAACTGTACATAAAGCGTCCTTTGCCTGGGGATGAAAAGCAGCAGAGGTTAGTGACGCTTTATGTCGTCTACATGACAAGCTTGCAAACGGAAAGGCGACTGTGGTTTTTTGATTTCAAACCCAAATCGCCCGCGTTTTTTAATGTTGGCTTAACTGTTGACGCGGCATGCTGGCGCGGCTACAGGAGTCTGCTTTAGTATTGTCCACGCAGCGTCAGCATCACGCCGCGCGGCGCGCCGTAGTAGTAACCGGGGCCGTACTCGCGGATCTTTTCGTAGTAGACCTTGTCCAGCAGATTGGTCACGTTCAGCTGCGCGCTGAGCTTGGGGCTGACGCGGTACGACACCAGGCCGGACACCAGCGTGTAGCCGCCCTGGCGCGCAAACGCCGTGCCGCTCTGGCTGGTGATCTCGCTTTGCAGGTTGATGCCGCCGCCGACCGACCACTGGTTCAACTCGCCCGGCAGCGTGTAGTTGGTGAACAGCCGCACCAGATGCTTGGGCGTGGTGGTGCGCAGTGCCTTGCCGGTGTTGCTGGCGGTGTCGCGCACGTACTTGGTGTTGTTCAGCGTGTAGCCGGCCGAGATTTTCCAGTTCGACGTCAGCTGGCCTGACACCTCGGCCTCGAAACCGCGGCTGCGCTGCTCGCCGCCGGCGATCTGGCAATAGCCGTTGGTGTAGTCGGGCGGGCAGGGATTCGGTGAACTGAGGTCGTCGATCGCCTTGCCATTCTGTTCCAGCTGGAAGATCGCCAGCGCGGTGTTCAGCTTCTTGTTGAAGAATTCGCCCTTGACGCCCAGTTCGATGTTGCGGCCGGTGATCGGCGCCAGCGCCTGGCCGCCGACGGCAAAGGCCCGCTGCGGCGTGAACACGTCGGCATAGCTGCCATACAGGCTGAGGTTGTCGTTGAGCGCGTACAGCGCCGCCACATACGGCGTCAGCTCGGCATCCACGCTGTAAGCGCCGACGCCGCCGGACGGCTTGTAATCCCACCAGCTCATGCGCGCGCCGACTATGACGGTGAGCGGATCGGTCACGCTGAAGCGCACCGTGCTGTAGACGCCTTGCTGCTCGGTCAGGTTCTTGACGTAGGTGCCGGTGAAGGCGGGACCGGCCGGCATCGCCACGTCGTATGGATCCCAGGTGTAGGGATCAAGGCCGGTCATCGACGGCAGGCCGCTGGTGGTGGTGCAGGAGCCGGCCACCGGCTGGGCGTAGTCGCGGCTGCCGTTGGCGCCGACCACCAGTTCGTGCTTGCGGCCCAGCAGCTCGAACGGGCCGCTGGCGTAGATGTCCCAGCTGCTTTGCTCGGCAGTGTAGTCCTTTTCGCCGCAGCGGCTGATCTGGTAATTGATCTTGCCGGGATTGGTGGTGCTGCGCGAGATCAGCGTCTGCACATAGCCGTTGACGCCGTTCAGGCGTTTCATCTTGATGAAGTTGAAGCTGGCCTTGGCGGTCCAGCCGTTGTCGAAATCGTGTTCCAGCGAGGTGAAGGCTTGCTGGTTTTCGCGGTCCCAGTGGTTCTCGGACGAGCCGAGGTAGGTGTCGCGCGGGAAGTCCATCGGGCTGCCGTCGACGTTGGCCAGCAGGTTGCCCCAGGCGCCGTTGGTTTTCAGCTGCGAGAATTCCAGTCCGGCGATCAGGCGCGTGTTGTGCGCCAGGTCGGCTTCCAGCACGCCGTACAGCAGGCCCTTGTCCGAATAGCGGGCTTTCTGGAAGTGGTGGCGCTTGTCCTCGACCGCCACCACGCGGCCGCGCAGCGAACCGGATTCATTCAGCGGACCGGAGATGTCGCCCTCGGCGCGGTAGGTGTCCCAGCTGCCGACGGTGGCGGCGCCGGCCGCATAAAACTGCCCGGTCGGACGCTTGCGCACCAGGTTGACGGCGCCCGACGGGCTGCCGGCGCCGCGCATCAGGCCGGCCGCACCGCGCAGCACTTCGGCGTGGTCCATGGTCGCCATGTCGGGCTGGATGTAGAAGCCGTTGCCGCTGCCGGGCGTGATGGCGGCCGTGCCGTCGAACTGTACGTTGGTGATTTCCTGGCCGCGTGCGTAATAGCTGACGCGCTCCGAATCGGTGTTGAACACTTCGATGCCGGGCGTGCTGCGCAGCACGTCGTTGAGGTCGGACAGGCCCTGGTCTTCAATCTGCTGGCGTGAAATGACCGTCAGGCTGTGCGGCGTTTCGCGCGGCGAGGCGTTGACCTTGCCGATCGACAGGGCGCGCGCGTTGTAGGCGCCGGTGCCTTCGCTGATGTTGTCGCGGGTGGCGGTGATCACTACCGCCGACATGGTCTGATCGGCGCCGCCGACGGCCGCCGCCGGGCGCAGCGCGTATTCGCCGTTGCCGCCGCGGACCGCTTCCAGGCCGCTGCCGGCCAGCAGCGTGGCCAGGCCGGCCGGGATGTCAAAGCTGCCTTGCAGGCCGCGGCTGGTCTTGCCTTCGGCCAGCTCGGTGCTGCCGGCCAGGAAAATGCCGGATTCGCCGACAAAGCGCGTCAGCACGGTTTTCAGCGGGCCGGCGGGAATCTGGTACTGGCGCACTGTCTGTGCCGGCGTTTGCGCCTGCGCGGCATGCAGCGGCGTCAGTACGAGGCCGGCCAGCGCCATGCGCAGGGTGAGCACGGCCAGACGTGGCGTGGGGCGGTTGGAGTGGAGCGATTGCTTGGACATGTATTCTCTCGGACAGTGATGGATGTAGAAGACTGCTTCATCTTCTGAATCGAAGTGCCCGGTCAAAAGCGGAACCTCCGCTGCAAAATATTTTTACTTCGGGTCGATGGTGGTCCACCACGGCAGCGTGTGCTGCACACGGATCGGCAGCACGCTCTCCAGCATCGCCAGTGTGCGCTCGGGATCGCGCAGCGGGTAGCCGCCGAGCACGCGCAGCTCGGCTACTTGCGGCGCCACGCCGATGTGGCCGCGATGGTAGCGGCGCAATTCCGCCACCAGGTCCTTGAGCGGAATGTCGGCGGCCAGCAGCACGCCACGGGTCCAGGCTTCGCGCGCCGGATCGGCGGCAACGGTGGGCTGGATCTGTGCATTGTCGAAGCGCACCTGGCTGCCGGCGCTAATGATGCGCAGCGCGCCTTGTCCGGTGCGTACTTCCACCGCGCCCTGGTAGACCGCCAGCAGGGTGGTGTCGCCGTCGAGTCGCACGGTAAAGCGGGTGCCCAGCGCGCGCAGGCGGCCATGGCGGGTAGTGGCGACAAACGGCCGCGCGTCATGGGCGGTTTCGATCAGCATTTCGCCGCCCAGCAGGTCGACGCGGCGCAGGGCCGGCTGGTAGTCGGCATTCAACGCACTGGCCGTGTTGAGCCAGATGCGGGTGCCGTCGGCCAGCGCGATGTCGCGGATTTCGCCGGTGCCGGTGTGATGGTCGGCCGACCAGGCCAGCGTCAGTTCCGGCAGCGGACTGTGGCGCCAGCCGGCCCAGCCCAGCAGGCCGGTGCCGGCCAGCGCCACGATGCCGCGCAGCAGATGGCGGCGGCCGTGGCGTGTCTGGCGCACCTGCGTCAGGGCGGCGGCTGCGGCGCGGCGGTTTTCCGGCGTCTGCACCGGGGCAAAGCGGCGGCTGATGGATTCGGCGTAGGCCCAGGCGGCGCGATGCTCGGGCGACTGCGCCAGCCAGCTTCGCCAGTCGGCGCGGTCCTGTTCGGTGGCGTCGCCGGAGCGCAGCAGGGCGAACCAGTCGGCCGCGTGCTGCATCGCTGCGTGCGATGGCGTGGTGTCAGGTGCGGCGTCAGGCGGCATTGGCGGCCCAGCGCGCTTCCAGCTGCATGCAGTGCAGCATCGCCTGCGCCATGTACTTGCGCACCATGCGGTCGGACACGCCCAGTTCGGCGGCGATCTGCTTGTCGGTCATTTCCAGCACGATGCCCATCACGAAGGCGCTGGCGACGTTGGGCGGCAGCTTGCGCAGCATGGCGTCAACCGCTGTCAGCGCTTGCAGCACGATGGCGCTGTGTTCGGCGGAGCAGGTGAACGACTCCGGCTGGGCGGCGAGGGCGTCCAGCCAGGCCTGTTCCACTTCGCGGCGGCGCCACAGGTCCACGCACAGGCCGCGCGCGACCGTGCTCAGGTAGGCGCGCGCGCCGTCGAAACTGTCGAAACTGCGCGGCTTGACCAGCAGGCGGATAAAGGCGTCATGGGCCAGGTCGGCGGCGTCGCCCTGGTTGCCGAGGCGGCGCTGAAGCAAACTGTACAGCCAGCCGTGATGGGCGGAATACAGGCCGTCGACGTTCTCAGCATTCATTGCCTGCATTCGGCACCTGCCATTTTATCTGTGAATAAGAATCATTCCATTTTAAAGTATCAGCAGAAATAGCGCAATAATGGCGTTTTTTTGGCGCAAAAGGTTCCCTTTTGCCGCGCTGTGGTGTCAAGGCAGGCAATCATCAACTGATACGAAATGGATTTCAGCATGTCCGCATCACGTTTCCTCCTGTTACGTCCACTGACCCTGTCGATCCACCTGGCCTGCATCGGCCTGGCGCTTGCCGGTACGGCAGGCGCGCAGACCCAGGCAACCGCCGCTGCGGCCAGGCGCTTCGATGTGCCGGCCGGACCGTTGGGCGTGGCGCTGCGGCAGTTTGCCGACCAGGCCAATATCCTGCTGTCCTCGGACACGCGCCTGACGCAGGACAAGAACAGTCCCGGTCTGCACGCGGTGACGACGCCGGCGCAGGGCTTGCAACAGCTGTTGAGCGGCAGCGGCCTGGCGGCGGTGGCGCAGGCCGACGGCAGCTTTGTGCTGCGCGCGGCGCCGCCCGCGACGCCAGCGCCAGGTGCGGCGGCACCGGCGACGGCGCCGGTGATGATGGTGGAAGTGGTGGTGCTGGGCGAACGCTCGACGCAGGCGGATGGCAGCTACCGCCCTGTACCCAGCAAATCCGCGCTGCACTCGGACATGAGCACGCTGGATGCGCCACAGGTGCTGAACGTGGTGGCAGCCCAGGTGATCAGCGACCAGCGCCCGCGCAATCTGGACGATGCGCTGTCCAACGTCAGCGGCATCACCCAGGGCAACACGCTGGCCGGCACGCAGGACACCATCATGAAACGCGGCTTCGGCGGCAACCGCGACGGCTCCATCATGCACAACGGCATGCCGCTGGTGCAGGGGCGCGGCATGAACGCCGCCGCCGAAAGCGTGGAGGTGCTGAAAGGCCCGGCCTCGCTGTTATACGGCATCATGGACCCGGGCGGCGTGATCAACGTGGTCAGCAAGAAGCCGCTGCTGGAGCAGAGCACCAGCCTGTCGGTGCTGGCGTCCACCTACGGCGACGGCAAGGACGGCGCCGGCGTCACGCTGGACAGCACTGGCGCCATCGGCACGGCCGGCCTGGCGTACCGCGTGATCGTCGATCACGTCAACGAAGATTACTGGCGCAATTTCGGCCGCCACCGCGAGACGCTGTTTGCGCCGTCGCTGGCCTGGTACGCCAAGGATACGCAGGTGGTGCTGTCCTACGAGCACCGTCAGTTCCTGTACCCGTTCGATCGCGGCACGGCGCTTGATCCGCGCACCAATGCGCCGCTGGACATTCCCATCACGCGCCGCCTGGACGAGCCGTTCAACGCCATGGATGGCCGTTCCGACCTGGGCCAGCTGACCGTCGACCAGCAACTGAGCAAGGAATGGAAGGCCCACCTGGGCGTCAGCTACAACCGCGAAGTGTATGACGCCAACCAGTTGCGCGTGAACGGCGTCAACGTCGCTACCGGCACGCTGGTGCGCAGCAATGACGCCACGCATGGCGCCATTTCCACCGACAGCTACGGCCTGTTCTACCTGCAGGGCTCGCTGAACCTGGGCGGCCTGCACCACGAAATGCAGATCGGCAGCGACATCGAATACCGCCGCATTTTCCGCGCCGACCTGCTGCGCCAGGCCACCACCAGCACCTTTTCGTACCTGAATCCGGTGTACGGCAAGGAGGCGCCGTCCGCCACCGTATCGGCCAGCGACAGCGACCAGAGCGACCAGCTGCACGACAAATCGGTGTTCGCGCAGGACAGCATCTACCTGACCGACCGCTGGATCGTCTCCGCCGGCGTGCGCTACCAGGATTACCAGCAGATCGCCGGGCGCGGCCGTCCGTTCACGGCCAATACCAATACCGACAGCTCGAAATGGCTGCCGAAAGCCGGCGTGGTGTACAAGCTGTCGCCGACCTGGTCGCTGTACGGCAGCTATACCGAATCGCTGAAGCCGGCATCGACCATCGCGCCGCTGAGCACCGGCGTGGTGATCGACTCGGCGGTGCTGCCGGAGCAGGCCAAGGCCTGGGAGGCCGGCGTCAAGCTGGCCAATCCGGCCGGCTTTTCGGGCAGCCTGGCGCTGTTCAACATCGACAAGAAGAACGTGCTGGTCTCGCAGTTCAACGACACCACCAAGCTGACCGACTGGCGCACGGCCGGCGCGGCGCGCGCGCGGGGACTGGAAGCCGATATCTCGGGCCGTCTGAGCCGCAGCTGGAACCTGATCGGCAGCTACGCCTACACCGACGCCATTACCACGCAAGACCCGCTGTACCAGGGCTTCCGCCTGTGGAACGTGGCGCGCCAGACAGCCTCGCTGTCGGCCGCCTACGACGCCGGCGCGATAGTTGGCGACGACAAGCTGCGTACCGGCATCGGCGCACACTACATCGGCAAGCGCGCCGGCGACTCGGCCAACAGCTTCATGCTGCCGGCCTACACCGTGGCCGACGCCTTCGCCACCTACGACACCCGCATCGGCGGCCGCAACGTGCGCTTTCAGCTGAACGTCAAGAACCTGTTCGACCGTCATTACTACCCATCCAGCGTCAACAAGTACTTCGTGTCGGTGGGCGACGCGCGTCAGGTTTCGCTGCTGACCACGCTGGACTTCTAAGGAGACGTCATGACCGCATTGCACCTCACCGCATCCCGGTTGCTGGCTGGCCTGATGCTGGGACTGGCCGGCATGGCGGCCCATGCCGGCGACGGTCTGCTGGCCCGCATCGAGCACAGCGCCGTCCTGCCCGGTAGCGGCCATAGCTGGGGTTTCGCCGCGCTGGACCCGTCGCGGCCCTACCTGTGGATCGCCCGTCGCGAAAACGGCCTGACGGTGTACGACGTCGCCCGCCGGCAGCCGGTGCGCGCGGTGGAGGGCGCTGCGGGCGCGAACGGCGTGGCTTTCGCGCCGGACGCCGACCGTGCCTATGTCGCCAATACCGACGGCACGCTGGGCATCGTGCGGCTGTCGGATATGCGACAGCTGCGCCGCCTCGCCGTCAGCGACGCCAACCTGAACAGCGCCTTGCTGGAGCCGGTCAGCGGCAAGGTGTGGCTGACCAGCGGGCGCCGGGCGTCGCGTTCGACCATCTATGTGCTCGATCCGGCAAGCGACAGCATCGTGGCGGCGCACGATTTCGACATCAAGAAAATTGATCCGCCGCTGGCCCTGGGCGACGGTTCGGTGATGGTGCCGATGCGCGACGAAGGCAAGCTGCTGCGGCTGGCCGGCGACACGCTGGCGGTGCAGTCCACCTGGAGTTACCCGGACTGCAAGCAGCCAAGCGCGCTGGCCGTGGATCAGCGTCAGCGACGCCTGTTCGTCGCCTGCCGCGGCGAGCGGCCGGTGCTGGTGGTGGCCAACCTGGACAGCGGGGCGCAGGTCGCCTCGCTGCCGATCGGCCACGCCGTCAATGCGCTGGCGTATGACGCCGGCCGCCGGCTGATCCTCGCTCCCAGCGGCGCCGACAGCAATCTGACCCTGGTGCGCCAGGACGACGCCGACCACTACACGCCGCTGGGCTACGTGGCGACCCGCACCTGGGCCCACAACATGGCCTACGACCCGCGCGACGGCCTGGCCTACCTGCTGACGATGGACGTGACCCAGCCTGCCACGCCGCCGGGCGGCGCCAAACGCGACCCGGTATTCCATCCGGATACCTTCACCGTGCTGAGCGTGCGCGTGGAATGACACGGCAGGGATTTACACGCAGCGTGTTTTATGTGAGAATGATTATCATTAACTTTGATAAATCACGCTGCTGTGTTCACCGCACCTCATCCTTCCGCCCAAGATGCCTTTTCCCATATCTACCGGGATCATCATGGCTGGCTGCTTAACTGGCTCTGGCGCAAGCTGGGCTGCCGCAGCGGCGCGGCGGATCTGGCGCAGGACACCTTCACCCGCGTGTTGACGGCCGACGCCGCCGGCAGCCTGCGCGAGCCGCGCGCCTATCTGAGCCGGGTGGCGAACAATCTGCTGGCCAATCACTGGCGCCATCTGGGCCTGGAGCGCGAGTACCTGGCCGCCCTGGCCAGCCAGCCGGAACTGCTGGCGCCGTCGCCCGAGGAGCAGGCGCTGATGATGGAAACCCTGTACCGCATCGACGCCATGCTGCAAGGCCTGTCCGACAAGGCGCGCCAGGTATTCCTGATGGCGCAGCTTGAAGGCTTGCCATACGCCGCCATCGGATCGCGCCTCGGCATTTCAGAACGCATGGTCAAGAAATACATGGCGCAGGCCATGTTCGAATGCGCGCTGGCGCTGCCGGCCGACGCCGCATGAGTTCGGCCGCGACCGAGACTGCACAGGAGCATGCCGTCCTGCGGCAGGCGGCCGAATGGTTCGCCGTCCTGTACGCCGATGACGCCAGCGCGGCCGAGCGCGAAGCATGGCAGCGCTGGCTGGATGCGGCGCCAGAGCACCAGCTGGCATGGCAGAAAATTGAAGCGGTCAACCAGCAGTTCGGCATGCTGCCGTCCGAGCCGGCCTTGGCCGCGCTGAAAACTCCCCATACGCGCCGCTCGGCCGCGAAGAAAATCCTGCTGCTGGCCACCACGGTTGCGCTGGGCGCGGCCGTATCGCGGCGCGACAGCCGCGAATACATGGCCGCGCTGGCGGCCGGCGAGCGCACCGCCGTCGGCGAGATGCGCCAGCTGGCGCTGGCCGATGGTTCCGATCTGTGGATGAATACCGACAGCGCGCTGGACATCGACTTTGCCGCCGGCCTGCGCCGCGTCGCCCTGCATCGCGGCGAAATCCTGCTGCACAGCGGGCACGATCCGGTTCGCCCGGCGCGGCCGCTGGTGGTCGATCTGCTGGGCGGACGCCTGACGGCGCTGGGCACGCGCTTCAGCGTGTTCCGTTCCGGCGCCGCCGCGCGCCTGGCGGTATTCGAAGGGTCGGTGCGGATTGATCTGGACGCGGGCCACTCGCTGACCGCAGCGGCCGGAACGCAGATGCATTTTGGCGCCGACTGGATCGGCGCCGCCGAAGCGGCCGACGAACAGCAAAGCGCCTGGACGCGCAAGCGGCTCAGCGTCGACGGCATGCGTCTTGGCGATTTTGTCGCCACGCTGGCACGCTACCGGCGCGGCCACCTCGGCTGCAATCCGGCCGTGGCCGACTTGCTGCTGACGGGCAGCTATCCCCTGGACGATCTGGACCGCATTCTGGCGGCGCTGGAGAAATCGCTGCCGGTGCGGGTGCACCGGGTCATGCCTTGGTGGGTGACCGTGGAGCCTGCCGGCATGGCGCCGGCAGGCCGCGCCACCTAGAAGTTGGCGTGCAGGCTGACGCGGTAGGCGCGCGGCGAACCTGGGGTGATGTTGTTGTCACCGTTGGCGTACAGGTAGTACTTCTTGTCGGTCAGGTTCTCGACATTGACCTGCAGCTTGTAGTTGGCGTTGATCGTATAGAACAGCGCTGCATCCACCCGCGTGTAGCTTGGCAGCACCACCGTGTTGCTGGTCGACGCAAACATATCGTCGCGGCGGATCAGGCCCAGACCGGCGCCGACGGCCTGCGTGAAGTCATAGCGGTTCCACAGCGACAGCGTGTTCTTCGGCACCATGCCGACGATGGCGCCGTTCAGCGCGGTTGACGAGGCGGTCGCCAGCAGCTTGGCGTCCTGGTGCGCGTAGCCGCCGTTGATGCTCCATGCCCTGGTGATCTTGCCGTTGATGCCGATTTCGACGCCATTGGTGCGCTGGCCGTCGACCAGGCGATCGGCGATGCCGGTGGCTGGATTCACCACCGCCACGTTGTTGCGGTTCAAACGGTACACGGCCAGCGTGGCCAGCAGGTCCGGCGCGACTTCCAGCTTGCCGCCGATTTCATAGTTGATGAATTTTTCCGGCTTCAGGCCCTGGTTGATGCTGGTCAGGCTGCTCAGTTGGTCGCCGCCGCGCGGGAACGAGGCCACGCTGTAGTTGGCGTAAATCGTCGCGGCCTGCATCGGCTTGTACACCAGGCCAAGGCGTGGCGACACCAGGTTGTCCTTGCTCGACAGGTCGGCGGCGCTGGCCGGAATGGCGCGCAGGCCGGCCGCCACGTTGTTGTGGTAGTCGAGCTTGAAGCTGTCGTAGCGCAGGCCGGCGATCAGCTGCCATTGCGGCGTCAGCTCGATCTGGTCCTGGATGTAGACGCCGGCGATCTTGGCGGTGCTGTTGCCGTCGCGGTCGGCGCTGCCGCCGCCCAGCACGTAGTTGACCGGCAGCGAGCCGTCCGGGCTGGCCAGCGGCACGTTGATCGAGGCGGTGTTGTTGGAGAACAGACCGGTCATGCGCAGGTAGTCGGTGTCCTGCTTGCCCAGTTCCAGGCCGGTCAGGATCTTGTGCCTGACGCCGCCGGTGTCGAGGTCGAAGGTCAGGTCGGTCTGGTTGAACAGGTTCTTGCGCCACTGGTGGTTGTTGTAGGCCGAAATCGGCACCGTGCCGGCTTTGACGTTGACCGCGCCGGCGTTGTAGTTCTGGTAGAACTTGTCGTAGTCGGTGTAGCGCGTCTTGTTCGACAGGTGCACGCCGCCGCCGAAGTCATGGTCGATGACGGCGCTGAAGGCGTTCGAGTTCAGGCGGGTAGGGCGGCTGTCCGGGCTGGCGTCGCCGAAGAAGGCGTCCACCGGCAGGTCCATCGGCACGCCGTTCAGCGACGGCACGCCGCGGTCGGCGGCGCGCTTGTCTTCAAAGTGCTCGAAGCCCAGCACGATATTGGTGTCCTTGCCTGGGCGGATCGCCACGGTCGGATTGATGCCCGAGCGTTTCAGCGTGGCGTTGCGCTGGTAGCCTTCCGAATCTTCCACCAGGCCGGTGACGCGCAGCGCCACGGTGTCGTTGATCGCCTGGCCGACATCGACCGTCAGGCGGCGGTTCTTGTAACTGCCCAGCGTGACGTCGGCCGAACGCACCGGCGCGCCGAAGTTGGCCTGCTTGGTGACGCGGTTGATCACGCCGCCCGAACCGCCACGGCCGAAGATCATCGCGTTCGGGCCGGTCAGCGCTTCCACCTGCTCGACGTTGTACAGGTCGCGGTAGTACTCGACGTCGTCGCGCACGCCGTCGATGTAAAAGTCGCCGGAGGCGTTGGAGCTGCCGCGGAAGATCGGCGCATCGCGGTTGCCTTCGCCGTTGGCCATGCCGATGCCCGGCACGTAGCGCGCCACGTCGGCCATGCTCTGCATGCTCAGATCCTTGATCAGCGCCTGATTGATGACGGTGACGGTTTGCGGCAGGTCGCGGATGGCGGTGTCGGTCTTGGTGCCGGCGCTGGTGCGTTTGACCAGGTAGTCGTCCTGGACGGCCTGGCCGGTCACGGTGACGCTCGGCAGGGTGGTGTCGACCGGTTCGGCGGCGTGGGCGGTGGCGGCGAAGGCCAGCTGCAGCGCAAGTGCCAACGTGGTGACGCGGGGGAGATTGGTATTTTTCATGTCGATTCAATCTAAATATAAATGAGAACGAATCGCATTATTGTTTGCGAATTGGCGGCGAAACAACGAAAGAATTATATTTTTGGCATCCGTGGCAGGGGCGCAACTTTTTAATGCTGCGTTAATTCTCCGTTAGCTACCATCCGCCTCCAACGCGGCCAGATAGTGGGCTGACCGCATGAACCTGGGATACGAGAGAGTTATGGAGAACGCACCAACCACCAGCGGCGATTCGCAGGTGTTCGCGCAGTTGCGCAAACTGGGGCTGCGCCCCACCAGCGCCCGTGTTTGTGTGTTGCAGGTATTGAATGAGCATGTGCATGAATCGCTGCCGGCCGAACGCATCTTCCTGCTGTTGATCGAGATCGGCATCAGCGTCAGCCTGGGCACGATTTACCGCGTGCTGAACGAGCTGGAACAGCGCGGCATGGTGCACAAGGAATGGTATGCGCTGGACCCGGCCGGCAAGTCGCGCTACGTGCTGGCGTCGGCGGTGGTGGCGCCGATCGCCTGTCAGCTGCTGTGTCCGTCCTGCGGCCGCAGCCACAGCGTGACGGACAAGCTGTTCCTGGAAGCGCTGCAGCGCCAGGCGCGCGCCGGCGGTTTCGATCAGGGCCTGGCGTCGGCCGTGATCAGCATTCCTTGTAATCAGTGCGCCAGCGCGGCGCCGCACCCAGTTGTTCAAACGCCAGGAACAGCACCGGCGTAATAAACAGCGTGATCAGCTGCGAGAACAGCAGCCCGCCGACAATCGCGATGCCGAGCGGCTGGCGCAGCTCGGCGCCGGCGCCCAGGCCCAGCGCGATCGGCAGCGCCCCCATGATGGCGCACAGCGTGGTCATCATGATGGGACGGAAGCGCAGCAAACAGGCCTGCCGCACCGCATCCAGCGGCGTGGCGCCATCACGCTGCGCCACCAGCGCGAAGTCGATGATCATGATGGCGTTCTTCTTGACCACGCCGACCAGCAGCAGTATCCCGATCATGGCGATGAAGCTCAGTTCCAGCCCCGCCAGCCGCAGCGCCAGCAGCGCACCCACCGCTGCCGACGGCACGCCGAGCAGGATCGTGACCGGATGCACCCAGCTCTCGTACAGCATGCCCAGCACCACGTAGATCACCGCGATGGCGATGGCGATCAGCCACAACTGGCTGTTCTGCGATTGCTGGAACAGCGCGGCGGCGCCGGCGTAGGTGCCGAAAATCGACGTCGGCAGGCCGATGCGCTGCTGCGCGGCGGCGATGGCGGCGGTGGCGTCGGACAGCGACTTGCCGGGCGCCAGATCGAACGAGATGGTCACTGCCGGCAACTGGCCCTGGTGGTTGACCGCCATCGTGCCGCGTCCGCGTCCCACCTCGGTGAAGGCGCGCAGCGGCACCAGCGCGCCGCCGGCGTTGCGCACATGGACCTTGGACAGGCTGCTTTCGTCGCGGCGGTACTGGTCGGCCAGCTCCATGATGACCTGGTAGCTGTCCTCCGGCGCGTAGATGGTCGACACCTGGCGCGTGCCGTAGGCGGCGTACAGCGTGTTGCGCACCGTGGCCATGTCCACGCCCAGCGTGGCGGCCTGCTCGCGGTCGACGCTCAGTTGCGCATCCATGCCGTCGTACTGGGCGTCGCTGTTGACGCCGACCAGCACGTCGCCGCGCTTGAGTTCATCCATCAGCCGCTTGGCCCACTGGTTCAGGTCGCCCGGCGTGACCGCCTGCAGCGTGTACTGGTAGGTGCTCTTCGACGACCGGCCGCCGACCTTCAGGTTCTGCACCGGACTGAAGAACACCTTGATATTGGGCAGAAAGCTGGTTTCCTGGCGCAGCCGCGCCAGCACCTGCGCCATCGGCGGATGGACGTCGTGCAGCGTGATGTAGAAATTGGTGGTGTCGTGGTCGACCTTGGCGGCAACGTCGCGCACGGCGGGATCGGCCATGATCACCTGTTGCAGCTGCCGCAGCACGGCCAGCCGGCCTTCGTACGACATGTCCTGCGGCGCATCGACGTTGCCGGAGACCTGGCCGGTGTCTTCCTGTGGGAAGAAGCCGCGCGGCGCGCTCATGTACAGCCAGCCGGTCAGCGCGAAGGTGGCCAGGGCCACCAGCAGCACCGGCAGGCGGTGCACCAGCGCCCGTTCCAGCAACCGCGCATAGCCGGCCAGCAGGCGGGAGAAGCCGGCTTCGAAGGCGCGGCTCCAGGCCGGCGCCGGCGCATGCAGCTGCGCCACCTTGATGAACCTGGGCACCAGCAGCGGGATCAGCGTCAGCGAGGCGGCGGCCGACACCAGCACCGCCAGCGCGACAACAATCGCGAATTCATGGAACAGCAGGCCGATGGTGCCGGGCATGAAGAAGATGGGAATGAACACCGCCATCAGCGACACCGAAATCGACACCACGGTGAAGGCCACCTCGCGGGTGCCCTGGATGGTGGCGGCGCGAGGGTCCATGCCGTCCTCGATATGGCGCATGATGTTTTCCAGCACCACGATGGCGTCATCCACCACCAGGCCGACCGCGATGGTCAGGCCCATCAGCGAGATATTGTCCAGGTTCAGGTTCAGCGCGAACATCAGGCCGAAGGTGCCGAGCAGCGAGACCGGCAGGCTGATCGCCGGGATCAGCGTGGCCATCAGCTGGCGCAGGAACAGCAAGATCACCAGCACCACCAGCGCGATGGTCAGCAGCATGGTCAGGTTGACGTCGTGGATGGCGTTGCGGATTGAGATCGAGCGGTCGTTCAGCAACTGGATGCGCACCGAGCCGGGCAACTGGCTGGCCAGGCGCGGCATCATGGCGCGGATGGCGTCGACCGTGGCCACGGTGTTGGCGTCCGGCTGGCGCTGCACTTGCAGCAGGATGGCGTCGCGGCCGTTGATGGTGCTGCTGTTCTGGGTGTTCTCGATGCTGTCCTGCACGGTGGCGAAGTCGCTCAGGCGCACCGGACGGCCGTTGCGGCTGGCGACGATCAGCGGCGCGAAATCGGCGGCCTTCATCAGGCCGGGCGGCAGGTGCAGCGTCATCATCTGGCGCGGGCTGTCCAGCTGACCCAGCGGCGCGTTGGAATTGGCGGCTTTCAGCGCGGTGCTGACTTCATCCAAGGTCAGGTCCAGCGCGGCCAGGCGGTCGGGATCGACTTCGATGCGCACGGCGTAGCGTTTCTGGCCGTTGACCGTTACCTGCGCCACGCCGTTCAGGGTGGACAGCGCGGGCACGATCAGGTTGTCGGAATAACTGTTCAGCTCGGACAGACGCAGCGACGGCGAATCCAGTCCGATCAGCAGGATGGGCGCGTCGGCCGGATTGACCTTGCGGTAGGACGGCGGCGTGGTCATCTCGGCCGGCAGCGAGCGCGTCGCGCGGTACAGCGCGGCCTGCACGTCGCCGGCGGCGGCGTCGATGTTGCGGCTGGCGTCGAATTCCAGCGTGATCTGGGTTTCGCCCTGGATGCTGCTGGAGGTGGTGGCCAGCAGGCCGGGAATCGAAGTGAACTGCTTTTCCAGCGGCGTCGCCACCGAGCTGGACATGGTTTCCGGACTGGCGCCGGACAGGCGCGCGCTGACCTGGATGGTGGGCGTGTCGTAGGTCGGCAGGGCGGCCAGCGGCAGTTGCAGCCAGCAGGCGACGCCGCCGACGATGACGGTCAGCCAGGCCAGCAGCGTGGCGATCGGGCGTTGCAGGCAGAAGGCGGCGATATTCATTGCTTGCCGTCCGTTGCCTTGGCTGCCGAGGTCGGCGCGACGGCGTTGTCGATGTGGATGGCGTCGCCGGAGCGCAGATTGGCGCCGCCTTCCAGCACCACCAGGCTGCCGCCCGCCAGGCCGGCCACCACCGCCTGTCCATCCTGCACCCGCAGCAGGCTGACCGGCTTGCGCAGCGCCTTGTTGTCGGCGCCGGCCAGGTAGACGAAGCGTCCGTCAGGCCCTTCCAGCACCGCCTGGGGCGGCAGCGTCACGGCGTTGCGGTCGGCACCGGCCAGCACCGTCACGCGGGCGTAGGCGCCCGGCCACAGGTTGTTGCGCGGATTCGGCATGCTGGCCTTCAGACTGATGGTGCCGCTGTCGGTGTTGACCACGTTGTTGATGAAGGTGAGCTCGCCATCCACCGGCTTGCCGTCCGGGCTTTCCAGCTGCACGCGCACCGGACCCTGGGCGCGCGCGGCCAGGATGGGCGCCAGGTACTGTTCAGGCAGATTGAATTCGACGCCGATCGGCGCGAACTGCACCAGCGTCACCAGCGGCGCGGTGGCGCTGGTCTGCGCCAGGCTGCCCGGATGCACGGCCACCGCGCCGGTGCGGGCCGCCACCGGCGCCATGATGCGGGTGTGGGTCAGCACCACGCGGGCGCTGTCGATGTCGGCCTGCGCCGCCTTCAGCTGCGCCTGCAGGGCCTCGACCTTGCTGGCGGCCGTGTCGACCGCGCTGGAGGTGATGAACTGCGACTTCACCAGCTCCGACGAGCGGCCGTAGTCGCGCTTGGCGTCGGCCAGCTGGGCGCGGATCTGCGCCGCCTGCGCCTCGTTGCGCTGGAGCTGGGCGCGGGCGTCGGTGTCGTCCAGCGTGAACAGCAGCTGCCCGGCCCTGACGTCGTCGCCCTCCTTGAAGTGGATGCCGACGATGGTGGCGGTCAGCTGCGGCCGCACCTCGACCTGGTTCAGCGCCACCAGGTGGCCTTGCGCCGTCAGTTCCAGCGGCAGATCCTGCTGGCGGGCGACGGTCACGCTGACCAATGGCGGCGGCTTGACGGCGGCAGGCTGGGAAGTTTTGGCGCGCAGCGCGTAGGCCAGGGAGGCGCCGGCGGCAAGCAGCAGCGCGGCGAGGAGCAGGGGACGTTTGAGTATCAGCATGCACCGATGTTAGTCGGCGCAGGGTTAAACCATTATTAAAGCGTCGCGTTAATACGCTGTTAATGAAGCGTTTCGTACACTGCCAGGCAGGTAATGAAACGAGGTGCGGTGATGCGGTTGCTCTTGATAGAAGACGATCCGATGATCGGCGAAAGCATGGAAGAAGTGCTGCGCAAGGAAAATTACGCGGTCGACTGGGTGCGCGACGGCGACAACGGCCTGCTGGCGCTGCGCCAGAACGTCTACGACCTGCTGTTGCTGGATTTGGGCCTGCCGAAGAAGCAGGGCATGCAGGTGCTGCGCCAGTACCGCGCCCATGGCGGCGGCGTGCCGGTATTGATCGTCACCGCGCGCGACGCCACCGCCTCGCGCGTCGAAGGGCTGGACGCTGGCGCCGACGACTACCTGGTCAAGCCGTTCGACGTCGACGAACTGCTGGCGCGCATCCGTGCGCTGCTGCGGCGCGGCAAGGCGCCGAACCAGGCGGTGGTGAGTCATCGCGGCCTGCAGGTCGACATGGCCGGCCACATCGCCAGTTTCAACGGCGTGCCGCTGCATCTGCCGGCGCGCGAATTCGCCGTGTTGCGCGCCTTGCTCGACGCGCCCGGCAGCGTGGTGTCCAAGAGCCAGCTGGAGGAACGCATCTACGGCTGGGGCGAGGAAATCGAGAGCAACACCATCGACGTCTACATCCATCATCTGCGCAAGAAGCTGGGCACCGGCTTTATCCAGAACATCCGTGGCGTCGGCTACAAGCTGGCCGCCGCATGAAAACCATCCGCACCCGCCTGCTGCTGGGGCTGATGACCGGGGCGCTGGGCTGCACGCTGGCGGCCGTGATGCTGCTGTACATGCTGGCCGACCACGAGGCCGACGAGCAGTCGGACCAGCGCCTGCGCCAGCTGGCGTGGTCGCTGCCGCTGCAATCGCCGGTGCCGTGGCGGCTGCCGCACGAAAACGATCCGGACGACCAGTTCGACGTGCAGGCCTGGAATGTCGCACGGCTGCCGGTGCACCGCTCGCTGCGGGCGCCGGCGCTGCCATTGCCGCAGCCGCAGGGCTATGTCACGGTGAGCTACAACGGTGAGCGCTGGCGCGTGTACTCAGATGTTGTGGCGGGCTACCACGTGCAGGTGTCGCAGCCGATCGCCATCCGCCAGCGGGTGGCGATGCACATGGCGCTGCGCATCGTGCCGCCGCTGCTGTTGCTGCTGCCGGCGATGGCGATCCTGATCTGGGTCGTGGTCGGCCGCGCGCTGAAACCATTGCAGCGGCTGACCCACGCGGTGCGCGGCCGCACGCCGACCGCGCTGCAACCGCTGGAATCCGATGGCCTGCCGCCGGAACTGTTGCCGATCGTGGCCGCCCTGAACGGGCTGCTGCGCAAGGTCGATGACGCCATCAGCGCCCAGCGCAATTTCGTCGCCGATGCGGCGCACGAGCTGCGCTCGCCGCTGACGGCGCTCAAGCTGCAGCTGCAGCTGGCCGAACGCGCCGAGGACGACCACAACCGCCAGAGCGCGTTCCGCAAGCTGCACGAACGGCTCGACCGCGCCACGCACCTGGTGCAGCAGCTGATGACGCTGGCGCGCCAGGAGCAGGGCGCCTCGCCGCCGGTGTGCGTCGATTGCGACCTGCTGACGATCGCCCGCCAGGTGGTGGCCGACCACGCCATCTACGCCGACAGCCGGCGCATCGACCTCGGCGTCAGCGCTGACGCCCGGAGCAGCCGCGTGAGCGCGCATGCCGAAGGGCTGGCCGTCATGCTGAGCAATCTTGTCGACAACGCCCTGCGCTACACGCCGCAAGGCGGACGGGTCGACGTGACGGCCGGGCAGGAGCACGGCCGCCCCTACCTGCGGGTGCGCGACAACGGCCCCGGCGTGCCGGAGGCCGACCGCGCGCGCGTGTTCGACCGCTTCTACCGTCCCGACGGCAACGAGGTCTGGGGCTGCGGGCTCGGACTCTCCATCGTCAAGAGCGTCGCCGACGCCCACCTGGCCACGCTGCTGCTGGAGAGCGGCGGCGATGGGCGCGGCCTGGTGGTGACCGTCTTCTTTCCATCTAATTAGAGGAGTACCGATGCAAGAGCTGCTGGCCACCTTCATGGCCTGGTTTATTCACCTGGACACGCATTTGCTGGAACTGATCGGCACGCATGGCGACTGGGTGTACCTGATCCTGTTCCTGGTGATCTTTGTCGAGACCGGCGTGATCGTCATGCCCTTCCTGCCGGGGGACTCGCTGCTGTTCATCGCCGGCGCGCTGGCGGCCAAGGGCTGGCTCGATCCGTGGCTGCTGCTCGGCCTGCTGTTCTGCTCGGCCGTCAGCGGCGATGCCTTGAACTTCGCCATCGGCGCCTGGTTCAAGCGGCGCGCGCTGGACACCAGCCGCATTCCGCTGGTGAAGCCGGAGCATATAGAACAGACGCACCAATTCTTTGTCCGCCACGGCGGCAAGACCATCATCCTGGCGCGCTTCGTACCGATCGTGCGCACGCTGGCGCCGTTCGTGGCGGCCCTGGGCGCCATGCCGGCGCGCGTGTTCTTCACCTATAACGTGGCCGGCGGTTTGCTGTGGACCGGCAGCCTGCTGCTGGCCGGTTATGTATTTGGCGGCATTCCGTGGGTCAGCCAGAACCTGACGGCGGTGGTGCTCGGCATCGTGCTGTTGTCGGTGATGCCGGCACTGGTTGGGTGGCTGCGCCAACGATCAAAGCAATAGCGTAGACTGGCGGAATGCTGGTTTCCGCATAGAGGATTTCTATTCAGGAGTAAGGCATGAAAAACACATTTACTTTCATTTTTGCAGCCACCGCACTGCTGGCGGGCTGCGCCACCGAATATCACCCCCGCAACAGCGAGGGCGGCTACAGCGAGACGGCGATGGAGCCGGGCGTGTGGCGCGTCAAGGTCGACGCCACGCCCTATACCATGCCGCAGCAGATCCAGGATTACTCCCTGCTGCGCAGCGCCGAGCTGACGCTGCAGCATGGCTACAGCCACTTCACGCTGTCGGCGCCGCCTGGTCCCGAGGTGGTGGTGCGCATGTTCAAGCAGCGTCCGTCCGACGTCACGCAATACGACGCGCGCGCCGTGTGCGACAGGCTGGGAACGCTGTACGAAGTGCAATGCAAGTAGCGAATTTGCTACGCCAACAGACTATTTGAAAATATTTTTGCGAAATTCTCTTCCAGCAAAAGTTTTGTCTCGTTGCAGCAAAGCATGATTATTTTTCTTGGGCAATAATACGTCCATACGCTGACTCACCGCTACAAAGCAAACGAGAAAGCCGAAAAGCAGCAGAGCAGCAACTGTATCGGCCGGGCCCCATGACAACAGCCCGGTCTTCCGCCTCCCCGGCGGGCAGAACAACTCCCAAGCAGCGAGTTGAGCTACAAAAAATCCCTTAAAAATTTTTGTATATCTCAATCTTAGGAGTTAGCCATGAACACCACTCGCCGCGCACCACGTTTCGCCGTTATCGCCTTCGTTACCGCTTCGCTGATCGCCAGCCTGTCCAGCGCCGCTGTGTACAGCAACGGCAGCAAAACCGCCAACTTCGACGTAACGCTGAAAATCATCGCTGACTGCATCATCTCCGCCAACCCGCTGGACTTCGGCCAGTCGCAAGGTGTGCTGGCTACCAACGTCACGGTCAACAGCACCCTGAGCGTCACCTGCACCAACACCACCCCATACAACGTCGGCCTGAACGCCGGCACCGGCGTCGGCTCCACCACGGCCGCCCGTTTGATGAGCGGCACCGGCGCCAACACCAGCACCGTGGCCTACAACCTGTTGCAATCGTCGGGCGGCTCCAACTGGGGCAACACCCAGGGCACCGACACCAAATCGGGCGTAGGCACCGGCGTTGCGCAAGCGCTGACCGTGTACGGTGTTGTGCCAGCACAGGCTACGCCGCAACCAGACACCTACAAATCGACCATCACCGCTACCGTGTACTTCTGATTGTTGTTCCCCGCACTACACATGAGGAGCAATCATGAATACACGATTTCAATGGCTGTCGCCGGCCATTCCGGAAGAAGAGCATTCGCAGGTTGAACGGCTGGTTGTCGAGGCCCTGCAGGTAGCGGATTTCCTGGAGCACGAGCGTCGCAGCCTGCTGGTGCGCTTCATTCCGGACAGCCCGGTCTGTTCTTCGCTGGTCGCCACGATCGAAGAGGAACGCACCGGCAAGCTGCTGGGTGTGGTGGAAACGCCACGCAACGACGCGCAGATCAAGCTGACGTCGGCGGCTGCAGCAACCTCTAACGATCTGCCTTGACGGCGGCGTCGGCCGCCAGCAGCGAGGCACGGCGTGGTTCGTCCGCCGTTGTAGCGATCGCCAGCAGCTGCCGGTAATAAGTCTGTGCCGCGCGCGCATCGCCGGAGCGGCTTGCCGCCAGCGCCGCATCGTACAGCGACCAGTAGCGGTTCGGATGCCGGACCAGTACCGCCTTGAATTGCACCAGTGCCTGCGCTGGCTGCGCCATGTCCAGCAACAGCTCGCCCAGCATCTCCCGCGCCGGCACGAACGGCCCCGGCGTGATCGAGGCCAGCTCCGTGACATCTTCCATTTCCGCAGCGCGGGTCAAGGTGGCAAGCGCCTTGGCGTTGTCGCCGCTGGTCTGCGCCAGTTGCGCTGCCACTTCCAGCCGTTGAATCTCCGCCTGATCGGACCAGTAGCCATCCCTGGCGCCGCGCAGCCGTTCGCGGATTTCGGCCAGCGTGTCGATGGCTTCTTGCGCCACCTCGGTATTGCCCAGGTGCGCCGCGCCGAGGCCGCGCGTGAACATCGTGATCGCATCGGCGTAGGGGAAGGGACTGGCGCGTGGCGTCAGCGCCATCGCCGCCGTCCAGTCGCGGCGCTCCAGGCAATAGCGCGCCGGAATTGCGGCGTTGGCGAAAAATGCCGCCGATGCCGGCGCCGCGCCGTTGGCATTGGCTGGATCGAAACGCTTGAACGTCTGCGCCGACGCCAGCACCAGCTTGCTGGCCGCCTGGTCCTGAGCGGTTTGAAGATAGGCGTAGACCATGTAGTCGCTGGCGTGCAACTCATCCGCCGGCTGGCCGGCTTTGCGCGCCGCCTCCGCCGATCCCATGTTGGTAGCGATCGATGCCTGCCAGTCGCCCACGCGGGTGAAAGTGTGCGAGGGCATGTGCAGCGCGTGCGGCGTGGCCGGCGCGATGGCGCCGTAGCGGCGCGCGGCTTGCGCTGCGCGCGCCGCCAGTTCCGGTTCGTCGTAGGCGTGGATGATGTAGTGCGCCAGTCCGGGATGGTCGGGATACTGGACGAACAGCGCTTCCAGCAGCGCGCCGGCCTTGAGCTGTTTCACAAAGTGTTTGTCGGCCGGATCGGCCGCCGCCGCCAGCGCCAGCGCGTAGAAGATGCGCGCTTCGATATCGTCCGGATAGTCGGCGCTGACCTTGGCCATCGCTTTCTCATACGCGTCGAGACGGGCCGATTGCGGGATCTGCGCACTGTCGGTGTAGAGATGGGCCACGGCGTCCAGATACGCCCGCTCGCGCGCCGTGGCCGGCGCCTTGGCCCGGCCTGCCTCCACCGCCCGCAATCCCTGCGCCAGCTGGCCCGGGGATTTGAAGTTGGCGAACGGATTGCTCCAGCTGCTCAGGGAAATGCCCCAGTAGGCGATGGTGCAGCCGGGATCCCTGGCGAGGATGGCGCGGAAGCTGTCGATCGCGGGACCGAACTGGAACGAGTGCATCAGCGCCACCGCCCGGTTGAATTCCGGCTGCACCGAAGGCATGCACGAGGTATCGAAGCGTACCGTGCCGAGCGCTGGCATGGCGTCGTGGTGTTCGTGCTGCGCCCAGGTGCAGGGTACGGCCAGCATGAAGAAAACGCCCGCAGCGGCGGCGGTGAGTCGCATGGATATCTCCGGTAGGTGGGAGTACCTCTGCAGTCTAAACCCGATTGCCGCGGTGCGCTAGCGCACGTCGAACACCTGCAAGCCCGCCTGCGCCGCTTGCGGCCCCTTGGTGTGCACCACGTAAAGGCGGTGCAGCGACGGCACATATTGCGCGGTTTTGCCGCCCAGCGTATCGACATGCTGCTCGATGGCGTAGTGATCGGGCGTCGTGGCGCTGATCACGTCCAGCCCGCCGGCGCCGGCGATGTACAGGCGGCGGTTCGCGTCGTCGACGATGATTTCATCCGAGGTTTCGACGATGTCCATGGTTTGCACCACCTTGCCGTCGGCGCCATCCAGCACGAACAGCTTGCCCGGCCTGCGCGAGCCGACGAACAGGCGGTTGGTGCGCGGATCGAAGGCCAGTGCCGAGTTGCGGCTGGGACCGGGCACCTGCCAGATGCCGGCCAGCTTGCCGCTGGCGAGGTCGATGATGCCGATTTCATTGCGGTCGCGGAAGTTGACGAACAGGCGGTCGGTGGCCGGATCGATGGCCATCGCCTTGACCTGTTTCGCCGGCACGGCGATTCGTCCGAGCACGGCATGGTCGGCCAGCGCGATGCGGCTGATGTAGGCGTGGTCCTCGCTGGTCTTGCCGCCATTGCCGAGATAGAAAACACCCCGCTTCTCATCGACGATGCCGGAGTCCGGCTGCGCTTCGACGGCGATGCTGTGCGTGACCTTGAAGCTGGCGGTGTCGGCGATCTTCAGGCTGGCCGCGCCGGCATCGGCGATCCACAATTCCTGGCCGCCGTGGGCCAGCAGCAGCTTGTGCGGCGAGCGCGCCAGCGTGCGGTCGCTGCGCAGATGACGGCCGTCCGGCAGGCTGAATACTTCGATGGAGCCATATTCTTCGGTGGGAACGTACAACAGTCCGCGCTGGAGGTCGACATCGAAATGATCGAAGTCGCCGCCGCTGACGTCGGGCAGCGGCGTGGTCGTCAACAAACGCAGCGGATCGGCCGCCATAGCCGAGCTTGCCAGCAACAGGCTTGCCGCCAGGGCGCCCAGTTTCAACAGGGGTTTCATCTTATTCCAATCAAGGCAAGAAACCTCCCATCATGCGCCGCCGGACGCTAACGCGATCTCTCTTCCAGATTAAAAAAAGTTCATGTGAAAACGTGCTGCGGCTGTTAATTCAGCCTTAATCTTCGGCCCGATTTAATGAACGCCATCAACGTCTTACAGCAAGGAATGGAAGTGATGGATCGTTACACCAGCATGCTTAAACTCGTGCGTTTACTGGACGCCGGCCATACGCTGGATCAACTGCTCGACAGCGCAGGCGCGGAACAGGACAGCGGCCATCTGCTGATGCGCATGGCGCAGCTGTTCCAGATTTTCGGCCAGCAGGCGGAGTCGGCCGAGTTGCAACTGCAGGCGCTGCGTCAGCGTCAGCACTACCACCTGGCGGCCGATGTCCAGCCGCCGGCCTTGCGCGTGCTGGTGCTTCTGGCCGGCGGCTTCATGCTCGACAATACGCCGGTGGGATTCCTGCTCGACGGCAGCGATATCGCCTGCGAGCTGCTGTACTTCACGGAAGATACGCCGCTGCCGGCGGCGCTGCCGCCGCATGACGTGGTGTTTGTCGCCGCCGGCCACTTTGAGCGCCACCGGCCGCTGTTCGCGCGCATGGCGCCGTTGCTGGGCCAGGCCAGCGGCCCGGTGCTCAATCAGCCGCGGTCCGACTTCGGCTTCGAGCGCGACGCCCTCAACGCCCTGTTGCGCGATATTCCCGGCGTGGTGGTGCCGCACACCTATGCGGTCAGCCGGGACGAGCTTGAGTGGCTGGCCTTGCACGAGAAGGACTCGTTCCCGCTGATCGTGCGGCCGCTGCGCTCGCAGGCGGGCAAGGGGCTGGCGCGCCTGGAATTCGCGCGCGACATCGATAACTATTTGGCGGCGCAGGAAGAGGCGGTGTTCTATGTCGCGCCGTATATCGACTACCGCAGCGCCGACGGGCTGTACCGCAAATGCCGGCTGGTGCTGATGGCGGGCAAGGCTTATGTCTGCCACTATGCCATTTCCACGAACTGGGTGGTACATTACCAGTCGGCCGGCATGGAGCAAGCCGCCGACCGGCGCGAGGAAGAGGCGCGCTTCATGGCGGATTTCGACCAGGATTTCGGACTCCGCCATGGGCCCGCGCTGGAGGAAATCGGCCGCCGCATCGGACTGGACTACGTGGTGGTCGATTGCGGCGAGACCCCGGCCGGGCAACTGCTGTTCTTCGAAGCGGACAACGTCAGCTTCGTGCACGCCGTCGATTCGGTGGACATTTATCCGTACAAGCACATGCAGATGACCAAAGTATTTGCCGCCTTCCGCGCCATGCTCAAGGGAGCCGCGCATGGATGAGTTGTTGCGCGCCGCCGCCGTGCCGTTCGCACCGCTGATCGGCATGGCGCCGCCGATGCGGCGCGCCATGCAGGGCCGCGATATGGGGCCGCTGGCTGCGGCGTTGCTGCGGCGCGTACGCGACCATCCAGACGACGCCAACGGCCTGCTGGACGCCGCCGCCGTGTTGCAGCTGCTGGGACAGCCTGACGCGGCGATGCTGCTGCAACAGCGCGCGCTCGACCTGCAAACCAGCTACTCGCTGCCTGCGGAAACGCCGGAAATGGTCCTGCTGGTCATCATGGGGCCGGGCGAATTGATGTGGAATACGCCGGTGGAACTGCTGCTCGAAGGCGCCGGCGTGTCGCTCGAACTGCTGTACCTGACGGCGCACCACCCATGGCCTGAAACCGTGCCGCAGCACGATGCGATGCTGGTCGCCATGGCGGAATCGGACGCCAACCGTCCCTTGCTACGGCGGCTGGCGGAAGCCACGCCGGACTGGCCGCGTGCCGTGATCAACGCCCCTGAACGCATCGCCGCGTTGTCGCGCGACAGCGTCAGCGCGCTGCTGGCCGGAGCCGACGGCGTCGTCATGCCGCCTACCTGGCGCACCGCGCGCGAGGCTGTGCGGGACGAAGGCTATCCGCAGATCATCCGCCCAACCGACTCCCACGCCGGCCGCGACCTGGCGCTGCTCACGCATGGCGGCGAGTTGCGCCAGTACCTGGCACAGGTCGACGCCGCCGAGTTCTACCTGTCGCCATTCATCGACTACCGCAGCGCGGACGGGCTGTACCGCAAATACCGCGTCGCCCTGATCGACGGCCGGCCGTTCATCAGTCACATGGGCATTTCCTCGCACTGGATGATCCACTACCTGAACGCCGGCATGGAGCACAGCGCCGCCAAGCGCGCCGAGGAAGCCGAGCGCATGCATGACTTCGACAGCGGCTTTGCGCAGCGGCACGCGCTGGCATTGCAGCAAATTCACCAGCGCGCCGGGCTGGACTACCTGACCATCGATTGCGCGGAGACTGCCGACGGGCAACTACTGGTGTTTGAAATCGGCACCGCGATGGCGGTGCATGCCATGGATGACGAGCAACTGTTCCCGTACAAGCAGCCGGCCATGCGCAAGCTGTTTGCCGCCTTCCGCCAGATGCTCGATCGCCGGAGACGTTAATACGGCTTTAATGATCCGTGCTTTGTAATGTCGATAACGAACAACAAGCACGGAGCTGCCGTATGCCCATCCATCCCCGATCCTTCAACAAGGTGCCGCAAGTCACCCTGACGTTCTGGCTGATCAAGATCCTGTCAACCACCGTGGGCGAGACCGGCGCCGATTACCTGGCCGTCAATGCCGGCCTGGGCGTCGCCTATACCGGCACGCTGATGGGCGGCCTGCTGATCGTCGCGCTGCTGTATCAACTGCGTCAAGCTCGCTATGTGCCCTGGGTGTACTGGCTGACCGTCGTGCTGCTCAGTGTGGTCGGCACGCAGATTACCGATGCCCTGACCGACGGCCTGGGCATCAGCCTGTATGCCAGCACGGCGGTGTTCAGCATCCTGCTGGCGGTGGTGTTCGGCCTGTGGTATCGGCGCGAACGGACGCTGGACATCCGCAGCATCGTCACACTGCGCCGCGAACTGTTTTACTGGTCCGCCATCCTGCTGACCTTCGCGCTGGGCACGGCGGCGGGCGATCTGGCGACCGAGGCCCTGGGACTGGGCTTCCGTGTCGGCGTGGTGGTCTTCGGCTGCTTGATCGCGGCGATCTATGTCGCGCGCCGGCTGGGCGCCGATGCAGTGCTGACGTTCTGGCTGGCGTACATCCTGACCCGTCCGCTCGGTGCGTCGCTCGGCGATCTGCTGTCGCAGTCGCAGGAATACGGCGGCATCGGCTGGGGCACGATTAATACCAGCGCGGTGTTCCTGCTAGTGATCGCCGGCCTGGTAACGATGATCAGTCTTCAGCAATTCAACTCGAAGGAAAAATCATGAAAATTGCACGTATTGTCTCCGCCGCTCTGGTGGTGTTGGCTTTCATCTCCTGCGCTGCCCATGCCGCGGCGTTCAGCCGGCTGGGTGACCTCAGCCGTTTCCAGATCATCGCCCGCGACACGTCGACGCTGGTGGACAAGGGCGACCTGGCCGGCGCCAAGGCGCGCATCAAGGACCTGGAAACCAGCTGGGACCAGGCGGAGTCGGGCCTGAAGCCGCGCGCGGCGGCCAGCTGGCACGTGGTCGACAAGGCCATCGACAATGCCTTGTCGGCGCTGCGGGCAAGCAAGCCGGACCCGGTCCAGTGCAAGCGTGCGATGGCCGACCTGCTGGAAGCGATGGACCGGAATGACCAATAGGCCAGCGGATCTGGAAACGCCGCCGCGCGTGGCCAGGTACACCGGCGCGATACTGCTGTTTGTGGTGTTGCTGGCGGCGCTGATGTTGTTCGGCATGCTGGCGGAGGACGTGGCGGAAGGCGAGCATATCTTTTTCGATGAACCGGTGCTGCACTGGCTGCGCGGATTGTCGAACGGCCCGCTCGATCTTGCCATGAAAGCGATCACGTGGCTAGGTTCCGTCTGGGCCGTGGCGCCGCTGCTGGCATTGGCGTTGTGGCGGCTACGGCGCGAGCGATACGCATCGCTGTATCTGCTGTTGGCGAATGCCGGCGCGGCCCTGCTGAATCTGGCGGCCAAACACGGCTTTGCGCGCATCCGTCCGACCTATTGGGAACCGATGGTGCATGAAACCAGCTACAGCTTCCCCAGCGGGCATGCGATGGAAACCATGGCGCTGGTGGCGTCGTTGTGGCTGGTCCGGCGCCATGGCGTGCACCGCGGCTTCCTGCTGCTGGGCGTCGTCTATGTGGGCCTGGTGGGCGTGTCGCGCATGTACCTGGGCGTGCATTATCCGTCCGATGTGCTGGCCGGATGGTGCGCGGCGTTCTGCTGGTGCCACGGACTGGCGATGGCGATGCGGCATCATGACGTACGGGCGCGCCACCAGCTGCGGCGCTGACTTGCTCAGTGAACGCTAAGTGTGGAGCGTCAAGCTTGTCTTCAGCGCAGATTCGCGCTGACCTTATTGGAGGCTGTCATGATGAACAAACGTCAAATGTATCTTGCCGCGCTCGCGGCTGCGCTGATCGGCGCCGGTGGTTTTGCCTTCGCGGAGAAATCCGACATGAAGGAAAACGACGCGGTTGCCGTCACCAGGGCCCAGACTTCGCTGATCCAGGCCGTTACCGCCGCCGAGCAGAGCGCCGGTGGCAAGGCTGCACGCGCCGAATTCGAAGTGGACAAAAAGGGGCCGCACTATGAAGTCGAAGTCGTCAACGGCGCCAAGGTGTTCGATGTGCGCATCGACGCCGCCAGCGGCAAGGTCTTGTCGTCGGTGGAGGACAAGATGGACAGCGGCGGCAAGGAAGACAAGGACGACTAAGCGTCATGCGCGTTCTGCTGGTTGAAGACGATCCGATGATAGGTTCAGCCATGCACGCGGCGCTGAAGGAGGCCGGCTGCGCATCCGACTGGGTGCGCAATGGCAGGACGGCGCTCGATACGCTGTCCTGCCAGCGCTACGACGCGGTGCTGCTGGACCTCGGGCTGCCGGAGCGCGATGGCGTCGCCGTGCTGCGCAGCCTGCGCGCCGGCGGCAATCAGGTGCCGGTGCTGATCATGACGGCGCGCGACAGTCTGGAAGACCGCATCGCCGGCCTCGATGCTGGCGCCGACGACTATGTGCTCAAGCCGTTCCAGATGGCCGAGCTGCTGGCGCGCATGCGCGCCGTGCTGCGCCGCCATGCCGGCGGCGGCTCGCCGATTCTCGGCAATGGCGTGCTGGCACTGGACCCGGTCACGCGCGAGGCGTCGGCGCCGGGCGTGCCGCCGGTACAACTGACCCAGCGCGAGTTCGCGCTGTTGCAGGCGCTGCTGCTCAGGCCCGGCGCCATCCTGTCGCGCAGCGATCTGGAAGAGCGCATTTACGGCTGGGGCGAGGAGGTGGAGAGCAACGCCGTCGAATTCCTGATCCATGCGCTGCGCAAGAAGCTGGGCGGCAGCATGATTAAAAACGTGCGGGGTGTGGGATGGATGGTTTCCAGGAACGCCTGAAATTGTCCCTGCAATGGCGCCTGTCGTGGTGGTTGACGGTCGCCATGCTGCTGGTGGCGGCGCTGGCCGCCGCCGTGTCGTATCTGACCGCGCTGGACGAGGCCAATGAGATGCAGGACCAGACGCTGCGCCAGATCGGCGCGCTGTATGGCGCCGGCCGCCTGCCGGTCGTTGGCGCCATCCAGTTTGTCGGCGACGATGAAGCGCCGGTCATGATACTCGGCCTGCGGCGCACGCCGGCGGGCGGGCTGGCCGCGCTGCCGGATGGCATGCACCGCGCCACCATGAACGGCGTCGCCTGCCGGGTGCTGCTGCGCACCGTGTCGCCCGGCCTGCGGCTGGCGGTAGGGCAGGCGATCGCGTTTCGCGATGAAATCGCCAACCACAGCGCATTGCGCACCTTGCTGCCGCTTTTGTTGTTGATCCCTCTGTTGCCGCTGCTCGTGGTGCTGCTGGTACGCCGGCTGTTCTTGCCGGTGGCGACGCTGGCGCACGAAGCGGATCAGCGCAGCGAGCGCGAACTGCAAGCGCTGGCGCCGGACTTCCTGCCGCTCGAACTGCGGCCTTTCGTGGTCGCCATCAACCGCCTGCTGGCGCGCGTGGAGAAGTCCATGGACCAGCAGCGCCGTTTCGTGGCCGATGCCGCGCATGAACTCCGTTCTCCGCTGACCGCTCTGTCGCTGCAGGCCGAGGCGCTGGCTGCGACCGCGCTGCCGCTGGAGGCAACCACGCGCGTCGAAGCGCTACACCTCGGCATCGAGCGCAGTCGCGTGCTGCTGGACCAGATGCTGGCCCTGGCGCGGGCGCAAACGGTATTGCCACGCACGGCCGCAGCGGTGCCGGTGCTGGACATCTTCCGGCGCGTGCTGGAGGATCTGATGCCGCTGGCGGAGGCGCGACAGATCGACATCGGCGTGGAAGCAACTGACGATCCGCGCGTCGTCGGCGACGCGGTCGACCTGCTGATGCTGGTCAAGAACCTGGCCGACAACGCGATTCGCTACAGTCCCGCCGGCGGCAAGGTCGATCTGTGTACGCATGCGGACGGCGGCCAGGTCATCATCGAAGTATGCGACCGGGGACCGGGCATCGCACCGGAGCAGCGCGAGCGGGTGTTCGATCCGTTCTTCCGCGTGCTGGGCAGCGAGCAGTCCGGCTCCGGGCTCGGCTTGTCCATCGTGGCGGAAATTGCCCGCCGCATGGGGGCGACGGTGCGGCTCGACTGGACCGACGCCGCGCAGCGGCAAGGCCTGCGCGTGTCGGTGGTTTTTCAGGTCTGAGGCCGCCAGCCGCCGCCCAGCGCACGGTACAGGTCCACCAGGCTGGTCAACTGATTCAGGCGGGCCGTCAACAGCGACTGCTGCGCGGTGTACAGCGCGGTCTGCGCCGACAGCACGTTCTGGTAACTGTCCACGCCATTTTTATACAGCATGTTCTCCAGTTCCAGGCGGCGCTGCTGGTCTGCCGTTTCCCGCTGCTGCGCCGCCAGCTGCGCGGTGTAGGTGCCGCGCGCGGCGAGGCCGTCGGCCACTTCGCGGAACGCCGTCTGCACCGCTTTCTGGTACTGCGCCACGCCGATGTCGCGGCTGACCATGGCCACGTCCAGGTTGGCCTGGTTGGCGCCGGCGTTAAAGATCGGCATGGTCAGCGCCGGCAGCAGGGTCCAGGCGCCGGTGCCGGCGGCGAACAGTCCGCCCAGCGATGCACTCTGGCTGCCTGCCGTCGCGGTCAGCGACAGGTTGGGGAAGAATGCGGCGCGCGCGGCGCCGATGTCCGCGTGTTCGGCGCGCAGCTGCGCCTCCGCTTGCAGGATGTCCGGCCGGCGCAGCAGCAGGTCGGACGGCAGCCCGGCCGGCATGTCGGCCATGACCAGGTTGTCGTCCAGGCGGCCCGGCGGCGGCAGGTCGGCCGGCAATGCCTGGCCCACCAGCAGCACCAGCGCATTTTCCGCCTGCGCGCGCAGACGCAGCTGGGCCTGATAGTTGGCGTCGGCCTGGTCGACCGTGGTCCGTGCCAGCCGCAAGTCCAGTTCGGACACGGTGCCGGTGTCGTATTGCAGCTTGACCAACTGGTATGACGCTTCGGCGGCAGTGCGCGTGTCCAGCGTCAGCTTGAGCTGGGCGTCGTCCGCCAGCGTGGTCAGGTACTGGTCGGCGATTTGCGAGATCAGCAGGATTTCCGCCGCCTGGCGCGCGTGGCCGCTGGCCAGGTATTGCTGGAAGGCCGAGTCGGACTGGCTGCGCAGGCGGCCGAACAGGTCGAGTTCCCAGGCCGCCGTCAAACCGGCCGAATAGCTGCGGCCGGTCGATGCCGGCTTGCCGCCGATGCCGTCCGGCGTGTGGGCGGCGTCCATGTCGGCCTGGGCGCCGATCTGCGGCGCCAGCGCCGAGCGGGCGATGCGGTACTGCGCCTGCACCCGTTCGACATTCAGCATGGCGACACGCAGGTCGCGGTTGTTGTGGAGCCCCAGTTCGACCAGACGTTGCAGGCGGGCGTCGGTCAGCACCTGGCGCCAGTCGGTGGCGGCGGCGGTCGGCTTTTCGGCCGGCGCGCCTGGCGCGGCCGGGTAGAGCGCCGGCACGGCGCTGTCAGGCTGCTGGTAGACCGGTTGCAGCGAGCAGCCACTGGCCAGCGCCACCAGCAGCGCGCCCACGGTAAGAGTCAGAGTTTTCATGGTCGTGTTCCTATGCGGGTTGTTCGGCGCCGGCCTTGCGGCTGCCGAGCTTGTCCATGACGACGATGAAGAACATCGGAATCATGAAGGTGGCGAAGAAGGTGGCGGCCAGCGTGCCGCCGATGACGCCGGTGCCGATCGAGTTCTGGCTGGCCGAGCCGGCGCCGTTCGACAGCGCCAGCGGCAGTACGCCGAGCAGGAAGGCCATCGAGGTCATGACGATAGGGCGCAAGCGCATCTGTGCCGACTCCACCGCCGCTTCCAGCGCCGTGCGTCCCTGCTGCTGCAATTCGCGGGCGAACTCGACGATCAGGATCGCGTTCTTGGCCGACAGGCCGATGGTGGTCAGCAGGCCGACCTGGAAATAGACGTCGTTGGTCAGCCCCGCCAGCGAGGTGGCCGCCAGCGCGCCCAGCACGCCGATCGGGATTACCATGATGACCGAGATCGGAATCGACCAGCTTTCGTACAGCGCGGCCAGGCTGAGGAACACCACCAGGATCGACAGGCCGTACAGCAAGGGCGCCTGCGAGCTGGCCTGTTTCTGTTGCAGCGAGCTGCCGGTCCATTCATAGCCGATGCCGGACGGCAGCTTGGCGACCAGCTGCTCCATCGCCTGCATGGCCTGACCGGTGCTGTAGCCGGGCGCCGGCTGGCCCTGGATTTCCATCGATTCGACGCCGTTGTAGCGTTGCAGCTGCGGCGGGCCGTAGGTCCAGCCGGCGCTGCCGAAGGCGCTGAACGGCACCATGCCGCCGCTGCTGTTGCGCACGTAGAGCTGGTCCAGATCCTGCGGATTCATGCGGAATGGCGCGTCGGCCTGCACATAGACTTTCTTGATGCGGTTGTCGGTATCGAGGAAGTTGTTGACGTACTTCGCGCCCCAGGCGATCGAGAACGCCTGGTCGATATCTGCCGGGGCAACGCCCAGCACGGCGGCCTTCTCGCGGTCGATGTTCACCTTGAAGGTTGGATTCTCGGTCTGGCCTTTCAGGTGTACCTGGGCCAATGCCGGATCCTTGGCCGCCATGGCCAGCAACTGGTCGCGCGCCTTGGCCAGCGCGTCGTGGCCGAGGCCGGCGCGGTCCTGCAGCTCGAAGTCGAAGCCGGAAGCGCTGCCCAGGCCACGGATCGGCGGCGGACTGATGGTGGTGATGACGGCTTCCTTGTCATGCGCGAAATGGCGGGTGATGCGGTCGCTCAATGCGGCGGCGCTCTGGTTGGCGGCGGTACGCTGCGACCAGTCTTTCAGGCGCAGGAACAGCTGGCCCTGGTTCTGGCCACGGCCGGCGTCGTTGTAGCCGTTGACCATGAAGGTTGCTTCCACCACCGATTTTTCCTGGGTGCGCAGGTACTGGTCGACGCGGTCCAGGATGGCGCCGGTGCGTGCCTGCGTGGCGCCGACCGGCGCCTGGACCTGGACGAAGATGAAGCCCTGGTCCTCGTTCGGCAGGAAGGAGGTCGGCAGTTTCATGAACATCAGCACCACCGCAGCGATGACGACGCCGTAGATGATCATCCAGCGGCCCGAGCGGGCGGCGACGGCGCGCACGCCGTGCACGTATTTGTCGCGGCCACGGTCGAAGGTGCGGTTGAACCAGCCGAAGAAGCCTTTCTGCTTGGCGTGGTCCTCGTTGGCGGGCTTGAGCAGCGTGGCGCACAGCGCCGGCGTCAGCGACAGCGCCACGAACACCGACAGCAGCATCGAAATCACGATGGTTAGCGAGAACTGGCGGTAGATGCCGCCGACGGTGCCGCTGGAGAACGCCACCGGCACGAACACCGCGCACAGCACCAGCGCCACGCCGATCAGCGCGCTGCTGATCTGGCCCATGGCCTTGCGCGTGGCTTCCAGCGGCCCCAGGCCGTCCTCGTGCATGACGCGTTCGACGTTTTCCACCACCACGATGGCGTCATCGACCAGCAGGCCGATGGCCAGCACCATGCCGAACATCGACAGCGTGTTGATGGTGAAGCCGCAGGCCGACATCACGCCAAAGGTGCCCAGCAAAACGACCGGCACGGTGATCGACGGGATCAGTGTGGCGCGCAGGTTTTGCAGGAACAAATACATCACCAGGAACACCAGGGCGATGCCTTCGATCAGGGTCTTGACCACTTCCTCGATGGAGATCTTGACGAAGGGCGTGACGTCGTTCGGGTAGACGACCTTCAAGCCATGCGGGAAGTAGGGCGCCAGCTGGTCGAGTTGGGCGCGGATGGCGTTGGCTGTTTGCAGCGCGTTGCCGCCGGGCGCCAGCTGGATGCCGATGCCGCTGGCCGGGCCGCCGTTGTATTTGTTGTCGACGTTGTAGTTTTCCGGACCGAGATTGATGCGGGCGACGTCACGCAGGCGCACCTGCGCGCCGCCGGCCTGCACCTTGAGCAGGATGTTGCCGAAGTCGGTTGGCGTGCGCAGCAGCGTCGATTCGGTGATGGTGGCGTTGATCTGCTGGTTCGGCACCGCCGGCGCCGCGCCCAGCTGGCCGCCCGAAATCTGTACGTTTTGCGCGGTCAGCGCGGCGGTGACGTCCTGCGGCGACAGCGAGTAGCTGTTGAGCTTGGCGAGGTCGAGCCAGACGCGCATCGCGTACTGGGTGCCGAACACGTTCATGTTGCCGACGCCGTTGATGCGGCTGAGCGGTCCCTGGACGTTGGACACCACGTAGTTGGCGATGTCGAACTTGTTCATGCTGTTGTCGGTCGAGACGAAGCCGACCACCATCAGGAAGGAGTTGGTGGACTTGGTTACCTGCACGCCGCTCTGCTGCACCGGCGCCGGCAGCAGCGGTGTCGCCAGTTGCAGCTTGTTCTGCACCTGCACCTGGGCGATGTTGGGATCGGTGCCGGTGGCGAAGGTCAGCGAGGTGGTGGAGACGCCGGTGTCGTCGGTGGTGGAGGACATGTAGAGCAGGTTGTCGATGCCGCTCATCTGCTGCTCGATCACCTGGACCACGGTGTCCTGCATGGTGACGGCGGAGGCGCCGGGGTAGGTGGCGCTGATCTGCACGGTGGGCGGCGCCACCGGCGGGAACTGCTCGATCGGCAGGCTGGTCAGCGCGAGCACGCCGGCCAGCATGATGAGCAGTGCCAGCACGATGGCGAACACCGGACGTCGGATAAAGAATTGGGCCATGATGTCGCTCCTTAGCGCGCGCCGGCGGCGCTGGTGGCGGCCGAAGCTGGGGCAGGGAGCGACGCAGACACGGGCGCTGCCGTGGCGCGCACCTGCATGCCTGGCTTCACCTGCTGCAAGCCATCGACGATGACCTGCTCGCCGTCTTTCAGGCCGCCGGTCACCACCCAGTTGGCGCCGGACACGGTATCAGCCTGCAGCGTGCGCTGCGCCACCTTGCCGGCGGCATCGACCACCAGCGCGGTGACCTGCCCCTGCGGGTTATGGCTGACGGCAGGCCCTGGCACCAGGAAGGCGTTGGCGGCCGTACCCTGCACCAGGCTTGCATGCACGAACATGCCCGGCAACAGAACATGCTGCGGATTCGGGAACACCGCGCGCACCGTCACCGAGCCGGTGGCCTGGTCGACGGTGATGCCGCTGAATTGCAGCTTGCCTTGCAGCGGATAGACGCTGCCGTCTTCCAGCTTGAGCGACACCGCCGGCTGAACATTGTTGTCGGCCCGCAGCTGGCCGCTGGCGATGGCCTGGCGCAGCTGCAATCCGGCGGCGCTCGATTGCGTGACATCGACATAGATCGGATCGATCTGCTGCACCGTGGTCATCAGCGTGGCGGCGCTGGCCTGCACATACGCGCCCTGCGTCACCTGCGATACGCTGCTGCGGCCAGAAATCGGCGATGCCACCCTGGTGTAGCCGAGGTTGATGCGCGCGGTGGTCACGCTGGCTTGCGCCGCCGCCAGATCGGCGGCGGCCTGGCCTTGTGCCGCGACGGCGTTGTCATACGCCTGCTTGCTGATGGCGTTGCCGCCGACCAGCGCCTTGTAGCGTTCGGCCTGGGCATTGGCCGCGACCAGATTGGCGGCGGCCTTCTGCTGCGCGGCCTGGGCGTTGGCCAGCGCGGCGCGGTAGGGCGCGTCGTCAATGGTATAGAGCAGCTGGCCGGCGCGTACATCGGCGCCTTCGGTATAGGCGCGCTGCTGCACCACGCCATCGACGCGGGCGCGGACTTGCGCCACCAGATAGGCCGACGTGCGGCCCGGCAATTCTATACTGACCGGAACGTTGGAAGGATGAACGGTGACCACGCCCACTGCCGGCGCTGACGGGGTAGCCGGCGCGGCGGCCGGTTTGCTGCAACCGGCCAGCGTGGCCAGCAGCCCGGCCATGACGGCGCCGGAGATGAAGTGTTTTTGTTGAGCTCGCATGTCGATATCCCATAGATGTCGGCTGGCCGGTGACGGGTTGCCGCCAGCCTCCAGGGCATTCTGCCGGAGGGGCGGTTAACGCCGTATCTAGGGAATATGAACAATCGTTAAGGTAGCGTGCTGAGGCGCAGGCTGATGTGGCAGCCCTGGTCGCTGTCGTGAATGGCAACCTGCATGCCATGCAGGCGCGCCACTGCATCCACCAGGCTCAATCCCAGGCCGTTGCCAGGCAGGTGGCGGCTGCTTTCAGCGCGGTGGAAGCGCAGGAACACCGCCTCGCGTTCGGCGGCGGGGATGCCGGGGCCGGTGTCGCGGATGTCGAACTGCATCGCTCCCTGCCATTCGGCCAGGGTGACGGTGATGCGGCCGCCTTCCGGCGTGAACTTGATGGCGTTATCGATAAGGTTGCCCATGGCTTCGAACAGCAGGCTGGCGTCGCCGCGCAACGGCAGGCGCAGGCCTGGCGGCCGTTCATAGACCAGCTGGACCTGCTTGTCGTCGGCGCTGGGCTCGTAGAATTCCACCGCGTCGTCGGCGATGGCGGCCAGGTCGATGGCGCTGAAGCCGGCGCGGCGCGCGCCGTCCTGCACTTCGGAGATGCGCAGCATGGCGTTGAAGGTGGTCAGCAGCGACAGCGTTTCGGTGATGGCGGCATCGACCGCGTCGCGGTAGTCGTCGGCGCTGACGGCGCGGCGCTGCGCGCGTTCCAGGCCGGCCAGCAGGCGCGCCAGCGGCGTGCGCAGGTCGTGGGCGATGCCATCGCAGGCGCCCTTGATTTCATGCATCAGGCGCTCGATATCGTCCAGCATGCCGTTGACCACGGTCACCAGCCGGTCCAGGTCGTCGCTGGCGGCGCCGGACGCGCGTTGCGGCAGGCGCTGGCTCAGATCGCCCTGGACGATGGCCTGGATGGCGGTGGTGATGGCGTCCAGCCGGTGCACGGCGCGGCGGCCGATCAACACCGCGCCGGCCAGGCCCAGCAGCAGGGCCAGCAGCGCCGCCGATGCCAGCGCGCGTTGCAGCACCTCGTTGAATTCGTGTACCTCGTTCAGATCCTGCGACAGCACCAGCAGCTGGCCGTCCGGCAGCGGATAGGCGGCCACGCGCAATGAACGCGTGGTGTCGTTCTCGATCATCGACAGCGTGTACGGCTTTTCCAGCTGTGTCGGATGCGGGCCGGGGAAGGCGCCGGCCAGGCGGATGCCGTCCGGGCTGTACAGACCGAAGGGACGCTGGTTGTCCGGGTCCAGGCGGGCATGGTAGGCCACGCGCGCGATCAGGTCGGTGGGCGCGCTGCGCAGGATGGCGTTGCGTTCGCGCGGCAGCCAGTCGTCGATGCGGCTCAGGGCGTAGCTGGAAATCTGCTGGTACAGGAAGGCGAACAGCAGCGCCGCGATCAGGCTGTACAGGCCGAGGAACAGCAGCGCGATGCGGAAGCTCGACGCCCGCCGCAGGTCGTGCAGGCTCCAACGATTATTCGGCGGCACGGAAGACATAGCCCGAACCGCGTACGGTGTGGATCAGCGGCGCGGTGCCGTCCGGATCGATTTTCTTGCGCAGCCGGCTGATGTGCACGTCGATGACGTTGCTGCGCTCGTCGCTGCGGTAGTCCCACACGGCCTCGAACACCATGGTACGGGTCAGCACCTGGCCCTGGTTGCGGAAGAAGTATTCGAGCAGGCGGAACTCGCGCGGCTGCAGCTCGACCGGCTGGCCGCCCAGGCGCACGGTGTGCGTCAGCAGGTCCATGTCCAGCCGGCCCAGCTGGAAACCGGTGACGGCGGCGGGCGGGCCGTCGCGGCGGCGCAGCAGGGCGTCCAGGCGGGCGGTCAGCTCGATGAAGTCGAACGGTTTCGATAGATAGTCGTCGCCGCCGGCGCGCAGGCCGCGCACGCGTTCATCCACCGCCGACAAGGCGCTGAGGATCAGTACCGGCGTGGCGACGCCGGCGGTGCGCAGGGTGGACAGCACGGCCAGGCCATCCAGACCGCCTGGCATCATGCGGTCCAGCACGATGACGTCGTAGGTTTCGCCGGCCGCGCGCAGCAGGCCCTGGCGGCCGTTGTCGGCCAGTTCGACCTGATGGCCGTAGTCCGACAGCGCCGCCTGCAATTCCTGCGCGGTTTGTGCGTCATCCTCAATCACCAATACCTTTGCCATGCCGGCCGCCTCCGCAACTGCGCCTTAGTGCGCTACTATATTGCCTATTATGCCCCACAGTCGGCTACGCGCAGTTCTCGCCAACATTAAAAATAGTTCATGTCCGGAGGCGATATTCAGCATGCGATTACTGGTGATTGAAGACGATCTGCGCTCCGCCCAGTATCTGGTGCGCGGCCTGGCCGAGAGCGGCCACGTGGCCGACCATGTGGCCGACAGCGCCACCGGGCTGGCGATGGCGGGCGAGGGCATCTACGACGTCGTCGTGCTGGACCGGCGCATGCCGGGGCTGGATGGCATCGACTTCATGACCGCGCTGCGCCGGCGCGATCCGCAGATTCCGGTGTTGATGGTCAGTGCGCTGGGCGGCACGCAGCAGCGGGTGGAAGGCCTGCGCGCCGGCGCCGACGACTACCTGGCCAAACCGTATGCCTTCGCCGAAATCCTGGCCCGCATCGAAGCGCTGGCGCGGCGCAACGACGCCAGCCGCCGCCAGCAGGTGCTGACCTTGGCCGATCTGAGCCTGGACATGGACACGCGCCGCGCCCGCCGCGCCGACCGCGACCTGCAATTGCAGGCGCGCGAATTCGCGCTGCTGGAATACCTGCTGCGCCACGCCGGCCAGGTGGTGACGCGCGCCATGCTGCTGGAAGCGGTATGGGATTACGATTTCGACCCGCGCGGCAACATCATCGACATGCATATGCACCGCCTGCGCAACAAGGTCGACCGCGATTTCGAGGTGGCGCTGATCCACACCGTGGCCGGCGCCGGCTACTGCGTGCGTGCGCCCGCTTAATTCCGTTCAATAGTGCGCGCCTGGGAATAGGCTACACTCAGGCTTCCCATCCCCAAGGCCGAGGACGTCCCATGCTCACATCCGCTCCCGCTCAGGCACTCAGTGTGCAGCATTGGCTGCTCGCTTACAGCGGCGCCTTGCTGTCGATGCTGGCCCTGGACGCGTTGTGGATCGGCCTCTACATGGCGCCCGCCTACAAGGCCGCGCTGGGCAACCTGATGCTGGAGCAGCCGCGTATCAGTTCGGCTGCAGTCTTTTACCTGCTGTATGCGGCCGGCGCGGTGTTCCTGGCCATCGCGCCGGGACTGCGGGCACTGAGCTGGCAGACGGCGGCGCTGAATGGCGCGGTGCTGGGCCTGATCGCCTACGGCACCTATGACCTGACCAATTATTCGATCCTGAAGGGATGGCCGCTGGGCCTGTCGCTGGTGGATGTCGCCTGGGGCGTGCTGCTGACCGCGCTGGCGTCGGCCGCCGGCTGGTACGTCGCCGACCGCTGGGGCTGATTACCAGTCCTTGCGCAGGCGCAGCATGGCAAAGGGCTGGGTGCGCGTGATGTTGTGTTCGACGAAATCGACCACATTGGCCAGACGGTCGTTGCCGGCGTAGTGGGTGCGGTCGTAGCTGATGACGCGGCTGGCCAGGTTGTTCAGTTCCAGCGTCAGCATCAGGTTGGACGCCGGCCGGTAGTTGACGAAGGCGCGCGCCCAGCCGCTGCCGCTGCTGGTGTCGCGTTCGGCGGTCTGCCAGCTGTCGTTGCTCCAGCCGTTGTCGACCGAGAAGCCCCATGCCGTGCGCTGGCTGGGCAAGTCCTGCGAAAATTCGATACGCCAGCCCAGCGGCTGCTCGCCGGACAGCCGCCGCGTTTCCAGCGTGGCCGGATCGATGACGGACGAGGAACGCCAGGTGGTCGACAGCTTGAGCAGGCCTTGCGGCAGCGCCCAGCTGTCGGTGGGCAGGTTCAGCATGCCGGTGACGCTGTCGGCGCTGGCGTCGCCAATATTACCGGCGACGTCGTAGACAGCGTTCGGCGTGCGGATCTGCATGCGGTCGATGACGTCGCTGACGTGCGACTGCGTGTAGCTCAGCATCGCCGTGCCGCGCTCCCAGAAGCGGTATTCCACCGCGCCTTCGCACAGCCAGGTCTTGGCCGGCACCACGTCCGGATAGCCGGCCCGCAGCGATTTGTCGGCCATGCCGAAATACGCCGCCGCATCGCCGAAGTTGAGCTGGCTGATTTCGCGTTCCATGCGCAGGCGCAATTGCAGCACCGGCGTCGGCGACAGGGCCAGCCGCAGCCGTGGCTTGGGATAGACGTAGGCCTTGGCGTCCGCCTGCTCGGCGCTGGTGGCCAGGCTGGCGTGCGACACCTTCACGCCGGCCTCGGCGCTCAGCGTGTTGTCGACCTGCCAGGCCGACGACAGCTGGCCTTCGACCCGCGATTCCTGCACCCACGCGGCGGCCTGCGGATTGTTGCTGACGCTGCTGTCGTTGGTGGTGACGGCGCGCTCGATGCCGCCGCGGATGACCACGCCGTCCAGCGCCTGCCAGCTCAGTTGTCCGCCCAGGATCTGCTCGCTGGCGGTGCTGGTGGTGACCGAGTGGCCGCTGTTGCCGCCCGAGACAAAGCCCGAATCCGCATCGATGCCCGATGTGCGGTACAGCGCCTTGAGGTCCAGGCTGGCGCCATGGGGCAGATCGCGGGTATAGGCCAGCCCCTGTTCCAGCGTGTGGCCGGCATTGTCGTTGCTGTTGAGCGAACGGGTGGCGGCGTCGAAACTGGCCAGCGAGTGGTAGTTCCACGGATTGTAGGCGCCGTTCCAGTTCAGCTGGCCGTCCAGCAGGTCCTGGCCGTAGTTCAGCTTGATGGTCTTGTTCTCGGCGATGCCGGCGCCCGCCACCCGCACCTCGGCGGCCGGCGCCGAGCCGGCGTAGACCGTGGTGCGGTAGCCCTGGCCCTGGCCGGTGTCCGGCGAGCGCGACCAGCCCAGCGTCACATTGATGTTCTTGTCGCCGCGTTTCAGGCTGTAGTTGCCGTCCAGCGAAGGCGCCAGGCTGCCGTCCGGCATCACGTAGCTGGCGGCGTTGGTGGTCATGGACACCAGGTCCATCTGCTTGAGCAGCAGGTTGGCCACGGTGGCGTAGCCTTGCATGTCGATGCCGCTGGCGCCGCCGTTGATGACCTCGATGCGCTCGACCGCCGCCGTCGGAATGCGGCCCAGCACGTCGCCCAGCGCCTCGGTCTTGGAGGTCGGGCGCTTGCCGTTGATCAGCACATTGCCGGCCACGCCGCGCGAGGCGTTGCCGCCGTCGAAGACAAAGCCCGGCAGGCGGTTCACCATGTCCATCGCCGTGGCGGCCTGAAACTGGGTGAAATAGTCCGGATTATAGGGTTGAACCGCTCCATCAGCCGCGCCGGCATGGCCGGCGGCCGTCAGCGCGCAGGCGAGCAAAACTGCTTGGCGGATGATGGACGAGTTTGTCATCCCGGCATTCTGCAATGGTCATGCTGATTTCGCAACCAGGAATGCGCAAACAGGCTTTGTTTAGTGCTCGCGGTGTTGTCCTGCGTAATAAAACTGTAATCATTGCGCCATGCTCGCGTCATCGGTGGTTTTCTACAATTGTTTCACTAACCAACTGAAACGGAGAAAATCATGTTCAACTTCACCACCGCCCCACAAAAACGCCTGCTGCTGGCTGCAATCTTTGCTGTGAGCTGCGCCGGCGCCCATGCCGCCAATAATTACGGCAGCACCGCGCCGCAAACCGCCGCTGAAAAACTGATCGCCGTCGGCCCGCAGACCAAATACATCAACGTCGACAACGGCGAAACCGTGACCTTTGTGCACGGTCACGAAATGTTCACCTGGAACTTCCGCACCCTGCACGAGTCCGACAGCTTCAAACTGGCCGATATCGCTCCGGCAGGCTTCGACGCCGGCAATGTCGAAGTCTACGTGGCCCGCGATCCGCTCTACCGCTGAAGCAGGCTTGCGTCACGGCCCTGTCTTTTGGCAGGGCCGTGGCCGGGCGGCGGGGCGGTAACATCGGAGCTTTGTCATTACAAGGATACGCTGCCATGAACGCCATTCCCGACCGCCTGCCGATCGGCTCCGCCGACGGTGTTGTCTTCGACGTCGCCGCCTGGGGCCCGGCCAATGCCGGAGTCGACCTGAGTGTCGCCTGCATGTTCGAGCACGAGGCGGGCGGCGCGCCGGTCGCCGGCGGACTGCTGGCGCTGGACCAGGCGCTGGGTGGCCATCTGACCCGGCTGCGGGCTGATGGCTTCTTCCTTGGTCAAGCGATGGAAACGCTGCTGATCTCGCAGCCGCCGCAAGACATGGCGCCGCGCGCGGTGCTGGTCATCGGACTCGGCGATCCGGACACGCTGGATGGCGACCGGCTGCGGCAAGCCACCCGCGTCGCCATGCACGAGGCGATCCGCCACGGCGCGCGGACCATGGCTTTCGCCCCGAGCGTGCTCGATGGCGGCCTTACCGACAACGCCAAACTGAATATGCAGGAAGTGATGCTGGACGGGATGCTCAGCGCCTTGCGCGCCGAGCTGGCATTGGCCGCGGCCGGCCTGGCGCCGCGGCCGCTGCTCGAACAGTGCACCTTCGATGTCGGCGCGCCGCGCCTGGCCAATGCGGCGCAGGCGTTTGCGGCGGCCTTCGAAACCCTGTTCGAGGCCGACTAGCGCTCAGTGGTCGGTATGCAGGTAGGACGGCGTCTTCGGCAGGCGCATGCTGACCAGGAAGGCGATCACCATCATGATGGTGACGTAGATGAAGAACCAGTCCTCATGGCCGGCGTTCTTGAACGACAGGCCGACAAACTCGGCCGAGCCGCCGAAGATGGCGTTGGCGATCGCATACGACAAGCCCACGCCCAGTGCCCGCACTTCCGGCGGGAACATCTCGGCCTTCACCAGGCCGCTGATCGAGGTGTACAGGCTGACGATGGCCAGCGCCAGGGTGATCAGCGCGAAGGCGAAGAAGCTGTTGCTGTTGCCGCGCAGGATTTCCAGGATCGGATACGTGGCCAGCGTGCCCAGGCCGCCGAACAGCATCATCGAATGGCGGCGGCCGATGCGGTCGGCCAGCATGCCGAATACCGGCTGCATGCACATGTACAGGAACAGCGCGCCGGTCATCACCACGCTGGCCGTTTTCGGCGCCATGCCGGAGGTGTTGACCAGGTACTTCTGCATGTAGGTGGTGAAGGTGTAGAAGATCAGCGAACCGCCGGCGGTATAACCCAGCACGGTGAGGAAGGCGGCGCGGTGGTACTTGAAGATGCCGGCCAGCGTGCCGGCTTCCTTCTTGTTCAAGTCCTCGGCCTTGCTGGTTTCGTGCAGCGTGCGGCGCAGCATCAGCGACACCAGCGCGGCCACCGCACCCACCACGAACGGCACGCGCCAGCCCCAGGCCTTCAGTTCAGGCTCGGTCAGGAACTGCTCCAGGATCACTACCGTCAGCACCGCCAGCAACTGGCCGCCGATCAACGTCACGTACTGGAACGACGAGAAGAAGCCGCGCTGGCCGCGCAGCGCGACCTCGCTCATGTAGGTGGCGGTGGTGCCGTACTCGCCGCCGACCGACAGGCCCTGGAACATGCGGATGATCAGCAGCAGGATGGGCGCGGCGACGCCGATGCTGGCGTAGGTCGGCAGCACGGCGATGGCAAGCGAGCCGCCGCACATCATCAGCACCGATACCACCATCGATTTCTTGCGGCCGACGCGGTCGGCGATGCGGCCGAACATCCAGCCGCCGATAGGGCGCATCAGGAAGCCCACCGCGAACACGGCGGCCGATTTGAGGAATTCTGCTGTGGAGTTACCGCTGGGGAAGAACTGGCTGGCGAAGTAGATGGAGGCGAAGGAGTAGACGTAGAAGTCAAACCATTCAACCAGGTTGCCGGAGGAGGCGCTGATGATGGCGAAGACGCGTTTGCGCTTCTCTTCGGCGGAATAATGCGGCTGTGCTGTTACTGTCATTCGTGTCTCTCTAGAAATAATTCGCTATCGATTGTAAAGCATCTGGCGGGATGCCGCAGGCGGCGGACTAAGCGGCTTGCAGTGTGGCCAGCAGATCGTCCAGGTCCATCGGCTTGGGCAGCACCCTGGTCACGCCGCCGAGACCGGCGCCGACCGCGCCGCGCGCCGTCATGACCACCACCGGGATGGCGGCGACCGCCGCATCCTGCTGGCGGGCGGCGATGAACTGGTAGCCGTTCATGACCGGCATCATCAGGTCGAGCAGGACCAGCGCGGTGCGCGGGTGGCGGTGCAGGTAGGCCAGCGCGTCCCGGCCGTTCTCTGCGGTGGCGGTGCCGTAGCCTTCGGCTTCGAGGAACTCGCTCAGCACGGCGCGGATGTCGGCGTCGTCGTCGACGATGAGGATGGTCTTCATGGCAGCGCGCCGCCGCCGTCCAGCGGCAGCATCACGGTGAAGGTCGAGCCTTCACCAAAGGAGGAACTGACGTGAATGGCGCCGCCCATGTTGCGCAGGATCTCGCTGACGATGTACAAGCCCAGGCCCAGGCCGCCGAAGTTGCGCACCGAGACCGCCCGCTCGAAGCGGCCGAAGATGCGCTCCAGATGCTCGGCCTCGATGCCCATGCCCTGGTCGATCACCTGTATCACGGCCTGCGTCGCGTCGCTGCGGACATCGACGGCGATCGGCTTGCCGTTGCCGTATTTGAAGGCGTTCGACAGCAGGTTGTGGAACACCTGTTCGATGCGCAGCCGGTCCCAGTTGCCGACCACCGGGGCGTCGCAGTGGATGGTCAGCGCCGAGCCGGCCGGCGTGCTTTCGCCGCTTTCCTGCAGGCGCTCCAGCACATCCGCCAGCACTTCGCACAGGTCGACCTGCGTGCGTTCCAGCTGCAGCTGGCCGCCGGTGATGCGGGCGATGTCCAGCAGTTCGTTGACCAGCCGCTCCAGCCGCTTGCCCTGGCGTTGCAGCATCGCCAGGCTTTTCGCCAGCCAGGCCGCGCTGTCCGGATTGGCAAACAGCGTTGGCAGGCGCCGTTCGATCAGGTGGATTTGCAGTTGCAGCGGCATCAGCGGCGTGCGCAGCTCGTGCGAGGCGACGGCCAGGAAATCGTCGCGCACCTGGATCGCTTCCCGCGCCTCCTTGTACAGCTTCGCGTTGTCCATGCCCAGGGCGCAGCGGTCGGCCAGCTTGCGCGCCACCGCCAGGTCTTCGCCGTCGTAGCCGCGGCCGGACTGGGCGACGATAAAGGTCAGCACGCCCAATGTGCGTTCGCGCGCCACCAGCGGCACCGCGATCAGGGCGCGCGCGCCGATTGCCTGGATCAGCCGGAAATGGGCGTCGTCGCTGGCCAGGCTGCGCAGCTGCTGGTCGCTGATGTGCGGCCACAGCAACGCTTCGCTCTGATGCAGGGTCTCGGTCAGGCGGCGCCGATGCGGATCGCCGGCGCCGATCGAATACTGGCGCAGCGCGGCGGCCAGTTCGGCCTGCGCCGGGTCGGCAAACGCCAGCTGCGCGCGCTGGACGGCGTGCTCGCCGCTGACCAGGTCGAGGAAGCACCAGTCGGCAAACGCCGGCACCGCCAGCTGCACCACGCGCACCAGCGTCTCGGCATAGTCCAGCGATTCGGCCAGCGCCGCGCCGGCGCCAGCCAGGAAGCGCGCGGCTTCTTCCGCGCGCCGGCGCTCCATCAGCCACAGGCTGTTTTCAAGCGAGATCGCCGCCTGCGCGGCCAGCGCCTGCACCACGTCCACGCGCTGCGCGGTGAAGGCGCGCGCCATGGCGTTGTTCTCCAGGTACAGCAGGCCGATCACCTGTTCGTGGCGTTTCAGCGGCACGCACAGCACCGAGCGCAGGCGCCGCTGGCGCACGGCGGCGTCGGCGGCAAACGGGCCGTCGACGGCGGCGTCTTCCAGCACCAGCGGCTGCTTCAGGCGCGCCACGTAGCGGGCGATGGAGCCGGGCAGCATGGTGCAGTCGGCCAGCGCGGTATCTTCCAGCGCGATGGTGGTGGCGTCGTCCACCGCGATGCGCGCGCGCACCCTCAGCGTCTGTCCTTCGCCCAGCAGCAGAATCCCGCGCTGGGCGCCGGCCACTTCCACCACGATTTGCAGGATGCGGCGGAACAACTGCGCCGGCAGCGTTTCCGCCGCGATGGCCTGGGCCGCCTTGATCAGGCCGAGCGCGTCATGCGCGTGCGCCGCGCCTGGCCGCGTGGCGTCGTCGCGCGCAATGGCGATGCGTTGCGCATAGCCGTGCTGCAAGGCGTTCAGCTTGGCCGTCGCGCCCCAGGCGCGGTAGCCGTCCAGCGCCCCGTTCAGGTAGACGGCGGCCAGGCGCGGCTGGTTTCGTTCCAGCAGCAGGCGCGCCGCCAGCTCGTTGGCCAGCGCGGCGTCCTGGATGAAGCCCTGTTGCCGGGCGCCGTCGATGGCGGCGCCGAACAGCTCGATGGCCTGCCAGGGCGCGTCGCTGAGGCGCGCCATTTCGGCTTCGACCATCTGCAGCTTGTGCTGAAAATTCTCCGGGCAGTAGCGGGCCCAGGTTGCCAGCTGCGCCAGGTGCGGCGCCAGCGCGTCCGGCGGCGCCTGCTGCGTGCGCAGCAAGGTCAGCGCGCCATAGAAGCTGTGCTCGGCCGAGGTCACCATGCCGAGAATGCCGGCCGCGATGAACGTAGCGCCTTCGTCGACGGCGCGGCGCGCGGCCGGCATATCGTCCAGCAGGTAGGCCGCCTGCAGGCGCGCCACCCAGAACTGGCCCATGGCGGTCTGGTTGCCGCCGGCGTCGCGCTCGAAGCGGGCCTGTTCGAAATCGTCGTCGTCGAAGCTGGTGGCGCTGCGGGTCCGGCCCATCAGGGTGCGCGCCAGCTGGCGGAACGGCAGCGAGATCTCGGCGCCGGTGCGGTTGCGGAAGCGGTTGGCGAAGTCGATGGCAAGGTCGGCGTCGGCCAGCAGTTCGGCCAGCGGCACGCCGGCCGGCAAACCGTTGATCAGCAGGCCGCACAGATTGAAGGCGGCATACGCCAGTTCGCCCGATTCGACGCCGGCGCGGTGGCCTTCCTCCATGATCGGCAGGCTGTCGCGCAGCGGCGCGCGCCAGGCGTGCACCACCAGGCCGAACACTTCGAGCGTGCGGCTTTCCTCGGCGCGGTTGCCGAAGCGGCGCGCCATCGCCAGCGCCAGCTTGCCGAATTCGTAGCCGACGTCGTACTGCCCGGTGAGGGCGTTGTGCAGCGCGCCGTAGAACACGTAGGCGTAGGCCGAATAACCGGAGGGGCCGTGCAGCAGCGACAGGTTGGTGCTGCGCGTGACCAGGAAGGTCAGCACCGCCGAACCGCTGAAATAGGCCGGCGGCCCCAGCAGCGACAGCAGGCGCATCACGGCGCGCGTGTCGTCGTCTTCGACCTCGGGCTGGTGCACCAGGTCGGCGATGGCCTGGCCGCCGACGTTGCGCATCACCGCCGCGGCTTCGGCCTGGTTGGCGTCGGCCAGCGTGTCGAGCGGCCACTCGTGGCCGAACACGGCCAGGCCCTCGCGGCCCCAGCGCAGCGCCGCGGCCCAGTCGCCGGCCACGGTGGCGGCCAGCACGCGCAGGCTGTACAGGTCGGCCCTGGCGATGCGCGACGGCGCGTGGTCCAGCGCGGCGTCCACGAACAAATCGGCAGCCGCATGCTGCCCGGTCAGGTAGGCGCATTCGGCCAGTTCGCGGTGCAGGGCGTAGCTGAGCGCCGGCTGCGTCTGCCACGCGTCGGGCGGCAGTTGCTGCTGGCCGTGCATCAGGTAGGCGTAGCCGGCGTCATAGGCGGCCGAGTCCTTGGCCTTGCATCCCGCCGCCAGGTTGCGTTCGGCCAGCGCCAGGCGTTCGGCCGGATCGGTGATCAGCTCGGCGCCCAGGTTGAACTGGTCGACGATGTCGAACAACTGTTCCGCCAGGCTGCCGTTGGCCTGGCGCAGGCGCTGGCGGCCGATGGCAAGGTGCAGGGCCTGGCGGCTGGCGGGCGGCAGCAGCGAATACGCGGCCTGCTGCACGCGGTCGTGGACGAAGCGCATGGTGACCGGTTGCTGGGTGAATTCGTGGCCGAGGGCGGCGGCCGGGCGCGCGCCCTGGTAGGCGTCGCGCAGCGGCACCAGCAGGCCGTCTTCCAGCGCCGGCCACAGTTCGCTCAGCGCGGCGGCGCTGCTGCGGCCGGTGACGTCGGCCAGCGTGTCCAGCGCGAACTGGTGGCCGATGCAGGCGCCGGCTTGCAGCAGCGCCTGGGTCGCCTTCGGCAGGCGGTCGATGGTCTGCACCATCAGCGCCAGCACGTTGTCGCTGACCGGAGCGCGCTGGATCTCGTCCATGTCCCAGTGCCAGGCCTTGGATTCGGGCACGTAGCGCAGCAGGCCCTGCGCGTGCAGCTGGCGCACCAGGCGGCGGATGAAGAAGGGATTGCCGGCGGTTTTTTTGGTCAGCAGAGCGGCCAGCGCGGCGCAACGGCCGGCGTCCTGGTCAAGCGCGTCGGCCAGCAACGCCGCCACATCGTCGACGTCAAGCGGATGCAGGTGGATCTGCGGAACGCTGCCGGGCAGCTCGGCGCTCAGCGCCCGGGCGTGCGCCTGGCCCGCCGTGCTGTCGCGATAGGCGCCGACGATCAGCAGATGGCCGGCCTTGCCGTCGCCCAGCCATTGCCTGATCAGCGCCAGCGAGCCGGCGTCGGCCCATTGCAGGTCGTCGAGGAACAGCACGAACGGATGTTCAGGCCGGGCGAACACGCGGAGGAAGGAGGTGACCACCTGGCCGAAGCGGTTCTTCGATTCGGTGGCTTCCAGTTCGGCCGCCGGCGGTTGCGGGCCGAGTATGGCTTCGATTTCGGGGATGACGTTGACCAGGATCTGGCCGTTCGGCGCGACCGCCGCCTGGATGCGCTGGCGCCATACGGCCAGCGTGGTGTCCGGCTCGGTCAGCAACTGGTGTACCAGGCTGCGGAAAGCATGCACCAAGCCGGCATACGGCACGCTGCGCTGCAACTGGTCGAATTTGCCGGAGACGAAATAGCCACGGCAGGCGGCCACCGGCTTGTCCAGCTGCGCCACCAGCGCGGTCTTGCCGATGCCGGGATCGCCGGTGACCAGCACCAGCTCGCGCCCGCCGGCGCGGACGCGCTGGAAGGCGTCCAGCAGCACGTCGCTTTCGCGACGGCGGCCGTACAGATGGTCGGTAATCAGCGGCGCGCGCGTGGTGTCGCACGCGCCGAGCGCAAACCGCGGCACCTGGCTGCCGCGGCGCCATTGCGTGCCGATCTCCTGCAGGTCGGCGGCCAGGGCGTCGGCGCTCTGGTAGCGCTGCTCGGGCTCTTTCTCCAGCAGCTTGAGCACCAAGTCGGACAGGATGGCCGGCACCTGCGGGTTCACCGTCGCCGCCGGGTGCGGCTGGCGCGCCAGGTGCGCGTGCACCAGTTCAAGCGGATCGGCGCCGGGGAAGGGCGGTGCTCCGGTCAGCAGCGCATGGAAGATCGCACCAAGCGAGTACAGGTCGGCGCGCGCATCGGGCGAGCGGCCGGTACGGCCGGTCTGCTCGGGCGACATATAGGCCGGGTCCAGCATCTCCGGCGCGGAGGCGGCGTCGCTCAGCCGCACCTGCCGCATGGGGGCGCTCCACGCCACATTGGCCGGATTGAGCGCGCCATGGATCAGGCCTGTGTGATGCAGATGAGAAACTTTACGCGCCAGTTGCTGGGCGATCTCCAGGAAGTCGCCAACCGGCAGCGGCGAACCGATGAGGGCGCCCAGCCGCATGGCGGTGACGGCTGCTTCGGCGGAGGGCGATTCGCTGCTGCGCATGACTTTTCATCGTTATCTGGCGTGGAATTACATCTTACCCGACGGCTATTGCTTTTTACCGGCTTCAGCCGCAATCGCGCGCGTGTGCATTTTGGAAATATTTTTTTGCATGGCCTTGCTTATTGAAACAACAATCCCATCTCCAGCGCACCCTATCAACAACCTCAACTAGTGGGATTTATGAATCGATACCCAGTCTGGAAATACATCCTGATTGCCGTCGCCATTCTGCTCGGTGCGCTGTACGCCGTGCCGAACTACTTTGGCGAATCGCCGGCGGTGCAGGTCACGAGTGGCAAGTCGACAGTCAAGATGGCGCCGGAGATGACCGCCAGGGTGGCGGAAGTGCTGGCCAGGGAGGGCATCGCCACCGATGGCGTCAGCTACGACGGCGCCGGCGCCTACGCCTCGGTGCGCGCGCGCTTCGCCACGCCGGACATCCAGTTCAAGGCCAAGTCGGTGCTGGAGAAGGGCCTGAACGCCGATGCCGCCGACCCGAGCTACCTGGTGGCGCTGAACCTGCAGGCCGACACGCCGCAATGGATGCAAAGCCTGCACGCGCTGCCGATGTACCTCGGCCTCGATTTGCGCGGCGGCGTGCATTTCCTGATGCAGGTCGACACCAGGGCGGTGGTCAACAAGCGCGTGCAAGGCATGCAGGCCGCGACGCGCGCCATCCTGCGCGACAAGGGCGTGCGCCACGCCGGCATTGAACGCAACGACAACGTCATCGATATCCGGTTCCGCGACGACGCCACGCGCCAGAAGGCCAAGGATGTGCTGAAAGGCCAGATCGGCGACCTGCTGTTCGTCGACAGCGGCGAGGGCGGCGAGCTGAAAACGTCAGTGAGCCTGAAGCCGGAAGCGCTGAAGCAGGCCATCGAGGACGGCGTCAAACAGAATATCTCCACCTTGTCCAAGCGCGTGAATGAGCTGGGCGTGGCGGAGCCGGTGATCCAGCAGCAGGGCGCGGACCGCATCGTGGTGCAGCTGCCGGGCGTGCAGGACGTGGCGCGTGCGCGCGCCGTGATCGGCCGCACCGCGACGCTGGAAATCCGCCTGGTGGACGACTCCATCACGCCGGGCGCCGAGCTGTCGTCGGCGATTCCGTTCAATTCGGAGCTGCTGACGGCGGGCCGCGGCGCGCCGCTGGTGGTGTCGAAGGACGTGGTGCTGAGCGGCGACGACATCACCAGCGCCGTCGCCAGTATGGATTCCAACCAGCAGCCGGCGGTCAGCGTCGAATTGAACAGCGATGGCGGACGGCGCATGCTGGAAGCCACCAGCAGCCATGTCGGCAAGCGCCTGGCGATCGTGCTGTACGAGCGCGCCGGCAAGCCCGAACTGCTGTCGGCGCCGATGATCCAGGAAGAACTGCGCAACCGCTTCAACATCACCGGCATGGGCAATGCGGAGAACTCGGCCGAACTGGCGCTGCTGCTGCGCTCCGGCGCGCTGGCCGCGCCGATGGACGTGATTGAGGAACGCACCATCGGCCCGGCGCTGGGCGCGGAGAATATCAGCAAGGGTGTGCATTCGACCCTGTACGGCTTCGCCGCGATTGCGCTGTTCATGGTCGTCTACTACATGATGTTCGGCGCCTTCAGCGTGATCGCATTGGCCTGCAACCTGCTGTTGCTGGTCGCCGTGCTGTCGCGCATGCAGGTGACGCTGACTTTGCCGGGCATGGCGGCGATTGCGCTGGCGCTGGGCATGGCGATCGACTCCAACGTGCTGATTAACGAGCGTATCCGCGAAGAGCTGCGGTCCGGCGCCTCGCCGCAGCAGGCGATTGCCGCCGGCTTCGACCGCGCCTGGGCCACCATCATCGACTCCAACGTCACCACGCTGATCGTCGGCATCGCGTTGTGGGCGTTCGGCTCCGGCCCGATTCGCGGCTTTGCGCTGGTGCATACGCTAGGCATTCTGACGTCGATGTTCTCCGCCGTGTTTGTGTCGCGTGGTGTGGTCAACCTGTGGTATGGCCGCAAGAAGAAGCTGCAATCCATCGCCATCGGCACCGTCTGGGTGCCGGGCCAGAAATAATCAGGGGACATCGACATGGAATTTTTTCGCATTAAAAAAGACATACCGTTCATGCACCACGCGCTGGTGTTCAATGTCATCTCGGCGTTGACCTTCGTCGCGGCCGTGTTCTTCCTGCTGCATCGCGGGCTGAATTATTCGGTGGAGTTCACCGGCGGTACGGTGATGGAGCTGAAATACCAGCAACCGGCGAATCTGGAGCGCATCCGCCATACGCTGGAAACCATTGGCTACGAGCAGCCCGAAGCCACCGGTTTCGGCACCGCGCATGATGTGATGCTGCGTCTGCCGGTGGTGAAAAACGTCAGCGCCAAGGATGCCTCGGCGCTGGTGTACGACGCGCTGTGCAAGGCCGAAAATGGCACGATGAAGCAGATCGACAGCGTGACCGCCAAGGGCGAGCATGTGGTCAAACGGGCCTGCTCTGACAATGCCGGCGCCGAACTGGTATCGCTGCAGAAGGTGGAATTCGTTGGCCCGCAGGTCGGCGACGAGCTGGCGCAGAATGGCCTGAACGCGCTGGTGATGGTGGTGATCGGCGTGATGATCTACCTGGCCGTGCGCTTCGAATGGAAGTTCGCGGTGGCGGCGATTATCGCCAACCTGCATGACGTGGTGATTATCCTCGGCTTCTTCGCCTTCTTTCACTGGGAGTTTTCGTTGACGGTACTGGCTGGCATCCTGGCGGTGCTGGGCTATTCGGTGAATGAATCGGTGGTGATCTTCGACCGTATCCGCGAAAACTTCCGCAAGCAGCGCAAGGCGTCGGTGCAGGAGGTGATCGACAACGCGATCACCTCTACCATCTCGCGCACCATCATCACCCACGGCTGCACGCAGATGATGGTGCTGTCGATGCTGTTCCTGGGCGGGCCGACGCTGCACTACTTCGCCATGGCGCTGACCATCGGCATCTGCTTCGGCATTTACTCGTCGGTGTTCGTCGCCGCCGCGGTGGCGATGTGGCTGGGCGTAAAACGCGAAGACCTGATCAAGCCGGTCAAGGAAAAAGAAGAAACCGACGGCGCGGTGGTTTGAACGGGGAGGGGCTAGCCTGAAAAGCACCCTGGCCGTAGCGGTGTGCGGGGTACGCGGGTGCCGCGTGCTTTTACGGCGGCATACTGCCAAGGTGAAGCACGCCTATCCCGTAATCCGATTGCCGAGCGCCCCGCGCGCCAGTGGTAGAACGACAGCGCGGCGGTTTAAACGGGGTACAGCGGAAAAACAGCCGGTACTCATCCCGGCTAGCCTGAAAAGTACCCCCAAACGAAAGGGTCAGACCCCGTACGGGGTCTGACCCTGGCCGCAGCGGTGTGCGGGTTGTGCGGGTGCCGCGTGCTTTTACGGCGACAGGCCGCAGAGGTCAAGCACGCCTACCCAGTAGTTCGATTGCCGAGCGCCCCGCGCGCCAGTGGTAGAACGACAGGACCTGGAGCCGACGACGCAGCTGAGGCACGCCTAACCCGTTATCCCCCTTCCAGACATGTTATTGTCCGGGCTACTCTTCAGCCAGGACCGCCCATGAAAATCCAGACATCCTTGCCCGCATGGACCATCGCCGCGCCTGTCGCCGGATGGCTTGCGTTATTGGCCAAATCGCTGATCGGCGGCGACGGCCCGCCCGGCGTGCTGCTGTTGCTTGTGCTGGCCGCATGCCTGTTCGCCGGCGTGCTGGCCGCAGTGTTCCACGCCGAAGTCGTCGCGCATAAAATCGGCGAACCATTCGGCACGCTGGTGCTGGCAGTGGCCGTCACCTCGATTGAAGTCGCGCTGATCGTCTCGCTGATGGTTGCCGGCGGCGCCGAAACCACCGGCCTGGCGCGCGATACCGTTTACGCCGCCGTCATGCTGATCCTGAACGGCATGGTCGGCCTGTGTCTGCTGGCCGGCGGCGGACGGCACGGCGAACAAAGCTTCACCGCCACCGGCGTCTCGGCCGCGCTGGCGACGCTGGCCGCCATCTCCGTGCTGACCATGGTTCTGCCGAACTACACCACCACCACGCCCGGCCCGTCCTACAACACCAGCCAGCTGATTTTCATCGCGGTGGTCTCGCTGGTCCTGTACGGCACCTTCGTGCTGGTGCAGACCGTGCGCCACCGCGAGTACTTCCTGCCGCAGCAGCCAGCCGACGGCGCGGCGGAAGACCATGGCCCGGAAACGCCCACCCGCATGGCGTGGATCAGCGGCGCGCTGCTGCTTGCCTGCCTGGGATGCGTGGTATTGCTGGCCAAGTCGCTGTCACCCTCGCTGGAGGCGGCGGTGCTGAGTTTCGGCGCGCCGAAAGCGCTGGTCGGCATCATCATCGCGGCGGTGGTGCTGCTGCCGGAAGGGATCGCGGCATACCAGGCCGCGCGCGCCAACCGCCTGCAAACCAGCTTGAACCTGGCGCTCGGCTCCGCGCTCGCCAGCATCGGCCTGACGATACCCTGCGTGGCCATCGTCGCGCTGCTGAACGGCTGGACGCTGACGCTGGGCATCGACATCAAGTCCACCGTGCTGCTGATTCTGTCGCTGATCGTCACCTCGCTGTCGCTCACCGGCGGCCGCACCACCATCATGCAGGGCACGATACTGCTGACGATTTTCGCGGTCTACCTGTTCGTCACCATCGTGCCCTAAAATGGCGGTTTTTAGCAAAGGAGGGACAATATGCGATTCAGGCACTACAAAGGCGGCGAATATGAACTGGTGTGCGAGGCAACCATGGAGGCCGACCTGACGCCGCTGATCGTCTACCGCGCCGCCAATGGCAGCATCTGGTGCCGGCCGCGCGCGGTGTTCTTCGAAGAGATTGAGGTGGACGGTAAGCGCGTGCCGCGTTTCGCACCGATCGAGTAGACCAGCAAGAACGCGGCCCCGCCGCATTGTCGCGTAAAATACCCACTTACTCCTATTTTTGCCGTCTATGCAATCGCCAAAGCCGCTGAACATCAACACCGATATCAACTGGCTGGCCGGCGGCGGCGACATGGCGGCGCTGATCGCGACCATCGACTGGTCGCTCACGCCGCTCGGACCGATGAGCGCATGGCCGCAAAGCCTGCGCACCACGGTCAGCCTGTGCCTGTCCTCGACCTTCCCGATCCTGGTGGCGTGGGGCCCGGAATACATCCAGATCTACAACGACGCCTACCGCCCGATCTGCGGCGGCAAGCATCCGCAATCGATGGGCGAGCCGTTCAAGGTGTGCTGGGCCACGGCACTGCCGGTGGTGGGCGACAAGTTCGACCGCGCGCAGCAGGGCGAGGGCACCTACATCCGCGACCAGCGCATGTTCCTGGACCGTGACGGCTATCTGGAGGAAGCGTTCATGACGTTTTCCTTTTCGCCGATCCGCGATGAATCGGGCCAGGTAGGCGGCATCTTCCACCCGATCACCGAAACCACCGCGCAGGTGCTGAATGCACGCCGTTCGCAAAGCCTGCGCGACCTGAGTACCGGCATCGCCGACGCCCGCACCGTGGACGATATTGGCCGCGACCTGGCGCTGCAATACGAGCAGCTGTCGCTGGATGTGCCATTCCTGCTGTTCTACCAGCGCGACGAAGGCAGCGGCCAGCTGCATCTGCGCGGCAGCGCCGGCATCCCGGCCGGCTGCGCGCTGGCGCCGCTGCAGGCCGCGCCGGACGATGCATGCTGGCCGTTCGCCCAGGTGGCGGCCAGCGGCAAGCCTTTGCAGGTCAATGGCCTGGCGGCGCGCTTCGGCGGCATGCCCTGCGGCCCGTATGAAGAAGCGCCGGATGCGGCGCTGGTGCTGCCGGTCAGTTTGCCGGGGCAACAGGAAATGTTCGGTTTTGTCGTCGCGGGCGTCAGCGCGCGGCGCGCCGTCGATGACGAGTACCGCAACTTCTACGCCTTGCTGAGCGCCGCCTTCAACACCGCCGTCGGCAATGTCACCGCCTATGAACAGGAGCAGCGCCGCGTCGAAGAGCTGGCGCGCATCGACCGCGCCAAAACCGCGTTCTTCTCGAATGTTTCGCACGAATTCCGCACGCCGCTGACGCTGATCCTCGGTCCGCTGGACGATGCATTGGCCAACGAGGGCCTGTCGCCCGAGCAGCGCCGCCGCATCGAAACCACGCACCGCAACGCGCTGCGCCTGCTCAAGCTGGTCAACTCGCTGCTGGACTTTTCGCGCATCGAGGCCGGCCGCGTGCAGGCCAGCTACCAGCCGGTGGACCTGGCGCGGCTCACCGTGGATCTGGCGGGCGTGTTCGAATCGGCCATGGCCAAGGGCGGCCTGACCTACACGCTGGATTTGCCGCCATTGCCGCAGCCGGTGTACATCGACCGCGATATGTGGGAGAAGATCGTCTTCAATCTGCTGTCGAACGCCTTCAAGTTCACGCTGGCCGGCAGCGTGACGCTGACGTTGCGCGAGCACGAAGGCATGGCGCGACTGTCGGTGGCCGATACCGGCGGCGGCATTCCCGCGCACGAACTGCCGCGCACTTTCGAACGTTTCCACCGTATCGAAGGCGCGCCGGGCCGGACTTACGAAGGCAGCGGCATCGGCCTTGCGCTGATTCAGGAACTGGTGCGCCTGCACGGCGGCCAGATCGCGGTGCACAGCGTGGTGGGCGAGGGCACGCGCTTCGATGTCGATATTCCGTTCGGCAATGCGCATTTGCAGGCGGACCGCGTGGCTGCTGCCGATGCCGACCCGGCGCTGGCCAGCAGCGCGGCGCCGCGCACCGGCGCCGCGTTCGTGGAGGAGGCGCTGCGCTGGCTGCCGGACGAAGAGGAGCACCGGCCGGCAATCCGCCAGACCCAAGGCGAACCGGCGGCGCCTGCGATGCGCCGTCCGCGCATCCTGATCGCCGACGATAACAACGACATGCGCGCCTACCTCAAGTCGCTGCTCGATCCGCATGCCGATGTGACCATCAGCGCGGATGGCGAGGCCGCTTTCGAGCGACTGCTGCACGAGCCGTGCGACCTGCTGTTGAGCGATGTGATGATGCCGCGGCTGGACGGCTTCGGGCTGATCGCCCGCATTCGCGGCACCGAGTCGCTGCGCAACCTGCCGGTGATCCTGCTGTCGGCGCGCGCCGGCGAGGAAGCCAAGATCGAAGGTCTGCAAGCGGGCGCGGACGATTATCTGGTCAAGCCGTTCTCCACCAACGAGCTGCTGGCGCGGGTGCTGCGCCAGGTGACGCTGGCACGCGAACGCCAGCAGCAGCGGCAGGACGCCCTGTTGCGCGAGGCTTACTTCCATGCGCTGATCGATGCGTCGCCGGTGATCCTGTGGACCACCGACGCCGATGGCGAGACCACTTACCTGAGCCAGCGCTGGTACGACTACACCGGCCGCACGCCGGAGCAGGATCTGGGCCACGGTTGGCTGGATAACGTCCATCCCGACGATCTGGCGCGCGTCACCGAAAGCTTTGCGGCCGCGTGCGCGGCCGGCTTGCCGTATTCGGCGGACTTCCGCCTGCGCCGCCACGACGGCAGCTACCGCTGGTGCATCGACGCCGGCATGCCGCGCATCGGTGACGACGGCAAGCCTGCCGGCTTTGTCGGAACCGTGATTGAAATCCATGCGCGCAAGGAGCTGCAGGAACGCTTCGAACGGGTGGCCGGCGCCGGCGATATCGGCGTCTGGCATGCCGACGCGCCTTTCGATGCGCTGCGCATCAACCAGCAGATGGCGGCGCACCTCGGCATGCCGGCGCGCCAGAGCGCATCGGTAGCGGACTTGCTGGCGGTGGTGGATGAAGCGGATCGCGGCCGGCTGGCCGCCGGCATCGCGCGCTCGCTGAGCGAGGGCAGTCCGCTGGACGTGGAATTCCGCATCGCCGCCGGTAGCGATGGCGATCCCCTGCGCTGGTTGCGCGCAGTCGGCTGGTGCGACGTGGATGACCAGTGCCGGCCGACGCGCTTCGACGGCATCAGCCTGGATATCAGCACGCACAAGCGCGCGGAGCTGGAGTTGCAGCGGCTTGCCGACGAACTGACGGAGAAGAACCGTCGCCAGAGTGACTTCCTGTTCACGCTGGCGCACGAGCTGCGCAATCCGCTGGCGCCGATCCGCGCGGGCTTGGAGTTGATGGCGGTGCGGCCGGCGGGCAAGGCTGCCGACGACCTGCAAGGCATGATGCTGCGCCAGGTCGATCACATGGTGCATCTGGTCGACGATTTGCTGGATATCGCGCGGCTGGCCGAGGGCAAGGTGACCTTGCGGCGCGAGCGCGTGGTGCTGGCCGATGTGGTCGGCGACGCGGTGGAAATCAGCATGCCGCTGGTGCAAGCGGGCGGACATCGGTTGTCGCTGCATCTGCCGGAACAGCCGCTATGGCTGGACGTGGATCGTCACCGCATCGCCCAGGTGCTGAGCAACCTGCTGAACAACGCCGCCAAGTACACGCCGGCCGGTGGCCGCATCGACCTGTCGGCATATGTGCAGGACGGCGAGGTGATACTGATTGTGGAAGACAATGGCATCGGCATCGCGCCGCACATGCTGGCGTCGGTGTTCGATATGTATGCGCAGGTGGCGGCCGCCGAGCCGATGGCGCAGGGCGGCTTGGGCGTTGGCCTGAACCTGGTGCAGCAGGTGGTGCACCTACATGGGGGCCGTGTGGGGGCGGATAGTGCCGGCATAGACCGGGGCAGCCGCTTCACTGTCCGGCTGCCGCAGCCGGCCGCCGAGCTATCGCCAACTGCCCAGGCGGAAGCGCCGGCGTTTGCCACGGCCACGACGGGCCTGCGGGTGCTGGTGGTGGACGACAATATCGACGCCGCCGACACCCTGGGCGCGCTGCTGGAATTCAGTGGCTACCAGGTGCAGGTGGCGCACAGCGGCGCAGCTGCGTTGAATAGTGCGGCGGCGCACTTGCCGCAGGTGGTGTTGCTCGACATTGGCCTGCCCGACATCAGCGGCTACGAAGCGGCGCTGGCGTTGCGAAAAATCGACGGCATGGCTGGCGCCAGTATCATCGCGCTGACCGGCTGGGGCACGCCGGCAGATCGCGAACGCGCAAGCGCTGCGGGCTTCGACCAGCACCTGACCAAGCCGGTGGACTTCAATCAGTTGCTGGCCGCGCTGGCCGGCACGGTTGACACCTGGCCGGCAACGCATCAGGATGGGGGATGATAAAAACATTCTTCTCCTTGCTGTATATGGCTTGCTTGTTGCTAGCCGCGATGGATGCGCATGCTGAAAAATGCATCGGCTTTATACCCAGCGGCGGCGGCGACAGCTTCTGGCGCGGCGTCCACAGCGGCGCCGCCGAAGCGGGCAAGGTGCTTGGATACGAAGTCTATTTTCGCGGACCGCATGAGGAAAACCTGGCTTCCATCCAGAGTACTGTGCTGGAAATGATCAGGCAGCGCGGCTGCAAGGCGGTGGTGATTTCTCCCGGTTCGTCCGAGATCGGCCGCGAAGTGCTGGCGATGGCGAAGGGCGGCATCCCGGTGATCTACGTCGATCGCAGCCTGGGCGAGCAGAAGGCTGCCGGCAGCGTCGGCACGGACAACTACAAGGCCGGCCAGCTGGCCGGCGAGGCGATGGCCAGGAACCTGAATGGCAAAGGCGCGGTGCTGCTGATGCGCATGCGGCGCGGCTGGCAGACCACCGACCAGCGCGAGAGCGGATTCGTTGAAGCGGCAACGCGCAAAGGCTTGCAGGTGATCGAGGGCGGCTATGTCGGCGGCGTGTTTGGCGAAGCCTACGCCAGGGCCTCGGCCGCGATGGCATCGCACCGGGGCCAGTTCCAGGGGGTGTTCGCGCCGAATGAGGTCAGCAGCATGGGCGTGCTGTCGGCGCTGCGCGAACAGCACATCGCCGGGCAGGTGGCCTACATCGGTTTCGACGTCACCGACCAGCTGCTCGACGGCCTGCAAAGCGGCGCCGTGGCCGGGTTGATCGTGCAGGCGGCGCATGCCATCGGTTACCAGGCCGTCGAGATGGCCGTCGCCGCGATCAACAACAAATTGCCGCCCAGGCGGCGCGTGATGGTGAATGCCTTCTATCTCACCAAGAACAATATGGATTCCTACGTACCGTAGCCGGAGGTCAGGCCTCGCTCCACTGGCGCAGCAGGTTGTGGTAGATGCCGGTGATGTTGACCAGTTCATCGCAATCGCCGACGCTGGCGCGCAGCGCCTGGATGTTGCGGTCCAGGTCCAGCAGCAGGCAGCGCTTCATGTCGTCGCGGATCATGCTCTGGGTCCAGAAGAAGGAGCAGATGCGGGCGCCGCGCGTGACCGGCTCCACGCGGTGTATGCTGGTCGACGGATAGACGATCATGTCGCCCGCCGGCAGCTTGACTTCGTGGGTGCCGTAAGTGTCTTCCACCACCAGTTCGCCGCCTTCGTATTCGTCCGGATCGGTCAGGAACAGGGTGGTGGAGACGTCGGTGCGCAGCCATTGGCCGGTGGTCTTCACGCGGCGCATCGAGCCGTCGACGTGGTTGCCGTAGGTGCCGCCGCCCGCATACTGGTTGAACATCGGCGGGCAGGTGCGCAGCGGCAGCGCCGCCGAGAAGAACAGCGGATTGCGCGCCAGCGCATCCAGCACGATCTGGCCCAGCTCCTGCGCCAGCGGCGAATATTCCTCCAGCTGGAGGTTGTTCTTGACCTGCGCGCCTTGCGTGCCGACCGTGGCGCGGCCGTCGATCCATTCGGCGTCGCGCAGCCGCTGGCGCATGAAGGCGACTTGTTCTGGCGTCAGAACGCCGGGGATGTGTAACATCATTTGCTTGCTTCTCCTTTGATAAACAGGTGTTCCAGCGCCGGCGCGGGCATCGGCTCGCTGAAGTAAAAGCCTTGCGCCTGGTCGCAATGCAGCGCGCGCAGGAAGTCGCGCTGCCGCGCCGTTTCCACGCCTTCGGCCACCACGGTCAGCCCCATGCTGTGCGCCAGTGCGATGACGGCGGCGGCAATCGCGCCGTCGTCGTTGTCGGCGCTATGCATCGCGATGTCGCGCACGAAGGAACGGTCGATCTTCAGTGCATTGATCGGGAAACGCTTCAGGTAGGACAGGCTGGAATAGCCGGTGCCGAAATCGTCGATGGCCAGTTGCACGCCCATGTCGCTGAGTCGCTGCAAGGTCTGGGCGGCGCTGTCGGGACGTTCCATCAGCACCGATTCGGTGATCTCCAGTTCCAGCCGGCCGGGCGGGCAGCCGGTATCGGCCAGCACCCGCGCCACCATCGCATCGAGTCCCGGCTGGCGGAACTGGCGCGCCGACAGGTTGACCGCCACCCGCAGGTTGGGCAGGCCGGCGCGCCGCCACGCCACCTGCTGGGCGCAGGCGGTGCGCAGCACCCATTCGCCGATCGGCACAATCAGGCCGGTTTCCTCGGCGATGCTGATGAAGGCGTCCGGCATGATCAGGTGCTGGCCGGCCGGGTGCCAGCGCAGCAGCGCCTCGGCGCCGATGATGTCGCCGCTGGCCAGGTCGATCTGCGGCTGGTACTTGAGTTGCAGCTCGCCGCGTTCGACGGCGTGACGCAGGCCGCTCTCCAGCGTCAGCCGGTCCAGCGTGCGGGCGTTCATTTCCTCGGAATAGAACTGGTAATTGCCGCGTCCCATGGCCTTGGCCTGGTAAAGCGCGGCGTCGGCGTTTTTCAGCAGGACCTTGCCGTCGGCGCCGTCGCGCGGATACAGGCTGATGCCGACGCTGCATGCCGGCGCCACCTCGTGGCCGTGGATCAGCATCGGCTCGAACAGCGCGTTGAGGATTTTCTGCGCCAGCGCGGCGGCGATATGCTCGGTCGGCAGTTCGGGCATCAGCACCACGAATTCGTCGCCGCCGAAGCGCGCCACGGTATCGGCGTCGCGCACCGCCTGCTTCAGGCGGCGGCCGACTTCGACCACCACGCGGTCGCCGGCGTCATGCCCCAGGCTGTCGTTGATGGTCTTGAAGCGGTCCAGGTCGAGGAACAGCATGGCCACCTGGTTGCCGCTGCGGCGCGCCTGCGCGATCGCCTGCGACACGCGGTCCAGCAGCAAGGTGCGGTTGGCCAGGCCGGTCAGCGCGTCGTGGCGCGCCAGATGCATCAGCTCCTCCTCGTACTGCTTGCGCTGCGAGATGTCTTCCACCACCGCCACCAGCGAGGCGTGGCTGCCGTCCGGCTGCATGGCGGTGACGGTGGCCTTGACCCAGATGCGGCGGCCGTCCTTGCACAGATAGCGTTTTTCGCGCGACGAGGTTTCCAGCTCGCCGTCGGCCAGCGCGCGCAGCAGCGGGGCGTCGATCTGCCAGTCTTCCGGCGTCACCAGGTCGGAGACATGCATGCCGCGCAGTTCTTCTTCGGTGTAGCCGACGATGTCGAGCAGCTTGCGGTTGGCGCGCAGCCAGCGGCCGTCCGCCGACAGCTGCGCCAGGCCGACCGCCGCCTGGCCGAAGGCGCCGCGGAAGCGCGCCTCGCTTTCGCGCAGCTGCTGGCGGCTGGCCTTGATGTAGGTGTCCAGCGCCAGGCCCATGTCGAAGCTGGCCACCTTCATCAGCGCGTTGTAGGTCGGCAGGAATTGTCCTGGACGATCTTGCATCAATTCCTGCAGCAGCGGCCCCAGCTCGCCCAGGTACTTGCGGTAGGCGCCGATATACCACTCCGGCGCCAGGCCGATGCGCTGGTGCGCCAGGCCCACGCGCAGCCGATGGCGCACGTAGTCGGGGCCGTAGTCGCCGGCGGTCAGGCTCTGGAAATAGCTGGCCTGCAGGTGGTGTAGGCGGTCCAGCACCGCCTTGTCCTTGAGCAGAATGCGCAGCACCGGCATGGTCTGCAGGTGGCGGTAGAAGCCGGCGATGACTTCCGGCAGGCGCGGTTGCAGCAGCGGATGGATCTGGCGCAACAGCCTGATGTCTTCGTCCGTGACCTCCAGAAACAGCAGGCGCTGCTGGATTTCGGCATCGGCGGGCATCATGTTACTGGCGGTTCGGTCCAATTCGCTGGGGTCTGCAAGCATGCGGGCTTCCTGTGGCTGGGCCGGCGCGCGGGGGCGCGCCGCGCGCAACGCCCAGTCTAAGCCGCGTGTTAGCAAAAAAAAATGCCACAGATCAAGTTTGGCGGACCGACGCGCGATTCTAAGAATCGGTATCGTTTACATAAACGCTACATTTTCCTGTAGGATACCGACTTCTTCCATAAGCAGGATGGCCACAAGCCGTCATGTCAAGGAAGTAGTTAATTTTTGGGCAAGGGAAACACGCCAGCGCTTCCTTCATGTCCCGATCTCTGGAGACGGAATGGGAGTTTCACGCCCACCTGGGCAGCGGCCAGGCAAACTGGCAGCGCTGATATGCATAATCGTTGTCGCAGCCGTGGCCGGCGCCGAAGGCTGGCGCTGGTCGCGCTCGGTGGAACATCACGCCCAGCCGGATGCGGCCGCCGTGCAGGCGCCGCCCGCCATCACCCTGACCGAACTATCCCACGCCATCATTCCGATGCCGAAAGGCGTGCCGTCGGCGCACGCCAGCGCCCTGGCGCAGCTGCCGCATGGCGACCTGATTTCGTTCTGGTGGGCCGGCAGCCGCGAGAGCGGGCCGGACGTCAAGGTGTACGCCTCGCGCTGGCGCAACGGTAAATGGAGCGACAACTGGGTCGTGGCCAGCCGCGAGTCGCTCGGCAAGGCACTGGGCCACGGTGTGCGCCGCATCGGCAATCCCGTCGCCTGGACCGCTCTGGATGGTAGCGTCCACCTGTACGTGGTGGCCACCGGCATGGGCGGCTGGGCCGCGTCGCGCGTGGTGCAACTGCAATCGAACGACGAGGGCGCGACCTTCAAGGTGCGCCGCGTGCTGCCGATGTCGCCGGTGTTCAATACCAGCGTGCTGGTGCGCGCGACGCCGGTCGGGCTGGCGGACGGCGGCTGGTGGCTGCCGGTGTATTTTGAGATCGGTCACAAATATCCGATGCTGGTGTCGTTCGACGCCCACGGCGATCCGCAGCGCCTGACCCGCATCGGCGCGCGTACCCGTTCGCTGCAGCCGACGCTGGTGCAGGTGTCGCCCACCGAAGTGCGCGCCTGGATGCGCGACGCGAATAAAGAAGGTTCGGTGGTGCAGCAGGCGGTCAGCCACGACGGCGGCGAAAGCTGGGACGATCTGGGGCCGACCAGGATCCGCAATCTTGGCACCTCGCTGGCGGTGCTGCGTCTGCATAACGGCACCTTGCTGATGCTGGGGAACCAGGGCACCTCCAAAGCCACCGCGCGCAGCACGCTGGCGCTGTCGATGTCGAGCGACGGCCGCCACTGGGAGCACGTGACCGACATCGTCAGCGGCCAGCCGCGCGACGAGTTTTCCTACCCGGCCATGTTCCAGGTCGGCGACGAGCTGCACATCACCTACACCTACCAGCGGCGCGCCATCGCCCACCACCGTTTGAAAATCACCGAGGGAAAGGAGCTTCTATGAGCCTGCCCGATCTCGCATTGCAGATCATCTATGCGCGCATCGCCTGGGGCCTGATTGCGGCCGCCATGCTGCTGTCGGTGCTGCCGACGATGTTGCCGCGCATTTTTCCGCAACTGGCGCGGCGCTCGAGAGCGATCGTCGCCATCACCGTCGCCGCCATCATGGCGCTGCCGGGCGAAGCCTCGCCGGCCTACTGGCTGACGCTGATCTTCCAGTATCCGAGCGGCCTGCTGGCGGGTTACAGCCTGGTGGCGCTGTGCGCGCGCTGGACGGAAAAGCCGGTCGACTTCCTGCTGCATCCGGCGTTTGCGCTGGCGCTGACGCTGGTCGGCGTGGTGCTGTACCTGGACGCTTTCGGCGTGCTGGCGCTGGGCCTGTATTATCGCGGCTTCGATTCCGACGCGGCGGCGCTGCTGGCCGGCGCCGCCGCGCTGGCCGGCGCCGCGGCGTTCACGATGCGCTGGGCGGTCAGCGGCGGCGCCGCCTTGCTGGCCAGCGTGCTGCTGTTCTCGCTGCTGCGCCTGCCGACCGGGAATCTGTGGGATGCGCTGCTCGATCCGCTGCTGTGGGCCTGGGCGGTCGGTTCGGTGATCGTGGCGGCGCGGCGGTACTATCGCGCGCGGCCGGCCAGCTTGCCTGCGGCGGAGCTGGTGCCGGTATCGGTACCGGGCAGTGGTGTTGAGCAACTTTAATATAACCATAATTTCAAAACTGGGAGTAGTACATGGCAGAACAGAAGTGGTATGTCCATCCGGTGATCGCGGTCGGGGTCTTCCTCAATCTCTTCGTGATGGGACTGGCGCTGGCCTACTCGCACGACCATGACGCCATGTGGCGCCTGCTGGTGGAGGACGGCATCGTCGAGTGGATGCAGTTCCTGTGCTTTACCTTGTTGTCCGGCTTGCTGGCCTTCCTGGCGGTGGAGCAGTGGCAGCGCGAGCCGAAAATCAATCTGCAACTGGCGGCCTTCGTGTTCCTGTCGGCGCTGGTCGGCCTGGCGGCGCTGGAAGAAGTGAGCTGGTTCCAGCGCGTGCTGCACATCATTCCGCCGGACTTCTTCCTGCAGAATAACCGCCAGGGCGAAACCAATCTGCACAATCTGGCGCTGGGCAAGAGCAGCCTGCATAAGGCCGTGCTGCTGAAGATCATCGTGATCGTCGGCCTGACCCACACCATCTTCCTGCCGCTGCTGGCGCGCAAGCGTCCGGCCATCCGCACCTTCGTCGAGAAATTCGGCCTGTACCTGCCGCCGGTGTCGGCCTCGCTGATCTACGTCGGCCTGGTGATCCTGTCGAACGTGGTGGTGGACCATCCACGCAAGGGCGAACTGGGTGAAGTCTTCGGCGCCGTGCATTACCTGACCACCGTGGTGGCCGCTTACTTCTTCGGCGTCGGCTACGACAAGAAGCCGGTGTTCGCGCCATCGCGCGACGCCCGCAATATCGCCACGCTGTTCTGCATGGTGCTGTTCTTCATGCTGCTGATTAGCTGGATGCTGAGTGCCGGCGCCGGCGCAGGCGCCTATATCGCCTCCCACCCAGGCTTCGGTGCCGAATGATGTTTTATCGCCCTGAGAGCCGGCTGGCGCGCTGCGCGGCCTGGCTGGCGCGGCTGACGCTGTGGGCCGGCCCGTTCGCCGGCGTGCTGCAATTGCTGCTGCTTGGCCTGCTGATTTTTTCGCTGTCGCGCGCCGGGCTGATGGCCTGGCAGTGGACGCGCGTCTCGGCCACCGGCATCCCCGGCGAGATGCTGGTGCAGGGCGTGCGCGCCGACCTGATCCTGCTGGGCTATCTGATTGTCTTGCCGGTGGTGCTGGCGCCGTTGCTGGCCTACCAGAAGACGCTGCGCGTGTGGAAGATGTTCAATGTGGTGTGGGGCACGGTGGCGCTGGTGCTCATCATCTTCATGGAATTGTCGACGCCGCAGTTCATCATGCAGTTCGATATCCGTCCGAATCGCCTGTTCATCGAATACCTGTCGTATCCCACCGAGGTGATCGCCACGCTTTGGCATGGCTTCCGCATCGCGCTGGTGCTGGGCATCGTGTTCACGGTGCTGCTGGGTACAACCATCTACAAGCTGCTGAAAGCTGCTTCGGTTGATATCACCACCTGGCGTCCGTTGCCGCTGCTGTTGCTGTGGCCTTTGCTGGTGCTGCTGGTGGCGTTCCAGATCCGCTCCACCATGGCGCATCGTCCGGCGAATCCGTCGATGTTCGCCTTGACGGGCGACGCCATGGTCAATTCGCTGATCATCAATTCGCCGTGGTCGGTGCTGGATGCTTACAGCGCCATGAGCCACGAGGCCAATTCGTCCGAGATCTACGGCAAATACCCGCGCGAGAAAGTCATCCCGACGGTGAAGAGCGCGCCGTGGCTGCGCGATCTGCAATTCACCTCGGCCGAGCTGCCGACGCTGCACAAGCAGGAAGCGGTGATGAAACGCGAGCGTCCGCTGAACCTGGTGATCGTGCTGGAAGAAAGCCTGGGCGCGACCTTCGTGCAATCGCTGGGCGGCCTGCCGGTGACGCCGGAGCTGGAGAAGCTGAAGCAGGACGGCTGGTGGTTCGAGCAGCTGTACGCGACCGGCACCCGTTCGGTGCGCGGCATCGAAGCGGTGGTGGCGGGCTATCCGCCGACGCCGGCGCGCAGCGTGGTCAAGCTGTCGCTGTCGCAGCAGAATTTCTACACGCTGGCGGCTGGTCTGGGCAAACAGGGCTATCACACGGAGTTTGTGTATGGCGGCGAAGCGCACTTCGACAATATGCGCGGCTTCTTTACCGGTAACGGCTTCCAGAAGGTGGTGGATCGCCGCGATATGAATCCGGTGTTTGAAGGTAGCTGGGGCGCGTCGGATGAGGATTTGTTCAACAAGTCATTGGAGCGCCTGAAGACCTTGCACGATAGCGGCAAGCCGTTCTTCAGCCTGATTTTCTCGTCGTCGAATCATGAGCCGTTCCAGTTCCCGGATGGGCGCATTACCTTGCATGACAAGGAAAAGCAGACCGTCAACAACGCGGTGAAGTATGCCGACTATGCGCTGGGCCGTTTCATTGCAGAGGCGAAGAAGCAGGACTACTGGAAGGATACGGTGTTCCTGATCGTGGCCGACCATGATAACCGCGTGTATGGCGACAGCCTGGTGCCGATCAATAAGTTTCATATTCCGGGCCTGATCCTGGGTGCGGACGTGAAGCCGAAGACCATCACCACGATTGCGAGCCAGATCGATCTGGCGCCGACCTTGTTGTCGCTGATGGGCGTGTCGAGCGAGCATCCGATGATAGGCCGGGATCTGGCGCGGGATAGCGATACCCCGGGCCGGGCGCTGATTCAGTTCGATAATTACTTTGCGTGGCTGGAGGGTTCGTCGGCGACAATTTTGCGCCCGGGGCAGGCGCCGTTGCTGGGGAATTACGATGCGGCGACCGGGGTATTGACCACCGGCGGTGTGCCGGATGCGGCGTTGGTGGACAAGGCCATGTCGCATGTGGTGCTGCCGTCGATTCTGTATCGGGAGCAGCGTTACAAGCTTCCCCCAACGCGTTAGTCCGGGCGGGGGCGATGCATGCCGAACAGCCCCCGGCCTATGAATGTCTACCCCGCACGCTTTAGCCTCGACGCATGCCTGACCACTTAGGGGTCTGACCCCAGCGGGGTCAGACCCCACCAGGCAGTGCGGGTCAAAGCTGTTTGGTGCAAAGCTGGAATTCCGGATCATCCTCATAAGGACGGATCTGGAATCCCAGGCTGCCCATCAGTCGCAACATCCCCCGGTTCTTGCGCAGCACCAGGCCGACAGTCTCACTCAGACCCTTGTCGCGCGCCACGTCCATAATCTCCAGCATCAGCCGCGTCCCCAGGCCCTGGCCACTGAACTTGTCATCCACCAGCAGCGAAAACTCGCAGCTGCTGCGGTCCGGGTTGGCAATATACCGCGACACCCCAATAATCTGCTCAGTCTCGGTAAAACTGCCATCGTCATCCGCAGTCCGCGTGGTCAGCACCGCCACCAGCGCCATCTCGCGGTCATAATCGATCAAGGTGTACCGCGCCAGCATCTGCGCCGACAGTTCCCGCAACGACGAAGCAAAACGGTTATAGCGCGACTGATCCGACAAGCCACGCACCAGCGACTGCAGCATCTCCGCATCGGTTGGCTGCACCGGACGCAGGGTGTACTGCCCACCACCGCGCATCGGCCACTCGCGCGCATAGCTGGACGGGTAGGGCATGATCGCCAGCTGGTCGTAACGCTGCGCCGATGGCGGCGCCACGCCCACCACCACGCGCGCATCCACCGCCAGCACGCCGAACTGGTCGACGATCAGCGGGTTGATATCCAGTTCGCGCAACTGCGGCAATTCGCACACCATCTCCGACACGCGCAGCAGGATATGCTCGATGGCCTGATGGTCAACGCCCGGCGCACCGCGCCATTCGCCCAGGGTGGCCGCCACGCGCGCGCGGTCAATCAGGCGTTGCGCCAGGAACGGGTTCAACGGCGGCAGTTCCACCGCCCGATCGTTCAGCAGTTCCACCATGGTGCCGCCGGCGCCGAAGCCGATCACCGGCCCAAACAGCGGATCGCTGGCGACGCCGATATACAGCTCGCGGCCATCGCGCTTGCCGGCCATGCGCTGCACGGTAACACCATTGATACGCGCATCCGGCTGCAAACGTCGCACATTGGCCAGCATGTCGCCGTACGCCGCACCCAGCGCGGCAGCATCGGCCAGATTCAGCACCACGCCCTGCACCTCGGACTTGTGCGGGATATCTGGCGAATCGATTTTCAGCGCCACCGGGTAGCCCAGCTGCGCGGCGATCAGTTGCGCCTCGGCCGCGCTGCGGGCCGGCATGGTGGGCGTGATCGGGATGTGGAACGCCGCCAGCAAGGCCTTCGACTCCATCTCGGTTAGCACGCTGCGGCGCTCGGCCAGCACGCTTTCCACCAGCCGGCGCGCGCCTTCCAGGTCCGGCTTGGCCAGTTGCGACAGGGGCGGCGGTGTTTGCTGCAGCAGCTGCTGGTTCTGGTAGAACGCGGCGATGTTGCCGAATCCGTCCACCGCCGCTTCCGGCGTGCGGAAGTTGGCCAGGCCGGCCTGGCCGATCAGCTTGCGGGCTGGCGCCACGCGTTCGTCGCCCATCCAGCAGGCCAGCAGCGGCTTGCCCAGGCCTTTCGAGGCGTCGGCCACGGCGTGCGCCACGGCCAGCGGGTCGCCATCCAGCTTGGGCGAATAAATCACCAGCAGGCCATCGACCTGTGCGTCCTGCGCGCAGGCGCGGATGGCGGCGGCGTAGTGTTCCGGGCCTGCTTCCTCCGACAGATCCAGCAAATCGGTCAGCGTGGCGTGCTGCGGCAACTGCGGCGCCAATGCCTGCGCCGAAGCGGCGCCGGGGCGGCCCAGTTGCAGGCCCAGTTGCCCCAGCCAGTCCGCCGCCAGCACGCCGGGGCCGCCGCCGTTGCTGATGACGGCCAGGCGCGGCCCCACCGGACGATAGCGCGAGGCCAGGCACTTGGCCGCCGAGAACAACTGGACGAAGGTGTTGACGCGCACCGCGCCGGTACGCCGCAGCGCCGCGTCGAACACCTCGTCGCTGCCGATCAGCATGCCGGAGTGGGTGGCCGCCGCGCGCGAAGCCGCCGCCGCGTTGCCCGATTTGATGATGACCACCGGCTTGGTGTTGGCCGTGCCGCGCAGCGCCGACAGGAAGCGACGCGCGTCGGTAATGCCTTCCATGTAGATGACGATGCTTTCGGTGGCCGGATCGGTGGCCAGGAAGTCCAGCGTCTGCGCCAGGTCGATCGCCGTATTCGGTCCCAGCGACACCACCGCCGACAGGCCGACCGAATTGATGCCGGCCCAGTCCAGGATGGCCGAGGTCAGCGCGCCCGATTGCGAGATCACCGCCAGGCTGCCGCTTTGCGCCAGCTTGCCGGCCACGCCGGCGTTCAGCTTCAGGCGCGGACGCTGGAAACCCAGGCTGTTGGGCCCCAGCAGATACAGGTCGTGCTTGCGGGCGATGTCGTGCAGTTCGGCCGCCAGTTCCGGCGTCACGCCGGACGAGACGATCAGCGCCGATTTGCACTGGATGCGGCCCGCCACTTCCAGCGCGAACGCCAGTTCGTCGTGCGGCAGCGCGATCATCGCCAGGTCGGCGCGCGACTGCACCAGGTCGGCCAGGGTGCCGGTCATGCTGACGTCGAGGAAGGTCAAAGCGCCGTCGTAGCCGCCATCGCGCAGCTGCTTGCACAGGCTGCGGCCGTAGGCGGTCTGGCGCTCCGGCTGGTCCGGCGGACCGGCAAACACCACGATGGATTTGGGCGCGAACAGCGGGCTAAGGTAATGCAGGTCCATGATACTTTCTCGGCAATGACTGGCAGCCCACACTATACGCCATGCGGCCCCATTTTTAGCTGCTGCACGGCAAATCGTCGGGGCTTGACCTGGATCATGGATTTCTGACAAGCGGCTTGGCATAGTGGCGTGAGCCGGGTCCGCCTCCGCGGGCCGCAATGCCATTCAGGAGGAGTCATGGAAACGACCGCTTTGAGCGCGGCGCTGGGGACGGACATGGTACTGGGGATACCCTTGTTTGACGAAGCCCACGCGGCGCTGGCCGAGCAGATCAACCTGCTGCTGTCCGGGCCGGACGAGCAATTCGGGGAGCACCTGGCCGGGCTGGTGGAATGCCTGGAAGTCGACTTCCGGCTGGAGGAGCAGTTGATGGAGGCGATCGACTATCCGGCCACCCGCAGCCACCGCGAGCAGCATGCGCGGGTGCTGGCCACGCTGCACGGCCTGGCGCCCGGCGACATCGAGAACGGCCGCAAGGTGGCAGCGATGATACTGCCGTGGTTTCACGCGCACCTGGCCACGGCCGACACGGCGCTGGCGATCGCGCTGCAAGTCGCCGGCCGCGCCCACGGCACGGCGGCCGGGCAGGAAGTGCCGGCCGCCGTCAACTAGCAGTCGAGCGCCAGCGGCGCGCCGGCCGCCACCATCTCCACATCCTGCAGGCCGGGCAGCGTGTAGGCGCGCTGGCCCATCGCCAGCCAGCCGCGCCGGCGCAGCGCGCTGAGGCAGCGGCTGACGGTGGACGAGGTCAATCCCAGATAATCCGCGATATCCTGGCGCGACATCGGCAGCGTCGCCCGCACCGCGCCTTGCGCCTGTTCCAGCCGGTGCAGCAGGAACTGCGCCACGCGCTGCACCGCCGAGGTACTGCGCAGCATGGCGGCATGCTGCTGGTGGCGGGCGATGGTACAGCTTAACAGCTGGCCGAAGGCCTCGGCGCTGCGCGGATGGCGGTCCAGCACCGCCGTCAGCAGCGTGTACGGCACGGTGGCGATTTCGCAATCGGTCAGCGCCACCGCGCCGGCGTGGCGTTCCTGCACGTTCAGCGATTCCAGGCCCACCCACGCGCCGGGGCCGAGGAACTCGATGATGTGCTGGCCGCCATCGCGGCCGTGCTGGTACAGCTTGATGTCGCCGCTGCGGATGATGTGCAGGTGCTGGTCCACCGCGTCCGACACGCGGAACAGGTGGTCGCCGCAGCGCAGCTGGATGCAGCGCTGCTCCATGCAGGCCTGTTCCTCGCGGTCGGGCGGGCCGTCGTCCAGGCACAGCACGTTGAGCGGGCAGCTCTGGCAGCGGCGGCCGCTGTCCGCTGCGGAAGGCGTTGTCAGGGCAAGTCGATGGGTCATGATCAGCTTTCCACGCCGGCCGCCGTGCGCTGCAGCGCGGCCGGATCGAGCAGGGTAAGGTCGCGCCGTTGCAGCTGCACCAGCCCCTGGCGGCGGAACTGGTCCAGCAGCCGGCTGACGCATTCGGCGCTGACGCCGATGTAGCTGGCGATATCGCAGCGCGACATGGGCAGCCGGAAGCGCACCGCCGAATAGCCGTTGCTGCGGTGCGCCTGCGACAGGTTCAACATCAGGTCGGCCATGCGCTGGCGCGAATGGGTGTGGTGCAGCAGCAGCGTGGCCTGCTGGGCGCGGCGGATCTCGCCGGCCAGCAGGGCGTGCAGGCCCAGGCGCTGCATCGGCTGGCGGCGGCCGCGGAAGGCCTGGCGGTCCCAGTCTATCACGCACACTTCGCTGTCCTCCAGGGCCACGGCGCTGGCGACGTGGCCGGTGGCGCCCAGCGTGTTCAGGCCGAGGAACTCGGGCGCCATGGCGAAGCCGATCACCTGTTCTTCGCCGCCGGGCCGCGCCATCACCATCTTGAAACTGCCGGAGCGGATGCAGTAAATGCGGTTGCCCGGCGATTCGCCGGCACGGTACAAGCTGTCGTGGCGGCGCACGCGCAGGCGGTGGCCGGCGATCTGGTCGTTGTCTGCCGTGCCCTCGCACAGGGGAAAATGGACACAACGTTCGCAATTGCTGCGGTAAGTATCAATACGCATTTCCACTCCGTTCAATGCGCCATCAGGACTGGCAGCGTCATCGACTGCAGCACGCGGCGGGTGACGCCGCCCAGCACGATTTCGCGCCAGCGCTGGTGGCCGTAGGCGCCCATCACCAGCAGGTCGGCGCCGATGTCGGCCGCCAGCGACAGCAGGGCGTTGCCGATGTCGAGGCCGGGCGGCGTGGTTTGTTGCGTCACCTCGACCACCACGCCGTGGCGCGCCAGGTACAGGGCGATGTCGGCGCCGGGCTGCTCGCCGTGCGCGCCGTACTGCGTATGGGCGTTGAACACCGCCAGCGTCACGCGTTTGGTCTTGCGCAGCAGCGGCAGCGCGTCGGTGACGGCGCGGGTGGCGGCGCGGCCGCCATCCCAGGCCACCAGCGCATGCTGGTCGATGTGGGCGTAGCGGCCGGCGTACGGCAGCAGCAGCACCGGACGGCCGCTGTGCAGCGCCAGGTGTTCCGGCAGCTTGCGCAGCAGTTCGGGGCCGGTCAGTTCGGGATCGCTCTGGCTTGCCACCAGCAGGTCGGTGTAGCGGGCTTGCATCACCAGGCCGGTTTCGGCGTCGTCGTCGCTGAGGCGGCGCTCGTAGCTGGCGCCGGAGATGGCGGCGATGTCGACAAAGGAGGTCAGCGCTTCCTCGGCGCTGTCCCTGATCGACTGGACGTCGGTCGCGGCCAGCATGCCGCCGTAGGCGAAGGCGGCGTTGCGGTAGATTTCCACATCCAGGCCGGTAAAGGCCGCGCCCACCAGGTGGGCTTCGTGGTTGAGGGCGACCTGACTGGCCAGCGCATAGCGCGGCGCGGCGTGCGGGGACAGGTCTGCATGAACCAGTATATTTTTGTACGACATGATGGGCTCCTTGTGATTGCCGTTGTCAGGCTATCAAAGCTCATCGACAAATTTTATGATCTGGATCAAATTTCCCCGGATAAATTATTGCGCTGACCGGTTGACACTCATTTAGAGCCGCGATAACAAAATGCCATTGAGGCCGACGATGAGGACCATCATGGCCCATGCCAGCCAGGCCACCGGGCGCGGCGTGGCGAAGCGGCCCATGATGTCGCGCGAACCGGTGTAGCGTATCAGCGGCCACATGGCGAACGGCAGTTGCAGGCTGAGGATCACCTGGCTGAGGATCAGCAGACTGGTGACGCCATGGTCGCCGTAGACGATGGTGACGAACAGCGCCGGCACAATGGCGAGCGCGCGCGTGATCAGGCGCCGCGCCCACCGCGGCAGCTTCAAATTGACGAAGCCTTCCATGACGATCTGCCCGGCCAGCGTGGCCGCGACCGAGGAACTGAGGCCGGCCGCCAGCAGCGCCACGCCGAACAGGATGCTGGCCAGCGCGGTGCCGGTCAGCGGGCCAAGCAGCTTGTAGGCTTCTTCCAGGTCGGCTATCTGGGCGTGCCCGCTGGTGTGGAATACCGCCGCCGAGGTAATCAGGATGGCGGCATTGACCAGGAAGGCCAGGCCCAGCGCCACCACGACGTCGGCCGCCGCGAAGGTGAGCGCCTTGCGCGTGCCGTCGTCGCTGGCGCTGAAGCGGCGGCTTTGCACGGTGGACGAGTGCAGGTAGAGGTTGTGCGGCATGACGGTGGCGCCGATGATGCCGATGGCCAGGTACAGCATGCCGGGATCGGTCACCGTTTGCGTGGTCGGGATAAAGCCCGCCGCCACCGCGCGCCATTCCGGCTGCGCCAGCGCCAGGTTGACGGCGAAGCACAGGAAGATCACGCCCAGCAGCGCCATGACGAAGGCTTCCAGGTAGCGGAAGCCGCGCTGCTGCAACCACAGGATGGCCAGCACGTCGAGCGCGGTGAGGATCACGCCGTAGGTCAGCGGTATGCCGAACAGCAGCTTGAGAGCGATGGCGGTGCCGATCACTTCCGCCAGGTCGCAGGCGCAGATGGCCAGTTCGCACAGCAGCCACTGGGCGATCGCCGAACGGCGCGACGAGTGCTGGCGGCACAGCTGCGCCAGATCCGCCTGCGCCACGATGCCCAGCCGCGCCGACAGGATCTGCAGCAGCATCGCCATGCAGCTCGACAGGGCGATGATCCAGAGCAGGGAATAACCGTAGGCGGCGCCGCCGCCCAGGTCGGTGGCCCAGTTGCCCGGGTCCATATAGCCGACCGCCACCAGGTAACCGGGGCCGGCGAAGCTGAGAAAACGCCGCCACCAGGGACCATGACCGCGCACGTTGACGCTGCGCTGGCCGTTGGCGCCGCCCGGCGCGTCCAGTGGTGCGGTGATGACAGGTGGCGTCATGAGGACTCCTTTGCGGCCGCCGTCGGCCGGTGATGCATGCGGGGATTGCGTGGCGGCGGCTGGCTGGCTACGTCCTGAACTGCAATGGTACGATATTTTGCGGTACGCGGCTTTAAATTCCCGTTGCGGTTGCCGTGGTCGCGGCGATGCGCGCGCTTTCAGCGTAACGCAGCAGGGTGTCGCCGAAGCCGCCGCGTGCCTTGGCGTCGCAGCGCGCGCTGGTGGTCACGCGCGGCGCGGCGCTCCAGGCGAAGCGCGCGCCATTGCGGCGCAGCGCTTCAACCAGCGCCACGTCCTCGCTGCAGGCCAGCGGTTCAAAGCCGCCGGCGCGCAGGTAGGCGGCGGCCGAGACGCCCATGTTGGCGCCGTGGATGTGGCGGTGGCCGTCGGCGTCGGTGTAGCTGTTGTGGAAGTGGCGGCGCAGCAGTTCCGCGTTGTCGCGGTGCGGTGACCAGTCTTCCACGGCGACCGTGCCGCACACCACGTCGACATTCAGGCTCAGTTGCTGCGCCAGCCAGTTGGGCGATACCTGGGTGTCGGCGTCGGTGAACGCCAGCCAGCGGGCGCCGTGTTCCAGCATGTGGCGGGCGCCGGCGGCACGGGTGACGCCGACGTTGCGCGCGCCGACGCACAGGTAGTCGATGATGCAGCCCTGATCCGATTGCGCGGCGTGGCGCTCGACGATGGCCAGCGAGTTGTCGGTGCAGCTGTCCAGCGCGACGGTGATGCGCACCGCTTCGCCGTGCAGGGCCGGGTCGGCTGCGGCCACGCGGGCGGCGCGCAGGCAGGCGTCCAGGTACAGCTCTTCGTTGTGGGCGGGAATGACGATGCCGATCATGGCGATACTCCTTCTCGTTGCGCCACCGAGCGCGGGCTGCGCGACCAGACGTCCAGCAGGAAGTCGCTTTCGTCGTGGCGGGCGATGCGGTGCAGGTCCGGGCAGTCGTCGAAGGCGCCGTGGATGGCCTCCGTGGACAGCTGGCGGTCGGCGAATGGGTGGCGCCAATGGCATAGCAGCAGCGCGCCGTCCATCGCCAGCGTGTCGATGCAACGCTGGCGCAGCTGGTCTAATTCGGCGGTGTTCAGGTAGTAGGCCATTTCGCTGATGACGATCAGGTCGAACAGGCTGTCTTGCGGCCACTGCTGCGGAATGCGCTGGCATTCGACGGAGACGCGCCCCGGCGCGGCGCCTGCCAGGCGGTCGCGGGTCAGCTGGACGGCGGCGGGCGAGAGGTCGGTGGCGGTGACGCGGTCGGCCTGGCGGGCCAGCGCGGCGGTCAGTTCGCCGTTGCCGCAGGCCGGTTCGAAGACGTGGCGCATGTGGGACGCGGGCAGGGAGGCCAGCAGCACGGCGCGCTTGCGCTGTTCGTACCAGCGTTGGCGCACTTGCCATGGATCGTCGCTTTGTTCGTACAGCTGCTGGAAGTGGTCGGTCATGTGAAGTAGATTTCGTATGGGTGCAGCAGGCGGGCCAGCACGTGCGGCGGCAGGATCGCCTGCTGCCCGGTGGATGGATCGTCGTTCAATTGGGTCTGGAAGCACTGGATGGCCTGCTGCTTGCGCTGCAGCTCCTCGGCGCTGAGGTCCAGCCGGCAGGCGCGGTGCCATGGCACGCGGCGGTCGCCCGGCGCGGCCCAGTGCCAGCTCCATACCGGCATCTCGATCAGCGTGGCGCGGCAGGCGCGGGCGGCCAACGAGGCGGCCAGGCCGCAGGCTTCGTGGTCGGGATGACCGTCCTGGCGCCAGGTCACGAACACCACGTCGCCGGGGCGCAATAGCTGGATCAGCAGCGTGTGCAGGTGCTCCATGCTGGCGCGGACCTGGCCGTCGATCAGGCGGGCGCGCAGCACTTGCGGCGCCAGCCCCAGTGTCTGCAAGGCGGCTGCGCTTTCCTGTGGGCGCAGCCGCGCCAGGTCGGATGGCGTCAGATGGGCGGAGCCGGGATGGCTGGAGGTGCCGTTGGTGGCGGCTACCAGTATCGTTTGCGTGCCTTGCGCATGCAGCTGTTGCAGCAGGCCGCCGCAGGCCAGCACTTCGTCGTCCGGGTGCGGCGCGATGATGACGGCGCGGCGATATGCCGGCACCAGTTCGGCGACGGTGACTGGCGGCAGCGACGCCAGGCCGCCCCAGGCCTGCCACTCGGCGTCCGGCGTGCCGCGCCCGGCGATCAGGCGCTCCGCCGGTTGCGGCGCACGCGTATGCGGTTCGGTCATAACGCCCATGGCGCTTCCTCCTGTTGTGTGAGCAGGCTGCCCAGCGTGGCCAGATCGCGCTCGGCGTGGCTTTGGCGCAGGAAGACCGGCAGGTCGGCCGCCAGGCGCGCAAAGCGGGCGTCGCGGCACAGCGGGCCGGCGCCCAGCGCGCGCGTGACGTGGGTCAGAACTTGATTGGCCGCCGCTTCCGCAGCGAGCCGCGCGCGCATTGCCATCCTGCCGGCATAAGCGCCGGGCGAGCGGTCGATGGAAGCGGCGGTGGCGTGCAGCAGGGCGGCGGCGGCGCCCAGCGCCACGTCCACCTCGCCCAGGTGCGCCAGGCGATGCGGATCCGGCTGCATCGGTCCGCGCGCGGCGGCATGCAGATAAGCAGCCAAGGCTTGCGCCGCGCCGTACCAGCAGGCCGCGATGCCCGCGCCGCCATACCAGAAGCCCGGCCGGCTGAGATAAGCGCCGGTGTCGCCAACCGGGATCGCCGGCGCATCGTCAAAGACTACGTCCACGCTGCCGGTGGCTGCCATGCCAACCGCGTGCCAGCCTTCATCCGTGATCGTGACGCCGGGACCGCGCAGCGCCACAGCGGCCAGATGCCGCCCGCCGTCGGCATCCTTGCAGCTGACCAGCGCATGACTGAGCGCCGCCGCGCCGGAGCACCATTGCTTGCGGCCCGAGATGACCTGTTCGCCGGCGCCTTTATGGCGCAGCACCACGGCGGCATCCGGCGACTCCGCACACCATACGCCCCATGCGGCGCCCGGGCGCGACGGACCGTCCAGCTCCGCCAGAATCGCCAGTGCGTCGGTGTGGCCTTCATACAGCTTGACCAGCGCCAGATCGTGCTGCGCCGCGAGCGCCAGGCATTGCCAGCGCTGCAGCGTGGCGCCGCGTACGGGCAGCGGAAGCTGGTCCTGGCCGGCGGCGATCAGCTGTGCAAGCTGTTCGCCCGGTGTCTGCTGCGGGTCCAGTTGCGCCAGCGCCTGGGCCAGCGTGTGCGCCGAGGCGTAAGGTAGACGGTCGATTTCCATGCGGTTTTCCTGAGGTTTGGACCATGATGGGCCGACATGGCTGACGCTGTCTGTTAAGCCGCGCACGCACTGGCGCGGTGCCGCTAGCCGTGTGCTGCCGCACATACCATGTCCGTGGCATGGCACATGCTGGGGCATCACAACCAGAGGGATGTCTGCCCATGAGCGACTGGCTCGATTTGCTGCAATGGCCCGCCATGGTCATCACCGTGCTGGCCGGACTGCTGGTCGGCTCCAAGTCGCCGCTGCGCCGCAAGATCGGCTTCATCACCTTCATCGTCAGCAACGCGCTGTGGATCGCGTGGGGCTGGCATGACGACGCGTGGGCGCTCATCGGACTGCAACTGTGCCTGATGGTGACCAATGTACGCGGCATCCTGAAAAACGAACAAGGGGCATGATGACTTCCACTTACCCAGTGCGCCTGCAACTGAACGGCGAATCCCGGCAATTCGAAGTGGAAGCGTGGGTCTCGCTGCTTGACCTGCTGCGCGAACGCGCCGGCCTGACCGGCACCAAGAAAGGCTGCGACCATGGCCAGTGCGGCGCCTGCACGGTGCTGGTCGGCGGCCGACGCATCAACTCCTGCCTGACGCTTGCGGTGATGCAGGACGGCCGCGACGTCACTACCGTGGAAGGACTGGCGCACGGCCAGCAACTGCATCCGCTGCAACAGGCGTTCATCACACATGACGCTTTCCAGTGCGGTTACTGTACGCCGGGCCAGTTGTGTTCCGCCGTCGGCTTGATGAACGAAGGCCAGGCGCAGACGGTGGCCGAAGTGCGTGAACTCATGAGCGGGAATATCTGCCGCTGCGGCGCCTATCCCGGCATCGTCGCCGCCGTCACCGAGGTGATGGGGCTGACGCAGCGCGGGGACGATCCGGATCGTCCCTACCAGCCTGGGACGGTGCCGGCATGAATCCGATCGCCTATTTCCGCCCGGCCGACGCCAGCGAGGCGCTGTCGCACGCCGACGTCGGCGCGCGCTTCATCGCCGGCGGCACCAACCTGGTCGACCTGATGAAGGAATTTGTCATGCGGCCGGTCTCACTGATCGACATCAACGGCCTGCCGCTGGATGCGATTGCGCCCGGCGCCAACGGCGGCCTGCTGCTCGGCGCGACTGCGCGCAATGCCGATACGGCCTACCATCCGCTGGTGCGCAATGCTTATCCGTTGCTGACCGCAGCCATCTTGGCCGGCGCCTCGCCGCAAATACGCAATATGGCCAGCAATGGCGGCAACCTGTTGCAACGCACACGCTGCCATTACTTCTATGACGTCGCCACGCAGTGCAACAAGCGCCAGCCTGGCGCCGGCTGTTCCGCCATCGGCGGATTGACGCGCCAGCACGCCATCCTCGGCGCCAGCGAGCATTGCATCGCTGTGCATCCGTCCGACATGTGCGTGGCGCTGGCTGCGTTGGGTGCGATTGTCCACGTGCGGTCGGCATCCGGTGAACGGCAGATCGATTTCGCCGACCTCCACCGCCTCCCGGAGGATAAGCCGGAGCGCGATGCGACGCTGGCGGACGGCGAACTGATTACGCACATTGAGCTGCCGCCCGCCGCGCAATTCTCGGCGCATTCGGCCTACCTGAAGATCCGCGACCGCGCGTCATACGCGTTTGCGCTGGTGTCGGTAGCCGCCATGCTGGACATCGGCGACGACGGCGTGGTGCGCGAGGCTCGCCTGGCGCTGGGCGGCGTGGCGCACAAGCCGTGGCGTGTGCCTGCGGCCGAATCGCTGCTGGCTGGTCATCCGGCGACCGCGGAGCACTTTGTCCGCGCCGCCGACGCCTTGCTGGCCGGGGCGCGAGGACAAGGCGACAACAATTTCAAGATAACGCTGGCGCACCGCGCCGTGGTGCGCGCACTGGAGCAGGCCGCCGCCGGCACGCATGACAACACAGGGAGCGCCACGTGACAGATCTGATTGAAGAACTCCGCACACCGTCTGCGGATCAGGGCACGGGCGCGGTCAGCATCGGCATGGCCGTCTCGCGCGTGGATGGCCGCGACAAAGTCACCGGCCAGGCGCGTTACGCCGCCGAGTATCCGGCCGACGATCTGCTGTACGGCGTGGTGGTCAGCGGCACGATTCCCAAAGGCCGCATCCAGTCCATCCGCAGCGACGAGGCGCTGGCGGTGCCTGGCGTGGTGGAAGTCATCACGCACCTGAATCGTCCGCGCATCCGTTCCTTCGATATCTTTTACAAGGACATGACGGCTCCGGGCGGCGCGCCATTCCGTCCGCTGTACGACGGCCAGATCGTCTACAGCGGCCAGCCGGTGGCGCTGGTGGTGGCCGAGTCCTTCGAAGCGGCGCGCTATGCGGCGCGGCTGGTGCAGGTGGGTTACGCCTGCGAGCCGCACGCCACCTCGCTGACAGAGAATCGCGGCCGCGCTTACAAGCCCAGTCGCATGAAGGCCGGTTTTACGCCGCCGCCGTCGCCCAAGGGACATGCGGATGAGATGTGGGACAAGGCCGATATCAAGATCGAGGGCGAATACTACAGCGGCGTGGAACACCATAATCCGATGGAGCTGTTCGCCAGCACGGTGATCCGCAGCGCGGACGGCCACCTGACCATCTATGACAAGACGCAAAGCTCGCAGAACAGCCGCTGGTACGTGTCGCACGTGTTCGGCCTGTCCAAGGACAAGGTCACGGTGCGCAATCCGTATGTGGGCGGCGCCTTCGGCTCCGGTCTGCGTCCGCAATATCAGCTGCCGCTGGCGGTGATGGCGGCCCTGCAGCTGGAACGCTCGGTACGCGTGGTGCTGACAAGGCAGCAGATGTTCACCTTCGGCCACCGGCCCGAAACCTTGCAGCGCGTGCGCCTGGCCGCCGATCCGGATGGCACGCTGACGTCCATCATTCATGAAGCGGTGGCCGAAACCTCGCGTATCGAAGATTATGTGGAAGTGGTGGTCAACTGGTCCGGCGAGCTGTATCAATGCGAGCATGTGCGCCTGGGCTACCAGCTGGTCGACCTCGATCACGCCAGCCCGATGGACATGCGCGCACCCGGCGCGGCGCACGGGGTGCACGCGCTGGAAGTGGCAATGGACGAATTGTCGTATGCGCTGAAGATGGACCCGCTGGCGCTGCGCCTGAAGAATTACGCGGAAATCGACCCGTCGCGCGGCCTGCCGTATTCCACCAAGGAGCTGCGCGCCTGCTACGAGCAAGGCGCGGCGCGCTTCGGCTGGGACAGGCGGCCGCTGGAGCCAGGCACGATGCGCGAGGGCCGGGAACTGATCGGCTGGGGCATGGCGACCGGCATGTGGGACGCCATGCAGATGTTCGCCCGCGCCAGCGCCGTGCTGCGTGCGGACGGCACGCTGGTGGTCAGCAGCGCGGCCACCGACATCGGCACCGGCACCTACACGGCGATGAGCATCATCGCGGCCGACGCGCTGGGACTGCCGCTGGAAAATGTGCGATTCCAGCTTGGCGATTCGACCTTGCCGGTGGCGCCGATCGAGGGCGGCTCCTCGCACGTGGCGACGGTGGGGTCGGCGGTGCAGGGCGTGTGCGAAAAGCTGCAGAAGAAGCTGTTCAAGCTGGCGCAAAAGCTGCCGGATTCTCCGCTGGCAAAGACGCGCTTTGCCGACGTCGAGTTTTGCGGCGGCTCGCTGCGGGTATCGTCGCAGCCTGGCGTTGCAGTCTCCCTGGTCGAGATCATGCACGGCAGCGGCAACCAGCGGCTGGAAGCGAAGTACCTGATGCTGCCGAATATGCTCAAGCAGATGAAGTACCAGCGCTCAACGCATTCGGCGGTGTTCTGCGAGGTGCGCGTGGACCCGGAATTCGGCGCCGTGCGCGTGACCCGCGTGGTCAGCGCCATCGCGGCAGGCCGCATCATCAACGCCAAGACGGCGCGTAGCCAGATCATCGGCGGCGTGGTGTGGGGCATCAGCCAGGCGCTGCACGAGGAGACACATTGCGATCACCGGCTCGGGCGCTTCATGAATCACAACCTGGGCGAATACCACGTCTCTGTCAATGCCGACATCCATGACATTGACGTGCTGTTCGTGCAGGAGGATGACCGCATCGTCAGCCGTATCGGTGCAAAAGGCGTGGGAGAGATTGGCCTGGTCGGGGTATCGGCGGCGATCTGCAACGCGATTTACCACGCCACCGGGCGCAGGGTGCGCAGCACGCCGATCACGCCGGACAAGGTGATGGCTATTTCTGCGCCAGCTGCTGTTCCATGAACTCGACGCAGACGCGCACCTTGGCGGAACCGGCGAGCCGTTGCGGATAGACCGCCCAGACATTGGCGCTCTGCGTGTACTGCGGCAGCACCTGCACCAGCTCTCCGCTGTCCAGGTGAGGCTGCGCGTCCCAGCGCGAGCGCAGCACGATGCCGGCGCCGGCCACCGCCCATTGCAGCGCGATTTCGCCGTGGTTGGAGGACAGCGACCCGGTCACCTTCACGTTTTCCTCGGCGCCGCCGCTGCGCAGCGGCCATACGCCGAAGGGCAGGTCGCGTTCCTTGATCGCCAGGCAGTTGTGGCCTGACAGCTCCTGCAGGCTGCGCGGCGTGCCATGCCGCTCCAGATACGCCGGCGAGGCGCACAGGATGCGGTGATTCGCCATCAGCTTGCGGGCGATCAGGTGCGGCGCGATCTCGTCGCCGACGCGGATGTCGAGGTCGAAGCCCTCGGCGACAATATCGACCAGGCGGTCGAATACTTCGAAACGCACCTGCAGCGATGGATGCTCGGCGACCAGCCGCGCCACCACCGGCGCCACCAGGTTGCGGCCGAAGCCGAAGCTGCTGCAGATGCGCAGCAGGCCGCGCGGCACGTCGCGCCGTTCGGCCACTTCGTGCAGCATGCTGTCGAGGTTTTCAAGAATGGTCATCGCGTGCGCGTAGACACGTTCGCCGTCCTCGCTGACCACCACGCGGCGCGTGGTGCGGTGGAACAGGCGCACGCCCAGCATCTGCTCCAGGATGGCGATGCGCTTGCTGACGTAGGCTGGCGACATGCCCAGTTCCTCGGCCGCCGCCGCAAAGCTGGCCTTGCGCGCCGCCGTCGCGAAGACGCGCAGGTCTTCGTTGTCGATACGATTATCCACGATTCGTGTTCCATTGCTTTACATTTATAGCAATTATAAACGAGTGAAATCGGTTTATGCTGTGGCTTTCCAAGAAGGAGAGCGGACATGAAAGTACATAAAATCGCAGTGCTGGCAGGCGACGGCATCGGCAAGGAAGTCATGCCGGAAGGGATACGCGCAGTGGAGGCGGCGGCCAAGCGCTTCAACATCGGCATCGAGTGGACCAGCTTCGAGTGGCCTAGCTGCGAGTACTATCTGGAGCACGGCAAGATGATGCCGGACGACTGGAAGGAGCAGCTGAATGGTTACGATGCACTGTTCTTCGGCGCCGTCGGCTGGCCGGACACGGTGCCGGACCACGTGTCGCTGTGGGGATCGCTGCTGAAGTTCCGCCGCCAGTTCGATCAGTACATCAATCTGCGTCCGGTGCGCCTGCTGCCCGGCGTGCCTTGCCCGCTGGCGAACAAGAAGCCGGGCGATATCGATATGTACATCGTCCGCGAGAACACGGAAGGCGAATACTCCAGCGTCGGCGGCCGCATGTTCGAAGGCACCGATCGCGAGTTCGTGCTGCAGGAAGCCATCTTCACCCGCACCGGCGTGGACCGCGTGCTGAAGTTCGCGTTCGAACTGGCGCAGAAGCGGCCGAAAAAGCATCTGACCTCGGCCACCAAGTCCAACGGCATTTCGATCAGCATGCCGTACTGGGATGAGCGCGTGGATGCCATGGGCCTCGACTACCCGGAGATCCGGCACGACAAGTACCACATCGATATCCTGGCGGCGCGCTTCGTGCTGTCGCCGGAGCGCTTCGATGTGGTGGTGGCGTCCAACCTGTTTGGCGACATCCTGTCCGACCTGGGGCCGGCCTGCGCGGGCACCATCGGCATTGCGCCGTCGGCCAACCTGAATCCGGAGCGGACCTTCCCGTCGCTGTTCGAACCGGTGCACGGCTCGGCGCCGGACATCTACGGCCAGAACATCGCCAATCCGATCGCCATGATCTGGTGCGGCGCGATGATGCTGGACTTCCTCGGCTACACCGATGCGCACGACGCCATGGTGTCCGCCGTGGAGCGCTGCCTGGTCGAGGGCCCGCGCACGCAGGACATGGGCGGCACGGCCAGCACCACCGAGGTGGGCATGGCCATCGCGGCGATCATTTAGTATCGATCAACGGCTTCACGCTGAAGCCGTGTACCAATATCGACAGCATGATGACGCCCAGCGCAATGCCGGTCAGCTGCCCGGCGATGTTGGGCGGCAGGCCGGCTTCAATCGCGTACACCAGGTAGAAGATGGAGCCGATGCCGCGCACGCCGAACCAGCCTATCATCGCCCGCATGCGCTTGCCGACGCCGCTGCCCATCAGACCCACGTAGACCGACAGCGGCCGCGCCACCACGAACAGGAAGGCGGCGACGCCGATGGTTTCGTAGGGCAGGTCGCGCAGCGAAATCATGCCGCCCAGGAGCAGCACCAGCGTCAGCTCGGACAGGCGTTCCAGGTGCTCCTTGAACACCAGCGATTCGTTGCTGACGACCAGCGGCACGCCTTCGGTTTCGTCGGATTTTGCCGCCTCGGATTTCGCCATGTCCGGTTCGCGCAAGCCTTGCGGATCTTTCGGCGCGCCGGCCAGTTTCAATTCCGTCTGGCGCAGCGCCACCGCGGCGAAGAATACGGCCAGGAAGCCGGAGGCTTTCAGCAGGCTGGCCACGGCAAACACCACGGCGATCAGGCCCAGGGCCACCAGATCGTCCATGATGTCTTGGCGCGGCGTCATGACGCGCAGGCGCCAGCTCAGGCGCGCCAGCCCGGCGCCAGCCGCCACGCCGACCAGCAGCGCACCCGCCGTGGCCCAGAGCACATCGACCAGCAGCCAGTGGATCAGGTGTTCGTTGACATTGCCCGCTTCGCTCATATGCAGCATGGAGAGACCCAGCAGCACAAAGGGGAAGGCGCTGCCGTCGTTCATGCCGGCCTCGCAGGTCAGGTTGAAGCGCAGCTGGTCCTTGTCGCCGGCATGGCGCACCTGGACATCGGTGGCCAGCACCGGATCGGTGGGGGCGAGTATGCCGCCCAGCAGCACGGCGGCGCCGGCCGGCAGGTGCAGCACGTAGTAGGCGAACAGCGCCACCAGTCCCACCGTCAGCGCCATCGACAGCCAGGCCAGGCGCAATGGCGCGCTCCAGCGTTCGAGTGTGAACGGCACCGGCATCTTGACGCCGGCCGAGAACAGGGAGATCAGCAGCGCCACCTGGGCCAGCATCTCCAGCGGTCCGGACTCCTTGGTCGGGTCGAAGCTGAACAGGTTGAGGCAACTTGGCCCCAGCAGCATGCCCACCACCAGGTAGACGATGGCGGAGGTGAACGGCGAGCGCGAAATGGTCGCCGCCGCCAGGCCGCGCGCCAGCATCAACGCGCCGATCAGCAGGAACCATTGGTTGGTATTCATGCTGTCTCCTCGGCCGCCGGGCGGACTTTAGCGGCGCTGGTTGGGATAGCGCTCAAGCGTGGCGATTTCGCGGCCGGAGACCATGAATTCGCCATCGCCCCGGTAGTGCAGCGTTTTCGGCAGCCTGGGCGTGGTGGCGACGTGCGCGCGCACCACTTCCCAGACGAACAGCGGATGATTGGGATTGGGCCTGGCGTTGGCCAGCCGGCATTCGAAGCTGGCGTAGCATTCGGCGATCAGCGGAGCGGCGACTTCCTCGCCCGGCACGGCGGTCAGGCCGAACAGCGGGAATTTGTCGGTATTGGCGCCGCTGCAGTTGCCGATGCCGATCACCTGTTCCAGCAGGTCGGCGGTGGGCAGGTTGATCACGCATTCGCCGCTGTTGACCACCATGTCGTAGCTATGGTTGCTCTCGTCGATGTAGCAGCCGAACAGCGCCGGCGTAAAGCCGATCATCATGTGCCAGCCCATGGTCATGACGTTGGTCTTGCCCTGCCATGCGGAACTGACCAGCACCACCGGGCCTGGCTCCAGCAGGCGGCGGATATTGGCCACGTCGTAAGGCTGCTTGCGGTATTTTTTCATCATGCGGTTCAGAATAAGAGGATTTCTTCAAGAAGTCTGTGGGGTAGGGCACGGTGGAGCGGTTATACTCTTCGGCACCATGAAAAAAATCCTGTTCCTCCTCTACGGTGCGCTGCCAGTATTAGCCTCGGCAGCGTCTTGCCTGCCCGTCGAATCGCTGATTGTGCGCGACGCGCAGTACGAAGAAGCGCTGCGCGTCGGCGACCTGCCTTTCCTGCGGACGCTGCTGGCGGACGACTATGTGTGGGTGCATACCCTCGGCTCCGAAATCGAAACGCGCGCCAGCCTGTTGGCGCGGCTGGAAAAGCCGGTGATCTACAAGTCCCGCACCACCAGCGACGTGCATGCGCACGTGCGGGGCGACACCGTCGTGCTGCGCGGCGTGAGCACCACTGAGCAGTGGAATGCGGACGGCAAGACTTCGCGCAGCAACCGTTACCAGTTTATGCGCACCTATGTGAACGTCGCCGGCGACTGCAAGCTGCTGTCAGTACAAACCATGAATCTGAAGTGATGGAACAATCGCATACGAACGCCGTCTCCGGCGTGGCGCTGTCGCGCGCCGAACTGGAAGAGCATCTGGCGCAGGGCGTGCGCCGCTTTGAGGGCTGCGCCTTCGACGACGAGGATCTGTCGCGCCTCGACCTGCAAGGCTGCACCTTCGAGCGCTGCACCTTTGCCGGCGCCACGCTGTTCGCCTGCAAGCTGGCGCGCTCGCACTGGCTGCGCTGCCGTGCCGGCGGCATCGACCTGGAATCAGTCGACGCGGTCGATGCCCGCTTCGACGGCTGCGACCTGAATAACGCCAAGTGGCGCCGCGCCAAGCTGGCCTCCGCCGCCTTCCACGGCTGCAAGCTGACCGGCGCGTCGTTCGAAGAGGTGGCGCACCTTGGCATCCATTTCGAGGAATGCCTGCTGGTGGGCGCCGACATGCGCGGCTTCTCGTTCCGCAAGGCGACCCTGAAGGAACTGGATTTTTCGGACGCCTACCTGTCCGGCTGCGACTTCCGCGATGCGGTGTTCGAAGGCGGCAGCCTGCGCAACGCGGTGCTCAAGCTGGCCAAGTTGCAGGGGGCGGATCTGCGCGGGGCCAACATCGAAGGCATCAAGCTGACCGAGGGCGGCTTGTTCAAGGGCGCGATCATCTCCCATGCGCAGGCAGCCAGCTTCCTGCGGGAGCTGGATCTGGTGGTTATTTAGTTTCTTCCTCGCGCAGCTGCTGGCTCATGCCATCGCAGCTGCCCGACCATGCGGACAGCCACTCGGGCAGCGCCGGCGACTGTTCCGGCACGCCGAGGTCGCGCACGATGTCGGCGGGCCCCACCGTGCCTTTGGACGAGCGGAATACGCCGCGCATCACCACCACGCCGGCCACGCGGCCATCCTTGACGAAGCGGTGTTCGAGGAAGCTCCATTTTTCGTCCCAGCCCAGCATGCGGGTGTGCAGTTCGAACGTTTCGAACACCTTCAGCTCGCGGCGGAACTTGCCCCAGGCGTCGCCGACGATGGGCACGGCCTTGTGGCGCAGCGCAGTGCGGAAGGCGCCGGTCTTCAGCACGTAATCCATGCGGCCGATGTCGGCCAGCGTGAAATAGCGGCCGTTGGTGACGTGGCGGTTCAGATCCAGGTCCAGCGGCCACACGCGCATGCGCACCACGGTGGTGGAAAATGGATCGGCGCCTTGGCGCCACGGACGCTTCAGCAGCATCCAGAACAGTCGAAACCAGAGATTCATGGTGTACAGATGAGTAGATCGAGTAGAGGACAGCCACCACTATAGGGGATGAGGTTCTGGTAAGGTAGGTGCAGAAATGACTTTTTTCATGCGAAATCCGCCATGCACATCACCTTGCTGTTTGCCGACCAGTGTTCGGCCGCCAGCGCCACCACGGCGCTGGAACTGCTCACCGCAGCCAACCTGTTTGCCGCGGAGCCAGTGTTCGACGTCGTCACGGCCTCGCTGGACGGCAGGCCGGTCGCCACGCTGCGCGGCCAGACCTTGCAGGCCGAAGCCGCGCTGGACGACATCGGCCACACCGACGTGGTGCTGATCCCCGGCTTTCTGTTCACGCTGCGGGAAGCTTTGCCCGGCTTCGCGCGCTATGCGGACTGGCTGCGCAAACAGCACGCGCAAGGCGCGGTGCTGGCGACGATGTGCACCGCCACCTTCATGCTGGCCGAGACCGGACTGCTGTCCGGCGCGCGCGCCACCACGCACTGGGCTTTCGCGGACCTGTTCCGCAGGCGCTATCCCGACGTGCGCATGGATGAACGCGAAACGCTGTGCGAGGACAACCGCTTCATCACCAGCGGCGGCGCCAGCGCGGCCATGGATCTGCTGCTGCACCTGATCCGCCGATACGGCTCGCTGGACCTGGCGCAGAAGTGCAGCCGCTATCTGCTGATCGATAACGCGCGCAGCGAGCAGTCGGTGTATGTGTTGTGGTCGATGCCGAAGAGTCATGGCGATGCCGACATCCTGCGGGTGCAGAACTGGCTGGAGGAGCATTACGATCAGCCGCTGGCGATCGACGAACTGGCGCCGCGTTTCGGTTTCGGCGTGCGCAATTTCATGCGGCGATTTAAGGAAGCCACCGGCTACACGCCGCTGGCCTACCTGCAGACGCTGCGCCTGGAGAAGGCCAAGCATCTGCTGGAGTCCACCCGCATGAGCCTCGACAGCATCACCTTCAAGGTGGGCTATGAGGACAGCAATTCATTCCGCCGGCTGTTCCAGCAGCGGGTGGGACTGCTGCCCGCGTCGTACCGGAAGAAATTCCAGCCGCGGGCAGCGTAGGGTCTTACTGGTTGAGCAGCGAGTGCTTGCGGGCGTAGCCGAAGTAGATCGCCAGGCCGATCACCAGCCAGATGCCGAAGGCAACCCAGGTGACCCAGCTCAGGTAGCACATCAGCGTGACGCAGAAGATCACCGCCAGCGCTGGCACCACCGGCACGCCTGGGCAGCGGAAGGCGCGTTTCAGGTCAGGGCGTTTCTTGCGCAGGATGACGACGGCGATCGACACCAGCGAGAAGGCGGCCAGCGTACCGATGTTGACCAGCTCACTCAACACGTTCAGCGGCACCACGGCGGCCATCAGGCCGAATACGATGCCGACGATCCAGGTGGCCAGGAACGGGGTCTGGAAACGCGGGTGCACCGTCGACAGGCGTTTCGGCAGCAGGCCGTCGCGCGACATGGCGAAGATGATGCGGGTCTGGCCGTAGGCCATCACCAGGATCACGGTGGTCATGCCCAGGATCGCGCCCAGGTCGACGAAGCCGGCGAACCAGTTTTCACCGGCCCGTTGCAGCGCCAGCGTGACCGGGTGGTCGATGCCGAGGAATTCCTTGTACGGCACGATGCCGGTCATGATGGCCGAGACAATCACGTACAGCACGGTGCAGCCGGCCAGCGAACCGATGATGCCGATCGGCAGATCACGTTCCGGACGTTTGACTTCTTCCGCCGCCGAGGTCACGGCGTCGAAGCCGATGAAGGCGAAGAACACCAGCGCCGAGGCGCCCAGCATGCCGTTGACGCCGTATGGCATGAACGGGTGCCAGTTGGCCGGCGTGACGTGACGCGCGCCGACGAAGATAAACAGCAGCACCACGCTGATCTTGATGACCACCATGACGTTGTTGACGCGCGCCGATTCGCGCACGCCGATGCTCAGCATCGCCGTCAGCAGCAGCATGATGCACAGCGCCGGCAGGTTGATCAGCGTATGCACGCCGGGCAGGGCGCCGGGAGCCGCTGTCAGTTCCACCGGCAGGTGGATGCCGAAGCCGGAGATCAGCGACTGGAAGTAGCCCGACCAGCCGACCGACACGGCCGACGTGGCCAGGCCGTATTCCAGCAGCAGGTCCCAGCCGATCATCCACGCGGCCAGTTCGCCCAGCGTGGCATAGGAGTAGGTGTAGATGGAGCCGGCCACCGGAACGGTGGAAGCAAATTCCGCGTAGCACAGCGCGGCGAAACCGCAGGCGATGGCCGCCACCACGAACGACAAGGTCAGCGCCGGACCGGCGGTGACAGCGCCCGTACCGGTCAGCACGAAGATGCCTGTGCCGACGATGGCGCCGATGCCCATCAAGATCAGGTCGAAAGGACCCAGTACCTTCGCCAGGCCGCCGGGCTTGCCGGCATTGGCGATCATCTCATCCAGATTCTTCGTTCTAAAAATACTCAAAATAGCTCCAGTGCTTTTTGTGTTTTATCGTGTGTCCCGTGGCGTGCCTTGTGGGCTGCTTTTTGGGCAAGCGGGAATAATACAGCAAGTTTTACGCATTTCCGAGCCTGTTGTTTTATGTGTATAAGATGGCTTCATTCAGTTTCATTGACTGGACAAGAGCACGGAAATGTAGAGCAGAAAACGGTCCTCCAGCCGGGCCAGATCGAGGCCAGTGATATCGCCGATGCGGCGCAGGCGGTAGTCCAGCGTGTTGCGGTGGATGTGCAGCGCTTCGGCGGTGGCGGCCGGGTGGCCGTCGTGGGCGAACCAGGCTTCCAGTGTGCGCTGCAGCATATCCTTGTTCTTGCCGAGCTTTTCGATCGGCGCGCGCAGCTGCGCCGACTGCCATCCGGTGTTCAGGCCGGAGAGCAGTACAGGCAGCGCGTGGTCGTAGTAACTGTGCAGGCGGCGTTGCGGATGGCGGCTGCGGCCGATGCGGGCGGCGGTCTTGGCGCTCTGGTAGGAAGTGGCGACGCCGTCGATGCCCTGCAGCGCGATGCCCATGGTGAGCGTGTGCGGCTGCGGGCAGACTTCGCGCAGGATGGCGGCCAGCGCGTGCAGCCGCCGGTCATGGCCGACGGCGTCGGGAAAATCAAGGATAGCCAGTTCCTGCGGGCCTGCGGCCGCGGTCAGCGCCGACGGCACGCGCGTCTGCAGCCGCAGTTGCAGCGCCTGCAGGTCGGCGTCTTCGACCTCCAGCAGATAGACGGCGTGGGTGCGTTCGAAGTGGACGCCGAGGCGGTGCGCCCAGGCGCCCAGGTCCGCCGTGCTGGCGTGTTCGCCGTTGATCAGGTGGAGGACGAAGGCTTCGCGGTAGCGCGAATCGCGCTGCAGTTCGCCCGTCAATTGCGCCTGTTCGAGGATCATTTCGGCGGTCAGGCGTACCAGCTCGCCGAACTGGCGGACGTCGTCCGGTGCGCCGCTCAGGCCTACCGCGCCGCACAATTGTCCGTGCACCGTCAGCGGCAAATTGATGCCCGGCTGGGCGCCGTGCAGGTTTCTGGCGCTGGCGTCGTCGATTTCCACCGTCAGTTTCTTGGCCAGCGCCAGCAGCGCGCCCGCATGCAGTTCGCCGATGCGGGCCGGATTGCCGCTGGCGATGATGCTGCCGTTGGCGTCCATGACGTTGACGTTATAGGGGATGATGCGCATGGTGCGGGTAACGATATCCTGCGCCAGCTCCGTGCTGAGTATGTCCATGGCGCCTATTTTAGTGCATTCGCCCAAGAATTGAACGGCGGATGCGGCCAGATTCGGGCGTTGGTCCAATGCTTTTTTGTGATCGATTCCAGATAATCGCGGTATCATTAAAATAGATCGGAGACCTGCATGAGCAATTCCAACACCTCGGCCCAAGTGTGGCCGGCGGCGTCCGTCCTGGACGGCGCCTATAAAAAAGCCAGCTGGCATCTGATTCCGTTCATTTTCGTCTGTTACCTGTTCAATTACCTGGACCGCGTCAACGTCGGCTTCGCGAAGCTGGAAATGCTGGACGCGCTCAAATTGAGCAATACTGTTTACGGCCTGGGCGCCGGCATCTTCTTCATCGGCTATGTGCTGAGCGGCGTGCCGAGTAACCTGATCCTGCATAAAATCGGCGCACGGCGCTGGATCTCGGTGATGATGATCGCGTGGGGCGGCCTGTCCGCCTGCATGCTGTTCGTGCATTCGCCCACCTCGTTCTATGTGCTGCGCTTCTTCACCGGCGTGGCGGAGGCGGGCTTCTTCCCCGGCATGGTTCTGTACTTCACCCACTGGTTCCCGACCCAGAAGCGCGGCCAGGTAATGGCGCTGTTCATGTCGGCGATTCCGATTTCGGGCCTGATCGGCGGTCCGCTGTCCGGCTGGATGCTGTCGCACTTCTCCTCCGGCCAGGGCGGCATGGCCGGCTGGCAGTGGCTGTTCCTGCTGCAGGGCGTGCCGACCGTGCTGCTGGGCGTCGGCGTTTACCTGTACCTGAACGACGGCATCACCCAGGCCAAGTGGCTCAGCGCCGAAGAGAAATCCGCCATGCAGGCCGCGCTGGCCAGCGATGAGCAGCAGCGCGCCGCCACCAGCAGCGTGGGCCAGACCTTTGGCGCGGTGCTCGGCAACGGCAGCGTATGGATGCTGGGCGTGATCTACTTCTGCATCCAGATGGGCGTGTATGCGATTAACTTCTGGCTGCCGTCGATCATCAAGTCGCTGGGATTCGAGAGCGCGGTCACGGTGGGTTGGCTGAGCGCCATTCCCTACCTGATGGCCGCCGTGTTCATGGTGTGGAGCGGCCGTTCCGCCGACAAGCACCGCGAACGCCGCTTGCACGTGTCACTGCCGATGGTCATGGGCCTGATTGGCCTGCTGATGGCGGCCAACTTCTCCAGCAATGCGCTGATCGTCATGATCGGCTTGAGCATGGCGACCATGGGCGCGCTGGCGGCGCTGGCGCAGTTCTGGTCCCTGCCGGCGGCCTTCCTCGGCAGCGCCGCGGCGGCCGGCGGCCTGGCGCTGATTAATTCGCTGGGCCAGATCGCCGGTTTCGTCAGCCCGTTCCTGGTCGGCTGGATCAAGGACGCGACCAACAGCACCGATTCGGCGCTGTATATTCTGTCGAGCGTGCTGCTGATCGGCGCGATACTGGTGCTGCGCATTCCGGCAAAACTGGTCAACCGCTAAGAGTTTTACATGAAAATAGTGATAGCACCGGATTCGTTCAAGGAGAGCCTGACGGCGATGGCCGTGGCCAACGAGATTGAGGCCGGTTTCCGCGAGATATTCCCCGACGCCGAATACCGCAAGCTGCCGGTGGCCGACGGCGGCGAAGGCACGGTGCAGGCGATGATCGACGCCAGCGGCGGCAAGCTGGTGGCCTTGCAGGTCACCGGGCCGCTGGGCCAGCCGGTATCGGCGTTCTATGGCTTGATGGGCGACGGCCAGACGGCGGTGATCGAAATGGCCGCCGCCAGTGGCCTGGAACTGGTGCTGCCGTCGCAGCGCAACCCGCTGCGCACCACCAGCTTCGGCACCGGCCAGCTGATATTGAACGCGCTGAACGCCGGCGCGCGCCGCTTCGTATTGGGCATCGGTGGCAGCGCCACCAACGACGGCGGCGCCGGCATGCTGCAGGCGCTGGGCGGCCGGCTGGTCGACGCCTGCGGCGCGGATCTGGCGCCGGGCGGCGGCGCGCTGAATATGCTGGACCACATCGACCTGTCCGGCCTTGATGCGCGCATCAAGGAATGCGTGTTCGACGTCGCCTGCGATGTCAGCAACCCGCTGGTGGGGCCGCAGGGCGCCTCCGCCATCTTCGGCCCGCAAAAGGGCGCGACGCTGGAAATGGTGGCGCGGCTGGACGACAACCTGCGTCATTATGCGGCAGTGATCGCGCGCGACCTGGGCCAGGACGTGGCCAACGTGCCGGGCGCCGGCGCCGGCGGCGGCATCGGCGCGGCCATGCTGGTGTTCCTGGGCGGCAGCCTGCGTCCGGGCAGCGAGATCGTCACCGACGCGGTGGGCCTGGATGCGGCGGTGGCCGATGCGGACCTGGTCATCACCGGCGAAGGCCGCATCGACGGCCAGACCATCCACGGCAAGACGCCGGTGGGCGTGGCGCGCGTGGCGCAGCGCTACGGCAAGCCGGTGATCGCGATCGCCGGCGGCCTGGGAAGCGGCGCGGCGGCGGTGCATGAACACGGCATCAACGCGGTATTCGGCTCCGTCAGCCGTCCGTGCACGGTGGAGGAGGCCATGGCCGCCGCCGCCGCCAACGTGCGCAGCGCGGCGCGCAATATCGCCGAGACTTTACGAGTGGGCGCCAGCCTGCGTCTGTAATTCGGGCGCGGCCGCGCGCCACAGCACGCGGTTGCGGCCTTCCTTCTTTGCCTGGTAGAGCAGGGTGTCGGCGGCGGCAAACAGTTCGCTGCAGGACTCCTTGCCGGCGCCGCTCAACGTGGCGCCGCCGGCGCTTACCGTCAGCATCGGCGCAACCGACGAGGCTTCGTGCTGGATCTGCAAAGCCGCGATCGCGCAGCAGATGGCGCTGACCACCTGCTGCGCCTGCGCCGCTTCGGTATCCGGCATCAGCAGCACCACTTCCTCGCCGCCGTAGCGCGCCGCCAGATCGGCCGGACGGCGCAAGCCGGCAGAAACGGCGCGGGCCACGGCGCGCAAGGCGCGGTCGCCGGCCGGATGGCCGTAATGGTCGTTGTACTGCTTGAAGGAGTCGATATCCAGCAGCGCCAGCGACAGCGGCCGGCCGTTGCGGCGGCTGCGCTGCCATTCGGTTTCATACACTTCATCGAAGCGGCGCCGGTTCGCCAGCTCGGTCAGGCCATCGACGTGGGCCAGGTGCTCCAGCATGCGGCGCTGGCGCACCATCTGCAGCTGCATGGCCACGCGCGCCATCACCACGGTCTCGTTGAAGGGCTTGGCGATGTAGTCGGCGGCGCCCATCTTCAGGCCGATCGCTTCATCCTCCGGCCGGCCCAGGCCGGAAATGAAAATCACCGCGATGTTGGCGGTCTGCTCGTCGGCGCGCAGGCTGCGCAGCACCTGGTAGCCGTCCATGTCCGGCATCATCACGTCCAGCAGGATCAGGTCCGGCAGATGGCGCGTGGCGCGTTCCAGCGCCTGTTCGCCATTCTTCGCCAGCAGCACGGTATATTCCGGCTTGAGCAGTTCCGCCAATACCTGGCGATTGACAGTGTCGTCGTCGGCCACGAGTACCTTTTGTGTCCCCACCAGGTTCATGAGCTTTCTTTCAGTTCGTTTTGCAGCGTATGCGCCAGCGCGTCCAGCGGCGCCAGTGCTGCGTGATATTCGATGTCATCCACCGCGCGCCGGATGGCCGCCAGATGGTGCGTATGGCGTATGACCTCCGGCAGTGCGGCCAGTTCCCTCAATATGTCTTCCGCGCGGGCGTCGTCGCCGCGCAGGCAGGCTTCCAGCCGCGCGATCAGCTGCGCCGTGTCGCCGTCGCGGTGGCGCGGCGATGGCTCGCCCATTTGCAGCAGGCCGGCCAGCACCGCGTCCAGCCCATCCGCCAACTCGTCCGCCAGCACGGCGACGCCGTCGCCGCGCCCACTGCGCAAGGCCTGCTCCAGCGCCTGCGCCTGCGCGGCCAGATGGAAGGCGCCGATGTAGGCCGCGGTCGACTTCAGGTTGTGCGCGATCTCGTGCAGCACCTGGTGCTGGCCGCCGGCCGCCGCGGCGCGCACCGCTTGCGCGGCCGCGCGGTATTCGCTGACGAAGCCGTGCAGGCGCCTGTCGAGCCGCTCGCGCTCGCGGTCCACGCTTTCCAGCGCAAGCTGCCAGTCTACGCCGGGAATGATCGGTAGCGGCGCACCGGTGGCTGCGCCCGCGGGCGCGGCGGGGACGGCGCGCTGGATGGCGGCGGCGCGGACGTTGCGGGCGGCCAGTTTTTCGGCCGGCATCCATTTGATCAGGGTGCGGAACAGCTGCTCCGGCACGATGGGCTTGGTGACGTGGTCGTTCATGCCGGCGGCGAGGCTCTTGTCACGGTCGCCGGCCATGGCATAGGCGGTCATGGCGACGATGGGCAGGTGCTGGTGGCGCGGCATGGCGCGGATGCGGCGGGTGGCCTCCAGGCCGTCCATTTCGCGCATCTGCACGTCCATCAGCACCAGGTCGTAGTCGGTCTGCTCCACCATGCGCACCGCTTCGGCGCCATGTTCGGCAATGTCGATGCGGAGCTTGGCGGCCGCCAGGAAGTCCAGCGCCACTTCGCGGTTGTTGGCGTTGTCCTCCACCAGCAGGATGCGGGCGCCGGCAAGCGCGGACAGGTCGCGCAGCGCCAGGCCGGCGTGGCTGTGCCGCTGCGCGGGCGCGGGCTGTTGCGGCGCCAGCGGCCAGCCGACCGGCGCGGCTGCGGCGTCGGCGATGCCGAGGCGGACGACGAAGCTGAACTGGCTGCCGACGCCGGGCGTGCTGCTGACCTGGATGTCGCCGCCCATCAGCTCCACCAGCTGGCGCGAGATGCTCAGACCGAGGCCGGTGCCGCCGTATTGGCGCGAGGTGGTGACGCCGGCCTGGTTGAACGACTGGAACAGCCCCGCCACCTGCGACGGCCGCATGCCGATGCCGGTATCCTTGACCGAGAAGCGCAGCACCACGGTGTCCTCGGCCCGGTCCAGCAGTTCGACGCCGACCCTGATTTCGCCGCGTTCGGTGAACTTGACCGCGTTGCTGGTCAGGTTGATCAGCACCTGGCTGAGTCGCAGCGGATCGCCGACCAGGCAGGGCGGCACGCCGTCGTCGACGCGCATCTTGAATTCCACGCGCGCGGCGTCGGACTTGATGACGGTCAGGCTGGCCAGGTGGTCCAGCATCTGCTGCAATGCGAACGGGGCGGACTCCAGCCCCAGCTTGCCGGCTTCAATCTTGGAAAAGTCGAGGATGTCGTTGATGACCGCCAGCAGGTGCTCGCCGGCGCCGAGGATCTTGCCGAGGTAGTTCTGCAGCTTGGCGTTCGGCTCGGTCATCAGCGCCAGCCGGCTCATGCCGATGATGGCGTTCATCGGCGTGCGGATCTCGTGGCTCATGTGGGCCAGGAATTCGGACTTGGTGCGCGTGGCTTCTTCGGCGCGAAGCATGGCGCTCTGCATGGCCTTGGTGCGCAGGCCGAGGATGCGGGTGAACACCAGCATGTCGAACATATTCCCGAACTGCAGCGAGTGCATGGTCCAGAAATTCGCCGCCACCTTGCCGCCGATGACCTGGCTCAGTATGGCCGACGCGGCAAAGCTGACGCCCCAGCCGACCAGGAAGTAGATGCCGACCGGGTCGCCGCGCCGCGCACGGAAGTAGGCGCCCGGCAGGCCTAGCAGCATCGGCATCACGCCCAGCGTGCTGACGATGATCACCAGCGTCTCCACGCTCATGATGTCGGTGATGTAGGCGAGGGCGCTGAGCAGGCACAGCGCGGCGCCGCCTTTCATCAGGCGGCTGAAGATGCGGTCCATGCCCTGCCGGGCCAGCGCCTGTTCGACGAACAGGTAGGCGCCGCAGGCCGCCATCAAGGCAAACAGGCCGCCGGAGTGGAGGTTCATCCAGACGTTGTCTTTCCACAGGTACTGGTTCCCCAGCCCGAAGAATTCGATCGAGAACAGCGTGGTTCCGGCCACCAGCAGTGCGAACTTGCCGTACAGCGGCTCGCGCAGCGTGATCCATTGCGCAATGCCGTACAACAGCAGGCACAGACTCAGGCCGGTCAGTACGCCTTGCAGCATCTGCTCGCCGAGCGCGTCGCCGTGGAAGATGCCGGGACGCGACAGCGAGATGGGCAGGATCATGGTACCGATGTTCTCGACGCGCAGCAGCAGTACCTGTTCCGCTCCCGGCGTCAAATGCAGCACGACGGCGGGCACGCGGCTGCGCGGTGCGCCGGGCGGCTCCGGTTGCAGGTTGCCGATGACCTGGTGGCCGGTGATGCGGCCTTCGCTGGCCACGTAGACGTCGACGCGGTTGAGCACCGCGTAATCGATGCTGAGCACCCATTCGCTGTCGATGCCGGCGGGGGCCGATACCGGAATGCGCAGCCAGATCACGTCTTTTTGCACGCCCAGCGTGGCGTAGGCCGAATCCGGCGTGGCATAGCGTGGTTCGGCCGCCAGCGCCTGCGCCGCTGTCAGCTTGCCGCCAGCATCCGCCATCACCTTGACGAAGGGCCAGGCATCCAGCTGGCTATGCTGCCCGTCCAGCACCAGCGGCGCGCCGGCCGCGCTGCCGCCCAGCGTCAGGGCAAAGATCAGGAACAGGTAGCGGGCCAGGGAGTTCAGCATGGGCTCAGAAGCGGTAGTCGACCCGCACGTCCACCGTGCGTGGATCGCTTGGTACGGTCATGCCGAAACTGTCGATGGCAAGCGGGCGGACTTTGTTTTCGATGTTTTTCACGCGCGCCAGCACGCTCCACTGCGCCTTGCGCGGCCGGTAGTGCAATGTGGCGTCGCTTTCGGTATAGGCGGGAATCCGGTATTGCAGCAGCTGCGTCGGCACGGCGATGATGGAGGAGGCGCTCCTGCGGGAACGGAGGCCGGCCGCCAGCTCGCCATCCGGCAGCGCGAAGCTGTGCTCATAGCCCAGCGTCAGCGTATGCGCGGGCGAGCGGTCCAGCTTGTTGCCGGCCCAGTCATGCACGCTGTCGGGACTATAGCGGACGTAATGCGCATCCAGCAGCGCCGCCGCGTAGCTGACGCGGTCCTGCGGCGACAGCGCGAGCTGGCCTTCCGCCTCCAGCCCCTTGACGCTGGCCTCGCCCGCATTGGCGGTGACGAAACGCGGCGCACCGGCGACGATGGCGACGCCGGACAGCTGCAGGTTGCGGTAGTCGTAATGGAAGGCCGACAGATTCAGGCTGGCGCGGTTGTCCCAGAAGCGCGTCTTGACGCCGCCTTCGTAGGAGCGCACGGTTTCCGGCTGGTAGATCAGGGTGTTCGAAGGCACCGCCAGCGCGGTCGGGCAGCCCAGGCCCAGTTGCACCGTGCCGGCCAGACAGCCGTCGTTAAAGCCGCCGGCCTTGTAGCCGGTGGCGACGGCGGCGTACAGCAGCGTGGCCGGCGCCAGGTCGTAATCGGCGCCCAGCCGCCACGTGGTCTGGTGCGTGCCCATGCTGGCGGCGTTCAGCAGCGCGAAGTCGGTGGCCGGATTGAATACCGCGCCCTGCTGGAAATTGGTGGAGCCGACGCGCGACTTGCGGTCGTCGGTGTAGCGCGCGCCGGCGGTGGCGCGCAGCTTGTCGCCCAGTCGATACGTGGCCTGGCCGAACAGCGCTTTGCTGGTGGCGATGGTCGGGCCGTGCGGGAAGACGTAATACGGCGGCAGGCCAAGCGGCTGAAGATCGCGGAAGACATAGGTCTGCGACGATTGTTCGCGGAAGTAGTACAGGCCTGCCTGCGCGCTGAGCGGGCCGTCGCCATTGGTGGCGAGGCGCAGCTCGTGCGAATTCTGCGTATATTCGCCGCTGAAGTTCTGGCGCACGCCCAGCGCCAGCGTCGGCGCCACGCGGTAGTAGAAATTGGCCAGCGCATCGTGGTCGTAGCTGCGGTGCGAACCGGTGTAGTTCAGCGTCGCCGGCCCCAGATCCCAGGTCAGGTCGGCGCTGATGCCGGAGGTGGTCTTGTGGGCATAGCCTTGTTCCGGCGCCGCGTTCGGCGGCACGAAGCCGTTGGTCAGTTGCGCGCCGGCGCCGCTGCCATACCAGGCCGGCTTGCCGGCGGCGACACCGGTGTAGAAATTGGTGTCGGGGACGAAGCTGTCGTTGTTGTCGTCCACCCGGCTGTGGTCATAGCGCAGCAGCAGCGTGGCGTCGCGGTTGATTTTCAGTTTCGCGGACAGGCGCGCCGACAGGTCGTCGCGGTCCTTGCCCAGCGTGTGCGTGGTGTGCTGGCCGTTGGTCAGGTAGCTGTCGTGCTGGTTCCAGGCCACGGCGGCGCGCAGCGACAGCATGGCGCTGACCGGCACATTCAGCATGGCGCTGATCTTGCGGCTGTTGTAGTTGCCGATTTCCGTGGCCAGCCACGCTTCAAACCTGTTGACCGGCGCCTTGGAGATGACATTGACCACGCCAGCCGTGCTGTTACGGCCGTACAGGGTGCCCTGCGGGCCGCGCAGCATTTCCACGCGTTCGAGGTCGTAGAAGCTGAGATTCTGGATTTGCGGACGGGCGATGTAGATCCCGTCCAGCAGGAAGGCGGCCGAGGGATCGCCTTTTTCCGTGGTGTCCGCGTTGGAGACGCCGCGGATGGTGATGCGCAGGCCGTCGGCCAGGTTGTCCAGCTCCACATTCGGCAGGCGGGCGCCGATGCCGGACGGGTTGTCGATGCCGGCTTCGGTCAACTGGTCCGCCGACAGGGCGCTCATGGCCACCGGCGTTTTCGATTCCAGCGCCGGCGCGCGCTGGGCGGTGACGCTGACTTCCGGGATTTGCGCGCGCGCCGTCGCCGCCAACATCATCGACAGGGACAGGATCAACAATTTTGGCGCGGCAGGCCCTTGTACATTCGTCATTGCTATTGCGTTGGAGATACAAAGCCTGAGAGTGTAGCAGGTTGGCTTGTCATATTGTAGTCACTAATGCAACTATATTTATTTTAGAGCACGATTAAATTGCGTTGCCAGATGCTGTAGCAGAGACAGGTGGCGAAACTGACCCAGGCAATGTAGGGTATCAACAACAGTCCAGCCCAGCGGTCGCGCCGGCCGAAGGCGACGATGGTGGCGGCGATCAGCAGCCATAGCAGCACAATCTCGACGAAGGCCAAGGCGCCCCGGTGCCAGGCAAAGAACAGCCAGGTCCACAGGGCGTTGGCGGCCAGCTGCACCATGTACAGCGTGAATTCGGGACGGGCGCCGCCCGGGGCGCTGGCGCGCTGCGCGCGCCAGGCGGCGATCGCCATCAGCAGATACAGGACGCTCCACGCGGGGCCGAACAGCCAGGCCGGCGGCGCCCAGGCCGGACGGTCCAGCTGCTGGTAAAAATCCGCCGCCTGCGCCGACGCATAGGCGCCGACGGCGGCGAACGCAAACGTCAGGACCAGCCAGCCGGCCAGCGCGGGGAGCTGCAACGGCCGGTGTTGCGCGATAGTGGACATGACGTATCCTCCAGAACAGGTTTGCGGACATGGTGGCGGCAGTGCGCCGCAGCTTCTGTGCGCGCGCCAACCGATGAGCGATTTACCTGCCATACTGTTGGCACCCAACAGAAGGAGATTGCCATGCCGTTTTACAAAGTCTGGTACAAGGATCAGGAAGAGCCACTGGAGTTTTCGACCGCCGGCCGCTATAGCGAAGAACAGATCGTCGAGCACCTTTTCGCCCACGAGCGGATCGCGGCGGCAGCGCCGGGATCGACCCTGAAGGAACGTATCGCCGGCAGCGGCCTGGCGCCGGTGCGCTATACCGAGGACGAGAGCGAGATCAGCACCATCGCCTGAACGCCATCTTCAAGCTGGCGTTGAAGGTCATTCAAGGGCCGGACCAATTATCGGCACGCTGAAGGACGCGCAGAATGGATGCACTACTTTTAACGGGAGTGCATCGTGAAGAATCAGCTTGTGGTGGTAATTGGAGGCTTGTCCGGCATCGGACAGGCAGTGGCGGAGCAGGCCGCAGCGGCCGGCGCACGCGTGATCGCGGCTGGCCGCCGCCAGGCGCCGGCCGGGCTGTCGCCGCAGATTCAGGCAGCGCAGCTGGATCTGACCGATGACGCGGCCGTCCGCCGCTTCTTCGAGCAGATCGGCGCCTTCGATCACCTGGTGGTGACATCCGGTCCGGTGATCGCATCCAGCCGTCTGGCGGACCTGGCGCCGGAAGCCGCGATGGCGGCCTTCAACGTCAAGGTGTTCGGCCAGATGCGCGCCGTCAAGCACGCGGCGCGTTATCTGAAGGCGGGCGGCTCGGTCACCCTGACTTCCGGCCTGCTGGCGCGTAAAGCCGTACCGGGCGCATTGGTGAAAGCGGCCATGAACGCCGCCGTCGAATCCATGGGCAAGACGCTGGCCAGGGAACTGGCGCCATTGCGCGTCAACGTGGTCAGCCCCGGCATGGTGGAAACCGGCATGTGGGGCGAGATGAGCGACGCCGAACGCGGTGCGATGGCGCAGCGCGCCGGCGCCGGCCTGCCGGTGGGACGCGTCGGCCAGCCGGACGATCTGGCGCAAGCCTATCTGATGCTGATGCAGAACGGCTTCATGACCGGCGCCGTGGTGGACGTGGACGGCGGAGGCCTGTTATGAGCGCCGATCTGACGCAGCGCCGGCGTTTCCTGGCGCAGGCTGCCACCGGTGCGGTGGCTGGTGCGGCGGTCCTGGCGGCCGGCGCCACCGGTGCGGCCGATGCCCTGGCCGGTGCGCAGGCGCAGACTGCCACGGCGCCCGGCGCCTTCTGGCCGGACGGCGCGCGGATGGTGATTTCCATCTCGATGCAGTTCGAAGCCGGCGGCCAGCCGCCGAAAGGCGCCGATTCGCCTTTCCCCAAGGTCGACTTCCCGGCCAGCATAAAATCCGATCCGGTGGCGAATACCTGGTTTGCCTATGGCTACCGCGAAGGCGTGCCGCGCATGCTGGACTTGTGGGACAAGCATGGCGTCAAGGTCACCTCGCACATGATCGGCGAGGCGGCGCAGCGCCATCCTGAGCTGGCGCGCGAGATCGTGAAGCGCGGCCATGAAGCGTCCGGCCACGGCCCGCGCTGGAGCTCCCAGTACGCGATGAACCGCAACGACGAACGCGCCTTCCTGATCGCCGGCCGCGACATGGTGCAGCAGGCCACCGGCGAACGCACGGTGGGTTACAACTGCAACTGGCTGCGGCGCGGGCCGAACACGCTGTCGCTGCTGCAGGAACTGGGCTTCGCCTACCACATCGATGACGTCAGCCGCGACGAACCGTTCATCGAGCAGGTGAACGGCAAGGACTTCGTGGTGGTGCCCTACACGCTGCGCAATAACGACATCGTGCTGATCGAAGGCCGCAACTATTCGCCGCAGCAGTTCCTCGACCAGATCAAGGGCGAGTTCGACCAGCTGTACGAGGAGGCGGGCAAGCGCCGCCGCATGATGTCGATCAGCGCCCATGACCGCATCAGCGGCACGCCGCAAATGGTGCGGGTGTGGGACGAATTCCTCACCTACGCCCGCAGCAAGGCCGGTGTGGCCTTCATGCGCAAGGACGACATCGCCCGCTACGCGCTGGCCAGTCCGCTGACCTTGCGCGAGCAGGAAACCATCTGATCAGCCCTGGCGGCGCAGCTTGTAGCCGATGGCCAGCGCCGCCAGCCAGGCTGGAATCAGATAGACGGACAGTTGCAGGTCCGGCGTCACATACATCACCACCAGGATCGCGGCCAGGAAGGCCAGGCACAGGTAATTGGTGAACGGGTAGCCCAGGCTGCGGAACTGCGTCGGCTGGCCGGCGGCCTTTTTCTGCGCGCGGAAACGCAGGTGTATCCAGCTGATCAAGCCCCAGTTGATGATCAGCGCCGACACCACGAGCCCCATCAGGAAGCCGAAGGCCTTGGCCGGCATGAAGTAGTTGACCGCCACGCACACGCCGGTGGCCAGCGCCGACACGCCGAGCGCCGTCAGCGGCACGCCGCGCGCGCTGACCTTGAGCAGCGCCTGCGGCGCGTTGCCCTGTTTGGCCAGACCGTACAGCATGCGGGTGTTGGCGTAGACGCCGCTGTTATACACCGACAGCGCCGCCGTCAGCACCACCACGTTCAGCACATGGGCCACCGCGTTGCTGTTCAGGGCGTGGAAGATCAGCACGAACGGGCTGCCGCCGCTGACCACTTTCTGCCATGGGTACAGCGACAACAGGATCGCCAGCGCGCCGATGTAGAAGATCAGGATGCGGTAGATGGCCTGGTTGGTGGCCTTGGGAATGGTGTGCGATGGATTGTCCGCTTCGGCGGCGGTGATGCCGATCAGTTCCAGCCCGCCGAAGGAGAACATGATGACCGCCATGGCCATCACCAGGCCGCCGATCCCGTTGGGGAAGAAGCCGCCGTGCTGCCACAGGTTGGCCACCGTGGCCTGCGGACCAGCGTCGCCGGAGACCAGCAGGTAGGCGCCGAAGCCGATCATGCCGACAATCGCCATCACCTTGATGATGGCGAACCAGAATTCCATCTCGCCGAAGGCCTTCACGTTGAACAGGCTGATGGCGTTGATGATGACGAAGAAGCCCAGCGCCGACACCCAGGTCGGCAGTTCCGGCCACCAGTATTGAACGTAGATGCCGACCGCGGACAGTTCGGCCATGCTGACCAGGACATACAGCACCCAGTAGTTCCAGCCCGCCATGAAGCCGGCCCAGTGGCCGCAGTATTTGTCGGCGAAGTAGCTGAAGGAGCCGGCCACCGGCTCGTCGACCACCATTTCACCCAGCTGGCGCATGATGAAGAAGGCGATCAGCCCGGCCACGCCATAGCCCAGCAATACGGACGGACCGGCCATCTGGATGGTCTGCGCGATGCCGAGGAACAGGCCGGTGCCGATGGCGCCGCCCAGCGCGATCAACTGAATATGCCGGCTTTTCAGGCCGCGCTTAAGTTCACTCATCTGCTTTCCTGTGCGAAATTAAAAGTTGATTCTCGCACAACCCGGCTCTCCTGGACGTAATTCGCGTTTGAGCACGACAGATTATAATTGCGAGGAATATCAAGACGAGGAAGATCGTATGACGAGTTTTGTGAAAGCGCTGCGCCTGGTGTGCGTATCGTTGCTGGCGCTGTGCGTGCAGGTTTCCCATGCCGCCGACGCGCCGCCCAAGGGCAATCTGCTGATCGCCGGCGGCGCGGTGCGCAGCGACAACGGCGAGGTCTGGACCCGCCTGGTGGAACTGGCGGGCGGCAAGGGCGCGCGCATCGCGGTGATGCCCAGTGCCGCCGGCAATCCGCTGCGCTCCGGCACCAACCTGGTCGCCACGCTGAACAAATACGGCGCCTCGGCCTTCGCGGTGCCGGTGGGCGTGCGCTTCAAGGACCGTGACTATACTAAAGACGCCGAAGATCCGGCGCTGGCCAAGGCCATCCGCGAGGCGGGCGGCGTCTACTTCGCCGGCGGCGACCAGGGCCTGATCACCAAGGCGCTGGTGCGTCCGGACGGCAGCCGCACCGCCGTGCTGCAGGCGATCTGGGATGTCTATCAAAACGGTGGCGTGATCGGCGGCAGCAGCGCCGGCGCCGCCATCATGAGCGCCACCATGTATTACGAAGCCAGGACCGTGCTCGGCACCCTGAGCGTGGGCGTCAACGACGGCCAGGAGCTGGCGCCGGGCCTGGGCTTCGTCGGCAAGGACCTGTTCGTCGACCAGCACCTGCTGGCGCGCGGCCGCTTCGCGCGCATGCTGCCGGCGATGCTGAAAAAGGGCTACAAGCAGGGCCTGGGCATCGATGAAAACACGGCAGTCATCATCAACGGCAAGCGCGAGGTGGAGGTGATCGGCTACCAGGGCGCGCTGCTGCTGGATCTGGCGCAGGCCACCACCAACGGCAGCGAGAAGGATTTCAACCTGTCGAACGCCCGCATCAGCTACCTGGATCGCGGCGACCGCTACAACCTGCTGACGCGAGAATACACGCCGTCGGCCGATAAAAAGGACGGCAAGCTCGATCCGGCCAATCCCTACCTGGACGAGCAGGTGTATTCGGCCGATATGCTGGGCCATAACACCGTGCTGGTGATGATGGAAAAGCTGATCAACAACTCGCGCAATGAAGCGATCGGCATCGCCACGGCGGCGCCGGGCGATCCGCGCCAGGACCTGGGCTTCGAGTTCAAGCTGACCAGGGAGGCCGGCAGCATCGGCTACGAATCGGCCACGTCGGACGCCTACACCATCCTGAATCTGCGCATGGACGTGCGTCCGCTGAAGATCACGCAGCCCTGGTATCGGTAATTCTCTTACGGGTAACTACTAAGTTCACAGCGGTGGGAAATGTACGTATGCTTGCGTTTTCTAAAAATACGAGACATGCATGACATCAGGTGATTCGGTTTCGGCCGACATGGCGTTCGTCCAATCGGCGCTGGGACGCGTTTTGGCCGGGGTGCTGGCCGAAGGTTCCGCCTCCCATCGCAGCATCGCGGACTACCTGATGCGCAATCCCATGCGCGGCACCGCGCTCAAGATCGAGGAGATGGCCGAAGGCTGTCAGGTCTCCACCGCCACCATCAGCCGCTTCGCCCGCGACATCGGCTTCGCCAGCTATGGCGCCATGCGCAGCGCGCTGGCCGAAACGCTGCATTCGGCCATGCAGCCGGTCGAAAAACTCCGCTCCTCCATCGCCCGCCGCAACGGCGCGTTGTCGCCCGGCGAGGCCAGCATGGAATATGCGCGCGCCAACCTGGCCACCACCCACGGTGGCCTGACGCAGCAGGCGCTGGACGATGTGGCGCGCAAGATCAGCGGCGCGCGCACCGTGTACGTGCTGGGACTGGGCATGTCGTCCTGCTTCGCCTCGATGCTGGCGCTGCATCTGCAGCCGTTTTGCCAGCACGTGGTGGAGATGGCAGGGCCGGGCGGCACCGAGATCGCCGCCGGCCATCTGGTGCATATCGGCCGCGACGACGTGCTGGTGGCGTTCTCCTTTCCGCGCTACGGCGCGGACGGCATGCGCCTGGCCCAGTTTGCGCGCAGCCACAAGGCGGTGGTGGTGGCGATTACCGACGTGCCGTCGGCGCCGATGGTGGCGCTGTCAGACCACGTGCTGTACGCCAGCGCCGCCCACGGCGTGCTGCCCAGCAGCGGCGTGGCCACGGTGGCGGTGATCGAGGCGCTGGTGGTGTCGCTGATGGTGTCCAACAAGGCCAACGTCAAAAAGGCGGCGCGGCTCAGCGAGGCGGTCGCCGGATACCTGGTCGGCCCGGGTGTTTAGCTGATTTACTAAACATTTGCCCCTTGTGTGGTCTATCGATTGACCGCCGGGTGGGCAAGCGCTATAAAGTCGGATCGTCTTTAGAGCGGATGCTGAATGAACACGACCAAACTCCTTCTTCCTGCCGGCGCCCTGGCGCTGGTTCTTGCCCTTCCAGCGGTTTCCTTTGCCCAGACCACGCCAGCGGCGGCGGTCGATGTCTTCATCGGCACCGGCGGCGACGGCCATACCTTCCCCGGCGCCACCCGGCCATTCGGCATGATCCAGCTGAGTCCCGACACCCAGGTGCGGCCGTTCCGCCAGAGCTACCCGTGGGCGGCCGGCTATCGCTACGAGGACGACAGCATCCTCGGCTTCTCGCACACGCACTTCTCCGGCGCCGGCCACTCCGACCTGGGCGACGTGCTGCTGATGCCATACAGCGCCGAGACCAAATGGGAGCCGGGTTATCCGGAGCGGCCGTTCAGCGGCTACCGTTCGCGCTTCAGCCACAAGGACGAGCAGGCGTCACCGGGCTATTACGCCGTCAAGCTGCTGGATAACGACGTCGATGTCGAACTGACCGCCAGCGAGCGCGTTGGCCTTCACCGCTACCGTTACCAGAAGGGCGCGGAAGCCAAGGTGATGCTCGACCTGCGCAACAGCATCTACGATTACGCCGGCAAGAATCTGTGGTCGCGCATCCGCGTACGCGGCGACAACATGATCACCGGCATGCGCGAAACGCGCGGCTGGGCGCCGGGCCGCCAGCTGTACTTCGCGATCCAGTTCTCGCATCCGTTGGTGTCGCGCGACATCCGCAACTTCGAGCGCGACGTCGAATACAAGGGCTTTGCCGGTCCGGGCAAGGGCACCGGCGACAAGGCCGTGACCGAGGGCAAAGCCCTGGCGGCCGCGCTGGATTTCGGCGTGCCGGCCGACGGTCAGCTTGAAGTGAAAGTGGCGATTTCCGCCGTCAGCGAAGACGGCGCCGTCGCCAACCTGAACGAGATGAAGGGCTGGGACTTCGACGCCGAACGCGCCAAGGCCACCGCCGCCTGGAACGAGGCGCTGGGTACGGTCAGCATCGAGGCCGAGCCGGATACCCGCAAGATGGTGTACACCGCGCTGTACCACGCCATGCTGGCGCCTAGCCTGTTCATGGACAGCGACGGCCAGTATCGCGGTCCGGACAACGCCGTGCACCAGGCCAAGGGCTTCCGCTTCCATTCCACCTTCTCGCTGTGGGACACCTACCGCGCGCTGCATCCGCTGATGACCATCCTGCAGCCGGAGCGCGACGTCGACTTCGTGCGCTCGCTGATCGAGTCGCAGAAGGTCAGCCCTTACGGCATCCTGCCTGTATGGCAGTTCGCCGGCCAGGAGACCTGGTGCATGATCGGCTACCACGCGGTGCCGGTGATCGCCGACGCCTACATGAAAGGCCTGAAAGGCTTTGACGCGGAAGAGGCGCTGAAAGCCATGACCAGCAGCGCCGAATACGGTCCGTACGGCGGCCTGCAGTACTACATGAAATACGGTTACGTGCCGATCGACCTGGAGCCGGAAGCGGCGTCCAAGACCGTGGAATATGCGTTCGACGACTGGACCATCGCCCGCATGGCCGAGAAGATGGGCAAGAAGGACATCGCCGAGAAATACTACAAGCGCGCGCAGAACTACCGTAACTCCTTCGACGTGAAAACCGGCTTCCTGCGGGCCCGCAAGTCCGACGGCCAGTTCCGCGAGCCGTTCAATCCGGTGCAGTCCAACTTCGGCAGCGACTACACCGAAGGCAGCGCGTGGCAGTATTCGTGGTATATGCCGCACGATAACGCTGGCCTGATCAAGATGCTGGGCGGTGACGCCGGTCTGCAGAACAAGATCGACATGGAGTTCGACGCCAAAGTGGACGATACCGTGTACTCGCACATGGAGGATATCTCCGGCCTGATCGGCCACTACGCGCACGGCAACGAGCCGTCGCACCACGTGGCTTACCTGTACAACTACGCCGGCGCGCCATGGAAGACGCAGCAGCGCCTGACGCAGGTGGTGGCCTCGCAGTACAACACCACGCCGCAAGGCCTGTCGGGCAACGACGACCTGGGTCAGATGTCGGCCTGGCTGGCGTTCACCGCGTTCGGCTTCTATCCGGTGGCGCCAGGCAGCAACGAGTACGTGATCGGCCGTCCGTTCCTGGACAAGGCGGTGTTGAATCTGCCGGGCGGCAAGCACTTCACGGTGCGCGCGATTGGCCTGAGCAAGGAAAACACCTACGTCGCCAGCGTCACGCTGAACGGCAAGCCGCTGGCGCAGAGCTTCATCCGTCACGATCAGATCACGGCGGGCGGCGAGTTGGTATTCACCATGTCCAGCACACCGAACAAGGAGTGGGGTGCGGCGAAAAACGTCCGGCCTTACACCCAGACCGCGTACTGATCTTCTTTCCTGCTGTATGAAACGGGCTGCTTAGGCAGCCCGTTTTTACTTTAGAATAAGCCCTTCCTTGCCAACCGGGCTTTACCTTATGTTCTGTCGCAGATTCTTCATGGCGGTTTGCCTGGTCGCTGTGCTGGCGTGCAATCCTGCGTTGGCGCTGAACCCATCGATACGCCTGGGGGATCTCAACCACACCTCCTGGAGCGAAAAAGACGGCGTGCCCGCTGATATCAACGGCATGGCGCAGACCCGCGATGGTTGGCTCTGGCTTGCAACCACCGACGGACTGTATCGCTTTGACGGCGTACGCTTCGAGCGGTTTCCTCTGCCGCATAGCCGGGTGTACAACCTGCACGCGCTCGGCAACGGCGATTTATTGATCAGCTATCGCTTGGGCGGCATGTCCTCGCTGCATCCCGACGGCACGGTCACGGAACTGCTGGCGCCGGACACCAACAACATCGAGTATGTCGCCTCGATGGGCATGGACCACGAGGGCGCCATCTGGGCGGCGGGCGGCGCGGGACTGTATCGTTACGCAAATGGGAAGTGGGAAGTCATGGCCGATGGCCAGGAATGGAACGGCCGCACCTACAGCGTGCTGGTCGATCAGTATGGCCGGGTATGGGCATCGAACGATCATGCGCTGTATCTGTACGATCGCAGTATCGGCAAGCTTCAACGGATCGAAGGCAAGGATTTGCATGGCAGCCTGATCCAGTCTCCCGACGGCCGCGTCTGGGTTGGCGGCCTCGACTCGGTACGTCCGGTGCCGGCCCCACCCATGAGTCAGCAACTGCCGCGCGCGCCCGACGCCAACCAGGCCGAGTCGCGCTGGGCCGGCCAGTTCGACCGGGATGGCAATCTGTGGGCGCTCAAGTGTCCTTATGGCATATGTCGCGTCACCGGCGCCGGCAATTTGAGCAGCGCGTCTATCGTGCCTTCCTCGCAGGCGCGGGAGAAACTGGATCAGCATTGGCAACTGAGCGCCTTGTCGATCAATGTGCTGCTGGAGGACAGGGAAGGGAACATCTGGGTGTCCACCCAATCGGGACTGGATCGCTTCCGCGAAAACAAGCTGATACCGGCACGGATACCCGGCCCGAACGGCATCTACAGCGTGGCCAACGGTAGCGATGGCGTCCTGTGGGTGGTCGAGACGACGAACGGCGCCATTTGGCGCATTGGCGCCGACGGCATACCGGCGCCGCTCCGGTATCGCACCGCCAGCCTGGTGGCCAACGACCGGGATGGCGCGATTCTGCTGGCGGGAAAGCGGGACATCGAACGCATCTATAAAGGTCAATCCAGCAAAATCGCGCTGCCGCCGTCGGCCGGCAAGGAAATGACCGATCTGGATGTGCTGGGCCTGCTCGATGACGGGCGAGTGCTGTGGATGTTCTCGGTGAAGACCGGGCTGATGGGATTATTGGATGGTCGCTGGATACCGTATACCCAGTTCAATCTGCCGAAGCGGATCTTCATGATGGCGCCAGGTGGCCGCGGGCAGATGTGGCTGAGTAACAATGATGGCAAGCTCAGGTTCTACGACAATGACAAGCTGACGGAGTACGACATCGGCATGATCGGTGTTGAGTCCGGCATTTTCCCCGGTCCGCAACTCATCGTCGCCGGCGAACACGGCTTGGCGATGTTGAAGGGACAGAAATTCGTCGCCCTCGCACCGCAGAATTCGGATGCGCTGCGAAATGTGACCGGGATGGCGACCACGCCGGACGGTGACCGCTGGCTAAACGGCAGCAAAGGCGTGGTGCATATCCGCCGCGACGATTGGGAGGCATCCATCCGTCAACCGGCGACGCCGCTGGTCTACGAAGTTATCAACGTGCTGGAAGGCTACCCAGGCCGTGCGGCCATCGACAACAAGCGGCAGACCGTACACGATCTGGGCAACGGATTGCTGTGGTTCCGCGCGACGGGCGGCTTGGTGCGGTTGGATACAACGACGTTGCGGCCGAATACCGTCAAGCCGGCGATACAGCTGCTCACTGTCAATGTGGGCAGCGAGAGCTATCCCGCTCGCCGTCTGCTCGAGTTGCCGCCAGATTCCCGCAGCTTCAATATTCAATACACTGCACCAGGCTTGCGCAAGCCGGAAGGCATGCGCTTTCAGTACCGGTTCGACGGCGTTGACGCGAGCTGGCAGGATGCGGGGACTCGCCGGGCGGCTTACTACACCAACGTCGGGCCGGGCCGCTACACCTTTAACGTTCGCGCGGTCAACGAGGACGGTATTGCCAGCGACGCCGTCGCCAGCATGCAGATCGACGTGGCGCCGACCATCACCCAAACGCGTTGGTTCCAGGTGCTGTGCGCGTTGGCCGCCTTGCTGGCTATCTATGGCCTGTATCAGCTCCGGCTGAAAGCGGCGACCCGCAAAATCGCTCATCAGTTGCAAGTGCGGACCGATGAACGGGAGCGTATCGCGCGCACGCTCCACGACACCTTCCTGCAAAGTGTGCAGGCGCTGACCTTGCGCGTGTTTTCCGTGCTGACGAAAATGCCGGAAGGTAGCGAACAACGCGTCAAGCTTGAAGCCATTCTTGATGACGCCGACCGCACGCTGGTGGAAGGTCGGGACCAGGTGCATCAGCTCAGGACCGGCCACGACGTCGAACAGAGCCTGAGCAGCATGGGCGAGTCGCTGGCGCTGACGCACACCGGTGTTTCGTTCGAGTTTCATGTCGAGGGAACGCGCCGCCCGTTGCTGCCGCTGGTGCAGGAAGAGTTGACCCAGATTGGACACGAGGCGTTGCGTAACGCGTTCCAGCACGCGCGGGCCAGCGTGATCAAGCTGGAGATTGAGTACGGCGCCACCGCATACGTGGTGCGTATCAGCGATAACGGGCGCGGTCTGGATGAGGCGGAAGTGCAAAGCCGCCTCAAGGAGAAGCACTGGGGCATGGCGGGGATGCGCGAACGCGCCCAGCGGGTGGGCGGCGTTTTTGCGATTCATAGTTCAGTCAACCAGGGCGCCACGGTTGAAATCCGGACGCCGGCCGCGTTGGCTTACGGCAGTCGCGCCAAGGCCTGATATTGCTTATCCGTGAATGGCGGCCTCGATTTTCGCGACGTCTATTTTCCCCATCTGCATCATGGCCTGAAAGGCGCGCTGGGCGACTTCGCCGCCCTGGGCCATGGCATCGGTCAGCACGCGTGGCGTGATCTGCCACGACAAGCCCCACTTGTCCTTGCACCAGCCGCAGGCGCTTTCCGTGCCGCCGTTGCCGACGATGGCGTTCCAGTAGCGGTCGGTTTCTTCCTGGTCGTCGGTGGCGATCTGGAAGGAGAACGCTTCGCTCTGTTTGAACGCGGTGCCGCCGTTGAGGCCCAGGCATGGAATGCCGCAGACGGTGAATTCAACCGTCAATACGGCGTCGGCTTTCCCACCCGGGAAGTCGGACGGTGCGCGATGGACGGCGCCGACGGCGCTATCCGGGAAAACGCTGGCATAAAAATGCGCCGCGGCCTCGGCGTCATGTTCATACCAGAGGCAGATGGTGTTCTTGCTCTTCATGGTTGTCCCCTCCAAAAATGTACTTCAGCAGGGAGAAGCTTGCCACTTTTCTTCCTTCTTGTGCAATCGTGCTCGCCGCAACTGGCTCACGAGCTTATATAATCGGCATTCAAGGAAGTCATATTCGTGCAATCACCCTATGAAGACTATTTCATTCACACCGATAGCGACTGCGAATTTAAACGTGTTGCCAACTGAAGCACGGGCACGGGTGCAAAATATCCTGGCGTCTCTTGCGTCGGCTGGGACGCCTGTCACTGACCGCCCCGACCTCCATCGGCTCGATGTGAAAGGAGCACAGATTTACGAGGCGCGGATTAGTTCCAATGGGCAAGCCTATCGACTGGTGTTCGAACGAGGTAGTACCGACATTACCGTTCTTAATATTTTCACGAAAAGAGCTAAGAATTAAGGTAGCGTATGGCAAGCCCTAAACGGATTCCCAAATCTCTTCAACTCGAACTATTATCGTATTCCCGGTCTGGCGCAAAAAAAGAGCTCGCAGCGCTGCAAAACTGGTTATCGACGAAGACAAACTTTGCCGAGGTCGCTGATGCGCTGCCACAGTTTTTTTCAAGACGGAATTTTTGTGGCGCGATTGGAGGAGCCTACGGCCAGCAAATGTTCAACCCAGATCGGATCGCTTTTGAGCTATCTCTTGGTGGGAACTATTTCCCCGATATTGTGATCGGAGACTCCCAACAAAAATCGCTGTTGTTGGTTGAGTTGGAAGGGGCTGAGACGGACGCGGTCTTCTTGAAAAAGAAGCAGGATGAACAATACCCTGACTTTTCCAGCAGCTTCAAAACCGGGTTTTTCCAATTGATCGATTGGACGAACCGGCTTAAAGATGCATCACCTCGAAATCTTCACGATTGGTTTACATTTGAACCGGCATGCATGCGAACGCTCTTGGTTGTCGGGCGTAACGAAGATGTTGGCGCCGATCCTAAAGATCAAGGGCGTCGACGCTTGAATTCGCTTGCTGAGATGTTTGGCCCCTCGGGAAATCCAGTCTTTGTGGTGACCTACGACGAATTAGCCACCATCGTGGCTGCGTATCTGTCGGGCCAATAGTCGGATCGCTCACCGTGTAGTCTTGTTTGCCTGAGCCTTCTCGAAGAATTTGACCATATCGGCTTCCTTCAGCTTGGCCTCTGCCAGTGTCGGGACGTCCAGTTCCTGGCGCAGGGTGTCGGAGACCGTTGGGTCAATGGGCGCCAGGCGCGGTGGATGGTTGTTTGTCCCTCTGAATTGTGTGCCGTATCGTTGCGGGCGCGCGATGCTGATCAGGTAGCGGTCCAGGCTGGCGGCGGCCAGCCACTTGGCTTTCGGCTCGCCCTTGCTGATGGCGATCACGCACAGGTCGTGGGCCAGCAGGTAGTCGTCCGGTTCGGAAGCGTGTTGCAGCACCATGGCGGCGTGATAGTAGGCTTCGCCGCCGCCCAGCGGGCCGGCCGCCAGCAGTTGCTTGACGCGCAGTTCGCGCTGCTCGTCCCTGAGCGAGACCGCGTTCCAGTCGATCTTTGCGCCCGGGCCGCCACTCCGGTCGGCCTGGTCCTCGCTGTAGAGTTTGGCCAGTTCCTGGCTGCTCGGCAGCGGCACCTTGTCGGCGGCGAATGCGCTGGCGCAGCCCAGCAAAAGTACAGCGGCGAGGTGGCGCGGTTTCATGACGAAATTTCCGGCGAGTTGCTAAAGAAGGTGAGGCGGTTGCCGGACGGATCCTTGATCGACATTTCGCGGCTGCCCCACGGCATTTCTTCGACGCCGGGCCGGGAGTGCTTGTACTGCTTGGCGATCAGTTCGGCCTGGTAGGCGTCGACGTCGCTGGTGGCGATGCGGATCGCGCCGCCGGGCGAGCAGTCGCCGAAATGTTCGGTGATATGCAGCACGCAGCCGTCCCTGGAGACTTGCATGTACAGCGGCAAACCATCTTCGAAGCGGTGCTCCCAGTCGATCTTGAAGCCGAGGAAGCCGACGTAGAACTCGCGCGTCCTGGCCTCGTCGAAGCTGCGCAGGATAGGGGTGATGGTGCCGAGGCTCATGGCGTCTCCTTCTCGTCAGTAGGGCAGCATTGCATACAGCGCGCCGAATGCGCCCAGTATGATCACGTAAAAAATGGCAGGCAAGATCAGGAACCAGATGCGCGCCTGGGTTTTTTTCAACGAATAAACCGTGGTGGCGGCGCAGTAGCTGGTCCAGCAGGACCAGAATACGAAGATCATGATCGCCGCGGAGACGGAGGTTGACGCCGCCCATGCCTCGACATAGTTGGCGTAGCTGAAGGTCTGTATCAGCGCCAGCAACATCATCGGCAGTACCCACACCATATCCTGCAACACGCTCAGGCTGCGGGCGTCATCCGGCTCCACCTGGCCGGCGCCGGACCATTCCAGGCGCTTGCGGTAAAACCAGCCGCCGATGTACCAGCTGAATACAGCGCTCACCAGGCCGGTGAGCAGCACGATGATCCAGTAGTGTGGCCAGGACGAGGTGGCCCAGCTGGTGAATCCATCCGCGGCCTGCTGTTGACGCAGGTCGGCCTTGCTCAGGTTCTGGTCGAGCCTCCCCATCGCGTTGCTGACGCCGACCAGCGCCGCCGCGATGATGATGCCCAGCCTGTCGCGCAACAGGTCAGCATGAGAGAAGAAAGCGCGCGGCGTGAGCAGCAGCGACACCAGCCGGTGCGGCCCGAAGACCAGCGAGGCGCGCGGCTTCATGGCAGCACCTCGACAACCTTGATGAAGTCCGCGCTGAACAGCGGCAGCTTGCCTTGCTTCTGCGCGATGGCCTGGTAGCGCAGCACGAACTGTTTCGGCGCTTGCCTGAGCAGTTCGGCCACCGCCGTCTTGCCGTCCTGCGCGATGATGGTGGAGATCATCAGCCATCCCAGGTCGTAGGCCGTTTCGTCGAAGTCGGTGTAGAACATGATGCCGTAGATCTGGTCGTAGGCGTCTTCGTTCTCCGGCGGCGCCAGCAGCATGCGCCAGCCCAGCGTTTCGAACATGGTGCGGATGCCGCCCATACGTCTGGCGTTGCGTTCAATGCCAAGCTTCTTCTGCGCGGAGTGGGGCGTGGCCGGCCGGTCGGCGATGGGATGCGAGAACAGCTCGGCGGTGCCTTCCCGTTCCAGTTGGGCCAGCAGATGGTTGAGCCACAGCGGACCGGTGACGTCCTTGGCGCCCGCCGCCGTCGGCAAGGTCTCGGGACGCATCAGGTGATTCTGCACCGCGTGGAACAGTTCATGCGCGACGATCTCGCCCAGTTCCTGGGTGGTGGCGTCGGTGAAGCGCATCATGTCGACATAGACGTCGTCCGGCACGTCGTCGAACGCAAAGCCGCCCGACTGGCTGCCGAAGATGAAGTGCACCTTGAGTTGCGCGCGCAGGTCGGGCGGGACGTATTCCTTCAACTGGCGCGATACTTCGGCGGCCAGCGGCGCGTATTTGCCGAAGCCGGGCCTGGATAATTCGGGCGCCAGCACGGTGGCCGCTTCCAGCCACCGTTTGTTCTCACGCAGGGTCTTGAAACGAGTGATGAGCGCTTCGCAGTCACTAAAACGCATCTTGCGTATCAACGCCCTGGCGTCGGCGCTGGCGCAGAAATCGGCGGGGAGATGGAAATCGACCGTGCTGACGGCGGTGCTGACCAGCCTTGCCGTGTCAAAATCGAAGTCGAAGCGCAATTGATCGGCGCGGGCGCCACAGGGAAACAGCAGCAACAGAAGCAGCAAGGGGCGACACCAACGCATTCATCCTCCACGATGCGGATCGCGCTGCGACGCCCGAAATCCGCCGAAATATAAAAACCGCAACTTTAGCAGCTTAATATACTTCTGGCACGATAATTTCGGTCGGCACAGGGCGGCGCACGTAGTCGTCGTGGTATTCGCGCTCCGGCAGCTGGATTTCCGGATGCGCCACTTCCTCATATGGCATCTGCGACAGCAGGTGATGGATGCAGTTCAGGCGCGCCTTCTTCTTGTCGACGCCTTGCACCACCCACCATGGCGCTTCCGGAATGTGGGTCCGTTCCAGCATCACTTCCTTGGCGCGGGTGTATTCCTCCCAGCGGCGGCGCGATTCCAGGTCCATCGGGCTGAGTTTCCACTGCTTGAGCGGATCGTGGATGCGGCCGAGGAAGCGGGCATTCTGCTCTTCGTCGGAAATCGAGAACCAGTATTTGATCAGCTGAATGCCGGAGCGGGCCAGCATGCGTTCGAATTCCGGCACGGTCTGGAAGAATTCCTCGTACTGCTCGTCGGTGCAGAAGCCCATCACACGCTCGACGCCGGCGCGGTTGTACCAGCTGCGGTCGAACAGCACGATTTCGCCGGCGGCAGGCAGGTGCGACACGTAGCGCTGGAAGTACCACTGCGTGCGTTCGCGGTTGTTCGGCGCAGGCAGCGCGGCCACACGGCACACGCGCGGATTCAGACGCTGGACGATGCGCTTGATGACGCCGCCCTTGCCGGCGGCGTCGCGGCCTTCGAACAGGATCACGACCTTGTGGCCGGTGTGGACCACCCAGTCCTGCAGCTTGACCAGTTCTGCCTGAAGACGGAACAATTCGCGGAAGTAGACGCGGCGCGCTTCCTTGGCTTCGGCGCTGCGCTCATGCTCGACGACTTGCTTGGTGACCGGATCGATCTCGCGATCTTCCAGCTCCATCTCCAGCTCTTCGTCGTAGCTGTCGGTCAGCTCGCGGCTGACGCGGTCCAGCAGTTCCTGCTCGTTCAAGTTCACGCAATACTCCTCATTTTGGAATCAGGAGCAGCATACGCGCCGATTATGACGTTGTGATGACCATGCCCGGCGGCGCCGGCTCGGCGGCCGGCTGTGGCGCCGTTTCGCCTTGCGTGGCGAGTTCCAGTTCATCGAAGGCGTCATAGGTCAGCTGCATCAGGCGGTCCGGATCGGGCACCAGGTCGGTGTCCACGAACAGCGCCAGCTGGATCTGGCCCGCATAGGAGATGAAGGCCAGGCCCACGCCCAACTTGCCGGCCTGCGGCACCCAGCAGATCAGGTCCGTCAGGCGCGAGCCGGCCAGGTAGCGGCGGCTGGCCGGGCCTTCTATATTGGTCAGCACCACCGAACCCTTGGAGGTGAACAGGTTCAGCGCGAAGTGCTGCAAGGCGGTCGGCAGGCAGCCGGCGATGGACAGGAAGGCCATGGTGGCGCGCGGCTGGTGCGAGCGCTTAATGGCGGTCATGCGATGGCTGGACTGGCGCAGCCGCAGGCAGGGATCGTCCACATTGGTGGGCAGGTCGACTGCGACCAGGCCGAATTCATTCCCGAGCTGGAAGGCGTTGGCCTTTTCGCGCAGGTTGAATGTGACGGCGGCGCGCAGCGCGCGGCCATCCGGGCTTTGTCCGTGCTCGCCCAGGTACTGCCGCAGCGCGCCGGAGACGGCGGCCACCCACACGTCATTGAGCGTAACGCCCATGCGCTTGGACATGGCGCGTACGCGTTCCATTTGCAGCGGCGGCAGCCAGACCAGTTGTTTGGCGCCCGTCATCGGCGCCTTGAACTGGGTGGGCGCGTCCGGCCATAACACCGACAGGCGGGCCACGTGTGCGGCGATCTTCAGCCACGACAGGCCGCGCACCACGGCCGAACAGACCGGATTGTGCGCCACGGCGCGGTGCGGATGGCCGACCGGCGACGGCGCCTTGCCATGCAGGCCATTGTCGTCGGTGAGGTGGTTCAGCACGTGCACCAGGCCCAGGCCGTCGGTGATGCAGTGGTGGACGCGGAACACGATGGCGTGGCCGCCATTGACGCGGTCCAGTACCGTCATGTGCCAGCGCGGCCGGTCGGCGGGTAGCGGCAGGTGGGCCAGGCGCGTCAGATGCGCCTGCAGCTCCTCGCGCGGCACGTCATGCGCCATCTGTTCCAGCTCGATGTGGCGGGTGATGTCGAACTGTTCGTCCTCCACCCAGCGCCGGCGCACCACTTTCTGCGTGAAGCGCGGGTAGTTAGGCAGGCGGTAGGCGATGGTGGAGATCAGCCGTTCCATGTCCACTGCGCCTTCGAACAGCAGGATGCTGTTGATGACCATCAGGTTCTTGTCGGTGTCCATGCGGTGCCAGGCATAGTCGCGGCGCGTCATGGCGGCCGGCGCCGGCGGCGTGGCGCTGCGCGGACGCAGCGCGTAGCGGTTCAGCCCCGCCATGTGGACGCGGCACAGGTAGTCCTGCCAGTCGATGGCGCGGGTGTCGACGCTGTAGCGCGCCTGGTCTTCGCTGCCGAAGCGCTGCGCCAGCGCCTGTAGCCGGTCGCTGTGGAACACGTAACGCGGCGCGGTGTAGAACGAGAAGGTCAATGCCAGCAGCTGGGTGGTGCGCAGCGCTTCCAGTTTCGGCGATTCGCTCGCGCCCAGCAGCTTGCGCACGCCGCTCCAGCCGCCGGCGGCGATGCGCATGGCGCGCAGCATCAGCAGGAAGGCCGGGCGGCCGACCACGCGGAATTCGTGCCTGGGCTGCTGGTAGAACAGGCGCTCGTACTGGCGCCAGTTGCGCTGCGATTCCGCCTGTATCAGTTCGATGACGCGGCCGACGGTGACCGGATTGGTGGCGCCGGTGCAGGCCTGGTAGATGCGCATGGCCGGCGCCGTTTGCAGCGCTTCGGCGGCGGCCAGGATGATGCTGTTGGCCACCAGGTCGGCCGGCACGATGTCCACCACCGCCTCCGGCCGCGCCGGGAACAGATTGGTCTTGCCGCGCGCATAGGCCAGGATGATGGCGTCGGCCACCTTGACGCCTTCGATCCAGCCCGGCGCCGGTTCCTGCAAGGTGCTTTCGATGATGGACGGACGGACGATGGTCAGCGCGCGGCCGCGCATGGCGGCCATGGCCAGTTGCTCGCCTATCCACTTGGTGAAGGTGTAAGTGTCGTTCCAGCCGTGGTAGTTGGCTTCGGCGATGCCCAGTGCCGTCAGGCGGCGCGCCAGCTCGTCGGCATCGCTGACTTCCGCGCGCAGCAGGGCGATGCGGTGCTGCAGGTGCTGCAGCAAACCGTATAAATCGTAATGGCCATCGGCGTGGCGCGGAATGGCGGCGCGCGCCGGCGACACCGCTGCCTCGTGCATGGCGCCGCGATGGTAGCCGTTGACATAGCAGGTCGACACCTGTATCAGCGGCGCGCGGCCGGCGCGCGCCAGCTCGGCGATGTGCTGCACGCTGAGGGCGTTAATCGACAGCGCCTCGTCCAGCGCTTCGCGGAAGTTGACGCTGGCGGCGGCGTTGATCACCAGGTCGATGCGCTGCGCCAGCGCGTTGAAGGCGGCAATCGGCATGCCGAAGCAGGGCGCCGTGACCTCGCCGCCGATGCATTCGATTTTTTCGGCGAAGAAGCCGGGCAGGAAGTCCGGGCGCTCGGCGCGCAGGCGGTCGAAGATGGAGGAGGTGGCGATTTCGCGCTCGAAGCGTTCGCGGGCGTCGCCGCGTATCAGCAGCACGATGCGGCCGATGTCGGGCACCGAGCGTATCAGCTTTTCCAGTACCACCTTGGCGAGGAAGCCGGTGCTGCCGGTGAGCAGTACGCGCTTGCCGGCGAGCGCGGCGTGGACATGCAATGCGGGTGTCGCTGTTGTCATAAGTTGCTCTGAAACGATGTCATAGCTGCAATGGGCCGATCTTAGAGCGAATCGGCATCGTCACTAGCGACTTTGCACTGGCTTGGGAAGCCAAACGCATGGCGCGGCGAGTCAGCGCCCATGGCGGGCCGCGCCGCCGCTGCGGCATTTGCGCAACGATGGCGTTACTTGCCAAAAAGAAATATTTAAACTACACTGATGCCCGTTATGCATGCCCCAAGCTCCGCGCCATGCATCTGATCGCCTGATCGCTCTTCGGCCCAGCCCCGCCGGATTTTCCTGTCCCCTCCGAGAACTGACTATGAATAATCTGAAAATCGGCGCGCGCCTGAACCTGGCGTTCGGCGCGGTGCTGGTGTTGCTGCTATTGATTGCCTACATCGGCTGGTCCGCGCTGTCCGACACCAAGTCCCGCATGGATATTGTGGTCAATGAAAACAACACCAAGATCGCGCTGTCGAATAGCATGCTGACCGAGCTAAATCTGATCGCCCGCTCGGCGCGCAACTACATTCTCTACACCGACGACGCCATGCACACCAAGATGCAGGGCCGCATCGACGGCGCGCAGAAGACTTTTACCGCCAGTTTCGAGCGCCTGGGCACGCTGGTGCGCGGCGAGCGTGGCAAGAAGGTGTACGCCGATCTCCAGAGGCAGGCGCCGGAGACGCTGCGCCTGCTGGGACAGGTGGTCACCATGGTCAACGACGGCAAGGCGGCCGAGGCGCCGGCCTTCCTGCTGAATTCGGTGCAGAAGCATCAGGACGATACCTTCGCGCTGATTAACGAGATGATCGGTTTCCAGGAAAAGCAGAACCAGGAATTGATCGACGAGATCCACAGCGAATATCAGTTCGCGGTGCGCTTCCTGATCGGCGCCACGCTGCTGGCGTTTGTCGCGGCGGTGGCGCTGGCGGTATCGATCACGCGTTCGATCACGCAGCCGATCAACCGGGCGGTGGCAGCGGCGCAGACCGTCGCGGCGGGCGATCTGACCCACAGCATTCAGATCCAGGGCCGCGATGAGGTCAGCCAGCTGTTGACGGCCTTGCAGGCGATGACCGGCAGCCTGGCCAGCATCGTCGGCGAAGTGCGCGCCGGCACCGAGACCATCAGCACGGCGTCGCGCCAGATCGCCACCGGCAATCAGGATCTGTCGTCACGCACCGAAGAACAGGCCAGTTCGCTGGAAGAGACTGCATCGTCGATGGAGGAACTGACGTCGACCGTCAGGCAGAGCGCAGACAATGCACGCCAGGCCAATCTGCTGGCGAATTCGGCGTCGGAAGTGGCGGTGCGCGGCGGGCAGGTGGTGTCGCAGGTGGTGGACACCATGGGCTCGATCAACGAATCGTCGCGCCGCATCGTCGACATTATCGGCGTGATTGACGGCATTGCGTTCCAGACCAATATCCTGGCGTTGAATGCGGCCGTGGAAGCGGCACGCGCGGGCGAGCAGGGACGCGGTTTTGCGGTGGTGGCGTCGGAAGTTCGCACGCTGGCCCAGCGCTCGGCGGCGGCCGCCAAGGAAATCAAGGTGCTGATCGACGATTCGGTCGGCAAGGTGGATGCCGGCGCGCGGCTGGTGGATCAGGCTGGCGCGACCATGGACGAGATCGTCAGCAGCGTCAAGCGCGTGACCGACATCATGGCCGACATCGCGCTGGCCAGCCAGGAGCAGAACGTCGGCATCGACCAGATCAATCAGGCGATTACGCAAATGGACCAGGTGACGCAGCAGAACGCGGCGCTGGTGGAGGAGGCCGCCGCAGCGGCGGAGTCGATGCAGGAACAGGCCGTGCACCTGGCGCAGGCGGTAGATGTGTTCAAACTGGCGGCAGGGCAGGTTGCCCGGCCGAAGCTGGCGTCGGTCACCCGGCTGCGCTTGCCGGCCGGCTGACGAAAAAAATGATGCACCTGCACAATGTTTTATGCAGGTGCATCAGGTGTTCGTCAAGCCCTGTTGTCACCATGCTACAAGTGACAAGATCTGTGGCTTAATTGTCGCGAATACTCCAGGCGCGGTTGATGCTCAGGGCCGCCAGCGAGCTGACGGCGCCGGACAGCAGGTACACGCCGGCATACGCCAGGCCGAAGTGCGACGACAGTCCCAGCGCCACCAGCGGCGCGAAACCGGCCCCGACCAGCCAGGCCAGATCGCTGGTCAACGCCGCGCCGGTATAGCGGAAGCGCTGCGGGAAGTTGGAGGTCACCGCACCCGCAGCCTGGCCGTACGACAGGCCCAGCAGCGAGAAGCCGATCAGGATGAAGGCGTCCTGGCCGGTTTCGCCGCTGCCGATCAGGAACGGCACGAACAGGCTGAAGATACCGATCATGGTGGCCAGCGTGCCCAGCGTGCGGCGGCGGCCGACGCGGTCGGCAATGAAGCCGGAGATGATGATGCCCACCGCCATCAGCGCCACGCCGAACATCTGCACCTGCAGGAAGCCGGCAATCGAGCGCTGCGAGGTCAGCGAGATCCACGACAGCGGGAACACCGTCACCAGGTGGAACAGCGCGTAGCTGGCCAGCGCGGCCAGCGCGCCGATGATGACGTTGCGCGATTGCGAGCTCATCAGCTCACCGACCGGCACCGGGTCCAGCTGGTGCTCGTCCAGCAGGTGCGAGTATTCATGCGTGGTCACCAGACGCAGGCGGGCGAACAGCGCCACCACGTTGATGGCGAAGGCCACATAGAAGGGATAGCGCCAGCCGAATTCGAGGAAGTCCAGCGAACTGAGGTTGGACATCAGGTAGGAGAACAGCCCGGCTGCGATGACGAAGCCGATCGGCGCGCCCAGCTGGCCCAGCATGGCGTACCAGCCGCGCTTGTGTTCCGGCGCGTTCAGCGCCAGCAGCGACGGCAAACCGTCCCACGAGCCGCCCTGGGCAATGCCCTGGCCGATGCGCAGCAGTGCCAGGAAGACCAGGGAGGTGGTCCCCAAACTGGCATAGTCCGGAAGGAAGGCGATACCGGCCGTCGAAACGCCCATAATTAATAGCGCCAGGGTAAGTTTGGTTTCACGGGTGAAGTGATGTTGGACTGCCATAAAAGCCACAGTTCCTATCGGGCGAGCAATAAATGCAAGCGCGAAAATCGCAAAAGCGTATAGTGTGCCGTCAAGCCTGCTGTCGTATGGAAAGAATACCGACGGGAACACCAGTGCCGAGGCGATGGCGTAGACGAAGAAGTCGAAATATTCGGATGCGCGCCCGATGACCACGCCGATCGCAATTTCCCCGGGAGAGATATGTCCGTCCCTGGCGTTGATACTGCGTGCTCCAGGGCTGGTTTGATGATGGACGTCAGCTTGGACGTCACTGATAGAAGTCGTAGTAGCCATAGTCTCTTTGTCTCGTGTTAAGTAATTGTTATCACGGCGAGCCCGAGCATGTAGGACAAAGTGTCCAATTGCAAGAACAACCCGTCGTGAGTACAGTAGCATGATCCCAACCATCTGTAATCTAAATTACCGCATGATTCCTCCTATCGTTCGTCGTGGATTGCTCCTCGCACCGTTATTGTGGCTCGCTGGCTGCGATACGGTCGTGCTGAATCCGTCCGGGGATATCGCAGCGCAGCAGGCACACCTTGTAGTTGTGTCAACCTTGCTGATGCTGTTGATCATCGTACCTGTCATGTTTCTCATCTGTCTGTTCGCTTGGCGCTATAGGAAGTCAAATACTTCCGCCGAGTACAAGCCGGACTGGGACCACTCCACCAAGCTCGAATTGCTGATCTGGGGCGCTCCGCTGCTGATCATCATCGTGCTGGGCCTGATCACGTGGATTTATACCCACTTGCTCGATCCGTATCGTCCGCTGAGCCGCCTGGATGAAAACCGTCCGATCGCCGCCGGCGTCAAGCCGCTGGAAGTGCAGGTGGTGGCCATGGACTGGAAATGGATGTTTATCTACCCGGAGCAGGGCATCGCCACGGTTAACGAGCTGGTTACGCCGATCGACGTGCCGGTACGTTTCCACATGACCTCGACCTCGGTGATGAACGCGTTCTACATTCCTGCGCTGGCCGGTATGGTCTACACCATGCCTGGCATGGAAACGCAGCTGAATGCGGTGATGAACAAGGCAGGCGTGTACGACGGCTTCTCGGCCAACTACAGCGGCGCCGGCTTCTCCGACATGCGCTTCAAGTACCACGGCGTATCGCAGGCTGACTTCGACGCCTGGGTAGAGAAAACCAAGGCCAGCACCACCGCGCTGAACCGCGCCGAAGTCGTGGCCCTGGACAAGCCGACTATCAAGCATCCGATCATGCACTTCGGTACCGTGGACAAGGGTATTTACGACCTGATCCTGAACCGTTGCGTGGCCGAAGGCTCGGTCTGCATCAACACCCAGATGCACCAGGATGCGACGCGCATCAAGGCAGCGGCCGTGGTCAAGAACCTGCCGAAAGACGTGTGCGAACCTGCCACCGTCGCCGCCACTGCTCAACCTACCCGTAAAGAATGACCATGTCTGATCTCAACCTGACCAATCTGATCTTTGGGCGGCTGTCGCTGGAAGCAATTCCATACCACGAGCCCATCCTGATCGGCACTTTCGCCATGGTGGCACTGGGCGGTCTCGCCTTCCTTGCCGCGATGTTCAAATTCCGCTTGTGGGGCCCGTTCTGGCGTGACTGGATCACCTCGATCGACCACAAACGCATCGGCATCATGTACATGGTGCTCGGTATCATCATGCTGCTGCGCGGCTTCGCCGATGCACTGATGATGCGCGCACAGCAGGCCATGGCCTTCGGGGACAACCCGGGCTTCCTGCCGCCGCACCACTTCGACCAGGTGTTCACCGCCCACGGCACGATCATGATTTTCTTCGTCGCCATGCCGCTGGTTACCGGTCTGATGAACTACGTGGTGCCGCTGCAGATCGGCGCACGCGACGTTTCGTTCCCGTTCCTGAACAACTTCTCGTTCTGGATGACCACCTTCGGCGCCATGCTGACCATGGTGTCGCTGTTCGTCGGTGAATTCGGCAAGACCGGCTGGCTGGCGTTCCCGCCGCTGTCGGGCATCGCCGCCTCGCCGGACGTCGGGGTCGACTACTACATCTGGTCATTGCAGGTGGCCGGTGTCGGCACCACGCTGTCCGGGGTCAACCTGATCGCCACCATCGTCAAGATGCGCGCGCCAGGCATGTCGATGATGAAAATGCCGGTCTTCACCTGGACCGCGCTGTGCACCAATGCGCTGATCGTCGCCACCTTCCCGATCCTGACCATCACCCTGGCCATGCTGTCGCTGGACCGTATCGCCGGCTTCAACTTCTTCACCAACGAATTGGGTGGTAACCCAATGCTGTACGTGAACCTGATCTGGATCTGGGGTCACCCAGAGGTCTACATCCTGATTCTGCCGGTGTTCGGCGTGTTCTCGGAAATCGTCTCGACCTTCTCCGGCAAGCGTCTGTTCGGCTACACCTCGATGGTGTATGCAACCGTCGTGATCACCGTGCTGTCCTACCTGGTATGGCTGCACCACTTCTTCACCATGGGTTCCGGCGCCAGCGTCAACTCGTTCTTCGGCATCACCACGATGATTATCTCGATCCCGACGGGCGCGAAGATCTTCAACTGGCTGTTCACCATGTACAAGGGCCGTATCCGCTTCACCGTGCCGATGATGTGGACCGTGGGCTTCATGCTGACCTTCGTCATCGGCGGTATGACCGGCGTGATGCTGGCCGTGCCACCAGCCGACTTCGTGCTGCACAACTCGCTGTTCCTGATCGCCCACTTCCACAACGTGATTATCGGCGGCGTGGTGTTCGGTCTGTTCGCCGGCATCAACTACTGGTTCCCGAAAGCCTTCGGCTTCACGCTGGACGAGTTCTGGGGCAAGGTGTCGTTCTGGTGCTGGCTGGTCGGCTTCTGGGTCGCCTTCACGCCGCTGTACATCATGGGCTTCATGGGCGTTACCCGCCGCATGAACCACTTCGATGATCCATCGCTGCAGATCTACTTCATCGTTGCCGCCATCGGCGCGCTGATCATCGCTGCCGGTATCGGCGCCTTCCTGGTGCAGATCGGCGTCAGTGTCCTGAACCGCAAGAAACTGCGCGACGTGACCGGCGATCCATGGAATGGCCGTACCCTGGAGTGGGCGACCTCGTCGCCACCGCCGGACTACAACTTCGCCTTCACGCCAGTGGTGCATGACAGCGACAGCTGGTCCGACATGAAAGCCAACCAGTATCAGCGTCCGCTGAAGGGCTTCGTCGACATCCACATGCCGAAAAACACCGGCGCCGGCTTCATCATCTCGGCACTGGCGTTCGCCTTCGGCTTCGCCATGGTCTGGTCGATGTGGCTGCCTGCGGTAGCGGCCTTCGTGGCCATGCTGGCGGCGATCGTCATCCACACCTTTAACTACAAGCGCGATTACTACATCAAAGCCGATGAAGTGAATCGTACCGAAGAAGCGCATACTCGTCTGCTGGAAAGCCATGTCTGAAATTAACGCTAACGGCGCCCTGAGCGCAGATCCAAGCGCGCGTTACTACGTGCGTGACCACCATCCTGAGAACGGCACGCTGCTGGGCTTCTGGATTTACCTGATGAGCGACTGCCTGCTGTTCGCCGGCCTGTTCGCGGCTTACGCAGTGCTGGGCCGCAACTATGCCGGCGGCCCAAGCGGCGCCGAACTGTTCGACCTGCCAACCGTGGCGCTGAACACCGCGTTCCTGCTGCTGTCGTCGATCACCTATGGCTTCGCCATGATCGCCTCGCAGCGCAAGAACCTGAAGGCAACCATCGTCTGGCTGCTGATCACCGGCGCCTTCGGCCTGTGCTTCCTGTACCTGGAGCTGGACGAGTTCCTGCACCTGATCCATGAAGGCGCGGGTCCGCAACGCAGCGCGTTCCTGAGCTCGTTCTTCGCGCTGGTCGGCACCCACGGTCTGCACGTGACCTTCGGTTCGATCTGGCTGGTGACCCTGTGCTTCCAGCTGGCCAAGCACGGCCTGACGCCGGAAAACAACCGTCGCCTGATGTGCCTGTCGATGTTCTGGCACTTCCTGGACGTGATCTGGATTGGCGTCTTTACCTTTGTCTATCTGATGGGAGTTCTGCCATGAGCGCACCACACAACCACTCTGAGCACAACCACCACGGCCACGATGACCACGGTCACGGTGGCGACGGCCACCACGGCAGCCTGAAGGACTACGCGATCGGATTCATCCTGTCGGTGATCCTGACCGCGATTCCGTTCTACCTGGTGATGACCAAGGCGTTCGACAAGTCGAGCACCACCGCCATCGTGATCCTGGCGTTCGCCGCGATCCAGGTGGTGGTCCACATGGTCTACTTCCTGCACATGAGCGGCAAGGCGGAAGGCGGCTGGTCGATGCTGGCCACCATCTTCACGCTGGTGCTGCTGGTGATCGTGCTGGCTGGCTCGATCTGGGTCATGTACCACATGAACATCAACATGATGCCTTCGATGGGTAACGACGTTCACAACATGCAAGATATGCAATGATGGCGGGCGCATCCAAGCGCCAACGTTCCCGCGCCCTGCGCGTCATCCTGGTCCTCGCGGCCGGGGTGATGTTTGCAGGGTTTTTTGCTTTAGGGACGTGGCAGGTATTCAGGCTTCAATGGAAACTGGCGCTGATCGAGCGCGTCGACCAGCGCGTGCACGCCGCGCCGGTGCCGGCGCCGTCGATGGCGCAATGGCCGCGACTGACCGCCGAGGCGGACGAGTATCGCCGCGTGCAGCTCGGCGGCGTGCTGCTGGACGGCGCCACCACCCAGGTGCTGGCGTCGCTCGACCGCGGCATCGGCTACTGGACGCTGACGCCGCTGTGCACGGCGGACGGCGGCATTGTCATGATCAACCGCGGCTTCATCCCGGCCGGCGTCGGTGGCTGGAAGCCGCAGCCGGCGCCGCCGATGGCGGCGGCCGACGCCTGCAAGGCGGCGCAAGGTCCGCAAGTGTCGTTCAGCGGCTTGCTGCGGCTGAACGAGGTGGCGGGGCGCCTGCGCCAGAACGAGCCGGCGCGCAACTACTGGTACACGCGCGACCTGCAGGCGATTGCGCAGGCACGCGGACTGCCGGCCGTGGCGCCATACTTTGTCGATGCCGATGCGGCGTCGGCCGGGGCGGCAGGACCGGTGGCAGGCCAACAGCCGGTCGGCGGCCTGACAGTTATTTCCTTCGTCAACAACCACTTGGTTTATGCTATCACCTGGTACGCACTGGCCCTGATGGTGGCTGCGGCGGCGGTATGGGTAATCCGAGATGCGCGCAAACAAAAATAGAAATCCTTACGACGGCGGCCCGCGCCGGCCATGGCACGGGGGCCGTCTTCCCGTGGTAGAGCCGCTGGCGTCGGCCAATGCTTCCGCCAGTACCATCACCCACGCGGCCGGCCACAAGAACATGCAGCAGTTGATCCAGTTGCGCTGGATCGCCGTGATCGGCCAGATCACCACCATTACCACCGCCTCGATCCTGCTGGGCGTGCAGCTGCCGATGCCGGCCATGCTGAACGTGCTGGCCTGCCTGATCGCCTTCAACGTCGCCAGCATCTTGCGCTGGCAGGAGAACCAGGTGGTGTCCAACAGCGAACTGCTTCTGGCGCTGACGGTGGACGTGGCCAGCCTGACGGCGCAGCTGTATCTGAGCGGCGGCGCCACCAATCCGTTTGTGTTTTTGTACCTGCTGCACGTGATCCTGGGCGCGGTGCTGCTGGAGACGTGGTCGACCTGGACCATCGTCATCGTCACCGGCGCCTGCATCGCCGGGCTGGCGCTGTTCTCCGAGCCGCTGCCGCTGCCGCAGGACCATGCGCTGGGTATTTTCAGCCTGTACGTACAGGGCATGCTGCTGTGCTTCATCCTGGATGCGGCGCTGCTGGTGATCTTCATTACGCGCATCATGCAGAACATGCGCAGCAGCGCGGCGGACGTGTCGGACCTGCGCCAGCGCGCGGCCGAGGAAGAACACATCGTGCGTATGGGCCTGCTGGCCTCCGGCGCCGCGCATGAACTGGGCACGCCGCTGGCGACGCTGGCGGTGATCCTTGGCGACTGGAAGCATATGCCGGAGTTCAAGGGCAATCCGGTGCTGCAGGAAGAGATCAGCGAGATGCAGACGCAGCTCAAGCGCTGCAAGTCCATCGTCAGCGGCATCCTGATGTCGGCCGGCGAGGCGCGCGGCGAATCGTCGGCCGCCACCACCATCAACACCTTTCTCGATGAAGTGGTGGCCGAGTGGCGCGTCGGTCGGCCGGTGACCGAATTCGTGTTCGAGAACCGCATCGAACTGGACCTGCCGGTGGTGTCCGACTCCACCCTCAAGCAAATGATCTGCAATGTGCTGGATAATGCGCTGGAAGCGTCGCCGCAGTGGCTGCGCATGGAAGCCAGCATCGAAGGCGGCGTGCTGGTGCTGCTGGTGACCGATAACGGTCCGGGCTTCGCACCGTCCATACTGGCGCAGTTCGGCAAGCCATACAATTCCAGCAAGGGCCGTCCAGGCGGTGGGCTGGGACTATTCCTGGTGCTGAACGTGGCGCGCACGCTGGGCGGCGAAGTGACGGCGACCAACCGCGAGCAGGGCGGGGCGATGGTGCGCCTGACGCTGCCCTTGTCCGCCATTGAAATCAAATCGGAACAACAAACGACATGACTATGGAAGATCGCGTACTGCTGCTGGTGGAAGATGATGCGGCGTTCGCCCGTACCTTGGGCCGTTCCTTCGAGCGGCGCGGCTACACCGTGCTGCTGGCGGAAAACGTCGACGAAGCCAGCGCGCTGCTGGTCGAGAACTCGCCCGGCTACGCGGTGGTGGACCTGAAATTGAAGGGCAATTCCTCCGGCCTGGCCTGCGTGCAGATGCTGCACGAGCATGATCCGGAAATGCTGATCGTGGTGCTGACCGGCTTCGCCAGCATCAACACGGCGGTGGAAGCGATCAAGCTGGGCGCCTGCCAGTACCTGGCCAAGCCGTCCAACACCGACGATATCGAGGCCGCCTTCGAGCACGTGGCCGGCACGGCGGAGCTGGAACTGAGCACGCGCACCACCTCGGTCAAGACGTTGGAGTGGGAACACATTCACACGGTGCTGGCGGAGACCGACTTCAATATCTCCGAAGCCGCGCGCCGCCTCGGCATGCACCGCCGCACGCTGGCGCGCAAACTTGAAAAGCAGCGCGTCAAATGAGCCAGCAAGCCTCCCTGTTCGATTTCGAACCGCCGCCGAAACTGACGGACCGGATTTTCTTCGCCATCGTTCCGGACGCCGAAGCCATCGCCGGCATCGGCGCGTTGACGGCGGAACTGAAGGCGCATCATGGCATGCAGGGCCGCCCGATCGCCGACGCCAAGCTGCACTGCACCTTGTGCAACCTGGGCGATTTCGCCGGCATGCCGGACGCGCTGCTCGCGCGCGCCTCGGCGGCCGCGGCGCAGGTGGCTGCGGCCACACCGCCGTTCAAGGTCAGCTTCAACAGCGCCAAAACCTTCATCAACGGCGCCCGCAACCGCCCCTTCGTGCTGACCGGCGACGATGGCGTGGTGGGCGTGACGGCGCTGTACCGCCACCTGGCGGGCGCGCTGCTGAAGGCCGGCATCGCCGGCAATCCGCACAGCTACACGCCGCACGTGACCATGCTGTATGACGATGTGACGGCGGCGCCGCAGGACGTGCGGCCGGTGGAATGGACGGTGCGCGAGCTGGTGCTGCTGCACAGTCACATCGGCCAGGCACGTCCCTACAACGTGCTGGCCAGCTTTAGAATGCCTTCAGCTTGAGCTGAATCGACAGCGCGCCGTACAGGCGGTCTTTGTACGACGGCACGATGGCGACGTTGACGCCAACCCGTTCGTATTCGTAGCTGAGGGTAGGGATGGCGGCGGGGAACCAGCCGCCATCGCGCATTTTAGGGTAGCCGCTAAAACCGCCCACCACCGCGCCGATGCGCACCGGGCCGATCTTCCACGGCTGGTAATACACGCCGGCGTAATTCGAATATGCGCGGTCGCTGTTGTAGAAGCGGCCGACGGTGGCCGAGGCCACCGTCGAAAAGCGCCACTCGGCGCCGAGGCCGGGATTGCTGTCGTTGAGGCCTTTGTCGCGCTGGAAGTGGTAGGAGTAGAAACCGCCGTTGATCCAGACTTCCTTCAGCGGGGCCGACTCGATGGTCTCGAAACCGTCGGCCATGGCCGCGCCGGACACGCAGGCCAGCAGCGCCAGCCCGGCAATACGCAAACTTTTAATCATCCGAAGCTTTCTTCGTCACGTTGAGGACTAGGATTATAGCCGTGTATCATGCGGCCATGACATTCCCATCGCGCTCTTTACGACCCGCCGGCTGGCTGGCCCTGACCCTCGCCGCCGGCAGCGCGCAAGCCGTCGAGTGGCGCGGCCTGCTCGACGTGCGCGCCGTCGACGCCAGCGCCGATCGCAGCTTTCTCGACAGCGGCATGGGCAAAACCCGCTACGATGCGAACTCGCCGCGCCTGAGCATGGGCCAGGCCGTGCTGCGCGGCGATGCCGACGTCACCGACAGCATCAGCGCCACCCTGGAACTGAGCGCCGACCAGCAGCATCGTGGCGTGATCGATTTGCGCGAAGCCTTCCTGGCGTGGAGTCCCGTGCCGTCGGGCGCGTGGAAGACGCGGGTCAAGGCCGGCTTCTTCTTCCCGCCGACCAGCGTGGAAATCGACTACGACAGCGTCGGCTGGGTGCCGAAGCACACCATCTCCAGCTCCGCCATCAACAGCTGGATCGGCGAGGAGCTGCGCACCAACGGCTTGGAATGGAGCGCGCGCCGGCTGGGCCGCTATGTCGACGCGCCCTACGATGTGGGCGTGGTGGCTGCCGTCTTCAACGGCAACGATCCGACCGGCACCTTGCTGGCATGGCGCGGCTGGTCGATCAGCGACCGCATCGCCGGCCGCTTCGACACCGTCAAGCTGCCCGACCTGCCGGTGTACCGCGCCGATGGCCCGATTCCCAGGCAGTGGCGCGACATCCATCCTTTCCGAGAAGTCGATGGCAAGCCGGGTTATTACGCCGGCGCCAATCTGAACGTCGGTACGCGGCTGGAACTGGCGGCGCTGCATTACGATAACCTGGGCGATCCGCTGACGGTCAAGGATTGGCAGTACAGCTGGCGCACGCGCTTCGACCATGTCAGCGCCGTGTGGCGGCCGCAGGGCCAATGGGAGCTGGCGCTGCAGGCCATGCGCGGCGACACGCTGATGGGCCCCAACGCGGTGGCGCTGGATTTCCAGTCCTGGTATGCGCTGGCCAGCCATCCGCTCGGTCCCGGCACGGCGGCGCTGCGCTACGACCGTTTCCGCACACGCGAACACGACATCCTGCCGGCTGATCCCAACAACGAAAACGGCTACGGCGTCGCGCTGGCCTACGACTGGCCGCTGTCCGACAGCCTGTCCCTGATGACCGAAGCGCTGCTGGTGCGCAGCGAGCGCGCGGCGCGGCGGCTGATCGCGGAACAGCCGCTGCGGACGGAGCGCAGCCTGACCCTATCCCTGCGCTGGCGCTTCTGACACTACCTCATTAGGGAGGTGTTTTCCCTGCCTTTGAGTAGTAAAGTTATAACTGAATCATTGTAAATAGGAAATATCTATTGAGTTCATTTAATCAATGAATTTAACTTAATTTCCTAGATAAAATATGATGCGACTGTCTCGTATGCGATCTAAGGAACTAGCAATGGAAACCGATAAAAACGAAATCAGCGTCTCCGCCCGCCTGAGCATCGGCTTTGGTATCGTCCTCGCCATGATGGTGGCGCTGACGGTGCTCAGCATCCTCAAAGTCAACGCCATCGACAACAGCCTTCAGCACATCAGCGATGTCAATAACGTCAAGCAGCGTTACGCCATCAACTTCCGTGGCAGCGTCCACGACCGCGCGATCGCGCTGCGCGATGTGACGCTGGTGGGCGACGGCGACATGTCGGCGGTCACCGCACAGATCGAAAAACTCGATGCCGACTACCAGCGCTCGGCGCAACCGATGGACGCCTTGTTCACCGACGCCAAGGCCAAGGTCACGGCCGACGAACGCGAATGGCTCAACAAGATCAAGCAGAGCGAAGCCCGCGCTACGCCGCTGATCAAGAAAGTCATAGACACCCGGCGCGCCGGCGACACCGAAGGCGCGCGCAAGATCATGCTTGAGCAGGGCAAGCCGGCCTTCACCGACTGGCTGGCCAGTATCAACGGCTTTATCGACCAGGAAGAAAAAATGACCGAGGCCGAATCGGACCTGGCACGGAAAGGCGCGCACAACTTCCAGTCGCTGGCCTTGTTGGCTGCGGCGATCGCCGTCGCCATCGGCGTGGTGGTGGCCTGGCGCGTGACGCAGTACCTGCTGCGCGCCCTCGGCGCCGAACCGGCCGAAGTGAAGGCGCTGGCCAATGCGGTCGATCGCGGCGAGCTGTATCACGACGTGGAGCTGCGCGGCCAGTACCAGGACAGCATCATGGGCGTGCTGCTGAAAATGAGCCAGAATCTGCGCGCCACCGTCACCGAGGTACATGAAGCCTCGGTCGCCGTCAGCAGCATCAGCGAACAGATCTCCGAGCAGAACCAGCACCTGTCCGGCCGCACCGAAGACCAGGCCAGCTCGCTGGAGGAAACCGCATCGGCGATGGAAGAGCTGACCTCCACCGTCAAACAGAACGCCGACAGCGCCCGCGACGCCAACAGCCTGGCGCAAAACGCATCCGACATCGCCAGCAAGGGCGGCAAAATCGTCGATGAAGTGGTGCAGACCATGAACGCCATCGACGTCTCGTCGCGCAAGATCGAAGAGATCATCAGCGTCATCGACGGCATCGCCTTCCAGACCAATATCCTGGCGCTGAACGCCGCCGTGGAAGCCGCCCGCGCCGGTGAGCAGGGCCGCGGCTTTGCCGTGGTGGCGACCGAAGTGCGCAACCTGGCGCAGCGCAGCTCCACCGCCGCGCGCGAAGTGAAAACGCTGATCGATGAATCGGTGGCCAAGATCCACGCCGGCACCGAACTGGTGGAACATGCGGGAAGCACCATGCGCGACATCGTCCACAGCGTCAAGCAGGTGAGCGACATGGTCGGCGCGATCACGCTGGCCAGCAACGAGCAAAGCGTGGGCATCGAGGAAGTCAACCGCGCCATCTCGCAGATGGACCAGGTGACGCAGCAGAACGCCGCGCTGGTGGAACACGCGGCCGGCGAGGTGGAAGTGCTGCAGGAGCAGGCGGCGCATCTGAACCACGCTGTCAGCGTCTTCAAGACCCAGCGTGAAGGTGTGCGCAGCCAGCCTGCACGCACCCAGGCCCGGGCCGAGGCGCCGTCGCGCAGCCTGCTGCCATCGCCAGTGGGAGCTTAAGGATGCAGGAGATGTTGCTCAAGCATTCCGAGCCGGAGCGTCTGGCGGCGCTCCACCAGCTGGGCATTTTGAATACCAACACCAGCGAATATTTCGACGCCATCACCAAGCTGGCGATGGAGATGTTCGGTGTCGGCGGCGCCTATATCTCGCTGCTGGACAGCGACCGCCAGTGGCTCAAGTCCACCGTCGGTTTCTGCCCGCCGGACTCGCAGCGCGACCAGACCTTCTGTAACTACACGATCCAGAAGGCCAGCGTGCTGGTGGTGGAGGACACGCTGCTGGACGAGCGCTTTGCGACCAATCCGATGGTGACCGGCCCGCTGGCGATACGCTTCTACGCCGGCGCACCGCTGATCACGCCGGAGGGCTACGCCATCGGCGCGCTGTGCATCATCGACACCAGCCCGCGCAGCCTGAGCGCCGCCGAAAAGGATACGCTGGCGAATCTGGCCGCGCTGGTGATGTCGCACATCACGCTGGGCCGCGCGGTGGGCCATGTCGATGCCGTCAGCGGCATCCCCAACAAGTACCAGATGTTCGAAGACCTGACCACGCAGGCGCGCCTGTATCCGGGCCAGTACCGGGTGCTGGCCGATATCGCCATGCCGGATGCGGCCAAGTCGTTCGAGATTATCCGCGTGCTGGGCGTGCCGGTCTACGATGCGCTGGTGCGTGAAGTCGGCATGCGCCTGATGCGGCTGTTCGAGGGCAGGGCGCAGGTCTATCACGTCACCGATGCGCGCTTTGCGGTCCTGTCGCGCGACGAGGATACCGACGGTTTCATCGCCTACCTGCATAGCCTGGACGAAGAACTGGAAGCGCCGTTGAACGGCCTGAATATCCCGATGGCGCTGACCAGTTTCGGCGGCACCGTGGTGTTCGACCTGTGTCGCAACTCCGCCAAGGATGCGCCGCGCAAGGCCGCCGCCGCCATCAACCAGGCCATGGTGCGGCAGCAGCGCTGGAGCCACTACAGCAATGCGGAAGACGAGCAGCAGCAGCGCGCCTTCCGCCTGCTGAACGACGTGCGCCACGCCATCGCCGAAAACCAGTTCGAGTTGTTCTACCAGCCCAAGCACGAGTTGAGCAACGGCGCCTGCCTGGCCGCCGAAGCGCTGCTGCGCTGGAATCACGCGGAGCTGGGGCCGGTGTCGCCGGCAGAATTCATTCCGCTGATCGAGAAGACCGCGCTGATCGGACCATTGAGCCATTGGGTGATCCGCACCGCCATCAGGCAGATGGGCGAATGGCATGCGGCCGGCAATCAGATCAGGGTGGCGATCAACCTGTCGGCCTTCAACTTCGAAGAGCCCGACATCGTCGAGCGCCTGGCCGCCACCTGCCGAGAATTCAACGTCGATCCGCGTCTTGTGGAAATCGAGTGCACCGAGGGCATCTGGATGGAAACCCCCGGCATCCTTGAGGCGCTGCACGGCATCCGCGAGCTGGGCATGACCCTGGCGCTGGACGATTTCGGCACCGGCTACAGCAACTTCGCCTATTTGCAGAAGGTGCCGGCCACGGTGGTCAAGGTCGACCAGTCGCTGATCCGCAATGTGCACACCAATCCGCGCGACCAGCGCATTGTGCGTTCGCTGATCGCGCTGGCGCGCGAACTGGATTACAAGGTGGTGGCGGAGGGCGTGGAGACGGAGCACTCGCTGCACCTGATCCGCGAGTGGGGCGCCGACATCGCGCAAGGCTACCATTTTTCCAGGCCGCTCAACGCCACGGCTTTCCTCAGCCACGCCATCCAGCACCGGGACAGCCACATGGCGATCGCGGCCTGACCCTCCGCAAATCCTGGCCCGCATTGTCAAGCTGGCATTATAATCCGGGCCATGAAAACCACCTTCAGCCTCATTTCACTGCTGCTTCTGCTGGCTGGCTGCCAGTCCACCCAACAACGCATCGCCGACTGCAAGGCCGGCGACTGGCAGGCCATCGGCCACAAGGACGGCTTGATGGGCGAGCCGGCCAGCTACGCCGAGCGCAAGGACTTCTGCGAAGACCACGCCGACAAGCCTGCCGCCGCCGATGCCGCCGCGCGCTACACCGCCGGCTGGGCGCAGGGGAATTGGGATGCCTGGTACGCCATGGGCAGCAGCGATGGTGTGCAGGGCCAGCAGCCGCAATTCGAGCTACGCGCCAACAACGACGAAGTCCGCAAACATAAGACGCCCTTGAACCGTCCGGCCTATGATGACGGCTGGGTCGCCGGCAATTCCAACTACTGGCGCAATATCGGTCAGCGCGAAGGCGTCGCCGGCCAGCCGCTGACGCAAAAGGACAGCAACCGCGCCAACGCCGCCGCCGCGCAGCTGCGTTTCGACGATGCCGCCTACACCGACGGCTGGCGCGCCGGCAACCGCACCTTCTGGTCGGATGCAGGCTATTCCGACGCCCGCAGCGGCATACCGGACAGCGAGTTCCGCAACCGCGCGGCCGCCGCGCGCCGCGCCGGCGTCGATGTACAGGAAGAGTCGTACCGCGCCGCCTGGAACGGCGAGATCGTCAACTACTGGCGCAATCTCGGCACGCAGGACGCCACCAGCGGCAAGGAATTCGGCACGCGTGGCCGCGAGGCCAAGGCCAAGGGCTTGAAAATCCACGAACAGGAATATCGCGAGGCGTGGGAAAACCGGCTGATGGCCTACTGGCGCGACACTGGCGCCGCCGACGGCTATGGCCAGCCCTTCCTGCTGGAAGACCGTATCGCCAACGCCGGTCGCAACGGCGTGTTCGTCATCCCCGGCACGCGCGACGCCTACACCAACGCCTGGCGCCAGGAAAACGCGCGTTACTGCGTGCCGGACAACGCCTTTGAGCGTGGCCGCACCAGCACCGGCATGGCGGTGGAGGTATGCGCACCGGCGCTGCAGAACCAGTTGAAGCACGCTTACGTCAGCGGGCAGGATTACGAAGTCGCCGGCGCCAAGTACCGCCAGGCGGTGGCGGAAGCGAACGATCTGGGGAACCGCTTGCGCGATGCGCGCGGCAGGCTGGGGAAACTGGAGCGCGAGATCCGCGCCAACCAGGAAGCGAAGGACCGTCCCGTCAACGACGACACGGCCAAGCAGGATCGCCGCCGCGAACAGGAGCGGCGCGAGTTAAGCGACTACGTGCAGCGGCTGGAGCGCCAGCTGGATGACGCCCGGCGTTGGGTCGAGCGTCATGACCAGCAGATGCAGCGCCTGCGCCGCGAGATCTATTAGAAACCGACCGTCGCCGATACCGACACGGTGCGCGGCGCGCCCAGGATCAGGTAGCCCGAACCTGGATAGCCGCCGGCCGAAGCCCAGTAGCTCTTGTCGGTGACATTGTCGATACGCGCGCGGAAGGTGACGTTGCGGTCCAGGATGTGGGTGGCGTAGCTGGCGCCCAGATCCAGGCGGGTCCACGACGGCAGTTCCTGGGTGTTGGCGCCGTCAGCGTATTGCGACGAGGTGTACACCGTGCGCGCATTCACGCTCAGGCCATGCACGCCCGGCACATCCCAGTCGGCGCCGATGTTCAGCTGCGTGCCCGGCACGCCGATCACGTCCTTGCCCTGGTTTTTGCCGTCCTGCGTGGTGCGCTGCGTTGCATCGAGCAGCGTCAGGCCGCCCAGCAGGCGCAGGCCGCGCGCCGGCATGCCATACACGGTCATTTCCAGACCCTGGTTGCGCTGTTCGCCGAACACGCCGAAGTGGCCGTTTTCAATGTAAGCGGAAGGCTGGTTGGTGCGGAACAGCGCGGCGGTCGCGCCCAGCGTGCCGACTTCATATTTCACGCCGACTTCCTTTTGCTTCGACACGAACGGCGCGAAGATGGCGCCAGTGTTGTCGATGTTCGCGCCCGATGCGGTCTGACCTTGCTGCAGGCCTTCGACGTAGTTGGCGTAGAGCGAAACGGCTTTCACAGGACGGTAGACGATGGCGGCCATCGGCGTGACCTTGCTTTCGCTGTAGTGAGCGTTGCTGATGCCGGTGTTGTAGTCGTAGCCTTCGGTCTTGATGGTCTGGTCACGCGCGCCCACGGTCAGCAGCACTTTATCGTCCAGCATCGTCAGCGTATCGGCCAGCGCATAGCTGCTGAAGATGGTCTTGGCGGTCAGGCCCGGATTGCTCAACACGCCGCCGGTGAAGAAGGTGGCGGCCGGCGCGCTGACATCGATCGGGCTGTAGATATTGGTGGCGATGCCGCCGAAGGTGCTGAAGGCGTAGGCGTTCTTCGATTCCAGCCAGTAGCTCGACGCGCTGGCGCTGATGCTGTGACCGATGCTGCCGGTGCGCAGCTTGGTGCGCACGCCGATTTCGCCGGTGCGCACATTGTCGTGGCGGGTGTTGTCGAAGCGGTAGGCGTTGGCGGTGCCGTTGGTGGCGGTGACGGTCGGTTCGGACAAACTGTTGTTCTCGTCGCCGCTGCGCGCGCCGAAGGCGGCCCAGGCCACCGAGTCGGCGCCCAGGTCCCATTCGCCACGGACGGTGCCGAAGGTGTCGCGTTCATTCGAGTGGGTCCAGTTCTGCGCCCAGTTGCTGCCGCTGTCCGGCGCGGTAGGCAGGGCAATGCCGCCGGCCACGGTGACGGCCGGACGCGGCGAGGTCAGTTTGTTGTCCTGGTAACCCAGGTCGGCCGACAGACGGAAGCCACGGCCCTGGTAGTCGAGGCCCACCGAGGCGACGTTCAGTTCGCGGTGTTCCTTGTCGACGCCGGTGTCGCCGTCGCGGCGGGCGACGTTGACGCGGATGCCGGCGCGGTCCTCGGGGCCGAAGCGGCGGCCGATATCGGCGGCGGCGTAACCCTGGCCGCCGGTTTCGACGCCGACCGTCACTTCGGTCAGCGGCGCGTTGCCGGCGCGTTTAGGCAGCAGGTTGATCGAACCGCCGATGCCGCCGCCGCCCGGCGCGGCGCCGTTCAGGAAGGAGTTCGCGCCACGAAAGACTTCCACGCGCTCCAGCAGTTCGGAAGCGACGAACTGGCGCGGCAGCACGCCGTACAAGCCGTTGTAGGCCAGGTCGTCCGAGCTGACCGCGAAGCCGCGGATCACATACAGTTCCTGGAAATTGCCGAAGCCGCGCGCCACGCGCACCGATGGATCGTTCTGCAGCACGTCCGCAACGCTGCGCGCCTGCTGGTCCTGGATCAGGGCGGAGGTGTAGTTCAGCGAATTGAATGGCGTGTCCATCATGTCGACATTGCCCAGCAGGCCGACGCGGCCGCCGCGTGCGATCTGGCCGCCGGCGAAATTCTTGGTCAGGCCGGCTGCCGATGCGTCGGCGGAAGCGCTGATCACCACCGACTGCACTTTTTCATCGCTGCCGGCGGCGGCGGTGGTGGCGTCGGTTTGCGTCTGCGCGGTCGCGGTGGCGGCGACCAGCAGCATGGCGGCAAGGGCGAGTGGGGACAATTTCAGATTCAGGGTTTGCATGGTGTTTTTATAAGTAAATGAGATTGATTCTCAATTATAAACCTTGCCGGGATTTTTTGCTCCTAAATGAGATTAGTTTGCATTATCATTGCGGTTTGGAAGAGCAACCTGGAATGACAAGATGACACCGACCGCCGTCCGCCGCTGGGCATGGATACACAAATGGAGCAGCCTGGTCTGCACCGTGTTCATGCTGCTGCTTTGCCTGACCGGCCTGCCGCTGATCTATCATCACGAAATCGACCACGCGCTGGGCAACGCCATCGAGGCGCCGGCCATGGCCGCCAACACGCCCAAGGCCAGCCTGGACGACGTGATCGCCGCCGGCAAGGCGCTGTATCCGGGCAAGGTCGCCATGTATCTTTCGCAGGAGGCGGACGACCCGAGCATCTGGTTCCTGACCATGGGCGACAACCCGACTGACGAGAAATTCAAGTCGATCGCGGTCGACGCGCGCAGCGCCAAGGTGCTGGGCGAACCAAGTTTCGAAGGTTCCTTCCTCGGCGTGATGTTCCATCTGCACGTAGACCTGTACGCCGGCTTGTGGGGCAAGCTGTTCCTCGGTTTCATGGGCCTGCTGCTGGTGATCGCCATCATCTCCGGCGTGGTGCTGTACGCGCCGTTCATGCGCAAGCTGGAATTCGGCGAAGTGCGGCGCGAGCGCGGTCCGCGCGTGAAATGGCTGGACCTGCACAATATGCTGGGCATCGTCACGCTGACCTGGGCGCTGGTGGTGGGCGCGACCGGCATGATCAACACCTGGGCCGACCTGCTGCTGAAATACTGGCAGGTGACCGAGATGGCCGAGATGATCGCGCCGTACAAAGGCCTGCCGCCGCCGACGCAACTGGGTTCGATGCAGAAATCGCTGGAGCACGCGGTGGCCGCCGAGCCGGGCATGAAGATCGGCTTCGTCGCCTTCCCCGGCACGCCGTTCACCAGTCCTCACCACTATGGCATCTTCATGCGCGGCGATGAGGCGCTGACCTCGCGCCTGTACAAGCCGGTGCTGATCGATGCGCAGACCACCGAGATCACCGACCGCCGCAACCTGCCCTGGTATCTGACCGGCCTGCTGATTTCGCAGCCGCTGCACTTCGGCGACTACGGCGGCGCGTGGATGCAGTTCCTGTGGGCGGCGCTGGATGTGATCACCATCTTTGTGCTGGGTAGCGGCCTGTATCTGTGGCTGAAGCGCGGTGCGCCGGCGCCGGCCCGCGCGGCCGCGACACCAACGGTCAAACCGGAAGAGGGGGACGTGCCGGCCCTGGCCGCCGAGGGAGAGGCGCAATGAAGCGTCCTTTCCTGCGCATGTGGGGCGCGCCGATCGCACTGGCGCTGCTGACCATTGTCGGCCTGATTTCGGCGCTGGTCGGCGACGGCGCGTGGGACCACGTGTCCGCCGTCGCGCTGGGCGTGCCGGTGCTGCTGTGCCTCTGGTTCGGCTTGCGGCGTCGCACAAAAACCACTTGATTATTTTGCACTTGTTGTATTATCCCCATGCAGCCTTACACAGGAGATCGCATGGAAAGACCGCACCCGCACTACGATAGACTGATTGCCGCAGCGCGTCATGCCGGGCCGGCGACCGTAGCTGTCGCCCACCCGTGCGACCGCAATTCGCTGGAAGGCGCGCTGGATGCGGCCCGCATGGGATTGATCAATCCCATCCTGGTCGGCCCCGCCGCCCGCATCCGCGAGGTGGCCGACGAGGCCCGGCTGGATATCTCGGCGCTGCCGATTGTCGACACCGAACACAGTCACGCCTCGGCCGCGCGCGCGGTGCAACTGGTGCACGAAGGCCAGGCCACCGCGCTGATGAAGGGCAGTCTGCACACCGATGAACTGATGGGCGCCGTGGTGGCCACCGCCACCGGGCTGCGCACCGCGCGCCGCCTCAGTCACTGCTTCATCATGGACGTGCCGGACCGCGCCGAGCCGCTGATCATCACCGACGCCGCCGTCAACATCGTCCCCACGCTGGCCGACAAGGTCGACATCGTGCAGAACGCCATCGATCTGGCGCACGTGCTGCGCTTTAACCCGGTCAAGGTGGCGATCCTGGCGGCCGTTGAAACGGTCAGCTCCAAGATGCCGTCCACCATCGACGCCGCCGCGCTGTGCAAGATGGCTGACCGCGGCCAGATCACCGGCGCGCTGCTTGACGGTCCGCTGGCGATGGACAACGCCATCGATCCGGAAGCGGCGGCCATCAAGCACCTGGTGTCGCCGGTGGCCGGCCGCGCCAATGTGCTGCTGGCGCCGGACCTGGAAGCCGGCAATATGCTGGCCAAGAGCCTGACCTTCATGGCCGGCGCCAGTGCGGCCGGCATCGTGCTTGGCGCGCGCGTGCCGGTGATCCTCACCAGCCGTGCGGATACTGTACAGGCACGGCTGGCGTCGTGTGCGGTGGCTGTGCTGGTGGCGCACAGCAAACTGTCCGGTGCGCGTATCCTGGGGAGCTGACGCCATGCTGGCCAACGATAGCGTCATTGTCATCAACGCTGGTTCGTCCAGCATCAAGTTCTCGATGTACAGCGGCGCCGCGCTGGACCTGACCATGCGCGGCAAGATCGAAAACCTGTACAGCGGCGTGGCCCACTTCATCGCGCAGGATGCGGCCGACAGCGTGGTCGGCGAACGCCACTGGCGCGACGGCCCGCTGGATCACGAAGGCGGCATGCGCTTCCTGATCGACTTCGCACAAACGCACCTGGACGGCCACCGCGTGGTGGCGGTCGGTCACCGCATCGTGCATGGCGGCGTGGCGCACAGCCGGCCGCAGTTGCTGGATGCGGCGGTGCTGGATGAGCTGCAAAAGCTGATTCCGCTGGCGCCGCTGCATCTGCCGCACAACCTGGCGCCGGTGCGCTCGGTGCTGGCAATGGCGCCGCACGTGCCGCAGATCGGCTGCTTCGACACCGCCTTCCACGTCGGCCAGCCGGCCGCGGCGCAGGAGTTTGCGCTGCCGTCGAATATCACCGACCTGGGCGTGCGCCGCTACGGCTTTCACGGACTGTCCTACGAATACATCGCCAGCGTGCTGCCGCAGGCCGAGCCGGGCCTGGCGCATGCGCGCGTGGTGGCGGCGCACCTGGGCAACGGCGCCAGCATGTGCGCCATGGATGCGGGCCGCAGCATGGCCAGCACCATGGGCTTTACCGCCGTCGACGGCCTGCCGATGGGCACCCGCTGCGGCGCGCTCGATCCGGGCGTGGTGCTGTACCTGATGCAGGAACTGGGCATGGACGTGGCGGCGGTGCAGAAGCTGATGTACCAGCAATCCGGGCTGCTGGGCGTGTCCGGCATTTCCTCGGACATGCGCACGCTGGAGCAGAGCGACGATCCGCGCGCCAGGAAGGCCATCGACCTGATGGTGTACCGCATCGGCCGCGAGCTTGGTTCGCTGGCGGCGGCGCTGGGCGGACTGGATGCGCTGGTGTTCTCCGGCGGGATCGGCGAAAACAGCGTGGCCCTGCGCGCCGCCGTTTGCCGCGACGCCGCCTGGCTCGGCGTGCAGCTGGATGCGGACGCCAACGCCGCCAATCCGCGCGGCATCGCCCGCATCAGCAAGGCGGACAGCAAGGTCGCCGTGTGGGTGGTGCCGGCCAACGAGGAACTGATGATCGCGCGTCACGCGCTGGAAGTCGTGGAGGCTGCATGAACACGGAAACCGTCTATCCCATCCTGACCGGCAAGCGCGCGCTGGTGGTCGGCGTGGCCAACGAACAGTCGATCGCCTGGGGCTGTGCGCTGGCCTTCCGCAAGCTGGGCGCCGACGTGGTGCTCACGTATCTGAACGAGAAGGCGCTGCCGCACGTGGCGCCGCTGGCCGAACAAATCGGCGCGCAGCTGCTGCCGCTGGACGTGACGCAGCCCGGCCAGCTGGAGGCGGTGTTCGCCACGCTGGCGCAGCAGGGCAAGCTCGATATCGTGGTGCATTCGATCGCCTTTGCGCCGAAAGCGGATTTGCAGGGCGGCCTGCTCGATTGTTCGCTGGACGGCTTTTTGCAGGCGATGGACGTGTCCTGCCATTCCTTCGTGCGCATGGCGAAACTTGCGGTTCCCTTGATGTCGGAGGGTGGCAGCCTGTTTGCCATGAGCTATCATGGCGCGGACAAGGTGGTCCCCAACTACAACGTCATGGGACCGGTGAAGGCGGCGCTGGAAGCGGCTTGCCGCTATCTGGCTTATGAACTCGGGCCGCGCGACATCCGCGTCCACGCCATTTCGCCCGGGCCGCTGCAAACGCGGGCCGCTTCGGGCCTGAAGGATTTCGATCATCTGCTCAGCGAGGCCGTGGCGCGGGCGCCGCTCGGCGAGCTGGTTGACATCGTCGATGTCGGCAACACCTGCGCCTATCTGGCGTCGCCATTTGCGAAACGGCTGACTGGCAGCACGGTCTATGTCGATGGCGGCTTGAATATCATCGCTTGAGAGGAGCGCGAGATGCAGATCATCTTATCCGGCTTGCACTGCGACGCTTGCGAAGAGAGCGTCGCCGAAGGATTGAAGCAGTTTTTCCACGTGAAGCACGTCACCATGGTGCGGCAGGGGATCGAGGATAATCCGTGGGCGCTGATCGAGGTGCACGATTCCTATGAGCGTGTGTGGAATGTGTGTAACCAGCTGCGCGGTGTTTTCCATCGCGGTAAAAAGCTGCACTTCTATATTCCGCTGCACCAGGAGGACGTGTTCCACGACCTGGAGCCGCACCAGCGCATCAATATCGTCTAGCGGCTGCGGCTGGACAGGAAGCCGTGGATCTGCGAGACCACGGCCGCGCCTTCGCCGACGGCGGCGGCCACGCGCTTGGTCGATCGCGCGCGCACGTCGCCGATGGCGAACACGCCCGGCACGCTGGTTTCCAGTCCCGCGCGGGCGGCGGACGGCGCGCCAGGCACGTCGAAACCGGTCAGGATGAAACCTTTGTCGTCGACCTGCACACCGCAGTCGCTGAGCCAACCGGTGTTCGGGTCGGCGCCGATGAACAGGAACACGTGGCGGATGTTGTAGGTGGTTTCCGCCTCGTTGCGGTGGCTGCGCACCACGACTTTTTCGAGGCCTTCCTCATCGCAGCCTTCCAGCGCGACGATTTCCGATTCGGTGTGCAGTTCGATATTCGGCGTGGCGGCGATGCGGTCGATCAGATAGCTGGACATGGTCGACTCCAGGCTGTCCCTGCGGATCAGCACATGTACTTTGGCGGCGTGGCTGGACAAATACACTGCGGCCTGGCCGGCCGAGTTGCCGCCGCCCACCAGGATCACTTCATTGTCGGCGCACAGGCCCGCCTCCAGCGGCGAGGCCCAGTAATACACGCCTTTGCTTTCGAACTGCTTGAGATTGGCCAGCGAAGGGCGACGGTAGCGCGCGCCGCACGACAGCACCACTGTGCGGCCTTGCAGGTGCGTGAGGCTGCCGCACATTTCGACCTGCAGCGGATAGGTGTCGCACAGCAGGCGTCCGGCCGGCGCGGGAATCGCCATCTTGACGCCGAACTTCTGCGACTGCACGAAGGCGCGGCCGGCCAGGGCGCCGCCCGATATGCCGGTCGGGAAGCCGAGGTAGTTCTCGATGCGTGCGCTGGCCGCGGCCTGGCCGCCGTAGGCGCGGGTTTCCAGCACCAGCACCGACAGGCCTTCGGATGCCGCATACACCGCCGTGGCCAGGCCTGCGGGACCGGCGCCGACGACGATCACGTCCCAGATGTCGTCCGCATTGAGTGGCGGCAGGGTGCCGAGGCAGCGCCCCAGATCGACCACGGTCGGGTTCTTTTTCACACCGCCGTCCGGGCACACGGCCAGCGGCCAGTCCTCGGCTTGCGGCTGATAGCGTTCCACCAGCGCGCGCGCCTGGTCGTCGCTGCGCGGATCGAGCACGCGGTGCGGCAAGCCGTTGCTGGTCAACCAGCCCTGCAGCGCGTGCATGCGCGCGTGGCCGGGCGTGGCGACCAGCACCACGCCGCCGTCCTTGTTATCCAGTTGTTCGACGCGGCGCAGGATGAAGGCGCGCACGATGCGTTCGCCCAGCTCCGCCTCGGCGATCAGCAGGGCGCGCAGCGATTCTGTGGTCAGCGCCAGCACTTCGACGTCGTCCACCGCATGGCCGTTGACCAGCGACGGCGCGCCGGCCAGCTGGCTGATTTCACCGGCAAACTCGCCCACGCCGTGTTCCGTGATGACCGAGCTGTTGCCCAGGCCATCGTAACGGCTGATGCGGATCGCGCCCTTCAGCACCACGTACATGCCGAAACTGGTGCGTCCGGCCTCGAACATGCATTCGCCGTGGCGGAAGCAGATCAGCGTGCCGAAGCGCTGGATGCGGCGGATTTCGGCCGGCGCCAGTGTGGGCAGCGCCTGCGCGGTGCGGGTTTTGAAGGTGTCGTAGATGGCCATGGGCGTAGTCTAGCGCGGTTTTCCGGTTTGTCACCAGATTCTAAAGGCAGACATTTATTGCACCGGCACAGGCGTCAGCAGGCCACGGTCGCGCAGCCATTCCTCGGCGCGACGGGGCCACAGCGACGAGGTGCCCAGGCCTGCGCGCATGCCCATGCCATGGCCGCCGTGTTCCAGCAGGTACATCTCGGCCGGCACACGGGCTTTGGTCAGCGCCTGGTAGAACAGGATGCTGTTTTCGACCGGCACCGAGGCGTCGGCCTGGGTGTGGATCAGCAGCGTTGGCGGCGTGGCGGCGGTCACCTGTTTTTCCAGCGACATCAGCGCCAGGCTTTCCGGCGATGGCGTTTTGCCCAGCAGCGCCTTGCGTGAGCCGGCATGCGCGGATGGGTCTTGCATGGTGATCACCGGGTACATCAGCATCAGGAAGTCCGGCCGGGCGCTGACAGCGTCCAGCGCTGCACCGGTACGGCCCAGCGGATTGTCGAACAGTGTACCGGCGCTGGCCGCCAGGTGGCCGCCGGCCGAACTGCCCATGACGCCGATGCGGTCGGGACGGATGCCGAATTCGGCGGCGCGGGAGCGCAGCAGGCGCACGGCGCGCAGCACGTCCTGCAAAGGCGCTGGATGTCCAAACTCCTGCATGCGATACTTGAGCACAAAGCTGGTCACGCCCAGGGTGCTGAGCCAAGTCGCATACTGATCGCCTTCGCGGGCGGTGGCCATGCGCACGTAGCCGCCGCCGGGACAGATGATGATGGCGGTGCCGCTGGGGTGGTCGACCGCGGGAGCGATCATGGTCAGGGTCGGCATGCTGACGTTGGCGGTGTAGCCGTCGCCGGTTTTCTCCGGGCCGATGTCGCGCTGGCCCGGCACGCCCTCAGGCCACAGCGGAATTTCGGCGGGGGCGGCGCTGGCCATTCCCGCAGCGGCGAGCAGCAATATAAAAAGAATTTTTTTCATGGAGGAGACACAGTGAGCAAGTTGTTGAGTGCTGCAATCATAGCCTTGTCCGCGCAGACTGCGGGCGCGGTTGATCTGTTTAATGGCCGCGATTTCAGCGGCTGGATGCTGCAAACCACGCCGGCGGCGTCGATCGCCGATACCTTCCACATGCTGCCCGATGGCGTGATCGCGTCGGCCGGCAAGCCTTCCGGCTTCCTCGCCACCACCGAGAACTACCGCAACTACAAGCTGCACGTCGAGTGGCGCTGGACCGGCAAGCCTGGCAACAGCGGCGTGCTGCTGCACATTAGTCCGGGGACGTTCGACCGCGTGTGGCCGGTCAGCCTGCAGGTGCAGACCAAGAACGGCAGCGCCGGCGACCTGCTGCCGATGGCGGCGGGCAGCTTTGCCGAGCCGCTCACCAGCAAACCGGGTGCGGACACCCGCATCAAGGCGCATACGGCGGCGGACAGCGAAAAACCGGTGGGGGAATGGAATGAGTGCGACATCGTCAGCCGCGACGGCACGGTGGAAGTGACGCTGAACGGTGTGCTGCAAAACCGCGTGACGCAGGTATCGCCGGCATCCGGGCAGATCGGCTTCCAGCTGGAAGGCACGCCGTACGAACTGCGTCACGTTTCGCTGACGCCGCTGGATTAAACGAGAAAGCCCTGCCGGCGGCGGAGACGAGGAAAGCGCCGCCGGCAGGGAAGGAGTGCAGGCCTAGTATCGTGAATTGGTGACATCGTGTCAACTGTGCGAAAAAAATGCCGGGCACCTCGCGGCGCCCGGCATGAAAAGAACTACTAAGGATTAGCTTACAGCGACTTGAGGAACGCCAGCAGGGCGTCGCGGTCGGCCGCGGTCAGGTTCTCGAAGCGTTGACGCGATTTGGTCGCTTCGCCGCCGTGCCACATGATCGCTTCCGTCAGGTTGCGGGCGCGGCCATCGTGCAGGTAGCCAGCCTTGCCGGCGGTGCCCATGACGGTGTCCGAGTAGCCGATACCCCACAGCGGAGCGGTACGCCACATATTGCCCTTGGCTTGACCTTCGACGAACTTGTCGGCCAGACCATCGCCCATGTCGTGCAGCAGCAGGTCGGTGTATGGCTTGATGTTCTGGTTACGCAGCTCGGCGTACAGGCTGCCGGCGCCGGTCTTCTGGTCCACCGTGTGGCAGGCCGCGCAGCGCATGCCCTGGAACACCGTGCCGCCCTTGGCGATCTTGGCCGGATCGACATCCAGATCCTTCAGCGGCGACACGCCTTTCGGGAAACCGCTGGTCAGTGCGCGCTGGGCAGGCACCGCCACCAGCGACAGGTACTGGGTGATCAGCGTCAGTTCCGCTTCGCTCACGCCGTTCTGCGCCGGCGCCGATTTGCAGTTGGCCGGATCGGTCAGGCAGCTGCGGTTCGGGTACAGCGACGAAGTCACCGACATATCCTGCACCAGTGCTGCAGCGGCCTGGTGACGCAGCGTGGCCTTGGCGGCTTTCCAGCCGAAGCGGCCCAGGCGCACCGCGCCGGTTTCCGGATCGAACACGTAGTTGGCCACGCCCTTGACGCCGTCGTCGTCCGCCGTGGTCCGCACGCGGGCCAGGATGTCCGCTTCCGGAATCGCTTCAAGCAGGCCTACGCCCAGCATCGGCTGCGCCATACGCAGCGAGACGGTGTCCGGGGTCGGACCTTCGAAGGCGATGGTCGGCTTGCGCAGTTCGACCGACGTACCGTCGACCAGCTTGGCGATGCGCGACTCGAAGCCCGCGACGCGAACGCCCATGCCCCAGTTCTGCGCCGCACCGTTGGTGGCGACCGCATTCATCTGCACCGCCGTACCGTATTGCGGATGCGGGGTCTGCTTGCCGTTGGCGTCGGTCACCGCGACACGCACGGTCATGTTGTCCAGGCGCTGGTTGGCGGCGATCGGCGCCGGGCTGCGGCCGTTGTTCACGTGGCAGCCGATACAGGCCGACTGGCCGTAGTGCTGCCCTTGCAAGCCCACTGCCGGATCGTAGCGGTCGTTGCCCGGCTCGTTGTGCATGCCGGTGGTGAAGTTGGTGTGCACCAGGCGGCGGCCTTCAACGAAGCGCTGCATATTCTGCATGCCGATGTTGTTCTGCGGCTGCTGGAACATGTGGTCGCCGTTGTCGGCGTAGTCGTACGAGACCGAACCGGTACCGCCTTGCAGGTACTGGTCTGGAATCGGCGTCGAGTTCAGGCGCGGCTGGATGCCGTACCATGGACGCAGGCCCTGGCCGACCACGTAGGTCCACTCGTTGGCGTAGTAGCGGAAGCCGCCGTTGTCGCCCTTGGCCTTCATGGCGGCTTCCACCGCGAACATCGATGGACCGGCTTCGATCACGTCGCCGATTTTCAGCGGACGCGCATCGACGGCGGTGCCGTCAGGGAAACCTGCGGAGTTCAAGTTGTTGTGACGCGGGTACTCCTTGATCAGCAGCGTGCAGCCGTTGTTGATGCCGTTGGCGCTGTTGAGCTTGAAGTTGGCTGGATACGCCACCGGATCGCACGGCTGGTTGTTGTCCTGCACGATCTCGCGGCCCACCATCCAGCCGTAGCCGGTGCTGCCCGGGTCGTCGAAGCGGCGGAAGAACACGGTGTTGCCGCGCAGGCCCTGGGTCTGGTGGTACTCGTTGAAGATCAGCGTCGGCTTGGTGACGCCAGCCACGCGGCTGTTGTCGATCATCTCCAGGCCCCAGGTACGGTTCTTGAAGTAGTTGGCGACGAAGATCAGGTAAGCACCCGGACCCTTGTCGACCGGCGCGCCGGTGACCGGATCGACGGTGTCGTTCGGGCCGTAGCCGATTTCGTTCCAGTCCTCGCCGCGCTCGCGGCCGTGACGGCCGACGCCGCGCGCGCCCCAGCGGGTGACGATGGTGCCGTCCGCCAGCGTGAACGAGGTGGCTTCCAGCGGCTGCGCATAGCTGGTCAGCGGGGTCATGCCGGAACCGCTGGCCGGGAACGGCAGCGCCGAGGTCACGGTGCTGGTCGACAGGCTGTTGTCGCTGCCTGGCGTCTTGAACTCGACTTCGAACAGCGAATAGCCGTACTGGGTCGCGCGCTGCACGCCTTGCAGCTGGATGTAGCGGGCGTTCACGCCGAGGTTGAAGAATTCCTCGGTGCCGCCCTGGCCGTTGCTGACCGCGCGGATCTGGGTCCAGTTCTGGCCGTCATCCGACACCAGCAGGTTGTACTGCTTGCCGTAGGCGTTTTCCCAGGTCAGCTTCATGTAGCCGACCTGCGTCTTGGCGCCGAAGTCGAACTGGATCCAGGCGCCGTTGTCGGCCAGGCTGCTCCAGCGGGTATTGAGCTTGCCGTCGATGGTCAGGTCGGCCGTGTTGCCGCCTTCCACCGCCGACGAGGTCACCTTGACCGGCTTGACCGCCACGCCCGGCTTGGTGATGTCCACCGGTTGCTGCGGCTGGGTCGGCTGGGTTGGATCTTCCGGTGGCGGCGTCGCCACGTCGCCGCCGGTATAGGCGACGATCTCGAAGATCGAGTAGCCGTAGCCGGTCGAGCGCTTGATGCCCTGCATGCGCAGGTAGCGGCCCTGGCCGTTCAGGCCGGTCAGATCCTCGACGCCGCCGGCGCTGCCGCTGACGTGCTTGAGCGGGGTCCAGGTCTTGTTGTCATCCGAGACTTGCAGTTCGTACTCGGTGGCGTGGGCGTTTTCCCACTTGATGTTGACGCGGTTGATGGTTTGCGACTGGCCGAAGTCCAGCGTCAACCATTCGTTGTCGGTGAAACCGCTGCCCCAACGGGTGTTGTCGTTGGCGTCGATGGCGGCTGCCGCGTTCAGGTCGCCGCGTTCGGACGAGCTGGCGGTGGCGCCAACCGGCGTCAGCGCGACTTGCGAGAGCGCGCCGCCTTGCTTCAGCATGCTCATGGTGCGCGTGCTGTTGGCCGGCGATGAATCACTGCCGCCGCCACACGCGGCAAGTGCCAGACTCAGCGCGATTGGCAGAGCTGTCCTTGTAAACTTGTGAAAGCTTTCCATAGATCGCTTTCTTTGTGGCTGGTTTGTCATAATATCCCCTTGGCTTTCGGCTGAAATGGAAAGATTGCCAACGGCGCATCGCCATGGCGACGCGCATTTTGCTACATAAAAAGTTTTCGGTGCGCACGAATGATTCAAGTACATGAACTCGCGAAAATTGCCGTATGGCAACGACCGTGAAGATAGCTTTCGTTTTGTTGGCTGTCAAGCTAGTTGTGCAACAAAACAAATATCTTTGGAGATAGATGGAAAACAAATATGAAAAAGCCCGGTATCAAACCGGGCTTCATAAGGGGCAAAGCGGGGAACGTCTCAGGCGCGCGGACGCTGGCGGTGGAACACCAGCGGGCTGTACGGAATGGCGGACGGCGGCGCCGATTTGAGGATGCCCGGCTTCATCGCCCCGACCACGTGCATTTCGCAGGGCTTGCAGTCGAATTTCAGCGTGTAGGTCTCGTCGCCGCTGACCAGGGTCATCGGCTCGGCCTTCACCTGGCCCTGGACGCCTTGCACGCCCTTGGCCTGTTTCGGGCACAGGTTGAACGAGAAGCGCAGGCAGTGCTTGGTGATCATCAGCGGCACTTCGCCGGCTTCCTCGTGCGCCTCGTAGGCGGCGGCGATCAGCTGCACGCCGTGCTTGTGGTAGAAGGCGCGGGCTTTCTCGTTGTAGACGTTGGCCAGGTAGCTGAGCTGGGTGTCCGGGTAGATCGCCGGCGGCTCGGCGGCGGCCTTGCGCAGCGGACGGTCCCAGGCCGCCAGGCGCACGGCTTCATGCGCTTCGATGGCGTCGCGGCGCAGTGCGTTGATGGCGGCCGACGGCACAAACCACGGCTGCGACAGCTTCAGTTCGACGCTGTCGGCACGGAACATGGTCGCGCCCAGCTTGCCGAGGCTGGCGCGCAGCGCGGCATCCGCCTGCTCGGCCTGGGTGGCCGGCTGCAGGGCGATGGCGGCGTCGGTGACGCTCAGGTAGCCGTCCTCGTCGCGCAGCGACAGGCGCAGGCCGCCGTCCTGTTCGCTCAGCGTCAGGTGCAGGCCGACCTTGCGGTCCGACGATTTCTTGTTCAGCGCCGATTCCCACTGGCGGTCGCCATTGCGGTTGACCGACAGGCCGACTTTCAGACCCACCAGGCTGCTGACGGTCTCGTTCGGGAACACGCGCCACAGCTGGCCGTCATCGCTCTCGCTGAGTTTTTTCGCGGTGTTGGCCTGGATGCCGAAAGTCTCGCGCTTGTGCATGTAGTTCAGGCCGTCGCCGTTGGACATCGGTGCGTTGGTCAGCAGGTCGAAGTGGTCGGTGGCGATGCGGGTGATCGTGCCCAGTTCGACGCCGACGTATTTCGGGCTGTCGAAGGCGCCGATTTCGTCCTGGCGGCCGTTGGCGAAGTAATCGGTGTGGCCGCGGTGGAAATTCTTGTCGATGTCCGGCGTGAACAGGATGCTGGTCTGGCCGCTGGCGGCGCGGGTGAACTCGGTGCGGCGTTCCAGGATTTCGTCCAGCAGCAGGCGGTAGTGGGCGGTGATGTTCTTTACATAACCCATGTCCTTGTAGCGGCCTTCGATCTTGAAGGAACGGATGCCGGCGTCGACCAGCGCTTCCAGGTTGCGGCTCTGATCGTTGTCCTTCATCGACAGCAGGTGTTTTTCATAGGCCACCACGCGGCCCTTGTTGTCGCTCAGCGTGTACGGCAGGCGGCAGGCCTGCGAGCAATCGCCGCGATTGGCGCTGCGGCCGGTGTCGGCGTGCGAGATGTAGCACTGACCGGAATAAGCCACGCACAGCGCGCCGTGGATGAAATATTCCAGCGGCGTGTCGACGTCGGCGTGGATCTTCTTGATCTGTTCGATGGTCAGCTCGCGCGCCAGCACCAGCTGCGAGAAGCCGACGTCGCCGAGGAATCTGGCCTTTTCCATGGTGCGGATGTCGCACTGGGTGCTGGCGTGCAGCTGGATCGGCGGCAGGTCCATTTCCAGCAGGCCCATGTCCTGCACGATCAGCGCATCGACGCCGGCTTCGTACAGTTGCCAGATCTGCTTGCGGGCGGCTTCCAGCTCGGCATCGTGCAGAATCGTGTTCAGCGTGACGAAAATGCGCGAGCGGTAGCGGTGCGCGAACTCCACCAGGCTGGAGATTTCCTCGATCGAATTGCTGGCGTTATGGCGCGCGCCAAACGCCGGGCCGCCGATGTAGACGGCGTCGGCGCCATGCAGAATCGCTTCACGGCCGATTTCGGCGGTCTTGGCGGGCGACAGCAGTTCAAGCTGGTGGGCTAGCAGAGTCATGACTTAATTCCTTACGGTGAAGGCGGGAATTATAGCGAAATCAAGGCCTTAAGTCACTCTGCGCCTATTGCACCGCCAGTTTTCCTGTCAGTTTGATGTCCGCCGAGGAGGCGCCGATGCTCAGTTTCACCGGACCGGACTCCACGACAGGCGCGCCGCTCGCCGTATCCCAGTAGGCCAGCTGGCTGGCTTTCAAGGGGATATGCACGGTTCGGGTGGCGCCGGCCGGTAGCCGGACCCGCTCGAATCCGGCCAGCGCCTGCTTCGGCCGCGCCACTTTCGACGCCGGATGGCTGACATACAGCTGCACCACCGCATCGCCCTCGCGCCGGCCGGTATTGGTGACGTCGACGTCGACCGTCACCGTGCCGCCGGCGGCCAGGGCAGGGCTGCTGGTGCGCAGCTTGGCGTACCTGAAGCTGGTATAACTGAGGCCGTGGCCAAAGGCATACAGCGGCTTGCCCTTGAAATACATATAAGTATGGCCGTGGCGGATGTCGTAATCCATCATCGGCGGCAGCTGGCTCATGGATGACGGCCAGGTGCTGATCAGATGCCCGCCCGGATTGAAGTCGCCGAACAGCACGCGGCCGATCGCCGTGCCTTCATCCTGCGACGAATGCGCCATGTGCAAAATCGCAGGAACGTGCTGCTGCGACCAGTTGATGGTGTACGGGAAGCTGGAGACCAGCACCATGACCGTGCGCGGATTGGCGGCGTGAACCAGCTTGACCAGTTCTTCCTGTTTCAGCGCCAGCGTTTCGCGGTCGCGTCCTTCGCGGCCGTCGCCGGGATCGGCGCAAGGCTTGGTGCCGGCATCGGTCCAGTCGTTGGCCATGTTCGGGCCGCAGGTCGGGTCGTTGCCGACCACGACAATTGCCACATCGGCATTGCGCGCCGCCTTGACCGCCGCGCCGCCGGTGTTGTCCGCGGCGAACTGAATTTTGACGCCGTCGCCGGCCGCGGCCCTGATGCCGTCCAGCGGCGTGACGGCATATGGCGGATGGCCGCCGTACCAGTCCCAGTGCACGCCATCGGCCAGCGGACCGATCACGGCGATCGATTTCAGCTTGCCCCGGTTCAGCGGCAGCGTATTGCGTGCGTTCTTCAGCAGCACCACCGATTCCAGCGCCACCTGCAACGATTGCGCGCGATGCTGCTCGCTCAGCCACGGTTCGGCGCCATCCTTGACGGCGGCGTAGGGATTGCCGTCCGGCGGATCGATCAGGCCCAGCCGGATGGTGACCTGGAACTTGCGGCGCAAGGCGGTATCCAGCTCCGCCTCGCTGACCAGGCCTTCGGCCACGGCCTGTTTCATCTCATCCTGGAACTTGTCCAGGTACTGGTTGATGCCAGCCTTGAATGCCGCCACCACGGCGGTTTTGTGATCAGGATAGCGGTGGTACAGCTTGACCAGATTGCCGACCGCGCCGCCGTCGCCGGAAATCACTTCCGCGCCCCAGGTATCGATGACCAGGCTGTTGATGACGGGATGAACCGCCATCGGCACACCGTTCCAGGCGTTGTACGACGCCATCAGCGCCCGCGCGCCGCCGTCCTCAAAGCCCATGCGAAACGGCATGGCGTAGTATTCCCAGAACAGCCGCTGGTCAAAGTCGGACGACGAATTGCCACGTCCGTTTTCATTGCTGTTCGCCAGAAAATGCTTGAGCAGCGCGGCGGAGCGCCAGTACCTGGGATCGTCGCCCTGCAGGCCCTTGATGAACGCCGTGGCCATGGTGCCGGCCAGGAAGGGGTCTTCGCTGTAGACCTCTTCGGTGCGGCCCCAGCGCGGATCGCGCGCCAGGTCGGATTGCGGTCCCCACAGCATCAGCGAGGGCTGATTGTATTGGCTGTTTTGCGTGATGTAGCGGCCTTCGGCGCCCTGGATTTCGCCGGCCGTGCGCACCAACGCCGGATTCCAGGTCTCGCCCATGCCGGGCGGCTGCGGAAACTGGGTGGTGGTGATCGCGGCCAGCCCTTTTTTCTCGTTGCCGCGCTTGACCACGCCGTGAATGCCCTCGGAGCTGCCGAAGCTGGGAATGCCGAGCCGCTTGACGCTGGTGTCGGTGGAGAGGGCGGCGATTTTCTCGTCGACAGTCATCAGCGACAGGATGTTGCTGATCCGTTCCGCCGCAGGCAGCGACGGATTCCGGAACAGGTAATCGTCCGCGTTGGCCCGTGCGCACACGAGCAGGCAGGCGAGCGAGGTCGCCCGCAAAAACTTCGTGGTCATCTTGTCTCCAATTTTTTGGGTAATTATGAGCAAGATGGTGCAGCGGACCGGCAGGGCTGGCAAGACAGAAAATTACCGGTCCGCGTTATGTTTTTACTCAACGGCGGCTTAACCAGCGGCGTACCGGGATGTCGTAGAACGTCAGGCACAGGTAGGCCACGGCGATGCAGGCCAGGAAGGTGAGAACCGTCACCGGCAGCGCGCTGGCCAGCGGCACCTTGCCTGCGGCGACCCAGGCGGTGTAGGTATAAACGAATGGATAATGGATGATGTAGATCGGATAGGAAATCGCCCCAAGGAAGGCGCACACCCTGGCACCCAGGCGCGTATCAACCTGGCCGCTGGCGCCGATGTAGACCACCAGCGGGAAAACCAGCACGATGCACAGCGCATCGTACAAACCGTTTTTCCAGAGATCCGCCGCGCCGCCGATGCGCGGCCAGGCCAGCGCGGCGATGATGATCAGGCTGCTGACCAGGAAGGCATGCTTGATGCGGCCCACAGTCACGACGCGCGACAACAGCAAACCGGCGAAGAAAGGGTAGAGCAAGCGCGTCAGGCCGATGCGCATCTGTGCCGGTTCCAGCGACCAGCCGCCGATCACGTCGCCGTTCGGTCCGGTGAGGCAGTAGTGCACCATCGCGCCGCCGGCGACCAATACGCACAACGCCAGCAGCGTTTTCGAGAACTTGCGGACGAACAGCGCATAAAGAATGTTGGCGACATACTCATAGAACAGCGACCAGGCCGGGCCGTTCAGCGGATGCATCTCGCCCCAGCCGCGAATATCCAGCGCGGCGCCAACCGGGATCAAGGTCATGCCGATGACCATCACCACCAGCATCAGCCACACCGGCGTGTCCTGGATCTTGGGGAAGATCGCGCTGGACTGCGTGTAGAACATCACGGCGCCGATGATCATGGCGATCACGATCATCGGATGCAGGCGGATCAGCCGCCGCTTGAAGAAGTCCATGGTGGACATGGTGCGCCAGCGGTCATCGTAGGCATAGCCGATGACGAAACCGGACAGCACAAAGAAGAAATCCACCGCCAGGTAGCCGTGGTTGATGACCTGTTCGAAACGGCTGGCGGCATGCGCTTCGAACAGGTGGAAGGCAACCACCATGAGCGCGGCCACGCCGCGCAAACCATCCAGGATGGCGTAGTGCTGCTTGGTGTCGGCGAAGCCGCCAGATGCTGTGTTATTTGCCACTGGTTTTCCTCTGCTTGCTATGACTGGAATCGTTTCCAATCGTGATTAAAAAAAAGCTGGACCTCAGCCTGGCGCCGCGGCTCTCATCACCGTGGTGTCGGCGTGCGCCAGCAGGCGCGCCTTGTCGTCGGGCGCGTCGAACTCGACGATGAAATGGTCGATCTCGTTAATGGCGGCGACCCGATAGGGCGCGCGCGTTTCCAGTTTCTCGCTGGTCGCCAGCACGACGTTATGCTGGCCGGCAGCCGCCAGCGCTCTCTTGAACACCGCGTCGGCCATGCTGAAGGCGCACACGCCGGTGGCGGCCGCGATGGCGCAGGCGCCGATAAAGCAGTGGTCGAAATTCATCGATGAGGCCATGGCGATGGCGCCGGCATCGACGCAGCCGCCAACATGCGGGTCCACCATGCCGCCGATCATGAGCAGTTGCAGATCTTTGCGCTTCACGACTTCCGACGCGATGGCAATGGAGTTGGTGGCGACGGTGATGCGGCTGTCCGCCGGCAGGAACGGCACGACTGCCAGATTGCTGCTGCCGTTATCCAGGAAAATCAGCTGGCCAGGCTTGACCAGGGAGGCGCCGACCCGCGCCAGCGCATTCTTCCGGTCGCGCGCTTCATCCACCCGCACTGCCATGGGAGTTGACGCCGGCGAGACCGGCAAGGCGCCGCCGTACACGCGGCGGCAGCGTCCTTCCGCAGCGAGGGCGCGCAGATCGCGGCGGATAGCGTCTTCGGATACGCCGAATTCCGCCGCCAATTCAGCGGCAACCACCGGCAGCCCTTGCTCCAGGCGAGCGGTGATGACGTCACGTCGTGCAATCGGAATTTCGTTCATGAGCGGATACTACTATGCAAAAACGAGAAAGTAAACGTGCACGTTTGTGCACGTTTGTGAATGAGGTTGACGACGTGACCACGACCATGAAGGGTGATATTCTTGTCGCACAAATGATGAAGGAGATGGTATGTCCGAACTGAAGGTGCGATGCTTTGCGGTGTCGCTGGATGGCTATGGCGCGGGCCCGAATCAGAGCCTGGAAAACCCGATGGGCGATGGCGGCGGCGGGCTGCACACGTGGTTCCGTGGCACCCGCACCTTCCAGCGCATGATAGGGAATCCGTCGCAGGGAGCGGATGGTCCGGACGAGCAGTTTGCCGCGCGCGGCTTCGACAACATCGGCGCCTGGATCCTGGGCCGCAATATGTTCGGCCCGGTGCGTGGCGCCTGGCCGGACGACGAATGGAAAGGCTGGTGGGGCGATGAGCCGCCATACCACGTTCCCGTCTTCGTACTGACGCACCACGCCCGCGAACCGCTGGTGATGGCGGGCGGCACAACCTTCTACTTCGTCACCGACGGCATCCAGTCCGCCTACGACCAGGCGATCAAGGCCGCAAACGGCAAGGATGTGCGGCTGGGCGGCGGCGTCGACACCATTCGCCAATATTTGCAGGCCGGCCTGGTTGATGAGCTGCACATGGCCATTTCGCCGGTGCTGCTGGGTTCCGGCGAATCGCTGTTGGCGGGGCTGGACATGCTGGCGCTGGGCTTCTGCTGCACCGAGCACGTTCCGACCGAGGCCGCGACGCATGTGGTGCTGCGCAAGGACTAAGCCCTGAAATCCGCTCCTGAACCAACGTTATCCGATGTGGCCGCGCTGGCTGGCGTGTCGCGCGCGATCGCGTCGCGGGCCTTGTCGGCGCAGCCGAGGCCTGTTTCCGCCGACAAGCGCGAACGGGTGCTGCGCGCCGCCGAAACGCTGGGCTTCCGCCCCAATTCGCTGGCGCGCGGGCTGGCCAACAAGACCGTCAACCTGGTCGCCATCCTGGTCAATCACATTCACGACCTGTCGGACCTCGACCTGTTCGACCTGCTGCTGGCGGAGATACAGGCCATCGGCAAGCAGGTGATCTTTATCCGTGTCGGCGCCGGCGAGCATGCCGAATCCTTCCTGCGCGACGGCGTGGCCTATCACGTCGATGCGGCGCTGGTGTTCTCCGATTTCGCCGATGCCGCCACCGTGCGCCGCATGTTCCGCAACAACGCGGTGCTGATGCTGAACGGCCATCACGATCCCGGCGTGCCGTCGGTGACGATGGACGAAGACCAGGGCATCCGCGAATGCGTGGCCGATGCGGCGGCCAAGGGCGTGCGCACCGCGCTGCTGCTGACCGGGCGTACCATGTCGCTGGTGGAGCAGGCACGCATCGCTTCCTATCGCGCGGCGCTGGCGCGGCACGGCATCAAGCTGCTGGGCGAATTGGCGGGAGATTATTCCTACGCCAGCGGACGCGCGCTGGCGCAGCAGATCGACGTGGATGCCACCGGTGCGGTGTTCTGCACGTCCGACGCGATGGCCATGGGCGTGCTGGATGCGCACCGCCAGCATTTTCCGCAGCATGTGCCGACCCGCTTCCGGCTGTACGGCTTCGACAACATCTCGCTGACGCAGTTCGACGCCTATCCGATTTCATCCATCGGCTCGGACAGACGGGAATACGTGGCGCAGATCGTGCGCATCCTGAACCAGCCGGCGGATCTGGCGCAGAACAGCGACCAGGTGCTGGTCGCCACGCGGTTTGTTTCGCGGCTTACGGGGTAAGTGTCGGCGGCACGGTTTTGCTGCCCCACCATTTCTTGTAGTTGGCCGCGTAGGCGCCGGACTTGATGTAGTCCGACACGAAACCGTTCACGAACTTCAGCAGCGCCGGATCGCCCTTGGCCATGGCGATGCCGATCGGCGTATTGCCGTACATCGTAGGCAAGGTCTCCAGCTGGTCGTTCTTGCTGGCCAGGTAATCCAGCAGCGATGAATCCTCGACGCCGGCATCGGCGCGCTTTTGCTGCAGCAGCAGGACGCCGTCCGGAGAAAAATTATCGGTGTAGATGAAGATCGCCTGCGGCGCCGATTGGCGCAGGAAGGTGTCGGCCGTGGTGCCCCGGCCAACCACGACGCGCTTGCCGTTCAGGTCCGCCAGCGTCTTGATATGCATGCTCTTTTGCGCGATCACGCGCAGGCCGGCCAGATTGTAGGGAATGGAGAAGTCCACCACGCGCGCGCGTTGCGGCGTGATCGAGACATTGGCCACCACCAGATCCAGCTGCTTCGACATCAGCATCGAGATGCGCGCATCGCTGGAGACGTCGGAAAAGCGCACCGGCACGCCGATTTTCGCGGCCAGCTGTTTTGCGACATCGACGTCGTAGCCGACCGGCTCATTGCTGGCGTCGCGAAAACCGACCGGCTCACCACCCAGCGAGACGCCGATGCGCACATAGCCGCGCGCCTTGATTTCCTCGATGCGGCCGGCCAGCGCCGACGTTGCCGCCAGCATCAATGCCACAACGGCGGCGGTGCGTTTGAAACGATGCTGCATGCTGAACCCTTTCAAAGTTTGACGGTGGAGGCAACGCGCAATTCCGGCGCGGCCATGCGCTCGTCCCAATACCAATAACGTATCTCTTCGTCGCAGCGGTAGTTGACCACCTGGTGATTGCCCTTGGCGTCGATGGCGTGGATCACCACGCCGGCCAGGAAGCCGGTCTTCAACTCGGACAGTTCTTCCACCGCCAGCTTGATCGCATCTTCCAGAGTATAACCAAGCCGCATCGCCAGCACGATGCTGCGCGACGTCCCGCAGCGCATGGTCATTTCGCCGGTGTGGGTGCAGGCGGCGGCGCCGTAGCGGCTGTCCGCGTAGAAGCCGGCGCCGGGAATCGGCGAGTCGCCCAGCCGGCCCGGATATTTCCACGCCCAGCCCGACGTCGACGTGACCACGCCGATATTGTCGCCAAGGTCGCGGCCCAGGAAGACCGTGGTGTCGCGCACGCGTTCGGGATCGGTGATGGTGTTGCTGAGCGGGGCCAGCGCGATATCGGGGAAGGCGGCCTGCTGTTCCGGCGACATCTCCTTCTGCAGACGCTCCCACCAGACGCGCTTGCTGTCCGGATGCAGCACGTCGTCCACGGCGAAACCGCGTTCGGTAGCGAAGCGGCGCGCGCCGGCGCCGGTCAGCATCACGTGCGGCAGGTGTTTCATCACCTCGTGGGCCAGTGCGGAGACGGGCAGGGTGGCCGGCACCGCGCCGACCGCGCCGACGTCGCGCGAGGTGCCGTCCATGACGCCGGCGTCGAACTCCATCTCGCCCAGCATATTCGGCCAACCGCCGTAGCCGACGCTGCGCACCTTGGCCTCGCGTTCGACCTTGGCGATGCCGCTGACCATGGCGTCTATACTGGCGCCGCCCTGTTTCAGCAGGTCGACCGTGGTTTCAAAGCCGGGCCATGCCTCGGCGTTCGCAAGCAGCATTTTCATGAGAGGTCTTTCATTACTTCGTCATCTTCGAGAGAAATTGGGCGATGCGCGGCTGCGCCAGGCCGCCGTCGGCGGCGAAGAACTGCGCGGTCGGCAGGTCGGCCAGCAGGCGGCCCTGGTCGAGGAACACCACCCGGTTGGAGATCTGCCGGGCGAATTCGATTTCGTGCGTGACGAACAGCATGGTGGTGCCGCTTGCCGCCAGCTTGGCCAGAATATCCAGCACTTCGGACGTCATTTCAGGATCGAGCGCGCTGGTGACTTCGTCCAGCAGCAAGTAGCGCGGCTTCATCGCCAGCGCGCGGCAGATGCCGACACGCTGGCGCTGGCCGCCTGACAGCTGCGCCGGGTAAGCATCCACACGACCGGCCAAGCCGACAGAGGTCAGCAGCTCGCGCGCCTCGTCTTCGGCCTGGCGGCGCGGCACCTTCAGCACTTCGACCGGCGCCAGCGCCACGTTCTGCAGCGCCGTCATATGCGGATACAGATTAAACAGCTGGAACACCGTGCCGGAACAGCGGCGCGCCAGTTGCAGCTGCTTGGGGTCGCTCACGTTGTGACCATCGACGGAAATGGCGCCGCCGTCGAGCTTTTCGAGACCGTTGATGCAGCGTATCAGCGTCGATTTGCCGGAACCGCTGGCGCCGAGGATGGACACCACTTCGCCCGGCGCGATGCGCAGGTTGACGCCGTCGAGCACCGTATTGGCGCCGAAGCGTTTGACCACGCCTTCGATATCTATCATTCTACAAACCCTTCCATTGACTATGCGCGCGCAAGCGCGTCTCGGCGCGGGCGCAGACCCTGGCGATCAGCCGGGCCATCAGGTAATACAGCACGCCGATCACGGTCCAGACGATGAAGGGCTTGAGCGTGCGCAGGTTCAGGATCGCGCCTACCTTGGTCAGATCGATCACGCCGATCACCGAAATCAGCGATGTCACCTGCAACTGGTTGACCAGCAGCCCGGCCAGCGGCCCGAGGCCGAAAGCCGCCGCCTGCGGCGCAACGATGCGGCGCAGCGTTTGCCAGCGGCTCAAGCCGAACACGCGTGCAGTTTCCAGCTGGTCGCGGCCGACCGATTCGATGGCTGACACCGCGATCACGTAAATGAACGCCGCTGTATTGCCGGACAGTGTGATCAACGCGGCCTGTACAGGCGTCAGATCTGTCTCCAACAGTACCGGCAAGCCGAAAAACACCAGGAACAACTGTACCAGTACAGGGGAGTTCTTCAGCAGCTCGGCCAGCGCGCCAGCCAATGGCGCCAGCAGCAGCGTGCGGTAGTAGCGCAACATGGCCCAGGTCAGGCCGATCAACAGGCCGATGATGGTGGTGGTGGCGAACAGGGCGACGGAAACGCCCAGGCCTTGCAGCAGCAGGAGCAGATCATGCGGCGTGAAATCGGTGTAGCGCATCAGCCGTGATCCTTGTTCAAGCGACGGTGCAGGGCGCCGGCCGACAGCGACACCAGCCAGGTCATCGCCGCGTACAGCAGCAGGAGCAGGACGTAGACTTCAAATGGCTGGAAGGTGTCGGCAGCGACGATCTTGGCGCTGCCGGTTAATTCATTCAGCGTGATCGCCGACAGGATGGACGACGTCAGGATCAGGTTGACGAACACCGAGCCAAGCGGCCGCACGGAACTGCGCAGCGCAATCGGCAGCACAATGTGGCGGTAGGTGGTGAACCGCGACAGGCCGCTGACCTGCGCCGCCTCCAGCACACCCGGCTCCACGGCCAGGATGCCGGAGCGGATCACATCCGAGGTGAAGGCGCCGCCGGCCAGTGACAGGGCCAGCACACCGGTGCCGAAGGCGCTCAACTGGACGCCGATTTCAGGCAGGCCGTAAAACAGGAAGAACAGCTGGACGATGAAAGGAACGTTGCGGAAGATGTCGACGTAGATCTCCGCCGTGCGGCGGGCCAGCGGCGACGCGGCGGTGCGCATCAGGGCCGCCGCGATCCCCAGCGCCAGGCCGCCAGCCAGGGCCAGCGCGCAGGCGAGGGCGGTCAGCCGCGCACCGGCTGCCAGGTCGCCGAAATAGGGTGCAAGGGTGGTCGGATCGAACGTCAAACAGGCTGCTCCCGCTAAAAGTGAAACCGGTTTCACTGCTGTATCCGACGAGTGTCACACAAACTGCGGTGAATTTCAAGACAGCAGCGCGGCTTTCAGTGCGGCGACTTTGGCGCTGCTGGTCTGGCGTCGGCCGCCGGCGTCGAAGCCGAAGGCCAGCACCTGCGGCGACGCCGGCGCCACCGGTTCAGAGCAGGACGCGTGAACGTCGGTCAGCGCCAGCCGCGTGCGCAGCAGGCTGACATTGTCGGCATTAATACCGGCGCCGGGCATGATGGCGATGCGACCGGCGGCAGCGTCGAAACAGCGCTGCAGGCCGGCCAGCCCATCCGGCGCGCTCCTGGCGCCGCCGGAAGTCAGGATGCGTTCGAAGCCCAAGTCTATGGCCTGACCGGTTGCCCGCGCCAGATCCGGACACAGGTCGATGGCCCGGTGCAGCGTGCAGCGCAGTCCGTGGCCGGCGGCGCGGCGCACCAGCCGATCCAGCGTGGGTTGATCCAGTTCGCCGTCCGGCAGCGAAGCGCCGAGCACCACGCCTTGCAGGCCGGCGGCGGCCACCGCGTCGATCTCGTGCAGCATCAGCTGTGTTTCCGTTTCATTAAAACAAAAGTCGCCGCCGCGTGGACGTATCATGGCCACCACCGGCGCCCGGCTGGACGAGGCCAGGCGCAGCAGACCGGAAGTCGGCGTCAGGCCGCCGATTTCCAGCGCGCTGCACAACTCGATGCGGTCGGCGCCGCCGGCCAGCGCTGCGGCCAGCCCGTCGGCGCTGTCGACGCAGACTTCCAGCGTGATCGTTTCAGCCATGTGCGCTTTCCAGTTTATTCAGGCCCAGCCACGCCGCGCCGATCAGCCCCGGTTCCGCACCGGACTGGCCGGGCACGATGATGGGCGCATCGGTCTTGCGCAGAATGGCGGCGCGCACGGCGTCATCGAGCCTGGCGATCAGCGGTGCGCTGTTGGCCAGGCCGCCGCCAACCGGCAGAATCGACGCGCCAAAGGTGTTGACCAGCATGGCCAGCGGTCCGCTCAGCAGATCGACAAAGCAGGAAATGGTCAGTTCGGCGTCCGCATCGCCAGCCTGCCAGGCAGCGATGATGGCCCGGCTATCCAGTGACGCCTGGTGCAAAGTCAGGTGCAGCCGCTCCAGCCCGCGTGCGCCGCCGACCGTATCCAGGCAACCGGTCTGGCCGCAGCCGCAGCGGAAGCGGGGGATGGCTTGCGGCGGCGTGCCGGCAAACTGCGCCGCCACCGGGCCGTGGCCCCATTCGCCGGCGAAGCCGCCAGGTCCGCCGATCAGCCGACCGCCGATGACCAGGCCGCCGCCAACGCCAGTGCCCAGGATCAGGCCAAACACATTGGCATGGCCGCGCGCCGCGCCGGCCTGGGCCTCGGCGAGGGCGAAGCTGTCGGCATCGTTGATGATCCAGACGGGGAGGCCGAAAACCTCGGCCAGATCGTCGGCCAGCATACGGCCATCGATGCACGGGATATTGGCGCACTTGATGCGGCCGTCGGCCGGATCGACCACGCCGGCGATCGAGATGGCGACCCCGAGCGATGGGCCGCCAGCGGCGACCAGCGTCTGCATGGCGGCGGTGAAGGCGGAAAAATCGTGAGTGGGTGTCGGCACGCGTTGCAGCTCGCCGATTTGGCCGTCCGCCGCGGCGACGGCACATTTGATGGCGCTGCCACCGATATCGAAACAGGTAATCATGGCGCAAATCATAAGGGCAAAAGCGCTGAAATGCCAATCTGATTAACTCGACATTACTACCTATATTGTCGATTAATATAACTGTATGAAATACTGTATAATTGACCAGCTACCCATACAGTATTTTTAGCCTGCACCAATGCCAGAAAAGAAATTCGACGTCATCAATCTGGACCCATTTCCCGCGCACAGCGGCGGCGCGGCCGAACGCCGGCAGCGCGATACAGACGCCCTGCGCACCATCGCCGAAGACGCCATCACCGACGCCCGCACCGATAGTGAAATTGCAAGGGAATTCATCAGCCACGGCGAACTGGGCGAAAAATCGATCGCCAACACCCAAAAAGAGCTGTTCCGGTTCTTGACCTGGTGCCGGGAAGAGGCCGGCAAAACCCTGCGCCAGCTGACCGTGGCTGACTTGAACGGCTACAAGGAATTCCTCAAAGCGCCGCCGCAGGACTGGATTTCCACCACCAAATGGCCGCGCAGCGACCCGCGTTACCGGCCGTTCAGCGGCCCGTTGTCGGACGCCAGCCGGCGCCAGGCCATGATCGCCGTCAAAGGATTGTTCGCATACGCCGCCCAGACCGGCTATCTGCGGCGCGATCCGGCCGCGCTGGTCAAACACGTCAAAACCGCCAGTGCCAGCCGCATCACGCGCTACCTGACGCCGGACGCGCTGGAACTGGCGCTGGCCGTGGTCGCCACGCGCGAGGCATTGACGCCGGCGTCCATTCGCCGGCGCGAGCGCGATCGTTTCCTGTTGACGGCCTACATCCACACCGGCGCCCGCTTAAGCGAAATCGTCGGCGCCAACATGGGCGCGCTCTACACCGAAGGCAACGGCCGCTGGTGGCTGGATGTGCTCGGCAAAGGCAACAAACCGCGCCGTTTGCCGGTGCCGCCGGAAATGCTGGCCGCATTCCGCCAATACCGCGCTGCATTCGATCTGCTGCCGCAAACCGCGCGCAGCGACGACACGCCGCTGGTATTGTCGAGCCGTGGTGTATCCTTGGTGCGCATCACGGACGAAGCCGCATCCGACGCGCTGAAAGCCATCTTTACCGCAGCAGCGGTCGCAGCAGATCGACTGGGCGACGCCGACATGGCAGCGACATTCCGGCAGGCCTCCGCACACTGGCTGCGCCACAGTATGCTGACCAACCACGCCAACAACGGCGTGCAACTGAAGACGCTGCAGGAAACCGCCGGCCACGCCAGCATCGCCACCACGGCAGCGTATCTTCACAAGACAGACAACGAACGTCATGATGAGATTCTTGCTTCTGCTGGCCTTAGTAAGGAAATGTCATAATTTCGCATAATTTATATTATGTAAAATGCCGCCGCCGCCGTCATGCGCTACGTCGGGCAATATCGGCATGGTTTGAACGGGTGTTTGGTACGGCTGCACTGCCCGCGACAGCAAGCTAGCAAGTCCAGTATTTCACGCTTTGAGACGCCTGCCATGAGCAGGCGTTTTTTTTGGATGGCCACAATTCGATACTCTTTGCGCGCCCTTGCCTGACCCCATTTCGCAGCCCGGGCGTTGCGGATGTGCCAGTAGTGATTACGGATGAACCGGACTATCGCGCCAAGCTCGGAGTCGCTTAGCCGGTCAAAGGGAAAAAGCTCCAATTGCATTTCAGCAATATAGCAATTTGTACTGGACAGTGCCAACTTACGAACGGCAGTCTTCAGGATGGTGCCTGCGGCCGACGTGCACCAGCTGGGCCTTCACACAGCCAACGGACTGCCCGCTAAAACTTCGGAACCTTGTCGCTCCTCGCTCCGCCACCCACAGGCCCCAGCTGGAGCTACTACAAGAGCCACAGCCGCTTCCTGGACACGCCCGAAGATTTTGCCCTTCGGGCCGCTTGTGCCGCCAAACCGAATGTTCCGCCGATCAGGAAATTGCCGAAGATAGTTCGACCTGGTAGCGCTGAATTTTGCTGCAGGAGGCCAAATGTGAGCTGACCAGGTCGAATAATATTCAGTCGGGCTTGTGCCCCATAAACATACCCGTATTCCACGAATTGTCATGGATACCCCAGCCAACCGTCCGAACCTCAAGCGTCCCAGGCACAGGCACCGGGTCTCGTCCAGCAAACCGAACAGCCGCCTCTTCCACGGTGAGCCGGTAGCGTGTCTTAACGCGCTTCTTTTTCAAATAACCGTCCGTGTATTCGAAGAAATACATCTCGACGTCTTTCACTTCGCGCTTGTCCATAAAACCCCCAAATATACTGTACGAACATACAGTATATTTACCTAGCGCTTGCGAAGCAATTGCTGTCGCAAAAGCCGTTCAATGATTTGGTCATTAGTGAGGTCCTTGAACTCGCGAAACTTGCGAACGCCGTCGATCACCTCCACCGGCAAGCGGACAGTCAAAAAGGCCTCGCCAGACTCCAGCAAGCGCGCCCTGCTGTCTCTTTTGCGCTCTGCCGGTGTCCTGGCCTTGCCTGTGCGCGGACGACCGACAGGGCGTTTAAAACCGTCCAGCAGATCGCCTGTACGTTTGTCATCAACCTGTTTCACAAACACCTCCAATTATCGTGACAAGTCACGGAAATTATACGAACGGTTTTTAGTCCGCCTTGACGACCTTGGCGCTCAATACAAGCACCAGATCAGTACGCGAACTGGACGAAGACTTAGCCGCCCAGGAAGGCAAAAACGAGAACGCGGACGCGTTATTGGACGCGGTGTTGTCGTTCAACCCACCAATCAACAGTACCTCACCATCCGGCACCGTAACCTTGGTTTTGACCTGGCGCTTGATCAGCGTAGGCGAATTGGTCACCCCGGTCGACGTGGCCTTAAAATTACTAATCTGGCCATCTACAACCAGCTGAATGCGACCGCTGCCAAGTACCTTCGGTAGCACGTCCACGATGACACCAGACGGTCTATAAACGATGTTCTGAACGGTGTTCCCGGAATTGTCCTTGCCGGTGCTGGAAATGGTGGGCGTCTCGTCACCGACCGTCAGCACGAGCTTTTCATACTCGTCGCCAACCACCCTACTATTCGACACCTGCTTAAACCGGCCATCCGTCTTCAGGGCATCCACGACCAGCTCAAAACGGGAACCCTTCAAACTGATAGCCGAGCCAGAACTGACGGCACCAAGCGACACACCCAGCTTCGCGCCCAGAACAGTAGCCAGGACCGAAATACCACGCCCGTCAGACTCGTTGCTGGTCACCTCGATCCAGGAGGCCGAGACATCGACCAGCCGCGGAATGGAATCGACCGAGTCCAGCACCTTGCGCATCTTGTCGACATCGTCCTGGCTGCCAGTGAGCAGCAGATCAGCACCGGCAGCCACGGCCGCACGTGGCCCAAACGACGCTCCAACCAAAGCGACCAGAAAATCGCTCGGACGATTCTTAGGCGTGTACAGCTCGGACACATCGTCTTTCTGGCGCCGCCCTACAATCGCATCAACGGCGCCAGCGTGATCCGAACCATCGGCCGAGACAGGAGAAGGGACAAGCACAGGCTTTGCCACCGCAACGGCACTATCAGTATCGCCAACAGCCTTCACAAGCGGCACCAGGTAATACACGCCGTCACGCACGTCTACGCCCACGCCCTGCTGCTTCAAAATGCCCTGAACGAAGTCCAGCGTCTTACCCTCATCGATGCCGGCGACGCTCAACGTTATCTTGCGATCCATCGCCAGCACTTCGGGCGACACGACGTAGTCCACGTGCAGCAAGTTCTTAAACACGGACTGACTGAACGACACCAGCGGCACTGCGTTGAAATTGAACGACACGGGAGCGCCAAACGCCATCAAAGGTGCCAACAGCACCAGGATCAAAAGCCGCTTCATAACACCCCCTTGACCCATTCGCCAGGCGATACCTCGGCCTCCCAAGCACCACCACCAAGCATCACCATATTCACTGGCTCGACTACGCGACCATCAGACAACGTGACAAGAAAATGCCGGTTCGGCAACCGGACGTAGCCGACACCCTTCACCTTATCGGAAACAACGCGTTCGACCTTGGCAGCACCAGCCACCACAACCGGAGGCGCAAACATCCGAACGGCAAAGCCGCCCAACACGACACCAAGCAGCATCGAGAACATGAGAAATTTGGTCATATGCTTATGAGGAGGTTTAGGTGGAGGCGTGCGCCCCCGAAGCAGATCTACACCAGCTGGGCCAGCAAGACGTGGGCCGACGAACGACGGATCTACACCAACGCGAGCAGACAAATGCCAGGACGACAGCAGGCAATGCGTACCATGAGGATATGACTCAGAAAACACCTGCGTCGTGTTGTAGGCGTCATTGAGGTCATCGCCCCGAAAGACCCAACGGTCAGCGACCAGGCCGTCAGGCTGCGATCCGAGCCGCACGACGCCGATATGCACACGAGGCAAGTTGCCTTCAGTGGCACCAGCCGTAAGCGCCTTCAGCAAGCCGCTGACGACCGGCACCTTCATGCGGTCAAGCCGGTTTAGCCGGACAACGTACTCAAGCAGGCTATCACGAAGCTGCTTATCTACCTGCGCGATATTCTGCATGATGAAGAAAATATCCCAGCCATATTTACGGCCATGAATCGCCCACTCCAGCAGATCAGCACGCCCCTTGTCCTGAAAGTTGCGAGTGTTCAGCCACGAGCCGCACTCATCCAAAACCAACGCGCCGTTATGGGATTCATCGAACCCAGGCAACAACTTCGGCGTAGGAGCCAAAGCCTCCAGGCCACTTTTGCCAGAAGTAACGATCGGCTCGAAATCGACAAACTTGTTGCCGCTGCCAATCATGTACAAGTCAACAGCAGAAGGCTTATCAGGGATGCGAGTGACAACCGACTTGTTTGTATCCGCCATCAGGTGTTCCAGGAACACGTCGCAGTTGGTAGCGACACGCCGACCGGCACGAAGATAGCGCCGGATCTGGTCAATACCCGCCTTCCCCTTCCCGCTACCGAGCTTACCTGTTATCGCGTACACCGCCATGCTCGGCCTCCTCCTGCTTTTTCTGCTTGACGCGCTTGTAGGCCTGCGACAACACGTCATCAGGAAGGTCAGCGACAACGTGCTTTACAACGAACCAAACGATGGCAAAAAACACCCCGATCAAGACCAGATGGTCAACGAGAAATCGCATCATATAGTCCTCGACCAGAGCTGCATAATCGTGAACTTCCACTTGTACAACTCGCACAACGACCACATCGCGATGTAACCCGTAATGCACTGCTGCGTAGCAGGTGAAATCACCATCGCCAGCCCAGCGGCAAACATCGGATGGACGGAACCCAAGCCAGCGATAGCCGAGCTCATAGCCACGCGCACAGCCGCATACAAGGCCAGCAGCAGCGCACTGACAACGGCGACAATCGCAATGGTCACAGCGGTCTTCTGCGTAAGATATTTCGCCAGCCAGGCTACCAAGCTGGTGATGATGGTGACGATCAAATTTCCAAGTAAAGGCATAAACCCTCCTATCAGCTTTTAGACGTGGTACGCGCAATCAGCGAGATGACGGCGAATACAAACGCGAACCCAAAAAACGCGGTGAACAGCGGCCGTAACGTATCGAGGTAGGTGCAAACCGGCACAACGAAAGTGCGAGCTATGAAAGGGAACTCCACGACAGGGTCACTGCAAGAACCGGCAGGCAAATCAATACCGCTAAACGGAATCGAAGTGTCTTTTCCATCGTTGGCCTTGCCATCATCAAGACCCTTTTGACGATCGGTGCCGATTCCGTCGACGAGCTTCATCAGCTCATCGAACAAGCCAGCGCCTGTAGGCGTACCAGTCTCATCGATTTTGCAGGCAGGCTGTCCAGGAGCGCCGCAATTTTGCTGCGTATCGCCTGTACCGCCACCACCAGTCCCATCGCCACCGGTGCCACCGCCACCTGTACCACCTCCACCAGTACCACCGCCGCCAGTGCCGCCTCCACCAGTGCCGCCGTCACCTGTTCCGCCACCGCCGCTACCGCCACCGCCAGTACCAGTCCCATCACCGCCAGTGCCACCTCCACCAGATCCGCCGGAACCAGAGTAAGCAGGCGCATCAGTAGGCGGAGGGTTATCAGCCCCACCCACATCGCCGGTCTCTTTAAAGTAGATCGTGCACTCCTTCAGCCGAGCGCCGTTGGCAGGCTCGTGAATGAAACAGCCGCCCTGCTCGGAAAATGCGACCATGCAGCCCTTGATGGTCGCGGTGATCGAACCGGCATCACGAATCTTCTGTAACACGAGATCGGGGTTATCTACGCTGACGTAGGCAAGAGGTATGAAGTCAACAGAACCAGCGTCAGCACCAGCCTTGCAAGATCCAGACACGCCGACGTTGATAGGATAGGCACGGCCAGCGCCATCAGTGAACGTAAACGTGGTGGTAGCACCAGACGAGACAGCTTTAAGCGCAGCGTCTAAACCATCACACGTACCGCCCTTACCGTGATAGTCGCTCTGAAGAACCTCGATGAAGCCGTTACACGAAGAGGAAGTCGGAAAGATGCTGCCCAACTGGGCATTCCCGTAAACGAAGGTGCGCGCTGCAAATGCCTGGTCGCTGAACAAGCACAGCAGCACCGACAAACCCAGCAGAAGGAAAACACGACTAGTCATTCAACCACCTGCATACCGCCACCAGCGGCAACAATAAAAAAAGGGGCGCACGAGTCGCCCCTACAACCTGACACTGGCAGGGCTTAACCAGCGCGGGAGAAGGCTTTCTTCATAAAGGAAATGCCCCAGAAACCACCGGCCACCACGACGGCCACGGCAGCGGCAGCGGCGATGTACGACGTAGCGCGAGTGGTCAGGCCGTTGATCGCATCCAGGCCAGGATCGGCATCGGCAGCCATCGCAACACCGCTCAGCACCAGCGCGCCAACAGCGACCAGACCACGTTGAATATTTTTGTTCATAACAGACTCCAAAAGGTTAGGCCTACATAGGAGAGCTGTGCGGCCAGCGCAGCTCAACACCACGAAATTAATCCAAAGTCTCGACAGCACGCCGAGCAATGCGGACCAGCGAGCCGCCGCCATACCCAACGCCAAAAGCGGTAAAGCACAGCGCGATAATCTGCAAGTAGGTGAAAGAACTCATTTGCCCCCCAAGAACCGGCGCAAGATGTACCGCGCCAGATGCATGACGCCAACGAAGCACACGGCCACCAACACAACCGGCCAAAACGCCGCGAACAGGTTGCTCACCGCTGACCTCCCGCGATCCAGCCAAGCGCGAAACACAGCACCAGCAGTGCACCGACAAAAATATCTGCTGAAACGTTCACGTTAGAAGCTCCTGTACCTGAAGACCCAGCAGGCCGACTCTCCAGCGCAGCTATACGATTGTTCAAGGCGTTAAAGTCAGAACCAGACAGGAGAACAAGCTGGCAGCCAGAAACGTCAACCGAGGGCGACTGCTGACTGGCGTAATAGCCAACCTGTTTCAGGTCACCATTAAGGGTCACCTGAATAGCGCAGACAGTCACGAATTACGCCTTCGACGCAGCAGCCTTGATAGCCTGCATAGGACGCACAGCCAGGACGACCTGCTCCATACCCTTGGAGCCGCTGACCATGTCGATATCCAGCTCAGCGATGAAAGGGAACGGAGTGTGCTTAATCGATTCGATCACCGACGAGTCCTTGCACTTCATCGGCTCGGTGCACATGCCGAACGCGTTGTCACTTTCCTTGAGCACCACCTCGACAAACAGCTTGCCGCTGTCGATCTGCTTACCATCATCCATCTGACCCTTGAACATCTTCGCGCCGCGAACGGTCGCCTCAGCTTTTACCAACATGGAACTACTCCTCAGAATGGGCAGGATCGTGCGCCCGGTTCACGCCGTCGGCCACAACGGATTTTTCTAAACGGGCAGGTACACCAGGTACTCTCAGCAGCTCGTAAAGGGCCTTGTAATCCATCTTCAGCTCGTGCGCGAGCTGGTATAGGGTCTTGCCATAGGAGGCAGTCAGGTAATGGGTCAAACGCTTCAGCACAATCGTCCGCTCTTCGCTGGCGATGTCGCGCTGTTCGGTCTTGATCTTGGTTTTGATGGTGTCCACGAGCGTCTCCAGAGCGATAAAGCCACCGGCGAAATACGTCGTCGGGTCAAGCACAATGTCATGTGGGATAACGCGGTCACGGTTCCCGAAGCGGATCTCAACACGCAGCCATTCGCTGGTGGAGTCGCCCAACTGCTTGCCCTTCTCATAGATGCACAGCTCTTTACCGTTCGCCTTCTTCCCGAGATACATGGTCCTGCCATTGGCGTGCAGATCACCGCTGTGACCGCCCTCCATATAACGCCTGGTCGGAATACGACCGCCGCAATTGAACTCCCCTGCCCGGTACAGATCGTCAAACTGATCGAGCGTGAAGCCCTCCATCAGATCGAGAGCAGTGTCAGCGCGGGTGATTCGCGCATCCAGATCCTGCATGGTGGCGTAGACCGCCTGCCAGTCGCTCACCAAGGAACAGCCCTTGCCGGACAGGTCCACCATCATCGTGTTGCCGGTGCTGGTCCCGCCCATGCCGACGATGGCCACGCGAATCAGTTGCGCATCCTTCCAGACCATCACGTCGTAGGTCTGCTTATAGCCGTATAGCCCCTTCTCAGCCGGAATGAAATTCACCGGCAGCGGGAACCAGAGAGCGAAGTACCGTTTGAGCTGCTCCATCGTATCGAGCGCGGACATCGAAGGCAGGAAGGTAAAACGGAGCCAGTCGATGATCGCCAGCCGCTGACTGTGGTCACTTTCCCCCCGTATTACAGTACGGGGGGAGCCTGCGGCACTACCCGCGCGCGCGGCTGCGCCGCACGCACGTGCAGCACCTCCGGCCCGGTTCAATGGGGAACTCAAACCACGCCTCGCAAGCGCAATTGTTCTTCGGCCCAGGCAATCTGACGATTTACGTAGTGGATGCCCAGCTGGTCAACCTTGGAGACGACGAGCGCCATGTACTCTTCCAGCTGAAGATCGGTCATGTTCGGAGTGGTCATGCTGCGGCCTTCACCAGGACGGAACGATAGACGGTCGTGCAGTCGCTGGCGTTCAAGCGCTTCACATCGGCGGCGTTTTCGGAGGCCGGCGCCGGCACCAAGCTAAACGAATACCAATCCTGAGAGCCAACAGCACGCGCTTCAATGACGTACAGGTCGGCGTCAGCCGCGCCTGTGGCATACTGCGACTGATCTTTTCCAACGGGCAATTTCATGGATATTTTCTTCATCAAGGCGCACATGCTGGCTGCGATGGACATGCTGATGACCAACATGCTGATAGATTTTCTGGCAACGCTATTCATCGCAGTACTTGCATTCAACGCAGGCCGCAAATACGAACGAAGCAAACGTGCCGATAACAAAAACGAAAAAGAGTGGGAACCCAAAGAGCCAACACTGTGACAATTCGTGAGAATTGCCTGTTGACCAAGGACGGGTAAACCAATACGATTCATAAAATGTTCTCAGCTGAGATGCTCTCAGGCGAGAATATGCGCTCAGGTGAGCGAACTTGTCAAGGAGCAACCGTGAAAAGCGTGAAATATTTAGAAGCCGTGAAGGCCAAATACAACCTGAAAAACGACAGGCAACTGGCTTTGCACATGTCGATGGGTACAAACACGATCAGCCAGTACATGAGCGGAAAACGCATCATGGATGAAGAGGCATGCCTGGCTGTTGCGATGATGTTGGAGTTTGACGAGCACCAGACGATGCAGGTGATCATGGCAGCGGGTATTGACCGCGCCGAGAAAGCAGGTCAACAGTCGCTATGGACGGTTTTTTCCCAGCGGATGGCTGCGACGGCAGCTAGCGCCCTGCTGGTGGCCGGTGTCAGTTTATTTTTGACACCTCAAAATGCGGAAGCGAGCACCCATATGGCCTCCTTCAACGTCGTCGAACCAAGCAATTTATATTATGTCAAATTACATGTTGAAAGTGATCGCCCTAATTCGGACACAATATCGACATGGCTTAAACGGATGTTTGGTCCTGCTGCACTGCCCGCGACAGCAAGCTAAAAGATCGAGAACGTTTTTTTGAACTGCCGCCAATCGATACTGCTTACGCGCCCTAGCCTCTCCCCATTCGAGCGTCACGAAGATTATGAAGTTGCCAGTAGCAGTGACAGATAGTCCGAAAAATGACAACCAGCTGGGCCGCGGGGATTTCGTCAAACGGAAAAAGTTCTAATTGCGTCGCGGCAATATGGCGAATTTTCGCCTATGATGCACTTACCTCCAATTTAATGTGACAAGTAACAAAAAAGCCGCCCGAAGGCGGCGAAATTACATCTAAATGTTCAGCTACGACGGCGCGCCCTCACCGCTCCGACAGCCGCCAGACCGAGCAAGAGCATTATGTACGTTTCAGGTTCCGGAACGGCGGCGGCAACTCCAGAAAACGTGACCGGATAACTACTAGTACGGCCCTGCGACGCATTGTAATATTTGAAGTTCGAATAAGCCTGTGCCAGACCGTTGGCGTAGTTAGCCGTAGTCTGATCGAAAAGCCCACCAGTAACCGTGATTAATGGACTGACATGAGATCCGTCATCTGTGCTTGAGTTGATCCAAATCGGAGCATCAAAAGTGTAAAATCCCGCGCCAGCAATTGTATAGTCGCCCGCCGCCAATCGAATAGTATCAATTGCAGTGAAGTAATAAGCGCCAACTTTCGTGGAATCTTGGGAATTTGTATAGGCCGACGCAACAATGTCGCCACTCGAATTCCAAATATCGACCGTAGAGATATGGGTGTTGCCGAGCGTTGAACCTAAAGCATTGACCAACGTGTCCTGGTTTAAATGAAATGTGTAGCCCAAAATCCATCCGGAAGACACATAGGAACCATTAGTCAGATTCGGGACAGTAACGGGATTAATCACCCCGGCATCAATCGGATTGCCGTACGGATCATTGGGGATAGGAAAATCAGCCTTTGCAACCCCGCAAACACAGGAGGCTAACAACGAAGCTATGGCAATTATTTTAACTTTCATTTTGCATCCAAGTGGTAGAAAGAGGCATATTCAAAAAATTTAATAATGATAATAATTGTTGGTGATTAATTCACCAATTCTTTGTAGCGTAAACGTGCTACATCCCCCCTATTGACATGCCAACAGCCGCAACTAGCAAAACAGGCAGTCATCCTTCTGCCTAGCCAACCAGCCCTTGGTGTTGCTATCGGCACACATGTGCCAGATGGAGCACAGGTGGAGCCAAGCGCGTTATTGCACCAAGTGTCCAGGCCCTCCACGGAATGGCCTTCGATCATCCGAAACGCCGTATGGACGGCATCAAGGATGCACGTGCAGTTAGGCAGTCGCCGGTACTTAACCTCCGGCAGTACGATGTCTTTACTCGCTGGGCATGGTCGATGGCAGGATTTTATCGAGGCGGGCCGGCGAACATTAGGTTTTTAGAGGTCGCCTTCAGCAGCCTGCTAGTGACAATGTGCGAGTTTTTCACTTAAGAAACTTGATACAGTGACTGCAGCGCGGCTATCGCGCGTCAAGTGGCACCGACTCAATCGGTTGGTAAATTTTCTAAAAATCATATGTTCGTATATTCATGAACGAAAAAATATTACATTCGTCGGCACAAGCAATTGAGTTATTCAAAACACTCGTCAAGGCGCCATTGCAGACACTGTTAAACGGCGAAGTGTTCAGCGTCGAGGAGGAAGCCCAAGCATCATCCCCGGTCGCCCTCATCCTCGACACCTCCGCATCCTCCGATCTGGTTGTTCAATATCACACCACGACAGCGGCATTTCTTGCCGCCAGCAGGATTCTGTACAACGATAAAGACGATTGCCGGACCTTCCAGTTGTCGCTGACGTTGCGAAATACTGTCAACGGTTCATACGAACTGACGGAATTAAACAAGTTGGAGCGGGCCGTTTCACTCCTCATGAAGGGCATTCCAGTCATTGTCCCACGCTATCTTTGCTACGCAAGGGTTTTCCCCAAAGACAAGCCAACTGCCTTGTTTGACTTACTGGCGGTGGAAACAATTCCCCTGATTCAGCATATATTTTCCTCTCCCCATTTGAATCTCTCCGTGCTTCGACGTCAAATGGAATCGAAGAACAATGAAGGTGAAGTATTGCTGGATCCAACGTTGAAATCTCTGGCCGGGATTCGGAAATCGAAAGCCAATACCTTTTTATTCCTGAGCAAGAAGTATCTGGATATTCATAGTCTGCCTTATCTTTACAACCGTGAAAATGTGATGCGACTGGAAATTCCGGAAGGAGCGGAACCGGATGCAGTGGCGGAAGTAAAAAAAGCGTACCAGGCAATCCGCGAACATAATCTGGACAATTCCGTGGAAAGCCTGCAGTTGGACAGCAAGTTCAACATATGTAAAATCGAGTTCGCCGCCAGCGCTACCCTACGCGCTAAAAATGCGGTGATAGACACTGTCGCTAAGTTCGTTTCCCAATACGAGGTAGACGGCACCGTGCATGCCGGATCACCGATGTCCGTCTTGACCGAAGACGTTGATGATGAGTTGGAGGAGGACGATGAAACGAGCTGTGCAGGGTGCCAAGGGAATTTGACGAACGCGGAAGGTGACGTCTGCGATGTGTGCTACGGACTAAGAAAGCCCGACTAAAATACCGACCGGCCTGGGGGCAATAAGGCGACGACAATTTATAGATTTCGGCTTGCCGTGTCGCCCGGTGCAAGAAGTTGGCAAAACCGGATAATCGTCGTCGGCAGCCTGAGTAACGGTCTGATTTCAACAGTTAAGGGCACCTCGAAAAACCTGTTGTGCGTTGCGTTGCCGGTTTGCGATGCTCGCGGTGCTCAAGGACAGCTGCGCTTCTCGAACGACACTGCTGCCGCTTGCGACGGTTTTTCGAGGCGACCTTAAGCTGATTTAGGGCACGGCCATTGTCATGGGCGTGCTCAATTGCTTGAAGCGATTGAGAATCGCTGTTCACGCGTGTAGCTTCGCCACATGCGTCAAAGTCACGCGCCAATTCCCAATCCCAGCAGTTTGAAAGAGCGCTTATTGGTTTCCAACAGGCGACGTCAGTTCAAGACATGGGCGCGGCGACGAGCAATCGCTTTATGGCGAACTTGGGTGCCATAAGCATCGTCACCTCTGACGCTGGCGATGACTTTATTTTTGGCAATTGATGAAGCAGCATCAGCGCATCGCGCCAGCATAACAATCGTCCGATGTTTGGATTGTTCATGGCATTAAATTGACCATGTTACCTACCTGAGCGCGGAAATCACCGAGCCGGCCCACGCCGTGCGGCGCTCACGCAGCGCGATCCACAAATATGCGTTCCAAATTTCAGCAATGCTAAAACTGAGGTTGCTCGTTCGAGGCAGCAGCGACGCACCTTAAAGCAGATCCACGAGGACGTAAGGGAATTGGGTTTTGTGAAGGGTCTTACGACAGTGGCGCGGCGTTCGCGAGGGTATGGAGCGAGAGGTAAGCTGAGTGGGTCAATCCGTCAAGGAAACGAACAATCCGTACTTGAAAGAGTGGGTCACTACAGCAGCAAGGCTGATCTGTTTTGCTGCTGCCGGACAATTAAATTCAACTTGGAAACAGCTCTTGCATTATTGTGAAATAATTATTTCAATGCAATAATGACAAACCATTGCCTTTCCGTTTTTAATTCGCTCATGACTTCCTCTGCAAATACCGCACCTAAGCTTTTCAATGGCCAAGATGGCCTCACCTATCTGAAATCGATTAGCGCCAGCACCCGTGCAACAAACCATGTTGTCCTCAACGATGGAAAGATACTCGTGACGGACGATTCCTCGTTCTGGCGTTTTAATGCTGACGGCAGTGTGGACCAGAGTTTTGGGAATGGTGGAACGGCCTCGTTCAGTGCCGTTGCGCCATCCGGTGGATACACCCTCGGCGCCATGATGAAGACACCCGACGGCAAGGTGTTGGTATCGTCGACAGTGAAGGTGCCGGGCGCCGCCAATGGCGACCTGCAATGGGTGGTGATGCGCCTGGACGAGCACGGTGTATTTGACCCGACTTACGCAAATGGCGCCGGCCGCACCTACCTCAATTCCTCGATAATTCGCGAATTCTCCAAGACAATGATGGTTCAGCCGGACGGCAAAGTGCTCATCACTGGTTTCGATGATTCATTCACGGTGTTACATGGCCTTGTCGTTGGCCGACTGAACCCGGATGGAACCCCCGACACCGGCTTCGGTACCGCTGGCATGGCCGTGGTTCCGGATTTGAACGGTACGGTAAGGAGCACGGGGGTACTCGCGGACGGAAAGATTTTGGTCCTCATCACGGACTACCTTGGCGGGTACAGTCTGGTGCGCTTGCTGAATAATGGCAAGCTTGATACCAGCTTTGCCTTCAATGGCGTGCTTCACCCTACCGATATGTCGAATAACACCAGCTTGCTGGCGCTGCCGGACGGTGGCTTCCTGCTGTCGGGCTACGCGATGAATCCGGCTACCGGCGACGGTGTGAGTGTCCGCGGCTCTCTGGTACGGTACACGGCCTCCGGCGACCTTGATCAGGCGTGGGGGCAAGGCGGCCGAATGCTGGTGGACTTGAGCAAATCGGTGGGATTGGCGGCCACGCCAACCGCGCCGTCTTCCACTTTTTTGGGTGCTATGCAGGTCGATAGCCAGGGCCGCATTCTGCTTATCGCCTCCACGGGAACATCGATGGGCTCTGAGAGTGGCAAGGAAGAATTGCTGCTGGTGCGTTTTCGCGCCGACGGCAGCCTGGACGATAATTTCGGCCATGGCGGCGTTCAGGTCCTGGCCGGGCCGCTCAATTTCATCTACCCGGACCCGATGCAAATCGCTGCCGACGGCACCATCTCCATCGTTGGCCAGCAGGGTAACTGGGGTGCTAATTATTTCGCCGATAATTTTTTGCTGCAGTTGGGGGCCGACGGCAAGCCGCTCGCGAGCTTTGGCGCTGGCGACGGCGCCGTAGTAAACGAAGTGAGTCTGACGCCAGGGCTGCCGGTCGTGCTCGCCGCCCACATCCAGGTGCGTGATAAGGAGTTGGATGCGTCGAACTACGCGGGCGCTATGCTGGTACTGACGCGCCACGGCGGCGCAAACGCCGGCGATGGCTTTGTGGCCTCCGGCGCGATGGCATTTAAAGATGGCAAAGTAGTGATGAATGGTGTGGAAATCGGTAATGTTTCCAGCAACGCAGGAACCCTGCAGATCAATTTCAACGAGCGGGCCAGCAATGCGCTTGTCAATAAGGTGCTGCAGTCGATCGCCTACACCAACCCAGGCAACGCCGTAGCCAGCGATGTCCAACTGGATTGGAAGTTCAGCGATGGCAGCCTCGAATCTAGGTTCAGCACCACGGTCCATGTCGGATCGTCCAGCATACCGTACTGGATTACCCGCTTGCTCGACACCGGCAAGGACACGCCCGCCGAACTCGTGGCGCACCTGCATGATGCCATGGCGGATTCCAACGACTTCAAACTTAAGTTCAACGGCGCATCGACAGCCGACCAAGCTGCGATCAAGGCGGTGATGGCCGACATCGCCAACGTTGCCAACTTAAAATTTGGCAAGACCGGTATCGACCTGCTGTTCCAGCACAGCGCAATCGTCAACGCCGACAAGGCCTCGGTGGTGGGGCTGATCGATGACGGTGCGGCCGTTTATTACGCTGGAACGGGCAAAGCCACTTTGCTCCACGCGCTGGGCCATGTGCTGGGACTTCAGGACGCCAATAGTGGCAGCCCATCCGTGATGGCGGACGCCGCGGCGTTGTCGGCCACCGACATAGCGGCCCTGCAGTATCTCTACGGGCCGAGTCCGACCGAGCGCAGCGGGAACGATACCTACCGGCCAGACACCGCCACAGCCAATTTCATTTGGGATGGCGGTGGCAACGACACCATTAGTCTGGCTGGTAGCAAGCAAGGGGTTACGCTGCACCTGGAACCTGGTCACTGGGACTGGCTAGTCAAGCAAGGCCCGGACATCACCGCCCCCGGCCAGATCACCGTCAATTTCGGCAGCGTGATCGAGAATGCGATTGGCGGCGATGGCAACGACACCCTTTATGGCACGGCCACTGCGAATATCCTGGCAGGTGGCGCCGGCGACGACATGCTGGTTGGCCTGGGGGGCGGTGACACTCTCGACGGTGGCGCCGGCGTCGACGTGGCTGGCTATGCTGGCGTGCGTGCCAACTACACGGTCAATATCAGCGCACAAGGCGTGAGTGTGAGCGGTGGCGGCTTGTCGGCACCGGATACGTTAAAGGACGTCGAGCGCATCGCGTTCGCCGATGCCATAGTCGCCGTGGACGTTGACGGCGTGGCAGGCAAGGCTTTCCGCCTATACCAGGCAGCGTTTGACCGCTTGCCAGATTCTGCCGGGCTGGGTTTGTGGATCACCTTGATGGATAAGGGCATGAGCCTGAATGCTGCGGCACAGGGCTTTATCCAAAGCGAGGAGTTTGCAGGCAAATTCGGCGGCCATCCCGATGCACAAACCTTCGTTAGCAAGCTGTACCAGAACGTGCTGCATCGCGCGGGGGAACCGGCCGGTCTGGCATTCTGGACTGGCTTGCTCGAACGTGGCACGCTCAGCATGGCTGACGTACTGATAGGATTTAGCGAAAGCGCCGAGAATCAGGCCCAAGTCGTCGGTTCCGTACAGCACGGGATCGGGTATACGCCGTGGCATGGTTAAGCCAAGTTCGCCAACTCCTCGTCAGCGCGCACTACGGTCCTGAATATATCCTGCGGAAATGTGTTGAATAAATCTGTCGCCCCAGCCCTCTCCTTCACCAAAGTTCATCTCGAACACGGGGCAACAGATGGAGGCGATTGCGCCGCGACCGGCGGCCTCGCCGTCCTGACTACGGAAAACACGTAGGAGAAAACACTTGTGAACTATTGCCTAGGTAAATATAATTCAGGCTGATTGTCGCTTCCGGGCTTGGCGTTTTATGCAAACAGTTGAAGAATTGCAAAATGGGCAGTTTGGCTTTTTGATCAGCCAGGCCCGCAATGCGGTCTTTGCCGCGCTGGATAAAGAAATGCTACCGCTGGACCTGACCGCGTCGCAGTTTGTCGTGGTCGTCGGTGCGATGCGTGAGCGCGCGCGGACAGTCAATGAATTTTGCCAGCTGGCCGGGATCGAACCCGGCCCGATGTCGCGGTTGCTGGACCGGATGGAAGCCAAAGGCATCCTCCGCCGGGGCCGCGACCTCGAAGATAGGCGCCAGGTCAATATTACCCTGACCGAAAAAGGCGCCGCGCTTTACCCACAGATCAACGCCGCGATCCACAAGGTCTACGGGCAGTTGCTGCATGGGTTCAGCGAACAGGAGGCGCTGGCCTTCAAAAGTGCGCTGGAAAAAATTCTGCTCAACGCGAGACAGTAGTCTGCAAGAACACGGCATACAACCAGCGCTATGCCGCTTGCAGCAAAGTAAATTCTCGAATTCACCCGTTTGCGCCCGCGCTACCGTTTGCTTGACGGCGGCCGCCGCATGCAATCTTTACTAGAGGGGTCTATCCCATGAGCGAAGCAAATAACAACAATACTGCAGCGCCTGCCGACGGCAAGCGTTTCTCCCGTCGCAAATTCATTGGGGCCGCGGTCGGCGCCGCCGCCGTCTGGGGCGGTTACTCGGTGTTCTTCGGCGGCCAGTTCCGCGCCGACAAGGCGGACCGCAAGGTCGACGTGCTGCTGATCGGCGGCGGCATCATGAGCGCCACCCTCGGCGTCTATCTGACCGAGCTTGAACCAAGCTGGACCTTCGAAGTGTTCGAGCGCCTGGACAAGGTGGCGGAAGAAAGTTCGAACGGCTGGAACAACGCCGGCACCGGCCACTCGGCGCTCTGCGAACTGAACTACACGCCGATGGACGACAAGGGTGTCGTGCACATCAACCAGGCTATCGGCATCAACGAGAACTTCCAGATCTCGCGCCAGTTCTGGTCGCACCAGGTGCGCAAGGGCGTGCTGGGCAACCCGCGCGAGTTCATCAATTCGACGCCGCACATGAACCTGGTGTTCGGTCCGGAAAACCGCGAGTTCATCCGCAAGCGCGTCGCCGCTCTGAAGGCGTCGCCGCTGTTCGCCGGCATGGAAATGACCACCGATCCGGCCAAGATCAAGGAATGGGTGCCGATCATGATGGAAGGCCGCAAGCCGGACGAGATGGTCACCGCCACCCGCTCGCCGCTGGGCACCGACGTCAACCTGGGGGCGATCACCCGCCAGTTCTACCAGCACCTGAGCCAGAAGAGCAAAATTACCACCGGCCATGAAGTGCGCTCGATCACGCGCAACAACGATGGCAGCTGGCGCGTGTCGGCTTTCGACATCAAGGACAAATCCAAGGTCCAGACCATTGATGCCGGCCACATCTTCATCGGCGCCGGCGGCGCCGCCCTGCCGCTGTTGCAGCTGTCGGGCATTCCTGAAGCCAAGCAGTACGGCGGCTTCCCGGTCGGCGGCGAGTTCCTGGTGACGGACAATCCGGCCATCACCTCGCGTCACCTGGCCAAGGTCTACGGCCTGGCCGACACCGGTTCGCCGCCGATGTCGGTGCCGCACCTGGATACCCGCGTGCTGGACGGAAAAACCGTGCTGCTGTTCGGACCGTTCGCCACCTGGTCGAGCAAGTTCCTCAAGAATGGCTCGTATTTCGATATCGCCAAGGCCACCACGCCGTCCAACATCATTCCGCAACTGCAGGTCGGCGCCCACGAGTTCGCGTTGGTCAAATATCTGGCGCAGCAGCTGGAGCTGTCGCGTGAAGAAAAGATGGCCGCACTGCGCCACTACATGCCGGAAGCGAAGGACGAAGATTGGCGCCTGTGGCAAGCGGGCCAGCGCGTGCAGATCATCAAGAACATGCCCGACAAGGGCGGCGTCCTGAAGCTGGGCACGGAAGTTGTGGTGTCGGAAGACCGCTCGGTGTCGGCATTGCTGGGCGCGTCGCCAGGCGGTTCGACCTCGCCGGCGATCATGCTGTCGCTGCTGGAAAAGGTCTTCCCGGAACAGCTGAAGACGGACGCCTGGCAGGCAAAAATCCACGAGATCGTTCCGTCGTATGGCAAAAAGCTGAACGAGAATCCGCAGCTGCTGGCGACCACCTGGGCCGCCACCGCGGAAACGCTGCAACTGGCGATCGCTTCGCCGAGCCTGGAAAACTTCGTCCCAGGCAGCGCTGCTGTCGAGCAGCCTGGGCAAGTGAAAAAAGTGCCGGATATCGCGCTGTAAGACGCGACGGCCGAACGCTACATCGGCCCGCGCTGGCGGGAGTCCTCGATGATGCGTTTGGCCGTCAGCACCATCGGCCGGTCGATCAGGCGGCCATCGAGCGCGACGGCGCCGCCGCGCGCTGCTTCGGCGGCGGCCAGGATGCGGTTCGCCCATTTCAGTTCGGTTTCAGACGGCACAAAGGTGCGGTTGACGATCGGCACCTGATTCGGGTGGATGCACAGCTTGCCGCCGAAGCCCAGGCGCTTGGTGTAGGCGGCGTCGTCCGCAATTTTCGCCAGGTCGTCAATTTCGGTGGTGACGCCATCCACCGGACTCAGTATCCCGGCGATCTTGGATGCCAGCACGACTTGTGAACGGAAGAACAGCAGCTCATCGCGGTCGCCATCAATTCCCATGTCGTGCTTGAAGTCGATGGCGCCGAACAGCAGGCGCTGCACGCGCGGCGCCCGCGCCAGGTCGTTGATGCGGGAAAATCCCAGCGCGGTCTCGACCAGCGGATAGACCGGCGCGCCAGCGGATGCGCTGGCGATATCATCGACGCGCTCGGCCTTCGGCAACACCAGGCCGGCGACGTCGGGGCGGCGGCACGCCCGCAAGTCCTCGCCAAAACATCCGGAGTGAACACAGTTAACCTTGACCAGTATCGGCACCGAACTTTCGCGCGCCTCCGCACTGTCGAGCCAGTTGGTCAGGCTGTTGCGGCCTTCTGACTTGTCCTGGGCGCCGACCGAGTCTTCCAGGTCGATGATGACGGCATTGGCGCCGGACTGTATGGCTTTGGAAAAACGCTCCGGCCGGTTGGCGGGAACAAACAGGTAGGAATGTACAAAGGGTGACGCTGTGGTCATGACACGCTCCTGAGGGTTAAGGCCTGAGTTATTCTACTCCGTTCGCCGAGACGGAAGACGCCAACAGCCTGTGACAGCGAATCGGCCTGCTCGCGCATGCTTTGCGCCGCTGCCGCGGCCTCCTCCACCAGTGCCGCATTCTGCTGCGTCACATCGTCCATCTGGATAATCGCTTCGTTGATCTGGGCGATGCCATGGGTCTGCTCGGTGCTGGCGTGGCCGATATCGCCGAGGATGCTTGCCACGCGCTGCACGCTTTCCACCACCTCGTCCATCGTGCTGCCGGCTTGTGCGACCAGTTGCGCGCCGTTCGCCACCTGTTGCACGGAGTTGCCGATCAATTCCTTGATTTCCCTGGCTGCCGCAGCCGACCGCTGCGCCAGTTGCCGGACTTCCGAGGCGACCACTGCGAAGCCTCGGCCCTGCTCGCCGGCCCGCGCCGCTTCCACGGCGGCATTCAGCGCCAGGATATTGGTCTGGAACGCGATGCCGTCGATGACGCTGATGATATCGACGATCTTGCGCGACGAGGCGTCGATGCCGCCCATCGTCTCCACCACCTGGCCGACCACCCTCTTCCCCTTGACGGCCACTTCGGCCGCGCTCTGCGCCAGCTGGATGCTTTGCTGGGCGTTGTGCGAGTTCTGCTGCACGGTGCTGGTCAGCTCCTCCATCGACGAGGCGGTCTCTTCCAGCGCGCTGGCCTGGCGCTCGGTGCGCGCCGACAGGTCGAGATTGCCGGTGGCGATTTGCACCGACGCCGTCACCATGGTGTCGGTGCCGCTGCGCACCTGGCTGACGATCCTGGTCAGGCTGTCCGTCATCTCCTGCAGCGCCCGCATCAACTGCCCGGTTTCGTTGGCCGACTTGACTTCGATGCGGGCCGACAGATCGCCCTCGGCCACACGGCGCGCCATGCCCACCGCCTCGGTCAGCGGCACGGTGATGCTGCGGCTGGCGCGCCAGGCGATCAACAGGGTCAGCATCACGGTCAGCGCGGCGATGCCCAGCATCACGTAACGTGCCTGGGCAAAGCTGGCGCGCGTCAGGCGCGCCTCGTCGTTCATGCGTTCCAGCTGCAGGTTGGTCATTTGATTCAGCAGTTCGGCATAGTGTTTTTCGGACGCCGCAATATCCCCGGCCAGCAAGGTCCGCGCCTGCTCCGGCTGCTGCTCGGCCACCAGCTTGAGCAGCAGCCGCTGATTTTCCAGGTCGCGTCCACGCGCAGCCATGATGGATGTGAAAAGTTCGCGCGCCTGCGGCACGTTGATGACCTTGTCGAATTTATCGAGCAGATCCTTGTTGGCGGCCCGCAGCGCGTTCATCGCCGCCGTCTCGCGCTGCACCGCCTCCGGGCCGGCGACAATCGCGGCATTGCGCATGTGCTTGTGGATGACGGCGACGTTGTATTTCACCGTCGTGGCCAGTTCGATCTTGTAGTAGCGGTCATCGAGCATATTCCGCATGCGTTGCTCCGCCATCTCCATGCGCTCCATGGCCACGGCCACGACCAGCAGCAACAGCACCACCACCAAGCCGAACGCCAGGCCGAGCCTGGCGCCAATTTTCAGGTTTGCGAAGTTCATGAGGTTCCCTTTGACGGCGTGGCGGAGGAGAACGAGGTGAAACTTGTGGAATGCCTTACAGAAAATATACTGGAGTTTCGGCTAAAAATCGACCAAGACTCATGCCTCTTGAAACTTTGCCATGACTGTTGTAGCAATTTCAGCCGGCAAGCTGCGCCGGCCGCGTTGCACGGCCGGCGCAATCCAGTCGCTAGTACAGCACTACCGAGCGGATCGATTCGCCGCTCTTCATCAGATCGAAACCTTCGTTGATGCGTTCCAGCGGCAGACGGTGGGTGATCAGGTCGTCGATATTCAGCTTGCCTTCCATGTACCAGTCGACGATCTTCGGCACGTCGGTACGGCCGCGCGCGCCGCCGAAGGCCGAGCCTTTCCACTCGCGGCCCGTCACCAGCTGGAACGGACGGGTGGAAATTTCCTGGCCCGCCGCCGCCACGCCGATGATGAACGACTGGCCCCAGCCTTTGTGCGTGCATTCCAGCGCCTGGCGCATCAGCGTGGTGTTGCCGACGCATTCAAAACTGTAGTCGGCGCCGCCGTCGGTCAGCTGGACGATCTGGTCGACCACGTTGTCCACCTGGTTCGGATTGATGAAGTGGGTCATGCCAAATTTGCGCGCCATCTCTTCGCGCGCCGGGTTGATGTCGACGCCGATGATCTTGTCCGCGCCCACCATTTTGGCCGCCTGGATCACGTTCAGGCCGATGCCGCCGAGGCCGAACACCACCACGTTGGCGCCAGCCTCCACCTTGGCCGAGAACAGCACCGCGCCGACGCCGGTGGTGACGCCGCAACCGATGTAGCAGACCTTGTCGAATGGCGCGTCCTCGCGGATCTTGGCCAGCGCAATCTCCGGCACCACGATGTAGTTCGAGAAGGTGGAAGTGCCCATGTAGTGGAACAGCGGCTTGCCGTCCAGCGAGAAGCGGCTGGTGGCGTCCGGCATCAGGCCGCGGCCCTGGGTCGAGCGGATCGCCTGGCACAGGTTGGTCTTGCGCGACAGGCAGAATTTGCACTGGCGGCATTCCGGCGTGTACAGCGGAATGACGTGGTCGTCCTTCTTCAGCGTGGTGACGCCCGGTCCCACGTCCACCACCACGCCCGCGCCTTCGTGGCCCAGGATGGCCGGGAACAGGCCTTCCGGATCGGCGCCGGACAGGGTGTAGTAATCGGTGTGGCAGATGCCGGTGGCTTTCAGCTCAACCAGCACTTCGCCGGCGCGCGGGCCTTGCAGGTCGACTTCTTCAATGGTCAGCGGCGCTCCGGCGCGCCATGCAACGGCTGCTTTGGTTTTCATGAATCTACTCTCATAGGGTTGGGAATCTGGCGGGAGGATTGTGCCGGCCGCCATGCCGCAAGAACAGGCAGGCGCATGAAAATGGCAGGAATTGGTGCAATAATGACCGGATTTTCCATGCTGCCTCCCGCAACAATTTATGAATGACTCCTCAACGAAGCCGGCGATCACGGTTGCGATTACCGTGGATATCGTGGTCTATCCCGGCTTTAAGGCGATGGAAGCGATCGGCCCGATGTCGGTGTTTGAATACGCCAACCTGCATTTGCAGCGGCGCGGCAAGGGCCCTGGCTACGATGTCCGCATCGCCTCGTGCCAGTCCGGCCCGGTGCGCTCCGATACCCTAATGTCGCTCGACGCCACCAAAACGCTCAGTCCGCTGGCCTTGCCGGACAACGCCATCATCGTCGGCTCGCGCCACATCCAGGATGCGCTGGTCGACAGCGCCGCCATCACCGACTGGATCGCCGCCGTCGCGCCGCGCATCCAGCGCCTGACGGCCCTGTGCTCGGGCGCCTTCTTCCTCGCCGCCGCCGGCGTCCTGAACGGCAGGCGCGCCACCACTCACTGGAGCGTGGCCGAGCGGCTGAAGGCCGAATATCCGGCGATCGAAGTCGACGCCGACGCCATCTTCATCCGCTCCGACAACGTCTGGACCTCGGCCGGCGTCACCGCCGGCATCGACCTTGCGCTGGCGCTGGTGGAGGAAGACTACGGCCGCGACCTGGCGCTGGAAGTGGCGACCGAGATGGTGGTGTACCTGAAGCGGCCCGGCGGCCAGTCGCAGTTCAGTTCGCATTTGCTGAGCGAACGCACCACGCGGCCCAACATCCGCGCGCTGCAGAACTGGATACTGGATAACCTGCACGAGCGCCTGTCGGTTGCGCAACTGGCGCAGAAAGCCATGATGAGCGAGCGCCATTTCGCCCGCGTCTTCCAGCAGGAAGTCGGCCTCAGCACGCAGGAATTCATCGAGATGTGCCGCTTCGAGCGCGCCACGCAGCTGCTGGCCGAACTGGCGCTGCCGTTGAAGGCCGTCGCCGCGCGCGCCTGTTTCAGCGACGAGGCCCACATGCGCCGCGTGTTCATGAAAAAGCTCGGCATCACGCCCAAGGTCTACCGCGAGCGCTTCGCCACCACCGGCATCGATGCGCTTTTATGAGCGCTAGCGTACAGTAGCTGGGCCAGGCAGGGGTTATCTTCCGGCTAACTGGAAGGAGATCATCATGATCCTATGGATAGCCTTGGCCTTGCTGGCCGCAATAATTGTCGTGTTCGCCTATGCGCCGCTGCGCCGCAGCCTGATCACGCCCCGCATCTACGCGCTGTTCAAGCGCATCCTGCCGCCGATGTCCGACACCGAGCGCGATGCGCTGGAAGCCGGCACCACCTGGTGGGACGCCGACCTGTTCTCCGGCCGCCCGGACTGGAACAAGTTCATGCAGATCCGCCGGCCGGGGCTCACCGCCGAGGAACAGTCCTTCCTGGACAACGAAGTGCGCCAGCTGTGCGAGATGGTCGACGACTGGGAAGCCACGCAAGTGTGGCAGGGCCTGCCGGCCGCCGCCTGGCAGTTCGCCCGCGACAAGGGCTTCCTCGGCATGATCATTCCCAAGATGTACGGCGGCAAGGCCTTCTCCGCCTATATGCACTCGCAGGTGGTGATGCAGCTGTCGACGCGCTGCTCGGCGCTGGCGGTGCAGGTGATGGTGCCCAATTCGCTGGGCCCGGCCGAACTGCTGCTGCATTACGGCACCGATCAACAGAAAGATTATTACCTGCCGCGCCTGGCCAAGGGCGAGGAAATCCCCTGCTTCGCGCTGACCAGCCCGTATGCCGGCTCGGACGCCGCCGCCATCCCGGACACCGGCGTGGTCTGCATGGGCCAGCACGAGGGCCGCGAGACGCTGGGCTTGCGCATCACCTGGAACAAGCGCTACATCACGCTGGGCCCGATCGCCACCCTGCTGGGCCTGGCTTTCCGCGTCACCGACCCGGACGGTTTGCTGCCGCCGGACGCCACGCCCGGCATCACCTGCGCGCTGATTCCGACCAACCATCCGGGCGTGGTGATCGGCCGCCGCCACTGGCCGCTGAACGCCGTGTTCCAGAACGGCCCGACCAGCGGCAAGGACGTGTTCATCCCGATGGAATGGATCATCGGCGGCCCTCGGCAGATCGGCAAAGGCTGGCGCATGCTGATGGAATGCCTGGCGGCCGGGCGCGCGATCTCGCTGCCGTCGGCCAGCGTTGGCACCGCCAAGCTGGCGGTGCGCGGCACCAGCGCCTATTGCGCGATCCGCCGCCAGTTCAACACCGCCATCGGCAAGTTCGAGGGCGTGCAGGAAGCGCTGGCGCGCATGGGCGCCAACCTGTACATGATGGATGCGGCGCGCAGGCTGTCCGCGCTGGCCGTGGACCTGGGCGAGAAGCCGGCGGTGATTTCCGCCATCGCCAAATACCACGTGACCGAGCGCGGCCGCGCGGTGGTCAATGACGGCATGGATATTCTGGGCGGCAAAGGCATTTGCATGGGACCGTCCAACTTCCTGGCGCGCGCCTACCAGCAGATTCCGATCGCCATCACGGTGGAAGGCGCCAACATCCTGACGCGCTGCCTGATCATCTTCGGCCAGGGCGCGATTCGCGCCCATCCCTACGTGCTGAAGGAAATGCGCTCGACCGCCGATGCCGACCAGCGCAAGGGGCTGGTGGACTTCGACGCCGCCTTCTTCGGCCACATGCGCTTTACCTTCGCCAACGCCTGCCGTTCGCTGTGGTACAGCCTGACCGGCGGCCTCACCGCGCCGGTGCCGGAGCGCACTGCCGAAGACATGGCGCCGTACTACCGCGCAGTGGGCCGGCTGTCGACCGTGTTTGCGCTGATGACCGATCTGTCGATGTTCACGCTGGGCGGCGACCTGAAGCGCCGCGAACGCATTTCGTCCCGCCTCGGCGATGCGCTGTCGATGATGTACCTGATCAGCGCGACGCTGAAACGCTACGAGGACGAGGGCCGCCACGAGGAAGACGCGCCCTACGTCCACTGGTCGGTGCAGGATGCGCTGCACAAGGCGCAAACCGCGCTGGACGGCGTGCTGGACAACTTCCCGAGCCGCCCTGCCGCCTGGCTGGCGCGCCTGCTGGCGTTCCCGTTCGGCCTGCCGTATGCGCCGCCGTCGGACAAGGTCGGCGCGCAGGTCGCGGTCGCCATGCAAACCCACGGCGCCGCCCGCGAGCGTCTGCTGGCCGACAGCTTCCTGGCCGACGACCTGCGCGATCCGGTGGCCTGTGGCGAACTGGCCTTCGGTCTGCTGAACATGGTGGAAGGCATCGAGCACCGCCTCAAGCCGTCCATCAAATCCGGCGAGCTGGCGCCGATTCCGCAGAGTCTGCCCGAGATGGAACACTGGATCGCGCGCGCCGCCGCGCAAGGCCTGATGACGCCGGAAGAACGCCGCGCCATGTCGGATTTCGCCCGCTACACCGACCTGTCGGTGCACGTTGACGACTTCCCGCAGGATCTGAACGCCGCGCTGGATGCCGACAAGCGCCGCCGCATGGCGTCCCGGTCGCAAGCAGTCGAAGCCTGATTCCAGCCTCCCGTAACGCCCCTGTCCGCCTGGCCACGCGCTGCCTCACAGCGCGTGGCCAGGGTGTTTTTGCGTCCGTTCCCAGTGAAGCAAGCTCGGCACTATTGCTGTTTTCATAATGTAAATCATCATTGCGAGAATTCAAATAGAATGGCAAAAAACATATCTTAATTAATTTAATAACAATGATATTTTCGGATCAAAATATGCCACTCGCCAAACTGTCGCTCCACTCCTCCGCGCGCACGCTCGGCCTGGGCGTTGCCCTGACCCTCTTGATGGGCTCGGTCCAAGCCGCCAGTGCGCCTAGCCAGCAATTCCAGCAATGGTCTGGCGAACGCTGGGTGACACGCAGCGTCAGCCTCGTTGAACTGGGCCTGACCACGCCTGCCGTGCTCGACAACAGCAACGGCCAGCGCGAGTTCTACCTGCCGGTGCCGGCCGACGTGCGGCTGAGCGAAGCCGCCCTGCAGCTGAACGGCCGCTATTTGCGCGCGGACGGCGGCCGCACCACGGTCACGGTGTCGATCGACGGCTATCCGGTGGCGGCGCGCCGCCTGAACGACGATCAGGGTGACGCCAGCCAGAGCATTCCGGTGGACGGCGTCGCGCGCGCCGGCGGTTTCGTACGGGTCGGCATCAACTGGTCCTCGGTGCTGTCGGACATGGTCTGTACCGACCAGCGCGCACCCGGCAATTCGCTGAAGATCGACCCGAGCACCCGCTTCAGCTACAAATACGAACGCGCCGCCATCACCACCGTGGTCGGCGCCTGGAACGCATTGCCGCTGCGCCCGGTCATGCTGGTGGCCGGCGCCGGCATGACGGCCCAGGCCTACGACACCGCATGGCGCACCGGCGTGGCGATCGAACGCGCCGGCCGGCACGCCACCGTTCTCAGCCTGCCGCAAGTCGGCGCGACCATCGACCTGTCGCACGCCGAGGTGCCCGCGACCTTGCGCACCGTGCCGGCCTTCGCCGCGCTGGCCGAGCATAATCCGCGCCACGTGCTGAAGGATGCCGCCCAGCTGGGCGCCCTGCTGCTGCTCGGCGAGCACGGCCCCCTGCATGCCGACCTGGTGATCACCGATCCGGCCTTGCTGACGGCGGTACGTACGGCGCTGGATGCGCTGGGCGCGCAGGTGGCCGGCGCCGCGCCGGACGCCGTTGCCGCCTACAATACCCTGGTGGCGGCCAACTTCAGCGTGCTGACCACGGCCAGTCCCGACAATCTGCGGCTGGCGCAGTTCGGCGGCTTGCCGACGATCGCCGTGCCGTCCAGCAGCGTCGCCAAGACCGCGACACTGCTGGGCACGCTGTGGAAGCCGACCGCGCAGGGACAAAACATCACCACCACCACGGTGCAGTCGCCGCGGCTTGACGGCGACATCCTGCCGCTCAGCCGTTTCGGCGCCATCACCGGCAGTTTCGACGTGCTGGGCCGCTCGGAACGCAGCGTCGTGGTCGACCTCGGCGCGGTGGGCGCGGACGGCCGCCTGCCGGACCGCCTGACGGTCGATGTCTCGGCCGCCCCCAGCATCAACGGCGAAGCGCCGATCGTGTCGCTGTTCGTCAACAACTACCTGCTGGGCGCGGAAAAAGTGACGGCGAACGGCACGCCGCAGCGTCTCGACGTGGCGATCCCGCGCTACGCGCTGACTGCCCGCAACGAAGTGCGCGTCGCCTTCCTGCGCCAGCCGACCCAGGTGCGCTGCCACGATACGCCAATGGCCTACCCAGTCGCCATCCTGCCGGGCAGCCAGCTGCATTTCGCCAAGGCGGACGGCGGCAACGATTTCGTCGGCATGGCCGGCAAGTTCGCCGACGGCGCCAGCCTGATGCTGCCGGACAGCTGGCTGGCGCAGCCGGCCACCAGCCTGCCGCTGGTGATCCGCATGGCGGACGCCGCCGGCCTGTCGGTCGAAAAATCCACCTTGCAGCTGGTGCCGCAGGGCCAGGCGGCCAAGCCGGACGCCGCCTTCCTGGCGCTGGACGTGGCGCCGGCCGGCTACAGCCCCGGCAGCGCGCCGCGCTCGGGCCGGCTGGTGCTGCGCGGGCACGTGCAGAGCGCGCAGCTGGACATCAGCGGCGTCGACCACCTGGCCACCGCTGAACTGATACGGACCGGCGGCCAGCAGGGCATCGTGTTCCAGAACATCGGCAAGCAGTCGCCGCTGTTGGCGACGGCGTTCCGCCTCGGCCGCGGCAACCTGGCGGTGTTCAACGACACCGGCCCCGTGCTGCAGCTGGAATCGGAAGAAATGAACGGCACCGCGCCGGGCCGTTCCAGCGGCCGCTGGGAGCTCGGCATGCTGATCTGGGTGTCGCTGGGCGTGCTGTTCGTGCTGCTGCTGATCGCCGCGCGCATCGCCAACGTACGCCGCCGCAAGGCGCAGTCCCGCCAAGGGTAAGCGTCCATGTCGCCCCAGTCGCTGTTCTTCGCCCATTACTACACGGTCCTGGAATATTTTGCCGCCGTCACGGCGCTGATTATCCTGCTGTCCAGCATCGATGACCTGTTCATCGATGCGTGGTACTGGACGCGGGTGATCTACCGCAAGCTGGTGGTCACGCGGCAGCCCGACTACAAGCCGCTGCAGGTCGAGGATTTGCAGCGCAACGCCGAACAGCCGCTGGCGATCATGGTGCCGGCCTGGATGGAGCACGACGTCATTGCCCAGATGCTGGAAAACATGGTCAATGAACTCGACTACCGCAACTACGTCATCTTCGTCGGCACTTACGCCAACGATGCCGCCACCATCGGCGAGGTCGAACGCATGCGGCGCCGCTACCGCCAGCTGCGCCGGGTCGAGGTGCCGCACGACGGCCCGACCTGCAAGGCCGACTGCCTGAACTGGGTGATGCAATCGATCCTGCTGTACGAGCAGCAGGAAAAGATGGTGTTTGCCGGCATGATCCTGCACGACAGCGAAGATGTGGTGCATCCGCTGGAACTGAAGTTCTTCAACTACCTGCTGCCGCGCAAGGACATGATCCAGCTGCCGGTGATGTCGATCGAGCGCGAATGGCACGAGCTGGTGGCCGGCACTTACATGGACGAGTTCGCCGAATGGCATGCCAAGGATCTGGTGGTGCGCGAATCGGTGTCCGGCATGGTGCCCTCGGCCGGCGTCGGTACCTGTTTTTCGCGGCGCGCCATGCTGGCCTTGTGCAAGGGCACCCACAACCAGCCGTTCAATCCGGACAGCCTGACCGAGGATTACGATGTCGGCACCCGCCTTGGCCGCATGGGCATGCAGTCGATCTTCGCCCGCTTCAATGTGCAGTACCGCATCACCCGCAAGACCTGGTTCGGGCTGGGCGGCACCAGCCAGGCCTTGCTCACCATTCCGCTGTGCGTGCGCGAATATTTCCCCAACACGCTGAGCACCGCCTACCGCCAGAAAGCCCGCTGGATACTCGGCATCGGCATGCAGAACTGGCAGCAGAACGGCTGGCAGGGCCCGCTGTGGGTGCGCTACCTGCTGTTCCGCGACCGCAAGGGCATCGTGACCTCGTTTGTCAGCATCCTCGCCTACATTCTGCTGCTGCAATTCGTGGTGTATTACATCGCCGACATGCTGGGCTGGGAGCATCTGCGGCTGCCGCCCGTGTTCGGGCCCGACAGCTGGCTGACGCTGGTGCTGCAACTGACCGCCATCGCCCTGCTGCTGCGGGTGGTGCAGCGGGTGTATTTCGTCAGCGCGCTGTATGGCGCCGGCCAGGGCCTGCTGTCGATGCCGCGCATGGTGATCGGCAACGTGGTCAACTTCCTGGCGGTGTCGCGCGCCTGGCGCATCTTCCTCGGCCACCTGTTTTACGGCAAGCCCATGGTGTGGGACAAGACCATGCACGACTTTCCCTCCACCGAGCAGCTGTCGCAACAGCGCATGCGCCTGGGCGAACTGCTGTCGACCTGGCAGGCGGTGGACAGCCGCAACCTGGCTGCCGCGCTCGACGACCAGCGCGTCCACCAGATGCCGCTGGGCCGCATCCTGGTGTCCAAGGGCTGGCTCGACGACGAAACCCTGGCCGAAGCGATCGCCTTCCAGTCGGAACTGCCGCGCATCGCGCTCGATCCCGCCATGGTGGCCGAGGGCGCGCCGCTGCTGCCGTCGGCCCTGTGCGTGCGCTGGCGCGTGCTGCCGATCGCCCGCGACAGCCGGGGCCGGTTGCAAGTGGCGGTCGCCAATCCGCTCAGCGACGCGGCGTTGCAGCAGATTGGCGACGCCGCGCCGCTGGCCCAGGACGGACCGGTGCAGGATCTCGACACGCCGCTGGCGCACGCGGTCGCCCACCCGGTCGATGTGCCGCTGGGCGCCGTGCATGGCGAGCGGCACGGCGTGGCACAGTTCATCGTGCGCGAGAGCGAAATCAACGCCGGCCTGCGGCTGCTGGCCGGGGCCAGCCTGAGCGGCGCCACGCCGCTGCTGGGCGACATCCTGATCGAAGCGGCGCTGATCAGCCGGGCCGCCTTCGATGCCGCCCTGACCCAGTACCGCCCCGACCGCGACGGCCGCATCGGCGACTACCTGGTCCGCATCGGCGTGGTCAGCCACGACGCCATCGACTATGCGCTGGAACAGCAGCGCCGCCGCCAGGCGGCCGCTGCCGTCACCGGCGCGCTCAACCCTTCGGAAACCGCATGAAGCAGCCTACCCTCCATTTCTCCGTGCTTTGCTGCGTGATGAGCGCGCTGCCGGCGGCGCTGGCCGCCGCCCCCGCCGCCGACCAGGAACTGAGCGGCGAAGCATGGCGCCAGGCCGATCTCGCCTACCGGGCCTACGCCGAACGCGACTACGCCAGCGCCATCCGCCATGCCAAGGAAGCGGCCCGCCTGCGGCCCGACGTCAAGCGCCTGCAAGCGCTGATCGGCTATGCCGAGCAGGCCCAGCAACGGCGCCGGCAGCCGTCCTCCGGCAGCGCCGCCGATGTGGCCCTGCTCAAGAAAATCGAGGCCCTCGCCGCCGAGGAGCAATACGAGGTGGCCGTGGCGCTGGCGGAACAAGGCTTGCGGGCGCCGGGCACGCACACCGTGCTGGCGGCCAGGGCCCGACAATTGCGCAGCCAGGCCGCGATGCAGGTCGCCGCCAAGGCCCTGGAAGCGGACGCCGCCGGCAATACCGCGGCAGCGCTGGCCACCATGCGCAGCGCCTCGGCATTCGATCCCGAAGCGCCGCAATACCGGCTGATGCTGATCAAGCTGCTGCTACAGAATAACGATGCCGACGGCGCCGAGGCGGCCGCCCGGACGGCGCTGGCGATCAACAGCGACGACGCCATGACGCAAACCTACGCCGCCTTCCTGCAGCAGCAAAAAGGCCAGCGCGAGCAGGCGCGCACGCTGTATGCGAAGGCCATCAAGGGCGACGAGCTGGGCGACGCGGACCTGCTGAACCTGCGCCTGATCGCGGCTGACGCGGCCTTGTCGGCGGCCGACAGCCGCAGCGCGCTGGACGCGCTGGCGCCGCTCAGGGACAGCAATCCCGAGGTGCGCGAACGGCGCGCGCTGGCGCAGTCGATGGCCGCCGCTGGCGCCGACGGCTTCCGGCCGTCGCTGACGGCGCCCCAGCTGAAATGCGTGCTGAACCGCTTCGGCCCGGTGTGCTCGCTGTTTGCCGGCGCCCGGCCATCACAGCAGCTGGCGGCCGAAGCCTACCGCCTGCAAGGCGAGAACCAGCTGCAGCAGGCGCTGGCGATGATCGACGCCGCCATCCGCGTTGGCGGCGCCAGCACCGAACTGCAAGCCCAGCGCAAGCAAATCTTTGGCATCATGGCGCGCGAGCAAGCCGCCATTGCCTTCAAGGCGCTGGCGGCCAACGACACCGACCAGGCCACGCAGGCGCTGAACAAGGCGATCGCTTATGCGCCAGACGTGATGAGCTATCGCATGATGCTGATCGACATACAGGTGCAGAACAAGGACTACGCCGCCGGCGAGCGCATGGCGGACGAGGCGATGCAGATCGACGCCGACGACATCAACCCGCGTGTGATGCGCGGCTACCTGCGCCAGGCGCAAGGCAAGTTCGACAGCGCGCGCCAGGATTACCGCGCCGCCCTGGCCAATCCCGAACTGCGCGACAGCGAACGTCTGCATGTCGGACTGTTCGTCGCCGACGCGCTGTGGGCCGGCGGCGCGGCGGGCGAATCCGGCGCCTTGCTGGACACGCTGCCGTCGTCGGATCCGCAGGTGCGCTGGCGCCGCCGGCTGGTGGACGCCAGCGCAGCGCTTCCCGCGCTGATGCCGCCGACGCTGGATTACCGCGCCACACCGTACGACACGGTACCGAGCATCCATCCCTCCGTGTACGCCACCGACACGCTGGTGGCGGCGATCTTCCGCGCCATGCAACGCCATGACGACGAGGAAGCGGTCTCATTGTCCCGGCTGCTGGTGGCGTCGGCGCCGGACAAGCAGGATTTCCAGCGCGTGCTGTCAATCGCCCTGACCTCGGCCGGCGAAACCCGCGAGGCGCGCAAGGTCAACCAGCAGCTCGGCGCCAGCGTGCCGAGCCTGGACTTCGCCTACATGGCGCAGCGGGTCAAGGCGCCGGAAGTGGCCAGTCCGGCCTTCAGGGAAATCGACCAGGCCGGGCAACTGCCGGAGCGCGCCCTGCGCGACGCCGGCTACGCCGCCATGGACGCCAACGAACGCCATAGCGCCATCGCCTATTTCAAGCGCGCCATCAACGCCTCGCGCGACGGCGACGTGCCGCTGGAACAGCAGCAGCTGTATGACATCCGGCGCACGGTGGAACAGCTGGACCGTCAATGGGGCGTCTACGCGTCGGTCAGCTACCGGGGCAGCACGCCACAGTCGGGCCCGGCAAGCGGCGCCACCGGCGACAGCACGCAGTTCGGCAGCGAGGCCTACTGGCGGCCATCGGTGCTCAATCGTGATGGCCGCTATGTCGACCTGTACGCGCGGCTGAACGCCACCCTCCACAGCGAACAGCAAGGCATCGCCACCGGCGGCGCCAGCACGCTCGGCGCCGTTGGCATGCGCGTCAAGCCGCTGGCCAGTCAGAATGTCATCCTGGCGGCGGAGCGGCTGGTGCCGATCGGCGCCCGGACCGACGGCGACTGGCTGTTGCGCGCCGCCTACTCCAATGGCACCGGCACCGACCTGGTGGCCGGCATGAGTGCCTGGACCATGGCGCAGCTGTACGCCGAGGCCGGACGATATCTGCACGCCAACAGCAATTACTTTACGTCCGAGGCGCAGTGGGGACGCAGCTTCCGGCCAGCGGGCGCATGGCCGCTCAACAGCGTATTGACGCCGCACCTGGTGCTGGCCGCCGATTACAACCAGGGCTTTGCGCAGCCGCGCGCGATCGGCGCCGGCGCCGGGCTGACGTATCGCTACTGGTTCAATGAAGACCGCTATACGGCGCCGCGCGCCTACTTCGACCTGACGCTGCAATACCGGGTCCGTGTCAGCGGCGATGACCGCGCCGGCGGCGTGGTGCTGCGTGCCGTGATCAGCCGTTAAGGAGCGAACATGCCGACCTTCTTCAAGTTCAAACCGCTGTGGCTGGCACTTGCCGCCTGCGCGGCGACCCCGCTCGCGGCCCAGGAAATCGCGCGCCTTTACGCCGCGCGCGCACCGGCCGGCTCCGCCTACGTGCGTGTGGTGACGGAGACCGACCGGCCGCTGCGCGTCACGTTCGGCGGCAAGCAGGAGGCACTGGACGGCCAGCGCCGGCCAGCCAGCGACTACCGCATCATCGATGCCCGTGCGCCGATGGCGGTAAAGGCCGATGGCCGGGAACTTCCGGTGTTGCCAATCGCGGCAGGCAGCTTCAACACCGTCATCATCGGCCCCGGCAAGGCGGTCCTGCTGGCCGATGCGACCGATACCCGGGACGATCTCAAGGCCGAACTGCGCTTCTACAACCTGGTCGCTGGCTGCGACGCCGCCCTGGCGCTGAAAAACGGCCCCACGGTGTTTGAGCGTGTGGCTTACCGCGGCAGCGCCAGGCGCAACATCAATCCGGTCAAGGCGGCGCTGCGGGCCGGCTGCGCGAGCGCGCCGGACGGCGCAACCGCCACACTGCCGGCGCTGAAATCGGGCGACCACGTCAGCCTGTTCTTGCTGGGTGACGCCGCCAGGCCGCGCCTGCACGTCCAGGTCGACGCCACCGAAAATGCCGCAGCCGGGCGCTGACGGAAAGCGCCGCCCATGGTCTTCGCCAGCTTCAGCTTTCTGTTCCTGTTCCTGCCGGTGTTCCTGCTGGCGTATGGTCTTGCGCCGCGCCGCTGGCGCAACCTGACCTTGCTGGCGTTCAGCTGGCTGTTTTATGCATGGTGGCGGCTGGACTTCCTGCCGCTGATCGTCTCGATCGCCCTGTGGTCATGGGCCAGCGCGCACTGGATCGCGGCGGCGCAGGGGCCAGCCGCGCAGCCGCAACGCCGCCAGCGGCTGCTGGTGGCGATCGCCTGGCCGCTGCTGTCGCTGCTGTACTTCAAGTATTTCAATCTGCTGGTGGCCAGCGCCGCCGCACTGGGCGCGCCGGCGGCTGGATGGCAAGCCGTGCTGCTGCCGGTCGGCCTGTCGTTTTTCGTCTTCGGCGCCATCTCGTATTCGGTCGATGTCTACCGGGGCACGGTGCCGGCCGAACCCAGCTTCATTAATTACGCCACCTACCAGTCGATGTTTGGTCACCTGGTGGCCGGGCCCGTGGTGCGCTATGCCTGGGTGGCCGAGCGGCTGCGCGCGCGCGCCTTCGACAGCGCCGAATTTTCCGCCGGGTGCGAACGCTTTGCGCTGGGCATCGCCGCCAAGGTGCTGCTGGCCGATACCCTGGCGCCACTGGTCGACAGCGCCTTCACGCTGGAAGCCCCGAGCGCAGGCGACGCGGCGCTCGGCACGCTGGCATACGGCTTGCAGCTGTATTTCGATTTCGCCGCCTACAGCGCCATGGCCATCGGGCTGGGCCTGATGGTGGGCTTGCGTTTCCCTGAGAATTTCGACCATCCCTACCTGAGCACTTCGCTGGCGCAATTCTGGCGTCGCTGGCATATCAGCCTGTCCAGCTGGCTGCGCGACTACCTTTACATTCCGCTGGGCGGCAGCCGCCACGGCCTGGCGCGCGCCTGCGTCGCGCTGCTGGTGACCATGGGCCTGGGCGGCCTGTGGCATGGCGCCGGCTGGACTTTTTTATTATGGGGACTGTGGCACGGCGCGGGGCTGGTGGTGCACCGGCTATGGCGCCGAGCGCGGCCGGAGCCGGCGCAGCCATCGGTCGCCGGCAAGGTCGCCGGCCATGTACTGACGCTGCTGTTCGTCTTGCTCGGCTGGATGGTGTTCCGCGCCCAGAGCTGGAACGAGGCGCAAGTGATGGCCGACGCACTGCGCGGCCTGCACGGCTGGCCGGTGTCCGCTGACCTGGCGGCGTCGCTGCGGCCGAACCTGTTTCTGGCGCTGCTGGCGAGCGGCGTGCTGGTCTACGCGCCACTGGCCTGGCGCCAGCATCCGGCCCGCGCCCAGGCGGTCAGCCGCCTGCGGTCCTGGCTGGCCATGCCTTTGTTCCTGTGTGCGCTGTGGGTGCTGCAAGGCCGCAGCGTGGTGCCTTTTCTTTACTTCCAGTTCTGACCATGGCGCGCAAACTCAACGCCCTTCTCTTTCTGCTGCTGACAGCATCCGGCTGCGGCGCGCTGCTGTGGCGGCTGTTCCAGCAGCCGGCGCCGCCGCGCGGTGGCTGGCTGGACGGCGGTATCACGACGGCGCTCGATCAGCAGATACGCCGCGCCATGCCGGCCAGCGGCGCCCTCGACCAGCGTTTGAATGGCCTGTTGTACGCCGTCACAGGCGATACGGGACCGCAGGTGCGCGCCGGCTGTGACGGTTGGCTGTTCCTGGCGGAGGAAACCGCCGCCACGCCGCACGGTGACGCCAATTTCCACCAGCGGCTGCGGCTGGCCACGCTGCTGCAGGCAACGCTGGCGCAGCGCGGCGTGGCGCTGGTCAGTCTGCCTATCCCCGACAAGGTCGAACTGGCGCACGCGCAGCTGTGCGGACTGCCGGTCTCGGCGCAGGCGCGCAGCCGCAGCCAGGCCTGGCGCGCCGCGTCGGGTGGCATACCGCTGGCGGCCTGGGTCGACCTGCATGAAGGCTGGCCAGCCCCCGGCTACTGGCGCACCGACACGCATTGGGACCGCAGTGGCGCCGGTTTCGCGGCCCTGCGCGTCGCCGGCGCCGTGCGCAAGCTCGTTCCTGCCGGCGACACGGCCATGCACGAAACCGTCGCGGCGGCGCCGTCCCAGCGGGTGGGCGACCTGGCGCGGCTGGCAGGCCTCGCGCACAACGCCCCGCCCTTCGGCCCGCCGCAGGAGTACGACCGCATCCGCACGCTGGAGATCGAACGCGGCGGCTCGCTGCTGGACGAGGTGGCGCCGCCACGCGTGCTGTTGGCAGGCTCCTCCTATTCGCTCAATTCCGGCTTTGCCGATGCGCTGCAATTGGCGCTGCGGCAGGAGGTAAGCCAGCAGAGCCGTACCGGCAGCGGTTTCGCCGGCAGCCTGCTGGAAGTTCTGGCCCATCCGCAGCGGCTGGATGGCGTTGCCGTGGTGGTGTGGGAATGGCCGCTGCGCGCGCTGTATCAGCCGCTGACGACGGAAGAAACCGACTGGCTGCAACTGCATCAGTCCTGACACGCATTCATCCAAGGAGATGCCCGTATGAAGATACTATCGATTTTTGGCACGCGTCCGGAAGCGATCAAAATGGCGCCGGTGGTGCGCGCGCTGGCGTCCGCCGACGACATTGAGTCCGTGGTCTGTGTCACCGGCCAGCATAAAAGCATGCTGGACCAGGTCATGCACCTGTTCGACATCACCGCCCAGCACAACCTGGAAGTCATGCAGCCCGAACAGACCTTGAACAGCCTCAGCGCGCGTCTGTTCGAGAAGCTCGGCCCGGTGCTGGAGGCGGAACGGCCGGACCGCGTGCTGGTGCATGGCGACACCACCACCGCCGCCATCGCCGCGATGGCCGCCTTCCACCAGCGCATTCCGGTGGCGCATATCGAAGCCGGCCTGCGCACCGGCAATATGCAGCAGCCCTGGCCCGAAGAAATGAACCGCCGCAACATCGACGTCATGGGCGACTATCTGTTTGCGCCGACAGCCGGCGCGGCCGAGAATCTGCGCAACGAAAACCTCGCGGGGCGCATCATCGTCACCGGCAACACGGTGATCGACGCCTTGCAGCTGACGGTGCAGCGCATCCGCAGCGACGTCGCCCTGCAGCAACTGCTCGATGCCGAATTTCCCTTCCTGGCGGACGCGCGCAGGGCCGGCCGCAAGCTGCTGCTGGTCACCGGCCACCGGCGCGAAAACTTCGGCGCGGGCTTTGCCGGCATCTGCCAGGCGCTGGCGCAACTGTCTGAGCGCGATGACATCGAGATCGTCTATCCAGTGCACCTCAACCCGCAGGTGCTGGGGCCGGTGAAAGCCATGCTGAGCGGGCGCGACAACGTCCACCTGATCGCCCCGCTGGACTATCTGCACTTTGTGCGCCTGATGCAGCACGCCCACGTGGTGCTGACCGACTCCGGCGGCGTGCAGGAAGAAGCGCCGGCGCTGGGCAAGCCAGTGCTGGTGATGCGTGACGTCACCGAGCGGCCGGAAGCGGTGGCGTCGGGCACGGTGCGGCTGGTCGGCACCGTGCCGGCACGGATTGTTGCCAATGTGGCGGAGCTGTTCGACAACGCCGCTGTCCACGCCGGCTTCGCCCGCAAGGCCAATCCCTACGGCGACGGCCGCTCCGCGCAACGCATCGTGGCCGCGCTGACCGGCGTGCCCTTCACCGAATTCAGCTCGCCCGCAGGCGCGAGCGTTGTTGGTCACGCTCGCGCGTAACCCCGCAATCCAGACCACAGGAGTGATTGATGATGTTTGTATTATCCCCATTGCGCCGTGTCGCTGCCGGCGCTGTCGTGCTGCTGTGCACGTCCGCCCAGGCCGCGCCGTCGGTTATCGAAGGCAAGGACGGCTGGCTGTTCGCCGGCTGGGAAAGCGCCGACAAGATCGACCGGGCCACACTGGCCAACAACGTCAAGCTGCTGCAGGAGGCGCAGTCCATGCTGGCCGCGCAGCACATCGGCCTGCTGGTGATGGTGGTGCCGTCCAAGGCGCCGCTGTATCCACAGCGCCTGCCGGCCGGCGCCACGCTGTCGGCCGACATGGCGCACCGCTATGACGAGGTGCTGGCACAGCTGGAGAAAGCCGGCGTGCCCAGTTTCGACGACCGCGCCGTGCTGCAGGCGGTCGAGGGCAGCGCGGTCGAAGGCGGCGACGGCGCCAAAGCCAGCGCCTTCTACCGCAGCGACTATCACTGGACGGCGTGGTCGGCGGAAGCGTCGGCGGCGGCCGTCGCCAAGCTCATCGCCAGCCGCTGGCCGCTGGCGCCAAGCAGCAGTCCCGGCACGACGCTAGGTGCGTGGACCACCGACCGGCACTACGGCGACCTGGCGGAAAACTTCATGTCGCCCGAGGACCGCAAGCGCATCGGCCGAGAGAGCTATACCGTGCGCACCACGCCGGAGCCGGTTGGAGGGCTGCTGGACGGCGCGCCTCCGCAGGTAGTCGTGGTCGGTAACAGCTTCGTCCAGCCCTATCTGGGCTTTCCGCAGAAACTGTCTAACGCGCTGGGCCGGCCGGTCGGCCTGACCTGGAACCCCGGCAACATCAGTCCGTGGAAAACCTTGCTCGACGCGGTGTCCACGCCGGGCTTTGCGCAGCACAAGCCCAAGCTGGTGGTGTGGCAGTTTAATGAGGCGCGCATGGAAACCGCGCTGGACTCGACGGCCGCTTGGGATGCCGGCAGCGCGATGTCGCCTGCCGCGTGGCGTGGCAAGTTGAACGCGGCGCTGAAGCAATGATGCTGCGCTGGATAATCCTGCTGCTGCCCTTGTTGCTGACCGCCTGCGGCGCGTTACAGGGGCCGGTGGGCATGGTCTGGCAGCCCGACGCCGTCACCACGCGTCCGCACGGCAATTGGCAGCAGATCGGCGTGCACAGTCTGCTGGTGCAATGGAGCATCGTCGATGATCTGGCGCTGGTGTCCGGCTGCGGCGCGCCGCTGATGGCAACCGCGCCGGACTGGAACGAGGTCGCGGCGGAGCCATGGGCGCAGGACATCATTCTTGGCCTGGGCGGACGCTTTTTCGAGAATGAGGCGCGGGCGCGCATGCCGGAACTGCTGGCGCAGTCCCGCTGCATCGCGGCGCTGCCGCTGCCGTTCAAGGTGAGCGGCTGGTATTTCCCGGTCGAGATCGATCCCACCTGGCAGGATGCGGCGGCGCTCGCGCCCATCCTGAATCAGCTGCCTCGACCGCTTTGGGTCACGGTTTATGATAACAGCAACATCGGCGGCAAACCGCTGGCCGACTGGCTGGAACACTGGCTGCCGCCGGATGTCGGCGTGCTGTTCCAGGATGGCGTCGGCCTGCACGTCCGCAGTCCGGCGGTGGCGGTCGACTATATGAAAGCGCTTCAGCGCCGGCTCGGCCCGGAACGCGTGCGGCTGATCGGCGAGGCGTTCCGTCCGCAGTCCGGCGGCGGTTTCCGGCCAGCCAGCGTGGACGAACTGGCGGAGCAACTGCGCGCCTACGCGGGTTACGACGTGTATCTTTTCGAGGCGCGCTATGTGCCACAGGCCAGCATCGACGGCTTGCGGGAAAAAATCAAGCCGTCAGGCCGCTAACCGAGCAAGGCCTGCAATTCCGCTTCGGTAAAACCGGCCTGGCGCCGCGCTTCCAGGTTGAACGGACCGCGCGGCGTCGGCGCATTGTAACGGCGCGCCAGGTCGGCGTAGGCCGGAATCAGCTCCAGTCCGCGCTGGCGGCACAGGTAGCCGTACCAGCGGTTGCCGATTTCCACGTGGCCGATTTCGTCGCGCAGGATGATGTCCAGGATGGCGGCGGCTTCCTTGTCGCCGGCCTGGGCCAGCTTGGCGCGTAGCGGCGGATTGGCGTCCAGACCGCGCGCTTCCAGCGTGCGCGGCACCAGCGCCATGCGCGCCAGCACGTCGTCGCTGGTTTTGGCCACCATCTCCCACAGGCTGTCGTGGGCCAGGTAGTCGCCGTAGCCGTGGCCGAGGCGCTGCAAATGCGCTTCCAGCAGTGAAAAATGGTAAGCCTCTTCGCGCGCCACTTGCAGCCAGTCGGTGTAATACGCGGGCGGCATGCCGGCGAAACGCCAGATGGCGTCGAGCGCCAGATTGATGGCGTTGAATTCGATATGCGCCAGCGCGTGGATCAGCATGGCGCGGCCTTCCGGCGTATTCATGGCGCGGCGGCCGACTTGCAGCGGCGGCACCAGCTCCGGGCGCTGCGGACGGCCGGGAATTTCGGCCGAGGACGTCATCTCCGCCAGCGGATCGGGCACGCAAACGCCCTGCTGCGACGCGTCAGCCAGCGCATACACCGCCACCACCTTGGCCAGCGGATCCGGCTCGATCAGGCAGTGCAGCGCGCCGGTGCGGAGTTCGTGAGCGGTCATTCGTAGCCTTCCGTTTTTGCAAGGGCGATAGTTTAGCACTTTGGTTCTTGAAGAACTAATCTCTGTCCTACATCCACACTGCACGCGCACCGATACCTCAACTGTCGCCCGGGCCGCATGATGGTGCATGTCACTGCGTCGCTGGACGCGGGACCTTACCAACCATCTGGAGACCACCATGAGCTACCTAGACCGCGACACCTATGGCATTTACCGCAGCGACGACGAAGCAGGCCCCGGCCCGCGTCTGATGGGCGCCGACACGCTGATCGGTGAAGATGTCTACAATCGCCAGGACGAAGACCTGGGCGACATCAAGGAAATCATGCTCGACATGCGCAGTGGCCAGGTCGCCTACGCCGTGCTGTCCTTCGGCGGCTGGCTGGGTATGGGCGACAAGCTGTTCGCCGTGCCTTGGCAAGCGCTGCAACTGGATACCGACAACAAGCGCTTCCTGCTGGACGTATCCAAAGAACACCTGAAAAACGCCCCGGGCTTTGACAAGGACGATTGGCCGGACATGGCCAGCGCCGATTTCAATACCCAGATGCACAGCTTCTACGGCACCCAGCAGAACATCGCCGGCGGCGTCACCTCGACCGGCAGCGTGATGGGCACCGGCACCGGCAGCCTGCAAAGCGATCCAGGCTACAGCCGCAGCAGCACCACGCCGGGTTCGAGCAGCGGCAACATCTAAGTAACACGCAATTCGTTCTGGTCAGGGCCTGTCTTCATCCGGGGACAGGCCCTTTCTGTTTGCTATACTCTGGTCCTTATCGATTCGCACGGGAACCGCGATGCGGCGCAGGTCTTTTGTCACCGGCATCACCCTCTCGGCGCTGGCCGGCCCACGGGCGTGGGGCGGTGAAGCTCGTCATCTGGTCATGGCCAGCGTGGTCACCGACAACGACGGCTTTGCGGCGCGCTGGCTCGCACTGATCTACACCGATGCCTTCCGCCAGCTCGGCGTGGCGTTGGAAATCCGGTCCTTTCCCGCCGCGCGCGCCTCGGCGGAGGCCGCCGCTGGCAATGTCGATGGCGAACTTGCGCGCAGCTACGACTACGCCGCCGTCCAGCCTGACCTCGTTCGTGTCGCGGAGCCGACGCTTTTGGCAGAAACCGTGGCCTACGCCAGGCGCGCCGACGTGCGCCTGGCGCCCGGCTGGTCAAGTTTGCGCGACACCTCCTTCCGTATTGAATACCGTCTCGGTTACCCGGTCATCGCGAGAAAACTGACGACGGTGGTGCCGGCGGACCGTCTGACGGACGTGCGCAATGCCGAAACCGGGTTGCGCAAGCTGGTGCTGGGGCGTTCCGACGTCTACGTCGATAACGCCTACACGGTCGAGTCATTGCTTCAACGACCCGAATTCCGCGACGCCGGCATCCGCCGCGCGGCAGTGATGGAGCGCGGCGGCATCCATGCCTTTCTGAACAAACGGTACGCCGATCTGGCAAGCCGCCTGTCGGTCGTGCTGAAAAAGATGCGTGATAGCGGCCAGATCGAACGCTATCGCCTGCAAGCCTTGCACCAAAACTGAGCATTCCCACTGGCACGTTTCTTGATAGAAGAATAAACGTGCTCAACTGGGAACGTTCAATATGGCAAAATTCTTCAACGAAATGACTGCTGATGGCCTGGCACATAACGCCAGCGCCGAAGTCCGTGAACATTACCGCGAGTTCTGCGGCTGGCTGCAGCGCCAGTCGGCGGAAACCATCGAACGCAAGCGTGCCGAGGCGGATCTGACCTTCCGCCGCGTCGGCATCACGTTTGCCGTCTACGGCGACGACGCCGGCACCGAGCGGCTGATCCCCTTCGATACCATCCCGCGCATCATTCCGGCGGCCGAATGGAAGCAGCTGCAAACCGGACTGGTCCAGCGCGTCAAGGCGCTCAACATGTTCGTTCACGACATCTATCACGATCAGAACATCATCAAGGCCGGCATTATTCCTGCCGAGCAAATCTACAAGAACGCGCAGTACCGGCCGGAAATGCAGGGCATCAACGTCGCCTCCGACATCTACGCCCACATCGCCGGGGTCGACATCGTGCGCGCCGGCCAGGGCGAGTTTTACGTGCTGGAGGATAACCTGCGCGTGCCGTCCGGCGTCTCCTACATGCTGGAAGACCGCAAGATGATGATGCGGCTGTTCCCGGAACTGTTCGCCCGCAACAAGATCGCACCGGTCGACCATTACCCGGACATGCTGCTGGATAACCTCCGCTCGGTCGCCCCGATGGGCATCAACGACCCGACCGTGGTGGTGATGACGCCCGGCATGTACAACTCCGCCTACTTCGAGCACGCCTTCCTGGCCCAGCAAATGGGCGTGGAACTGGTCGAGGGCAAGGACTTGTTTGTCAGCGACAACACCGTGTTCATGCGCACCACGCGCGGCCCGAAACGGGTGGACGTGATTTACCGCCGCCTGGACGACGATTTCCTCGATCCGCTGGCCTTCCGCCCGGATTCCTCGCTCGGCGTGCCGGGCCTGCTGTCGGTCTACCGCGCCGGCCGCGTAACGCTGGCCAACGCCATCGGCACCGGCGTGGCCGACGACAAATCGATTTATCCGTATGTGCCGGACATGATCAAGTTCTACCTGTCGGAAGAACCGGTGCTGAACAATGTGCCGACCTACCAGTGCAGGAAAAAGGAAGATCTGGCCTACACGCTGGCCAACCTGCCGGAACTGGTGGTCAAGGAAGTGCACGGCGCCGGCGGCTACGGCATGCTGGTGGGTCCGGCCTCGACCAAGGCGCAGATCGAAGACTTCCGCCAGCGCCTGCTGGCCAAGCCGGACGGCTACATTGCCCAGCCAACGCTGGCCCTGTCCGCCTGTCCGACCTATGTGGAAAGCGGCATCGCGCCGCGCCACATCGATTTGCGGCCGTTTGTCCTGTCCGGCAAGACGATTTCCATGGTGCCGGGCGGCCTGACCCGCGTGGCGCTGCAGGAAGGCTCGCTGGTGGTGAACTCGTCGCAAGGCGGCGGCACCAAGGACACCTGGATACTGGAAAGATAAGGAGACATCATGCTGAGCCGTACCGCCGATCACCTGTTCTGGATGGCCCGCTACACCGAGCGCGCCGAGAACACCGCGCGCATGCTGGACGTCAACGTGCAAACGTCGATGCTGCCGCAATCCGACGAGGAAAACACCAAGGGCTGGCGCGCCCTGCTCGGCATCTCCGAGCTGCAACACGCGTTCAACCAGAAATACCAGTCGCTGGAGGGGCGCGAAGTCATCGACTTCATGGTGCGCGATCCCGGCAATTCGTCGTCGATCGTGGCCTGCCTGACGGCGGCGCGCGAGAATGCCCGCGCGGTGCGCGGCACGCTGACCACCGAAGTGTGGGAAATCCAGAATCAGACCTGGCTCGACATGCAGTTCCGCCTGAAAAGCGATCTGCTGGAAACCGATCCCAGCAAGTTCTTCGAGTGGGTCAAGTACCGCTCGCACCTGTCGCGCGGCGTGACCCTGGGCACCATGCTGCGCGACGAGGCGGTGCATTTCATCCGTCTCGGCACCTTCCTGGAGCGGGCCGACAACACCGCGCGTATCCTGGACGTCAAATATCATGGCGGCGGCGTTGAAACCGGCAACGGCGAAGGCATGAGCCAGCGCGATTTCTATTACTGGGCAGCGATGCTGCGCTCGGTGTCCGGTTTCGAGATCTACCGCAAGGTGTACCGCGACGTCATCACGCCGGCGCGCATCGCCGAGCTGCTGATGCTGCGCGGCGACATGCCACGCTCGCTGCTGGCCTGCATGGACGAGGTGGTGCAGAACCTGCACGAAGTCCGCAACGATGTTTCCGCCGACACCGAACGCTTCGCCGGCCGCCTGCGCGCCCAGCTGCAATTCGGCAAAATCGACGACATCCTGGCGGACGGCCTGCACGACACGCTGACCCGCTTCCTGGCGGACATCTACGAACTGGGCAACCGCGTCAGCCGCGATTTCCTGGTGCCGCTGGCGGCATAAGCGAAAGGTATCCCATGCAACTGACCATCCGGCACGAAACGCGCTACACCTACACCCTGCCGCTGGCCTACACCATCCAGCAGCTGCACCTGACGCCGCGCGCGGAACCGCAGCAGCACGTGCTGTCGTGGAACCTATCCACCCCCGGCCACGTGCATGCCTACACGGACGCCTACGGCAACCTGTCGCACATGATGACCATGGATGCGCCGCATAACGCCCTGTCCATCGTCGCCAGCGGTTCGATCGCCACCACGGCGCCGGACCGCGGCCGGGTGCCGAACGGCGACCACCTGTCGCCGCTGATCTTCACCGTGCCGACGCGGCTGACGGCCGCCACGCCCGGCATCCTGGAACTGGCCGCCTCGTGCTTGCCGGACGGCAAGGCGCAGTCGAAAGACCTGATGTGCCTGGCGGAGCACATCTTTGGTGCGGTCCGGTATCAAAGCGGTGCGACAGCGGTGTCCACCACCGCCAGCGATGCGCTGGCCCTCGGCCAAGGCGTATGCCAGGACCATGCCCACCTGTTCCTGGCCTGCTGCCATGCGCACGGCATTCCGGCGCGTTATGTGTCCGGTTACATCGATCCGGGCAATACCGGCCACGCCGCCAGCCACGCCTGGGTCGACGCATGGGTCGAGGACAAGGATTACAGCGGCTGGATCAGCATCGACGTCACCCACGCGCGGCTGATGACGGACGCTTACTGCCGCCTGGCCATCGGCCGCGATTACGACGGCGCGGCGCCGGTGCGCGGGGTGCGGCGCGGCGGCGGCGTCGAGTCTCTGAGCGTGGACGTACAGATCGTGCCGCAATGAGCGGTGTAAAATAACGATACTTTCAATCAATACTTTCCAAGATGACTTATTGTGTGGGCATGCGCCTCGATGCCGGGCTGGTGTTTTTGTCGGATTCGCGGACCAATGCGGGCGTGGATCAGGTCGGCACGTTCCGCAAGATGAGCGTGTTCGAAATCCCGGGCGAGCGCATGATGGTCATGATGACCGCCGGGAATTTGTCGATTTCGCAATCGATCCGCCAGCTGGTGTCGGAACTGAAGACCGAGGACGGCCACAGCATCTGGAATGCGCCGACCATGTACGAGGCGGCGCGCCTGCTGGGCGAGGCCGTGCGCCAGGTGCATGAGCGGGACGCCAAGTCGCTGTCGGATTTCGGCATCGAATTCAATGTCAGCATGATCTTCGGCGGCCAGATCAAGGGTGAGCATTGCCGTTTGTTCCAGATTTACTCCGCCGGCAATTTCATCGAATCGCGCGACGAAAACACCTATTTCCAGATCGGCGAAGCCAAGTACGGCAAGCCCATCATCGACCGCGTGGTGACGCCGGCCACCTCGCTGGACGACGCCGCCAAGTGTGCGCTGATTTCCATGGACTCCACGCTGCGCTCCAACGTCTCGGTCGGCCTGCCGCTGGACATGCTGGTGTATGAGAGCGGCAAGCTGGCCGTCACCCATTTTGTAACAATTGATGAACGCAACGAATATTTCCAGATGATCCGCAACACCTGGGGCGACCAGCTCAAGAGCGTGTTCGAGGGCCTGGAAGCGCCGGTGTGGAACGCCGCGCCGGAAACGCCCGGCAAGGTGTTGCATGCAGCCAACGCCAGCGGCAAGCCGGTGCGGATCGCGCCGCCGGCCGGCGTGGTGGCGCCCGAGGTCTCCAGCGCGCCGTTGCAGACGCTGTCCCAGCAATTTTACGATGGGCAGCAGTAATGAAGCCGGCCCCCGCGACAGCGTGTGATAGGATAAAGACAACCTATCCCGGAGCGCCAGCATGACTGAAGCCATGAACCCCGAACTGAGCATTTTCTCGGTCGATACGCTGTTGAAGTACATGGGGAATGACGACAAAGCGCTGGCCATCGTTTCCAAGATCGTCCGCGACGCCTGTGCACCGGGCATGGCGCCGTTCGAGCAGGCCGGCGCCGCCCTGCGCGAAGAGCGCTTGACTGACGCCAACAAGATTTTCCACAGCCTGCGTGGCTCGATCGGCGCGCTGGGCGCCAAGCGGCTGGTGGCCGCCTCGCTGAAGCTGGAAAAAGCCATCACCGAGCGCGAGCTCGACACCATCCCTGCCCTGTTTACCGCGCTGGAATCCGAATACCAGCTGGTGCTGCGCGACGCTGATGCGTGGCTCAAAGGCAACGCTTTGCCCGGTATCTAAGCACCGCTATCGTTCACGATTTATGAATTCCGGGTTATGCTGCACTGCACAGCAGATCCCTGCTCGGCTGTAACATTTTAGCCATTAACGAATGGTTACAATTGTTACCCGTGTTTGCCATGTGCAGCCAAGTTGCGCAAATTCTTCATGATAAGATCGCCAGCACTTGCACTTCAGATGCTTGCAGAAATCGGAATACTGAACGTGCGCCGTGATTTACAACAACTTTGTAGAATCTGGATAAGATTTATTTCATTCTGCAAGTTATTGCGTAAGAGACAATTTACTCAAACGCAAGTATAATGGTGCGGCGCACCGAGTTTCTCTCGGCACGCACGCGATAGCTTTAAACAAGGGTCTAATTTATGGAATTATTCAACAAGTCTGGTGTATTGATATCTGCAGTGCTGCTGCTGGTAGGCGGCTTGATAGCTTGCCAGGCTCAGGAGGATGCGATTCCATCATCGACTGTGATTGAAGCTGCCGCCATGCAAATCGGCCCTGCCGGACAGCCCGCCGCCGAACGCCGGCTGCAGGAATGGGCGGACCAGGGTTCGCCGGTCGCCCAGCGCGAACTGGCCCTGCGCTACCTGTCCAACCCGGACAAGCGCCATGAAGCCATGCAACTGTTTGAACGCGCCGCCAGCGCCGGCGACGCCCAGGCCGCGGTCGGCCTGGTGGGCATGGCCCACGAAGCCAGCGCGGCTTCCCCTGGCGGCAATGCCGGCACCGCGCTGAACGCCAGCCGCGTGATCAAGGAAGCGGCCACGGCCAATTACATCGCTCACTAAGTTGAGCGTGGCGTCAGCGACAGAGCCGCCCACCTTCCGGTGTTGCGGCTTTTTCTTTGGGAGGGATGAATGGACCGCTTGCGAGCGCTGGAAGTCTTTGTCGAAGTCGTCAAGCGCGACGGCTTTGCCCGCGCCGCCGAGGCGCTCGATACCTCCCCTGCCAATGTCACCCGTTACATCAGCGACCTAGAAGCGCATCTGCAGACCCGGCTGCTGAACCGCAGCTCGCGCAAGATGTCGCTGACGTCCAGCGGCGAGGCGCTGTTCGAACGCGCCAAATCGATACTCGATGACGTGGCCGAGGCCGAGGCCATCGTTTCCTCGGCCGCGTTGCAGCCGCATGGCGTGCTGCGCATCAACGCCCCGCTCAGTTTCGGCGTGCTGCACCTGGCGCCGCTGTGGGCCAGATTCATGCGGCTGTATCCCGAGGTTCAACTCGATGTGGCGCTGATCGACCGCGTGGTCGATATCGTCGAGGAAGGCTACGACATGGCGGTGCGGATTTCGCGCGCCGGCTCGGCCTCCAACGTGGCGCGCAAGCTGGCCACCTCGCAAAACGTGCTGTGCGCATCGCCGGAATACATCCAGCGGCGCGGCATGCCGCAAACGCCGGCCGAACTGCTGCAGCATGACGGCATCGGCTACAGTTACGCCGCCACCGCCGACGAGTGGCATATGCTGGATGCGGCCGGCCAGCCGCACAGCGTCAAGATGCCGTGCGTGATGCACACCAATAACGGCGACACCGCGCGCGCCGCCGCGCTTGGCGGCCTGGGCGTCATCTGGCAGCCGACCTTTCTGGTGGGCGCCGACCTGCGCGCCGGCCGCCTGCAGCGCGTGCTGCCGGACTATCGCATGCCGGACATGGACGTGCTGGCGGTCTACCCCAGCCGTCGCCACCTGAGCGCCAAGGTGCGGGTGATGATCGATTTCCTGGTCCAGGAGCTGTCCGGCACGCCGCCGTGGGACCGTACCGCCTGAAAGTTCCCTGTTTTCGTTTGAGGCAGATCATCTGAGTTGCCGCAGCCAGCGCCGATACTCCAAGCTTGCGGAGGAAAGGCAGCGATGGAAAACGCGGAGCATCAACAATCCCAGGAACAGTTTCGCGACCAGTTGCGGGCATTTACCCAGCAGCATCGCGCCGGCCACTGGAGCGGCAGCTTTGCCGACTTCATGGAGCACGTGCTGCCGGCCGCGCCGGCGCAGCTCGCGCGCACTTCGCACCAATACATCTGGGACATGCTGCGCTGGAGCGGCAAGCAGCGCTGCGCACTGTTTGCCGACGAACTGTTCGGCATCGACGACGCGCTGAATCGCGTAAGCGACTACTTCAAGGCGGCCGCCGCCGGGTCCGAGGTGGGCCGGCGCCTGCTGTTGCTGCTGGGGCCGCCGTCGGGCGGCAAGTCGACGCTGGTGATACGCCTCAAACGCGGGCTGGAGGAATACAGCTACACCGAGGCCGGCGCGCTGTACGGCATCGCCGGCTGCCCGGTGCATGAATCGCCGCTGCACCTGGTGCCACACACCTTGCGCGCCAGGTTCCGCGACAGCTACGGCGTCGATGTCGGCGGCGAGCTGTGTCCGCATTGCCGCGTACGGCTGGAACACGAGCTGGGCGGCGACTTCCTGCGCATGCCGGTGGAGCGCATCTTCATTTCGGAGGCTGGCCGCAGCGCCATCGGCACTTACGCGCCACATGATCCGAATACAGCCGACATTGCCGACCTGGTCGGCTCGGTCGACCTGTCGCGCGTGGCGGAATATGGCGACGAAGGCGATCCGCGCGCTTGGTCGTGGTCCGGCACGGTGTACGCGGCCAGCCGCGGCCTGCTGGAAATGATCGAGATTCTGAAGGTGAAGCGCGAATTCCTCTATCTGCTGCTGACGCTGACGCAGGAGAAAAACGTCAAGGTCGCGCGCTTTCCGCTGATTTATCTGGATGAAACCATCCTGGCCCATACCAACCTGGCCGAATTCCGCAAGTTTTTGCAGGAAAGCGAGAACGAAGGCCTGCTCGACCGCATGGTCATCGTGCAAGTGCCGTACACCCTCAACTACCGCGAGGAGGCGCGGATTTATCGCAAGCTGATCCTGTCGGCGCCGGCGTTCCGCAACGTCCATATGGACCCGCATGTGCTGCACGCGGCGGCCGTGTTCGCCGTCCTCAGCAGGCTGCATGAAGGCGAGGAGCGCGACGTCGATCTCGCCAAGCGCGTGCGCATCCACGCCGGCGAGGACGTGGACGGCGTGCATCCCAACGAAGCGCTGCGCGTGCGCAACAAGGAAAAGTCGCCGGAGGAAGGCTTGTCCGGCGTGTCGCCGCGCTTTGTGATCAATGGCCTGTCGCACGCCATCATCCAGTCCGAACGCCACAGCATCAGCACCATGGATCTGCTGCTGGCGCTGAAGGACGCCATCGAAAACGACGCCCGCATCGAGTCGTCGCGCAAGCGGCGCTGGGTCGATTATCTGGTGTTGACGCGCAAGGAGTTCTACATGCCCAGCGTGCCCATGCTGAACACCATCACCAGCGCAAACGCCAGCGCCGACATGTACAACTGGCCCGGGTCGGACCGCCACAGCGGCGCGCTGGCGACGGCCGCCGCCAGCAGTATCGACAGCTCCAGCAACAGCAGCATGAAGGCTATCCTGGACACATAATGATGAAAGATCCTGATCACAATAGCCTCCCCGGCGCCTTCCAAGACGGAACTATCATGATGCAGACCAGATAACGCGGCCGTTTTGAGCGCCCACAATCGCGATGCAATCGCCGACGTCAAAATGGCCATTTATGACGCGGTTATGACAAATAGTCTATAGTCAAAAATAGGACTTACGGACCTTGCCAGGCCTCCGCAGACCGCATAAACACTGGGATGATTGAAACTTTGATGGTCTAGAGAAGTCTGGTGTAGCCCGGTTTTTCGCCCAAATTTCGCCCACGTTTTGACGGTTCGCGCACCAGCAAAACCCGCCATCAAGACTTTAGGCGATGCCCCATCTCAGCGTGCGCTCCTCGCGCTTCGCCCCCTCCTCGATGTCGATCTCGACCAGTCTCACCACAGATGTAAAAGTTTGATTTTTCATCATAGCAATAAAATAAACAATCCCATATCTCAATTGAATGTCATATTACGTAAATATTTCATATGACAATTTAGCATTATTTCTTTAAAATAATGGATTGCAAAATTAGTTATACCTAAACCGTTACAGAATCGTGCGCTGCCATTGCTTCTCCGATGTGATGCGCCCTTGGCACAGATAGGTGCTGAACCAATTGGAGAATGATATGACTGTAAGTACCGTCTCTACCGGCATCACTTTTAACGATGATTCTGGCTACAGCAGCACCGACCTGGTGACCAATGATCCGATCCAGGTAATACACGGTACGCTCGACGCGCCGTTGGCTGCTGGCGAGTTCGTCGAGGTATCGCTCAACCAAGGCGTGGACTGGGTTACGGCCACTGCCGACGGTCCGGCTAGTTGGTCTCTGGGGGCGCTGGTACTAAGCGGCAGCGGCACGGTGTCAGTGCGCGTGACCGACGCCGTCGGCAACCACGGTGCCGTCAGTGCCAGCGCCTACACCATCGACCAGGCGGCGCCACATGTATCGATCAGCGCCAGCAGCACCACGCTCAAGGGCGGCGACAGCAGCACTGTGACCTTCACCTTCAGCGAGGTACCGTATGACTTCCAAGCGGCCGACCTAGTGGTGACGGGCGGTAGCATCAGCACCTTGGTCGTGAACGCCAGTGATCCGAGCATCTACACCGCCGTGTTCACGCCAACGCTGAACTACAGTGGTCCGGCAAGCGTGTCCGTGCAAGCGGGATCTTACATCGACCTGGCTGGCAACATCGGCGCCGGCGCCAGCGGACCAGCGCTCAGCGTTGACACTCAGGCCCCGACGATGGCAATTACCAGCAGCGCCGCCTCGCTCAAGAGCGGTGAGACGGCCCTGATCACCTTCACCTTCAGCGAGGTTCCGGTCAACTTCGCCGCCGAGGACATCAGCGCCACTATTGGAGCGCTGAGCGGCTTTGCCGCCACCGCCAATCCGCTGGTGTACACCGCCTTGTTCACGCCCACCGCCTACACCGCCACCGGCAACGCCGTAATCAGCGTCGCCAACAATGTCTACAGCGATGCCGCCGGCAACAGCGGCATCGGCGCCAGTTCGGCGCCGATCATGATTGATACCCTGGCGCCGATGGCGGCCGCGATCGGCATCCCGCACTTTTCCCAAGACACCGGTTCTAGTGGGACCGACCTGATCACCAGCGTGGCCAGCCAGACCGTCAGCGGTATGCTTTCGGCTCCGCTGGGTGCCGGCGAGTCGGTGCAGGTCTCGTTTGACAACGGCGGCACTTGGGATACGGCCTCTGCCAGCAGCAACAGCTGGAGCCTGGGACATACACTGACTGGCAGCGGAGTGCTACAGGTGCGCGTGATCGATACTGCCGGCAACTACAGCACGCCTACCATCACGCCATATGCGTTCGACCAGAGCCCGCCGACGGTGACCATCAGCAGCAATGTGCCGACGGCCAATGGCGTCGAGCCGGCCATCATCTCGTTCACTTTTTCCGAGGCACCTGTAGGCTTCAGTGGCAGCGACATCTTCGCCGCCGGCGGCCAGATGGGCGCGCTGACCCCGACCAGCAATCCGCTGGTCTATACCGCCACCTTCACGCCGACCAGCGGCGTGGCGTCCGGCAGCGCCACCATCGCGGTCAGCGGCGTCTATACCGACGTCGCCGGCAACGTCGGCGGCGCCGCTGCCATTCCGTCGCTGCAGATCGACACCGTGGCGCCGACCGCCATCGCCGGCGGCGTCTCATTTTTGACCGATAGCGGCACCCCGAACGACCTCATCACCAACGAGCCGCGGCAAACGCTGGCCGGTAATCTGAGTGCGCCGCTTGTGGCCGGCGATGTGGTGCAACTCTCTCTGGATAACGGTGTGAGCTGGCAGAACATAACAACTAGCGTGGGAGACACCAGCTGGAGCGTCACCGAAACGCTCAGCGGTAGTAGTCACGTAGTGGTTCGAGTGATAGACGCCGCCGGCAACTTCAGCACTGAGTTCTCGGCACCGTATACTATCGACGCCACCGCGCCCACGGTCGGGATTAGCAGCAGCGCGTCGTCGGTCAGCTTTGGCGGTACCGCCACCATCACACTAACGCTAAGCGATCCGGGCGTTCTGGTGCAGGGTGACGTCGTGGTCACCGGTGGCACGATAACCGGTTTTACTGGCAGCGGCACCACCTATACAGTGACAGTCACGCCGCCGGCCAACAGTACCACGCCGATTACGGTTAATGTCAGCGGCGGCCTCTTCACCGATGCTGCGGGCAACGCGAGCCAGGCCTCAGTGCCATTTGTGCTTACGGTCAACACAACTCCACCACCACCACCGGCGCCTGTTGATCAGGTTCTGCATGGCTCGGTCGGCGACGACACGCTAAATGGTGGCGCCGGCAATGACACGATCATCGGCGGTGGTGGGAACGATAAGCTCGCAGGTGACGCTGGCGACGATGTACTGATTGGTGGAAGCAGCGATATCGGCAACTGGATTTTCTATATAACGGCAGATGGCAAGCTGGCGGCGTCCCATAGCACATCGACCACAGGCCAGACGCTGGGACTGGCGGACCTGAACCTGAAGATAGCCGAGCTGGCATTCCTCAACGCCCCCGCGAACAAACTGGCGGACCTGACACTGCTGTACTCAGCAGCGTTTGGTCGCATGGGTGACCTGGCGGGCGTCAACCACCTATTGGCAAGCGGCGCCTCAATGGAGCAGATCGCACAAGGTTTCACGGTGTCGGCGGAATGGGCGGCAGCCGGATGGAATGCGTTATCTGACATCGCATACGTGCAGAAACTTTACCAGCAAGTGCTTGGCCGAGCCGGTGACGCTGCTGAACTGAAGTTCTGGGCCGATCAACTGTCCAGCGACGGTGCTGCACATTCGCGCGCCTACGTATTGCTCGCATTTGCCACCTCCACCGAACATCGCACCTTGGGTGCAGATGGCGCCGCCGGCGTGGCAGTCACACTTAATCAGGAAAGCGGGTGGATTGCTGGTAGCGGCAACGACCGCCTGGAAGGCGGCGCCGGCTCCGACCTATTGGTCGGCGGCGACGGCATCGACACGGTGGTCTACAGCGGTGCGGAAAAAGACTACAGCCTCGCGCTGAGCAAGGCCGGCGACGTCATGATCGCCGAGCCGGAAGGCAGCATGGACACCATCCGCCAGATCGAGCTGGGCGAATTCAACGGCGTCACACGCGACCTCAGCTTCACCCAGGCCGGCGCCGACAAGCTGCAGGAACTGGGCATGTTGTACCACCTGACGCTGGGCCGCGCGGGCGATCTACCAGGTTTTGTCTTCTGGCTGAACAGTGGCCTGCAGAATGCTGCGCTGGGCGCCGGCTTCATCGAGTCGGTAGAATTCGGCGCCCGCTTCGGCAGCCTGGACAACAACGCCTTCGTCAACCTGCTGTACCACAACGCCGGCCAGCAGGCCGACAGCGCCACGCTGGCCAAGTGGGACACATACCTGGACACGCATAGCCGCGCCGAGCTGACGATGGCGCTGGCGCACGACGTGACGCTGGTGGGCAGCCAGTTCGGCGCCAACGGTATGAGCCTGATCGGCAGCTTGTAATTTTGAAGGGGATGCTAGTATTGTCCAAGACCAAGTGCGACGCGGCGCCGCCCGACCGAAGCCAATATGCAGATGCGCACATGGGAATTTCCTGTGCCGCCGCGGGCCAAAAAACCAGAGCTGCCGGTGCAGACGCCGGTGGCAGATGCCCAGATGGGATTGCTATGAGTGAGAATTTGAACAGCTGTCGCTTACGCGTCGCTTCCTCAACTTGAACTTGATTGCTGTCCGCAAACAAATCGTTTTACAGACAGCAACATTGGATTACTTAATCACCTACTTACTTAGCAGTCCAGATAGGGATCCCAGATGCAAGGAGGGAAGCCACAGGAGTAGGTTTGAATTTCATAGTAATCGGTGTGCGTGTTACCTATGTAGTTGGTCTTGCCGGTACACGTTTGCTCGGAATAGCCGACCTGAATATGATTCTCATCATAGTAGCGAATGATCTCGCCCTCAGCCGGTGCCGTGTAAGCAGCAGAAGCATAAAATGCAGCGACCAGACTAATACCAGCGCAAACTCCCTTGATTAACTTCATCGCACAACTCCTTAAATGTATTTAAAAAGGAACGAATCAATCCTCACAGTGAGGCATCCCATTTTAAAACCAAAATTATTTAATTTGCAATTCATTTTTGACATTTGATATATTTTAATAACTAAGCGCAGCCCGCAAGAATCGCTTCGAGTTCACCGGTGTATTTACGATAGCGCGCCCAATCGCGCACCAAGGCCAGGATCTTGTCGCCATCGCTGGCCCTCGCCGGCAATTGGTCGAACTCGTACACCGGGCGCGCCGGCGCGGCCTTCACGCACGGCACCGCCACCGGCACTTGGACGGTTTGCGTGGTCGACGGCGGCATCGATGGGCAGCCGGTCAACAGCACCAACGCGGCCACCCCCGCCAATGTTGTCAGGTTGACGATCATCGTACTTTCTCCAGCAGCTGATTCACGTAGGGCATGGCGTCCGCGCAGGTAGTCGCCTTGGCGCCGGCCAATTGCTGCAGCACCTGGTCGTAGCGCAGGCCAGCGGCCGCAGCCTGCTGCTGGGCGGCCGCGCCGCGCGCCGCAGCATCCTTCGACGCCTCGTACCACTGTGTGATGGCCCGGTTCTGATCTCCGATGCCGGCACGCAGCTCCGCGTTGACGCCCTTCTCGGCAGCCAAATCCTCCAGCGCTTTGTCGCGCGCGGCAGCTGCCGCCCACCACATCGCGCCGCCGGCGCTACCGCCGGCCAGCAGGACCGCCAGCAGCACCAGGGTGGACACCTTCCAAAGCTGGCCGGCCAGCACGCCGCCGGCACCAGCCACCACCTCGCCGAGCGCGCTCATAGCGCCGCCCAGGCGGCGAAGTACTTCGCCGATCGCATCTGGAACACGTTGCGCACGTGCTCGCGGTTGATGTCACACGCCGACCGGCTGCCGTACAGCGGCTCGCGCGACTTCAGGCAGTGCAGTTCGACGTTGCCGAACCACTGACCAGGATCGCAGCCCCTGGCGAGCGCACACGCGCGGCGCTCGCGCTGCACACCGGCCGGGCCGCCGTTGTAGCCGGCGTCACCGAATTCAAGCATCGCCGGCGCCTGGCGGAACTGGCGCGCCGAATCGCGCGACATCAGCACCAGAGCACGGAACTGCAGGTCAGGCCGCTGGTACACGGTCGACCAGGACAGCGCGCCCAGCTCGGCGCCGTACTGGTCGCGCACGCCGGCCAGCGCATCAAAGCGCACGCTGCCGTCGGCACGGTAGGCGCGCGTGATCTGGCCGACACCCGCGCCCTCCTCGCGCGCCGTCTTCAGCTGCGCACCAGGATTCCAGCAACCGCGCGCGCGCAGCGTGATGCACGACTCCTGCTCGACCAGGCCGGCCAGTAGTGCCGGGCGCGGATGATCCGGCCACAGGCGCTGCTGCTCAGCTTTCAGCACCGGCAGGTATTTCACTGCGCCGGCCGGCAGGTCTGCCGCATGCGCGCGCGGCGAGAACACCAGCATCAGCGCCGCCAGGATGATGGCCATGGCGATCAGCGCCAGCCCGGCACCGGTCGCTTCCTCGCTGGCGCGCGCGAACAGCTTGCGCATGTCCGCCTCCGGGTAGTCCAGCAGCGCCTTGCGCGCCCAGTGGGACGCCGCCACCGCCCAGATACCCTGCAGGATGGCCACGCCGCCCAGCACGGTCGCCCAGCCGTGATCAGGATCTGACTCCAACGATGCCCAGACGGCCAGGATGGCGCCGCCGAACAGGAATAGCGAGCGATGGCGCGTGATGTATTTCAGGATTTTCATTTCATGCCTTTCAGTGAGCCGTAAGCGGCGATGCCTACGATGATTGCGACGATGGCCTTCCACACCACGCCCCATACGCCGCGACCGAGATCGCCGTAAAAGCGCTCGGCGACCTTGTTTTCGAACCGATCGACAATCGCATCAATATCGGCGTCGGTGAGTTTCCGTTCTTCCTCTGGCATGTGCAGCCTTTCTTTAGGCGAAAAAAATCCCGCCGAAGCGGGTCGTGGTTGATCAAGTTGAAGCGGCCGGCTCTGGGTCTTCCGGCGGACTGTCAGGCGCTGGCACTTCATCCGATGGCTCGTAGCCTGGACGCCACTTCCATGTCCAGCCGTGGTTCTCGGCGTACCAGTCGGCGAAACAGCGCGAGGCGTGAAGCGCGGTCTGGTAGTTGCCGTCTGTGTCGAAGAATTCGGCATCACCGGCTTCTTCAAAGCCGGTGCAGGTGTACTGGATGGTAGGCATATGCGATCCTTAAGGCGAGATGATAACGGCGAATGCTTGGCCGCCGTTGCCCGAGGTCAGGGTGGCGGAGACGAGAGAACCAGACGAAAGAGATACGCCGCCGGTGCCGCCGCCATAGGTGGAATCGCCGCTGCTCATCGTCATACCGCTGCTGCCGGTCTGGCACGTCACTCCGCCGGTGCCGCCCAGCATCGATGCCGAACCACTTCCGATAGTCGTAGGTATCCCTGAGCCGATTGTTCCGCCCGTCCCCGCACCGGAACTAGCTGTGCCGCTCGTCGCATTTTGGACAGCATTGGTGCTGGCGCCGGTCAGGTTCAGTGGAATAGACAACAAGATATTGAGGAAATCAGTATCGATTACAGGTGCGGTTCCGAGTACGGAGTTTGTGACGTTTGCCGAAGGCGAATACGCATTTGCTCCGGCGGATGCGCTCATATCATTAGTCAGCGTGACATTTCCGCTCTTACCGCCCACGCCAGCACCACCTGACGCCGCCATAATGCTACCGCCGCCGCCGGAGGTTACCTGGACATCGCCGCTTTTGTTGGCGCTGCCCTTGTACGGCGGGGCTGCACCGCCTGAAGCGCCGTTGCATTGAATGCCTGCGCCGCTCATAGTGATAGTGACGCTGCCCGATGGGCTGCCCGGGAAGTTGTAATCACCTCCGGATGCGGTGCCACCGACTGCCCCAGCCGCCACAGTAGAACTGGTGCTGCCCACGGTGGCATTGCCTTTCTTGCCACCGCCGGCGGTCAGCGACACCGAGCCGCCGACAAAAGTGGAGTCCACAGCGTCGTTGCCGTTCAGGGCCACGTTTGCTCCAGTAGACGGGGTTGTGACAGATGCGCCACGAGCACCCAAAACCAAGGTATAAGTGTCTCCGGCCGTCGCGTAGAAGGTTTTCAGAACGATGCCGGCCGTAGAGCTGCCGCTGGCCGCAGCGCGAGCACCACCGACACCAATAGCGCAGGCACCGGAACCGGCCGCCCCGACCAGCATGACGGTATGCCAGCCAGTAATTTGCGCGGCCCACACCGTCGATGCTTTCAGCACCTGGGTGTTGCGCCCAGTGGCGCCGGCGCCAGCACCGTTGTTCCGACGAACGGTGACGAGAAACTTGCTGACCGTGTCAGCCACGATGTCCAGCTCATCTCCCGGGTTGATGACGGTCGAGCCGCCATGCACGAAGAAGTTCGTGCTGCTGGTGATCGAGAACGTCGACTCGGCCTTCAGCGTACGCTTGGCGCCCGGCTGCGACGCATTCGGCAAGCCAGTGATGGTGGCCGTCTGGGTGATCGGCACATAGTTGCCGCCGGCGTTCCAGACATCCGGCGTCGCGCTGCTGGCCGGCGCCGTGCCCTTCAGCTCGTCCAGTGCGCCGGTGAGCTGGCCGCCGGCAGTGCCACCGCCTGGGCCGCGCGCACCGCCCGGCGTGATGACCCAATCGCTGTATGTGCCGGCCGGACCTTCTGTCAGCGTGGTGGTGACCGTCAGCGTGGTACCGACGTAAGATGCCACGGTTCCGAACATGCGCGCGGCCGGCGTGCCGGTGCTGCCGACCTGCAGCAGTTCGCCAGGCGGAAACTGCTTCCCAGCCGGGACCGTGAATACCTTCGTGCCATTGCCGAGCACCACGGCGGTGGTGCTGTTGGCGGTCAGGCTGGTGGACGAATTTGCTGCGGCGAGCTCGCTGGCATGGGCAGCGTTGGCGCTCTCGGCTGCCGCGTCCGCGAAACTCGACGCCTGCTCCTTGAACAACTGCGCGTCGTCGGCGCTGTCGCTTGCCTCGTTGGCTTTCGTGATGGCGGTCGCCGCAGCGGCAGTGGCCGATGCCTCCTTTGCGTTCACGTTTTCTTCCAGCGAATTTGCCTCATCACCCCAGTCAGGCAATTCAGCCATGTATTTTTCCGATGCCGCATCGAATTCGGCTTGCGGCATCGTGCGGCTTGGCAGCCCTTCCATCAGCTTGGTGATCGGCATTACACTTTCCCTTCTATTTGCATTGCGATTTTTGACCGTGCGAAATCGGACACAACGGTCTTGAAGCTGGAGAACACGCCGCACACCAGGCTGAGGTCGAACTGTTTGGCGCCGATGAAGACCACCGTTTTCTGCCGGAAGTCGATCAGGCGCTCGTGCACCTCATCGACCACGTCGTTACTCAGATCGAGGTCGATAGTCATCTTCTTGGAGTAGCCCCGCACCGTGGTCTCGCTGGTGCCGTCAGCGTTGAAACGCGTGGTGGAGTAGTCCTTGATCTCCGCCTCCAGACCATACTGCGACAGGCCAACATCTTCGAGCGGGCCGATGCAGAACATCCCGCATTTAGCGGTACCGCCCGGCTTCTTGATGCGCACCTCGAAAGAAGCCGCGTAGTACAGCGGCAGGTTGAGCGTGCAGAACTGCCGGCGCCGGCGGATGCGTTTGAACAGCCAGTTGTAGAAGCTGCTGCCTGAATTTGACACGTTGAGGCTTGTGGTTTCGTTGAGCACAACACCATCCGTAGGATCGGTGCCGATCACCTGAATCTCGTCGGCATCGGTGTTGCCCAGATAAAGCCCTTGTGCGATGGCCTGCGGCCGCACTGTCACGACGATCTCGTCCGCGTGCTCGGTCTGCGTGTTGTTGTAGTCATCAAACATCTTCCAGCGGTTGGTCGCGCCGGCCGGTAGCCAGTACGTCTTATCGGTCAGTGCTCGGTTGAAGTTCTGGCCAGCTGTGGCGTTGTGCACGCCGGACTGTGACCCTGATGTGTTGATGGCGGCACCACCTGCAGTCGCACTCACCTGGAAGGTATTTGTGGCTGGCGATACCACGTAGTAGACGGCATTACGCGCGAGGCCAGTGGGCAGCGCGCCGGTGGTTTCGAACGAAACCGGCGTGCCGGCAGCCAGCCCGTGCCCGCTCCACGTTACAACGCCAGGCGAAGCGACCGAGATCGTAACGGTCGACCGCACACCAACTTTCGATTCGAAGAGTGCATGCGCGCTCGTGTCCATCACCTGATCACCAGCGGCATACACCCGGGTCAGGCTTTGCGCTGGCGCATCGTCTTCCGAAACGTTTGAATTGACGAATACGCCGGCCGCGGAGACTGCTATCGGATCCAAAATAATCATGCAGTTTCCTCAACTTCTTTCGTTGCGAGTGGAACCCCGCCATTAACAGCGCCATCCAGGAAGTCAGCGGTCTCAAGCGTGTTCTTCGCGATGGCGTAAAGGTGCGCTTCCAGCATCTGGCGCATCTCCGCGTTTTCGGCACGCTGAGCTTGCAACTCCGAGACCAGATCGGAGTTATCGCCTATCGGTGCGCGCAGGCGCGCCATCAGCTCGCGGTTGTCAGCGGCAGGGATGATTCGTTCGCCCTCGTGGATGTTGGCGGTCATGTCGTACGGAACGCTGTTCGTCCCGACATCAAACGAATGCAGCTTTTGGTATTCGTCGCTACCAAGGAAGCCCTGCTTTATCTGGTCCCACGACATGCCAGCCTTGATCGCCGCCTCCCAGGCATCCACGCCTGCAGCGTCGCCGGTTCGGCCGAGAAGTGTCTTGTAAATATCCTGAATCTTTGCCTCGTCGGACCCGGCGATCGCGCCGACCACATTCACTCCACCCGCAGCTTGGTCCTTCCAGAAATCGACCTCACTACTGGACGCGTCGCGACCGAGGTACTGCTGGTACGCCGCCTGCGCCTGCGATGCGGCGGCCGCCACCGAATTGTTCATAGCTGCGGAAATAGACTGCGCCAGCGCAGCCAGCGCCTGCGGGATCGACACGAGCGCCGTGCTGACGCCGTTCAAAACGTCCACCTGGGCCTTGGCCTGATCGAGCATTTCGTCCAGTTTGGCGAGCTCCGCTTCATGATCTTTCTGAAGCTGGTCCTTCTGGTCTTGCAGCGTCGCCAGCGTCTGCTCGGCGGTGGACAGTTGGTTGTCGGTCAGGTCTGCCAGCTGTGAGACACTACTCTGCGTTCGGTATAGGTCGCGCTGATAGTCCAGGTATGTGCTGAACTGGTCTGATGCATCCTTGCTCACGGTCGAGAGCGCGTTCTTCAGGCTGTCGGCATCAGGAAGCGGTCCGCCCGCCTTGGCGATCGCAAGCGCCGCCTCGATTTGCGCCTGCGCGGCCTGCCGGTCGGACAGACTGCCGTCCGTGCCACTGAGCGCGTCCAACGTAGAACGGAGAGATTGGGACAGGCTTTGCAACTTGCTCACGGAGGACGTCACGTTGTCGATGCTCGCTTGCAGCTTGTCCGTGGCGGCCTGATACGCGGCGTTCAGCACATCCTTCTGACGGCTGATTGCGGACTCCAACTGGCCCAGTGCGGCATCCACTGCACTCGTCAGCGCCTCGGCCGCCTTTGCAATTCGCTCCAACTCCTCCGATGCCTTCGCTTCAGCTAGGTCTTTGGCGGCTTTCACGGCTGCGTCAGCCGCCTCGGCGACGGCCTTGACCTCCGGTGCCAACTTCAACAGTGCGGCGAACAGATCCGCGCCGGCCTGCGTCGTTGTATCGACCCCCAGGACGATTTGCTTGTACTGGTCCAGGCTGTCAAAATTTGCCAGGCCGAGCTTCTGAAGTTGTTCCGCCAGGTCCTTTTGGGTCTGCGCGAGCCGTTCGCTGTCGGACAGGACGTTCTGCTGGAAGTAAGACACGCTGCTCGATAGCGCGTCCAGGCCGCCGGCAGCCTTGATCAGGTTCTCACGCGCGGCGATGCTGGAAACTCCCACGGCACCGAAAGTTTTGCCGATGCTGCCCAGGATGACGTCAACGCTGGCGTAATCCGTAGCGACGCGCTGCAGGGTCGCGCTCAACGCCTCACCCTCGTTCTGGAACTGCGCGAGATTTGGAACCAACTCGGTCCCGATGGTGTCAGCCACGCCAGCGAAGAATTTGGTGATCGCTTCCTGCTGCGCCGTGGCATCCTTCATGCCGGTCAGATCGATGTTCAACTGCTGCACGCGCGTCGATAGCGCCGCGGTGTCTGCGCCAATGGTGTCGCCCAGCGTCTTGCTGACGTCGAGGATAGCTTTGTATGTGACGCTGAACGCCTCCGACTGTGTCGCGTCCAGCGGAGTGCTATCGGTGCCGCTCTTATCGCTGCGGAACCAACCGCCCTTCTGCGTCCAAGCCTCCACGGTTTCAATATTGGAGCTGGTCGGCGTAAGGCTGCCCTGCAGTGACGTGCTGGTGACGTTCTTCGAGCCCATGCCAAAGGCGCGGTTCAACAGTCCGCTGACGGCGCCACCGATGGCGCCGCCGATCGGGCCGCCAAGAAACAGGCCCGCGATGGTGCTGATGTTGGTGATCGCGCTGCCATGGTTGCCAATCTGATATTCGCCCGAGATTGCCGAGCCGATCAGTTTTCCGACGCCGGCGCCGGCCAGGTAAGACGCAACGACGCCAGCGCCCTGCGCCAATGCCGAAGCAGGCAAGCCAGATCCTGCGCTGGAGTAGAAGCCGGTGTTCGTGCCGAGCATGTTCAGCCCGCTCTGCACGGTCTCTGTAACACCGCTGGCCAGGCTCGTGAAGCCGCCGGTGACAGCGGCATACGCGCTCTTGGCAGCGTTGTACAGGCTCGCCACGGACAGGGCGCTGCCAGCGACGCCGGTAGCCCCCCCGGCGGCTTGGGCAGCGGTTGCTGCACCAGCGCCCGTCACGCCCAGCAGGCTGGCCACAACCCTCACCACAAATGGCTGCGCGAACATCTTATAGATCTGATCAGCCACGGTCGTCTTGAACGTCGTGACCAGAGAGGTGGTGAACGACTTCCAGCCGGATTTGCCGTGGTTGAGCATGTCGGCGAACCCGTCGCGGAAGACATCGTCATACTTTTTGATGGCTTCGCGTTGTTCGTCCAACATCAGCTTGATCGACTGGTCGCGGTACCAGACGTCGAATTGCTGCTGCAGCTGCTTCTGCTGTTCGGTGCCATCCCCGGCCAGCACGATTCGCTTGCGCCAAACATCGGCGTCGATCTCTGTCAGGGCGGCGGCACGCGCGCGCTCGTCGATGATCGAGTCCGCTGCGAACTTGCGGTTCTCTTCGGTCAACTGCTTGATGTAGCCCAGCGCATCGGTTTTGGTCAGGGCGTCGGCGCTTTTCTGCTTCACGGCGATCAGCCGCTCGGTCTGGGCGATGTCGTTGGCAGTCAGTTCCAAATCAGCGGCATGCACCAGGCGATCCTGCAGGCGCGCCACGGTCAGTGCTTCGATCTGCGCCTTGGTCAGCCCGAAGGTAGCAGCCGCCTGTTCGTTCGCTGCGGCCTCGGCGGCTGCGGTGGCGAAGTCCTGGCGGCGCTGCTCGTTGAGCTCCGCAATGGCAGCGGCCACGCTGCGCTGAGACTTCAGCGCCTTCTCCGACGCATCCTCCTCCGCCAGCGCCGCGCGCACTGATGCCAGTTGGCCGGCCGTCAGCTTCACTTTGCCGCTGGCCAGCTCCTGGTCGAGCTTGATTCGCGCTTTCTGCGCATCACTGGCGTCGATACCGGCCGCCAGCTCCAGCTTGTTCGTGGCAGTGGCCTCGCGGATCGAACTGATCAGGGTCTTGTACGCCTCGGCGGACTTATTGGCGCTGGCAACTGCCGCCTTTCCCGCCTCCGATCCCTTCCATGTTTCTTGCGCGAGCGTGGTCACCCCTGCGGTGTACTCGGCCATGCCGATGACGCCTTCGGCGAGCGCGGTCTGATAAGTCTTCAGGTCTTTCTGGTACTGACCGCTCACGCCGGTCACGCGTTCGCGAATCTCTACCAGCGCCTTTGCCGCTGCCGTATTTCCGGCGCCGTCCGCAGACGCTTTGTTGAAGCGCTCAATGAGTGCTGTAACCTCGCCATACTGGCCGCCAAGGACTTTGAGAATTTCACCGCGCGCTTCGTAGCTCAAATTAGCGTAATCACCCTGCGATTTGGCGACCTTCTCGCTTTCAGCAATGATCTCGGCCAACTTGTCATCCAGCGGATTTTGCTTTCCAGTGGATGGCATGCCGGCGAGGGCCAGCTTGTTGCGCCGTTCCATGACCTCGATTTGCTTGGTCATCTGTACTACTACTTCGGCGGTGCTGGCCTTGGTTTCTTCCGCGGTCTTGGTATTTGCCTCCGTGCTGCGCGAGCTGTACCACGACCATGCAGTTGCAGCGAGCCCCAGCACGGTTACGACCGCGCCGACGGGGCCGCCGAGCAGACCCATTGCACGGCTCAGCAGACCAGCGGATGCGGCAGCCGTGCCAGTAGCGGCCGTCAGCGCAGTCTGAGCAGCCGTCTGGGCTGCGGTTGCCGCAGTGACCTGGGCGCTCACTCGGGCCTGCTGCTGCCCCAAGATTGCGAGCTCGGCGGTTGCGGCTGCGCGGGCTTGCTCGGCAACTGCAAGGTCAGCCTGCAAGCCAACACGTATCGCTTCCTGTACGGCCAGCTCGCGGTTGGAATCGCGAAGTACGCGCAGGGCGGTACTCAGCGCGCCGGCTGCGCTCGATGCTGCGATGGCCGCGCGCGCCTGCGCTGCCAGAGCATCCGTGCTGGCGATGGATGCCTGTGCCGTCTGGATATTGGCATTTGCAACACCCAGCCGCGCCACCATTTCTTCACGAGCAACGACAATTGCGGCTTGCGTAGCCTGTAGGCCAGCGGTGGTGGCAGCCGTATTCGACACTTGGGCCTCTGCGCTGGCGATGATAGCAGCGCGCGCGGCGTTCTCGGCCGCGACTTGTGCGTACACCGCCGTGATGCGCTCATACGTTTTAGTAGTCCAGGCGGTCAACCAGTTCGCCACATTTACTGCCGTGATCGTGCCGATCACGCCCATCAGGATGCTGAGGTTATTGGCCAGCAGCATGATGCCGCTCGTGAGCGCTGCAACCGTGCCGTTGGCTTGCGCCTGCGTGCCGGTGAACTCCAGCACGTTGTTCTTCAGCACGGTAAAGGCGCCGCTGATCGTCTGGACGTGCTTCGCCTCTTCCTGCAACTGCTGGAGTGCCTGCGGCAGCACCTGCGCCATGACCTTGGACGTGATCTCGCCATTGCTGGCCATATCCTTCAGTGCGCCGACCGGCACGCCGATACCATCGGCCAGCGCCTTCATCAGGCGTGGCGCCGCTTCGTTGACGGCATTGAACTCCTCGCCGCGCAAAGTGCCAGAGGCGAACGACTGCGACAGCTGCAACATGGCAGACGCCGCCTCGGCGCTGGTGGCGCCGCTCACCTTCAGCGCCAGATTGACGGTTTCGGTGATATCGGCGACGTTCTTTTGCGAGATGCCCAGTTCGCGGGTGCCGTTGGCGATCCGCGCGTATAGCGTGCCGGTCGCGGCCAGATCCTGCTGCGCGGTCGCGGCGATGCGGCGTACGTCCTCGACGGCGGCGGCGTATTCCCGCTGCGACTGGGTAGCCAGTTGCAACTGCGCGGTGAACTTCGTGTATTCGTCGGCCATCTTGATGATGGCGCCGACGCCGACACCGATGCCGAGGAATTGCAGCGCCTGGGCAGCCTTGCGGGCGGCCACATCGATTGCAGTGACCTGCTGCTCGGCGCGTGCGCCGGCACCTCGGAAGTTCTCCATGTCGCGCGCAGCAGTGCGCGCTTCGCTGGAGTCGATCCGGATCCCGAGGGTGGCGATATCAACGGTCATTGGCAGCCCAAAAGAAAAGACCGCCTCAAGGGCGGTCTATTGATTGCTTAAAAATATTTCATCGAGCGCGTCGATGCACTCGCCTTCAAACGGCGTGAGGCGGAAACCTTGGCGCCGCTCCCACGCCATGATCTGCTCGTCGGAGATGGGGTTGGCCGCCAGGCCGCCGTTGGTTCGCTTGCGGCTGAGCTGACAGAAGTACTCCCACACGTGCATCAGCTCGTGCGGGATCGGCGGCACGTCGAGCTGCGGCGGCGCCACGCCGGTCTGCGCCATCACCGTTTCGAGGTGCCAGCGCAACGTTCTGCCGTCCTTCTGCTTGACGCTCAGCTTGAGCGACGCCTCAGCGTGCTCAAGCAGTTGGCGCTTTAGATCGTCAAAAAATTGGCGTCAACTTCCAGCGCGGCGATGATCTTGTCCACCCAGGCCGGGAACTTGGTCAGCAGCGCGCGGACGTTCGCCTCGGTAACCGGCAGCGGCTGGCCGCCCGAGGTGAAGCCAGGCAGGCCAACGGTCACAGCGATGGCGATCTTCAGGTTGCGGTCCTCGCCCAGGTCGAACAGCTGGCCAGCACCGGCATCGGTCTTGCCGTCGATCTGTTGCTTTTTGGTCTGGCTGCGCTTGATCGCAGTCACGGAGGTGGCGCGGATAACGTCGCGGTACTGGGTGCTGTTCTTGCCGACGGTCTCGAAGCCGGCCAGGTGGTCGCCGTCGTCGTTGAACAGCACGCTGACGGTGAAAGTCTTTTCGACAGGCTTGGAGTCGGCCGCCAGCAGCAGAGCGATATCGACGCCAGCGGTAGCTGCGGCGGTGGTTTGGGTGATGTTGTTCAGTTCCATGGTGTTACCTTTCGCGTGGTAGAAAAATGCCCGCGCTCGCCCGCCGCTCCACGCGAATGGAGACAGCGGACGGGCCGGTGCTGGGGTGGCTTTCGCCAAAAAGAAACCCGGCGCGCGGCCGGAGATGAATTAGCTCAGGGTGGTGTCCTGGAGCAGGATGGTCGACTTGCCGGCGCCGGTGCCAGCAGCGTTCGGCCCGGCCGTGAAGTCGTACTGGCGGATGATTTCCTTGTCGCCCGACTCGGTACCGCCGAAGACCTTCACGGCCGGCATGGCCATGACGAAGGCGCCGCCGATGCCGTCATCCAGGCGGCTGATCAGCGAAATCTGCTGCTCCTGGTCGAAGTAGTCGTCCATGGTACCGTTCTCGTAGTACACGCTGATCTGGCCGCTGGTGTCGATCATGTCCATGAACACGTCAGGCGTCACATTGGCGCCGACCACCTTCCCCACCGAGGCGTTGCCGTTGATGTCCAGGCTGAAGTTCGTGCAGACTTTGCTGGCAACGCCGTTGATCACGGCCAGGCCCGAGGGCGTCACCAGCATGTCGCCACCACCCGGCGCAGCGGGATTCGTATAGTAGGCAGTGACATCCTTCTTACGGTCCTGCCCCATGAATGCCACCTCGGCGGTCACCTTGTCATCGGCGTTCAGGCCGAATTTCACCGACGCAATGCGCTGACCGGTAAAGCGAAGCGATTCCGACACGGCGCTGTACCATTTCTCGATCATGTAGCTGTCGTTGGTGTGGCCGGTCTCCGGGATGTAGGTGATCTTGCCCGGCACGGTCAGGCCGATGGCGGCGGCACTGGCGGCCGGCGCAACCACTTCCGCGACATTCAGGTCAGTGGCGGTTAGGCCGATGACCGTGTACAGCTTGCCATTGTTCGCGGCGGCGCCGGAGGTGAAGCCCGAAAACTTCACCAGCATGCCCACGGCCAGGCCGTCGGTCAGCCACGAGCCGGCGGAGCGCACGAAGTTCGGCGTCGATGCTGATGCAGTAACGGTCAAGCCACTCAGCGGCGCTACGGCGGTCCAGTCGCGGCGCACGATCGATGCCAGCAGATCCTCGATCGAGCCCAGCGCGAACTCGAAATTGACCGAGCCGTCGACGGTACGGCCGCCGTGGCGCGCCATCGGGCGCTGGGCATTCGACTGGATGGCATTGGACTGGATTTTGTTCTTCTTCAGCGCGATGCCGTCGCTGATTCGGCGGAACTCACGCGCACCGGTGGCGCCCGGAAGCGTGCCGAAGGTGGCCTCTTTTTTACGCGCGACCCGCGTCAAAACGTTGGTTTGAATGGTCATGTTGCAGCCTTTCGGACGAAAAAAAAGCGCCCGAAGGCGCTTGGTTGGAAGTGGTGGTAGACGGCCTTAGTCAAATGCTTCGACGCGGTACTCGATGGTGATGGGAACCATCCAGAAGCTGGTACCGTCATTTCGGCCGGCGGCGGCGGACGGCGTGCTGTCGATGCGTACATTCAGCCCTCCCTGCTGCAACGTAGTCGGGCATGGGAATAGCGCCTCAATTTCCTTGGTGATCGCAGCCGACTCGGTGACGCCCTTCCCTGCCGGCGTCCGGATGCTCACCTGGTACAGCCCGATGTAGCGCTTGTGCTTGCCGCCTTGGCTTGGGTTCAGCGTGCTGGCGGGCAGAAGGTCGCCCTGTAGGTAGCTCAGGCCAGTCGTCGGCGTGTAGGTCAAATTCCCGAACGCGCACGGCAGCGCCGGCGTACGAGCCTTGGCCCACGACAGCAGCCGCGTCTCGATTGCCGCGCGGGCGATGTCATGGCTCATTGCAGTCCTCGCACATACTGTTCGATTGCCGCTGGCAGCCCGGCCAGCGTCACGCGGACCATGCCGGCCGGCGCTTTCACGCTGCTGTGGCCGTACTCAATCTCGCCGGCATACGGCAGGTTGTTGACGATCCAGCATTCGCCGCCGGCCTTCAGGCTGGTGACTTGGCCGGCCATCTTGGCGATAGTGGCGGCGCCGGCCACGTCGACGCTGTCGAGCACGCCGGCTGGCATGTTCACACCGAACTGCCAGTTGGCGCGCAGGCGCCCGGTCAGCACCGGCGTGGTCATCACAACGCCCTGGCCCGCCAGCACCACTGTCTGGCGAACCGCCTTGTCGACGTTGCTGCCGGCCTTGGTGATGAACTTCGATATATCGGCCGAGAACGATCCGGCCATCACACGCCTCGGAGTTGGAGGGTGTACAGCACACTGGTATCGGTCGGCTGCAAGTCGATCACGTTGGCGATGGCATAGGCCTTGGCGCCGACCAGCAGCGTATCGGAAGTGGTTGGCGTGGGCATCGACGCCCCGTCACGCTGTAGCGGCGATAGCAGCAGCTGCTGGTCGCCCTGCTTGATCAGCGTGCCGTCGACGTCGTCCTGGTTGTAATTCAGCTTGACGCCGGTACCGGCGTATTCGGTGACGGTGCCGGCGCCCGGGCCGCCGATTTCGGGATCGTATTCCCCCGGCACCTCGCGCCGCAGCGTGACCACCCCGCCCTTGCGGCGCAGCGATGCATCGGCGCGGGCGGCAGCTTTGGCGTAATCGGTCATGCCAACTCCAGCGTATCAATGCCCTTGCCGCAGGTGATGTCCAGCGCACAGGCTACCTCGACTGCTTCCTTGGCGGATTTTCCCAGGAACATGGCGGCCAGAGCGTAATCACGGCCACCGCCCATTGCGCAGAAGTTGTCTTCCACCAGCTCGTAGTGCCCTCCTCCGTTGCCGACATATTCGCGCACCTCGCCATTCGGGCAAATTACGATCGCATCCGCCCAGTTGTCACGATCAGGGCTCACTGGCCAGCGCTCCAAGATCGCGCCGCTATTAAACCAGACGAGTAGCGCGCGAGCATGTGAGGCTTTGCCAGCGAAACCAACGAGGCCAAAAGTCGTGCGGAAGATTTTGGTAACCGTCGAACCATGGCCGGCGCATGTGCTCTGCTTGTCGGCGGCCAGCGTCTTGCCGTCCCATGCAATGATCGTCATCCCCGCACCACCTTCATCATGCCCGCGCCGCCGGCCGCGCCAAAGAACGGCGCCAGCGCCGCTTCGATGGCGACGAAGCGCGAGGCGGCGTCGGTATTGTTCTCGAAGTATTCCGTTTCCAGCGGACCGGTCTTGTCGCGCTTGATCTGGTTGTTGCCCACGTCCAGATCGGGCATCAGGTCGACGCCAGCGGCGGCACGCGCGGCCAGGTCGATGCAGGCGTTCACCACCTCGGCCGGCACGACGGTGCTCAGTACTGGGAAGCGGTCGACGATCACATTCCAGCGCGGCCAGTCCAGCGCCTGCGCCTGGTAGACGCGGCGGCCGGCCCAGCGGGTGCGGTAGGTCGCCAGCATGAACCGGGTGGCGTTGCGCAGTGCGACCTCCTTGTCGGCTTCTGCGCGAGGCGCCCAGTCGGCTACGCCCAAAGCGGCGCAGCGTGCATCTGCGGCGGCCACGCTGGCGTAGCTCTCGGCATTTGGCAGGCCGACGCCGGTTTCGGTGGTTAGCATAGATTGGTCTTGCCCGAGAGCATTCATGTAGGGTAATGTGTGATAGCAATACAATAATTAAATCGGAGAATTTGATGCTTCCTCCCGCGCCACGCCTGTCCAGCGAGCAAGAGCAAATTGTGGAAAACTTCATCAACTTGTCGTTCGGTACTGCACGGCTGTATAGATCAGAGAGGTACAGCTACGTCGAGAACGGCAAGAAATTAATTGACGAGCCTTGTGATCTATTTTGGTATGGCGACGGCGTCGTCGTATTGTTCAATTTAACCAAGAGCCGACTATCAGCAGGGAAACAGACTAAACACAATGTAGACCAGCTGAGAAAGTACATTCAAAGATGGAAAACTCACGATGAATGCTTCACGCTGGTGGGTGAAAATAGATTTGGGACACGCTGCAGCGTACCTTTTGCAGATGTTGAGCGAATTGTCGCAATTTCACTAATTGGAAGGAAATGCGGGATTACAGCGTTGCCCTGCGACCCCTATAGTGAAGAAATATGGATAAATGCTCCGGATGTTCTGCTTGAACAATTGGCAGAATTCAGCGGATCCTTAGTAGATTTACTACTTATCGCATTTCATTGTATAAATAGCCCCGACAAGTCTTATACAAGCCTAACGTCATATATCAAAGAATACGTAAATAGTGCGCTTGAAAATTCGGACATTCGAGAGGTGAGCGTTGCGGAAGGTTTTACCAAAGATGTGGCGGCGATCCAGAGGTACTTAGAGTTTCCAAAATATGTAAATGAAGCTGCCAGACTGCAATATGTTTTTGACCTATCGCTTGTCGAGCGGTCAGTACTGGTTCATGCTGCATTACAACTACTGCATAAATCGGAGCCACCAAATTTTAAATATTCCTACATCCTAGTTATTAATGGAACTTACTATCATTTCGTTTTAGCGACCGTGCACATGAACTCGTCCAACTTCCAGAAAGTTGTTCAGGACGGGCTAAATTTGATGGAAAAGAATAATAATGGAGAGCTGGAATCGATATTTTTCGGGTACGCGTGTTATGGATTCGGCGAGGACTACCGTTCCCCTTCCTTCATAGCTGTTGGCCCTGGTAAGCGCCGTTCCCAAGCAAAGCATTTCATTGACATTCATCTTTCCAGGCGACGTAGGATCAACACTCTATTTAATTATCCGTCGGGTATCTACTCTTTTCAGCACCAATATGTCTTTCATTGAAGCCAGACGAACCAGTTGACAATTTGCAAACCGTTCGACTTCAGGAAATTAATTAAATTTTATTACTAATCAAAGGGCGCCCGGCTGACAGCTTGATCGTACCGTTTGCCTCCGAGAAGTAGACGTTTGCCGTCATGGTGAGCGACGAAATTACGCCGGATGTTGGAAGCTGAAAAGGCGTTGTTGTGAACGGCATAGTCGCAAACGCAGTTTGGTCGACCTGCGATGAGCCCAGCGACTGGTCGCCGGAACTGGAGCAGTCAATCGAGTTGTACAGCACACCATCGATCCGGCACGTCAGCGACAACTGAATGCGGTAGACATTCAGCATATTCTCGGCAGAGAGCCACATCTGTCCCCATAGCCAATCGCCAGCATTGGCGCGGGTGTATGCCGTATCGTTGTTGCGAATCAAGGCGTCACTACCTACGATGACACCGCCAGTTACCTCCATTACCTGATCGAACCCGTAACCGTCCGCGCGAGCTACGCGGCTTGGGACAATCGTCGGCCCAGCTGCGCTGGTGCCCACCTGCATTCCCGCAGCCACCGAGTTGGCAGGTATCGTTCCGATGTTCAAGCCGGTGCCGGTTGTGCCCATCATCAGCGCGTTGCTCAACAGGTTACGGCCATCTGGATTGAGCGTCTTCAGGTCGAGCGCTGAGACTGCGTGAACAGATCGATCTTGAAACAGATCGGCGACCGTCGACCAGGCCATGCGGCCGCATGCGCGTGCTGTACGCTGGACCAGATGGGTATTGTCCGGGAGCAGCGCACCTGGCTTAGCCCAGCCAGTAGCTGATACTGGATCGGCAACGATACTGAAGATATCAACGAGCCTGCAGCCAAATACACGCGCCTGTTCGCGCACCCAGTCGTTCAGCGCGACAAACTTTGCGCCCTCGACGGCCGTCAGCTTGTACAACGGCGGCGCGGTCACCATCACCACACGGCGGCCTGCGTCGCGCAGCGCCTTGTAAATCGCCGACAGCGCAGCCTTCGAACGGGAGATCGGCCAGCCGTTCACGATGTCATTGGTCATACCATTAACAAATACCGTCTCCGCTCCCGATGCAAGCACAGCCGGGATGGTGTCCAGGATCTGCTCGGTTGTATAACCAATCACCGCAAAATTGCCGACAAGGTTGATCGCGCCGTTGGAAAAGCGAATCATCCATCCGCCCCAGCCGATATCGGGGTTGGTAATTGTCACAGAGGCTGCCGGGACGATCGAGGTAATCGGTCCTGATTGCGCTTGTAGTGAGTCACCAGCGAACGCAACGGAGTTTGCTGGCAACGAGCGTGGGACCGCGACTATAGCATCCTGCACCACCGCATCGATGCTACCAGCCGAGCAGCTGATCAGCACCTTCTGCGAGCCGACGAATGGGCCGATCTGCGGCAGCGGACCAGCGCCGATGGCCCACGACTTCACCGAGTTTGTGCCGCCCAGCACCAGGTCCAACTGGTAGGCGACGCCGGTCGATGCCGCCGCGCCGTTCAGCAGCAGCACCTTGCCCTCGTTCAGGGTGATGGTCTTGGCGGACTCGCCTACTTTGATGGTGGTGGTCTGGGACATTGGCTATCTCGGCGATGGAATGGAAAAAGCCCGCGCGCGGCGGGCTGGCGATGAAGCGAGGCGGGATTACGCGGCGGTCAGCAGCGCGATCAGGTCAGCCTTGTTGGCTGCGGCCGGGAACTGGATGCTCTTGGCGGTCAGCGCGGCGTGCAGTTCGTCCTTGGACATGGTGCTGTAGTCCGGTGGCACGGCGCCGGCGGCTGGAGCTGTCAGCGCCGCGCGCTCACTGGCCAGGCGCTGAGCCTCGGCTTCGTTGGCGGCGGCCTGGCCGGCCAGGCGGTCGCGCTCGGCGTCCAGTTCGCGCTCTTTCTCCAGCAGCTGTTCGCGGGCGGCCAACAGTTCGGCCATGGTGGGCAAGCGCGCCGGCGCAGCGTCGTCGTCGGTGCCGTCGTCGTACTTCTCGTGCACTTCCGGGTTGAAGTCGGCGCGCTCGATGATGACGTACGGGCCTTGGCTGGTCGGGTGGGTCGATTTGACTTTGATGGTGGTGTTCATGATGTACTCGCGGTTGGCCCGGCGCCTCGCTGGCCGCCGGGCACGGTTGATGGATTAGGCGCCGATCAGCAGGCCGATGTGACGTGGCGCGACAGCTTTCACACCCCACGCCAGGTTGACCTCCCAACGGACCGAGCGCTTGCCGCGGTACAGGCAGAACTCATAGGTCAGACCCGAGTACGGATCCGTGATCAGCACCACGTCGTCGGCCGAGTCGCCGCCTTCCGGCATTGCCGGCGCGCGCGTCGCCAGCTGAATCGCCGAGCGGTGGAAGAACATGTTGCGGGTGGTGGCCGCGACCAGGGTCAGCGCGGTCGCAGCGGCTGGGATGGCCTTCTGCAGGCCAGGCTCGGCGATAGTGAGGACACCACCGTTGGAGACATCGGTGTCACCGCTGACGATCACGTATTTCTCGGTGTCGCCGGCGACGGTCAGGATGTCGCCAGCGATCACTGCGCCAGTGCCCGCCGAGGCGATGGTGATCACCGTGGCGCCTACGGAGTAGCCGGTCGCGTTGGTGGTCGCGCCGGCGGCCGTGCCGGCAGTCACCGTTTTCTTCACCTGGGCGGAGTTGTGCAGGTCGAAGCCTTCCACCTCGCCCAGCGCGCCACGGCGCAGCAGATCATCGGTACCCGCTTCGTTCACACGGAACAGGCCGGTCTGCTTGCCGCGGATGTTCGCCACGGCGGACGAACCCAGCACCATGTGCAGATCCGACTGCGGTACGCCGTTGTCGTCCAGGATCTTGCGGGACTGGGCGAAGTCGCTGAGATCCGACGCGATGCCGAACGGGGTCGTGGCAGCGGTGCCGTAGGCGCGGGATGCATAGATATGCAGCGCGGCCAGATCGGTCTCGACCTCGTTCGTCAGCGTGCGGAACGCTTGTACGATACTGTCGCGGTTGATGGTGCCCAGCGTACCGGCGTTTTGCAGGCCCTTCGTTTCTTCGCCCGTGATGCCGAACGGAACGGAACGCGCCTTCGCGATGGTCATCTGCACATTGCCGATAGGACGGTCCGGTGCCATAGGCGCGAACGCAGCCGCCACCAGGTCTTCAGCAGGAAGCGCGCCAACAACTGGCGACATGACGACCTGGCCAACCGCTGCGCGTTCAGCGCTCGAATCGCGGGACACGGCTGGGATAAAGCCAACCAGCTCGCGCGACACGACGTCCATCGCCTCGTAGATGGTCGGGATCAGGCCGTTCAGGGTCAGGATGCCTAGCTGCATGCCGCTTGCGGCCATGTGGTTTTGCATGTGCGCACGCGCGATCTCCGCGAACGCCTTGCCGTAGAGCTCAACTTTGCGGGCGGCGGGCTTGCCGATGCCAGTCGCATCAGCGAACAGGTCGACCACGGCGGCCAGGGCCAGCGCCAGGATAGCGGCGATGGCAAAAATAATCATCTTCATGGTGTTGCCTTTCAGTTTAGTGGTTTGGGATTCACAGCAGACAGGCCATCCAGCCCAAAGCACCGACTTGCCCATCCAGGCGCCGGCAGAGGAATTACGGTGTTGCGGATACAGAAAGGCCCGAGCGCGGCGGGCCTGGTGAGGATGTTGTCGACGGTCAGTCGCTGATGGTGGCGCCGCCCTTCATGGCAGCGGCACGCGACGCGCCGTCCATGGCGTCGAACTGGGCGCGGGTGATGCTCTTCGCGCCAGCAGCACCGCCGCTGCCACCGGAGGCGCCGCCGCCCGAAGCGCCCGAGCCCTTCAGGATCTTGTCCTTGTTCGGATACTGGCTGACCATCACCTGGATGGCTTCGTCGAAGTCGGCGTGATTGCCGTGGTTGGTGGCGGAAAAAATCGGGTTGCCGTTCGCGTCCAGAGGAACCAGCTTGCCGTTGTCCACTTTGAAGCGGTCGCCGAAGACCTTCTGCGCGATATCGGCAGGAATGGCCAGCTTCTCGGCGATGAACTTCGAGCCGGTGAAGCTGCCGCCGACGATGTGGTTGTTCAGGTCTTGGGTCAGTTTTGCGTTTTGCTCGGTCAGTTCCCGCTGCTTCTCCTCGGCCGCGCGCGTCGCGGCGGCGACGGCTTCATTTGCCGAGCGCGTGGCCGCGTCCTTGATTTCCTGCACTTTGGCAGCAGTCGTCAGATCGCCCGTCTTGATGTTCGCCACGGTCTGCAGCGCTTCGGCGGCGGCGGCCGCGTCGGTGATGCCCGCGTCCTTGAATGGCTTCAGCGCGGCTTCAGCCGCTTCCTTCGCCTGGCGATGGCTCATTGCCTCGCCGTTCAGACTGGAGATCTTGGCCACGGTCGCGGCAGCATCGTGGGCGACTTCGCGGCCGTCGTCCAGAATGTACACCGGCTTGCCGTCTTGCAGGACCACGTTGCCATTTGTGTCGAGTTTCAGTTTCATTTTGGGAGCTTTCCGGGCATCCGCCCTATCGATGGCCTTCCGGCCGTGCACCGCGTCGCATCCGCTTGCGGCATAAAAAAACCGCCAGGTTGCCCGGGCGGCTCAAAAAAGTAATCGTAAAACTATGATCGAGCGCAGATTTCTGCTCGGATTGGGAATCTTTGATACGATGCGTAGCGCTGTTATGCGCTCACACTTGTAAAGGAGTAAAGATGGAAGTCTGCAAATATGATGACGCGATCAGGACAATCGCTACTGAGCTCAAGTTCGCTGAGTGGCCAGAAGAAGGCTTTGAGGAAACGCCCGAGTCCGACGAACTAATTCGCGTTCTGAGTCTCTTGTTCCCGAACGTCGGCCTCAATAAAATTCACGCCGATCTCTCAGATGAAGTAGACATCATTCGATCCCGCCCAGATGAATATGCGGAACAGGATGAAGCAATACAGCATATTAACGAACAAGAGGCGCTACGCGATCTCGATTGATGTCCGCTTAACCATCATACCGCGACCCTTTCCCCCTTCAGTAGGCACCCCACGCAGATATTCTGCCGGGTGCCGCCCTTCAACTTGCGCGCCTGAAGCATGGCGCCAATGACCGTTTCGATGAACTCTCGGCCGGCGCAGCGCGGGCATTGAAGCATCTCGGCTGGCTTGCTGGCCGTCCGAGATTTCAGCTTAGGTTCACCCGGCGCGGCAGCCGGCGGCACGAGATGTAGGATCATTCGTCGAGTATACCGCCCTTCCACGCCCTGCGGTCACGTTCGGCCATCTGCTTGAGCGTCAGCGTGCGCCCGCGGTCGTTGGTGAAGACAGAAGCCTTATAGTCGCCGGCGCGGTACGCCGCGCCTTTGGCCCTGCCCAGGACTTCGTCCTGAAAGGCCTCGCTCTGCTCTGACAGCCAGTCGTTGTAGGTCAGGTTTGCGTCGACCGGGCCGCCGACTGCCGATCGCTGGCCGTACAGCTTCTTCTGCCCTTTCAGCAGCGCGATAGAGGTCGACCGGCACTGCCAGTGCAGCCGGCCAGGGCCTGCCAGGTACGGCACGCTGTGGCCGACCGGCTGGTGGTCGATCGGCGTGTAGTGTAGGTGGTCCCGCGCACGGCATTCCTCAGTGGTGTGGCCGTCCAGGGTGCTGATCCAGACCTCATCGCCAAGGATGTCGCTGTTCTCCTTGTAAAACTGGGTGCGGGTGATCTGGCCGGTGTGGCTCAGCGCAGTACGCACGACCGATTCGATCTGGCGCCGGCTGGTGTCCAGAAGACCGTCGACGTAGTTCACTGCCTTCGTGCCGCGAATCTCTCGCACGATATCGCCAGTGGTCTTGCCTTGGGTGTAACCGACCGCGATGGTGTCCTTGATGCGCTGCAGGCGGTTGGTTCCCAGCCCAGCGGCCCAGTCTTTCAGCAGGCGCCCCTGCATCGGCTGTGCTACGGCGGCCGCGTAGACTTGCGCTGGCACGATGGCGCCGATGCTGAAATCCACGGGCACGATGTGCTTGTACAGGTCGTACTGGAACTGGCCCTCGTAGTCCACGTAGGCCTTCAGTTCGTCGGTCATGCCGTCGTACAGCGCGGCGTAGGCCTGGGCGTTGAGCTCGCGCGCCGATTTGAGCAGCGCATCCAGCCGCTGGACCTTGAACGAGTCGGCATCGATGTCGGTCAGGGCTGCGTTCAGCGCGCCGATCAGGTCCGCATCCGTGAGATTCAGGATTCGGATCATCTTCGCCAGCACGAAGTTTCCGTAGCCGGCCATGTCCACCTGGTGGCGGACGGCGTGATTCAGTAACGGGTTGATTATGCTGCTTTGGGTTCAGCCATTGCGCCCAATGCAGGCCCCTCCCCTTCAAGGCGGCCGATTTCGTCCTCCCACGTGACATCCGGCTTGATGATCCCGCGTCGTTGGAACTCCTCGTAGAGGCTTTGTCGCGAGATGTAGCCGGACTGGCAATACTTCAGCAGCAGCTCAGCACTCGCCTCAGCCAGCGCGGCAGCGCCGAAGTCCTTGAACAGCGTGACGTGCCCTCCCTGCTGCTCACTCAGCCACTCGGCCATCAGCTGCAGAGCCTGGTCGGCGGAATCCTCGATGTTTTCGGCCACTTTTTGCAGCGCGCATGCGCCCTGCTCGTTGTCGGCAAGCGTCTGCGATTCGGTGATGTTGCCTGGTTTGATGACCAGCAGTTCGGCCCCCGCCTGACGCATGCGGTCTTCCAGATCGAGGATCGACATACGGCCGGCCTCGATGGCGGCACCGGTGTGCTCGACGAATTTCAGGTCGCCGTTCGGATCCTCGGACTTCACCGCGGCACCTGCACCGACCGTGATGGAGCTCTCGCCCAGCATCTTGGCGAACAGAATCGGCACCCGGGCGACGTGCAGGATGTTCTGCTGGTCGCTCTTGCTCTGCCAGTGCTCGACGTTGGCGTGCGCCAGCTCCAGCAGCGCCGGCCGGGCCATCATGAAGCCCAAGCGGTTGCCGTACACCGGCACGAATGGGATGCCCTTCAGCGTCGTGACTCCGCTCTCGTGCGGCGCCCAGTCGTCATTGCCTTTGCCCTCGACCTTGCGCCAAGTCTCCCACGCACCGCGACGTAGCACTCGTACCTGCTCGATGCACTTGACGTCGAACTCGCCGTCCGGCACCTCCACCGATTCCAGCAGGCGCAGCTGCGTCAGGCCGGATTTGTCGGACAGCCAACCCAAGATGCAGCGTGGGTGGATCTGCACGAAGTACGGCCGCACGCCGGCGGAATCCTCGTCTGCCTTGGTCACGTACAGCGGATTGCCGTCCTTGTCCTTGGTGGCCGGGTAGTCCACCAGAATGCCTGAGAACCCGTAGCCCAGCGCCTCCTGCCCAACCTCGGCGAGGAAGGCGTGGAGGTTGCGGCCCTGGCGGTCGACGTCCTCACACAGCGTCTGGATCTTGGCCGGAACATCCTTGCCGAACGTCACCGGCTTGCTGAACGGCTTGGCGCCCAGCACTTCGATTGTGCGCTGGTAGGCAGGGAACAGCGTGGCAACGGCCAGACGCGTCGCGTGCGCCTTATCGTCCTCGCCCGGCCACTGCGGCAGGTACTTGACGCCGGCAGCCCGCATGGCGTCGGTGCCGCCCAGCAGCGCATCGATCAGGTCGCAGTACTTGTTCAGCGCTGCGGCTGCATCGGATTGTTTGCGGACGGCGTGGACCATGGAATTCCTTGTTACATGAGCAGCGGAGAGACGCTGGTATCGCGTTTCGTCACAGGCCAGCGCTTCGTGATGAAGTAGCCGCCAGCGTCGTTGGCGTGGTCGAAGCCACCCTTCTTGTCTGGCTCACCCTTGTCGTCGTAGATCTGGCGCTCCAGCGACAGCGTGTACTTCTGGCACTTGTTCGTGTTGACCAGGAATCGGCGCTGGTCGTAGGTATTGCACAGCATCGCATTGACGCTGTTGATCCGGTCCTTCACGGCCGGGTTGCTGTGGTCCACCACCACGGCGAACTTGGCGCCGCGCAGAAGGGTCAGGTCCGACTCGCTCGCGCAGCTGGACTTTCGGTTTTGGCCGGAGGCATCTGGATAGACCGATACCGTGTGCTGCTGGCCAGCCTGCTGATAACGCTCCTTGATCTTGATGATCATGGCCGGGGTGTCGAACACCTCCGTGAACTCATCCACCGCGCGCGGCATATCGTCGCGGATGACGAAGACCACGGCGGCCATCTTGCCCACGTTGAAGTCCATGCCGATGTGCAGCGCGTCGCCAGGCTTGACCGCGTCGTCCGTGTGATTCTTCCGACGGTCGAAGCAGTAGTAGATGACGCCCTGGTAATTCTCGAAGCTTGCCAGATACTCCTGGCGAAACGTACGCGGGTCCATCTTGCGCCGCGCCGCCTCGATCTCCTCCGGCGGGACATTGCCGCCGTCGACCGAGGTGTAGAGCCAGCTCTTGTGGTCCGGCTCGCGGCCTTGGCCATCCAGATAGCTGTCGTAGCAGTGGTTGAAGCCCTTCGGCGTGCCGATCCGCAGCGCATGGCCGCCGACCCGCTGCTCGCCGTCGATCTCATACTTGCAAGTCGACAGCATCGGGCGAAGCACTTCTTCCCACGCTTCGTACGGGCAGTCCGCCCATTCGTCCACCAGCACGAAGAATAGGCCCGAGCCGCGCAGATTGTCGTATGAATCCAGACCTACGATGCGGACCACGTGGCCGGCCTTCGTCGTGATCGAGCACTCGGTCTCGTTCGGCTTGCTCGCGCGCCAACTGGCCGGGATCGCCTGCTTCAGCCGACGCCAAAAAACGCGCTTCGCCTGCTTGAAGGTCGGCGCGCCGTACCAGATCTCATCCTCGACGCTGACGTTCCACTTGGCGGCCAGGCGCACCGCGCGGCGAATCTCAGCCTTACCCAGGAACGTCTTGCCGAAGCGTCGGCCGCACACCGCGTCGCGGAAGCGCGCCTTCTTCTGGAATCCCCAGCAGTAAATGTTCGCCTGCTTCGGCGTCAGCTTTACCGGCGGGTCAGAGTATGGGCTGGTCTGGGACATCTTCGTCAGGCTTCAGCACATACTCCGGCGCAGCAGGAATGCCGCCCTCCTGGGTGCCCACCGGTGCTTTCGGCGGATCCAGTCGGCGGTTCACGTAGACGTCGCCGACTTCCTTGGCGGCCTGCTCGATGATCTGCATGGCCAGCGGCAGGTTGCCCTTCGACTCGGCCTTGTCGGCCATTCGGTCCAGAGCGCGCAGCCGCGCAGCGCGATTGGCGATGCCGATCTCGGCCGTCTCCTCGCGGAAGCGCTTGCGCGTGTCATCGAACAGCGTGCGCCACTTGATGTTCAGTGTCCGGCCGGCGTACTTCGTCGGGTCGTAAGTCTCCACCTGCTGGCGGGTGACGTCGAGCTTGAATTGCTCCTTGACCGACGTGACAACCTGGGTCGGCTTGTCGAAGCACGCCAGGGCCTGCACGATGAAGGCTTTTACGTCATCCTTGAGTGCCGCCATGGGGATTGCCTTCCGTCAAGGGGCCGTCAATGTCAAGCCGCCTTCAGCAGACAGGTATCAGTGCCCTTAAATATGGTTCCAGGTGCGGCGCGCACGCACATCGCGCACGGTGCGGACGGACACGCCGAACTGCTTCGCTAGTACCTCCTCAGCGCCTGCGCCGCGAATTGCTGCCACTGCATTTTCAGTAAGCTTGGAGTAGCCATTCGATTCGCCAGTGGCTCGCAATTTGCCGTAGTGATAGGCATGCAGCCGGTTGCCGCTGGCAGTCACCCATTCCAAGTTAGTGACGTGGTTATTATCCCTGCTCGCGTCGATGTGATTCACCTCCGTAGCACCTTCGGGTTGCGCCAGGAACGCTTCAGCAACCAGTCGGTGAACACGAACGGATTTGCGGGTGCCGGGAGCGGAGAGATTTACCGATGGGTATCCGCATACCCGAAATGAGGCGAGAATCGCACCGGCCACGCCGCTGTTGCGAGTCGTCAGGCGCTTAACGCGACCATGCGAGCTAACTGCGTAATTCGGCCAGCCGGGCGCGACACGCCACTCTTCCATATCCATATCATCCTCGGGAGCATGTACCACACGCGCGGCTGATCGACGCAGAGCTGACCGTCGGGCCAGCTGCGACTGCATCGATCAGTCGCTGAATCTCGGGCGTCGCGCCGTAACGGGCGACCACACCAACGAACTCTTCAATGTCGTGCGCGCGCAGCGTTAGTTTCGGCAGCCCCTCTTTAGTGAACTTTGGCGACCCGAACTCGTCGATCTCCTGCCCTATATGCATCAGCTCGTGTTCGACCAGCGCGCAGAACTCCGCGTCGCTGCAGGTCAGGCAGTAGCTGGCGTCCAAGGTGATCAGGTAATCGGGCACCATGCCGAACCAGTCGGTCATCTGCTGTTGCTGGCGGCCCTTCTGCCATGGTCCACAGCGGAAGAGCATTTCTTCGCACTGGCCGATCACCGTGCGGCCCTGCTTGTTGAAGCTGCCCGGTGCCCACAGGAACTGCACGTCGCAGTACTCCAGGTGGGCGTGGTCGGGATTGTGCAGCTGGCCGCCCTCGGTGAGGATTTCGCCCCGGGCCCAGGTCAGCACCTCTGGCGCTGGGGCGAACCGGCAGTTCAGCGGGTCGGCGAACGCCGTAGGTGGCGAAGGTCGACCATGCCGAACTTGGGTTTTATCGCGACTCGCCATTCTTGGCATACCTAATTATTACGTTGACTTGTATACCAATAGTGACAATTGGTGAGATTGTGTCAATATTGATAGAACTATACTTCAACGGTGGGATGTCCCACTACTCATGAGGATGATATGAAACGCAAACTCACTTTCGTACTTCTGCTGCTATCCGCACTCTTGTCGCCAGTGACCAGAGCTACCGTGTACAACGGCTTCCTGTTTAGCAACAAGGCACCGAGTATGCTGGCTCAAGGCGACTCCCTTGACAACGGCAGCCATGTTTTGGTCATGCAGACAGATGGAAACTTAGTGTTCTATCGTAAGACTGGGATGGTTCCAGTCTGGTGGACTGGTGTTTACGGCGACTACGCGGTCATACAAGGCGATGGTAATTTCGTCGTATACAACAAGGCGGGGCAAGCTGTGTGGAGCAGCGGCTCCTACGGTCCAGCGGGAGTGTACTTGTTGACGACTCAGCTAAGCCAAGCCGGAGACAGCGTGGTCATCCTGAGGAGCCGGGACGATGGCAACTATGACCAGGTCTGGCAGTCGAAAATTGATCCGAAAAATGAACAAGGTTGTCCTGGCGGCAGCAATCCGCAACAATATCCAGTATGCATCAACGGAATGACGTTCAATCTCCCTATGTGCAGTCAAGCTGATGCAGCGGCCTACGCACACCAGCAAGGCGGCTACTACGGCGCCTGCCACTAAATCCTTCACGTCCGCCCGCCGCAACTGGCGGGCATTTAAACATGAACTCACGATCAAAGATCATCATCATACTGGCCGGATTCACCCTGGCTATTTGGTGGTTCTGGCCGAGCCCCTCTACTCCGGTCACAATTGAGAACAGCGCGCGCACAGCAGAGAGCAGCGGACCAATTCTTGATGCTTCGAGAAATCCGCCGACAGCCATAGAGCCAGCCACGCTCTCGCCATTTTCGAAAGGCGCGGCCATCCAACCAGCAGGTGCCGAAACCGCAGCGACTATCCGCAAAGCGCTCAAGGCTGCCGGCTTGCGCACGCCAGACCGATATTACGCGATGGGATACAAGGAGCTTCGCTCGCTTGCAGACCAGGGCAACATCTACGCTCAGATTCAACTGGGGGCGCGATACATATTCACCAATAGCGCGCTGGAATACGATCCTGATTACGACTTCTCTAAAATTCCAAAGGTCGAGGCGTTTAAGCTTTTCAGCCAAGTTGCCTTGAGGGGGAACGCTTCGGCGGTTGAAATGCTTTCGACAAAACTCGCCGACATAGATCCTGTCGAGGCGTACAGCTGGAAACTACTCTCCGCAGCGAGTAGCGGCGAAAGCCAGCGCGAATTCTATAAACAAAATCAGTACAACTTCCAGCTCGACGCAGCCGACATCGCCAAAGCCAGAATCCGCTCGCAGCAATTGATGCAACAAATGATGTCGTTGCCACCACTATCGCTGCCAGCCGAATAGCCGGAGCTAAGCTGGGTCGACCGCCAGCATCACAGGCGGCATCGTCACGCCCAGCACGGTCAGCGCGACGGATCCGCCGGCGGCTAGGATGGCCAGCTCGTTCGCGGACGGCTTCCAGTAGCTGACCACCGCAGGCATGCCCTCCACCTCGATGCGGGTGATCGGCAGCGCGTCGCATGGCAACTGCGCCTGGTCCCAGTCCTTGGGCGCACCCAGCACTGCATTGTTCGTGTGGTGCTGGTGCTTGTTCATAGCATTCTTTCTGTTTGTCGCCGCCCGCTCCGGGCTGGAACCGCCGGGCGCGGTGACCTGCACGCGGCGGCCGGAACCACTCGGTCATGTTTCGTCAGCGACTGCGCCCGCTTTTCGTAGCCCGCCCGCTGGAGCGCGATGGACGGTCGCGTTGTACAACCGAGTCAATACCGGTTCAAGCGACGCACAATTAGTGCTGCGCGCTGACAACAAATATTTTTTGCGATAGCATGGAATTGCGAATTTACACTTATTTCTGGAGAGTAAAATGCTAAATCTCGCGGAAATCGAACGCCGAATGCTCCTGTCTAACGATGCGCTGACAGTCGATGCCAATGGGACGGAAACGCTGCGCGGCCTCACGGTCAACGAGTCAGAGTTCGTTCTCGCCGTTGAAAGAACTGCGTCCGAAAATGTTGGTGCAGCGGAGTCGCCGTTATATAAGGAGCTACGCGATCGCCATGTACACTCTCGACAAATGAACGCTGTCCGACGTCGCCTAAGCTGCCCGAAGCCTGGCGCCGAATAGTTATCCAGCCCGTCGCATCGATAAACGCATTTCCCCGCATCAACTGCGATTTCTGCCCCGTAGCGTGCTGCAGAGTGATATCGATCAGCGTAGCATTGGCTCGTTTTAGATAAACGATCGAGGCGAGAAATGCTTCATTTGGACGAGGAGCGTCGCAGCGACCTACTGGACAAGGGTGCCTTGACAGTTGGTGCGGATGGCGATGAGGTTTTGGTCGGACTAAGTCTGGCCGAGTCTCATTTTTACTTGATGTACGAGGAAAATCCGATCGAAGCGCATGACACGGGCGAAACCGCCCTATACCTGCAGCTAAAGCATAAACATTTAGCAGCGCGAGGTGCCGCGCTGCTCAACGCAAGCGAAGCATCGCAAATTACCCACTGATCTCCGCCTTGCAACTAGTCCTCTGCTGTGACCTCGGGACTCACGCAGATACAACGAATTATTGTGGCGGCCGGGAACTCCCAGCCCTCAAACACACATCAGCGAACCGGCTTACCGGTCGGTTTCCACGAGTACCTTTGGGTCATTGGCCGCCAGGTGCTGCGGCTCAGCGTGTTCGTGGTCTGATTGCCTGCGGACTTTGATTCATCGCGCGCGATGTCGTCGCTGGTGTGTGGTTGCCAGGTTACAGCGTCCTGGCGGCCGGTCTGGCGCGCGGCCCGAAGGCGGCGCCCGGCTGGGTGCTCTGTCTAAAATGTTCTTGTGAGGCTACTTCTTCATGATGCGCACCTCCTCGGAGGCTTGCTTTGCGCGGCCTGCGCGCTTCATTCTGTGTCGCCGCTGTCCGGCTGGCGATTCCGCGGCAGCAGGTGCCAGCCGAGTTGACGCCGGATCTCATCGCCGGTGGGCGGCGGGTCCAGCGGCTCGTGCGTGCGGCGATCCATGTACTCCCGGACGCACTCCTTAGTGGGCTTCGTGGTGTCGGTCATGGTTGACATCCCTTAAGGAGCGACAGTCTCGGCGCTTTGATGGGACTATGGGTCAAACAAGCGGTCAGGAGGCCATATGTCCCAACCAAAAAATCCGTACTACGTTCCGATAGCAACCCACCGTAATAAGCAGCTTATGAAGGACATTGTTCAGGGCGTTACGGTGTTAATTGATGTCGTGAATTCAGAGATGCCCCATGACCGGTCGCTCGCCAAGGCGTGGATCGATGAGAATCAGCCCAACAATGGTGCGGCGATAATTTGGTTTGAAGATGCGAAGACTAAAGCGCGACTTAAATTCGGAAGCGTTGACGAAGTGCGCGCCCTGATGTTGCAGTCAGAAACGGTCAGGTAGTCGAATTGACAAATGAAAAAGCCACCGCAAGGGTGGCTTCGATGTTTGCTCCAGCGCTATCTGCGAAGTGAGCAGTACACACGAGCGAAAGTATCAACGGAGTTGGTGCTAGCCTCGAATCCCGGTTATCGGTGAGGCTCGGAGCCTGCATTACGAGTGCCAAGAGTGTGTACGACTAGACGTTAACGTACTCGAATCCTCATGTCAACCGCTGATCTTCAAGTTCAGCATCACTTTAGCCCGCGCGTCCAATGTGTCTGGTAAATATTCCCGTTTTTATACGAGCAGTTGAACGTAACAGGCAGCGGCGGACTAAAACTACCGCTTATGTGCAGCACTGCATCAACATCAATCGTGGTGATTTCGCCTTGAGATACAACGCGCGTGGATATATCAGTCGCGTGGTTTGCCGGGGATGCAGCAAGCATGTTCTTCGCACATGCCAAACGGATCTTATCGACGTTGCTACCGACATTTGACTCGATTACTCTATTCAACGGATCCTTGAGTACCATCTCTTTCGGTATTTTCGTTGCACATCCCGACACAAATAAACAACCAACAATAGCAAGAACTTGAGATCTGGCGAACATCATGAGCATCCTATAAATTAAGATGCGAGTATACAATTTCCATATGGAAATATCCAGATACTCATCTCAAGATGCCTCCAGCGCGCGCATTGTGCGACTGGAGCAGGCCCTCCAACTCGCTGACCATGTCCTTGACCTTCTCCAGTTCGAAGCCACCGGCGCCGGCGATCTCGGCTTTCCCGGTGCCTTTGCAGGGCGCACAGATTCGGCGATCGGCCGTGTTGCCACTACCGCTGCACGCCGGGCATTTGCCGTCGAGCCAGTGCGCCAGCGAGCGCTCGGCGATGCGCCGGTAAAGTTTCTGCGCACTGTCCGAATCCCAGGCTGTATTCTCCTTCAACCATTTCCGCTCACGCCCCTTCTCGATGACGCGCGCGGTCCAGATGCGCAGCAGCTGCGCCAGGTTGGCGCTGCCGGATTCGAAAAGCTTGTGCTGCGTGCCGTCGGCGTACTTCACACGCGACAGCAGCGAGCCGATGCCAGCGCCGGCCGTGTCCGCCAGCGCCGCCGCGCACAGCGGGTCGGTGTCGTGGTGGTGCGCGTCGTCCTGCAAGTTGGTGGAATTTACAGCGTGAAGGAAGCGGTCGGCGAAGCCCATGGGTTACCTCGATGTGGAAGCCCGAACGTTAACACATCCATGAAAAAAAGAAAGAGGCGTTGCCGGGAATCTGTTGTTCTTCGTCATCGCCACTTCTTGTTGACCTTTGGCGGCTTGGGTTTCTTCGGTTTTGGCTTCGGCTTCTCCGCTTCCAGCTTCACCGATTCGGCCGGGTCGCGGTAGCATGCCGCAGGCAGCGCGCGGCTGCGTTCCGGCGAGTGGCGCGCCGGCGCCAGCATCACGGCCAGCAGCTCATCCTTGCGGAGCGGCGCGTTCATACTCGCAGCACTCCGGTGAGGTCGAACTCGGCCACCGCGGCCTGCGCGGCTCGCGCGATGGCGACGTTCGGTACCGACCGCAGGTAGACCATCGTCCGGCCGACGCCTTCGCGCAGCACACGCATCTCGTCGCCGGTCACGCCGTGCTTGCCGACACGCTGGGCCCGCGCCTGGATCTCAGCGATGGCCAGCACCATCGCGTGTGCGATCGGCAGGATCTCGTGGCCGGCCGGCGCGATGCGGCGCACCAAATCGGCGTTCGACAGCAGGTCGTAGATGTGCTGCTCCTGCAGATGGTCCATCCCGAGCGCCACGCTGGCCTGGAACCCGGGCATCTCGAACTCGACCGACTTGCGCATGCCCAGCGGCAGGACGCAAGGCTTGGGCTTGTAAGCCTTGCGACGCTTCTTGGTATTGGCCATCTCACCCCTCCAACCGTGGCACGGTCGCACGCTGCATCGCGAGTAGAGGCGTATCACTGCCGCCGGCCAGCACGCGCTGGGCAGCTGCCGGATCCCCGACCAGCACCGGCACCTGGAGCGCGAAGCCCTGCTTTCCGTTGTGGGCGTTAGCCATGCCAATGAGGCGAGGAGGATAAGCCGGTGTCTCGCCACGCATCCGGTACCCGCGATAGCGATTCTCGAATTCGCGTGCGATGAACGGCCAATCACTCTCAACCTTACCCATTAACTGCAACCAGCCGCCCATGTCGTGCAAAACGCGGTGGATCAGCGCATCGTCGAACACGACATCGGCGTAGGAGCCGACCTGACGCACTGCCCGATCAACCTTCGACCAGGCTACCGCAGCCTGGTCGGCAGTTCGCCCCTGAAGCATCTTGCCCACATCCGCAACCTTGGGCATCCACTGTCCGCTGTCCGGGTTCTTCGCGTGGGCCCACAGCGCCTTCTCGACGGCCTCCAGGTTGTACTCGCGCAGACCTTCCCAGTAGACCGTCAGCACGCCCTTGGATAGCTCTTTGCCGTAGTAGTCGGCCACGCCGATCAGGGTGGTGAAGAACCGTTTTTTGTCGTCCTCAGTCATGGCTCTGATCCTTCAAAAGTTCCTCGACTGCGCGCGCAGTAGCCTGGCCTGCCTTGCCCAGTTGCTGGATCGCCGACGCTCCCGGCACGCTCCCTCGACGCTTGATGGCGAGCTGATCCCACTTCTCGCGCAGCTTGCTGGGCGACAGGATGTTGGCGCGCCAAAAATCGTCGTCTTGCGCCCAGCTGAACAGCTCGCATATCTCGCGGTGGGTGCGGCCATCGCGCTCACGCATCAGCCGCACGTCGTCGGACCAGTTTTCGAAGTTCGGAGGCTTGTGGCCCGGGTTGTTCGCCAGGATGCGACCAAACAGCCAGCGGGCGCACTGTTCGTCCTCGGGAGTACTGCGGCGCTGTTTGCGTCGCTCCCTGCTTTCATCATCATCGGCAACGGGAGGCGGCGCCACGGCGGCGCTTTTCGCCGACGTGTTGTTTCCTTCTCCTATTCCTGCTACTGCTACTGCTCCTGTTTCGGGGCTCAGTACCGAAGGCTTTCGAAAGGGTTCGTTTTCAGCCTCGAATTTGTCCAAAATAGCAGCAGGAAAAACGGGGGAGAATTCGCGCAAAGCCGCAGCCAGTGCGGCTTTCGCCATGACCGGGCCCGACAGGGTTTCGAAAAGTTTCCCCGCTGCCTTCCCTACATTCGGATTTTCGAACTGGTTCCACTTCAGGTAGCGCAGGATGACCACCCAATTTGACCTATCACAACGGTAGATGTAACCCTTTGCGACAAGTCCTACAAACCCTTTCGATACCCTTTCCGCACTCCATTTAAGGTCATCGGAAGCATATGCCTCCGGAAGGCGAAAGCATCCCAGCATGTTGCCGTGCGGGCAGGTTAGAAGGTACAGCGCAAGAGTACGCTCGTCCTCCGACATGGCCGACACATCCTCACTGGTCCAAAAAGCGGTGTACACCTTTCCGTATTCACGCATCTCGCACCCCTGCGACATACTGCGTGCGGCCGGTCAGCGCGTCGCGCACAGTGGATTCCGCAACCTGAAAGCGGCGCGCCAGTTCACGGTAGCCAGCGCCACGCACACCAGGCTTATAGGCTGCGCGGATGGCTCGCACCTGGTCATCGGTCAAAACACGGCGGCGCGTCACGATGCATTCTCCTGGTCCAGCGCCACCAGGTCGAACAGCGTCGGCATGCTGACCTCGCGCTCCGCCTCCTGCAGGTAGTGCACCTGGTCGCGGAAGTAAGCGGCGTTGAGCTCCGAGCCGCGGCCTTTCCGGCCCAGCTTCAACGCGCGAACGCCGACCGTGCCCAATCCGTGGAACGGGTCATAGACCACCTCGCCCGGGTTGGTGTAGCGGCCAATCAGGCGATCAACGATATCGATCTGGAATGGGCACACGTGATTCTCGACGGCGCGCGCCGCCTGGGCGCCGTTCAGCGTCTTCATGCGCACGATGTCATGCCAAACCATCGGGTCGCTACTGCCCGGCGCCAAGCTCATGTACGTGGCCGGCAGCGACTTGCTCGCCAGCATCTGCTCGCCGGTGTCGACGTGCAGTTGGTAGTCGTAGACGTTGGCCAGCGACAGCTCGGTGAACATCTTCGCCAGCTTGGCCGGGCCGTAACTGGCCAGCTCCGCCGCGCCCAGCAGGCGGTTGCCGCTGGAGCGCCAGAATGCGTGCGCATCGACCTGCCAGCGCGCGACGCTGTAGCCGGTGCCCGGGATCGGCGGCAGCGTCCGATCGAAGTCCACCGGCAGGCCATCATCGCCCAGGCACTGCGGCTTGACCTTCGTCACTGGCGTGTCGGCGTAGCCGCGCGCGCGGTCCGTCTGCGGCTTATGGAACAGCAGGATGTACTCCGGCGAGCCGACGCCCATCTTCGTGCCATCCTTGCACACCTCGGAATAGCCCAGGCGGTAGGTCTGATTGTTCTCCCGGACCACGTCGGTCACCACCGTGATCATGCCCATGTAGTCGAAGCCGTGCTTCAGGCCATGGAACAGCGCTTCAGCGTGGAACGGACTGACAGTCGGCACGCCGGCGCCGGTGACGTTTCCGAACAGGATACGGTCCTTCACGTGGCAGGCGTAGATGCGGCCCGGCTGCAGGATGCGCAGCAGTTGCGGCGTCAGGAAGTCCATCTGGCGCCAGAATTGCGCATTGTCCTGCGTGTGGCCGAAGTCGTTGTAGCTCGGGCTGTATTCGTAATGGTTGGCGAACGGGATCGACGTCAGGACCATGCCGACAGAGTTTTCAGGCTGCTCCAGCGCCTCCAACACGCAGTCGTTATGCGCGACGCTGAAGTGATCGCCGACGGCGACCTGGCGTTGCACGCCGATCGTGCGCGCGAGCGCATCCTGCATCGACAGCTGGTCCAACCCGTAGGTGCGGATGATCTCGCCCATCTTGGACTGCATCTCGTCGTGCTGCTGCCACTTCACCTGCAGGTCTGCCAGCACCTTGCGCTCGACCTCGGTATGCACGATGTCGATGATGACCGGGTGCTTCTGCTGGAAGCGCTGGACGCGGTGAATGGCCTGGATGAAGTCGTTGAATTTGAACCCGACGCCGGCAAAGATCTCGCGGTGGCAGTGCGCCTGGAAGTTGCAGCCCGAGCCGGCGATGATCGGCTTCGTCGACAGCACCGGGAATTTGCCGTCGCTGAAGTCAGCAATGCGCTGTTCGCGTTCGTCAAGATCCTGCGTACCCCAGACGCTCACGGCGGTCGGAATTGCTGCTTGGATAGCGTGCCGTTCGTCCTCTAGATCGTGCCAGACCACGAAGTGGTCTTCCGGCGCCGCCGCGATGATCTCCGCGACTTTGGCGACGCGCGCCGCCATGCTGTTGCGCTTCTCGCCGGCGGCCGCCGACAGGCCCATGGCGACATCCGGGATCAGCAGGCCTTGTCCGTTCTTCTCGACGCCGGCCGTCTCGTAGTTGCTGGGCACCTCGTGGTACCGGATCTCGATCGGCGGCAAGTCGTAACCCTCGTTTGAATGCCCCAGATCGCTCGGATGATGGATGACCACCGCCCAACTGTTGATCCACAACCAGAATTCATGTTTCTTGTGCGGATACAGCTGCAGGTTGCCGGCCTTCTCACTATCGCGCTGGAAGAAGCGGGTCAGCGACTGGCCAGTGTCCATCACGCCCAGGAAGCCAGCGTAGTGGATCAGTTCCTTGAAACGGTTCGGGCTTGGCGTGGCCGTGTACACGAACTTGAATTCGACGCCTTCGAACATCGGCAGGAATTCCTGGTAAGTCTTGCTGCCGTAGCTGCGCAACACGCTGGCTTCGTCCAGGCCGACGGCGCCGATGCGGCCGGTGGTGATCTTGCCTTCCCGGACCGACTCGTAGTTCGTCAGGTAGATCACGGTCGGGTCGACAATTTCAGCATCAGTGCGCACGAACTGCACCGTGATGGCCTGCTCACCGGTGAAGCGCTTGGCGGCCTCACGAATGAATTCCTGCCGCACGCCCAGCGGCAAGACGATCAGGCGGAACATCTCCGGTCGGCGGATTCCGATCTGCCGCATCACCTCCAGGTTGGTGCTGGTTTTGTGCAGGCCGAACGATGCGAAGATGGCGCGCTGGCCGCCGGCGAGCGCCCAGCGCACGATGTCGCGGGTGTGGGGCTTAAGGCCGGGGTGGATCTGCTCCAGCGGCACGTCGAAGCCCTTCTTTTGGGCCAGCTTGATTTTCTCCCGCAGGAACTGGCCGTATTCGACCTGCACCAGCAGCTTTTGTTCTTCAGGGCTAAATGCGCTCATGTCTCTTCCGTTTCAGGTTAAATTCCAGCAGCTGGTGCAGCAGCAGCCTTCAGGTCTTTCAATAATTTTCGGTAGTGCGCGGTCATGGCGATCAACTGGTCGACCGTGTAGTGGCGCGACTCGTTGTCGGCCTCAAGCGCCTCGACAGCGGCCAGGCCGATGCGCGCGATGACGCCGGCGCGGAACGATGCCGCCGTGGTGCCGCCTGGGCGGTTGCAGCCCTTCAGCTGAGCGAACACGTTGCGCTCATCGAAGCGGAGGTGCGGATGGCTTCCGCGCGACAGGTAGTGCCCGGCATCCCAGACGCCGCCGGTAAGCGAGCCAGCGGCGGCGCGACGGCCGCAGCAAATACAAGGTTTGTCACGATCGCGGAATCGCACCCAGGCGTTGAACGCCTTCTGGCAGTCAGCCACGTGGTCAGCCTTGCGCTTGAACTTGGCCAGCTTCTCCTTGCGTTCCTTGCGTTCGGCCTTTGCCGCGGCCTGTCGCTGTTTATCCAGCTTAGCCATGGCCAGCACAGCACCGCATTCCGGCGAACACCAGATGACGAAAGGCGCCGGCCGCACGAACTCTGCGCGGCAGCTGCGTACGGCACACTTGTGCTTCTTCTCGCGCGCCGCCTTGGTGGCTATCTTCGTCACCTCGCGCGCCTCGATGCGCTCACCGCGCGCGAACGCATTGGACTTCATGGCCGTCTTGCGGGGCGGCATCGGGGATCGCTTCATAGCACACCCCTGCGATTCGATAGCAAATTGCTATCATGAAGCTCAACAATTCGAGTAATAATATTTACAACATAATTCAGAGGCGTGACATGCCCCACATCATTCAGGAGACCTATAGAGGATGGGAAATAACCATTCGATGCAGCCATATCGCGAGCAAGATCCACCCTGCGCGATATACAGCTATTGCCGAAGCAGAACTGCAGCCTGGAGAGAACCCGGGCGACTGGGTCGATCCACGAATGCAGGTGCTCAGCACTGGAGGGCGAAGCTTTGCAACCGGCGATGCGTGCATCAACGCCTTGCTCGGAGAGGCTAAACAGCTGATCGACGCATTGCGACGGTGATAGATTCATCGGCGCCATGCCGCACTTCGTGGGTGAACGGCGCATCATGCTAATATCATCCTTGCAACCTTTAGGAGAGCGCCATGACCCACCAAGTTTTTCTTGAAGCTGGCGACTATGTCGCCTACTGTTCGGCACTTGAAGTTCGCCCTGAAAAGTGGCAGGCATCCGTGCTCTTCGAAAGAAAAGTCGATTTTGCGAAGCCCCAGGTTCCAGCAATGAGGCACAATCTCCCGGATGATTACCTTACCCGCGACGCCGCGATAGCGACCGCAATCGCCTACGCTGAAGAGCGTGCAGCGCATCATCAAACTGGCCTTGCCTAAACTGATGCGGTTCATCAAAGCTCAGTCTCCGAAAAGAGGCGAGGTTGAACCGCACCGTTCGCATAAACGGTATCCATGACGGTAGTGGCGATCGGTTCGTCGCCATCCCAGCCATCTGGCCAGGTTCCCAGTTCGATCAACTCGCGGATGCGCGCCTCTTCCTCTGTGTTGATCAGATCTACCATCGGGCGGCCAGCGGCGCGCGCGGCGACATTCACTTCATCTTGTATGTCCAGAATCGTCGTGAGGCCCATGCGGCGCGCCTCGAAAGTCAGCGGCCCCATACGCTGCGGATTGGCCGCCGCTTTCCCACTTTTCAGGATCTCAAGGCCGGCCTTGCGCAGTCGATGCTTCGGCAACCGCAGTTCGCGCCAGAGTGGCTTGATGCGCTTCAGCGGCGCCAAGTAGGCCCACTGCGGGTTCAACAGGATGTTGTCCAGCGCCATATCGGAGTCAACCAGCGGGCAGCCGGTACAGCCGGTGCGCGCGTTGATCTCTTCCGCCTCGTCGCCGCCATAGGCCTCCGCGATCGCGGCCGTGCTCCAGTCGCCAAACTCGGCACCGGGCGCCCAGTGCCGCAACCACTCCCACACGTGGCAAACACGCCAGTGCAGCAGCGGCGCCAGCGTGGCCAACCGGCCGCGAAGACCCTTGGCCTCCGGCAGCACTTTCTGATACCAGCCCTGGCCGCACTCGGCGCCATCCTTACTGCAACTCATCTCGATGCGCTGATCGCGGATTGCGCTCTCCCCTTGGCGCACGCCGGTGATCATCAGCACCTGGCCGTCAAGTTCGGAGATGCGCTGCTCCAGCGCGTGCTGCATCGGATCAATCTTGATCTGCCGCGTGCACCAGCGCAGAGTATTGTTGTTCGGCGGCGGGACGCCACGGCCCAGGATGTAGACCATGAAGCGCTTGTCTAATGGCGCGGTCACGACTTCAACCTGGATGCCGCGCTCGCGCAGCTCGTCGATGATCTGCTGAGCGGCATGTGCCAGCGGCAGCAGTTCCTGCCGCGTATCAGCGTAAAACACTGTCAGCGTTTGGGGACGCGGCACGCGGCCGGTATCCAGCAGCCAGATGATCAGCGTGAGCGTCGCGCTGCTGTCCTTGCCGCCGGACCAGGCGATGCCCCAGTGGTCGTGCGACGCGCCGTAGGCCAGCAGCGACTGAATCGTCATTTCGATGGAGTCGGTCATCTGCAGGCGCTTGGCGCCAGCGGCGAAAATATCGGCTTGGTTCATGCTACGATTCCGTTCTCGATCTTCAGGAGGTAAGCATGGCTTGTGCAATGCGGACTTATCACGCTGGTTGGGTAATCTCCACGGCCTGCTGGGAAGAGAATCCACCTGGTTGGCAACCTGGAGACGCGCCGCACTACTGCGCGAGCGGCAAAGCCCAACTCGTTGATCCGGACGCGTACAGCGGCACGTGGTTGTCGAAGGCCGACATCATTGCGCCTGCGGATAAAAACAATCTGTTCACGGACTCGAATCTCGCCCAGGCGACCATCGCGAAGGCGCTTCGCGAGATGATCGAGGCGTTGAAGGTGCCGTGATCGCCGCATAGCCATGGCGGCGCCGACAGTCTCGACGGCGGCCGTCATGGCTTTCCTCCTAGCGACAGCGCCACGCGTGCGCGCTTCGCGTCCAGGCCCGCGACGCGGCAACCGACGTCGGTGGCATGGAAGTACTGCAACTGCAGCAGAGGCTGGCCAGCGCGCGCAAAGCCGGCTTCGACCAGGCGCGCCAGTGCGGCTGCATCGCGGCGGTTCACCAAGTATTCGTTGCGGAAGCCCCAGCGCGCCTTCGGATGGTGCGGCGTGGCGCCCAGCATGTGGCGCAGGATGTCGAGATCACCCTCGTGTAGCGTTGCGACGCGGTCGGCCAGCAGGCAGCCGTGGCACTTCTTATGCTGCACCAGCACTTTGGCCGGCGCCGCCTTGCCGCAGGCGCAGCGCTTCGGCTGGAGAACCGGGCCCGGCTTTTCGTTGGCGATAGCGCGGTGTTGCCGCTCCGCGCGAGAGAGATCATAAATCATGATATTATCTTTCTAGAAACTTTATTTAAGGACTTCCATGACGATCGAACCAAAACCACTGACCGGCGGACAAGAATCCCTATTGGCCCGTGCTCACGCAACCACACTCGAACAAATCGACATCGCCAAGCAGATCGTCGAAGAGCAGTTCAAGTTTTCAACCGGTGACGCCAGAAATTCTGCGGTCATTGCTCTTACGGATGTACTGGCAACCAACTACCTCGCCGCAGTCACTCGCTCCGCAGGTTAAGCGGGCTAATACAATCGGAATCACGCAGCCACCATCCCAATCTCACGCTCGTGCGCGAAGTTCGACATCGCGTTCCGGTGGTGCGCCCGCACTTCTGCCGCCAGTCCTGAATCGCCTGTCGCAAGCAGGCCGGCGGCAACCACACGCTCCAATCCCTCGTTCAGAGCGTAGCGACCGAGGTCACGCAGCTGCACGTTCACGGCCAGCTTCTTGTGGATCGGGTAGTCTTCCATCCAGCAGCCATACTCCGGTGCCGCGTAGATGCGCACGGCCGCGCGGTCGCCGTCGATCGACTCGACCACACCCGGGAGCATCTGCGTGTATTTTTGCGTACTGTCCTGGACCTCTGCCCACAGCGGCATGCTCGTGACCATACCGACCTGCCAGTAGGCACGCGCCTCTGCGGCCTCCTCTGCATCGCGGGCCTCCCAGTACGCTTTCAGGCGGCGATTTTCCGCTTCCTGCGCCTGGCGGACAGCGGCCGGAGAAACCGAGCGCTTTCGACGCGCCGGCCCAACGGCCTGCGGCGCGTCAAAGTCAAAACACAGCTGCGCGGCGCTCATAACGTCGATCCCTGCGAGGAAGCGATCGCGATGGCCACCGGCTGCACCCAGATCGGCATCGCGCTGAGCGTGAACGTCTCGCCGGCGGCGGCCAGCAGCAGCGTCGTGCCCATCACTTCGCCGATCGCCTGCGCGGCCAGCTTCGGCACGGCGTTGCCGATCCTCTCGCGGTGAGCGCTGTCGTTGGTGCCGTCCAGCATCGGAAATGCGCTGGCGCCGGTCCGGCGTTTATGTTCGTCGATTTCGCGCTGAGTCTGCGCATCCGCCGACCAGTGCTCGCTCGGATCAATCAGCGACTGCAGCGCGGCCAGCTCCAGTGTCGTGAACGGACGATGCCAAGTGCCATCCAGCGCGCGGATGATCGCCACCGTCTTCTCGTTCTGCGCCGGCAGCGCAGGCACCGCATCGATGCGAGGGTCTGCTACGGACCAGCGACCATTGTCGTAGCCGGCCGACGCGCTGACGGCGCCGCTCTGGCCATACCACGGAAGCACGCCGTAATGGCCGCCGGTCAGGTAGGCATCCCCCTTCACACGGCTGTTGATGCCGCTGCGCGGGTCAGCCACCGCGAAAGCGCCTTGCCCCGTCGTGCTGCCGGCGATGACCGTGCCGGCAGCGTCCTCGAACGGCGTCACCAGGTATTTGCCAGCGCCTTCAAAGCCCGTGCTTGACCGTGGATCGGCCACTGCGTACGCGCCCTGGTCGTCGCCGCCGATGACCGTACCAGTGCGCTTATCCCAGCGCGTCACCGCGTATTTGCTGAACAGCGGCCCGGCCGGCGGGCGCGGATCTGCAACAGAATACTTACCCCCACCTGGCGCCGACTGGGCGCTGATCACACCGCTCGTGTCCATCCACGGCATCACCCCGTATTGGCTGTATTCGGCCTGGGTATCCATGCGCGGATCGGCCACCGAGTAAGCACCGGTGGTCGGCGTGCCGCGCCCGGACACAGCACCGGTGTGGTGATTCCAGGCGTTAACGCCGAGGTAGTCGTGACTGCGCTCGGGAAGAATCAGGTATTCGCTCAGGTGACCATCTTCCACCGCCAGGCGATTCAGGCTGCGCCAGTCGCTGCCAGCTTCAACGAAGGCAAGACGCACCCACGTCTTCCACTGCAAGCGCGGAATGCGGTGCATCGGGCCGCCGGCCTCATCGCCAGGGAATGGCATGCGGCCAAGCACCTCGCCGACAGCGCGCAGGCGCTTTTTTTCCGGCTCGTACAGGAATGGTGGCACCTTCTCCATGTGGCGCGCCACCAGCAAGAAGCGCTTGCGGCTTTGCGCCAGACCGCCGATCTCGCCGCAGTCGTGCGTCGTCTCGGCCACGGCGTAGCCGAACTGCTGGAGCAGCTGGTTGATCTGGTCTAGCAGGCGCCGGCCACGCGTGGCGAGACGAGGCACGTTCTCGAACACGATCAGGTCCACCGGGTTGTCAGCCCAAGCTTCCACCATCAGCCAGATGCAGCGCAGCGTCAGCTCGTTGAGTGCCTGGTACTTCGCTGTCTTGCTCAGCGACTCGCTCAGCAAGCCGCTGGCGCCCTTGCATGGCGAACTGATGAAAACGATGTTGGGCGACTCGTTGCCGGCGGCACGGCGGATGTCAGCGGCACCAACCTCTCGCCAACCGGTCGGCGGTTCCTTGCCATGAAACGCTGTGTACTGCGCGCGCGTGAACAGGTCCATTACGGTGCCTGGCCGGCCTGGGCCGGCGTTATCGAAGTCGCGGATCGCGGCTGGATCGACGTCGATGCCGCCAATGCAGCGCAAAGTGGCCGCCATGTTGCCTACCTGCGGCTGGGCCGCGTTGAAGCCCTGCTTACCACCGCCAAGGCCACAGCAGAAGTGGAAATGGGTGAATTCCTTCGTGTGGACAATCAGATCGCGCTTCATGCCCGTGCTCCCGCTGCGCGGCGCGCAATGGTGACCGACATCGGATGCGGCTTGCCGCGGTACGCCGGGCCGGCGACCTGTCCGACGTACGGCGTGGGCGGCGCGATGGCTGCGCGCGCCGCGATGGTGATGTGATAGGTCAGGTCGACCAGGTATGCATGACCAGCGTCCACCAAGTCGTGGAAGTGCTCGCGACACACCTTCTCGACCTTGTCGTCCTCGATGTCGAATTCGAGCTTTTCACAGATTTGGTAGAAGGTGCCGGGCCCAGCGACGAGCTGGCGCAGCATCGCGTGTGCGAGGCTGGTCGAGTGCGGGAGCTTCCTCATGGCTGGCCAGCCTTTCCGTCAGTCAGATCGACCGTCATGCGCAGCTTGCGGCGCGCGCGGTACTCCGCAGCGCTGGTAGTGGCGTTCTTTTCAGCGATGTGCTCACGGTCTTTTTCGCGCCATTCGCGGGCCGCGAGTGTGACTTTCTCCTCCGGCGTGCCAGTCTGTGCTGGCGCCGGTCCTTGCTGTAAAATGGCTGGCATGTAATTCCTCTTGTAGGTGATCGGGCCGCGCTGCAACGCGGCCTTTTCTATTTCTGCTGTTGAGCGGCGGCTTCGCGCGCCAGGCGCTCGTAATGCTCCCGAGCCATCACATGGCCCGGCTCAGTCGGCAGCGGCTCGGCGCCCTGCTCTTTTTTCTGGTGTTGCTGGGTCATCGATTACTGTGCCTTCCCGGCCAGACCGGCACGGATGTCAGCCACGGCGAAGTTGAATTTCTCGTGCGCCTTCAGGATCATGCTGTCGCCGAACGGCAGCTTGCGGTGGCGGATCTTGCTGATCACGGGTGGCGCCACTTCGAAAGCACGCGCCAGCTCCGCATCATTCTTCAGTTTCAGTTTGTCGATCAGGGTGTCCAGCAGCGCTGGCGCACCAGGTTGTGCTTGTGCAGTCAATGACATGCAGTTCTCCATCTTTTATGTCGCCGCACGCATCGGGGCGCGGCATCCCGTTACCGCTCGTTGAGTTCAGGGCACCTTGATTCCACATGCCTTCAAAATCGCCGCCTTTGCGTGGGCAGCACCGCCGCCGCGTGCGCCAGCAGCTGTCTGCAGCGCGCTGGCAATGTCCATCACCTGCCTTGCCGTCGCCTTGCGTTTGCGCAGCTTTGCGGCAATCAACTCCATATCGTGAGCGCCAACCGCAAGATCAAACATGCCGCGCAGCACCACGCCAGACCAAGCGCAGTCGTCTTCCTTCCACGCCGAAGCGATGCAGTCCATTGCGCGCTTCAACGCCGCGGGATTCGCGTTTGAATACGAGGTAATGGCGCCAATCGCATTGGTGAACCCCTTACGGAGGCCGCCGGTGCTGACCGCTATACCATATGTATTCATGATGGACTGTGCAGCGAGCGCGACAGGATCTCTGGCGACGAGCGCAGCGTCATGTCGTTGTTTGGACGTGGCGTTCTTTTTGCCTTTGCCATTCCCAATTAAAAAACACTTGGCCTCGCTTTCGCGGGAACCATGCACCACCATCGCTTGGATATGCGTGTAGCCCAGTTGACCGGCCATATGCACGGTGTGTTGTCCGTCGGTGATCATCATCCGGCCATCGGGGCGCACGGAGACGTTGATCGCCTTCATCGCGCCTGGCTCGAAGTTCTTTGCGTAGCTATTGGCGCGGATCACGTCCAGTGCGCGCTGATAACCGCCGCTTCCTGAATCAACGTACAGATCGGCGATTGCGACGAGGCGCATCTCGATATCGGGAGCATTCTTTACGGCGAGGTGCTGTTGCATGGTGGTTCTGCTCTCCTATGGGTTTACAAGAGGATTCACGGTGGCTCCTTTGCATTGGTGGCGTAGGCAACTGGCTGGCCGAGGATTCACATGCGCATGTGGTGGCGCGGCATGCTGAAGTTCGTCCTGCCCGGCAGCACCATGGCAATGTTCTGGCCACCGACTGGCCATTCCATGCGCGAGCGTGGCGGCTTATCATTCTTGTGCTGCTCCACCCAACCACGCGCCAAGTCGCGCAGCTTGCGGCTTTGCGGCACATCAGCGGCGGCGCAGGCCTGGTTGAAATCGCGGTATTCGTCCTCGTTGAAAAGCACTTTCGCAACGAGGATGCGAGGTTTGGGCATCTGGGTATGGTTCATGATGTTTTCCTATAAAAGTGATTCAGGCTTTCGGGTGATGCTGATGATTCAGGTGTTGCAAACTTGGCGGCCGGCGCCGTCAGTCAGGCAGGCCGCAAGCAGCGGCGCCGGTGGCTGGCGCGGCGCAAAGAGCGAAGCGATCGCCCTGCTTCGCCAGCACTTCCAGCAGCGTGTTTTGCTTGCGCAGCTCGGCGAGGATCAGGGTCGGCGTTTCGTCAGCTACCAACTCGACGCTAGCCATCTCGCCAACCACCGGCGCCGGGCCGCGCACCGCGTCGGCGAACGCCAGCAGCACGGTCGCGGCGGCGCTGGCGACAGCAGCCGGATCAGCGTTGTCGGCGTCCAGGTTGAATGCGGCAAGCAGCGCGGCGGTGATGGTTTGATGATTGCTCATGACTACCTTTCAAAAATTCAGGCGGCAGATTCCAATGCGTTACAGTTGCAGTTCTCACACAACAACTTGCAAAGGGATCTCCCATGGACGATTTGCAAAAAATTCATGTGGCCTTAACAGCACAGCGCCTAATTCTTCAACACCTATTCACCCGTTTCTACGAGCACGACCCGGATGCGGAGCGCCAAGCTGCAGCGGCATTTCTTCAGGACGCAGAGTCAGCGACGGTGCAAACCGAGGCCCTCACATCCCTTCCGACAGATCAGGTTCGGGCGGCAGTGATAGCTCAGATGCAGATGTTCTTTTCGGACATCGAGAGCTACATATCTTCTCGCTCCGACCTAGCCGGCTAGATGCGAAGGCCGGCGCCGCTGGTCTCCCGCTTTGCCGTCGCTCCGCCGGAACCGGTGCTCGGCGACTGATTCCGCATCGCCGCCTGGATGTTCCAGAGCTTCGCCAATGCGGCTTCGGCTGCAAGCGCCGCCGGCGTCACCTGCTCCAGCAGCACCAAGGTCTTGCGCACCTGGCTGTCATCAACTTCGATCTTCAGCGGGATGCTGCCGGGCTTTGCCAGCGCGTCCAGTGCGGCGGCCGGCACATACCCGAGCTTCGCCATGAAGGTGTCCAGGTGCTTACGGATGTTCATGGGGTTCTCCGGTAGCGGCGGGGCCGTAAATATCTTCGAAGTTCAGGACGTGCCCGCGAGTCGAGGCAAACGCAATTAGCCGCTTTGCCGCGTCAGGTGGCACTGACTGTCCTCGCTCGTAGTGCGAAATGTTTCCTTGGCTGACGTTCAGCGCCGTCGCGAGGACCTGTTGGGTAACGCCGAGCCGAGCCCGGATTCGAGATATCGCATTCATACGAACAATATTAGTCGGACTGCTAGCCAATGTCAACAGTCGGACTAATTGAAAGTTATTAGGCTTACTTATATTCTCGCAATATGCCAGCACAACCACTATCCCCCGAACAGTTAGCCGAAGCCGCCAATCTCAAAGACCTTTTCAAGGAATGGCAGCGCTCGCGCAAAGAGTCCGGCCTACCCTCCTCCCAAGAGGCAGCGGCAGATCTACTGGGATTCGGGCAGAGTGCCCTTGCACAGTATTTGAATGGTCGAATTCCACTCAACGTGGATGCCGGCGCGAAGTTCGCAGTCCTACTGGGGGTTGGTCTCAGCGACTTCAGTCCCTCGTTGTCGGACCAGGCGCTACGGGTTGCAGGTGCAGTAGCGATCACAGACGATGACGACCACGCTCCGCCTTCGGTGGCAATTCAAATGGTGACGATTGAGGTGCAGGCCGGCATTGACCGTTTTGTGGCCGAGCCAATCGATGATGGCGGCAGCAAGCACCATGTGCCGCGCCAATGGCTTGAAGAGAACGACCTCTATCCTAACGCGCTGGTTGCGGTTAAGGTCAAAGGCGATAGCATGCAGCCGCTGATGTACGAAGGTGACATCGCGGTGGTGAACACGGCTGATAAGGTGCGCAAGAACGGTGGAGTGTTCGCGATGAATTATGAGGGCCAAGCCGTCATAAAGCGCCTCCTCTACGAGCGGCGCGATTGGTTCCTGGCGTCCGACAATCCCGAATTCAAACCGGTGCCTTGTCGAGGCTCTGACTGCATCGTAATTGGCCGTGTAGTTCACTTCACACCAAAGAACTTCCGAGATCGCCTCTAATTTCTGGAGAGTTGATGAAACGAGTTGCCTATATCGCGGCAGTGGCCATGCTTGCTACTTTGGCTGCTGGAATTGCGGCGTACGCCAATTACGATGAATGGTTCATCCTGCCGAAGGCTCGAAAACTTGTCGCTGACAAACTAAACGACCCGCTCAGTGCGCAGTTTCGCAATGACCGCCTGATTGCCGAAAACTGGCACTGCGGAGAAGTAAATGGAAAAAATGCGATGGGCGGCTACGTCGGGTTTAGGCGTTTCATCTCTGGGAGGATCAACAAAGAAGTCTACCTGGAGCGCACTGGCATGGTTGGCGAAGAAACGACCGCTGAGGTGCTACTGCTGGCCGACAAAGTAATAGCACGCATGAAGGCCCAGAACGAAATGAAGGCGAGAGACCCCGACTTCAAATACCCGAATGAGTCAGATGCTGATCGCTATGATCGTGCGCGCGGCGAAGTGTTCGAAGATCACTGGAAGGCTATTTGCGAGGCCAAGAGCATATCATAGTGATAATTAGATAGTTTTCTAATGGTCAACAAACCATATAATTCAACTACGAAACGGCACGTCCTTGCCGCAGCAGGAATTATATGAAAACTATCGTTATCTACCTGTCACTTATCGTATTGATTTCGCTCACCGGCTGTGGCGGTGGGAATGGTGGCGATGATACCGTTCAGTGCAAGGATGGTTGGATTTCGCACTCGAAGGATAAGCAGGGCGCGTGCTCTTCCCATGGCGGTGTTGCATAAAAAATAGTCCGCGCACCATCCGATACGCAACCATATCCCACCTCCGCGAAGGACCGCGATGAGAACTTTGCTCACCACCCTGCTTCTGGCGGCCTCCTTGGTCGCCCCAGCCTTCGCCCAGCTGGCGCCGCCGGCCAGCGCTCCTACTGTACCCGCTGCGCCGAAGAAAGCCGAACCAAACGAAGCCGACCTGCAGACGCACAACCACTACGTGAACAAGGCTGGCCAGGATGTGCACTCGCCGGCGAAGAGCGTCGACGGCAAGGTGCCGGCCGGCGCCAGCGCGAAGTGCCGAGATGGCAGCTACAGCTTCAGTAAGAGTCGGCGCGGGACGTGTTCGCGGCATGGTGGTGTCGCGGCTTGGTTGTAGTTTAGAAGATCACTGGAAGGCTATTCGCCACGAGCACGCGACGTCATCGTGACAATTCGTTAGATTTCCAATTATCAATAAATCATATAATCGTGATATGCGGCGGTGCCGAAAAGCATTGAGAGGCTAAAGTGGGCTTTCGCTTTCGAAGAACTATCAAGATTCTCCCTGGGGTCAAGGTCAACATCAGCAAGTCAGGCTTCAGCACATCAATCGGCGGCCCGGGCGCCACGGTCAACATAAAGCGCGGCCGAAAAACCAAGACCACTCTCGGAGTACCTGGCACCGGAATTTCACATACGAGCTACTCTGGCGAGGGCGCCTCTCGCGCTCGGCAATCGAAAACTGAGAATGTGCGAGATTGCGACCAGCCACAAACAAACTGGCGCGATGTCATTGTCGGCATTGGCTTCCTCGTGCTCATCGGCGTGATTGCCAAGGCCTGCTCATGATGACAAGATGCCCTCGTATTGACGTATTAGGGAGTGGCAAGAAAGGACCCCATTCGCCATCCGATGCAAGGCAAACTCACACCAATCATAATTTAAATTCCCATGAGCGAAAAATCTAGCGTAGCTGCAACAATCGAAGGAATCACGGCGATAGGAATCGCTTGGATCGATTTGACGAATTTATTAATAAAATCAAACGTTATCAAAAAAGAAGAAATCCAAAAATTGCTTCAAGTTAATATTGAAACCGCGAATGCAAATGACCAGCAAACAGCTCAGAAAATGTTTGCAGCGCTGAGTGGAGCGCTAACCAATGAGTAATGTCAAGCAACTAAGAGACTTCAACGCGATTAGGAACGCGGTTTCAGGGGAATCGTTTGACGGTGGGGACGGAGGTGGCTATGATGGCCGCATGGAAGCCCGCATAGCAAAGCTCGAAGAATTCGCCACCGACGCCAAGGAGCGCTTGGTGAAGATCGAGTCACGCCTGGAGCAGACGGCTACAAAGTCTGATATTTCCGACCTCAAGGCTGACCTGCACAAGTCCAGCACCGATATTACGCGCTGGATGTTGGCCACGGTGATCTCGCTGTTCTTGGGGTTTGCAGGCCTGTTCTTCACCATGAGCAACGCGTCGAAGTCTGCGGCAGTGCCGCAGTCGCCTGTGACCGTATATACACAGGCACCTCCGGCACCTGCGCCTATCGCACCAGCATCCGCTGCTGCGTCGGATCACAAATGAGAAAAGCCCCGCTAGTCGGGGCTTTTTAACGACCTGAGCAAACCCGTGCACCAACTGATGCGCAGGCCGGATGGTGCTACACCAGCTTGGGCTGCACCTTATCCTTGAGATCCGCAAGCTCCGGATCGATCACCTTCTTTTCGCGCTTGCGCAGGTTCAGCCCCTTTGCGTGATAGCTACCACGCCGTTTGCTGTCCTTGTCCTCCAGTTCCAACTCCATGCAGCGGTAGCGTAGGCCATCGCGCTGATTTTTTATGTAGGCGGCCATAGCGTTGAACGCCTTGATATATGCGATCTTGAAGCCGAGCGCCCGCTTGCCTGTGAAGCCCATTGCGAGTAGCGTAAATCCATCTCGGCTCATCGCAAACCCGGGCGAAGCGATCGACTCACCCCCGGATGGATTTGGCCGCATCTCAACCGTCGGCTCAAAATTGAGCAGACGGTCCTCCTCGGGAATCTGGTCAATCAGCGCACGGATATCTCGCATCACGTTTTTGTGGTGCTTGCCGAAGGCCATCGCGACCTGCTGAGAGGTCGTCGTCAAACGCTCACCGTCTGCCCTGATGAAGTACAGAAAATTCAGCTCTGGCACGCTTACCCTGGCCATTACCTCGTCTGCATTTCCCCTAGCGGCAGCCGCCAACAACTCTTCTGATACTCGATCGTTCATGCCCTACTCCTATGTGGTTGGATTGAGGATGCGCTTGCTTACGTCAATACATACATCGTTGAAGTTGCCGTAGGCGCATTCCCGCATCCATCGCGGCAAACCAGAGCAGGCCCAAGGCTATCACGAGAAGCTGTCTGGCATAAGGTCTTGTCAGGCCGCGTGAAGTGACTGAACAAAAAAAGCCGCCCCCAGGCGGCCTCGCGAAGCGCTGTGCTTTAGGCGCGCGTCTGGCGCCGACGCGCAACGGCACCGACAAGACCCAGGCCGAGAAGCAGCATGGCGTAGGTCTCTGGTTCCGGGACGGCTACCACTGGGTTTGCGTAGGTGATCGAGTAAGCAAACTCGTGAACGCGAGCATTGAAAATTGGATTGCTGCCGGCGATCCCTTCCGACATCGTGAACGAAAGCCTATCGGCAGAAAGGTTGGTTGTAGGGGTGTAAGAAATTACAGCATTTGAGTTGCCGTAAGTAATACTAGCGGAGGCGGTGTAGCTACCTATCGGCGAGGAAAAATTCACCGGGTTGGCGCCAGTTGGGATACCCTCTCCCGAGTTAGCGCCGCCAATGTCGAGTTGCAGCCAGGTGATCAGCGCACCGTTCACCCGCGCGGTGGTAAGAAAACTGACTGGCGTCGAAATTTTAAAATAGTCGGTCGTGCTGGTGGCGCCGACTACCTCCCAAGAGGAAACAGTATATGCCTGGCCGTTTTCGCCGGCTGCTGCAAAAGTAGTGGTCTCGCCAAATACAGTGCTAAGAGCGGTGCCGAGAATGTAACCTTCGGTTCCCGAGCTATTGAATCCAGCAATGGAGAAAGTAAAGGTGTCACCGGACTTCACTCCTGCATTGGCGCTTTGAGCGAATAAAAGCGCCGCGGCGCTAGCGAGGAGGCACGCCAGCGGGCGCGCGCGAAAGACTTTGGACGGAACCATTGAGCATCCCTATTTAATTGATTTCGTATCGAAAAAGAGTACGCCAAGCGTGGATTGCCACTAAAACTAGGCTTTTAAATAACATCGATGACATTAGCATAAAATCATCGCTCGGGATGTAGCGTAAACGTGCTACATCGGCGCACTTCATCGCTGCCTTTCGGCCGCCCCTTGCCCGGTAACCTTCTTTTCTTCGGGCACTTCAACACCGCCAACATTATCAAGCATATCAATACGGATGAGATCGACTGGCGGCCGGCTGTGCTGCCCGTAGAAGCCAAAGAGATGCCGTTCTAGCGAAGCACAAAAATTTATTCAATATTATTAGTCCGACTGTTGACTTAAATAAGTAGTCCGACTAATATTACTTCATCGACGCACCAACCCCGATGGAGAACGAAATGTCCCAAGCCGAACTGAAAGCCCTTTCCGACGCAGCAGCCGCTGCTGGCGACGTTGTTCCTTCCTTCGATTTCAGCACCGCGGCCGCGCCGGCGACGCTGGGTTAATCCATGAACGCTCCGATTTCCGCCGCCCTGCTCCAGCTGCGCGCCAACGCGCCGGCGGCGCGCGTGCAACCGACCGTGCCGCATAACGCGCGCCTTCTGGCCAGCGCCTACGAGCATGACGGCATCTACCTGGACTTGCGCGGCGTGCTGGACAGCGCCGGCTACGACGTTGAAGACGTTTCGCTGGCTGGCAGCACGGTGGCGCTCACCGCGCTTTTCTCCCGCGACCAGTTGCGCCAGATGTCCGATTGGTGCGACGAGCACCTCCCGAGCGCCCACGCGCTGCAGCTGGTGTCGCAGCAGGAATCGCGCGCCGAGCGCCTGCAGTGGGAACGCCACGCCAGCGAGCCGCCTTGATTTTGACAGTCGCCGCACGCTGAAAGTGCGGACGGGCCGGCGGGCCAGCATAAACGCCCTGTGGGATCAGCATGCCCCGACTGCGCCGCGCGGTCGACCCATCCCGGGCAAGCGCGGCACCAACCAACGAAAGGAGGTAAGCATGGCGGAATTCAAAAAAGGCGCGGCAGTCAAGGCGCGTAGCTCGAAGAGCGGCAAGGTCACCGAAGGCAAGTTCGTCGCCGAGCATCCGGCAGCCAAGGGCGTGTTTCTGGAAGTCGACCACGGCGACGGCGTGACCAAGAAGTATCGCCCATCGCAGGTGACTGCGACCTGATCGCCGGCGCGGCCAGCAGCATGGCCGCGCACCTGACCTGCGCCAGGCACGCGCAGGAACCATATACCCAGCCCTTGCCCTCGTAAGCCTAACAACGGCTTGCGCGAAGGCGAAAGCGCAGGCCGAGACACGGCGAGGGACGACAGGGGCTGGCTATGTGGTGAACCAGTAGGGAATGCGTCAGTACGCTCCGCGTCGACGGCGCCAATACCGAAGCACCACACGCAGCGAGCGGCGTACGCGCTCCCCAAACAACGAAGTCAATAGGGAGCGCAGGATGAACAGCACGAATCACTGGCAAGCGAAATACCCGGGCGGCCTTTTCTGGACCAACGTGCCGGCGGTCCTCGTACAAAACCTAATTGCCTGCGGCTTCAAGGTGCGCCCTCCACGCGCTGCAAGCCTCTCGCAAACGCAGGTGTTTGCATGATGGCGCGCATCCTCTTCGGCACGCCCGGCGACTGGTGTAGCCGCCACCCGCGAGTAATGCTCAGTGCCGTGTCTTTGCTGACCGCGCTGTCGCAGTGGCTGGTTGATCTCGTGCTGCCAGCGGTTGCGCCGTGAAGAAATTGCGTGACGCCCTGATCGTCGCTCTGCTGGGCACGCTGATCGGCTCCGCCTATGCCTACATGCGGCAGTCCGACGAAGAGGCGGCGCTGCGCGACCAGGCGGTGTGGGCCGGCAAGGCGGATAAATGACCGCCCTCGCCGACTTCGCCAGCCAGGCGCTGCGCAACCTGCGCGCCGGCCACCGCCCGCAACACGCTGTACGCCTTGCCGTGCTCAATGCAGCTTTGACGAAGTTAGACCGGAGAACGAAATGGGAAGCATGAACGAAGTACTGGAGATGGATACGGCGCCGAGCCAGTCGACGGCCATCGCGGCATCGGCTGCGCACCAGGTGGCCGCCCAAGCATCGCGCCCAGTCGCCACGAATGCATTCGAATTGGTGGCACATGCCGCCGCGCGCGGCGCGTCGATGGATGAACTGCGCACCTTCATCGAACTGCAAGAACGCCTGGAGGCGAATCAGGCCCGCAAAGCCTACGTTGCCGCGATGGCGGAGTTCAAGCGCACTCCGCCGCAGATAATGAAAGACAAAGCCGTCGGCTACTACAACAAGGACGGCAGCTTCACCGGCTACCGCCACTCGACACTGGGCGCAGTGTGCGGCGCGGTAGTCGAGGCCTTGGGCACGCACGGCTTCTCCCACCGCTGGGACACCGAACAACCGGACAGCGGCATGATCGCAGTCACCTGCGCGATCACCCACGCAATGGGGCACTGCGAAACGACGCGCATGGTAGCGCCGCCGGACAACTCGGGCAAGAAAAATGCCATCCAGCAGGTCGCGTCGACTATCACCTACCTGCAGCGCTACACCCTGCTGGCCGCATGTGGCCTCGCCACCAACGAGCAACTGGACGACGACGGACGCGGCGGCGCTGACAACCCGCAAGCTGATGTGCCGCACACCGGCGCGGATGGCGAACGCAAGCCGCAACCAGAAGGCCCGCCGCCATGCAGTGACCAGCAATTCGAAGTCGAAGCTCCGAAATGGCGCAAGACTGTCGAGGGCGGCAAGAAAACGCCGGAACAGCTGCTTGCGATGGTGAGCACGCGCGCCACGTTCACTGAAGCACAGAAAAAAGCAATCCTGTCCTGGAAACAAAAACCGGCTTCGGCCGCCAACGAGGAATAATCATGCAGCGCGAAAGCACACTGACCCGCGAAATCCGCCATCTGCTGCAAGGCAGCGACGAATGGCACGCATTCCGCTTCAACCACCACGGCGCCAGCGAAGCTGCAGCCGCCATGGGTCTTTCGAAGCACACCACACGTTCCGAACTCGTACGCATGAAGGCTACCGGCCTGGCCAAAGAGTTCAGCGACTGGGTGCAGGAGAACATTCTGGATAAAGGCCATGAGGTGGAGGCGATGGCGCGCCCACTCGCTGAACGGATCATTGGTGAAGACCTCTATCCCGTGACTCTGTCGCTGGGTACGATGGGCGCCTCCTGCGATGGCCTGACCATGGATGAAAGTATCGGCTGGGAGCACAAGCAGTGGAACGCCGAGCTGGCCGGATCCCTCCGCGCCGGCGTTCTGCCAGAAGAGCATGCACCACAGGTCTACCAGCAGTTGTTGGTTTCGGGCGCCGAGAAGTGGTTGTTCATGACGTCCGACGGCACCGAACAGAACATGGTGTATCTGTGGGTCCACCCAGATGCGAACTGGTTTTCACGCGTAGTGGCAAGCTGGGAGCAGATCGACGTCGATGTCACCAACTACACTCAGGTCGACCACGCGCTGAAGCCAGAGGCCGCGCCGGCCGCCGCCCTGCCCGCGCTGCTCGTCCAGACCGAAGGCAAGGTCGTCAGCAGCAACCTGATGGTCTATCAGAAGGCGGCGGACAAGTTCCTGTCGACGATCAAGACCGACCTGCAGGATGACCAGGACTTCGCCGACGCCGAGTACAACGTCAAATTCTGCGGCGAGGCCGAGCAGAAACTGGAACTTGCCAAGGCCGCCGCGCTGGCACAGACCTCGACCATCGACGAAGTGCTGCGCACGGTCGATCACATCAAAGCGCAGTTCCGCGCCAAGCGCCTCGAACTGGAAAAGCTGGTCAAGACGCGCAAAGAACAGATCAAGGAAACCATCCTGAACGAAGGCAAACGCGACTATGCGGACCACGTCGCGACGCTGGAGAAGGAAATCGTCCCGCTGCGCCTGTCGCTGCCGCAGCCGGATTTCGCCGGCGCCATGAAGAGTCTCCGCACTCTGGCCAGCCTACACAACGCCGTCAACACGACGCTGGCCAACGCCAAGGTCGCCGCCAACCAGCAGGCCGCCGACTACCGCACCAAGCAGGCCTGGTGCAAAGAGCATGCCGCCGGCTACGGCCACCTGTTCATGGACATGGCGCAGATCATCGGCAAGGCGATGGACGACTTCCAACTGGTGGTGACCACCCGCATCGATAAGCACAAGGCCGACGAAAAAGCCAAGGAGGATGCGCTGCGCGCGCAGATCGCGGCCCAGGAGCAGGCAAAGGCCGAGGCAGCCGCCGCCGAGAAACTGGCAGCCGAGCGTAAAGCTGACGCCGATCGCCAAGCCACCGAACAGGCGCGTGTCGCCGCCGAAACGAAACGCCAACTCGAAGCGCAGGCCGCGCAGACCGCCGCCCAGCGCCAGGCCGAAGAGCAGCGCGCGCAGCAGCCCGCCCAGACCGGGCGTCCGACCACCGCTGCCGCTGCAATCGCCCAAGCCACCGCGCTCGCCGAACAGGCGCGCCTGACCGACTTGGCAGACGCACAGGTCGCGGCCATCCAGCCAGCGCCGGCCGGCGACCTGTTCGACCAGCCAGCCACCGTGCCGATCACGCCGCCAACGCTACGCCTCGGCCAGATCAACGAGCGCATCGCGCCACTGACCATCACCGTCGACGGCTTGCGCGCCTTGGGCTTCGAGCCGGCCGCCACCGACCGCGCATCGAAGCTGTACCACGAAGCCGACTTCCCTCGCATGTGCGCCGCCATGGTGCGCCACATCAGCGCGGCACAGGCGAAATCCGCAGCATAACCACCAACCACCAGGAGAACAGCATGCACACCGCAAATTCCATCCCGCTGATGAAGGTCACCTCGTCGCAGATCGCCGCCATCGGCCACAATCCTGCCACCGAGACCTTGGCCATCCAGTTCTTCCACAAGGGCGCGCCGGGCAACGTGTACCACTATCACAACTTCAGCGCTGCGGAATACACCGCCTTCGCCGGCGCGGAGTCGATCGGCCGCCATTTCAAGCAGCACATCAAGCCGCACGCCCAGAAGCACCCGTACCAGAACATGGGCGTGCCGTCGGCGACGCCGGCCGCCGAGGTCGCGGTGGAGCAGCAGAAGCAGGAGCAAGCAGCGTGAACGATCACGACATCACCAAGGAAGGCATTCGGGTGAAACCCGGTCAAGTGTGGCTGGACTTCGATAAGCGTACGAACGGCGGGAAGCGCACCGTCACGGTCGACCGTGTAGTTGATGGCGGTGCCTTCGTTACCACGAATGGTGTCACCAAAGCCAACGGGAAGCCGTACACCTCGCGCCTGTCCGTCCGCCGCATGCACAAAGGTGCCACCGGCTGGGCGCTGGTATCGGAGGCACCATGACCACCGCACGCTTCGCGGGAGCACCGCCTTGACAGAAATCGTGCTGATGAAGGTCTCCAACATCCTGGTGCCGCACGACGAGGCTGCGGCGGCCTTCATCCAGAAAATGAAAGCCGGCGAACTGACCCACGCCGATTTCAAGCGGGTCAGGAACTACAAGTTTCACAAGAAGTACTTCGCCCTGCTCGACTTCGCGTTCGAGCAGTGGGAGCCCAGCGGCCAGCTCACCTATCAGGGCATGCCGGTGGCGAAGAACAAAGAGCGCTTCCGCAAGGATCTGATCATCCTGGCCGGCTTCTACGAGTCGACGGTGAATATCCGGAGCGAAGTCCGGCTGGAGGCGAAGAGCATTTCCTTCGCCGTGATGGACGAAATCGAATTTGAACGGCTGTACAACGCGACCGTGGACGTGATCCTGCGGCGCATTTTGACCAGATACACCAGGCAGGACCTGGACAACGTGATCAACCAGCTGCTGGCATTTACCTGAGCCGGCAGCATAGACAAGGACCATCATGGACCAATTGAAGGACGCGGTAGCCGCAGCATTCGACAACATCGTCGCCTCCGGCGCCATCGAAGCCGCTCTCCAGGAGCAGGTCGGCAAAGCCATCACCAGCGCGATAAAAGACCAGATCGGCGGCTACAACAGCGATTTCACCAAGAAGATTAACGAGCGGGTCAAAGCGCTGATTGACGTCAATCTGGACGAAATTGATCTGCCCTGCTACCGCCAGTTGGTCGCTGACATCATTAAGAAGCGCGTCGGCGCCGTGATGACGTCGCAGTTCACCGAGCAGCTGGATAAAGATATCGCTGAGTTACTGGAGCCGGCTCCTGCTGAAATCACACTGCACGCACTGCTGGAAGAATTCATCAAGCATAACCTCGACTATTACAGACGCGACGAATTGCGCGGTTGCGACTTCACTTTCAAGATCGAGCGGCACCCGTCGTCGGCGACCGGCGCGGAATATGTAGACGTCTACATCGACGCCGAGCCCGGCAAGTACGCAGGGCACGACGTCCACTTGCGGATCAAGGGTGCAGGCGAGGTGTGGGGCTTGTCGCTCAGCGGCCGCGATCTGAAAGACAAGATTTTTGTTGGTCCGCTGTTCGCGTTCGAGAAGCGCCTCTTCCAGATGTACACGGCCAAGACGCGTCTGATCATCCCGGCCGACGCCACGGCGGACGACTACACCACCACATTCCCACACAACGATTAAGCGAGCACACCATGTTTTTCAAGAATTTGCAGGCCTACCGTTTGCCCGCGCCGTGGGCGATGACCGCCGATGCGCTGGCCGAAGCTCTCGCGCCGCAGGCCTTCACGCCGGCCAGCAGCAACGAGCTGATCCGCCAGGGCTGGTCCGCGCCGCGCCCGAATGGCGGTCTGGTGCACACCGTCAACAAGCAGATGCTGATCCGCCTGCGCGGCGAGAAAAAGCTGCTGCCGGCCACTGTCATCAACCAGGTGACGAAGGCGCGCGCCGCCGAGATGGAAGAGGCACAGGGCTTCGCGCCGGGCAAGAAAGCGATGAAGGAATTGAAGGAACGCGTCACCGACGAGCTGCTGCCGCGCGCGTTCAGCATCGAGTCGAACACCTGGACGTGGATCGATCCGGTCAACGGCTGGCTGGTGGTCGACGCCGCCTCGCCGGCCAAGGCCGACGAAGTCATCAAGCTGCTACTGAAAGCGGCCGACCGCATGCCGCTGGAAAGCCTGCGCGTGCAACGCTCGCCGGTGGGTGTGATGACCGACTGGCTGGCCACCGACGAGGCGCCGGCCGGCTTCACGGTCGACCAGGACGCCACACTGCGCGCCACCGGCGAGAGCAAAGCGCAAGTGGGCTACAAGCACCACTCCCTCGATCCGGAAGAAATCCGCCGCCACATCCAGGCCGGCAAGCAGTGCACGCGCCTGGCCATGACCTGGGAAAGCAAGATCAGCTTTGTGCTGGACGAGAGCCTGGCCGTCAAGTCGGTGAAGCCACTGGACGTGCTGACCGAGGCTGACAAGGGCTCGATCCGCAACGATGACGAGCGCTTCGACGGCGACTTCATGTTGATGACCGGCGAACTGGCCAAGCTGATGGCCGACCTTGTTGAGGCGCTGGGCGGCGAGGCGAAGGACGTCGGCGCGCGGGACGACGCCGACACGGCCAGCTTACGCGGTCTAATGCGCGAGCATGGCGCCACCATCACCAAGGTGACCACGGCGCCAGCCAAGGGCGACGAGCCTGGCCGTGAACAGCGCCCGGTGAACGGCCACGGCCAGGGCGAAGTTCCCGCCGGCGACGGCAGCGCCAGCGATCCGCTGTACGAGCAGGCGGTGGCCGTCGTGCGCACCAACCAGCGCGCGTCGATATCACTGGTCCAGCGTCACCTACGGATCGGCTACAACCGGGCAGCGCGGCTACTCGAGGCGATGGAACGTTCAGGAATCGTCACTGTGGCAGCGTCGAACGGCTCGCGCGAGGCGGTGGGAGCTTAAATTCGTGGGGACCACCGACAAGCTCCTCGACCCGAAAATCGACTGCCGCTTTGGCAATGCCAGCTGCATACGCGAGTGCATCTTTCGGGCTGCCGAACACGGTAGGCACCTTCATCTGCAAAACGATGACGTCTCCATAGAGCACACGGTACGCGCCTACCCAGTTGCCGGGCTGGTCTTCAAAAGTCGAGATTTGCACGGTGTGCCCGTTGTGCTCGAAGGGATTTTCTTGAGCTCCCTCCCTTGGGTAAAACATAGATTCCCCTCCTTTAATAACAGGAATAATATCATGAGCCTCCCCTATGAAAACTCCACCAGCGGCGCCAACGCCCTGGAGGAAATCGGCAAGATCCTGACGCGCTTCGGTTGCGCGCGTTTCGGCCACATGACCGACAACGAGAACGGCCACCTGCTGGTGCAGTTCACCCATCGCGGCAACGACGTGTCGGTGAAGGCCAGCTATCGCGGCTATGCGGCGGCCTGGTTGAAAGAACACCCGCACTCGAACCGCATGAAGGCGAACCGCACGCAGCACGAGAAAAATGCGCTGGAACAGGCCAAGGTCAGTGTCTGCTCGATCCTGCGCGACTGGGTGAAATCGCAGGTCACCATGATCGAAATCGGCGTGCTGAGTTTTGAAGGCGCGTTCCTGGGCCAGCTGATGCTGGCGAACGGCAAGTCGGTGCTGGACCACGCAGCAGCTGTCGGCCTGGTGCAGATCGAAGGCGGTGCTGTATGAGCTACTGCTACAGCTATGACGGCGAACTTTATCAGGGCGATTTCGATAGCCCGCTGGCGGCGGCAGCCGAAGTTTTCGTAGGCGAGCCCAATCGGGAGACGGTACACGTCGGCGAATCGGTGCATGTGCCGACCACCGACTACGTCAGCGCCGATTGGATCATTGACGATATCAGTACCCGCGCCATGGACGAATGCGGCGAAGTCGCCGAGGACTGGTTGCGCGCTCTGTCGAAGAACGCAGAGGCCAAGGCTGAACTGGAAAAGCTGGTCGCCGACTTTATCGACAAACACGAGCGCCCGACTTTCTGGAATGTGGTGAACTGCCGCCAGGTTGCGCGCACCGAGGTGGAGGCGGCCGGCCTGCTCGCTCAGCGGCAGCAAGGCGGTGCAGCATGAGCGCCGCATTCTACAAATCGAGCGACGGCGCCCTGATGGCGGCATGGGCGATCTATGAAACCGACGTTGGGGCCGTGCGCGCCGCTGGTAAAGAGTTCGCTGCGCACTTCGGTGGCAAGCTGCTGATGCGCTCCGACTTCCACGGCAACAGAGTGGCTGGCCTGTGCTTCCAGCCGGCCAAGGATGACCCGCTGTGGACGAAACCGGACGCCCAGCTCGCCGACAAGCAGCGCCCGCGCAGCTCGCTGCGCAAGGGAACGAAAGAGCAGCGCCAGGCTCTGGCCGCGCTGCTGACGGAGTGGTCTGAGCGCTTCCCGAAGCTGAAAGCCGACCTCGCCCCGGTGCTGGCCGCCATGGGCACCGATTGGGGCGCCCTCTTCTTCTGCGGGATCGGCTTCTTCAAGCACGACGGCGCTATCTATGTCTGCACCAGCGCCAAGCTGGCACCGTGCATGGTCGAGATCCTGTCCAGCGAGTACAACGCGGCGAAGGCGGCCTATGAATCGATCAAGGAGGCAGCTTGAGCGAGAACCAGTGGGTCCGGGTGATCCAATTCAAGCGGGTGATGGTTTGAAGCTGCTACCAGCCCACCGCCCAGCCTTCGACCGCGTAGGACCGGTCATGGCTGTGCGTCCACTTCGTGCCGCAAACGGCGCACTCGTGGTGCTCGACACACTTCGCGTCTTCGCCGGTTCCCACAATCGCCGGCTCCATCTCCCCAACTGGTCGCAGTGCCGGATGTGGATCGGCGCCGTGCATGTGCCGCTCCATCGTTTTGCAGTCGTTGCACTTGTTCATCGCAGTCTCACAAGTTCGTAAGAGAGGAAATCTTATCATGATTGGCAACGAAGACCTGCAAGCCCCAATCCCCAGCGACCCGCACTGCCGGCGCCGCGCGTGGCAGCTGATCGGCCTGATCTACGGCGCGGCGGCGCTGGCCAACCTTTGGTGGGCACTGTCATGAGCGCGCGGGACGCACTGCCGCCGCCCACGGCGCGCGATCTGGCCGAGCAGCATGACATGCGCATCCACCGCGCAAAGCAGCGCTGCCGCCCGGTCCTGCACCTGGGCATCAAGCAGTTCATCGCCGGCTTCTGCTGGCACAAGGGCGACGACGAGATGGTCGTCTACCTGGAGGGCATCGCCGGACCGGTCCGGCCGTGTGACATAACGATTATTGAGGAAGCAACATGAGCGCTCAAAATGCATTCCAGATGCGGCATGCGCTACTCAGCCTAGTGGCGCCGGCCGAGCCGACGAACGCTGAAGTACTGCGCGCGGTCGAGGCGCTGGACGTCAAGGTCGATCAATTGCTGACCACTCTCGTGCCGCAGCAATCGCCGCTGACGCTCGACCCGGCCGAAATCGCACGGACCATGGCACAGCTTAAGAGAGCGCGGCCAATATCAAAGGAGACGCCACCATGAACATGGGTGAATACAAGATGATCGAAGCTCTGGTGCAGCGCCTGGAGGCGGCAGCGCAGGACGTCGCCACCAAGACGGCGGCAGCAGCCTACTCGATGGAATGGGTAAAACTCGATCGATACATAGAGCTATCGGGCGACACGATGGATGCGGTGCAGGCGCGCCGCAAGACCGGAAAGTGGCTCGATGGCGATCAATGCAAAATGGTCGATGGCAGGCTGTGGATCAGCCTCCCGGCCGTACAGGAATGGATAGAACGATGGGAACAGACAAGTCCACTACGCGCGGCGTTGAGCTCCGCACGGGCATCAAAAGCGAATCGATCCGCATAAAATTTATGTACAAAGGCATGGAGTGTCGCGAGACGCTCAAGCTCGATCACACGAAGCAAAATATCAGGTACGCCGAGCGACTCCGCGGCGAGATCCTGAATGCCATCGAACTCGGAAAATTCGACTATGCCAAATACTTTCCTGACTCGGGCCAGCTCACGAAGCTTGGTCTGACGACGGTTACGAGCGCGTCGACCGTGGGCGAGTTGGTGCGCGAGTATTTGGACCAGGCGAAACCTGTTCTTGCTCCCAGCACTCACCTTCGCTACACGGCCACCTACAAGACCCATATTAGCAGATTTGACAACATGCTTTTGACGGAGTTGACGCCGCCAGTTCTACGGGCCTGGATTGCCTCAATCAACCGCAAGGCCAGAACGATACGATCGATTCTCATCCCGCTTCGCTCCGCCCTGGACTACGCAGTGAACGATGATCTTATCGAAGGTAATCCCCTGGATCGCGTCAAGATCAGTCGAATCATCCCCAAGGAGGCGAAGAGGGTCGAATACGTCGTTGATCCGTTCAGCACGGAAGAAATCAAAGCGATACTTGCCGCCTGCGACGGACAGGAGCGCAACGTGATTCTCTTCGCGTTTTCGACTGGCATGCGACCAAGCGAATACCTCGCATTGCGGTGGGGTTCGGTCGATTGGACAAATCTCACAGTGCTGGTTGAGAGGACGAGCGTCTTAGGCATTACCCGCGAAGAAACCAAAACCCAATCGGGGAGGCGTTCTATCGATCTGCGCAATGGCGCGCTACAAGCGCTGCGCGCGCAGAGGAATTTTACGGCGCTCGAAGACAATTTGGTTTTCCAAAATCCGAAGTTCGGCGCTGGGTGGCAGGACGCCCGGGAGTTGGGGCGGCGGTGGTACACGATTCTAAAAAAGGCCGGCGTGCGCCGCCGGGTTCTTTATCAAACGCGGCACACCTTTGCGTCTACGCTGTTATCAAGCGGGCTCAACGCGCTTTACGTGGCTAAGCAGATGGGGCACAAGGATACAGTCATGGTTTCAAAAACTTATGGTAAGTGGATCGAACTGGAAAACGGTGCGCTCTCGGACTATTTCGTGCGCGCGATACCGGGCGGGAACGTCGCAATTAAGGGCTAGATCTTTGTGCAACTCGCTGCGGAATTCGCCCACGTTTCGCCCACGTGGGCCAGCCCCGCGCGTAACCCCTTGAATTGAAATACTCCTGTAACAAATGTGATGATTAGTCTATAGTCATGGTTCTCTAGTGCATTCAAACCCACTTAATCATGAAATTTGATGTTGCAATTGTCGGCAGCGGACTGGCCGGCCTGTCGGTCGCCCTGCATCTGGCCGAGACCCGTACCGTAGCGATTGTTTCCAAACGTGCCCTGAGGGATGGCGCCAGCAACTGGGCCCAGGGCGGCATTGCCGCCGTGCTGGACTCGGGCGACAGCCACACCCAGCACATCGACGACACCCTGATCGCCGGCGGCGGTCTGTGCGACGAAGGCGCCACGCGCTACATCGTTGAACACGGCCGCGAAGCGATCGAGTGGCTGATCGAACAAGGCGTGCCCTTCACCAAGGATGATTCGGCCGAACTGGGCTTCCACCTGACCCGCGAAGGCGGCCACAGCCAGCGCCGCATCATCCACGCCGCCGACGCCACCGGCAATGCGGTGCAGATGACGCTGGAAGAAAAAGTACGCGCCCATCCGAACATCACGCTGTTCGAGCACCACTGCGCGATCGACCTGATCACCTCGGACAAGGTTCACCCAGGCAAAAAGGGCAACGCACAGCCGAAGTGCTACGGCCTGTACGTGCAGGACGAGCATACCGGTCAGGTGTACACTTTTGCGGCGGAACACACGGTGATGTGTACCGGTGGCGCCGGCAAGGTGTACCTGTACACCACCAATCCGGACACCGCCAGCGGCGACGGCATCGCCATGGCCTGGCGCGCCGGCTGCCGCGTGTCGAACATGGAATTCATCCAGTTCCACCCGACCTGCCTGTACCACCCGTACGCCAAATCCTTCCTGATCACCGAAGCGATCCGCGGCGAAGGCGGCCTGCTCAAGCTGCCGCCGGAAGCCGGCGCCGCCGCCGGCACGCGCTTCATGCTGGCCCACGACGAACGCGCCGAACTGGCGCCGCGCGACGTGGTCGCCCGCGCCATCGACTTCGAGATCAAGAAGCGCGGCCTGGACTACGTTCACCTCGACATCAGCCACAAGCCGGCCGAATTCCTGATCGAGCACTTCCCGACCATCTATGCGCGCTGCATGGAACTGGGCATCGACATCACCAAGGAACCGATTCCGATCGTGCCGGCCGCGCACTACACCTGCGGCGGCATTGTCACCGACCTGCATGGCCGCACCGATTTGCCGGGCCTGTACGCCGTCGGCGAAACCGCCTGCACCGGCCTGCACGGCGCCAACCGCCTGGCCAGCAACTCGCTGCTGGAATGCGTGGTGATCGGCCGCGCCTGCGCGCTCGACATCACGTCCAAGGAAAAAGGCGAAGTGCCCTACCTGCCGGATTGGGACGAAAGCCGCGTCACCGACGCCGACGAAGAAGTGGTCATCTCGCACAACTGGGACGAGCTGCGCCGCTTCATGTGGAACTATGTCGGCATCGTCCGCACCACCAAGCGCCTGGAACGCGCCCAGCACCGCCTGGCGCTGATGACGGAAGAAATCGACGAGTATTACCAGAACTTCCGCGTCTCGCACGACCTGCTGGAGCTGCGTAACCTGGTGGAGGTGGCGACCCTGATCGTCAACAGCGCCCTGCTGCGCCGTGAAAGCCGTGGCCTGCACTTCAGCCGCGACTATCCGGAGACGCTGGCGAAGGCGCTGCCGACCATCCTGACGCCGCCGCGGCGCAAGCAATGATCGCGGTCCGCCACGCCACGCAGGCCGACATCCCGGCCATGGAAGCGCTGATCGCGCGTTCCGGCATTGCGCTCAGCGCAGGTTTCTACACGCCCGAGCAGGCGCAGGCTGTCACGCGCTACGTGTTCGGCGTGGACACGCAGCTGGTGGCGGACCAGACCTACTTCATCATCGAGAAGGATGGCCAACTGGCGGCCTGCGGCGGATGGAGCAAGCGCAGCACGCTGTTCGGCGCCGACCGCACCAAGACAGGCGCCGATCCCCTGCTGGACCCGGCCACCGAGCCGGCCCGCATCCGCGCCTTCTTTGTCGATCCGTCGGCGGCGCGCCAGGGCCTGGGACGCATGCTGCTCCAGCACTGCAGCGATGCGGCGGCGGCCGGCGGCTTCCACACGCTGGAACTGGCGGCCACCATGCCGGGCGTACCGCTGTACACCGCCTGCGGCTTCAGCATCGTCGAACCGATCGAAATCACCTTGCCGGGCGACGTGCTGGTGCCGCTGGCGAAGATGCGCAAGGCGATCAGGGAATCGTAACGCCGTAACGGCGCGCCAGCTTTTGCAGCGCGCCGTTTTTCTTCATCTCCACCAGCAGTTGGTCGAAATGCGCCGGCAAGTCGCGCAGGCGCGGCGACAAGGGATAGGCGAAATAAGCATCCTGCACATCGATCAGCGGCGCCAGCGCCATCAGCTTGTCCTGCAAGCCGAGTGCCGCCAGCACCGGATCGGTATCGCGCCGATTGGTCGCAAACAGCTCGACGTGACCATGGGCCAGCATCTGCAGACCATTTTCCACTGTATTGGTGACGCTGGCGCGCAGCTGCGGCAGCGCCTTGTCGAACGCCTGTCCATACAGCCAGCCGTTGATGAGCGCCACGCGCCGGCCCTTGAGCAAGGAATAATCGCCCTCCCACACCGGCATGCTGTCGGCGCGCACGTAAAATGCCAGCTCGTCCTGCAAAAAAGCCTGTTCGCCGAAGCGGAGAATGCGTTGTCGTTCGGCGGATTTGTAGGCGCCGACCAGGATGTCGGCCTTGCCGCCGCTGACCACTTCCATCGCGCGCCGCCACGGGTAGATTTCGAAGCGCGCCTGGTAGCCATGGCGGTGCGCCAGCAGCCGCATCAGTTCCACGCCCAGGCCGGAAAACTCGCCGTTGGGACGCCGTTCGAAGATACCGACATTGTGGGTGCCCGCAGCCACCAGCTCACGTGAAGCCGGCGCGCGGGCAAAAGAAGACAGCGGCAAAGCGCCCAGCGCCATGCCGCAGAAGACAGTCAAGCAACGTCGCCGTGATGACAGCCGCAAGTGGGTCTCCCCCGCCGGAAATCCGGCATCTTGCGGTTTATTCTACGCGGATTAGCCGACGATGCGCAAAGAATAGTCGGTGGCCCGGATATCCTTGGTCAGGCTGCCGATCGAGATGCGGTCCACGCCTGTTTCGGCGATGGCGCGCACGGTGTCGAAGTTGATGCCGCCGGACGCTTCCAGCAGCGCGCGGCCGGCGTTGATGCCTACCGCTTCGCGCATCATGTCGGTGCTGAAGTTATCCAGCAGGATCGACAAGGCGCCCGCTTCCAGCGCTTCCTTCAACTCATCCAGCGACTCCACTTCCACCTGGATGCTGACGCCCTTGTCCAGGCGCTTGGCCGCTAGCACCGCGTTGGTGATGCCGCCTGCCGCCGCAATGTGGTTTTCCTTGATCAGGATGCCGTCGTACAGCGCCAGGCGCTGATTCTGGCCGCCGCCGACACGCACCGCGTACTTCTGCGCCAGGCGCAGGCCCGGCAAGGTCTTGCGCGTGTCGAGGATGGCGGCGCGGGTGCCGGCGATCACGTCGACGTATTTGCGGGTGGCGGTCGCCACGCCGGACAGCAGTTGCATGAAGTTCAGCGCGCCGCGTTCGGCGGTCAGCAGCGCACGCGCTGGACCTTCGATGGTGCAGACTACGCTGTCGGCCTTCATCACATCGCCTTCCGCGTACTTCCAGTCGATTTCAATCCCGGCCTGCATGCAGTTCATGATGCCTTCGAACCAGGGCGCGCCGCACAGCACCGCGTCTTCGCGCACGATCACGCGCGCCTTGGCGCGGCCGCCTTCCGGCACCAGCAGGCCGGTCAGGTCGCCGCTGCCCACGTCTTCCAGCAACGCCGACAGCAGGTTTGCTTCAAATGCCGATTTCAACGCGTCGTCGAACGGCGCGAACTTGTTCACCAGAGTACTCATCATGCAGGACCGATTCCCGAAAACAGTTGCGCTTCCTTTGCCAGGTCAGGGCCCGGCTGCACCTTGGCCTTCTTGGCTGCCGCGAAGTCCAGCATGCGGGTGATCGAGACCACGGCCTGCTTGCCGATTTCCGCATCGACGAAGATTTCGTTGTTGGCGCTGACCGCCGGATTGTCCATGTTCTCCAGCACGTCGGCCAGATTCTGCAGGCCGTTCATCGCCATCCACGGGCAGTGCGCGCAGCTCTTGCAGGTGGCGCTGTTGCCGGCGGTCGGCGCTTCGATGAAGCGTTTGCCCGGCGCCGCGGCGCGCATCTTGTGCAGGATGCCGTTGTCGGTGGCGACGATGAAGGTGTCGCAGTCCGACTCCACGGCGGCGTTGATGATCTGCGTGGTCGAGCCGACGACATCGGCCAGCGCCACCACGTTGGCCGGCGATTCCGGATGCACCAGGATCTTCGCCTCCGGGTACTGTGCCTTCAGCAGCTCCAGCTCCACGCCTTTGAATTCGTCATGCACCAGGCAGGAGCCCTGCCACAGCAGCATGTCGGCGCCGGTCTGCTTCTGGATGTAGGAACCCAGGTGCTTGTCCGGCGCCCACAGGATCTTCTTGCCCTGCTCGTGCAGGTGCTTGACGATATCCAGGCCAATCGACGAGGTCACCATCCAGTCGGCGCGCGCCTTGACGGCGGCGCTGGTGTTGGCATACACCACCACCGTGCGGTCCGGATGCGCATCGCAATAGGCGGCGAATTCGTCGGCCGGGCAGCCCAGGTCCAGCGAGCAGGTCGCGTCCAGGTCCGGCATCAGGATGCGTTTTTCCGGGCTGAGGATCTTGGCGGTTTCGCCCATGAAGCGCACGCCCGCCACCACCAGCGTCTTGGCCGGATGATCGCGGCCGAAGCGCGCCATCTCCAGCGAATCGGAGACGCAGCCGCCGGTTTCCTCGGCCAGATCCTGCAGGTCGGCGTCCACATAATAATGGGACACCAGGACTGCCTGCTTCTCCTTCAGCAGGCGCTTGATGCGTTCTTTGAGTTCGATGCGCTGTTCAGCGCTAGGAGTCGCTGGCGTGCGCGCCCAGGCATGGGCGGTGCAGCTGGCTCCGTCTTGTGGATGTTCGTACTCGACGGGTTTGATCTCAATGGCTTGCATAGTCTTTAGGCGATACCCTGGCTGGTCAGATACTCTTCGTAGTTGCCGCGGAAGTCGACGACTTCATTGTCCTTGATCTCGATGATGCGATTGGCCAGCGACGACACGAATTCGCGGTCGTGCGAGACGAAGATCAGGGTGCCGGCGTATTTATCAAGCGCGATGTTCAGCGACTCGATCGATTCCATGTCCATGTGGTTGGTGGGTTCATCGAGCAGCAGCACGTTGTGACGGCCCAGCATCAGCTTACCGTACATCATGCGGCCCTTTTCACCACCGGACAGCACGCGCACCGACTTCTTCACCTCGTCGCCGCCGAACAGCAGGCGACCCAGGATCGAGCGCACGGCCTGGTCGTCATCGCCTTCCTTGGTCCATTTGCCCATCCAGTCGGTCAGCGAGATATCGGTGGCGAAATCTTCGGTCGGATCCTGCGGCATGTAGCCGACGTTGGCGTTTTCCGCCCACTTGACGGTGCCGTGATCGGCGTGCAGGCCGGCGATGTCGTCGCCGCCGATGCAGCGCAACAGCGTGGTCTTACCGGCGCCGTTGGCGCCGATGATGGCGATGCGTTCGCCCGCTTCAACCATGATGCTGAAGTTGTTGAACAGCGTGCGGTCGTATTTTTTGCTGATGCTGTCGGTTTCCACGGCCAGGCGGTGCAGCTTCTTCTCGCCTTCGAAACGCACGAACGGATAGGCGCGCGACGACGGTTTGATGTCTTCGACCTTGATCTTGTCGATCATCTTGGCGCGCGAGGTGGCCTGGCGGGCCTTGGACTTGTTGGCCGAGAAGCGGCGCACGAAGTCCTGCAGCTCGGCGACTTTCTCTTTCGCCTTGGCGTTGTTGGCCAGCTGCTGGTTGCGCGCTTGCGTCGAGGCCAGCATGTAGTCGTCGTAATTGCCTGGGTAGATCTTCAGCGTACCGTAATCCATGTCGGCCACGTGGGTGCACACCTGGTTCAGGAAGTGGCGATCGTGGGAAATGATGATCATGGTGGAGTTGCGCTCGTTGAGCACATCTTCCAGCCAGCGGATGGTGTTGATGTCCAGGTTATTGGTCGGTTCGTCGAGCAGCAGGATGTCCGGGTTCGAGAACAGGGCCTGCGCCAGCAGCACACGCAGCTTCCAGCCTGGCGACACGGCGCTCATCGGGCCCTGGTGCAGGTCGATGCTGATGCCAACGCCCAGCAGCAGTTCGCCGGCGCGCGATTCGGCGGTGTAGCCATCGTATTCCGAGACTTTGCCTTCCAGATCGGCGGCCTTCATGTAGTCGTCGTCGGTGGCGTCCGGGTTGGCGTAGATCGCGTCGCGTTCGGCGATGGCGGCCCACATCTCGGTGTGGCCCATCATGACCACGTCCAGCACGCGCATGTCTTCGTACGCAAACTGATCCTGACGCAGCTTGCCCAGGCGTTCGTTCACGTCCAGCATCACGTTGCCTGCCGACGGATCGAGGTCGCCGCCGAGGATTTTCATGAAGGTGGACTTGCCGCAGCCGTTGGCGCCGATCAGGCCATAACGGTTGCCATCGCCGAATTTGACGGAGATGTTTTCAAACAGCGGCTTGGCGCCGAATTGCATCGTGATGTTTGCGGTACTGAGCATTTGGAGTTGGACTTTGCAGAATAGATAGAGCGAAAGGAGAAATTATACAGCAAGCAGGCCAGATCGCGTGTAAGCCCATATAAAACAAGCACTTACACCAGCTTAATACACCTCAAATCACCGCCGGACGCGGATTGACAGTGTACTGGACCCGACGCAGACTAGGCCGATGGATACGCCGTCAATCAAAGATTATGTGGACGCCAGCCGCGACCAGATCGCCGCTCAAACGCGCGCGTATTACGGCATGACTCACTTCCGGCTGGCCGAAATGGAGGCGCACATCATCGCTCGTCTTGCCGAGATGGAAACTCGGCTATTGCGCGGCCAAGCCGAGGTACTCAAATGGTGCATCGGCATCATGCTCACCGGCCTGGCGATCATCATGACCGTCACCACCTCGATATCCGTCTATCTTTACACCTCCACCCAAGGCCAGATTCAGTCCCTCGCCCAGAATGTCGATGCACTGGGGCGCGAAGTTCGCGCCTTGCGGCCGGCCATCAACCCAGGGTCGGATAATCGCTGATCGTCAGGTCGAATGCGCGTTCGGTGGACACCAGGTGCGCGCCGCCGCCGTATGGCAGGGTGGCGCGTTCCTTGATGTGGCCGAACGGCAGGCCGGTCAGCACCGGGATCGGCAGCCGCTCGCGCAGGTAGGCCAGCATGGCGTCGAAGTCATAGCCGTTGTCCAGCGGCGCCAGCTTGTAGCCGGAGAAATCGCCCAGCACCAGCGCGCGCTGGCCGTCCAGCGCGCCGGCATAAAACAGTTGCAGCACCATGCGCTCGACGCGGTACGGATGTTCGCTGATGTCCTCGATGAAGCAAATCCCGCCCTCCAGCGCCTGGAAATACGGTGTGCCGAGCAGGCTCACCATCATCGCCAGATTGCCGCCCCACAGCTTGCCGCTGACGTCCACCACCGGATTGTCCGCCACGCCCTCGGCAACCGCGCCGCGCACCGTGTGCACCGGTCCGCGCAGGCAATCCCAGAACTGGTTCAGCGTGTACGCTACCGGCTCGTCGCGGATAAAATCGTCGCAGATCATCGGACCGCCAAAGCTGATGCGGCCGGTCTGCTTCAGCAGCGGCATCTGGAACGCCGTGAAATCGCTGTAGCCGACAAACAGCTTGCCGCTGTCCGCCATCTGGTGAAAATCGATCATCGGCAGCAGACGCGACATGCCGTAGGAGCCGCGCAGCGCGATCACCACCTGCACCTGCGGGTCCGCCGCCGCCGCGTTCAGCTGCGCCAGACGCCATTCATCCGTGCCGCCGAAGCGCTGGAAGCGCTTGTCGTCGTCATAGTAGTTGTGGACCAGGAAGCCTTGCTGTTCAAGGCGCTGCACGCCGCGCTGAAGCGCGTCGTTGTCCGGCGCGCGGCCGCTGGGTGCGGCAATCGCGATGCCGATTTGTGGAGTGCTCAAAATATCTCTGTCAGTGATGGGTGCCGCTGCCCGCCCGATGCGGAGCCAGCGGAGGAAGTTCCGCCGTCATATTACCGCGCAGGTGTTGGTCGAGCAAGGCAAGCAGGCGTTCGATCAGCTGCTGCGGCAAGTCGTGTCCCATGCCTTCGATGATGTGCAGGCGCGCGCCCGGTATCGCCTGCGCCGTGTCGACGCCGCAGGCCACCGGCAGCAGCGGATCGGCGGCGCCGTGGATCACCATGGCCGGACAGCGTATCTTGCGCAACAGCGCCGTGCGGTCGCCGGCCGCCACGACGGCCACCATCTGCCGCGCCACGCCGTCCGGATTGGCGCCACGGTCGATCGCCCGCTCGATATTGGCGCGCATCACGCGCTCCGGCGTCGGGAACGACGGACTGCCGATCACCTTGTACACATTAACGATGCGGTCCACCGTCGCCTTGCGGTCGCTCGGATCGCCGGACCGCATCATCGCGTTGCGCGCGGACGCGGTCGGCCCCGGCAAGCCGCGCCGGCCGCTGGTGGACATGATGGAGGTGAGGCTGAGTGTACGGTCCGGGAAACGCGCCGCCATAATCTGGGCAATCATGCCGCCCATGGAAACGCCGACCAGGTGCGCGCGTGCCAGGCCCAGCGCGTCGAGCAAGGCGACGGCGTCGTCGGCCATATCGTAAAGAGTGTAGGCGGTCGCCTGTTTCAGGCCGACCAGGGACTTCAGATAAGCCCAGACCAGGTTGGGCTTCTTGTGCTGGCGCATCTTGGTGGACAGGCCGATATCGCGGTTGTCGAAGCGGATCACGTAATAACCCTGCTCCACCAGCCCATCGACCATATCCTTCGGCCAGGCGATCAGCTGCATGCCCAACCCCATGATCAGCAGCACCGGCGGATCAACCGGATTCCCACTGGTTTCGTAGGCAATCGTGATGCCGTTTGCTTGCACGCTGGCCAAGGCTGTCTCCCAAATCACACTTGGGATTTAGCATACCATTTTTATTCCTGCGTGGCGCGTCTGGCTGCTGTCGCGGCGGCGCGACGGGCGGCGAAGAAGTTCTTCAGCATGGCGCCGCACTCCTCCGCCATCACGCCGCCGACGATTTCGGTGTGGTGATTCAGCTGCTCCTGCTCGAACAGGTTGACGACCGAGCCGCAGGCGCCGGTCTTCGGATCGGTGGCGCCGTACACCACCTTGGCCAGGCGCGCGTGCATCATCGCGCCCGAGCACATCACGCACGGTTCCAACGTCACATACAGCTCGCAGCCCGGCAAACGGTAATTGCCCAGCTTTTCGGCGGCCGCGCGCAAGGCGACAATTTCCGCGTGCGCGGTCGGATCGTGCTTGCCGATCGGCTGGTTGCAGCCGACGGCGATCACCTCGCCATCCTTGACGACGACGGCGCCAACCGGCACCTCGCCCAGGTCCCACGCTTGCTGCGCCTGTTCCAGCGCCAGCTGCATGTAGGTGTCAGGCACCATCGGTGATCTCGGCCCAGCAGTTCGGGGTTTCGTGCAGCACCAGCTTGTGCAGGTGCAGGCCGGTGCCGTAGCGGTCCTTGTAGGCCGCCTTCAGGATGCCGAACGCCACCTGCGCCAGGTTTTCCACGGTCGGGATGCGGTCGATCACCACGGTCTTGTGGTCCGGCAGCGATGCCAGGAAATCACGCACCGACGCATCCTTCTCATAGACGATGAAGGCGTGGTCCCAGACGTCGACCAGGTGTTCCTTGGCCAGCGCCTTGATGTCCGAAAAGTCCATGATCATGCCGTTGTCGGAATTGCCCTCGACGTCGATGATGTTGCCGGTCAGGGTGATTTCCAGCGTGTAGCGGTGGCCGTGCAGGTTGCGGCACTGGCTCTTGTGGTCGGGAATACGGTGGCCGGCGTCGAATTCCAGCTTGCGGGTAATGGTCAGCATTAATTATGGTATCTGTAAAAGTTTATGGGTTTGCAAGCTCAGCTTCCACTTCGGGTTGCGCTTGCAGGTCTCGATCGCCAGCCTGGTGTTGAATTCGGCCAGCGGGCCGTCCATGGCCTGCACGAAGAAATTCTCGAAGTCCAGCTGCTCGTAGACCGACAGATCCTGGTTGGTCTGCGGGATCACGACCTTGATTTCACTGCCCTTCCTGACCACCAGTTCCGACCCCATTTTCGGGCTGACGCAGATCCAGTCCACGCCTTCCGGCACCGGCAGGGTACCGTTGGTTTCAATCGCAATGGTGAAGCCGACCGCGTGCATGGCGTCGATCAGCGGCTTGTCCAGTTGCAGCAGCGGCTCGCCGCCGGTGAACACCACGTACTTGCTGGCGGTATAAGTTTCCGGCCACAGCGCGTTGATGGTCGCGGCCAGTTGTTCAGGCGTCTTGAACTTGCCGCCGCCTTCGCCGTCGGTGCCGACAAAGTCGGTATCGCAGAACTGGCAAATGGCGCTGGCGCGGTCGCTCTCGCGGCCGGTCCACAGGTTGCAGCCGGAAAAGCGGCAGAACACCGCCGGGCGGCCGGCGTGGGCGCCCTCACCCTGCAACGTGTAGAAAATCTCTTTGATGCTGTAAGTCACGATAGTTCCTGATAGGACAACCCTCGATTATATCTCACGCTGCGGATTTCCGGATAGCAGCACCTGAAGTTGACATTTCACAATGCTTCCGCAAGACAAGCACGCTAAGGTCATCGGTGGGTCCACCCTGGGACGATACACCATGAGCTATGCGCCTTCTCTCCTCGAAATCGACGTCGTCTGCGCCAGCTTCTGCGCGGCGGCCCTCGCCGCCTGCCTGTGGCTATGGTGGCGACAGCGCGGCGACATGCGCCGCGCCCTGGCCGACGCCCGCCGCCAGGTGGCGCGTCTCAGCGCCACCCAGCAATCGCTGCGTGACGCCGACCGCCGCCGCATCGCGCGCGACCTGCACGATGACCTGGGCCAGCGCCTGATGGCTCTCAGCATAGACGCAGCCGCCCTGGCGCGCCAGTATCCCGCATTGAAAACGCCGCTGGCCGCGCTGGAACAACGCATCCAGCACGCCACCCGGGCCATGCGCGCCATCATCCGCGACTTGCCGGACGAGGCGCTGGAATCCGGACTGGAAGGCGCGGTGCAGCAGCAGATCGACCAGTTCTCCCGGCTGAGCGGCATTCGCTGCCGGCTGGACGCCGCACCCGAAGTCTTTGCCGCCGCGCCGGAGGTCGGCGTCGGCCACGTAGTCTACCGCGTGCTGCAGGAATCGCTGAGCAACATCGTGCGGCACGCGCAGGCGTCCGAAGTCTGCGTCGGCCTGTGCCGCCAGGAGCACAGCCTGAGCCTGACCGTGCGCGACAACGGCATCGGCCTGGCGCAGCAGCTAGCCGGCGCCGGCCGCCGGGGCCACGGCCTGCGCGGCATCGCCCAGCGCGTGGCGGAGGCCGGCGGCCGCTTCGACATCGCCAGCACGCCGGGCGTCGGCACGGCGCTGACCATGTCCTTCCCTCTTCCCTGAAAACCAAGGCGCGCCATGACCGGAACACAAAAAATCCAGCACGTGATGGAATTTTCGCAGGCAGACCAGCAGCACGGCTTTGCCCTCAAGCTGATGGAACTGCTGGTGATCCCCACCTTTGTCATCGACACGCAATGCCGGGTCATCATCTGGAACCGCGCCTGCGAGCGCCTGACCGGCGTGCCGGCGTGGGAAGTGCTGGGCACCGCCGATCACTGGAAGAGTTTTTACGAAGAACAACGCCCCACGCTGGCCGACCTGGTGATCCAGGGCCGCAGCGCCGAACTGCACCGGCTGTACCGCCAGCACGCGCGCCGCCACGAGGCCGACAACAACCTGTGCGCGGAAAACTGGTGCGACATGCCGCGCGTAGGCCGGCGCCGCTACCTGGCGGCCGACGCCAGCCCGATCTTCGACAGCGAAGGCAAGCTGGTGGCGGTGGTGGAAACGCTGCGCGACGTCACCGACGAAAAGCGCGCGCAGGTGGCGCTGGAACAGCTGGCCACGCGCGACGGCCTGACCGGCCTGGCCAATCGCCGCTGCTTCGACGACACCTTGAACGCCGAATGGCAGCGCGCGCTGCGCAACCAGCAGCCGCTATCGCTGCTGATGGTGGATGTCGACAACTTCAAGCAGTACAACGACGCCTACGGCCACCTGGGCGGCGACGAATGCCTGCAACGCATCGCCAGCGCCGTCTCCAGCGAGATGCGGGCCAACGACCTGGTGGCGCGTTACGGCGGGGAGGAATTCGCCGTCATCCTGCCGAATCAGTCGCTCAAGGGAGCGGCCATCGTGGCCGAGCGCATCCGCTGCCGGGTCGAACAGCTGCGGCTGCCCAACCTGGGCAGCAAGCAGCATGTGGTGACGGTGAGCATAGGCGCGGCGACCGCGCTGGCGGCGCCAGAAAACGATCCCAGTCAGTTGGTGGCAACGGCCGACTCGGCGCTCTACCGCGCCAAGCACATGGGCCGCAACCGCATCAGCCTGCCGGGAGCGGATTAGGCGTGGTAAGGCGTGTAGGGAATGCCGACCGGGATGACGTGACTCATCAGCTCAATGCCTTCCGCCGATTCCGAGAAGCCGACCAGCAGCGCTGCACGCGACATTCCATGAGACAACGCGTTCAGCCACAATTGAAGGCCGGCGGCATCCGGTGCGCGGTGCAGCACGTTGTTGTACAACAACGTAACAAAAGTGTTATCGGTGCTATTGGCGCCGTAAATGCGCACAAATTCATCGCTGCCCACGAAGCCGGCCGCGAGCGACACCAGATCGTAACCGTTGTCCATCTTCGGCAGGAAGAATCCCATGCCGGCATCGTCCGGTGCGCGGTTGAGTGCCGCGTTATACAGGCGATAGATGCTGCCGGCGGTGCCATTGACATCCAGCGCCAGGCCGCCATCGGCAAATTCCAGGCGTTCCACGCCAGTCAGCAGGTCGGTGACGCCGCTGCCGCTCAAATCTTTCAGTGTCACCGTCGCGCCGCTGGCCGACAGCGAGTAATTGGTCACGCTGCCGCTCAGTTTCAGCGTATCCACGCCCGCGCCGCCGAACACCAGCTGGTTGCCGGAACCGGCGGTCAGCACATCGTTGCCGGCCGTGCCGGACACCAACGCGTTGTAGCTGGACAGCTGAATGGTGGCGTCGCTGAATTGCAGCTTGGCGATGCCCTGCAAGGTATCGACGCCGTCGCCGCTGACGGTCAGCGTGTTGATGCTGCCGCTCAGCGTGTAGGACGCCAGCGCTTTGCCGAACACCACGGTATCGCTGCCGCCGTTGCCGGTGATCTGGTCGTTGCCGGCGCCCTCGTAAATCACGTCATTGCCGGCGCCGCCGGTGATGACATTGCCCGCCGCATTGGCGTAGATGGTCGAGCCGCCGCTGCCGGCAATGGCGCGCTCAATCGTCACGTTGTAAGCGATCGAAATATTGTTGTAGCCCGGCGCGGTGGAGCTGAAGGTGCCGGCGTTCAGATTGATGACCGTGGCGTCGGTGCAGGCGGAAAAATCGAAGGTGTCGGCGCCGCCCGCATCCCAGATGCATTGCAGCGCCGCATCCTTGCTGAAGCTGTAGGTGTCGGCGCCGGTGTGGTAGCTCATGTTCGCGCCATACAGGTACTGCATGGCCTGGATGTCGTACAGCATCGGCGTGATGCCGTAATTGCCGTTCAGCTTGAAGCCCGAACCGACGTTGTAGGACATCTGCGAGTAATCAATATTGTCGGTAGCGGCCGGCAGGAACGGGCCGTCGATATCGCCACCTGCGGAATTGTAGTTGCCCGGATGCTTCAGCCCGAGCGTATGGCCAAGCTCGTGGATCAGCACCGCGATGCCGAAATCGCCGGCGGCAAAGCTGAAGTTGAAGGCATCCTTGTTATTGGTGTACAGCTGGACGGAGTTGACGCCGTCCGGCAGATAGGCGTAGCCGCTGCTGTTGTTGCCCTGGTCATTGGTGCCCAGCTGGATATCGCCATTCGACGCCACCTCGCGGAAGGTGATGTTGGCCACTGCCGCCCAGGTGGCCAGCGCGGTGCGCACGCCCTGCTGCTGCGTCGCAGTCATCGCGGCGAAGCCGCTGGCGTCTTCGGCGGTGGCGTCGGCCGGCACGCTGGTCAAAAAACTGTAGGTCAGGCTGACCGGCTGGCCCGCCTTGCTGTTCCAGCTGCTGTAGACCAGCGAGTCGATCGAATTATTTCCGGTTGTGAGGCTCATGACGCAGTCTTCAGGCTGTTAAACAAGTCTTGGGAGAATACCACTCCTGCGCCCCATTGACGTATGGTTTACACAAAAGGATGCTTTCACGCAACAAGTCAGTTAAAAGGATTGGCAACAATGGTATTGGCGGCCGGCGGCAGCGTGGCCGGCAAGGGCTGCGCTTCCAGCTTGGCGACCACATCGGCAAGCAGCAGCTGCAGCGTGCGGGCGTTGGCCAGGCCGGCCTGGTCGGCGGTCAGGTCGATATCGCCGCTGAGGGTGATGCGGTCGAGGCGGTTTTCCACCGTCAGGCCGCCGACATGCAGCACGTCCGACTCATTTTTATACGGCACAAATTTGCTCATTACTTGCTCCCGTCTTTACGTTGACGCACTTTCGGCACGCGCAGCAACACGCTTTTCTGCGCCGGCGTCAGCGACGGCAGCAGATTGATGCCCACCTTGTCTTCCAGCTGGGCGATGCTCAGCATCTCATACTGCGCGCCGTCGCGGTTCTCGATGAAGAAGGCGGCGCCGGCCTGCTGGCGCGGGCTGTACACCAGTTTATACACATGGCTCGGCACCAGCACATTGCCCACCTTGCGCAGATTGCCGCCGATGAAGGCCGGACCGGTAATCACGTACAGGTCGCCCTCCTTCTGCGCCATCTTGCGCACCACGCCTTCGATGCCGGCCCAGATGTGACGGTTCACATCGCCGTCCTGCGGCACCATGTTGGCAAGCGTGAAGCTTTCGTGCTGCGTCTCGCGGTCCGGCATGTCGCCGTTCGGCGCCATATGGCCGCGGTCGTAGCCGCTACGGGCGTAATCGGACAGCTCGGCGCGGGCACTCGCCGGCAACCGCTCTTCGGGATGGAAGGAATTCTCGCGCGACAGGGTCTTGGCGGCATCGACGTTTTGCGCCGTCAGATGCTCGGCCGACCACAGCGGCGTGCGGGTGATCCCGGAATGCATGACGCCGAACACGCCGTAGCACAGCTCGGTGGTGGCGGCAGCCATCCTGGTGTTGCGGATTTCCGGCAGGCGGCCGTCGACGTAGAAAGCCGGGCATTCGCCGGCGGCAGCCAGGCCGACGGCCAGCAGGCCGCACGCCAGCGTGGCGGCGGCCACGGAACGCTGAATCAGTTGCATAGTTTCCTAGTGTTGATGAGGTCGGCGGCATTCTAGCGGAGCACCCAAGAAACAAAAAGGGCTGGCGTTCAATCGAACGCCAGCCCTCTCAAAACATCCAGCCCTACCAAGGCAATGTTTTATTTCAAATGCGGCAACACTGCTTGCAATTATACATCTGGACAGGGGTGCTTTACAAGCTGTTGCACGCCATGGAACTATATTAATTCCTTCAAGGAATATTACTAGGCTGGCATGTATTTTCCGACTAAACTTTGCGTTCTCACTGGCAACGATAACTATAACGAATTATGAATATATCCAATCTGAAGATCGGTCACCGGCTTACCATCGCGTTCTCGCTGTCCACCCTGTTGATGGCGATAGTGGTGACGGTTGGCGCCTTGGGTTTGCGCGCCACCAGCAACGAAATCAATCTGACGATCGAAGACCGCTACATGAAAATCGGTCTGTTGAATGACGTGAAAGACCATGTGTCGCAACAGTCGCGCGGCCTGCGCGACCTGCTGCTGGTCGACGCCTCCGAAGCCGGCGCCGAATACGCCGCCATCGCCCAGCGCAGCCAGGAAATCGGCGCCCTGCTCGACAAGCTGGGCGGCGTGCTGCACCAGCCAAAAGGACTGGCGCTGTTCAAGGAACTCGGCGACGCCCGCGCCGCCTATTCGCCGCTGCGCGACCAGATGGTCAACGCCGTCAAATCCGGCAACAAGGAAGCCGCCGCCACCCTGCTGCTGCAAAAAGTGCGGCCGGCACAAGCGGCCTATATCGCGGCGCTGGACAAGCTGATCGAATTCCAGGTGCAGCTGATGCGCGACTCCAGTGACAACGCACAGCACACCGCCAGCGTCTCCAGCATGCTGATGATCGCACTGGGCGTGGCCGGCGCAGCATTGGGCCTGTTCGCCGGCTGGTATGTCACGCGCAGCATTGTGCGGCCGATCAGCTACGCGGTGCGCATCGCGCGCACGGTGGCCGGCGGCGACCTCCGCTCGGACATCCAGGTACGCACCCGCGATGAAGTCGGCCAGCTGTCCGCCGCGCTGCGCGAAATGAACGCCAGCCTGATCGGCATCGTCTCCGAAGTCCGCAAGGGCACGGATTCGATCGGCACCGCGTCGGCCGAAATCGCCGCCGGCAATCTGGATCTGTCGGCGCGCACCGAACGCCAGGCCGGCTCGCTGGAAGAAACCGCATCGTCGATGGAGGAGCTGACGTCCACCGTCAAGCTGAACGCCTCCAACGCCAACCAGGCCAACCAGCTGGCGCGATCGGCCTCCGACGTCGCCGGCAAAGGCGGCGCAGTGGTGGCGCAGGTGGTGGACACCATGGCGTCGATCAACGCCTCGTCGCGCAAGATCGTCGACATCATCGGCGTGATTGATGGTATCGCCTTCCAGACCAATATCCTGGCGCTGAACGCCGCCGTGGAAGCGGCGCGCGCCGGCGAACAGGGACGCGGCTTCGCGGTGGTGGCCACCGAAGTGCGCAACCTCGCGCAGCGCTCGGCCGCCGCCGCCAAGGAGATCAAGGAACTGATCGGGGACTCGGTCGACAAGGTCGATGCCGGCGCGCGCCTGGTCGACGAAGCCGGCGCCACGATGGAAGAAATCGTCGCCAGCGTGCGCCGCGTTACCGACATCATGGGCGAAATCGCCTCCGCCAGCCAGGAGCAGCTGTCCGGCATTGAGCACATCAACGGCGCCATCACGGAGATGGATCAGACCACGCAGCAGAACGCCGCGCTGGTGGAACAGGCGTCCGCCGCCGCCGTGACCATGCAGGAACAGGCCACGCATCTGGTGGACGCGGTCAGCGTCTTCAAGCTGGATGGCGCCAGCGCTGGCGCGCCAGGCGCGCACCGCCGCAGCGCTAGGCCAGATGCCGTTCTAGCAGCGCCGTAAGCTGCGCATTCATCCGCCGCTGGTCGAAGTCCCGGTGGCGCGCGGCGAAGGCCCGCGCCGCCGCGCCAAAGCGCGCATCGTCCAGCATGCCGCGCACCGCCGCGCGCCAGTCCGATGCGGGCGTCAACAAGGCCGCGTTATAGCCGGCGCCGGACATGGCGACGCGGCGCGCGGTGAGGAATTGTTCGGTGTGCGACGGCAGCATCAGCAACGGCACGCCGGCCAGCAGCGCCTGCGCCAGCGTGGCCTCGCCCGCGTGGCAGACGCACAGCTCGGCAGCCGCCAGCGTCGGCGCCAGCGACAGCGGCGCATCGGCATACAGCAAGCGTTCGCTGACCACGGGCGGCTGCGCGCCGGCCGCCACTTCCGGCACATAGGCCAGCACGCGGCAGCCCTCTTCCACCAATGCCTTCAGCACCGCGCCATGCGCCGGATGCGATGCCTTCAGATAGGCGTACACCCTGGCGCCCTCGCCCTCTGGCCAGTGCGGCGCGATGCCGCCGCCATCGACGAAGTTCGGTCCCAGCCACTGTTCGCCGGCCGCCTCGCGCGCATAGTGATCCAGCTCCGGCCAGGTGCACAGCAGCGGCAAGTCGCCGACGAAGACATCCGCCGCCTGCACGTAAGGCGCGGCGCCAAACGCCGCCAGCACCGCATTGGCGGTCGCCAGCATGCGCGCTGCCGACGCTTCCAGGCGCCCGGCGGGCGCCTGCTGCAAGGCCGGCAGCGGCTGTCCGCGCGGCGGCGTGTTGAAGCCATTGCCCACCGACGCGGTGCGCAAGCCCATGCTGCGCGCGGCCAGCAAGGCGGTCGGCGCAAAGTCGGCCACCACCATGTCCGGCTGCAGCAGCGCGAACATCGCGCGCCAGCCTGCCACCACGCCATGCAGCGCGGCAGGCTCCAGGTAACCGCACCGGAACAGGATCTCCGCCAGATTGCCTGGCGTCGGCAGCCCGACCGCATCATGCAGCCACACCGGCGCCTGCAACTTCGGCACCTCCAGGTCCGCCAGCAGCGCGTGCGTGTGCATCAGATCGCGCAAACTCATGGTCACGCGGTGGCCGCGCGCCAGCAAGGCTTGCGCCAGCATCTTCAGGCGGCCGGCGTGTCCCAGTCCGCCGCCCAGCTCCCAGCACAGGTGGATGTGCGCCATGTCAGGCCTCGGCCATCAGGGCTTCCACCTCGGCCCGCACCTGCGCCATGGTGTCGACCACGCGCCAGGCGCCGGGAAAATCGTGGTGCCGCGTCAGCGCATTGCGCAGGATGATGCAGCGGATGCCGGCCGCCGTCGCCGCCTGCAGGCCGCGCGGCGAATCCTCGACCACCAGCGCTTCGTCGGCGCGCACGCCCAGGCGCTGCAATCCCAGCAGATACGGCTCGGGCGACGGTTTGCTGTGCGTGTACGACTCGTGCGTCAGCACGAATTCAAAATGCTGGCGCAGATCCAGGCGCTGGTGGATGATGTCGAAATGGTCGCTATTTGAGCTGGTTACCACGCCCATGCGCAGGCGCGGCACCAGCGCGGCCAGCACCTCGGCCACGCCGTCGATGGCGGGAATGTGTTCGGACGCCAGTCGCGCCGCGTAACGCACATTGCGCCCGCTGCGTTCCGCGTCCATTTGCTCCGCCGTCAGTTGCGGCTCCAGCAGATGCCATGCGCCGCAGTTATCGGCCAGATACCAGTCGAAAAAATGCTGCGCGCTGAGTTCCAGGCCGAAGGGGCGGAACAACTCCTGGTTGGCCTCGTAAAACAGCTGTTCGGTATCGACCAGCACCCCATCGTTATCCCACAAAATCGCCCGCAGCATAATCCGCATCCCTTGTAAAGAACGGCACGCCGACTGTGGCGCGGCCGCAGCGCGCATTGTACCTGCTGGTTTTGCCCATCAGGGTATGACATACTGAATTCACCGCAGATCACCATCCGCAACATGGCCGTTTTTGCAACGCTACCGCGCAGCCTCAAATTCCGCATGACCGTGGTGGTGGTCATGCTGGTGCTGGCGGCCACGCTGATCGTCACGCTGGTGGCGCTGCTGCTGGCCGAACGCGACATGAAAAGCGTGATCGGCAACCAGCAGTTCGCGCTGCTGTCCTCCGCCGCCGCACAGGTCGATGCGCAAATCGCCGCGCGCAAGGTGCTGCTGGCCACCCTGGCCGACACCATTCCGCGCGAAGCCGGCAACGACGCCGCCGCCATGCAGGCCTTTGTCGATCGCAACCCGGTGGCGCGCAAGGAGTTCCTCAACCTGCACATCTTCAATCGCCAGGGCATGCTGCTGCGTACCGAAGGCGAGCATGTTGAAGCCACGCCGACGCTCAATCCGCGCACCCGCGCCTACCTGGAAGGCGCGCTGGCCGCCGGCAAGGCAGTGATCTCGCCGCCATACAAAAGCGTGCTGACCGGCCTGCCCTCCTTCATGATCCTGCAGCCGGTGCGCGACGCGCAGGGCCGCACCCTGATGCTGCTGGGCGGGAGCATCGACCTGACCAACTCCGTATTCCTGGAGCAGATCGCCGAACAAAAGCCCGGCGAGACGGGCTTCATGTTCATCATGACCACCGGTGGCATTCTGCTGCACCATCCCGACCACAAGCGCCTGCTGGAACACATCAATGCGCGTCCCGGCTATAACCGCGCCACCGAGATGGCGCTGCGCGGCTTTGAAGGCTGGACCGAAGCTGTCAACAAGGAAGGCAGCGAAGGCATCTACGCGTACAAGCACCTGCAATCGACCGACTGGATCATCGGCGTCCGCTTCCCGGTCGATGAAGCGTTCGCGCCGATGATCCAGATGCGCCGGCACGCGATGCTGGCGGCCGCCGTCTTCGCCGCGATTGCCGGCGTGATGGCGTGGCTGGCGATCCAGACCCTGTTCAAGCCGCTCGGCAGCCTGCACCGCAACATCAGCGACATCCGCAGCGGCGCGGCCGGCATCGGCATACTGCAACGCCAGGGCGACGATGAAATCGGCGAATTGAGCGCCGCATTCCACGAGATGATGGCCGAACGCCAGCTGTATGAACAGCAGATCGCCGCCAGCGAAAAGCGCCTGCGCACCATCGCCGACAGCCTGCCCGCCATCGTCGCCTACATCGACAGCGACCTGCGCTACCGCTTCACCAATGAGCATTTCCGCCACCTGATGGGCCTCGACCCGCGCAGCATGCTGGGCAAGACCATCGCCGAAGTGATGGGCAAGGAATTTGCGGCCGGCGTGGCCTGCTTCAACGAAGCGGCGCTGCGCGGCCAGCGCGTGCACTATGAGCGCGAGGGCTACCACAATGGCTCCCTGCGCCAGATGATGGGCGACATGGTGCCCGACATCGCCGCCGACGGCAGCGTGTCCGGCTTCTACCTGATGGCGCTCGACATCACCGAGCGCAAAACCGCCGAGCTGCAGCAGGCCGCCAGCGAAAAGCGCCTCAAGCTGCTGACCGATAACCTGCCGGTGCTGATCGCCTACCTGGACCATGAGCGCAAGTTCCAGTTCATGAACGCGACCTTCCAGCACTGGTTCGGCATCGATCCGCAAACGCTGATCGGCCGCCATCTGATCGACGGCATCGGCAACGAGCAATACCATCTCGCCGAACCGCACCTGGACCAGGCTTACCAGGGCCAGGCCGCCACCTACGAGCTGCAGGCGCGCATCGGCGACGACCTGCACACGCTGGAAACCACTTTCCTGCCGGAGCTGGGACCGAAAGGCAAGGTGCTCGGCATCTATTCGCTGACGCACGACACCACGCGCATGAAGGAAATCGAGCAGCGCCTGACGCAGCTGGCACGGATCGACAGCCTGACCTGCATCGCCAACCGCCTGATGTTCGAAGAACTGCTGCCGCTGGCCATTGCCCGTGCGCGGCGCAACCGCAAGCCGCTGGCGCTGGCCTACCTGGACATCGACTACTTCAAGGAGATCAACGACACGCTGGGCCACGGCGCCGGCGACCAGGTGCTGAAGGAATTCGCCGACCGCCTGATCGCCAGCGTGCGCGCGTCGGACACGGTGGCGCGCCTGGCCGGCGACGAATTCGTCATCGTCTTCGAGCAGGTGGCGAATGGGGAGGAAGCGGCCCGGCTGGCGGGCAAGATCGTCGATGCGATGCACGCGCCGTTCACGCTGCAGGGCGCGCCGCACCACGTCACCACCAGCATCGGGCTGGCACTGCATGAAGGCGATGACGAAACGCCGGCGGGGCTGCTGGCGCGCGCCGACAGCGCGCTGTACGCGGCCAAGCGCGATGGCCGCGATCGATACACGGTGGCCGATTAAGCCGGCACGCCGCTGGCCAGCGGATTAGGCAGCGGATCGGCCACGCGGTGCAGCAGGTTGCGGTCGGTATGGTGGAACTCTTCCTCGCCGCGCAGCAGCATCACGGTGTCTTCCTCGTAGCCCCAGGTGCCGTCGTCGTTGATGGTGACCTTGATGCGGTACTCGGTGGTCTTGAAGCCATATTCCAGGAATGGGTTGGAACGGATGCCGTAGGTATCGGACTCCAGCCGCGCCACCAGTTCGAATTGCTTTGCGTCGGGTTCCACCACGGCCGACGCCATGGCGATCTGGCCGCGCGGGATGCCCAGCGTCTGGATCACGGTCTTGGTCTTCGGCTCCCACAGCCAGTAGCCCACCTGCTCGTGGTAGGTCTTGACGTTGTCCGGCTTGTTGATGATGATCAGGTAGCGCAGGCCGTAGAACAGCTGCGGACCGTTGGTGACCGGGTCGATCGGATACAGTTCGATGCGCTCGACATACGCCTGCTTGCGCGCGCCGTCCGCCTTCGGCTTGGTATCCAGTCCGCGCTCACCCTTCCAGATCCCGGCCATCGGCGTCAGCGGCCCGAGGTTGTTCAAGGTGTTGACGTCGACCGGCGACGGTTCGGTGTAGATATCGGTGGAAAACTCGGTCATGCGTGGTCCTGTGATGTGATGGAGATGATGCAGCCGCTATTGTAAGGCGTAAGGCGGCTACAGCGTGATTTCCATGCCGTCGTAGGCCGAGACGATCTCCAGCGGCGCCTCGCAGGTCACCTCGGCATAGCGCCGCGTTTCGGCCAGCACCCGCGAAATCCGCGCATCGTCGTAGATGGGTTCATGATGGAACAGGCACAGCTGGCGCACACCTGCCAATTGGCAGAGCTCCACCCCCACCACACTGCTGGAATGGCCCCAGTCGGCCTTGGCGGAGATCGAGTCCTCCAGCGTGTACATGGCGTCGAAGATCACCAGGTCCGCATCGCGGAAGAAGTCGACGAAGGCCGCGTGCTCGCTGGCGTTATCCAGTTTGTGTTCGGAGTCGGTGCTGTAGACCATGGCCTTGCCGCCCTGCTCCAGCCGGTAGCCGTAGGAGTCGCCGGCATGCAGCTGCAGCTTGGCGGTCACCGTCACGTCGCGCAGCTGCAACGGCACGCCGGGCGTCATCTGCACAAACTCGATGGTCGCCGGCAGTTCATCGAACGGCACCGGAAAGCTGATCGGCTCCTGCTGGCGGCGGAACGCCGTCTCCAGCTCCCGGTGGCAGCCGTAGATGATGATGCGGTTGCCCGGTATATAAGCCGGCGTAAAGAACGGGAAGCCCATGATGTGGTCCCAGTGCAGGTGCGACATGAACACATGGTAGGTCTGCGGCTGGCCCGGACCGTAGTGCGCCAGCTTGGCGCCGGCCAGCGGCCGCACGCCCGAGCCCAGGTCGAGGATGATGTGCTCGTGGACGCCGGCATGCCACGCCTCCACCTCCACGCAGCTGGAATTGCCGCCGTAGGTGCCGCGCACGTCGAAGCTCAGCTCATGGTCTACATAATCGGCCACCTTGCCCGGCGTATCCAGGTTGCGGCCGATCGCCCCCTCCAGCGCCGTCACCAGCTTGGCGCGGATTTGTTTGTGATTGAGCGCGACCGGCAGCGAACCGCGCGCGCCCCAGATGCGTGCCTTCATGCGGCGTCCAGGTCAGAGTATGTAAGACAACTAATTTTGCATTATTACATCTTTTTACGCATTTGGCACCTCCGGGTTGTGCGGCCATCCGTGCTATTCTTCGCCCTCGATGTCTTAGCAGGAGCGCGCGCATGCCGTCACTTCAACAATTTTTCAAGCTCGCTGAACACGGCAGCAACGTCCGGACCGAGGTTGTGGCCGGGGTCACCACCTTCCTGACGATGGCGTACATCATCTTCGTCAATCCCGCGATCCTGGGCGACGCCGGCGTGCCGAAGGACGCCGTATTCGTCGCCACCTGCCTGGCCGCCGCGCTGGGCACCATCATCATGGGGCTGTACGCCAACTACCCGATCGGCATGGCGCCGGGCATGGGACTGAACGCCTACTTCGCCTACGCCGTGGTGCTGGGCATGGGCGTGCCGTGGCAGTCCGCGCTGGGCGCGGTGTTCATTTCCGGCTGCCTGTTCATCATCGTCAGCCTGTTCAAGGTGCGCGAACATATCGTCAACGGCATACCGCATTCGCTGAGAGTGGCGATCACCGTCGGCCTGGGCCTGTTCCTGGCGCTGATCGCGATGAAGAGCGCCGGCCTGGTGGTGGCCAATCCCGAAACGCTGGTGCGCGTGGGCGACATGCACAATCCGCACACCATCATGGCCATCTTCGGCTTCCTGCTGATCGTCACGCTGGACCGCCTGAAGGTGCCGGGCGCGCTGTTGATCGGCATCGTCGCCGTCACGGTTTTGAGCTTTTTCTTCGGCGGGAATACCTTCCATGGCTTCGTCTCGCTGCCGCCGTCGATCGCGCCGACCTTGCTGCACCTGGACCTGCAAGGCGCGCTGAATCTGGGCCTGTTCAATGTGGTACTGGTGTTCTTCCTGGTTGAATTGTTCGACGCCACCGGCACGCTGATGGGCGTTGCCTCGCGTGCGGGCCTGCTGGTGAATGGCCGCATGCAGCGCCTGAACAAGGCGCTGCTGGCCGACAGTTGCGCCATCGTCGCCGGCTCCATGCTCGGCACTTCCAGCACCACCGCCTACCTGGAAAGCGCGGCTGGCGTGCAGGCCGGCGGCCGTACCGGCCTGACTGCGGTGACGGTGGCGGTGTTGTTCCTGGCGGCTTTGTTCTTCGCGCCGATCGCCGGTGTAGTGCCGGCCTACGCCACGGCGCCGGCGCTGCTGTTCGTCGCCTGCCTGATGCTGCGCGACCTGGTCGACGTCGACTGGAGCGACACCACCGAAAGCGTCCCGGCCGCGATTACCGCGCTGGTGATCCCGTTCACCTACTCCATCGCGCACGGTATCGCCTTCGGCTTCATCACCTACGCCGGCCTGAAACTGCTGACCGGCCAGGCGCGCCAGGTCAAGCCGGTGGTGTGGGTGATCGCCGTCGTGTTCCTGATCAAATACACCTACGTCACAGCCTGAGCGGCCGCGACACCTGCGCGGCGCGCCAGCGTGCCGATAATCGCCTCCAGCCATGCATGCGGTTCGCCGCGCTGCGCGCGTGCGGCTTGCAGCGCGACCAGATTGGCCAGCGTTGATTTCAGATTCCATGGGTCGCGCGCTTCGGCCAGCGCATTCTCCATGGCCTGCTGCGCTGTCCGCGCGTCACGCATCACCACCGCCAGCTCCAGCCGGGTGGCGTAGTCCCAATACCCGGCCTGGCCCGAGGCTATGCGGCGCTCCACCGCATAGCGCACCACCGGCATCAACTGCTCGCGACGCGTATCCTCCGGATCGCGCAACTCCATCAGCGTCAACGCGTTAATGCCTGGATAAGCGTCACGCCAGTCGCACTCAAAGCCGCGCAGATAGGTGTCGACGGCTTTTCCCAATGCGCCGCGCGCCTCGCACTCCTCGCCGGCCTGCACCGCTGCTGCCCAACGGTCCTTGTAGACGCGCCCCAGCAATCCCAGCGTTTCGCTGGCCGGGCCATGCTGCGCGATCAACCCGAGCAGCACCTGTTCGGCGCGGTCACTGTCGCCGGCACGGTTCAAGGCGAAAGCCAGTTGCTGCTGCACCAGCAACGACTCCGCCAACGGTCTTGCCATTTCCGCGATCAAACCCACCATCGGCTGCCATGCCTCCAGTGCGCGATAGGACAACAACAGATCGATCATCACGCCGCCTTCCACATCCGGCAAACCGCCAATTTTTCCAGCCAGGGCGTCTTCAACCGCTTGCAGCGCCGCCAGGCCTTGCTTGCGAGCCTGCTTCAAACGCTCTTTCATTTTGGCCGAATAGGCAACCCGGCTGCGGAAGGTATCGGTCTTGACTTCATGCGGATCCGGATAGCCCTCCACCATCTGGTACAGCGGACTGTCGACCGCCTGTTGGCGCGCCGCCAACAGGCGGTCGCGCAGCCTGGTCACATCCTCATCCACGCGGCAGGGCAAGCCGCGCTGGTCCAGGCTATATGGCAGACCGCGCAGCGGCCGTACATCGAACGGCATGTCGGCGCAGTGGTCCTTGGCGAAAATCAGCGCCGTGCTGGCCGCCTTGGCCGCGTGCCGCACACCCAGCTCATAGAACACATTCGGATTAGCCGTCGTCAGATCGGCCACAGCGTAGGGGCACAGCACCAACCGTTCAAACATCGGCTTATGGATAACGCCATCGACCATTTCATGATCGGCCCGCAGCGGCTCCAGGCCGGCCGCCACAATGGCGGGGGCAATGATTTTGTCATAGACGAGGTCGAAATTGATGAGGCGGCCATCCCTGGTGTTTTTTTCGCCAAATGGCATCAGTACAAAACAAAGCGGGTGCTGCGTCATAGTGTGGCTCCTTGAGTTTCATCAAAAGAAATTTTACTCTATTCGCAAGTAATTTATTTCCCTGATACAATAAATAAGTTCATAAAGAATTTATTTATTGTAAATTTCCAGCGGAGTCAGACTTTGACGATACAGAAGACATCGGTGTTTATTTCTTCCCGATTCAGCGAATTCTCCGGCTTGCGGAAGCTGCTGGCGCATAAACTCCGCGAAGTCGAGCTGCATGTCATCGAACTTGACGACAACGGCGCCGACGATCGCCCGCCTCCCGAATTCTGCGTCGGCCTGATCAAACATGCGGAGCTGGTAGTGCTGATACTGGGCGACTCCTATGGCCCCCTGGCCGAAGGGCATGAACTCAGTCATACCCATCTCGAATACCGCGCCTCGCAGGACGCCGACAGCGACGCCCGCGTGCTGCCCTACTTCGTCCAAGCTGTTCCGGGCATGGTGCAGGATGCGGCGCAGGAACAGTTTCGCCAGGAGGTGCAGCGCAACCATCGTACGGCGGAACATGTGCGTCCTCAGGAGGAACAGGCGTGGGCTGAACTGGCGAGCGCGATTTTCAACGACATCTTGCGCACGCTTCTCGAACTGAAATTTCAGGAAGCGGGCCAGGGCGACGACGATCTGGACTACGCCAGCGGTGAAGAGGCTAATGCCGAACTGCAGCGCCTGCAGAATCTGCGCCAGCAGCCGATGTCCGAACTGGCTTCCATGCTGGCGCCGCTGGCCATCGATTCGACGGTGGACGCGCTGTCCCAACCGCGCGCACTGGAAGCTTATGAACAAATGAAGGAAGCCCGCTTCGCGCTGCAAATCGGCGAGCGCCGCATCGCTGAACGCCACCTGCGTTGCGCCGTCGATCTGCGTCCGCTCGATCCTGCCGCCGCCGAATGGCTGGCGCGGGTGCTGGTCAGCGGCGGCCGCAGGAAGTCCGCGCTGGAGGCGGTCACCCTGGCCGATCGCGCCGCCCGCATCTACGCCAAGACGGAGCAATCGCTGCGCGCCGCCGCGTCGCTGGTGCTGGCCGCGCGCGCCAGCGCCGACTACGACCATGCCCTGGCCATCGACTACGCCAGGGCTGCGGTCGAACAGGCCGGATGGTATGCGCAAACCCACTTCGAGCTGGCGCGCCAGCTGTCGATGGCAAACCAGGCAGACGGTGCGCTGGCCAGCCTGGATCGCGCATTCAACTGCCATCCGCCTATTATCGAAGGTGTCTACAACGATCCCGCCTTCGAAAAGAATCGCGAGGCGGTGGATGGCCTGATCCGCGACATGCATCAGCGTGTCGGTTCCGTCATCACCGGGGTAACGGCATCGGAAACGGCCATGGCCAAGCGCCTGGGACTCGCCCCGCGCAATACCCGCGACCTGTCCGCCGACGCCCGCCTGTGGCGCCGCGTGTATGCCTGTCGCGATGCGGTACGGCGCCAGATGCGCGAACTGCAAAACCTGGCAGCCAGCTATGTATCCAGCGTGGCGCTGAATGCGCCAAACGACGCCGCGTCGCCAGTCTATGTGCTTGAGGCGGCGGCGCTAAGCCTGCACATGCAGGACGCATTGGAAATCAGCTTCCTGGTATCCGCCGGCGCCAGCGTGGAAGCAGGCAAGCCAGTGTTTCGCTACCGTAGCGCCAATTCGCGCACCAGCCATACATGGCATGCGCCGGTCGGCATGAAGCTGGTGTGGACGGCGCGCACCACATCCCTGCACGCCAGCGACCGGGTGCTGACCTGGAGTCCACTGCCCGAGTACACCAGCGCCGCCGAATACCGTAATCTGCAGGCCAGCGCTCAACGGGCATTGGCACAAGCACAGCACCGGAATGCACATCTGGGAATCCAAAAAACTACGGTCGGCCGCAAGTTGATGGCTGGCTTGGCGGCCATCTGTGCGGGCGCCGCCTCTGCCTATCTGCTGCGCGCGCAGACGGCGCCGGCCATGTTGCTGGGCATGGCGACGCTATACACGGCCTACCTGTGCAATCAATTGCGGCATCAGCATGTGGCGCTGCGTGGCGCGCTCAGCGAATGCGTGCGGCACATCGCCAATGAGGAACGACAGATCGGCGAAGCCCAGCGCAATCTGGACGCGCTGCGGCGAATCGAAAACGATCGGCTCGAACTGCTGCGCGAGATGGTGGCCATGTTCGAGCGGCAGTCGCTGTCGCTGGTCTCGGTCAGCATGCCGTTCCAGGGACTGCGCTCGGCGCGAACCGGCGATTGGGTGATCGTCGCGCTGTCGTCCGCCAAAAACTACGCGAAGGAGCTCGGTCTTGCACTGGAAGTACGGGAAGACGCGAATCTGCATGCGCAATCGGGCAAGCTGTCGCTGCACCGCGTGGCACATCGCAGCAACAGTGAGATTATCCTGGAGCGAACCTCCGCCTACCTGCCGCCACGTCAGGCATAGCTCCGGCGTCGGTGCGGGAAACAACCAGCACCGGCATTTCGCGTATGGGCAGAATGCCGATGAGGTTGTGCAGCCGCATGCGGCATAAGGTCAGAATATCCTCCTCCTGCGCCGCTAGATGCATGCGCACCTCCATGCCGCCCGGCGTGGCGGTGGTGCGCAGCCCGCGCAGTTCAATATCCAGCCGCCGCACCACCTGTAACGCCGCTTCCAACGTGGCGATGGGCGCATCGGGTTCGATGCAGAAGCGGTAGCTTTTTTGTGTCGTGTCCATGCTCACAGAATAGCCAGAAACGCGAAAAATAGGCTTCCTTAATTTATGTGAAATTCCCATATTTATAGCAGACTATCCTGCGCAAGCTAAAATACGTGGAATATTCATCTTTATAGGTAGCATTCCATGGAAATCGACGACATCGACCGCCGCATCCTGCGCGAATTGCGCCTGGATGGCCGCCTGAGTAACACCAAGCTGGCCGAAAAAGTCGGCCTCTCCACCACGCCGTGCTGGAACCGCGTGCGCGCGCTGGAAGAAGGCGGCATGATCGAAGGCTACGCCGCGCTGCTCAGCCAGACCGCGCTGGGATATCCCGACACCGTCATCATCGAAGTCACGCTGGACCGCCACGACGACGACATCTTCGAGAAATTCGGTCAGGCCCTGGCCAAGCTGCCGGAGGTGATGGAAGCCCACCTGCTGACCGGCGACTACGACTACCTGATCAAGGTCGCCGTGGCCGGCACCGCGGGCTACGAGGAATTCCTGCGCAAGAAGCTGTACAAACTCCCCGGCCTGAAACACAGCCGCTCGACCTTCGTGCTGCGCTGCCTGAAACGCGCCCACTCGGTCGAACCGTGACATGGTGCGCTTGCGTACAGAGCGCCGCGCGGAAACAGTTCATGCTTAAACTTCATCCAATCAGGAGAAGACAATGAACAAGACCATGAAGATCGCCGTGGCTGCCGCCGCAATGGGCCTGGCCTCGCAAGCGTTTGCGCAAATCACTTTCTATGAGGGCGAAGGCTGGCGCGGCCGCGCCTACAGCGCCAATAATACGGTGCGCGACCTGTCGCGCAATGGCTTCAACGATCGCGCCTCGTCGGTGGTGGTCGATCGCGGCCAGTGGGAAGTCTGCTCGGACGCCAACTTCCGTGGTCAATGCATGGTGCTGCGCAAAGGCAGCTACGAGTCGCTGCGCGGCATGGGGATGAATGACCGCATCTCGTCGGTACGCCCGGTCAAACCGCGCGACCGCTATGAAAACGAAGCGCCACCGCCCATCGCCCAGCCAAGCTACGAATGGCGCCGCCGTCCGAGTGAGCGCATTGTCGACGTGCCGGTCAGCGAAGTGCACGCGGTGGTCGGCTCGCCCGAGCAGCGCTGCTGGGTCGAACGCCAGCAGGTCAGCGAACCGCCGCGTGCTAACGCCGGTGGTGTGATCGCCGGCGCTTTGATCGGCGGCATCCTGGGTCACCAGGTTGGCGGCGGCACCGGCCGCCAGGTCGCCACCGCCGGCGGCGCCATTGCCGGCGCGGCCATCGGCAACAACGTCGCCAATCAGAACAACGTCTCGACGCGCGACGTGCGCCGCTGCGAAAACGTCAGCAACCAGAAACCGGAATATTGGGACGTGAGCTATAACTACCGCGGCGTCCAGCACCGCTTGCAGATGAGCGCTCCTCCGGGCAACACCATCGCCGTCAACAGCCAGACCGGCGAACCGCGCATGTAGTTCGGCTAGCGGCGAATCCGGCTTGCGGCGGCTGTCCGCCTCATGTAGAATGAATGAGAATAATTCCTATTCTCACAAATGACAGCCGCCGTTCCTCATTCCCACTTCACAGCCTTGTACAGCAGCCACCACTCCTGGCTGCACCGCTGGCTGTGCGTCAAGCTGGGCAACGCCAATGATGCGGACGACCTGGCTCAAGACACCTTTACCCGCATTCTGGGCCGCGCCGACCTGGCCGCGCTGAACGAGCCACGCGCCTTCTTGACCACGGTCGCCAAGGGCATCCTGGTCAACTGGTATCAGCGCCAGGCGCTGGAACGCGCCTATCTGGAAGCACTGGCCATCCTGCCCGAACCGACGGCCATCTCGCCGGAACAGCGTTTGCTGATCCTCGAAACGCTGCACGAAATCGACGCCATGCTGGATGCGCTGCCGCCCAAGGTCAAGCAAACCTTCCTGATGGCGCAGCTGGACGGCATGGGCTATGCCGACATCGCCGCGCAACTGGGCATGTCCCTCGTCACCATCAAGCGCTATATGAAGCAAGCCTTCCTGCAATGCCTGCTGGCGATGGAGGACGCGGCTTGAACGCGCGCGTGTCGGCCGCCGCGCTGGAACAGGCAGCTGAATGGCTGGTGCGCCTCCAGGACGGCGCCACCAGCGAAGACCGCGACGCCTGCGAACAATGGCGCGCCAGCGATCCGCAGCACGCGCTGGCCTGGGAACGCGCTGAATGCCTGCTGAATAAATTCGGTACGCTGCCGCCGGAACTGGCGATGCCGGTGCTGAACCGCGCGCCGGGCGCCTCGCGCCGGGCGGCGATTACACGCATCGTCGCGCTGATGCTGGCCGCGCCGGTGACCTGGGGAGGCTGGCGTTACGCGCAGTCGCAGCCCTGGACGGCCGATATCCACACCGCCGTCGGCGAGCGCCGCACAGTGACGCTGGCCGACGGCGCCAGTGTGACGCTCAACACGGCCAGCGCCATCGACGTCCGCTACACTGCCGCCGAACGCCTGATCGCCCTGCGCAACGGCGAAATCCTGGTCCGCAGCAGCCACCAGCGGGACGCGCGCCCGCTGCGGGTCAACACGCCGGAAGGCACGATGCAGCCGCTGGGCACCCTGTTCAACGTGCGCCGCCACGAATGCAGCACCAGCCTCGCCGTGCTGGAAGGCGCGGTGCGCATCACACCGGCCTGCGCCGCCGACGAAGCGCTGGTGATCGACGCCGGCAGCCAGACCCGCTTCAACAAACGCCATATCGCGCCGATCCAGGCCACCGACCCGGCCATGACTGCCTGGACCAGCGGCATGCTGCTGGCCGACCAGATGCGCCTTGACGAACTGGTAGCCGAACTGACGCGCTATCGCCATGGCCTGGTGCGCGTGGAGCCGGCGGTGGCGGCGCTGCGCGTCTCCGGCGCCTTCCCCATCGGCGACAGCGAGCGCACGCTGGACATGCTGGTGTCCACCTATCCGATCGACGCCGTCCAGCGCCTGCAAGGCTACTGGATTACGCTGATCGCGCGGGCCTGAAAAATATTTTGCATCGGGCTGATACTTTTTTCCGGGTCGGCTGGCATAGAGACAGAAACCTCTATCCGCCATCGAAAGGAAGTCACCGCAATGCCAGCCCACCGTTTTAGCCCTTCCGAACGCCGTCTCACGCGCGCCATCCGCATCGCCCTGTTCAGCATAACGCTGGCCGCAGGCCACGCCGCCATCGCTGCCGATGCGCCGGCTACAGCGCAGCAGACCTATCAGCTGCCGGCCGGCCCGCTGGCCCGCACGCTGTCCGGCGTCGCGGTCGGCGCCGGCATTGCGCTGTCGTTCGATCCGGCGTTGACCACTGGCCTGAACAGCCCTGCCCTGCAAGGCAGCTACACGCCGCGCGCCGCGCTGGAACGCCTGCTGGCCGGCAGCGGTCTGGCGCTGGTCGCCCGCACCGACGGCACGCTGACGCTACAAAAACAGGCGGCGCCCGCACCGGATAGCGCGGCAGCCACCGCCAGCGGCGCGACTGCCGCCACGCTGGCGCAGGTCGAAGTGCACGGTGTGACCGATGGCGCACCGGGCCAGGCGCGCAGCACCGGCGCCACGGGCCTGGAACTGTCGATCCGCGAAACGCCGCAGGCCATCAGCGTCATGAGCTCGCAGCGCATCGCCGACCAGAACCTGGAAACCCTGCAGGACGTCGTCGGCCAGACCACCGGCATCACGCTGGAACACGCCTCCTCCAGTCGCGAAAACGACCAGCTGTTCTCGCGCGGCTTCGCCATCGACACCTATATGTTCGACGGCATCCCGACCACCAAGCTGGTGGAACCGGCCGGCTTCGACGCCGCCATCTATGAACGCATCGAAGTCGTGCGCGGCGCCGCAGGCCTGATGGGCGGTAACGGCAGCCCGGCCGCCGCCATCAATCTGGTGCGCAAGCGCCCTACGCGCGAACTGCAGGCGGAAGCCGAAATCCAGGGCGGCAGCTGGGACAAGTACCGCGTCCAGGCCGACATCTCGGCGCCGCTGAGCGACGACAAGCATGTGCGCGGCCGCGTGGTAGTGGCGCAGCAGAACGCCGATTCCTTCGTTGACCGCTACCATCAGGACAAGGAACTGTTCTACAGCATCGTTGAAGCGGATCTCGATCCGTCCACGCTGCTCAGCGCGGGCTTCAGCTACCAGAATGAAAAGCTTGATAGTGCCAGCCGTGGCTTCGCCGCCTTCTACAGCGACGGCGCCAAGACCGATTTTCCGCGCTCGGTCAACAGCGCCTCCAGCTCCAGCTACTACCTCCGCAAGCAAGGCCTGGCCTTCGCCACGCTGGAACATTACTTCGCCAACGACTGGACGGCGAAGATCGCGCTGAACTACGCCGCCAACAAATACGACGCGGTGCAAGGCTACGCGGGACGCGGCTCGCTCGACAGGCAGACCGGCGCCGGCCTGTCCCTGTGGCAGACCAAATGGAACAGCAAGCCCGAACAGTACAGCATCGACGCGGCCGTCAACGGCCCGTTCGAAGCTTTCGGCCGCAAACATGAAGTGGTGGTTGGCCTGAGCGCGTCGGACATGAAGAACACCGGCCCAAGCTATCCGGCCTGGATTCTGCCCGGCTACGACGCCACCGTGCCGAACTTCTTCACCTGGAACGGCAACTCGCCGACGCCGAACTACGTCGGCACCATCAGCGGCAGCTACACCGAAAAGGAAAAGACGCTGGCCGGCTATGCGTCGATCCGCCTGCGCCCGACGGACGACCTGTCGGTGATCCTCGGCGCGCGCGTCTCCAACTGGAAGCGCGATACCGAGAGCCTGACTTGGGGTTCGCCGGCCGTGACCGACGAATTTGAAAAGAACGGCAAGATTACGCCATACGCCGGCGTGGTCTACACGCTGAATCCCCAGTGGTCGGCGTACGCCAGCTACACCGGCATCTTCTCGCCGCAGACCTACCGCGACCGCAACAACCGCGTCATCAATCCACTGGAAGGCAACAACGCGGAAGTCGGCATCAAGGGCGACCTGATTGACGGTCTGCTGAGCGCCAGTCTTTCGGTATTTCACATGCGCCAGGATAACCTGGCCGAAATGGATGCCGACCAGCTGGTGCTGCCCGATGGCTCCAACGCCTACCACACCGTCAAGGGCGCCACGGCCAAGGGATTCGAACTGGAAGTATCGGGCCAGCTTCAGCGCGGCTGGCAGCTGACGGCCGGTTACGCCCATTCGCGCATCGCCGATGCGCAGGGCAATCGCCTGCAAACCAGCCAGCCGCTGAACAACTTCAAGCTGTGGACCACCTACGACCTGGCCAACGTCGGCAACGGCCTGACCGTCGGCGGTGGCGTCAACTGGCAGGCGGACATCTATCAGGACGGCGCGGGCCCGAACGGCGAACGCTTCACACAAAACAGCTATGCGCTGATGGCGCTGATGGCGCGCTATCGCATCAGCAAACAGCTTTCGGCCACGGTCAACATCAACAACGTACTGGATAAGACCTATTACTCGTCCGGCTGGGGCAACTACTACGGCGATCCGCGCAATGTCACGGTGTCGCTGAACTACCGCTTCCGCTGATCCGGGGATCGCCATGAACCGCATCGCCGCCGCCATCATTGGCGGTTACCTGTTTGCCTCCAGCGCCGGCGCACTGCTGTCGGCGCTGTATGGTCCGGGCAGCGACGCCATGCTGGGCGGCGCGCTGCTTGGGTTGGCGCTGTATGCGCCGGCCATCATCTGGGCGTTTGCCACGCACAGCGCGCGCCGTGCCTGGGCCGGATTGCTGGGCGCGAGCTTCAGCTTTGCCGTGCTGGCCGTCGTGGCGGGAGCGTCGTCATGACCGGCGGCCTGCGCCAGCGCATGGCGTGGCTGCACACCTGGACCGGATTGTGGGTGTGCTGGCTGGCTTTCGCCATTTTCCTGACCGGCACCCTGAGCGTGTTCGTCGATCCGATTTCCGACTGGATGCGGCCGGAGCAGGTGCATGAGCACGTGGAACCACCGTTTTCCGGCCCGCTGGATCATGCGCAGCAGCTCAGGCACGGCCTGGATTATCTTGCGCAGCATGCCGCCAACAGCAAGATGTGGGAACTGTGGCCACGTGCCGGCGAAGACGAGTTCCAGGTGTTCTGGCTGAATGAGCATGGCTACTATCAGGACGCCCATCTCTCTTCCGCCACCGGCGCGGCGCTGCCGGAACAAGTCGGCGCCGTGCGCGACACGCTGGGCGGCATGCACTTCGTCGAGTTCCACCATGCGCTGCATGCCGGGACCACCGGCCTGTGGATCGTTGGCGCGGCATCGGCGGCGATGCTGGTGGCGCTGATTTCCGGCGTTATCACGCACAAGCGCATCTTCAAGGACTTCTTCACCTTCCGTCCCGCCAAGGGCCAGCGTTCATGGCTGGATGCGCACAACCTGGCCGGCGTGCTGACCTTGCCCTTCCTGTTCACGATTGTCTACAGCGGGCTGGCGATCAGCTGGAGCACGTATATGCCAGCCATTCCATGGGCCCAGCAACTGCGCACCGGCGAAGCCGCAAACGTGCGCGAGTACGGGCCGGAAAGCAGGCCGTCCGGCCGGCACGGCGAGCTGACGCCGCTGGACCCGCTGGTCCACATTGCGGAAGCCACCTTCCACAGCCCGGCCTACGCGGTAGTGGTCAACCATCCCGGCGACGCGGCGATGACGGTGCAGGTCTACAGCACCACCTCGCCGGACACGCAGGAAGGCAAGCTGCTGAGCAAGCGCGGCGTGATGAAGTTTGATGGCGTCAGCGGCGCACTGCTGGAAACCGAAATGCCCCACCGCGCGCCGCCCAATGGCGCCCGCGCCACCATGGCGACGCTGGACGAGCTGCATCGCCTGCATTTCGCCGGTTCGGTGATCCGCTGGATCTACTTCGTGGCCGGCATGTCAGGGACCGCGATGATGGCCACCGGCGCAGTGCTGTTCATGGTCAAGCGCCGCCAGAAGTCGCTAAACGAGTTTGGCGCCGCCACGCCGCGCGTGTATCGGGTGATCGATGTGCTGAACGTGGCAACCGTCGCCGGCCTGTCGCTGGCGTGCGTCGGCTTCCTGTGGTCCAATCGGCTGCTGCCGCTGGAACTGGCCGGGCGCCATGACCGCGAAGTGATGGCATTCTTCGGCGTGTGGCTGGCGGCGTTGCTGCATGCCGCCTTGCGTCCGACAGCGCAGGCATGGCGCGAACAGTTGTGGGCCGGTGCGGCGCTTTGCGTCCTGCTGCCGCTGCTGAACGTGCTCACGACCGGCCAGCATCTGCTGAGCTATCTGGCGCAGCGCGACATTGAGCGCGCAGCCGTCGAATTGACCGCCATCGCTTGCGGCGCCCTGCTCGCCACCGCCGCGCTGCGAGTGGGGCAACGCCGGCCGTCCACCGCAACCACCATGAGAAAGCCTGCGCTATGAGTTACGCCGCTATCGTCCTGACCGCTTTCGGTCTGTGCTTCGCCGGCATGGCGGCGTTTTCGCTGGCGATCGACCGCCATCATCGGCAGGTCTACGGCGACGACACGCCGGTACGCAAGCGCTACCTGCTGCGTGTCGCGGGCACGCTGCTGCTCGTGGCGGCGATTGTGCCGTGCGTGCTGCTGTGGGGCGGCGGCGCAGGCGTTGTCGCCTGGATCGGCATGCTGACCATCGGCGCGCTGCTTCCCGCCACACTGCTGCCTTACTGGCCGCGCCGCATTGCACCGCTGGCCGTAGCCGCCGGCACATTGGGCCTCGCCGGCCTGGCAGGCATCACGCTGACCTAGGCGTTGCGGACGACGCGCGCGGGTGCGTCGGCGCGCAGGCAACCCTGGCCCTGCAAGGTGCGGCGCACCGCCTCGTCCAGCGGCGTATGCGGTTCGCTGCCCAGCGTTGCGCGCAGGCGGGCGTTGGACATGCGCACCGGATGCCGCCACAGGTAGCGCATCTCGCGCAATTCGCGGAACACCGTCACGAATGGCGCCGCCACCGTCGTCAGCCACCAGGGGAATGCGCCGGCCTTTAACCCCGGCGTGCCGACCGCGCGGGCGATGGCCGCCGCCATTTGCGTGCCGTCCGCGTCCCAGTGGCCTTGCATGTGATAGCAGGCGAACAGCGGCAGCGCATCACCGCGCTCCAGCAAGCGCATCATGGTTTCCGCCACATCCGGCAGATACGCCCATTGATGGCCGACACCCGGCGCGCCGGGATTGCTGATCGACGTCACCGGCTTGCCGGGCTTGACCAGCCCTTGCGCGAACCAGTTGTTGCCGGCATCCGGTCCGAAGAAGTCGCCCGCCCGCACAACCAGCACCGGCAGGCCGGAGTCCTTCAGACGCCGTTCCATCTCCGCGCGGATGGCGCCCTTGCGCGTCAGCGGCCGTTGGGGTGAGTCTTCGGTGATGTGCAGGTACGCATCCGGTCCGTAATTGTAGACAGTCCCCGGCAGCAGAATGCGCGCGCCGGCAGCGCGGGCGGCGGCCATGGTGTTCTCCAACATCGGCAGCACCAGCTCACCCCAGTTGCGATAACCCGGCGGATTCACGGCATGCACAATCAGCTGCACGCCCTGCGCGGCGCCGACCACGTCCTCGCGGCGCATGGCGTCGCCGGCGATCCATTGCAGGCCATCGCCCGGTTTCGCCGCGCGATCCGGTGAGCGGTGCAGCGCCTTCACCGTCCAGCCGCGCGCCAGCAACACACGCGCCACTTCGCCACCGATGCCGCCTGTAGCGCCCAATACCAATGCCACTTTGTCCATGTCGTTCCCCGGTTGAGTTGATGGACAGAGTGTGGCCTCGTGCGAGCTAAAAGAAAATTACCGAAAGCTGCATAGCCGCTATACAATTTCGTATGACTCTTGCCGAACCAAACTGGGATTTATACCGTTCCTTCCTGTCGGTGCTGCGGGAAGGCTCGCTGTCCGGCGCCGCGCGGGCGCTGGGACTGACGCAGCCGACCGTCGGCCGCCACATCGACGCGCTGGAACAGGCGCTCGGCCTGTCGCTGTTCACCCGCTCGCAAGCCGGCTTCATCGCCACCGAGGCCGCCCACGCGCTGCAACCCTATGCCGAAACACTGTCCTCCGCTTCCGCAGCCCTGCTGCGCGCCGCCTCCGGCATGGGTCGTGGCGCGGACGCCCACATCACGGGCACGGTGCGCGTCACGGCCAGCGAAGTAGTCAGCGTGGAAGTGCTGCCGCCGATACTGGCGCGGCTGCGCGACAGCCATCCGGGCGTCACCATCGAACTGGCGGTATCGAACCGCATAGAAAACCTGCTGCGGCGCGACGCCGATATCGCCGTTCGCATGCAGCGCCCGGAACAGGATGTGCTGGTGGCGCGACGCGTCGGCAACATTGAACTGGGCTTTCATGCGCACCGCAGCTATCTGGAGCGCCACGGCACGCCGCACACCTGGGACGAGATGAGCAGGCACACGCTGATCGGCATCGACACGGAAACGGCGTTTACGCGCAAGCTGCAACCCTTGCTGGGTGGGCTGGCAAACAACGCCTATGCGCTGCGCAGCGACAGTGACCTGGTCCATCTGGCCGCCATCCGCGCGGGACTGGGCATCGGCATCTGCCAGGTGCGACTGGCGGCGCGCGATCCAAACCTGGTGCGCATCGCGCCGGACCTGCTGAACATCGCCATGGATACCTGGCTTGCCATGCACGAAAACCTGCGCGGCAATCCGGCCTGCGCGGCGGTCTACACCGCGTTGGCGGCGGGACTTGAAGACTATATCAACGCGAGCTGAGAAGCCGGCGCTGCTTGTGCAGTTCGTCCTGCATCTGCAGGCTTTGACGAGCGGCCTGCAAGGTGGCTACATCCGTACTGACCGTCTTGCGCGCCAGGGGGCGCGGCAGGTCGGCCCAACGGCTGCGCGGCGCCTGCACTGCAGGCGCGGAAGACGTCATCGCAACCGGCACGTGCTCGATGAAATTTTCGACGCGGTTGCCTTCGGGGCAATCGGTGTCGGTCAACAGCACATGCCCCTCGGCGTCCACGCAGCGGTTGACGGCAGCGCCGGCCATGCCGGTCATCACGGCCAACGCCGCGCACAGGATGAGTTTCATGATCGATGCCCCTTTGACAAGAGCCTTCATCATCGGCCCGCGCGCTCCGTGCGTCTGTACGGCCTCGCACATCCCGTCTGGAATGCGACATGCGTCCGCCATGTCGGGTACAATACCGCCTTCTTCCGTATCACACAGTTGTGATGCCGTCGCGCGGCATCCCTCTCTATGCCTATGAAATCTCTCCTGATTATTTCTGCGCTTGCGCTGGCCCACGGCTATGCCGCCGCAGACTCGATGGACCCCGTCAACGCTCACGGCTGGAACACCTCCGCTGAACTGGGCGCCATTTCCACCTCCGGCAACACGGTCGGTACTTCGGTGACCGGCAAGATCGACGCCAAGCAGGAGCTGCCCAAGTGGAGCAACGAGTACGTCCTGTCCGGATACTTTAAGGATGAAGAAGTCACCAACGACGACGGCGAAAAAGTCCGCGAGCGTTCGGCGCAGCGCTATTCGCTGTCGGCCAAAGCCGGCTACAAGCTGCTGCACGACGACCACGGCAAGCTGTATGCGCTGGCCACCCACGTCGACGACCGCTTCGGCGCCTATACCCGCTACTCGACCATCGGCGTCGGCTACGGCACCCAGACCTACCAGTCGGACACCCACACGCTGGACGTGGAAATCGGTCCTGGCTACTTCCGCGGCGTGCGCTCGGAAGGCGAAACCGAAAACGGCCCGACCGTGCGCGGCGCGGCGCTGCTGAAATGGAAACTGAGCGACAGCGCGCAGTTCAGCCAGAACGTCATCGTCGAACGCGGCACCTCCAACATCCACTCGATGGCGGAAACGGCGCTGCGCACCAAGATCAACAGCACCATGCAGATGAAGGCCGCCTTCAATATCCGCAACGACACCAGCGTCCCGGCCGACAAGAAAAACACCGATACGCAAACCTCGGTCACCCTGGTTTATTCCTTCTAACTTCCATTCGAACCATGAACACTCCACGCACTCTCGGCACGCCCCTGTCCCCTACCGCCACCAAAGTCATGCTGCTCGGCTCCGGTGAACTTGGCAAGGAAGTCATCATCGCGCTGCAGCGCCTGGGCGTGGAAGTGATCGCAGTCGACCGCTATCCGAACGCGCCGGGCCACCAGGTGGCGCACCGCGCCCACGTCATCAACATGACCGACGGCGACGCGCTGGCCGCGCTGATCGAACAGGAAAAGCCTGACCTGGTGGTGCCGGAAATCGAAGCCATCGCCACCGACAAACTGGCGGAGCTGGAAAAAGCCGGCAAGATCACCTGCATCCCGACCGCGCGCGCCGCGCAGCTGACCATGAACCGCGAAGGCATCCGCCGCCTGGCCGCCGAAACGCTGGGCCTCGCCACGTCGCCGTACCGCTTCGCCAGCAGCCTGGAAGAACTGCAGGCCGGCGCTGAAGCCGTCGGTTTCCCATGCGTGATCAAGCCGGTGATGTCGTCGTCGGGCAAAGGCCAGTCGAAGATCGACAGCGCCGCCGAAGTGAAAGCCGCCTGGGACTACGCCGCCGCCGGCAGCCGCGTGGATTCGGGCCGCGTGATCGTTGAAGGCTTCATCGACTTCGACTACGAAATCACGCTGCTGACCGTGCGTTCGCTCGGCGCGGACGGCCAGGTCGTCACCCAGTTCTGCGATCCGATCGGCCACGTGCAGGTGCAAGGCGACTACGTGGAATCGTGGCAGCCATGCCGCATGGACCCGGTGGCGCTGGAACGCGCGCGCGACATCGCGGGCAAGGTGACCTCGGACCTGGGTGGCCTGGGCCTGTTCGGCGTCGAGCTGTTCGTCAAGGAAGACATGGTGTGGTTCTCGGAAGTGAGCCCACGTCCGCACGATACCGGCATGGTCACCATGGCGACCCAGGTTCAGAGCGAGTTCGAACTGCACGCCAAGGCCATCCTCGGCCTGCCGGTCAACGTCGCGCTGAAGGCGCCGGGCGCTTCGGCCGTGATCTACGGCCAGCATGAAGCGGCAGGCATCGCCTTTGAAGGCGTGGCGGAAGCGCTGCGCGTGCCGAACAGCGATATCCGCCTGTTCGGCAAGCCGGAATCGTTCGCGCGCCGCCGCATGGGCGTGGCGCTGGCCACCGCCGATGACGTGGAAACCGCGCGCGTCAACGCCAAGCTGGCGGCCTCCAAGGTCAAACCCGTCGTCAAGTAATCACATGCCCCGGAACAGATCCACGTAGTTGCGGCTGACGACCAGCTGTTCCGGGCGCCCCTTCAGTTGCACCATCAGGCGGCCGCGAAAGTCCTGCCGCGTGCCCGCCACATGGCGTGCGGCGACGATCACGCTGCGGTGGATCTGCCAGAACTGCTGTTCATCGAGCTGCTCGCGCAGCTTGCTGATCGGCGTGCGTATCAGGCTCTCGCCATCCGCCACGAACACGCTGGTGTATTTGTCGTTACTCTGGAAGTAAATCACGTCGTCGATCGGGATCAAGCGCGTCTCCTCGCCGTGCGAGGCGCGTATCCACTGCAATGGCGCCGCTGTCGGCGCCGGCGCGGGCACACCGCCTGCCGTCAGCTGCGCCAGCAAGGCCTGCAAGGCCGCCGCCGGCACCGCCGCCTCGCCCGATGACGGCTTGAGACGCGCCTTCAGTTTGCCGACCGTCTTTTCCAGCCTTTCGATATTCGCGGGCTTCAGCAGGTAGTCCACAGCCGAATGCTCGAAGGCCTCCACCGCATACTGGTCGTAGGCGGTGACGAACACGATGTGCGGCGGCTTCGGGCTGTCCACCAGCTTGGCGGCGACATCCAGCCCGGTCAGGCCCGGCATGCGGATGTCGAGGAACACCACGTCCGGCGCCTCCTCATCGATCATGCGCAAGGCCTCGATGCCGTTGGCGGCGCGGGCGACCACGCGCAATTCCGGCCACACGGTTTTCAGCTGGCTTTCCAGGTATTCGCGCAGATGAGCTTCATCATCGGCAATCAGGGCACGGATGGTTTCGATGTCGGACTCGCATTCAAAGGCAGCATGAGGCGTACCGTCATGCCGCAGGGTTGATTTTCCAATAATTCTACCTTGGCGGCGCTGCCGTACAAACTGCCCAGGCGTTCGCGCAGGTTGCTCAGCCCGACGCCGCCGCCCGGCTTGCGCGGCGCCGATTCGTTCAGGCCTGCGCCGGTGTCGATGATGCGTACGCAGACCTGCCCGTTCTCGACGTGAGCGCTGACGACGATTTCGCCGCCCTCCACCTTCGGCTCCAGGCCATGCGCGATGGAGTTTTCCACCACCGGCTGCAGCAGCATCGGCGCGATCCTGAACTGCCGCAGCTCGTCCGGCAGGTCGATGCGGTAGCGCAGGCGGTCGCCCATGCGCACCTTCAGCACATCGAGATAGGCCGCGATCAGCGTCGCCTCGGAAGCCAGCGTGGCCTCCTCGCTGCGGCTGGCCGCCAGGCTGGCGCGCAGGTAGTCGATGAAGCGCTCCAGCATGCGCTGCGCCTCGGCCGGACGCGGGCCGATCAGGCTCACCACGTTGGCCAGCGTGTTGTACAGGAAGTGCGGCTCGATCTGCGCCTGCAAGGCGCGCAGCCGCGCCTCGGCCAGCATGCGCGCGCTGGCGGCGACAAATTCCTTCTGCTGCGCTTCCGCCACCGCGCGCGCGGCCCGCCGTTCGGCGGCGAGGCGCACCAGGTACAGCAGGAAGCCGACAATCGCCGCCACGATCAGTATCTGCAGCCACATCCCGCGCTTGAACAGCAGCAGGAAGGGATCGGTGCCGTTCAGGATCATGTTACCGAGGGCGACGCCGAAGAATACGCTGACCGCCATCAGCGTCATGCTGAACAGGACGCGCGGCAGGCCACGCGCGCGGCGCGGCCAGCCATGCAGCAGGCGGTTGGACAGCGTCGAACTGAAATGAATCATGGCGCCGATCAGGTTCGACATGAGCAGCATCGGCCATATGGCCTGGGAAAAGCTGGCCTTGTCAGGCCAGAACACCAGCTCCACCGTGGTGAACAGGAGCGCCATGCCGCAGCTCCAGACAACGGTGTACAGCATATTGCGGCCTGCGGAGGGCTGCCAGCGGCGGAACAGCGGAATCAGTTCCAGGGGATGCGCGAGCGCCGGCACGTTTTTTTGTTCAGTCATGCTTGAAAGTTACCATGAAAGCAAACCGGCGCGCGATATGGCAACCGCGCCAGCGCCATCGGACCGGCCTTGATGTTGTGCGCATCAAACACCGTCAGCACGCTTTGGCTGCGGCGCGTATCCTGCGCCACGCCGACCACGTAGCCATCGGTTTCGGAGCGCGCGCCGCGGCGCGGCACCAGCACGTGCTCCTCCACCTGCCAGCCGGCGCCGAAGGCATAGCTATCCACCTTGCCGCTGTCGGTGTCGAGCAGGTTGACGCTATCGAGTATCAGTTCGCGGCCGCTGGCGCCCAGTACCAGCAGCTTGCGGTGGCGCGCCGACACCACCTGCGGCATCACGCGCGGAAATTCGCTGACGCCGAACAGCCGCGCCTCGCGCGCCTGGCCGCTGGCGTAATCCAGTGTGATCTGCACCGTGCTGGCGGGATTGTCCGCCACCATGCGCATCTGGCCGCGCATCGGCAGGCCGGTCTTGCGCAAGGCGTCGCCTTCGTGCAGTACCGCGTCCAGGCGGGTGCAGGCGCCGTCCTCGTAGGCGTTCCCGAGATGGAAAACCGAACGCGCAGGCAGTTCGAACACCTGGCGCAGCGCCAGCGTATCCTTGGCAACCACCACCACACGCAGCGGACGCTGAGGATTCCAGTGCATGCGGTCGGCGAAGCTGGTGTCGGCATCGCTGGTCAGGTCGTACGGGGCAATCAGGAAAATCAGGTGGCGGCCGCTGACCACGAAGTCGTGCACCATATTCAGATGCGGCACCTCGATCATGGCGTTGCGCGTGACCTCGCCGGCTGCGTTCAGGCGGTAAATCGCCAGCTGGTTGGCGCCCGGCGCGGTGCCGAAGTTCCACAGGCCGCCGTCCGGATCCATTTTCGGATGGGCGGAAAACGGCATGGCCTTCAAGTCGCTGCGCCAGGTCTTGAGGCCGCGCGTAGCCAGCGTTTGCGGATCGACCTCGGTGGCCGAACCGCCCTCCCACAGCGCATACACGCGGCCATTGAACGGCAGCAGATTGGTGTTGGCGACATTGACGGTGTCGTTGTTCTTCACTCCCTTGCGGTCGATGTGGGTGCCGAAGGCCGGGTACAGGAAACGCCCCGCCTTGCTCTCCTCTTCAAACTTCTGCGTGGCGACGAAGCGGCCGATATGACTGACCTTGCCGTCGCCGATCTGCCAGCGCTGCGCAAAGCCGTCGCCGTCGAACCAGTGGTGATAGCGTTCGCCGCCCAGTTCAAAGCGTCCCGGCCCGTTGCGGTAAAAGACGCCGTTCAGGTCCGCCGGCAGGCGGCCCAGCACCGTGGCCTGGCCGGAGACGTCGCCGGTGTGGTCGGCGTACGCGGTCAGTTGCGCATTGCTGTCCAGCGCATGGTGGAAAGCTTGGTAGGTCAGGCTGTCCGCCAGGGCGGACGAGGAAGCCAGGCCCAGTGCGGCGAAGCTGAGGAATTGGCGGCGGTTGCTCATCTCGGCCTCCGTTCAGCGCAGGTTGACGGTGGCGGTGGCGCCGCTTTCCGGCAGCACGATGCGGGCGTCCTCGAAGCGCGGCGCGCCGCGTTTGCCCAAGGCGTTGTTACTGAAGGCGTAGTCCTCGGTCGGCAGTCCGACCATGTTGCGGTCCATCTCGCCGTTGCCGTTGGCGTCGTGGTAGACGGCGAAGGCGTATTCTCCGGTCGGCAGGTCCGTCACTTTCAGCTCGACCGCGCCAGCCCGCGCAGGTGCGGCCACGCCGCGCAGCGGCTTGCCGAGGAAGGTATCGGCCGAGTTGTAGATGGCAACCTTGATGTCGCCTTCCGCGCTGGCGACGCCGTCAATGTGGATGGTCAGGTCGGCGGCGGTGGCTGGCAAGGCGGCGGCAAACAGCACTGCAAGGATCAATTTGGACATGATGGACTCCCGGGTGGATAAAGTGTGAAGTCACTTTATCGGCAGCCCCAGGTCGTCGTGCGGCGGTGCGACGAAATGCGCCTGGCGGGAGCGAATTGCATCCCAATGGCGCGAAATGATGTCCAGCATCTGCTCCACATCCACCGGTTTGGCGATGAAATCGTTCATGCCGGCGTCGATGCACTGGTCCTGCTCGGCCTTCATCACGCCGGCCGTCATGGCCAGCACCGGCAGTTGCAGGTTAAGGCGGTGCCGGATCTGGCGCGTGGCTTCGTAGCCGTCCATTACCGGCATCTGCACGTCCATCAGCACGATGTCGTAGTCGGCGGCGCGCTCGCGCAGGCGGTCCACCGCGAGCTGGCCGTTTTCGGCGATGTCCACCTGGGCGCCCGCATGTTCCAGCATGCCGCGCGCCACCAGCTGGTTCAGCGGATGGTCTTCCACCAGCAGCAGGCGCAGTCCCTGCAGGCGCGGACGCAAGGCCGGCGACGCCGCAGGCTCGGGCCGCTGCGGTTGCGCTTCCTCGGCGACGTCGAATGGCAGCGTCACCACAAACTCGCTGCCGGCGCCAGGCGTGCTGTTGACCGAAATGTCGCCGCCCATCAGTTCCGCCAGCCGGCGGCAGATGGTCAATCCCAGCCCGGTGCCGCCGAAACGCCGCGTGGTCGAGGCGTCGGCCTGGTTAAACGCCGAGAACAGGCGGCTTTGCTGTTCCAGATCCATGCCGATGCCGGTGTCGCGCACCGCAAAGCGCAGGCGCTTGCGGTCGGCATCCCGCGCCACCCGCACCGACACGCTTCCGCGCTCCGTGAACTTGACCGCGTTGCCGACCAGGTTAATCAGGATCTGCTGCAAGCGCATGGCGTCGCCCACCAGCACCGCCGGCACGTCATCGTCGGCGCCGATATCCAGGCGGATGCCGCGCGCATTGGCCGGCAGCGTCATCACGTTGGCCAGCGATTCAAGCACCTCGCGCAGCAGGAAGGGCTGCGGCGCCAGCTCCATGCGCCCCGCCTCGATCTTGGAGAAGTCCAGCACGTCGTTCAGAATGCCCAGCAACACCTGGCCCGACGACCGTATCATGCCCACGTATTCCTTTTGCGCCTGACTCAGCGGTGTGTTCTCCAGCAGGTAGGCCACGCCGAGCACCGCGTTCATCGGCGTGCGGATCTCGTGGCTCATGTTCGCCACGAATTCGCTCTTGGCGCGGCTGGCCGCCTCGGCGCGCTGCTCGCTGTTCTTGCGGTCCGTGATGTTCATCGCGGTCAGATAGAAGCCGGCCACCTTGCCGTCCGGCCCCATGTCCGGCACCAGGTCGACCAGGAAGTGGCGCACGCCATCGACGCCCTGGAATTCACGTTCGTAATGCAAGCGACGCCCGGCCAGCGCCATGCGCAAATCGTCCAGCCACGGCTCGGCCGCGTCGCCAAATACCTCGCTGACGGTCTTGCCCAGCATCGATTGCGGCTCCAGCCCCCACAGCATGTGGTAATGGGCGTTGGCGAAACGGTAGCGCAGATCGCGGTCCAGGTAGGCGATCAGCAGCGGCAGCGTATCGGCCAGCACGCGCGTGCGCCGTTCGCTTTCCAGGCTGCGGCGCTGGGCCGCTTCGCGCCTGGCGTTCTGGCGCGCGTTGTTCACCAGGGACAGCAGGCCGACCAGCGCGGCAAACACCACCGACGCAGCCACGATCAGGGCATCGTTGGAAGGCAGAGACAAGGTTAACTCGCTATAAACAGGATGACAAAATATACCCCGCTACGGGTCCGAATGCCAAACCATTATGACAATATTTACGCTATAGTGGCTCATCGTTGACAACCACAGAACCTCGCCATGCGCGCGCTTGTGCTGCTCACGCTGTGCTACGCCCTGATTGCCCGCGCCAGCCTGCTGCTGGCGTTCGCGCATACGAATGTGACGCCGGTCTGGCCACCTTCCGGGATCGCCTTTGCCGCGCTGCTGCTGATGGGTTACCGCGCCTGGCCGGCTATCTTCTTGGGAGCCTTGGCCGCCAACCTCGCCACCTTCTATTCCAACGGCCTGTCGCTGCACGGCGGCGTGCTGCTGGCCTCCGCCCTGATCGCCGGTGGCAACACGCTGGAAGCCATGTCCGGCGTCTGGCTGGTGCGGCGCCATTTCGACATCAAGCAGCCCATCGGTCAGCAGCAGAACGTCTACCGCTTCGCGCTGGTGGCCATGGGCATGAGCATGGTCAGCGCTGGCATCGGCAGCACCACGCTGGTGTACAGCGGACTGGCGCCGGCCGCCGCCCACGGCGCCATCGCCCTGACCTGGTGGGTCGGCGACAGCGCCGGCATCCTGCTGGTCGGTCCCGCCATCATCGTCTGGTGCGTGCGGCGCCGGCCGCGCTGGAGCTGGCGCGGCGCGCTGGAGATCGGCGTGTCGCTGGTGCTGCTGGCGGCGCTGTCCTACATGGTCTTTGGCCGCCGCTATTCCTATGATGACGGCCTGGGATGGCTGCCCTATCTGTTCGTGCCGGCCATCGCCTGGTCGTCGTTCCGCCATGGCCTGCGCGGCGCCAGCACCATCTGCATGGTGGCGGCGGGCAGCGCGGTGCTGGGCACCATCCACGGCCTCGGACCGTTCGCGGTCGGCACACTGAACGACGCGCTGATCGCGCTGGTCAGCTTCATCATGCTGTGCAGCCTGATCGCCATGGTGCTGTGCGCCGACGCCAGTGAGCGCAAGCGCGTCGGCGACCATGCGATGCAGTTCATCGGCGCGCAATGGGGCACGCTGCTGATCGGCGTCGGCCTGACGGTGGCGGTGTGGCATCTGCTGGCCGCCAGCACCGAACGCCGCGCCCAGGAACAGTTCGAGGCGGAGTGCGCGGACATCGCCAAGCGCATCTCGCGCCGCATGACGCTCTACGAATCGGGCCTGCGCGGCGCCCAGGCGCTGTTCAAGGCGCAGCAGCAGCCAACCCGCGACCAGTGGCGCGACTTCGCCGAAGGCATGGACCTGGAACACAACTTCCCCGGCGTGATGGGACTGGGCTATGGCGTCTACCTGCGCGCCGACCAGCGCGCGGCGATGCAGGCGGATATCCGCAACCAGGGCTACGAGGACTTCACCATCTGGAACAACGGCCATGGCGCCGATCCCGGCATGTCGGCGGTGGTGCTGTACATCGAACCGTTCGCCGGCCGCAACCTGCGCGCCTTCGGCTACGACATGATGTCCGAGCCGACGCGCCGCGCGGCCCTGTTGCAGGCGGCGCGCAGCGGTTCGCCGTCGGTGACGGCCAAGGTGGTGCTGGTCCAGGAGGAGCAGAACGCCGGCCTGCCGGGCTTCCTGATGTACTTCCCGGTCTACCGCAAGGAGGTGCTGCTGGGTCCACAGTCCAGCCCCGAACAGCGCATGGCCGCCTTGCAGGGCTTCGCCTACAGCCCGATCCGCGCCGACGAGTTGATGCACGACCTGCTGGCGCCCGCCGACAGCACGGTGCGGGTGGAGATTTTCGACGGCGCCAAACCCGATCCCGCCGCGCTGCTGTTCGCCAGCGAACGCGAGCCGGCCGATCCGCAGCAGTATCCGAATCCCTACCTGCGCAGCATGTCGCTCGACCTGCTGCATCACCAGTGGACGCTGCGCTTCTCGTCCCAGCCGGCGTTCGAGGATTCCATCGACCGCCAGAAGTCGCACATCGTGCTGCTGGCCGGCGTGATTATCAGCCTGCTGTTCTTCGCCGTGGTGCGCGCGCTGACGGCGCGCCAGGCCTACGCCACCGCGCTGGCGCGGCAGATGACGGGCGCGCTGCGGCAGTCGGAAAGCTCGCTGATCGCCGCGCGCGACCAGGCCGAAGCGGCCAGCCGCGCCAAGAGCGAATTTGTCGCCAACATGAGCCATGAAATCCGCACGCCGCTCAACGCGGTGCTGGGCATGGCGCATTTGCTCGGCAATACCTCACTGTCGGCCGAGCAGCAGAAGTACGTGGAGATGATACGCTCGTCGGGCAACTCGCTGCTCAGCATCCTGAACGACGTGCTGGACTTCTCGAAGATCGAGGCCGGACGCATGGAGCTGGCGCCGGCGCCGTTCCAGCTGTCCGCCATGCTGGAGGCGATCGCCACCATCATGACGGTCAACGCCGGCGAGAAGGACCTGGAGCTGGCGATCGGCGTCGAACCGGGCGTGCCGCAGGCGCTGGTGGGCGATAGCCACCGCCTGCAGCAGGTGCTGATCAACCTGGTGGGCAACGCCATCAAGTTCACTGAAAAGGGATCGGTGGCGGTGCTGGTGGAGCTGGCGCAGGCGCCGGCCACGCTGCGCTTCACGGTGCGCGACAGCGGCATCGGCATTCCCGCCGACCGCGTGGCGCAGCTGTTCGCGCCCTTTTCCCAGGCCGATGCATCGATGACGCGCCGCTTCGGCGGCACCGGCCTCGGACTGGCCATCTCGCGCCGTATCGCGGCGCTGATGGACGGCGCCATCGACGTGCGCAGCACGCCCGGCGTCGGCAGCGAATTCATCCTCACCGTGCCGTTGCAGACAGGCGCCGAGGCGCCGCATGAGCGCCTCGGCGCCGTGCACCATCTGCTGGTGGTGGACGACGACCACATCAGCGCCGATTACCTGTGCCGTTCGATCCGCGCGCGCGGCTGGAGCGCAGACAGCGCCAGCACCGGCGAACAGGCGCTGGCCCTGCTGCGCGGCCACGGCGCGCGCTACGACGGCATCCTGGTCGACTGGGACATGCCCGGCATGTGTGGCCTGTCCACCATGCAGGCGATCCGCGCCGACGCCACCATCCCCAAAACCCCGGTGATCCTGATGATCAGCGCCTTCGGCCAGGGCAAGCTGCTGCACACGGACGGCGCGCAGATGGCCGACGCGGTGCTGCTCAAGCCCGTCACCGGCGCGCGGCTGGCGGAGACGCTGCAGCAGACCGGCGCCAGGGACGCCGCACCGCTGTCGGAGGTTGACAGCGCCGTGCAGCGGCTGGACGGCGTGCGCATCCTGCTGGTGGAGGATAATCCGGTCAACCAGCTGGTGGCCAGCACCATGCTGGGGCACGCCGGCGCGGTGATCGAGACCGCCGACAATGGCCGCGCCGCCGTCGACCATCTGCGCACCGAGGCGCATCGCTACGACCTGGTGCTGATGGATGTGCAGATGCCGGAAATGGACGGCTTCGAAGCCACCACCCGGATACGCGATGAACTGAAGCTGCACCTGCCGGTGCTGGCAATGACGGCCGGCGTGATGGCCTCCGAGCGCGAGCAGTGCATCGCCTGCGGCATGAACGACTTCATCGCCAAACCCATCGACGTCGAAGAAATGCTGCGCGTAATCGCGCGCAATCTCCCCACCGCGCTCAAAGCAGCATCCAGCCGCTGATTTGTCGCGACTTGCCACTCTCCCAAGCAGACTTTTTTATTTTAATGTAGTATTTCACATATATCTTTAATTCTGCATTGAGAAGCCATGCCGCACCTGCCACTGAATTGCGAATCCATCGTCACCCTGGTGCACGATTTTTACGACGGCGTGCGCGCCGATCCGGAGCTTGGCCCGGTGTTCGACGCCGCCATCGGCGACAACTGGGCGCCGCACCTGGCCCGCATGGTGGATTTCTGGTCCACCGTCATGCTCGGGCAGCGCGGCTTTCAGGGCAACGTCTTCGGCAAGCACATGCTCCTCAGCGGCATCACGCCAGCACATTTCCAACGCTGGCTGGAGCTGTTTGTCGCCAGCACCAATCGCCTGTTCGCGCCCGGCGATGCCCAGGAATTTCAGACCGTCGCGCGCCGCATCGCCACCAGCCTGCAATATGGCTTTTTTGGAGCTTCATCATGAAAACCATCCCTGACACAGTCACACACTACAAAAGCACCACCGTCTTCACTCAGGACACTGTTCCCGCAGCCATCCAGCGCGGCCACACCACCGCCGGCGACGTCTGGGCGCGCATCCGCATCCTGGAAGGCAGCCTGCTCTACCGTATCACCGATCCGCGCGTACTGGCGGAGGAAGTGCTGCTGACGCCGGATCTGCCCGGCGTGGTCGAGCCGCAGATTGAGCACGAAGTCCAGGTGGTTGGCCCTGTCCGCTTCCAGCTGGACTTCCATCGCTGACCGCCAGCTCGCCGGCTGAGGCTAGCCTTCAATGACGATGGGTGAACGCAGACGCTTGCGCGAGGTGCGCGCGTGCGGCACCCAGGCGTGGGTTTGCCAGCGGCGCCACATGATCAGGCCGCGTATCCATTCGTCGGCGGCGTAGGCGACCCACACGCCGGGCAGGCCCCAGCCGAGCACCACGCCCAGCAGCCAGCTGCCGCCGGCCAGCACGAACAGCATCGAGAAGGCGCCGGCCATCACCGGGAAGCGCGCGTCGCCGGCTGCGCGCAGCGCGTTGATCACCACCAGGTTGAAGGTGCGGCCCGGCTCCAGCACCACGGTAATCCACAGCAGCGTGGCGCCGGCGGCCAGGATTTCGCGGTCCTGCGTGAACCAGCCGAGCAGCCATTGGCCCAGCAGCGCCGCACAGGCCGCGATCAGCACGCACACAATCAGCCCGCGCGCCAGCGCGCGCTTGACCACACGGTGCGCTTCACGCAACTGTCCGGCGCCGATCAGGTAGCCGACCACGATTTCCACCGCCAGCCCGGTGGCGATGCTGAACATCATGACGCCGCCCATCAGTTGCAGCACATAGGCCTGCGTGGCCAGCGCCTTGGCGCCGAGTTCCGCCGCCGTCGCCACGCTGACCATGAAGGCCAGCCGCCACGCGATATTCTCGGCCGCACCGGGCAGGCCGATATGCAGCACCGCCGACAGTTCCTTGCGCGGCAGGCGCCACCAGTCGTCGCGCGCCACGGTAATGCCAAGGTGGACGCGCCACATCAGCAGGTGCAGCGCCAGGCCGATCATGCGGCTGACAGTCAACGCCAGCGCATAACCGGGCAGGCCCAGCGCCGGGAATGGCCCCCAGCCATACATCAGCGGCAGCGCCAGCAGCAGATGGCTGACGTGCATGACGACCAGCACCGCCAGCGTGTCGCGCGTGCGCAGGTGCGCGCGCATCACGCCCGCCATCGACGCGTTCCATGCATCGAACAGCATGGCCGGCCCCAGTGCGATCAGGAACGGCGCGGCGATCGGCAGCACCTCGGCGGGCGTATTCAGCAGGTGCAGCAGGCCGTGCGCGCCGAGCATGGCGATCAGGCCGGTGACCGCGCCCAGCCAGGTGCTGGCGCCGACCACAGCGCGGGCGACCTGGTTGGCGGCGGCGCGCTGGCCGCCGCCCAAATTCTGGGTGACCACCACGCTGACGCCGGCGCCGATGATGCGGAACAAAATGAACAGCGCCGCCGAGACCTGGCTGGCAATGGCGAACGCGCCGCCCGCCTCGTCCGAAATGCGCGAGGCCAGCGCGGTGCCGATGACGCTGGAGGCAATCGCCAGGCCCAGTTCGACCAGCAACGGCCACGCAAGGTTGAACATGGGCGGCGTGCGGATCGGCGTTCTGGCGTTGGACATGGCGTAAAGTATTGCTGATTAGCTTGACTTTATACCATGTGGAAGCGGTTGCAGTGCAGTGATTTAAAAAATCTATCGAGAATGCGGCTTGTTGTCGGTGAGCAGATGCCAGCCCAGTTGTTCGCGGATGCGTTCCGGTGTCGGCGGCGGCGTGTGATCGGCCCGGCGCTGCTGCAACAGGCGGCGCACGGCTTCCTTGCTGGGATGGGTGGTTTGGGTTTCCATGATGGCCTCTGAATCCGGATGTGACCAGGCCATCATGCGCTCCAGGGCGCGCCGTTCATGTCGCAAACAGCGCCCTGTTTTGTGTTTATTTCTGGAAGAAGAACCAGATGCCCAGCAGCGCCAGGATGTATGGCCAGATTTTGAGCGGGATGAAAAACAGATCGTGGCGAGGCTTGACGATAATCTCTTCGCCGGTGGCCTTGTCGACGAAGGCGCGTGGCGCCTGGCGTGCCTCGATCAGGCGATGCAAGCCGTAGACGATGGCTGCGGCCAGCAGCATGCCGGCCAGTTCGGCGCCCTGGCGATAGTGCGGCGCCAGCGGTGCGCCCCAAATCTGCTCGGCCCCCACTTTTCCCAAGGCGTAGCCAATGAAGGAAAACACCAGCACCAAAATTCCATACCCGCGCCAAACAATCATTTTTTTCCTCTTTGAGAGAGTCATAAAGAATTTTCGCTCGAAGACTATACAACCTTTACAGACGCACAATGTTCACCCTTTGTCACGTTACCCGTGTTCGGCCCACATCAATGCCGCTGCAAGAGATCGCCGTCAGAATCCGGTAACGACTCCGTAGCTGACAGCCCACCGATGACAACCAATAGACATTCCAGAGGCTGGCCAGGAACAGGCGGCTCCGGTCCTAAGTCTGGAATCATTGCTATCACTGACACCTGTTCAGTGGCGGCCCTAAAGAATTACTATCCTAAATTCGGAGGCGTAGAATTCGTTTACGACCCGTGGAAGCGGCTCCGGACATCAACAATTGGCTGAGGCAATAGGGGTCACAAATTCCATGATCATCGTCGGCGGGACCTTATCAAGAAACGGGTCTGGTGCACTTCTGTCGCATCATTGGGGAATGCCATGAAAGTTGCATTAACTCCACCGGCAATTGAGCAGCATGCATATTATTGGCTGTTCCAACGCAACCAGCAGAAAATCGGCGTGCATGTCGTGAACGGGTGGTGCACGCAGCTTCGGGAAGAAGAACCGCTCTATTTCGACGCAGATGAGAGGTGCGTACTTCTAATGATTTTGCTGGAACTAACGCCCGGAGAATTCACCCAACACTTGGCCGATGCTAAGCGACTTCGCCCGGAATATTCGGAAAATATCAAGCACTTCCCGCTCACGAGGCTTTTGGGATATACATTGCACAGCGCATTGTCCGACTACTGGCCTTCAAAAGCACTGGACTGGCTTGATGAACACGTCGCGTTACAGCATCTATTAGCAAACGAATTGGACTACACGAGTACGAACAAGTCGCTGTCGCAATCGCTACGCCAGCGTGCGAAGCGAATGGTGCGTGGATTGCTCAGCGACGCCATGCGGAAACCGGCGCATCGCAAGGATGTCTTTTCCTTGCGCGGTGTATGAAGACAGGCGTTGGGCGAGGACATCCGGGAGGTCCGCCTCGTTTGCCGTCTCAAAGCCGGCTTGACCATAAAAGCCGAGCAGATGGGCATATGGCAGACAGAACGAGATATGCTGATCCAGGAATGGCTTGCAAGCACGCAGCAGTTGCGCGCCGATTCCCTGGCGTTGAAACGCCGACCGTACCTGCATGCCGCGCAGGACGGCTACGCCTTCTTCTGTACACAGGCGTACGACGCCGACCAGTTGTTCGTCGGAATGTGCCACGATCACCATGTCCGACGGATTGATGGCTGCGCCATAGCCTGCTTTGGCGTACAGATCGGTGATCGCCGACATGTCGGACGCAGCCGCCTGGGTGATTCTCATCGGCAGCGGGCGTACATGAACGAGGGCCGCGGTTCGGCGCTCAGGTTGGGGATGACGGTGTGCCGCTCCAGCCGGCCTTCGCGGAGGAAGCCGGATTTTTCCAGCGTGCGGGCGGAGGCTACATTGTCAACATCGCAGGTGGCCTGGATGCGGAAGTATTCCGGCAACGCGAGCGCCAGCTGATTGAAGGAGACGATCGCTTCCGGCATCAGGCCCTCGCCCCAGTATTTGCGCTGCAAAACGTAGCCGAGGTCGATGGTGCGCGGTTGCAGGCGCGCTTCCAGCATGCCGATCGGGATGTCGTCATTGTCATGCGGGACCAGCAGGTAGGGCCGGCAACTGCCGTCGTCCCACGCCTTGATGCAGTAGTCGATGAAGCCCTGGGTTTGCGCCAGCTGCGTGTGCGGTCGCCACGTCATGTAGCGTGCCACGTCGATATCTTGTGTGTAGGCCGCGAACAAGGCCGGCGCATCGGAACGGCGTGGCGCGCGCAGCGTCAGTCGTTGCGTGCGGATTTCATCGGGAAGCGATATGGTGGTCATCTTTACGGTTTCTCGACGAAGCGGTAGTCGCCCTGCGGCAGCATGAATTTCGGTATTGGCTTGTCCGGCGCAATCCGGACCACATCGGCGGGAACGGCGTCGTCCGGCTGGCCCGCCGGGTAAGCGTAGACGAAATGCGGCGTGGACTGCATGGCTGCCGGCACATCGAACGCTTTAAAGCCGGCCAAGGTACGCAGCCACGCGGGCCGACCGCTGGCCGCGTCGTCGCCATATCTGGGATGCACAACCTGCATGTCCATGGCATTGCGGTAGTGGCCGAATACTTCGTAGCCGCCGTCCGGCGCGCGCAGCACGAATGGCGAGGTGCGCTGCGCGCGATTGACCGCCGCAGCATACACAGGATGCTCCGCCGTCTGCACGCTGTGCGCCATCATGTCGGTCTGGTCGATGGTCAGCGGGTCCAGGCCGGTCAGATGGCGCAGTTGCGCCGCCATCCAGACGTGCCCCTTGTCACCGAAACGCGGCACCTCCTTGGCGTGACTGTAGCCGACATAGATAAACACCTTGGCGTCGGGATGGCCGGCAAAAATACGCCTCACCAGATTGCGTGCCTCCCCGCTCTCGCGCCGCCCGATCTGCTCCTCGAAGGTGCCCGCCTGCGTATCGTCCAGCGGCTCGTACTGCACCATCTGCCAGCCGTCTGCCGCTGCCTCGCGCAGGAAATTGCCGAACACCGGCTCGCCCGAATAATAGCCATCCGGGACGGCGAGGTAGCCCTGCCTGAACGGCGCCGTGACGAAAGTCTCGCAGGCCAGCCAGGTATAGCCGATACGGCGCAGCTCACGCGCCAGCCGCATGGCGAAGGCGCGGTGCAGCGGCACATGGTGCGCTTCGTTCAGGATCACGATCTGGTGCTTGCCGGCCTCGCGCACGATCGCCTCGATGGCGTCTTCTTCTTTAGCCGCTGTGAGTCGTTTGACATCATCGACATCGGCGCTTGGCGTGCGTCCGGGTTGCTCGTCGAAAGCGGCAATGGCGCCGTTGGCGTCGCCCATGAAGGCGCGCTGCGTCGCGAGCATCTGTAAATGGCGCGGCAATTCATTGGAGTTGGCGGCGCGGGCCTGCTGCACGGCCTGCTCTGCCTTGCGCAGTTCGGCCTCGTCCGCCCAGGCGGCGTGGCAAACGCCTGCCAGCACGGCGACTGTCACTACAATGCCGAGCCGCATCCTATTGATGGGTGGATGCGGTGGCCGATGACGGAGAGATCAACGGATCTTTACGGGCTGGCTGCAACACCATGACGCCGCGCCGGTCGGCGGCCGGACGATCGCCCGGCAACTGGGTGACGAAATACTTTTCCTCGCGCGACTTGTAGAGGATGTGCTCGCCCATCACCTCGTCGGTCACCGCGGCATCGGCGGTGCGGCGGACCTTGGCGTCGTTGCTGAGGTCGACCAGCTCCGCCTTCTCGTCATATTCGACTTGCAGCGCCTCGCCTTCCATCCACAGGTTCTGGCCACCGTCGCGCTTCTGGCGGAAGAACACCGGCTTTTCTCCCGGCAAGGTGCTGAGCACGATGTGCTGGTAGCCCTGTGCATCTTCCGTCAACACGCCGTGCTCGGCCTGGATCAGCAGCGTGCCGCGGCGGATTTCGATCTGGCCGGTCAGCGTGGTCACCTTGCGCACCAGGTCGCCGGCGGTGTCGCGCGCGCGCACCACCGTCTTTTGAAAGCTGTCATTCCGCTCCGCCTGCGCGGCGGACACGCAGCCCAGGAGACCGCAAAGAAGGAGAAATGTCTTTTTCATACGATCCACTATACAACATTTGCAGAAGCGCAATCTCACTTTTTGTAACGGCGCTCAGGCCGCCTGGCGCATCGAATGGTCGTCCGGCGCCGGCAGCGCGGCACGCGGCGGCAGGTGCTGGATGCCGGCCTGCTGCGGCTCCAGCTTGAAGGACCCGACCAGCTCCGCCAGCTCGCGCGCCTGATCCTGCATTGCCGCCGCCGCAGCGGCAGCCTCCTCCACCAGCGCGGCGTTCTGCTGGGTTACATCGTCCATGTCGGTGATGGCGGTATTCACTTGCTGGATGCCATGCTCCTGTTCGGCGCTGGCCGCGCTGATGTCGCCGATAATCGCCGTCACCTTGTGCACGCTGGCGACGATTTCCGTCATCGTCACGCCAGCCGTTTCGGCCAGCGCGGCGCCGCTGGCCACCCGCTCGGCGGAATCGTTGATCAGCTTCTTGATTTCCTTGGCCGCCTCGGCGGCGCGATGCGCCAGGCTGCGCACCTCGCCCGCCACCACGGCGAAACCGCGCCCCTGCTCGCCGGCGCGGGCCGCTTCCACCGCCGCATTCAGCGCCAGGATATTGGTCTGAAAAGCGATGCCGTCGATCACGCCGGTGATATCGACAATCTTGTGCGCATACTCGTTGATGCTGGCCATGGTCTGCACCACCTCTGCCACCACTGCCCCGCCCTTGCCCGCCACCTCGGAGGCCGAACGCGCCAGCTGGTTGGCCTGACGCGCGTTCCCGCTGTTCTGCCTGACCGCCGAGGTCAACTCTTCCATCGCCGACGCCGTTTCCTCCAGTGCGCCGGCCTGATGCTCGGTGCGGCGCGACAAGTCCATATTGCCGTTGGCGATTTCGCGCGATGCCGAGTCGATCGCCACCGCACCGTCGCGCACGCGGCCGACGGTATCGGCCAGCCGCCCCGTCATGTGACTGAGTGCGTCGAACAGCTTGCCGATCTCGTCGCTGCGACCATGCGCGATCGCCACCCGCAACTCGCCGCCGGCCACCTGCTCGGCCAGCGCCACCGCCTGCGTCAGCGGCCGCACGATGCTGCGCGTCAGCAGCAAGGCCAGCACCGCGCCCAGCGCCAGCGTCGCCACACCCAAGCCGATCAGCAGCGCGCGACTCTGCTCGAACTGGCTGGCGGACGCCTCGGCCAGCGCCTTGGCCTGCTGCGTCTGATAGGCCAGCAGTTTTTCCAGCGCGCCGGTGTAGGCCAGGAACACGCCCGGCCACTTGTTGTCCAGCAGCTCGCCCACTTCCTGCACGCGGCCACTGTCCTTGAACTTGAACAGTTCGGCGCGCAAGGCCATAAAGGCCGCCTTCCGGCCCGCCGCCGCGCGCAGCAGCGCGGCCTCGTCGCCCACCGCCGGCGCCGCCATCAGCTTACGCTCCATGTCCGCGGCCACCTTGTCGCCGGCGGTCAGCTGGGCCTGGAAGATGTCCGACACTTCCAGGCTGTCGCTGCGGCCGATCGACATGGCGCGCAGGCCGTTCAGTTCGGTCACACCCAGCAATTCCGAGGTCATCTGCTGGCGCGCCAGCTTTTCGTGGACCAGGTTGGACGCCGTGTCGTTGGCCGCCTGCAGCCGCCACAACGACACCATCGACATGCACGCCATCACAAACAACAGCACGGCAAACGATGCCACCACACGCATGCCGGTATTCAATTGGGGGAATTTCATAGCGTTTCTTTACAGGAGAATGCGCCTTCAGCGCGAATTCTCACCAATTTACACACGCAATATGACGCCATCGTTACCGCACGGCAATATGTGCAACATAGTTTTCTTTTGATTAACATGTAATGAGGGTGTAACAATTGCCCGCTAGCATGTAGAAACTCAGTGTTGATAAAGGTTCCCGCCGTGGAATTCAATGCCTCTCGTTTGCACCTGCCCCGTTTTCGTCTGTCCGTCGCCGCCGACTTGTGCGTGGAAACGATCTCGGTCCTGTCCGACACCACCAATTTTGCCGTGCTGGAGCTGTTCACCGAGCGCCGAGACCTGATGAGCCTGCCTGTCATCGAAGGCGGCAGGCCGATCGGCCTGATCAGCCGCAACATCTTCATGTCGCAAATGTCCAAGCCCTTCTACCACGAGCTGTACGGCAAGAAGAGCTGCATCGCCTTCATGGACAAGGAACCGCTGATCGTCGACGCCGGCATGAGCATCGAGGCGCTGACCTTCCGCGCCGTCGAATCCGGTGAAAAGGCGCTGGCCGACGGCTTCATCGTCACCAGGGACGGCGCGCTGGCCGGCGTCGGCTTCGGCCTGCAGCTGATGAACGTGGTGGCCAATATGCAGGCCGAGAAAAACCGCCAGATCATGCACAGCATCGACTACGCCAGCGTGATCCAGCGCTCGCTGCTGCGCCCGTCCAACCTGGCGCTCTCCGATGCGCTGGACGACGCCCACCTCGAATGGCAGCCGCGCGACGTGGTCGGCGGCGACTTCTACCACTTCGCCCGCTATGAAGACGGCTGGTTCGCCGCCATCGCCGACTGCACCGGCCACGGCGTGCCGGGCGCGTTCATGACGCTGATTTCGTCGTCGACGCTGACCCAGGCCTTGCAGCAACTGGGCCCGCGCGATCCGGCGGCGCTGATCGCCGAAGTCAATCGCGGCGTCAAGGGCATGCTGGGTCAGGTCGAGGGCCACGGCCAAGCCGAGTCCAACGACGGCATGGACGCCGCCTTCCTGTGGTTCGACAACGCCACGCGCCAGCTGCGCTTCGCCGGCGCCAAGCTGTCGCTGTTCCAGCTCGACCCGGACCAGCAGGCGGTACAGACCGTGGACGGCGAGCGCATGGGCGTCGGCTATGTCGACTCGCCGCTGGACTACGCCTGGACCAACAAGGTCATCGCCATCCCGGAAGGCAGCCTGCTGTTCCTCACCACCGATGGCCTGATCGACCAGATCGGCGGCGCCAAGGACATCGCCTACGGCAAGCGCCGCATGCGCGACGTGCTGCTGGCACAGCGCACCGAATGCGCGCGCCACGTGTCGCAGGCCATGCTGGACGATTACCAGGCGTGGCAAGGCGAACAGCCGCGCCGCGACGACCTCACCTTTTTCTGCCTACGGCCATAACTTACGCCCCTAAGAGGAGCATCACTTGTTGTACAAAGAATTCAGCGATTTTTATGAAGTGGCCCGCAAGCGCCACATCATCTTTTTCTACGTGGGCTATTTTTCGCAGCACGTGGTGGCGGCCATTTCCGAGACCATCAAGGCGCGCCTGGACACGGCCGGCGCCGCCGGGCCGACGCGCCGCCGCATCTTCTCGTCGTTTGTCGAAATGTCGCAGAACATCATGCACTACTCGTCCGACACGCTGACGCCGCACGAAGCCACCGAGAACCAGATGCGGCGCGGCTCGTTCTGCATCGGCATGAAGGATGACAGCTTCTTCCTGCTGTGCGCCAATCCGGTCGACAGCGCCAACGCGGAAAACATCCGCAACCGCCTGGAACCGCTGCACACCATGAGCATGGAAGAGATCAAATCCGCCTACAAGAAGGCGCTGCGCGACGAAACGCCGGCCGACAGCAAGGGCGCCGGCCTCGGTTTCCTGACCATGGCGCGCGACGCCAGCGAACCGCTGGAATTCGAATTCGTGCAGGACGAGCACAATCCAGAAGCCACGGTCTTCTGCATCAAAGCGATTATCTGAACATACTGAGAACTATAAAATGGACCCACTTTTCATCGCCGCCTCGCCGACCTCGCCGGAAGTCGATTTCCGCTTCGACCAGCACACGCTGTCGATCAAGGGCGAATCCTATCCGGAAAACGCCGCCGCCTTCTACGGCCCGGTGATCGCGCGCGTGCAGGCTTACCTGGACAGCTGCGCCGATGCCGAGATCACCGTGCACGTGTCGCTGGCCTACTTCAACAGCTCCAGCACCAAGATGCTGTTCACCTTCTTCGAAGCGCTGAACAACGCCGCCATGGCGGGCAACCAGGTGCGCCTGAACTGGTATCACGACGAGGACGACGACACCATCCTCGAATTCGGCCAGGAGCTGCAGGACGATTTCGGCGCGCTGGACTTCCACGACCACGCCGTGAGCAACTGATGAAGCCCCCGGCCGACGCCGACCTGTTTGCGCTGGAAAGCGCCGCCCTGGCCAATGCCAAGGCGGCCCACGCCGATCCGCGCGCCGACGCCCGCGCCGCGCTGGCCGAGATGATCGTCCACTACGAGCGCCTGATGCGCGAGAGCCGCCGCCTGATCCGCCGCAGCGACCGCGCCGAATTCGACATGAACCAGATGAACCGCCAGCTGCACGAACTGGCGCAGCAGCTGGAATACCGCGCCACTCACGATCCGCTGAGCGGCGCCTTGAACCGCGCGGCCGTCATCGAGCAGGCCTCGGGCTGCCTGGACGAAGGCGACATGGCGCTGATCGTGCTCGATATCGATCACTTCAAGTGGATCAACGACGACTTCGGCCACCCGGCCGGCGACACCGTGATCAAGACCGTGGTCGATTGCCTGAAGCAGCTGTTCGGGCCGACCGTGGCGATTGGCCGCGTCGGTGGCGAAGAGTTCTCGGTGGTGTGGCCGACGTCATCGCAGGAAGAAGCCAGGGAAGTGGCCACGCGCATCTGCGACACCATCGCCGACCAGGTGTTCGGCGCGCCGATCAACCGCCAGGTCACGGCCAGCGTCGGCGTCAGCTGGAACGCCCAGGGCACCAGCTTCGAACTGGCCTACAGCCGCGCCGACGAGGCCCTGTACGCGGCCAAGCGCGCGGGCCGCAACTGCGTCAAGAGCTACGCCCAGCTGCCGCTGCCCGTCACCACCCCGCCTACGCCACCAGCGCCCGCAGACGCTTCAACTCCTTGCCATTAGCCTTGCAAGTGGCGCGGAAGCCGGCACTGATGCGCTCATCCGCGCCGGCCGCGCGCCAGAAGGCGATGGCCGCATCGGCCGCCGCCAGCCAGTCTTCGCGTTCGGGCGGCAGCGGCAGCGACGGCGCAAACTCGCGCAGCGGCAGTTCGACGCCGCGCGCCGGCGCGTACAGCATCGGCAGCATGTCGTAGGCCGGCGCCAGGGCCAATGGCGGCTGGCCTTCATCCCCCGGCACAAACGCCAGGTTCCCCTCGTGCATATCGCTGTTGGCGATCAGCCGGCCGAAGTGCCACAGGCGGTTGATGCCGGCATGGGTGGCGGCGCTGATATAGCGGCCGGCCAGCATGCGCGCCGCCACCCTGCTCCAGTTTTCGCCCGCCATGCCGAACAGGGCGGCGTCCAGCGCGGCCCAGCTGCAGACGGCGGAACGGCCGAATTCGCCATGGCGGTCGAAGCGCTCCACTTCCAGGAAGGTGCGATTGTCGGCGCGGTGGATGCGGCTGCGCGCGGCGGCCAGTCCCAGTTCGCCGGCCACCGCTTGCAATGCCAGATGCTCGCACACCAGCAGGTCCGACCAGCGCTGCACACCCGGCGTCTGGTCGTTGCCGGAGAATTTGACGATGACGTGGGCGCGCTCGCCGCCATGCTCGCGGAAGGCGGTAAATTTCGGGAACTCGCCGCCGGCCGAGGAACCGGCGTCGCCGGCTTGCATGGCGCTTGCCGCCAGTTGCGGGTAGGTCTGCTCGGTCAGCAGCGCGTGCCCTTGCTGCATGGTTTCCAGGTGACGGCGATAGGCGGCGTCGCCGATGATGTAGTTGCCGGCGCTGTCCGCGCCCAGGTTGGACAGCACGTAGAGAATGTCGTCCTCCGGCCATTTCTGCGGATCGGCGCCCACCTGCAGCAGGCTGGCGTAGTTGCGGGCGAAGTTACGGCCCAGGAAGCCCTGCGGCCGCATGTCGTCCAGCGGGTATGGCAGGCCGGGGAACCAGCCGTCGCGCATCTCGGGCGCCAGCGGCCATTCGAACGGCTGTTGATAGCGCAGCGCGCAGCCAGCGGGATAGATCGGATCGAGCATGGCGATCTGCTCGCCGCGTCCGGTACGGTCGATGCGGTAGACGGGAATCGGCGCCGTGCTGCCGCGCAGCGGACGGCGCGCCGCATAGCTAGTGCGGCGGGCGGCGCCGCGCACCACGATCTGATCGCCCAGCTCGCGCACCATGCGCATCATGGTGGCGCGGCTGAGCGTCGGCCGGTCTTTTTGCAGCCGTACCAGCAGGTCGGCGCCGGAGAGCACGCGCGCCAGTCGCAATATGTGTAATATATCAGCCATATGAAACGTTCCATGAAACGATTCTAATGACGTGAATATAGCATATTCAATGACTTGGGCGAATAAATAGCGCCTTCATGAAACGATTAAACGACAGGTGTCAGCAGCGGCTTGCCGTCGAAATGCGCGCGCAGGTTATCGACCACCAGTTGGCCCATGGCGTGCCGTGTTTCCACCGTCAGGCTGCCGATGTGCGGCGTCAGCACCACGTTTTCCAGTTCGCGCAGCGCGGCCGGCACGCGCGGCTCGTCGGCGAAGACGTCCAGCGCCGCCATGCCCAGCGTGTGCTCGCGCAGCGCGGCGATCATCGCGTCCTCGTCCACCAGCGAACCGCGGGCGATATTGACCAGCGTTCCCTGCGGGCCGAGCGCCGCCAGCACCGCCGCATTCACCGTGTGATGGGTCGCCGGGCTGCCCGGCGCCGCCACCACCAGGTAGTCGCTGGCTTCGGCCAGGGCCAGCAGCGAATCGGCGCGCGGCACCGGCGTGCCCTCGATGGCGCGCGGCTGGAAGTATTGCAACGTCATGCCGAACGCCTGCGCGCGATCGCCGATCGCCTGGCCGATGCGGCCAAAACCGTAGATGCCGCACACCTTGCCGCGCAAGGCGCGGGTGCTGGCGATCGGCTTGCCGGCCTCCCACGAACCGTTACGCACGAAGGTGTCCAGCGCCGGCAGGCGGCGCGCGGCGGCCAGCAGCAGCGTCAATGCCAGGTCGGCCACATCGTCGGTCAGCACGCCCGGCGTATTGGTGACAACAACGCCGCGCGCGCGCGTCGCCGCCAGGTCCACCGCGTCGGTGCCGATGCCGTTGACCGCGACGATTTCCACTTTTGGCAATTGCGCCAGCAACTCGGCTTTAATCCCGATAGCGCCGGTGGTCAGCACGCCGCGCACGTTCGGCGCCACGCCGGCCAGCCAGGCCGCCTGCTGTTCGCGCGGCTGCTGCCACAGGTGGTGGCATTCAAAATACTGCGCCAGTTGCGCCATCACGTCGGCCGATGGACTGGCCGCCAATACCAAAAGTTCAGGTTTCATATCAATACCTAGTCGGGTTAGCTTGTGGCGATTGTACAAGCGCGGGCGAATTCGCGTTGGCAGTCGTGGACTTTCAGTCGGCATTTCCGTATGCTTGGCCTACCATACAGAGGAGCGCGCCCCGATTTGAACGATCACGCCCCCATCACGCACGTTCCGGCGGCGGCCTGGCGCTGGCTGCGTGCGGCCATGCTTGCGCTGGCGGCCTGCCTGGTCGTCTGCGGCGGCGCCGGCGCCAGTCAGGAGCGCTGGGCCGCGCTGTCCACGCCCCTGTTCGAACATCTGGGCCTGGACCAGGGGCTGCCGCACGCGGTGGGCATGGCGCTGGCGCAGGACGGCGACGGCTATATCTGGATCGGCACGCAGAGCGGCCTGGCGCGCTGGGACGGCTATCGCGTGCGCAGCTTCCATCACGACCCCGCCGATCCGGCCAGCCTGCCCGGCGACTTTATCCAGGTGCTGCACACCGATGTCGGCGGCCGCCTGTGGATCGGCAGCGCCGCCTCCGGCCTGGCCATGTACGACAAACACAACGAACATTTCGTGCGGCTCAACGATGAATTGAGCCGCGGCCCGGTCAGCGCCATCGCCAGCGACAGCAAGGGCAATCTGTGGATCGGCACGCCGGCCGGCCTGAAATACTACGACATCGTCCAGAAGACCATCCGCCGCTACAGCCACGACGACACGCCCGGCCTGCCGGACAACCAGATCCGCGCCCTGCTGATGGACCGCGCCGGCAACCTGTGGATCGGCACCGCCAGCGGCCTGTCGCGCATGAAGCCCGGCGGCACCATCGTCGGCGTGCCGGTCGGCGGCGAAGGCGCCGGCGCCTGGAGCGACGCCGTGCTGGCGCTCGGGGAAAACATTCGCGGCCAGATCGCCTTCGGCACGCTGAAGAGCGGCATCGGCATCGTCGAACCGCATGCCGACGCCGGCCGCATCGTCACGCTGCGCGGCGTCAAGGACGTCGAGGCGAACATGGTGCTGGCGGTGACCGAGACCGTGCCCGGCACCTGGTGGGCCAGCACCTACGGCGGCGGCTTGATCGAATACCGCACCGACGTCAATCTGAGCACGCGTATCCTGCACCAGCCGGCGGTGTCGTTCAGCCTCAGTCACGACCGCACCGCCGCCCTGCTGCGCGACCGCAGCGGCATGATCTGGCTGACCACGGAGCGCGGCGTCGACCTCTACGATCCGCACAGCGAAGCCATCGACTCGGTGTTCGGCGCCGTGGACGCGCTGGAAGCCAGCGTCTCGGCCCTGATGACCGACAGCCGCGGCGACGTCTGGATCGGCCTGGCCGACCATGGCATCGACATCGTGCCGCGCGACGGCCCGCGCCGCGCCGCGCTGCGCCCCGATCCGCACAAGCCGGAAACCGCGCTGCCGACCCGCATGGTGCTGTCGATGGCCGAAGCGGAACCCGGCGAAGCCTGGATCGGCACCCAGCTTGGCCTGTACCGCACCAGCCGCCATGGCAGCGCGGTCAGGCGCGTGCCGCTGCCGATGCAAAATCCCTATCCGCGCGTCGGCACGCTGCTGTCGCGCAAGGGCGAGCTGTGGCTCGGCACCTTCGACGGCCTGCTGCGCTACAACCCGAACAGCGGCGCCGTGCAGCGCTACGAACAGGGTGCGCAGGAAAGCGGCGGTCTGACCGACAACCGCATCCACGCCGTGGTGCCGGACGCGGACGGCAGCCTGTGGATCGCCACCCGCAACGGCTTGAACCGGCTCGACCCGGAAAGCGGCAAGGTGGAACAGATCAAGGCCAATTCCAGCAAACCGGGGGCGCTGTCGGAAGCGGTGATCAGCTCCCTGGTGATCGACCGGCGCGGCCGGCTGTGGGTCGGCAGCTTCGGCGGCGGCATCGGCGTGATGACCGGGCGCGATGCGCTGGGCGAGCCGGTGTTCGAGCGCATCGGCCCCTCGTCCGGCCTGGCCACCGGCACCATCATGGGACTGCAATCCGATCCGTCCGGCCGCATCTGGGCGGCGACGCCCGACAGCATCGCCGTCATCGATTCCAGCACGCTGCGGGCGCGCGCGCTGAGCCGCGCCGACGGCCTGGCCTTCCGCACCTTCTTCATCGGCGCCAGCACGGTGACGGCGGACCGCGACCTGATCTTCGGCGCCACGGCCGGCATGGCGGTGGTCTATCCGGGCCGCCTGATCGACTGGGCCTACCGCCCGCCGCTGGTGGTCAGCGCCGTGCGGCTGGACCAGCGCCCGGTGGCGCCGGCCGAACTGGCGGCCAAGGATGGCCCGACGCTGGTTCTGCAGCCAGACAACCAGACCTTTGAAGTGGAGCTGGCGGCGCTGGACTACTCGGCGCCGCAGCGCAACCGCTATTCCTACCTGCTGGAAGGCTACGACCAGCACTGGAGCGAAGTGGACGCCAGCCGCCGCATCGTCACCTACAGCCACCTGCCGCCCGGCTCCTACATCCTGCGCATGCGCGGCAGCAACCGCGAAGGCCTGTGGAACGCCGAGGAAATGACGCTGCGGGTGGTGGTGCTGCCGGCCTGGCACGACACCTGGTGGGCGTGGCTGGGCTACTTCCTGGTCATCTGCGGGCTGGCGTGGGCGCTGGTGCGCTGGCGCGTGCACCACCTGCACCGCAAGCAGGAAGCCTTGCAGGCGCTGGTTTACTCGCGCACCCAGCATCTTGAGAAGCTGAACGCCATCGTCAAGACCATCAACGAGCAGATGGATTTCGACGCCCTGCTGCACACCATCCTGCACGAATCGACCATCATCAAGGGCATCGATTCGGCACTGGCGCTGGTGCGCGAACAGGGCAGCGACACCCTGAGCCTGCGCGCCGCGTGGGGCCGCATCGACGCCACCGCCGACGCCTACCGCATCGACCTGCGCCAGGCCGAACTGCGCTACGCGCCGGCCGACTGCATGATCGCGCCGGACATCTTCGAAGTGCACCATCCGCATTCGCTGCCGGGAGACGTCTGTGCGCTGCTGTCGGTGCGGGTGGTGATCGACGGCCAGGTCGAGGGCTACCTGATCTTCGAGAACTACCAGTACCAGGCCAGCTTCGCCGCCAGCGACCTCGATCTGCTGAAGGCGCTGAAGGAGCCGTTCACCTCGGCCTACCTGAAGGCGCGCGCCCTGCGCATGATCGAAAAGGCGCGCGCCAACGCCGAAGCGGCCACGCGCGCCAAGAGCGACTTCCTGGCCAATATCAGCCACGAGATCCGCACCCCGATGAACGCCATCCTCGGCTTCGCGGGCCTGGGCACGCACCTGGACCTGCCGGCGCAGCCGCTGGACTACTTCCGCAAGATCAGCCGCGCCGGACAGAGCCTGCTGCAAATTATTAACGACGTGCTGGACTTCTCCAAGATCGAATCCGGCAAGCTGGAACTGGAGGCGCTGCCGTTCGACCTGTCCGACACGCTGAACCAGATCGCCGACCTGTTCGCGTGGCGCGCCGCCGAACGCGGGCTGGAACTGGTGATCGGCGCCGCCCCCGAGGTGCCGAACAACCTGCTGGGCGACCCGCTGCGGCTGGGCCAGATCCTGGTCAACCTGGTCGGCAATGCGCTCAAGTTCACCGCCAGCGGCCATATCGAACTGCGGGTGGAGCTGGACGGCGGCCAGCACAGCGTCATGCCGGGCGCGCCGCTGGTGCTGCGCTTCACGGTGGAGGACACGGGCCTCGGCATCAGCGAAGAGCAGCAGGCGCGCCTGTTCCGCGCCTTCGCCCAGGCCGACGCCAGCACCACGCGGCTGTACGGCGGCACCGGCCTGGGGCTGGCGATCTCGCAGCAGCTGGTGCGCAAGATGGGCGGCGACATCAAGGTCGACAGCGAACCGGGCGTCGGCAGCAGCTTCAGTTTCACCGTGCACCTGCAGTCGGCGCTGGAGCAGTCGCCGCGCGTGCAGCCAGTGCCGGCCGCCGTGCAGGGCAAGCGGGTGCTGGTGGTGGACGACAGCGAAGCGGCGCGCCACATGCTGAAGATCCAGCTTGGCCTGCTGGGATTGAAGGCGCGCGCGGTCGGCTCGGGCGCGGCGGCGGTGGGCGCCATGCAGCTCGATCCCTACGACGTGCTGCTGATCGACGCCGACATGCCGGACTTCGATGGTCTCGACACGCTGCGCCGCATCGCCGAGGACGCCGAATTGTCGGCGGTGCCGGCGGTGCTGATGGTGACGGCCTATGCGCGCGAGCATAACAAGGACGTCATCGAGCAGACGCGCCACATGCCCTTCCTCGACAAGCCGGCCAATCCGCAGCAGCTGCGCAACGCCATCCTGGCGGCGCTGGGGCTGGAAGCCAGCCAGCAGATGACGGCCACCAGCGCCCCGCCGTCGCTGGCGATCCAGCGCATCCGCGGCGCCCGCGTGCTGGTGGTGGACGACAACGCCATCAACCAGCAGGTGGCCAGCGAGATCCTGCAGCGCGCCGGCGTCAAGGCCGACCTGGCCGGCAGCGGCGAGGAAGGCGCGCGCATGGTCAACGCCGCCACCTACGACGCGGTGCTGATGGACATCCAGATGCCGGACATGGACGGCTACCAGGCCACGGCGCTGATCCGCCGCGACGAGCGCCACGCCGCGCTGCCGATCATCGCCATGACGGCGCACGCGGTGGCCGGCTACCGGGAGCGCTGCCTGAACATGGACATGAACGATTACGTCACCAAGCCGATCGCCCCGGACACGCTGTATGCGGTGCTGGCAACCTGGGTCAAGCCGGATATGGAGCGGGAAGCGGCGGCCGACGCGGCCGATGCCGAGAAAGCCGCGCGCACGGTGACGACGACACCGGCGGCGGTGGCGCCGCGCGCCGGCATCGACATGCAGGCGGCGCTGGACCGCTTGGGCGGCCACGGCGCGCTGCTGTCACAGCTGCTGGGCCTGTTTGCCCACGACTTCGAACCGACCTTGCAGCAGATTCACGACGCTATCCACGCCGGCGACCTGGCGCGGGCGGCCGACCTGGTGCACCGCATCCGCGGCGCGGCCGGCAACCTGTCGGCCAACGACCTGTTCAGGACCGCAACAGCGCTGGAAGACCGGCTCAGGGCCGAACCGCAAGCCCTGGCCGACCTGCTGCGCGCCTTCGTCCACGACTTCAACATCGTCATGGCCAGCGCCCGCACGGCCGTGGTCACGCCTGAAGACGAAGCCGCGCCGGCCTCCTGAAACCGGGGTCAGTTCTGCCAATCGCACACGAGCCCTGCCGTAGCGGCTGCTACGGCAGGGCTCGTGTGCGATTGGCAGAACTGACCCCGGTTTAAATCAGCCTGCTTTTGGCGGGGCTTTGACTTCGACCGTCTCGGTCTTCGGCTCGATGGTGATGTCGATGGTGCGCGGCACGCCGTTCTGGCCGGGGAAACCGGTGAAGGCGCTCTGCACCAGGGCCGGCATCACGTGCGGCGTCGCCTGCACGCCGCTGGTGTTCTGCACCGTCACGTCATACAGCTTGCGGCCGGAGACGTTGTTGATGGTCACGCGCAGCTGGCGCTGATACTGGTGCTTGATGCGCTCTTCCAGATAGCTTGGGCCGAAACGGTAGGGATCATAGAAGAACGGACGATAACCCCAGCGCGAATAACCCCACGCATAACGGCCGTAGCCCGGACCCCAGTACGGACCCATGAACGGATCCTCCGCCTGCAACACGCGCACCGGATGATCGATGGTGAAGTATTTCATGCCAACCAGCAACTTCGGCTGCTGGCCGTCAGTCACCTGGTGGAAGCCCAGCTTGCCCAGCTCGCCGGCCACCAGCACCTGGTAGTTGCGGTATTCCAGCGTATCGTCGGCGCCCTGCGGGGCTTCGAAGGCAAAGGATTTGTCCTGGATGTCGGCCGGCCAGTCGTTGAAGGCGGTGACATCGCTGTGGATGGTGGTGGCGCAGCCGCTCAACAGCATGACGGCAGCCGTCGCCGCAATGGCGAGATAGTTCTTCATGATGATGCCCTCTCAGGTAAGACGGTATTTTCCAGTGCTAAGTTTATGACGCTCGCCTGGACCTTGCATGATTATTACAGAATGTTACGGCATCGTGGAAACCAGCAACTTTAGCACGTCCCAGGGGCAATTCGGCGCATGGGGCGTGCTCGGTATTGGTAAAATAAGCTTTTGCCTCCGTCCCCCAGAGCCTCCAATGCGCACAGACAGCAGCCCAACGACGATATACCGCAAAGATTACACCCCTCCAGCCTTCCTGGTTGACACCGTAGAACTCGGGTTCGACCTGGCGCCGGCGCGCACCGTGGTGGCCAACCGCATCACGCTGCGCCACAACCCGGCGTCCCCAAGCCGCGACATCGTGCTGCATGGCGAGGAAATCGAACTGGTGCAGCTGCGCCTGAACGGCAGCCTGCTGGCCGCCGGCGACTACGAACTGAGCGCCGCCATGCTGACCATCCACAACGCGCCGGACAACGTGGTGCTGGAAATCGAAACCCTGTGCGCGCCGGTGGAAAACACCACGCTGTCCGGCCTCTACGTTTCGAACGGCAACTTCTTCACCCAGTGCGAGGCCGAAGGCTTCCGTCGCATCACCTTTTTCCCGGATCGTCCCGACGTGATGGCCAAGTACACCGTGATGCTGCGCGCCGACAAGGCCGCCTATCCGGTGCTGCTGTCCAACGGCAACCTGGTCGAGGAGGGCGACCTCGGCGACGGCCGCCACTACGCCAAGTGGGAAGACCCGTTCAAGAAGCCGTCCTACCTGTTCGCCCTGGTGGCGGCCAAGCTGGTCTGCCAAGAAGAAAAATTCAAGCTGGCCGACGGCCGCGAAGTGCTGCTGCAAGTGTGGGTGGAAGAGGGCAACCTCGACAAGACCGACTACGCCATGCAGTCGCTGAAAAACTCGATCCGCTGGGACGAGCAACGCTTCAACCTGGAACTGGACCTGGACCGCTTCATGATCGTCGCCGTGGGCGACTTCAACATGGGCGCGATGGAAAACAAGGGCCTGAACATCTTCAACACCAAGTTCGTGCTGGCCAACCCGCGCACCGCCACCGACATCGACTACGCCGGCATTGAAGCCGTGGTCGGCCACGAATACTTCCACAACTGGACCGGCAACCGCGTGACCTGCCGCGACTGGTTCCAGCTATCGCTGAAGGAAGGCCTGACCGTGTTCCGCGACCAGGAGTTCAGCGCCGACATGATCGGCACCGATTCCGGCCGCGCCGTCACCCGCATCGACCAGGTGCGCACGCTGCGCCAGGCGCAGTTCCCGGAAGACGCCGGCCCGATGTCGCACCCGGTGCGTCCCGACTCGTTTGTCGAGATCAACAACTTCTACACCGTCACCGTCTACGAAAAAGGCGCCGAAGTGGTGCGCATGTACCAGACCCTGCTGGGCCGCGACGGCTTCCGCAAAGGCATGGACCTGTACTTCGACCGCCACGACGGCCAGGCTGTGACCTGCGACGACTTCCGCGCCGCCATGGCCGACGCCAATGGTCGCGACCTCAAGCAGTTCGAACGCTGGTACTCGCAGGCCGGCACGCCGGTGGTCACCGCGCGAACCCGTTACGACGCCGTCAAGCGCAACTTCGACATCGTCCTGAGCCAGCGCGGCCAGGCGGACCAGTTGCCGTTCCACATTCCGGTGGCGGTCGGCCTGCTGGACGCCAACGGCAAGGACTTGCCGCTGCACCTGGAACACGGCAAGCACGAAAAGGGCGCCACCACCGTGGTGCTGGAACTGACCGAACAGGAACAGATCTTCCGCTTCCGCCAGGTGGACGAACGGCCGACGCCATCGATCCTGCGCGACTTCTCGGCGCCGGTGATCCTCGAATACGACTACACCGACGACGAACTGCTGCACCTGTTCAGCCACGACAGCGACCCGGTCAACCGCTGGGAAGCCGGCCAGCGCCTGGCGATGGAACGCCTGCTGAAGCTGACAGCGCAAGTGGCGGCCCACGGCGAAGCCAACCTCAAGCTGGACAACACCTTCATCAACGCCATGCGCGCGGTGCTGACCGACGACACGCTGGACGCGGCCTACCGCGAACTGGCGCTGATCCTGCCGTCGGAAACCATCATCGCCGAGCAGATGGACGTGGTCGATCCGCAAGCCATCCACACCGCGCGCCAGTTCATGCGCCGCACCATCGGCGCCGCGCTGAAGAGCGAACTGCTGGCGCAATACCACGCCAACCAGACGCCGGGCGAGTACAGCCCGGACGCGCTGTCGGCCGGCAAGCGCGCGCTGAAAAACCTGTGCCTGTCCTACCTGACGGTGGCGCCGGACTGGGCCGAGCTGAAACTCGCCCAGCAGCAGTTCGAAGCCGCCACCAACATGACCGACCGCTCGGCCGCGCTGGTGGCGATGATCCACAGCGGCGCCGAAACCGGCCCGTACCTGAAGGCCTTCTACCAGGACTTCGAAAGCGAAGCGCTGGTCATCGACAAATGGTTTGCCATGCAGGCCGCCGCACCGACCACCAACGTGGCCGCCGTGCGCAAGCTGATGCAGCATCCAGCCTTCACGCTGAAAACGCCGAACCGCGCGCGCAGCCTGATCTTCAACTTCACCAGCGCCAACCCGTCGCAGTTCCACGCCGCCGACGGCAGCGCTTATGAATTCTGGGCCGAATACGTGATCAAGCTCGACGCCATCAACCCGCAAGTGGCGGCGCGTCTGGCGCGCGCCATGGACCGCTGGCGCCGTTACGCGCCGGCACTGCAGGCCAAGATGAAAAAAGCGCTGGAAAAAGTCGCCGCCCGCAAACTGTCCAACGACGTCGCGGAAGTTGTGAGCAAAGCGTTAGCCAATTAATTTACCACCTCAAGGGAATCCATGAAACGAGTCAGCCTCACACAATATCTGGTGGAAGAACAACGCCAGCACAACACGATCCCGGCCGAACTGCGCCTGCTGATCGAAGTCGTCGCGCGCGCCTGCAAAACCATCAGCCACTCGGTCGGCAAAGGTGCGCTGGGCGAAGTGCTGGGCACCGCCGACACCGAAAACATCCAGGGCGAAGTGCAGAAAAAGCTGGACATCATCTCCAACGAAATCCTGCTCGAAGCGAACGAATGGGGCGGCCACCTGGCGGCGATGGCATCGGAAGAAATGGAATCCATCCACCCGATTCCAAACCGCTATCCGAAGGGTGAATACATGCTGCTGTTCGACCCGCTGGACGGCTCCTCGAACATCGACGTCAACGTCTCGATCGGCACCATCTTCTCCGTGCTGAAAGCGCCGGAAGGCATGGCGCAACCGACCGAAGCCGACTTCATGCAGGCCGGCACCAGGCAGGTCGCCGCCGGCTACGCCGTGTACGGCCCGCAGACCATGCTGGTGCTCACCACCGGCAACGGCGTCAACTGCTTCACGCTGGACCGTGAGATGGGCTCGTGGGTGCTGACCCAGCGCGACATCCAGATCCCGGCCAAGACCAAGGAATTCGCCATCAACATGTCGAACCAGCGCCACTGGCATCCGCCGGTGCAGCGCTACATCAGCGAACTGCTGGCCGGCGACACCGGCCCGCGCGGCACCAACTTCAACATGCGCTGGATCGCCTCGATGGTGGCTGACGTGCACCGCATCCTGAACCGCGGCGGCATCTTCATGTACCCTGCCGACACCCGCGACACGTCGATGCCAGGCAAGCTGCGCCTGATGTACGAAGCGAACCCGATGGCCTTCATCGTCGAACAGGCGGGCGGCGCGGCCACCGACGGCAAACAGCGCATCATGGACATCCAGCCGCACAAGCTGCACCAGCGCGTGCCGGTGTTCCTGGGCTCGCGCGACGAAGTGGCGGTGGTCACCAGCTACCATACGGAAGGCTGAAAAGCCTGAAACCCGCATAAGGCAATGAAATATTTGCAACCAAGCCAAAATTTCTCGTTTTGGGACTGGTTGTCCTGAAGGTTCTTTGTTAGAATGCGGGTCGTCGCCGCTTTAGCTCAGTTGGTAGAGCAGTTCATTCGTAATGAAAAGGTCGCCAGTTCGATTCCGGCAAGCGGCACCAAGAACAAGTATCACAACGTATTAGGTAGTATCAAAACCCGCCTCCTTCATAGGGAGAGCGGGTTTTTTGTTGTCTTGAGTCGTATTACGTCGTAGCATGACAGCGTAACGATTTGACGGTACTTCTGACGGTACGTCCTGATACCGTCAAAAAAAGTACCGTCAAGGGAAAATCATGGCTCTCACAGACACTTTTATCAAACAGGCAAAACCGAGTAAGCCGGCCGGTGACAAGCATTCGGACGGTGGCGGTATGTACCTGCTGGTCAAAGAGGCTGGCAAATACTGGCGCATGGACTACCGCTTCCTTGGGAAGCGCAAAACTCTGGCGCTGGGCGTGTATCCGGCGGTATCTCTGGCCGCCGCGCGCCGGCGCCGCGACGATGCGCGCGAGCAGCTGGCCCAAGGGATCGACCCGAGTCAAGCAAAGCGCGTCGATAGGCATGCCAAGACCGCCGCCGCCGACCAGACCTTCGAAGCGGTGGCGAACCAGTGGCTCGTCAAGATCGGCCCCAGCCGCTCAGCCAGCACTCAAGACAAAGTGAAGGGCTGGCTCGACAACAACGTGTTCCCCTACATCGGAAAGATGCCCATCACCGACATAAAGCCGCGCGATGTGCTGATGGCCGTCCAGAAGATGGAGGCGCGCGGCGCCGTGGAGTCCGCCCACCGCGTAAAGCAAGTATGTGGCCAGATCTTCCGGTTTGCGGTCGCGCTTGACCTGGTGGAGCGCGACATCACCGCCGACCTGCGTGGCGCCCTGACATCAGCGGTGAAAGGCAACTTTGCCGCGATCACCGAGCCGAAGGAAGTCGGTCCGCTGCTCCGGGCTATTTACGATTACAACGGCCATCCTGCAGCTGTGGCGGCGCTTAAATTGTCGCCGATGCTGTTTGTCCGCCCGGGCGAACTGCGCGCCGCCGAGTGGGTGGAAATCGACTTGGACGCGGCCGAATGGCGCATCCCCGGCGCCAAGATGAAAATGGGGGTAGATCATCTGGTGCCGCTGTCAACTCAGGCTGTTGCCATTCTCCGTGAGCTGCACCCCATCACCGGGCACGGCCAGTATGTATTTCCCAGCCTTCGCAGTAAAGCCTGTATGAGCGAAAACACGGTCAACGCCGCTTTGCGCTATATGGGCTACAGCAAAGAGGTGATGACCGGGCACGGCTTCCGCGCCATGGCGCGTACGATCTTGGACGAGGTGCTGGGCGAGCGCGTCGACCTAATCGAGCACCAGCTGGCGCACACGGTCCGCGACGCGCTGGGGCGGGCCTATAACCGCACCAGCCATCTTCCGGCGCGTCGAGCCATGATGCAGCGTTGGGCGGATTACTTGGACAAGTTACGGGCTGGCGCCGACGTCATAACGCTTCGCGCGGCCAACGGAGGAAATCAGTAATCATGCAACACGTAAACCATTGGGACTATGCAGAACGGTTCACTGGTCGAGAGGCGGCGTTTTTGATCGCGGGTTTTGACCCCTCCAGCAACTTACTCGAGGACAGTTACCGAGTACAACCAATCATCAGGCGAATGAAAGAAGCCTATTATTCGGCGTGCTCCGACTTTCGCTTTGACGTCGACGGTGCGGCCGAGAGTGACGGTTTAATGTTTTCGCGCAATACAAAAGCCGAAGGCAACTTGCTTAGCATAGAGATCGCTACTCTAGTACGGGATTTTGAGAACTCAGAATTTGCCAAGAAAGATATATTTTTGGCCAAGGACCTCTCAGCCAAATATGAGGCCGCGTTCTCGTTGGCATTTGACCCTCTAATTGCCTGGAATGGTTCTGACGCCCACGAGTTTGATGATCAATATTTTAGCCGCAGCGAACTGCAGCGCTGGATAACTGCAAATGGACTTGCCAGTAGCTATTTATTTGGCAAGACGCACCCCGCTTCAGTTGTTGGTGAGACCTTCCCTTGGGGGCAACACAACACTGTGCTACTGAGCAGATTGGCGGAAGCGGCGATGCAATTTTGGAGTCTCTATGACCCGGACGAGCCGAGCACCGCTCCGACCAATGATCAGGTCAGAATGTGGCTTGTAGAGAGAGGAGTCACTGAGAGAATCGCCGATGCCATGGCGACTATCCTCCGCGCCGATGGCTTGAGGAGTGGTCGTCGAAAATAATTCCCTGCACCCTTTTAAGTGAGGATTGGTGCGGGTTTCAAGCCGTTTTAGCAAAGGGTGACACCCTTTCACCCGCACCCTTTACACCTATTCGCCAAGCCTTAGAGAAGTCACGATTCACCCTATCGCGCTACCGCGCATCTCACAGGGGTGAATCATGTCACAGCGTTTTATTCGTATCGGGGATCTTGCAAGCACTCCGGCAAAAAAAGGCAAGCTGCCGGTCAGCCCGGCAACCGTCTGGCGTTGGGTTCGAGAGGGGAAGGTTGGGTTCCCAGCGCCCTTCAAATTGGCTGAACGCGTCACCGTCTGGGATGCAGACGAGATTGACGCCTTCATTGCTCGCCAAGCCGGGAGCAATGCGTAATGTCGGCCGCCGCCCACAAAACGGTGGCGGCTGAGGCACCGCTTCATCCAGCCCGATCCGACGCCATCCACGAGCCGTTCTCGTTTCTCGTTCCCGGTCTGAAACACGACCAAGGCGCGCACTTTGCCGCTGATGTGATGGACATCGCCCAGGGCATTGGCTTGTGCTTGGAGCTGGTCAATTCCAGCACGCTGGATCGCACCCTGAGCGCGGACACCGGTCCACAGCACACGGTCCGCCCGATCCTTGGCGAGTGCGACACCGAGAGGCTGCTGCGATTCGCAACGACCTCCGCCCGCATGCTGGCCATCGCCGCCGAGACGCGCATCGCACTGCTGAACGACCGCGCATCGATGCCGTCGCCAGCCACCATGCCGGAGGTGCGCGCATGACGACCCTGCAAACGTCCGCGCCAGCGCCCCAGGCCATCACCACCACCGATGGCGCCATCACCATGGTTTTGTCGCGGCTCCCAGTCTCCAGCATTCGCATTGATGGCGGCACCCAGTCGCGCGTGGCGCTGCATGAACCCACCGTTGCCGACTATGCCGACGTGGTGCGCAGTGGCGGCGAACTGCCGCCGGTGGTTGTGTTCGATGACGGCGCCGAGATCTGGTTGGCCGATGGCTTTCACCGGTACCACGGCCACAATGCCGCCGGCGTGGCTGATATCGGCTGCGAGATTCATTTCGGCACGCGGCGCGATGCTATTTTGTACTCGGCGGGAGCGAACGCGGCGCATGGCCTGCGCCGGACCAATGACGACAAGCGCCGCGCGGTGAAGACCCTACTGGAGGATGCCGAGTGGTCAGCTTGGAGCAATGAGGCTGTGGCTCGGGCTTGCCGCGTCTCTCCGCATACTGTGGCGTCGGTTCGAGGTGCTATCTCTGCAAATGCAGAGATGCCTTGCGCGCGCCTTGTTGAGCGAAAGGGTGTCACCTACCAGCAAAACACAGCCAACATCGGAAAAGCCAAATCTGACGGCGCGCTGCCGGCAACATGTGCTGAGCAGAAGGCCGCAGCGCCAGCTGGCGCTTCAGTATCGCCCGCTGAAGAATCCGAGCATGTTGGCCCGTCTGACGAGGAGGTCGCCGCCGCGCTGAAGGCGGAGGCCGACCAGCTGCAATACATCAGGGATCTGCTGGTGCGCGAGGGCGACCCGTTGACCATCGCGCTGGGCGACTTGGCGCAGGCGCGCCGCCTGACTGCGGTGCTGGAATCGCAGAACGCCGGCCACCAGGCCACAATCAATCAGCAGATCGGAATCATCAAGTCGTTGCGCAAAAAGCTGGCCAAGCTGGAGGCCGGCGCATGATCGGGCCATTATTCGAAACAGAGGCGCCGAGCTACGCCGGGACGTCCTTTCCGCCGCCGCGTGAATTCCAGGCGACCGCGCACGAGCGGCTACGCGAGGGGCGCAAAGCAGGCCACAAGAATCAGCTCATCATGGCGCCCACCGGTGCCGGCAAATCGTATCTCGGCTTGCGGATCGCGCACGAAGCGCTTATCCGAGGCCGGCGCGTCATCTTTGTCTGTGATCGCACCACGCTGATTGACCAGACCAGCGCCGCCGCCGACCAATACGGGCTCATGGCTCACGGCATCATTCAGGCCCAGCACTGGCGCTACCGGCCAGAATTGCCGTTCCAGATCGCCAGCGCGCAGACTTTACAGAATCGTGGTTGGCCGCGCGCGGACGTCATCGTCATCGATGAGGCGCACACGCAGCTGGCCGTGTGGACTGAACACATCATGAAGTGCGGCGCCTCGGTGGTTGGTCTATCCGCCACGCCGTTTTCGTCTGGCCTGGGCAGCCTGTTCTCGAATCTTATTTGCGCCACCACGATGGACGAGCTCACGCGGGCCGGCGTGCTGGTGCCGCTGCGTGTCTACAGCTGCACCAAGCCCGACATGGCCGGCGCTGCCACCAACAGTAACGGCGAGTGGACGGATAAGGCGGCAGAACAGCGCGGCATGGAGGTTGTGGGCGATGTCGTTACCGAGTGGACGAAGTATGCAGAGAATCGCAAGACCATCGTTTTCGCATCCACCATCCTTCACTGCGAGGAGTTGTGCCGACAGTTCAATGAGGCGGGCGTCATGGCCGCTGTATTCACCTCCAAAACCGAGACCGCAGAGCGGGAGCAGCTTCTGGCCGAGTACCGTATGCCCGAATCGCCCCTCAAGGTGCTGGTCAGCGTTGAGGCGCTCGCGAAAGGTTTCGACGTCCCGACGGTTGGTTGCGTGGTCGACTGTCGGCCGCTGCGCCGGTCGCTGTCGACCTTCATGCAAATGGTGGGGCGTGGCCTTCGATCGTCCCGCGAGACTGGGAAGGTCGACTGCATTCTGCTGGATCATAGCGGCAATATTCTGCGTTTCCTTGAGGACTACACGCGGATCTATTACGCCGGCCTGGATACGCTCGACGCCGGCGCCAAGCTGGATAAATCGACCAGGGCGGAAGCACCTGAATACGAACAACGCGGCTGCCCAGCGTGCGGATTTAAACCGTTCGCCAAGCGCTGCATCGCATGTGGGCACGAGCACCAGCCGCCGGCCATGGTGCCGGTGGAAGCCGGCGAGATGCGCGAGGTCATGCTCGGCAAGAAGAAGCTGGCCGACGACACGCGGCACCTGTGGGCGCAGCTTTGCACATACGCCGCCGCGCACAGCGCTCCGGACAAGCAGCGCGGCCGCGCCGCCAGCCTCTACAGGGACATGACCGGCGCCTGGCCGCCGAACGACTTCAAGTTTGATGCCGATGCCAACACGCCGGTGACGCCTAACGTGATGGGCAAGATTCGTTCGAAGAACATCGCATTTTCGAAGCGGAGGGCATCAGCATGAGCAGAGATAAAGCTGCAGCGGCCCTGTCCTTCATCCCTTCGCACGATCGCGATACATGGGTACGTATGGCCATGGCGGTCAAGGCCGAGTTTTCGGAAGATGGTTTCGACCTTTGGGACACCTGGAGCCAGGGTGCCGACTCATACGACGAGCGCGCCGCAAAGGCGGTCTGGCGCAGCATCGGCGCCGCCGGCAGGGTCGGCATCGGCACGCTGTATCACGAGGCAAAGGCGCATGGCTGGCGCGACGATACGGCGCCGCGCGGACCGCTGACGCTAGCGGAGCTCAGGGCGCAGCGTGAGACCCGTGCCACGCGCGCGGCTGCCACCGCCGCCGAAGATGCGCGCAAGCAGCGCGGGTATGCCGCCGCGGCAGCGCGCGCTGAGGTCGTGATCGCACGTTGTACGCCGAAGGTCAGCAACTACTTGAGCGGCAAGGGACTGCCGGAAGTGCTGGGGCTGGATGACGCCGGTGTGCTGGTGGTTCCGATGCGGAACGTCGAAACGAACCAACTACAGGGCATCCAGACCATCACCTGGCTGCCGGACACGCGCCAGTGGGAAAAGAAGATGGCGCCGGGCATGCGCGCCAAAGGTGCTGTGCTCAGGCTGGGCAGCAAACAGGTCAAGGAGGCGTTTTTGTGTGAGGGGTATGCCACTGGCCTCTCCCTCGATCTCGCGCTGCGCAGACTGCGTCTCAGCGCCTGCGTGGTGGTGTGCTTCAGTGCTCACAACCTGACTCACGTAGCGCCGTTGATCGGGGGCCGCAAGTTTGTTTTCGCTGACCATGACGCGAGCGGTACCGGCCAGGCGGCAGCAAAGTCGACGGGCTTGGCCTACTGCACGTCACCGGTGTTGGGCGAGGATGCGAATGATCTGCATGTGCGCGCCGGCCTGTTGGCGCTGTGCGAACTCGTGCTGAAGGTTCGTGCTTGTCCAGCTGGCCAGCAGGCATTTGGAGGTGTGGCGGGTGGGTAATGGTCGCAGCCAAGGTATGAGGAAGCGCGACACTGGCCGTGATGCCGGAGGGTTTGCAGCCGTGCCCTGGTCGGTGCTGGATAGTTTGGCCTATGCGGAGCTTTCGCACCCCGGCAAGAGCTTGCTGATGGAGTTCGCGCGCCAGGTCATGGGCGACAACAACGGCCGGCTGCTCGGATCGTCAGCCTATCTCAGGGAACGTGGCTGGAATAGCAAGGATGTCATCACGCGCGCAAAACGTGAGCTGATCGATGTCGGATTCATCTTCGAGACCGTCAAAGGGCGGCGCCCGAATCGCGCGGCATGGTATGCCGTCACCTGGCGCGCGCTGGACAAGATCGCTGGCTATGACCCCGGAGTCGAAGCTGCATTTGAACGTGGAGCCTACAAAAAATGGAGCTCAAAAAATTGAAGTCCTTAGCCCGTCTCGCGGGCGTATAGGGGGTGCTATTGGCCCGTCTCACGGGCACATAGGATGAGCTATACGCCCGCCAGACGGGCCAATCAGCACCCTTTTTACCACTTTCCTTAGCCCGTCTCACGGGCACCATCTAGAGAAGCCATCTACCGTGCAGCCGAAAACTCCGATCAACGAGTCGAACGACCCGACCGCGATAGCCGTCACTGACCAGCCCGCCGTGTTGCCAGCGCTGGAAATGTCGGCATGCGGTAATTTAGCCAGGTGGCGTTCGGAGCGCGCCGCCGCATTCCGATGGGGTCGATCATGAGTACCAGCTTTGCCCTGGCCATCAAGCGCTTGCACGGCGGTGGAATTGTTCGCGCAGCTGCGCGGCACAATTTGCGCGAGATCGCCGCCGAACTTGGCGCCGACAGCCACATCGACACCAAGCGCATCGCTGACAACGTGATTTTGCGCGGCCCGGCTACCGGCGACGAAGTGGCCGAGCTGGCCGGGGTGCTGCTGCAGGCGGCCGGCATCAGCAAGCTGCGTAAGAACTGTGTCCAAGCGCTGGAGCTGCTATTCACGCTTCCCGCCGGCACCGCCGTCGACCTGGTGCAATACTTCGAAGAGGCCACCGCCTGGGCGGCGCACTATTTCGCCGTGCCGGTGCTTAGCTCCGTGATCCATCGCGACGAGGGCGCACCACACGCGCATGTTCTGTTGCTGCCGCTGCTCAACGGCCGCATGGTCGGTTCGGATCTGCACGGCGGCCGCGCGCAACTGTGGGCCATGCAGAAGGATTTCCACGAAGCGGTAGGGGGTCGCCATGGTCTGGCCCGCCAAGCGCCGCAGAAGCGCCTCAGCGCGCCTGTGCGTGGCGCTGGGATGGATCTTGCCCGCGCCACCTTGATGGCCAACAGCGCGCTCACCGATTCCGTCATCGAGGCGCTGCTGGTGCCGCACGCAAAAGACCCAGCGCCGCTGCTGCTGGCGCTGGGCATCACCATGCCGACGCCACCGGCCAGCGGGCGAGGTTCGTTCGCCGACATCATGACCAAGCCGGTGGCGCTGGAATCTCGAAACCCTATAGGGAATGCGAATCGCGGCCCGGCTGCAGCGGACGCCGACCAGGTGCCGGAGCGATCGCAACCCTATTCTTGTGTCGGGATTGCCTCAGCCAACGATCAAATCCTCAGCCATCCAGCCGGCATGCCGACCGCCAGCGCTGCGCCGGCCCAAGCCCAGCACCCGCCGATCAGCAGCACGCCCGCCACCGATACCGCCAGCCCGGCGCCGGCCACCACCCATCAGCTGGCGCGCAGTACCGCCGACCAGCCCGCCGATGAGGTGCAGAACCAGCACCCCACCGCAAGACGTCTCCTGAACTTCAAGGACACCCTGTGCGTCACGACCGCGCGCGCCACCATGGACCATCCCCTCACTTTTGAGGACATCTCGGCAGCCAACGCCCCGTGCGAGGTCGGTGTGATGTCATCTGCCGCCGGCCAGCACCAGGCGGCAAGCACGGTGCAAAAAATTTTGCATACTCCGCTCGTGCTTAGCGCGAAGCTCGGCGCCGACCAGGCCGCCAGCACCAGCCCATCACCACACCGACGCGCCAGGGTGAAACAGCCGGTTGCAGCCGCTGCCGAGCTGGCCGCCGTCCTAGCGCTAGAGCAGGTCGACCGCGAGCATGGGCCAGCTGACGACCGCGCGCCGGCCGCCGACGACCAGGCCGCGGAGCAACCGAACCTTGATGCAGGCCCGGCCACCGTGCCCGCGCCGACGAATCCCGCCGCCGCCGAACGCCCGGCCAAGTCCGCCACCACCAGCTTGGCCGCGCCGGTCAGCGCCACGCCGAAGCGCCCGTGCAAAGCGACGATCAGCAGGACCGCTTCCGCACCGAGCACCAGCAGGCCGGTGCCGGCCGCGCCCGGCACTCCCCTCGTTCAGGTAGCGACCACCCGCACGCGCGCCGTCAGGTCGACCGCCAGCGCCACCACCGCGCCGAGCACGCGCAGCAAGGCGGCCGCCGGTGGCAAGGCGAATCCGGCCAGCCGGTCGAAATCCAAACTCACCGCGGCAAATCGCAAGACCAGCACGGCGACCGCCAGCGGGAAGGCGAACGCCCAACAACAGGTCGGCACCACCGCCGTGGGCGCAAAGGGGCCGCATACTGCACAGCCCCTTGGTGCACCGTCTCGGCAAAATATCCGAGACGGTCAGCAGCCAACCAATCACGCGACCAGCCAGCGCTACGCCCCCGAGGATTTGGGAACGCGAAGTCACACCGATGACGTCCAGCAGCTGGACGCCATCCTCGCCGCCAGCACCACCAGCATCAGGCGCGCCAGCACCAGCACGCCCGGCCAGCGCGCGGCCGCTGCCGATAGTGTCGAAGCGGGAAAATCCCGTATCGACATCCGTACCGACCAGCCCGACGATATTCGTCGCCTTGGTGTGGGTGTGGTAGCTGAACCGAATGCGCCCGGCCGCGCCGCGCCAGCCAGCAGCTTTTCGAGGAGTTCCGAAATTCGGGAGATTCCCGGTTTTACTGGAACGGTGCCCGCGATGTCATGCGAGCCGGTGGGCGCTGGCGCTGCTGGCGTGAGCCAACCGGACGAAATTCGTACGCCTGACCAGCCTCCCGCCGCCCGGCAAGCTCCCCCATCAGGGGGAACTCGGTCAGCGATGCCCCGCGAGCCCGGCCATACCTTGCCGCCGTGCCACCTGCTTACCCTGCTGGGGGACCAGCACCAGGCCATCAGCATGCTCGCTTCTGAGGGCGACCTTGAGCATCTAGACGCTGACCGCTACCAGCGTCACCTGGATGACGACCACCCGGCCGAGCTGCGGGACGAGCAGCGCGGGGAGTTCGCTAGCGCGCCGTCGGTGCCGACCAAGACCAGGTGCTCCAGGTGGCCGCCCGACGAGGAACTGGCGCGCGGAAGGCGTGAAGCCAGATCCGGCACCATCGATGCGGCGCTGTCGTCCATCCTGGCGCTGCGCGGTGCTGGATGACAACGCGCGGCACGCGACTAACTTCACGAAAGGAGTCGCGTGCATTTAATGTCGGCGCCGTCTGTATCGCTCGCGAAGCTGCCTAAATATTTCCCGCACGAACAACACACCTGACCTTCGGCCGAGCGGGGAAAATCTCCGGTGAAGTTAAGGTGGGTAACGACTATGCTGGCATGGCAGGATAGGAAGAATCGATGGGTTTCGTGGTCCGTTTGAAGTACCCTTTCCAAGGCGTCTCGCCAGCCGTGTATGTTGCTGTCGTGTGCGGCGGCCCGTTTGGTTTTGAAGGTCATAGTTTCCTCTCGAGTTGAGACAGCGGAACGCTGCCGACTCGAACCTTATGGCCAATTGCAGGAAAACTTAGGAAATAGTCGATGCTAAGCGACCAGCCTAAAGCGGCCGTCGCCCAGGACATGCAGTTCAAAACGCGGAGGTCGACCGCGCGGCCAGTCGGTAGTGCGGTGGCGCGCCAGCCAGTCGCGGATAGCCGTACCCTTGGAGTCTCGAAACTCCGGGCACTTTCTCCGGAAGCCGTCCGTGAGGTGGAACGTATGCTCCTCGTTATCCATCTCAACCACGATGACATCTCGCTCCACCGGAAAGTATGCGGCTCGATTTTCCACGCCCACCCGAATGCCGTAGACCACCCTGGGGTTCGACGCCCGTCCGTTCTTCCATGCACTCACTTCCATCGCTCGCCTCTCAGGTGTGTTGATACGCGTTGTTGGGATGGCATCAGGCTACAACGGTCTGGCCAGGAGTGCCAGCGGTATCTAGCTGCTCTGGTGTCGCCCGGTCGCCGCTGCAATGGCGCTGGCCTGCGGCGCGCGCAGCAGTGTGGAAGTGGGTGATGAGGGTTGAGGCGAGAACGCCTCGCCAGCGTGCTGTGGTCGAGCCGCAGGGGCATCGCCGGCGGTGGTCGGGGAGACAATGGGGAGGGGGGGGCGGTCAAAAGTCTGGAGAGGGCGGGACTCTAGACCGCGTCCTCTCCCACGCGCAGAAAATACCCCCCTTTTTGACATAGGAATTCAGCAAATGGCATGCGTCAAAGGTAAGAGCGGTGGCGCCCGCTCCAATTTTGGCGGGGCTCGCCCTTGAGCTGGTAAGCCCAAAGAAGGCACGGCGAAATCAGCAAATGACCGGGTGAAATCAGCAAATGTAAATCAGCAAATGCTGGTGGCGAACCGCGATCGAATGGTACCGTTGTGCCGCCCACCGGCGCGCTTGGCGTGACTACATACGATTTCGCACGAAGGTCGGCGGCGCTCCCTGTCGAAAAGATGCGCTAAGTTTACGCGCCGCCGGGCGGCGGGCACTTGAGTTCGGTTCAATCTCGAAGTAGAGAAATCTCACTTATCGAATAAGCCACAGCTTGCCGCCTTTTTGGGGGGGGGATTTTTTGGCTGGCAGTAGGCGATGTCGCGAGTAAGGAATTTTCCCAAGGGGATTGGTGAGGAGATTATTCCTGCTCACTCCCCAATATCAGCTTTATTCCGGCAATAACGCCACTCAACAACGAATATCCTGCGAGGGCGGACCAAGCCTCTGGTCGGGCTCCTAGCGTGTATATTGCGATTGCAGACGGAATTGACAAAAACCATGCTCGCGCCTGTGCGGTCATTCCGATATCCTGCCAAATCGAGTACAGCTGACCTCGTTCGGATGCACCTACTAGTATCCGGCTTTTTGCGGCGCAACGTGCGACCTTGCCGTTCGCGAAACCGAGCGCCGCACACAAGGCCGGTAAGTGCCAGGTTTCCGGCGCAACGTATGGCGTCACCACCGCCGCCATAAGAAGCACAACCTTTCCAAGAAGGGCCCGTTGACCTTGCTCCACTAAGTAGCGAACCGAAAATTTACTGAAAGTCTCGCCCGGCCTCCGCTCGACATGCTTCGGATCGGAATACGCGGCACAAAGTACTGCACCTAAATGCATCATCAAAAATGTTGGCGCGTAGATACTCTTACTCTGCCAAGCGACAAGGCCGGCGAGTCCAAGAAACGCCAGCATAAGATTGGATGTGATGACATAGCGCTGCGGAGGGGGAGTGAGTGGAGTGTCGGAATCAATAGCAGCGAATCGCGCTAGCGGAAAAGAAAAATTCACCAAAAAAACAAAAATTGTTGCGTCAAGGAAGATATATCCGAGCGTGGCAAGCATAATTAAATGTTCGGCTAATTTGTGTATATGGAAACAATTGAATGCAATAAAATTAATGATACACTGAACGTCGCCGAGATCTTTGGATTGCTCCGACTTCCCGATAGCCACCTAAGCCCAACGAAGGTAGCATCTGTGACCCCCAAGTTGGACCGCGTTCCGCGAGCGGTGGCACTTAATGGAGGCACGCAGCAAACAATGCGCATGGTTCCTCACGCGAAAAAATCCCCCTTTTTCAAATCAGCAAGTGGCCGGCCGGGCAACGGTACCCGCCGTTACAGGCTATCTGCGGGATTTGAATTCGGGGAAATCAGCAAATGACGGGTGGGGAATTCAGCAATTGGAGCGGCGGGTGCACAAATACCCAGCAACGCTTGAACAAAGTTCAAGCCGAAGCCAGCATCGACGGATAGCCGCCGCATGCAAAGTCTACGCGCCTACAATGCTATACTGCTACAAAGCAACAGTCTTTGAATAAGTGACGTGTGTCACATACAAATTTTGTTGTTTGTATTATATTTACTTATCCCTCTATAGCGCGCCAATTCGCGTGACCACCATGCTAATTGACCATGAACGCGAGAAGTTGATCAATGCGATCATTTTCTTCGCCAAAAATACTCACCAGCTTGGAAAAATTAAGCTATACAAGTTGCTGTATCTGCTTGATTTCGAGCATTTCCGTGATACTGGTCGGTCAGTGACCGGGCTCCAATACTTTGCATGGCCGAAGGGGCCGGTACCCGTGGAACTTCACAATGAGGTCGACGCTCCAAAAGGTGACTTAGCGGATAAAGTGGCCATGGAGTCCTATGCATGGGCCGGAGGGAATGGGCTAACCATTACCCCGAAGGCTGAGTTTGACTCGTCGTTTTTTTCAAAGCGTGAGCTACGTCTACTTGATCGCCTTGCGTCAGAGTTCCGCACGACGCTGTCGAAAGATATGATTGAACGTACTCACCTAGAGAATGAGCCGTGGGATAAGGTGTTCAACGTCCAAGGGCGGAGGCAGCAGCAAATACCCTACGAATTGGCGGCACGAGCCCAAGAGGTAGATGAAATTCGGAAAATTAGCGCCGAACGTAGCGAGATCAAAAATAACTTCGCTAACGTATGACGCCAGGCACAATTATTTCGCACCCAAACTTCGTTTTCCATGATGGCGGTGTACGGGACAAGATCTTAATCTCGCTCGGAGCCTTTGCTGGGACGGTAGTGTTTGCTAAGACTACATCTCGGGGGTATCGCTACAACGCGACGTTTGGCTGTCAATGCAAAGACCGATACCCAAGTTTTCACCTAGTTCAAAATTGCTGCATATTGTCGAAGCCCACGTGGATTTGTTTAAATGAGTTTTACGAATTCAGGGCGGATCAGTTTGAAGCAAAGCGTGCTGCGGGCGAATGCAACATCATGGGTAACTTGCCGGTTGAGATAGTGCCTCTTTTAATCGCTTGCGCTTTGGAGAGCGACGACATTACCGAACACCAAGAGCGGCTGATCCGGGGTGCAAACACGTAGCACCTTGACCCTGCCTTGACCGCTCGGAGTCCGCCCAGTGTTATGCCCTCCCCCCTGCAGCGGTTCGCTTGGGCGCACATATCGCCGTATAGGCGCCGCCCGCCGTCAAGATTAGTCCGGCAGCGCCAGCACGCGGCGGCTCATGCGATCGCGCCGACGCTCCGCCTCTCGCGCTAGCGTGCGCGCCGACACTACCGCCAAGCGCAGCAGCCGCTCGGTGTCGTCCCAGCCCAGCATGGGCATTACCTTCATTTCCGGATCGGCGTCGGCCTGCATGTTGTAGGCGCGCTCAGCGTCGCTGGAGTGGACCAGCTCAAGGCAGGTTTCTATGCCGTGGCCGATGTCGATCACCAGATCCAAGAAGGCGGCATCCTCGTTGCCGTGCAGCTCGCCGCCCAAGTTGGAGAACGGGCGGTGCGTTCCTTCCAGCGCCGGCCAGTCCTGTGCTGCCGGCGGCGCCAGATCTCCCGGTTGCGTGCGCGCGTTCATGCATCACCTCGCACGACCAGGCGCAGGCCGGCCACGTTGTGTGCCGCGCGGTGGTGGCGGTCGCGGCAGGCCTGCCGGTGGACGAAGTGCGCCATGGTGGCGCGGCTGCCGGCGTTCATTTCGCGGAAGTCCTGAAGCAGCTGCCGCTCTGCCGCCGACAACTCGGCGCCGCCGGTGCACATGATCGTTGCCGCCGGAAGTACGCTCACTGGCGGGCGCTGGCCAGCGGGCATGGTATCGATGCGCGCGCTCATGCGGCACCTCCCTCTACCACCAGGGCGGTGATGCTGTCGGACGCCGCGCGCATCAGCGCCACGCTGCGTGCCGCGCAGGTTGCGAAGCACTCGATCACCGCCGTGTCCGCATCGTCCAGCCCATCCAGCTTGTCGAGTACCGCCTGCATCAGGATGTCGACGTGCAGACTCTCGGCGCGTACCTCGGCCGCGTGCGCCTCGATGGCGAGCAGCTGATGGTGGGCAGTTACGGCACCAACCTGGTGAGCGTGGCCGCTCGTGCGCAAGCCTGCCGCCACCGTCGAATCGAAGCCTTCCTCCCATGCCGTCAGCAGCTCGCGAAAGTTCGGCATCATCTCGTGCTGCGCCACCATGTCGAACTGGCGGACCGCGCGGCACACGTTCAGGGGATATGGGCGTTCTCGGCTCTTGCCGACGTCGGCAAGCCAGTCGCTCGCTGCCGCCTTACCCTTGGCGAACATCTGTTTGGGGCGAATGGTGATGGGCTTCATGCTGCACCTCCTTGCGCTGCCAGCGCAGCAATGGTTTGCGCAACGCCACGCATCAGCGCTACCCGGCGCCATACCGCGGTCGAGGTATTGCTGCTGCCGCTCTTCGTCATGCCCTGCAGCAGATCCTCAGCTGCGCTGCCTTCGCTGATGATGGACGCAGCTTGCTGCGCGATCAGGTCCAGGTGGCCGCCGGTGGCGGTGCTGGTCGAAACGGCACTTGCCGCCTCGATCGCTGCGCGGCGTTCGTGGTGGCGCGTCATGCCGTCGCTGACCAAGCCGGCGGCTTCTAGCTTGCGGCCGACCTGGGCCTTCTGGTCTATCGTCAGCACGTTGAGCATCACCTTGATGATGCGATCGGCGCGGCGCAGTTCGTCCAGTGCGCTGGCGGTGGGGGCGCTCATTGTGCACCCTCAATCATGCGGACGGTCTGCATGCTGCGTCCCCAGCTGTAATTGCGCATGCGCTGCTCGTCCGTTTCAAAACCCTCCTGGCGGACGATGCTGCGCGCAAAGCCGGCGCCGTCGATGAAGTGGTCATGGATGCAGGCGGCAGCGCGACGGTCGGCGGCCCGGATGGCCTGCTCGTGGCCCTCCCACCAGGCGCGGAGCCAAAGCATGTGCGAGCACAGCGCCTCGACGTTGTGGCGCATGAGTTCAGCGTCAGTCATAGGCGCGTCGTCGGCCGGCGCGGCGGTGCGCGGTGCTACGGCGCGCAGGTGGTGCGGGTGTGCTACTGGAGTGGATTCGATGTGCGCGATTGCGCTGGATGTGGTGGTGCCTGGCATGATTGCCTCCTTTGCGGTTTATGGACCGCCCCCAGCTCGCGACCAAACGAGAGGGGAGCAGCGAATGGTAAGGTTGGTCGACCGGCGCAAAGGTAACCGGCAGGCGTTAGCCTCCCTACCACCGCCGCTCATTGAAGGCACGACAGGGTATGGACGAAAAAATACCGCCAGTAGGCGGTTTCATCCGCCTTCGCATTCAGGCGACCAAGCCTGACACCGTCTTTATCCGGTGCTTTTTTAGGATAGGCCACCTCTGGTAAACCGTCAAGGCGTTTTCGCCGACGGATTTTACCGCACGAAGAAAAAAACTGTCCCTTCATTTTTACGGATCGTTTCAGCTTTAAGGCTATCCGTGGTGGCTCTGACCGCTCTCGCGCGAATGTGTCGCAAGGCTGGACGATACTCGATTGTGGTGTGCGAGACAGTTTAGTATTCAGCTTCTGGTCGCAATCTCATGTGGATCCGGCTCTCATCCCGAACCAAGTTGGATGGATTCGATCAGAAATTGAGCGTTATTTGCTGTTGAAATAGGCTGGTGTTCGACGTCTGCACCCCTCCTTGAATCTGTTAATTTTTGAGTAGCATTTGCTTCACCGCCTGCTTAGCTGCTACAGCGGATAGGCAATCCGCGGGACAATCATGGGTTCTGATGCAAAACGACTGTAGCGTCGCATACGTAGTCGAAATCCAAAGCCAGTTTGCTGTAGGTTGCAAGTGCGATAAGATGCGGAACGGCTCTTGATTTAGATCCGGAGTGGGGCTTGGCTGTCCGCGACTGTTTGAGCGGAACACTAACAGTAAGCATGCGCATCCAAACAAATATGGAAATAAATTAATGAAAAACGATCCTCGAGATACAGCGGAAGAAATTGATGAGTCAGAGGAGTTTTCCAGGGATGAGGAATTAGACCTGGAGCAAGCGTCTGACGAAGAAGTAGAGTCACAGATAGGCGGCCAGCCTTTTCGTGTAGTTTACCAGACTAACAATTTCCTTCTTCCACAAATACGTGATCTCATCGTAGACGGTGATGACGTAAACCTTCGGCCAGAATATCAACGTCGGTTGCGATGGACGAATATCCAAAAATCGCTTTTAATTGAATCGCTCCTGTTAAATGTGCCAGTGCCGCCAGTTTTCTTCTATGAGAACGATCTTGCTCGATATGAGGTTATGGATGGTCAGCAGCGACTCAACGCGATTAAGGAATTTCTAAATAACTCGTTTAAGCTGCGCGGTTTGCAGATTATCCCAACCCTCAATGGCCGTACATACACGCAACTTCCAGCAAAAGTCAAACGCGGTCTCGATCGGGCATCCATATCAGCCATAGTTTTACTGCAGGAATCTAAAAGCAGAATCAAAAAATCTGGCTCATCAAAATACTATGAGTTGCGCCGCTTTGTCTTCGAAAGGCTTAATACCGGCGGGAAAAGACTTAGCGCGCAAGAGATAAGGAACGCAATCTACGCTGGGCATTTTAATGAGCTCATCGTGAGGCTATCCCGCGATCCGGTCTTTACTCGAATCTGGGGCATACCTCCGTACACTAGCGCTGACCCGAGCGAATATTACGAGGAAGAAATCCGCCAAAAAAACACCCTCTATCGCACAATGGGGGATTGCCAGCTTGTCTTACGATTTTTCGCGCTCGACGACGAAAGTCATATCCAGGGCTCCATGAAAGCCATGCTGGACAGGTGCATGGAGCGCAACGTTGAATGTACAAGAGAGGAGGCGGATGAGATGATGGAGCGCTACCTCTCTCGCCTCTATCTAGCCGACGAACTTTTCGACGGACGCCCATTTTCCCTTGCCCCCGCAAAAAGGGGCACGGTTTATCGCCCCGTCGCTGGGGTCTATGATGGCGTTATGGCAGCACTCGACGAGTTCTGGCATAGCCGAGATCTCTTTGTTGCTCAAAAAGGGGAAATTAAGGCTGCCTACGGTGAGTTGATTCGTTCTAACAGTTCAACTGGGCTATTGACCGGCTCAGCTAATACCGCTGCCGATATTAGGAATCGGATTGGAATATTTCGTAAATTTTTCGGTGAGTTTGTCTAATGCCAAATGCTGACCTTGATGGCCCTTTGGTCGATTTCAACGAACGCACTAAGCAAGTTCGCGAAATTATGGCGGTCGTCGAAGCCGCAAGTCGAAGTCCTGGTATTTTAACGACTTCCCGCGCCGGCATCGATCTTAGTGCAATCAATATTCGGACAGCAAATACTGCCAATTCGATGGCCTTGATTTTTTTAGCATCAGGGTTCGAAGATTTTATTCGGGAGGAGGCTGTGCAGTGCGCCAACTACCTTATGGACAAGTATTCAGGCATGCCGGAGGCGAGCAAGCATTCAATCCGGGATACCTACTGGATAGTTTCGCGAGAACGTTTGAAATTCATGAAGTCTGTTTTGGTTAAGAAACTGCCAGATGCAGCGCTTATTGCACAGGTTAAAACGGTGCTGGATGCGTTGGATGGCTTCGTAGTTAAAGACGACTCTACAAAAATGTCGACTAATGTGTTTGGTTTCCATACTAATAATTTCCGGCCGAATGTTGTGGCTGAAATCTTCGGAAGACTCGAAATAAAACAACTTGGAGCACAACTCAGCGATAGCGCCAAGCTGAAGGGGCATTTTGGCGTCACGAAGAAAACCGACTGCGAAATAAAGCTTTTGGCGAAATGGAATGAGTTTTATGACCGGCGCAACGATACCGTCCACTCTCTCGGTGGAAGCTCAGGCTATGCTATCGAGCTAATTATCGGGTACATCGAGTTTTTCGAGTTGACAGCGGAGGCGTTGAAGGGCGTTTTAGCGAAGACCTTGGAGACATGGTAATTGTAGGGTGCCGCAAGCACAGGAAAAGTAGGCAACCGGGTAGGCGGCGTCAAAGTAGGCCAGCCAAATGCTGGGCAAAACGGCATTTGGTGCGCGCACGCGGCTAACGTCTAATTGTGATTCTGGCTCACAATTAGAACTGCGGTAACAAGTCGGATTTGGAATCTGACCTCGCTGTCCGCGCCGGATCTACATACGGGAAAATCCCGCATGTACACTGACGTCGGCGTCGAATTTGCGACCCTCTCAAAGAAGGTCGCAAAGGGCATCGCGTTTCGCTACCCCCTTGCGCGTCACCGCGTCGGCCTGGCTGCTGCGGACATCAGCGCAGGGGGTATCCAAAAAAATCCGACACCCCTCCCACATCCGGTTTGAGCTCCCCTGAATGGGGAGCGCAAACAACTGGTGCCAGGCGCAGCGCCTGGCTCGCGACTTGCCGCGTTTGAAATGCCACCAAGCCGTCATCGCAAGCGGGGGGGGCTATTCCTGCATCTCCTTTCTCGCTCCCCCGTTTCGGGGACCGGCGCCAGCGCGCACCAGTGCGCATCAGCGCCAGCAGTTGACACCTCAAAACCGACAGAACGTAGGGTTTGACCAGGTGGCCAGCCAATGCCGGCGATGTGCCGGTTTTGCTTTCCGTCGACGTGCTGCAGCGCTGGCGGCTGGTGCCTTGGCCCGATTTCAGATCGGAGTAAGCGAGGATAGGTTTGCGAGTAACTTGAAGTCACGCGCAAATCTGCGCTATACCCAAAGTAAGCCGGACCCCCAAGGGAGTAACGAATCGTTATGCCCTTCGTGGCGGCTGTCTTACTCTGGCGCTGCATGGGCACAGAATTGCGCCGATGCGCTGGTGCCCAGCACGCCACGTTGCCGGCCTGTGGCCAGCACCAGCACTGCCGACGAATTTCGTCGACAGTCACCGACGGCCCGATAATTTGGGTGGTGGCACCAGCGGGCACCTACATACGAGATTCGCCGGTATGTACACCCGCGTGGCGCGCACTCGGCTAAGTTTTCAGCCAAGCGGACTCAGGCAGAGCAGGCAGCGTGTGGCGACGAAATTCGTCGGCACAACCTGGTTCCCGTACAAAGTCCGGAAAACGGACATTGCGCTGATGGTCCCGGCGCCGATATCGACGGCGAAAGTAGTTGATGCCTGCGACTTCGTACGAATTTCGTCCGAAGTCGCCCAAGCTGATGGGCACGGGATCGTCTTCAACTGGCAGCTGTCGCCGCAGTGGCGCCGACGGTGTGCATGCGAATTTCGTCCGCACAAGCGGATTTGGCCGAAGTGCGGAAAGTGCACCTCGCTCCCGCGCCAGGGTGGCCGGCGAGCGATCTTGCGCACCGGGTCAGCTTTAACAAGCAGCGCGATCTTTAACAGCGACGTCGACCTCTTCGGCGGGCTTCCCGCTATAGCGGCATGTGAGGGGCGGCTGTTAAAGCCTTTAACAAACGCGCTCACGAGGGAAATTTTCTGCGCGTGAGGTACCGTGCGGTCTAGGCCTTGCCGGCCCATGAACTTTTGATACCCCCTACCTGCGCAGACCAATCGCCGGCATCGCCGCCCGCCGCTGCCGCAGCGCCCAGGTCGCGCGCAAGAGTCCGCCGACTCGCGGAGGGCTCAATTTGGAGCCTTCCTGCATCGCGCGCAAGAGTCCGCCGACTCGCGGAGGGCTCAATTTGGAGCCTTCCTGCAGCATAGGGCGTCAGAACGGAACTGGCCCTTTGCCATCCAGTCCGCCATCCGGGGCTGCGTCTCGACGCCAGGCCTTCCCCTCTTCGAGGCGACCACGCGCGGCCGGTGCGGTGCCGGCGCAGTGCTGCCGCCAGTATGCTGACAACCGGGCGGCGCGTGGTCGCCGGTTGGTCGCGTTTGAAACGCGAGCAAGGCTCGGATTTGAAATCAAACCCTTCACCGCGGCATCAGGCGTCAGCGCTCAGTCAGCGTATGGGCCCATACTTGATGTCGCCGGCGCGCGCACCGACGCCATGCTGTCGAGATGCGTCCAAAGTTGGACACATCGCCCGGCCTCAGCTGCGCAGCTGACCAGCGCCAGCCCAGCGGTGTTTTTTCCCGTTTCGGAAAGAACTTGGTGGGCGCGCGGTCGATGCTGAATCAGGTGCGACAACATTCCGAAGGAAAGGCGGTACCCGCGATGGGGAAAACCAATAAAGCCTGGCATGAGCAAAATCGCATGCCGAAAAATCCAACCATGCAGCAGCGGGTCGAGTGGCACCTGGCTCACGCGAAGGCATGCGGGTGCCGCGAAATCCCGCAGTCCATACAGCAAGCACTCGCCGGCAAGCAGGGGTAGGCGGGTGTGGTGTGCCACCCGAGGATCCGGGCGATTTGCGCGATGGCATATGCAGGGCTCAAAATTGAGCCCTGCATGGCATGCGTATCGCCGCGCGCGGCAGCTATGGGGTGCCGGTGATCGGCTAAATTCTCAGCCGATCTAATGCGTCGGCCGTCTGGAGGGTGTCCATCGACTGTACGCCCTTCGTACGATCGGTAGCTGGGGCTTGCCCACCTACTGCCGTCACAGCGGTTTTGGGAACAAAACAGGTGACACTTTCCGATTTGACGGTACTTTTGACGGTACTTTTTCGAAAAATCTTATATTTTCATAGGTGAATGTGATTCCGGCAAGCGCACCAAGAGACATCCCGGCAAGTTCCGGCAAAAACCGCCTTACCCTGTTTTCATAGAGGGAAGGCGGTTTTTTTATGCCTGTCAATTTTGCAATTACCGGCGTTTTACGGCATTATCCTCATACCAAGTGGCAGAAACTGGCATAGGAAATGGCATAAATGGCGGTTCCAAAAAAACTCGGTGCGAAATGGATCCACCGCGTACAGGTGGACGGAAGGCGCGTATCCGGCACCTTCGATACCAAAGCGGCGGCGTTAGCCTGGGAGGCTGAGCAGCGAGTGGCTACGCCGAAGGGCAAGCTTGGCCTCACCAAGACCTGCGCCGACGCCTTCGAAAAGTACGAGCTTGAGGTGTCAAAGAACAAACGCGGTTACCGCTGGGAGGCGCTGCGCCTGGCCGCCATGGCCGAGACCGACCTCGGCAAGGTCAAAATGGCGGACATCAGCACCACACACGTGGCTGCATGGCGCGATCAGCGGCTCAAGCAGGTTGCGCCTGGATCGGTGACGCGGGAATGAATCTGCTCTCGAATGTGTTCTCCGTGGCACGTAAGGAGTGGAAGTGGATCACCGAAAGCCCAACAACCGATGTGGCCAGGCCTAAGGCGCCGCCGGCGCGCAATCGGCTTATCTCGCAAACGGAAATCGAAGCGATCTGTGTTGCCCTGAACTGGCGGCACGATATCGTCGACCTGCCGCCGACGACCAAGCAGCAACGCATCGCCCTGGCCTTCCTTTTCGCTATCGAGACCGCGATGCGAGCAGGCGAGATCTGCGCCCTGAAGGCTGACGACGTTTCCGGCCGGGTGGCCAGGCTGCATATGACCAAGAACGGCCTGCCGCGCGACGTACCGCTGTCAGCCCGCGCGCTGGAAATATGGGGGATGGTGCCCGAAGGCTTCGGTGTGACTTCTGCAACGCTCGATGCGATGTTCCGCAAAGCGCGGGAAAAAGCAGGAATCGAGGGGATGACCTTTCACGATACGAGGCATGAGGCTATCACTAGGTTGGCCAAAAAGCTGCACGTGCTGGACTTAGCGCGTATGGTAGGTCATTCCGATATCCGTCAATTGCAAGTCTACTATAACGAGAGTGCTGCCGATATCGCTACAAAACTCTGCTGCTCAATGCAGGCCTACCCTGAAATCAACACTGGATAATTGTATATGCCGATCTTTCTGCATGGATTGAGGTTAAAGAACTATCGTGGGATTGGTGCTGTTGCGCAAGCAGCAGCGCCATTTAAAGCATGTAATTTTTTCATCGGGGCTAACAATACCGGCAAGTCTATATTTCTTAATTTCATCTCGACCCATTTCAACAAACTGGTCAGTACGAGCTCGGCATTGGCATTTTCTCCGTGGGAAGTGCATGTTGGCCGGAATGAAAGTGAGGTGGAAGTTGAAGTGGCCGTACTGATGGCCGATGTACGCGAATCTTGCGCTAAACGATTACCTAATATGTCATTGGTTTGGACGCAGCCGATCATCAATAAAATTCTTGATAATATTTCTGACGATAAGGTTATCTGGTTGAAATTTGGGCAATCGGGTGGTGGTCCCAGTTTTGCGAAATCTTCTGGTTTGGTCGACTTGATGTCAATAAATGACTGGGTTCGTATATGGCAAGCAATTTATCCTCACAGATCGGGTGGAACTGTGAACGAACATTGGATCCCTCAAGTGTTGCTCTGGATAATGGGGTCGATTCCTTTAATTTTCCCGAACGCTTACCTTATTCCTGCAATGCGTAGAATTGGCGATAAGGGTGATAAATTCGAAGATTATAGCGGAAAGGGTTTAATTGAAAAACTTTCTGAACTTCAGAATCCCGGACCTGCAGATAGGGCGCTTTATACGCGATTTAAAGATATCAATGGATTTTTGAAGGATGTAACCAGCGACGATAATGTGCAGATTGAAGTGCCATTCAACCGGCAGGAAATTTTAGTTCATAAGGATGATCGTGTTTTGCCATTATCTTCCCTTGGGACAGGGATACATGAGGTGGTCATGATTGCGGCGTTTTGTACTCTCATCGAAGAAAGCATAGTCTGTGTGGAGGAGCCAGAGGTACATTTGCATCCGTTACTTCAAAAGAAGCTACTCAAATACCTTACAGAGCGCACCAGTAATCAATATTTTATCGCTACGCATTCGGCTAGCATAATTGATCAACCTGGATCAGCCGTCTTTCATGTAACCCATAAGCATATGGTAACAAACATTGAGCTAGCGTCGGATCCATCTCAGCGATTTAAACTTTGTCATGACCTTGGCTACCGAGCATCTGATCTATTACAAACAAATTTTATTGTTTGGGTAGAGGGGCCAACCGATAGAATTTACTTAAATCATTGGATATCTTCCATTGATAAGGAACTACAAGAAGGAATACATTATTCAATCATGTTTTATGGAGGGCGTTTGTTAAGTCATTTAAGCGCGGATGATAGTGAGGTTGGTGAGTTTATCGCTTTGCGTCGATTGAATCAAAACATCGCCATTGTCATTGATAGCGATAAAAAGAATTCGAATTCTAGGATTAATGACGCTAAAAAAAGAGTAATTGCAGAGTTCGAGAAAACGGGACACATTGCTTGGGTTACGGCTGGTCGTGAAATTGAGAATTACATTTCCCCAGCTGTAATGGGTCGAGAACTTTTACGATTGTACCCTTCGTTCGAAAGAGTGCTTGGTGCGGACCGTTTTGACCACCGGCTGGATTTTATTGAAAATGTTGGGAATAAGGAAAAAGTGGTTACGGCAGATAAGATTAAGGTCGCTCGCGCTATATGCGGCGCACCTGCCGAACTCGACATTTTAGATTTGAGAAAGCGAGTTTCACTGCTCGTTTCTCGAATTCGCCAAGCTAACTAAAATCCAACCGGCTGCGCTATTTAAGGCGCGTGCTTCTAGGTCCAAGCGATTATCTGTCCGCGAAGGATGGGCTTTGATGTCGAACATGATTTTGGTTTTCAGTTCTGGATCGGCCAGCATCAGCTTCGTGTCGATGGCACAATCGTCATGTGCGAGATTGATGTTGGAGGTTCGTATGAAGATGCTGCGACGTTTCTTCTGGAGGCCTTTCCGCTTGAGGCCTTGAACCACAGCGAAGCTTTTTGCGTGATGGTCCACAGCTCATGGAAGCGGGACGATCAAATACGGCTGGCACGGTCCTATCTGAGCAAGATTCCGTTCGCCAGCGCGATGCCTTACGAGGCGTTTGCTTCGTTCATGTCCTTGCGGCTCTAGCCAGCCATCAGCTCTTTCAAGTCAGCAGTCACGGCGTCTGCGACGCTTAAAGGCACTCCCCAGTAGTCGTAGATACCGCCGTCGGCATTATTCTGGCCGCACACCACGAACACGCCGCTGCCGAAGCGGTGTTTGAAGCGGCTCGCCAGCCAGCCGACAAAGCCGCTGTTGTCCACACCTTGCGGGAAGTGGAAGCGGACCAGCATGAAGGCTTCATCCCCAGGCCCGGTCGGCACCAGCTGGCTCCACTTGTCGTTGTCGCGGACGAGCGCCAGGGCATCCTTGCTGGCCTGCTGCGGAAATGCCTCCAGCGGAAATTCCGTAAAGGTGTACGGCGCCGGGTAGATCTCCATCCGCGCCAGGCGGATGACTTTGTTCAGGCGCGCCTCGATCTGCTCGGGGCTTTCGATAGATACATCAACCATGTTCAATCACCTTCAGTGAGCTAGACGTTCGCGTGCTGCGTGTGCAGCGTTTGCATTTCCTCTTCATCCGCGCTGGACATGACGGTCAGTACCGTCGCTTCTTCGCAGCCTTCGGTGGTCAGGTAGGCGTGGCCCATGCTGGAGTCGAAGTAGATCGACTGGCCTTCCGTCAGCACCACCGGGTCGTAGAACTCGGTGTTGATGACCACGCTGCCCTTGATGACGTAGGTGAACTCTTCGCCGGAGTGGTGCGACAGGTCGCCGAACTGCTTGGCGGTCTTGGCGCGGACCTTGGCGATCACCGGGATCATGCGCTTGCGGCGCAGCTCGGCGCACAGGTAGTAGTAATCGTAATTCTGCGTTTCGATGCGCACCGCATGTTGCAGGTCGCCCAGGCTGCGGCGCGCGGTGATTGCGGTCGTCTTGTCTTCTTCACTTTCTTCCGCGAACAGTTCGGACATGCGCATGCCCAGTTTCTGTCCGAGTTGGTACAACTTGTCGTAAGAAAGCGTCAAACGGTCGTGTTCGACTTTCGATAGCGTCGAGACCGGAATACCGCTGTGTTCACTCATTTCCTTCAGCGTCCAGCCCTTGCGGCTGCGCAAACTGCGCATCAATGCGCCCAGTGTCGGGATGTCTGATGACATTTTTTTAAATTCCATGCGTTGACAAATTCTCCAAACAGGATGATATTGTCCTGATTAGAGAATTTTAATTCATTTAGGCCAAGTCATTTTATACAGACGTTGCAGCAATAGCAAATCCACACATTGGGAGAGATGGTCCATGGAATTTCGCAAGTTGATACTGCTGGGTGCACTGTGCCTGGCCGGTAGTCCCGCGTTGTTTGCCCAACCGGCTGGGCAGCCGGTTTCCAACAATTCCTCGCTGTTGCCGCTGGCGCCGACACCGAAACCGGCCGCAGCGTTGCCCGCTTCGCTGACACCGCAGCCGGGCGGCGTGCGCACGCTGGATAAACAGGATCTCGACGCCTGGCTCGACGGCTACATGCCTTATGCGCTGAACACCGGCGGCATTCCCGGCGCCGTGGTGGTGGTGGTCAAGGATGGCAAGATCCTGACCGCGCGCGGCTTCGGCTACGCCAATGCGGAGAAGCGCCTGCCGGTCGATCCGGACCGCACGCTGTTCCGTCCCGGCTCGGTCTCCAAGCTGGTGACCTGGACCGCTGTGATGCAGCTGGTGGAGCAGGGCAAGCTGGACCTCGACACCGACGTCAACCGCTATCTGGATTTCAAGATCCCGCCACTCGACGGTCAGCCGATCACGCTGCGCCAGATGATGACCCACACCGCCGGCTTTGAAGAGGCGGCCAAGGACATCATCAACTACGCGCCGGCCAAGGCGCCGCAGCTGGATGTGCTGATGAAAGCCTGGGTGCCGGAGCGCATCTTCCGGGCAGGCACCACGCCGGCCTATTCGAATTACGCCACCTCGCTGGCCGGCTACGTGGTCCAGCGCATTTCCGGCGAGCCGTTCGATGATTACGTGGAGCGCCATGTGTTCCAGCCGCTCGGCATGGCGCACGCCAGTTTCCGCCAGCCGCTGCAGCCGGCGCTGGCGCCGCTGATGTCGGTGGGCTACGGCAAGCCGGGCGAGCCGCCGCGCGCGTTTGAAGTGGTGGGCCCGGCGCCGGCCGGCGCGCTGTCCGCCAGCGGCACCGACATGGGACGTTTCATGATCGCCCACTTGCAGCAGGGCGAGCTGGACCAGCAGCGCATCCTGTCGGCCGCCACCGCAGCCACCATGCACAACAGCCCGCTGGACAAGGTCAATCCGCTGTCGCTGGTCGGTCCGCTGAACCGCATGGAGCTGGGCTTCTTTGAAACCAATATCAACGGCCGCGAAGTGATTGCCCACCTGGGCGACCTGGAAGCCTTCCACACCTCGCTGCATCTGTTCATGAAGGATGGCGTCGGCTTTTACGCATCCTTCAACAGCACCGGCAAGGATGGCGCCGCCGGCACCTTGCGTACCGCGCTGTTCCACGATTTCGCCGACCGCTACTTTGCCGATGCCAGCCCGGCCGATGGCAAGGTGGATGACAAAACCGCCGCCGAGCACGCCCGCCTGATGACCGGCACCTGGCAAAGCAGCCGCCGCTCGGAATCGAATTTCTTTTCCGTGGTGGGCATGTTGAGCCAGATGAAAGTGGGCCTCGATGAACACGGCGGCCTGCTGGTGCCGGGCCTGGTCGGCCGCGACGGCCAGCCGCGCAAGTGGGTGGAAATCGCGCCGTTCGTCTGGCGCGACAGCGATGGCCACGACCGCCTGGCGGCCACCGTCAAGGATGGCCAGGTGGTGCGCTGGAGCATGGACTTCATGTCGCCGTTCATGGTGTTCGACCGCGTGCCGGCAGGGAAGTCCAGCGCCTGGCTGAATCCGACGCTGGGCGCCGCCGTGGCGGTGTTGTTGCTGACGCTGCTGGCCTGGCCGGCAAGCTGGCTGAGCCGTCGCACGCATGGCGCGGCCAAACCTGCTGCAACGCCGGCACGCCGCGCCGTTGTCGCCACCCGCATCGCAAGCGGCCTGATTCTGGCGCTGCTGCTGGGCTGGGTCGGGCTGTTCAGCGCCATGTTCTCCAGCCTGAAATATGCGAGCGCGGTGTCCGATCCTTATCTGTGGATATTGCAGGTGCTGGGCGTGCTGATCCTGGTGGGTGGCATGCTGGCCGGCGCACGCAATCTGCAACTGACCATGATCGATGGTCGCGGCTGGATGCGCAAGCTGTGGAGCCTGCTGGTGTTCGCCTCAACCGTGCTGATCTTCTACACGGCGCTGCGTTTCGGCCTGATCGCCATGACGGTGAATTACTGATGGCCCGTCTGACGATGGCGGTAGCGGCCGAACAGCTACAACTGGCGCAGCCGTTCCGCATTTCCGGCTACCTGTTTGAGCGCTTCAATGCGGTGGTGGTCACGCTGCGCGACGGCGCACAGCAGGGCCGCGGCGAAGGCGACGGCGTCTATTACCTGAAGGACGACGCCGCCAACATGCTGGCCGAACTGGCCCGCTTCCGCGAGCTGATCGAGTCCGGCCCCAGCCGCGATGCGCTGCGTGCGCAGATGCCGCCGGGTGGCGCCCGCAACGCGGCCGATTGCGCGTTGTGGGAACTGGAAGCGGCACGTGCCGGCACGCCAGTGTGGCGCCTGGCCGGGCAGCCGGCGCCGCGCGCGCTGCGCACCACCTTCACGCTGGGCGCCAACGATCCGGAGCTGATGGCGGCCGAGGCGCAGCGCTGGGCGCAGGCACGTGCAATCAAGATCAAGCTGACCGGCGAAACCGATCTGGACCTGGCGCGCGTGGCGGCGATCCGTGCGGCGCGGCCTGATGTATGGCTGGGTGTGGACGGCAACCAGGGTTTCTCCATCGACCAGATGGACCGGCTGGTCGGCGGTCTGGTGGCGCAGCAGGTGTCGCTGCTGGAGCAGCCGCTGCCGCGTGGCGGCGATGCGGCGCTGGCCGATTTCCGTTCGCCGATTCCGCTGGCCGCCGATGAAAGCATTCTGACGCTGGATGAGCTACCGCAGGCGGTGGGGCGCTACCACGTGGTCAACATCAAGCTCGACAAATGCGGCGGCCTGACCGAAGGCTTGCTGATCGCGGCCGAGGCGCGGCGGCTGGGGCTGGGCGTCATGGTCGGCAACATGGGCGGTTCCAGCCTGGCGATGGCGCCCAGCTTCGTGCTCGGCCAATGCTGCGACATCGTCGACCTCGACGGCCCGACCTTCCTCACCAACGACCGCAAGCCTGGCGTCGCCTACACCGACGGCAACGTCTGGTCCGGCCCGGAAGTGTGGGGCAGTGGCGCCCGGGAGTCTGCATGAGCCAGACTGCGCCCACCTGGTTCGGTCATCCGCGCGGCTTGACCGTGCTGTTCCTGACCAATATGTGGGAACAGTTTTCCTACTACGGCATGCGCGCGCTGCTGGTCTATTTCATGACCCGGCAACTGATGCTGGGCCAGGCGCAGGCGTCGCTGATCTACGGCGCTTACACGGCCTGCGCCTACTTCACGCCCATCATCGGCGGCGCCATGGTGGACCGCTTCCTGGGCAAGCGGCGCGCCATCATCATTGGCGCGTCGGTCATGGCGGCCGGCCATTTCATGATGACGTTCGAGCCGCTGTTCTATGTGGCGCTGGCCACCATCGCGCTGGGCAACGGCCTGTTCCTGCCAACGCTGCCGACGCAGGTGGGCGACCTGTACCGCCGCGATGATCCGCGTCGTGGCTGGGCCTACAACGTCTACTACGTCGGCATCAACATCGGCGGCTTTCTGGCGCCGATTGCCTGCGGCACGGTGGGCGAGCTGTACGGCTGGCACTACGGTTTCGCGCTGGCCGGTATCGGCATGCTGGCCGGTTTGCTGATCTATCTGGCGGGCGGCAAGCATCTGCCGCCGGAACGCAAGGAGGAGCAGGTCGCGCAGCCTGGCGTGGCCGCTGCGTTCGACCGTCGCACGGTGCTGATGCTGCTTGGCGTCGGCGTCGCCGTCACGGTGTTCCGTTCTGCCTACGAACAGGTGGGCAATACGGTGGCGCTGTGGTCCGACAGCGGCGTTGACCGCCACGCCGGCAGCCTGGTGATTCCGATGACGTGGTTCCAGTCGCTCAATCCGCTGTTCGTCATGTTGATGACGCCGCCGCTGTTGGCGTACTGGCGGCGTCGCGCCGATGCCGGTGTGAGCCAGGCGCCGGCCTTGCGCATGGCGCTCGGCGCGCTGATTTTGTCGGGCGCGTATCTGCTGCTGGCCGGCCTGGTGTGGCTGGGCGATGGCGCACCGACCGCGTGGCCTTGGCTGGTGCTGTTCTTTGCGGCCTTCACGGCGGGAGAGCTGTTCATCCTGCCGACCGGCCTGGGACTGTTTGCGCGATTGGCGCCGGCGGGGCGTTCCACCACCACGGTCGGCGCCTGGTTCCTGATTATTTTCAGCGGCAGCTTGAGCGCTGGCGCAGTCGGCAGCCTGTGGAGCCGCTTCGACCATGGCGTTTTCTTCGCACTGCTGGCGGCGCTGGCCGCGCTGTCGGCACTGATGTTACGGCTTTTAAACACAGCAATGAATAAATAGAGCAATTCCATCCATCTAAAGCTATCGGGAGAGAGCAATGTTGAAAAGTAAGTTGTTACTGACGTCAACCGCCTTGGCCGTATCCACTGCGTTTGCCGCTGAAAATGACGCCGCGCCAGACGCGGTCCAGCAAGTGGTGGTGACCGCGCAGAAGCGCACGCAAACCACCATCGATGTGCCGCAGTCGATCTCCGTCATCAGCGGTGACACGCTGGAGAAAGAACAGGCCAACAGCTTTGCCGACTACGTCAAGCTGATCCCTAGCCTGCAACTGGTGCAAAGCACGCCCGGCGCCGGCCGCCTGGTGCTGCGCGGGCTGGACACCGGCGGTGTGTCGTCCACAGTGGCGGTCTACATGGATGAAACCGCGTTCGGCTCCAGCAGCGGCCTGGTCAACGGCGCCGTGCTGGCCGGCGACTTCGATACCTTCGACATGGCACGGGTGGAGGTGCTGCGCGGACCGCAAGGCGCGCTGTACGGCGCCAGCTCGCTCGGCGGCCTGGTCAAGTTCGTCACCAACACGCCGGATACGGAGCGCTTCCAGCTGCGCGCCCGCGTCGGTGCGGCGGCGGTGGATGGCGGCGGAACGGCCTATCGCAGCAACCTGGTGGTCAACACGCCGATCAGCGACACGCTGGCGTTCCGCGTCTCCGGCTCCTACGACAAGCAGCCGGGCTTTATCGATTCGATCGGCACCGCCGGTTCCGATCACGCCAACGACATCAACGGCTCGCGCAACTACGGCGGCCGCGCTTCGCTGATGTACACGCCCAGCAAGGACTTGTCCGTGCGGCTGACGGCGGTGGCGCAAAACATCAAGGCCGCTGCGCCGTCCACGGTGGAAGCCGATCCGTCCACGCTGGCCATGCTGTACGGCCGGCCGACGCAGTCGCAATTCATTCCGCAGTACCGCAACGTCAACTACCGGGTGTACAACGCCACCGTCAACTGGAACCTGGGGCCGGCCAACCTGACCTCGTCCACCAGCTACAGCACGCAGAAGCAGGACTTCCGCGAGGACGATACCGTCAATCTGAGCGCACTGGTGCAGGGCGCCTTCGGTCCCGCCAACGAGCTGTATCTCGGCCAGCAGACCAATCTGAAAAAGGTCACGCAGGAACTGCGCCTGAATTCCACCCAGCCTGGCATGTTCGACTGGCTGGCCGGCGTCTACTACACCGACGAGAAAGGCGAGATTTTGCAGGGCTATACGGCGGTCGCACCCGGCACGCTGACACCGCTGACCGGCCTGCCGCTGCTGGCCCAACTGAGCCTGAATTCCAAGTACCGCGAGTACGCCGCCTTCGCCAACACCACCGTCCATTTCACCGACCACGTCGATCTCGACATCGGCGGTCGCTACAGCCACAACCAGCAGGACGCGCGCCAGATCGCCGACGGCGCGCTGGCCGGCGGCGCCTCCGACGACCGCGCGGAATCGTCGGAACATGTGGCCACCTGGTCGGTAGCGCCGAAGTACAAGTTCGACGACCGCACCGCCGTGTATGTGCGCGCCGCCAAAGGCTTCCGTCCCGGCGGCCCGAACGTGCTGCCGCCGAATCCACCGGCCGGCACGCCGACCACCTACGGCTCGGACTCGGTGCTGAGCTATGAAGTCGGCTTCAAGTCGCTGAGCCAGGACGGCAAGCTGTCGTTCGACGTCACCGCCTTCCACGTGGATTGGAAGAACATCCAGCTGCTGGCGGTGGTCAACGGTTTTGGCGTGAACACCAACGGCGTTGGCGCCAAGGCCAACGGCGTCGAGTTCAGCGCCACCCTGCGGCCGGTGCGCAACCTGCGCCTGACGGCCAATGGCGCCTACAACAATGCCAAGCTGGATGGCAGCACCAGTCCGCTGGTCGGCGGCATTTCCGGCGACCGCCTGCCGTTCTCGCCGAAGTACAGCATGGGCCTGCTGGCCGACTACCGCTGGACCGTCAACGACACCACGCCAGCCTATGCCGGCATGTCGTGGCGCCATGTGGCCGAACAGTCGGCCTCGTTCGACAACGACTTCCGCACCGCCAACGGCCGCCAGCGCGAGGTGCCGTCGTACAACGTGGTTGATGCCCACGCCGGCGTCGAGCTGGGTTCGTGGACGCTGGAGGTGTACGGCAAAAACCTCGGCAACAGCCGCGCCATTACGTCGACCTCGGCGGTGAAGGCGAACGGCTTCAATATGTATCCGAACGGCGCGATCAGCACGGGCCTCATCACGCCGCGCACCATCGGCCTGACCTTGACCAAGGAGTACTAAACGCATGATTCATTCCGGCACTGAGACGAATTTGGGACGCTACCTGCTGTTCCTGGCCGACACCGTGGAACCGGGCTACGCGAAAACCGCGTTCGGCCTGCGCGACTGGGCCGGCGAGCGCTGCGTCGGCGAGCTGGCCTTGCCGGCCGCGACCGTGACCACCGGCCTGCCGCGCCTGAGCGCACGCGAGGCGCGCAGCCAGGGCGCCGATGCGCTGGTGATCGGCGTCGCCGCGCCGGGCGGGCTGATTCCCGACAGCTGGGTGCCGGCGCTGGTCGAGGCACTGGAGGCGGGACTGGACATCGTCTCCGGCATGCACATCAAGCTGGCGCAGGTGGCGCCGTTGCGCGACGCCGCCGCCCGCTTCGGCCGGCGTCTGGTCGACCTGCGCACGCCGCCGCCGAATATCCCGGTCGCCAGCGGCGTCAAGCGCAGCGGCCGCCGGCTGCTGACGGTCGGCACCGACTGTGCGCTGGGCAAGAAGTACACGGCGCTGGCGCTGACCAAGGCGCTGCGCGCGCGCGGTGTCGACGCCGAGTTTCGCGCCAGCGGCCAGACCGGCATCCTGATCGCCGGCTCGGGGATGCCGATTGACGCGGTGGTGTCGGATTTCGTGGCCGGCGCGGCCGAGTTGCTCAGCCCGGCGGCGGCGGACGGGCATCTGGATGTGATCGAAGGCCAGGGTTCGCTGTTTCATCCGGCCTATGCGGGCGTGTCGCTGGGGCTGCTGCATGGCAGCCAGCCTGATATGTTCGTGGTGTGTCATGATCCATCGCGCCGCCACATACTCGGCTATCCGTCGGCGCCGCTGCCGTCGATTGAAGCGGTGATTGCGCAGACCGTGGCGCTGGGACGGGTGACCAATCCGGCCATCCGCTGCGTGGGCGTGGCGCTGAACACGTCCAGCCTCGATGAGGCTGCTGCGCAGGCGGAGATCGCCACGCTGTCCGCGCGCCTGGGACTGCCGGTGGCCGATCCCATGCGTGGCGGGGAGGCGTTCGAGCGCCTGGTGGATAATTGCAACGTGCCTGATCCGGAGAACACATGAACAAGCTTTCGCTGTTGTTATTGCTGGCGCTGGGTGCGCCGGCCTGGGCGTCACCGCCTTCCGCATTCGATGCCCGCGTCGAGCGTCTGCGCCAGCAGATCGGCGTGCCTGGCATGGCCATCGCCATCGTGGAGCAGGGCAAGACCACGCTGGCGCGCGGTTACGGCGTGCGCCAGCTGGGCGCCCCGGCGGCGGTCGATGCCGACACGCTGTTCCCGATCGGCTCGACCACCAAGGCCTTCACCACCGCCGCACTGGCCACGCTGGTGGACGCCGGCAAGATCGGCTGGGACGATCACGTGGTCGACCTGCTGCCCGGCTTCCAGATGTATGACGCCTGGGTGACGCGCGAGATGACGGTACGCGACCTGCTGGTGCATCGCGGCGGCCTGGGCTACGGCGCCGGCGATCTGCTGTTCGTTCCGCGCAGCAACCTGTCGCGCGCGGAAACGGTGAAGCGGCTGCGCTACCTGAAGCCGTCGAGCAGCTTCCGCAGCGAGTTTGCCTATTCGAATATTCCCTACGTGGTGGCGGGCCAGCTGATCGAAGCGGTCAGCGGCCAAACGTGGGAAGACTATGTGCGCGACCACGTGCTGCTGCCGGCCGGCATGACGGTCTCCACCACCGACAACGAACGCAACTTCGCCACCGCCGATCGTGCCTATCCACACGCACGCATGAACGGTGGCCTGCGCGGCGCCGGCGATCAGGAGCGATTGGACGAGCGCGACGATCTCGGCCGCAACGCGGCGCCGGCCGGCGGCATCGCCAGCAGCGCCAACGACCTGGCCAAATGGCTGCAAGTGCTGTTGGGCGAAGGACAGGCGCCGGGCGGCCAGCGCGTGTTCAGCGCGGCGGCGCGGGCGCAGTTGTGGAAGCCGACCATGACCATGCCTGCCGGCACCATGCCGGCCGAACTCAAGCCGCTGGAATCGCGCTTTTCCAACTACGGCCTCGGCTGGGACATCGTCGACTATCGCGGCCACCGCATCATCTGGCATGGCGGCGCGGTGCTGGGCTTCAAGACCGCGGTGGTGGTGCTGCCTGAGCAGAAGGTGGGCTTTGCCATCACCATCAACAGCGAGGACGGCGAGATCGTGCGCGGCCTGATGTATGAGTTGATCGATCACTACCTGGGCCTGCCGGCCAACGACTGGCCGGCCAAGTTCCGCCATTACCGCGACCAGCAGGTGGCGGAGGGCTTGCAGGTGCTGAAGGCGGCGCAGGCCACGCCGGCCAAGGTGGGGCCGTCGGTGGCGCCGGCCGCGCTGGCCGGCACCTACGCCGATCCGTGGTACGGCAAGATCGAAATCGCCAACACGCCAAGTGGCCTGACGATTGACTTCAAGACCGCGCCGCGCATGTCGGGCAAGCTGGAGCACTGGCAGTACGATACCTTCGTCACCCGCCTGACCGACAAGACCATCGAGCCGGCCTATGTTACCTTCGCGCTGGGCCCGGACGGCAAGGTCGCGCGCATCAGCATGCAGGCGGTATCGCCGATTGCCGACTTCAGCTGGGATTACAGGGACTTGAACTTCACGCCGGTCAAGGAGGCGAAATGAAGCGCCCGCTATCCTTGCTGGCCGCGCTGCTGGCGCTGGCCGGCTGCCAGAGCTCGCCGCAAAGCGATGCAACTGTCGACGCAACCCATCGCAAGCTGCTGACGCTGGATACGCACCTCGACACGCCGGTGTATTTCGGCCGCCAGGGCTGGAACTTCGGCGATCGCCACGACATGGTCACCGACATCGCGCAGCTGGATTTGCCGCGCATGGAGGACGGCAATCTGGACGGCGGCTTCTTCGCCATTTTCACGCCGCAGGGGCCGCTGACGCCGGCCGGTTATGCCGACGCCCTGCGCTGGGCGCAGGCACGCTCGACGCAGATCGACCAGACCATGACGCGTTACGCCAGCCGCATCGGCGCCGCCCGCAGCGCGGACGATGCGGAGGCGCTGACGCGCCAGGGCAAGCTGGTCGCCTACAAGAGCATCGAGAACAGTTATCCGCTGGGCGAAAGCATCAAGCTGCTGGCGGATTTCCAGCGCCAGGGCGTCCGGCTGGTGGGGGTGGTGCATACCCAGAACAACCAGTTCGCCGACTCGGCCACCGACAAGCCGCGCTGGAACGGCCTGAGTCCGCTCGGCCGCGAATGGGTGGCGGAGATGAACCGGCTGGGCATGGTGATCGACGCCAGCCACGCCTCCGATGCGGTGTTCGATCAATTGCTGGAACAGTCCACCACGCCGATCCTGCTGTCGCACTCGGGATCGCGCGCGATGTTCGACCACCCGCGCAACCTGGACGACGGCCGCCTGCGCAAGCTCGCCGCCGCCGGCGGTGCAATGTGCTTCACCACCATCTACCTCGGACCGGTGCAAATGGGCGAGGAGCGTTCGGCGCTGTTCGACAAGGTCGAGCACATCTCCGAGCTGACGCCGGCGGAGCAGGCGGACCTGATCGCCCGCTGGCATGCGCTGGACGCCACCACGCCGTTGTGGACAAGCAACTTCGAGCAATACATGGCCGCGCTGCTGCACGTGATCAAGGTGGCCGGGGTTGAGCACGTCTGCTTCGGCGCCGACTTCGACGGTGGCGGCGGCATCACCGGTCTGGACCACATCGGCGCACTGCCGCGCATCACCGGGCGGCTGAAGGCGGCCGGCTATTCCGATGACGACTTGCAGAAAATGTGGAGCGGCAACGTGCTGCGCATCCTGCGCGAAGCCGAGCGGCGCCGCGCCAGCAAGGGCGATACGTGATGGCCACCATGACCAAGACGGGCAGGATTTCCGTCAAAGTCCCGCCAGCCGCAACGGAAACGCTCAGCAAGGCAGCCGCGCTGTCCGGCACGACGCTGGACGGTTTCCTGATGCGTGCCGCGCTGAAGGAGGCGCGCCGCATCATCGAAGACGAGTCGTCACGCCACCCCGATGATCCGGCGCTGCTGCAGAATTTCTCGATCAGCCGTATGGGACCACGCCGCCGTTAAGCCTTGCGCGTACGTCGACGGGCAACCATGCCAAGCATGCCCAGGCCGGCGGCCAGCATGGCGTAGGTATTGGCTTCCGGCACGGAGCTGACGGTGATGTTGGTATCCGGGGCGAAGTCGGCCAAGCGGCCGAGGCCGGTTACGCGGCTGTCGATCGACCACACGGTCCAGGTGTAGTTCTTGAACGCCAGTCCGTTGGACGGCAGCAGCGAGGCCGACACGGTGGAGAAGATTTCGTTGCCGACGATGTGCGTGCTGACGGCGTTGGCGCCGATGCTGCCGGTGCCATCCGAACGCAGGATGACGGTGGTGTTGAACGTCACGCCAGGCAGGCCGACGGAGGCGAAGGGCGCGTTGCTGGAGCCGCCCACATCCAGCCCGAACACATACGCGGCGCCGGCGACGCCGGCAATCGGACCCGCCGAGGTGGTACGGAAGATGAATTCGTTGGTGCCGGCGTTGTAGCCGACATCGGCTGACAGCACGTCGAACGCGGCGTTCTGGCTGCCGGTGTAGACGGAGAGGAAGTCGTTGGCGGCGTCGGTGACGGCGTAGGCATTGGCGGCGGCGGCAAGGCCGGCGACGGTAAGCGCTTTCAGGAGCAGTTTTTTCATGTCAGTTATCCGGATGTGGTTATGGGAAGCGGGCCTGGGCACGCAAGCCGTATATTCCTGATAACTTTGAAATGGTTCAAAAATTTTAACGAATCTGCGGCTGGTAGCGCAGCGCATCCACTACCAATGAGAAAGCCGGCGAGGCCTGCCGGCGGCTCGGGTAGTAGAGGTGATAGCCGGGGAAGGGCTGGCACCAGTCGTCCAGCACCTGCTCCAGCGTGCCGTCCGCCAAGTGTTGTTGCACCATGTCTTCCGGCACGTAGGCGAGGCCGCTGCCGTCCAGCGCCGCCGTCAGCATCTGCGGCGTGGTGTTGAAAATCATCTGGCCGCTGACTTGCACCTGCATAGGCTGCCCATCCTTCTCGAACTCCCAGGCATACAGGCCGCCGTAGGTCGGCAGGCGCAGGTTGGCGCAGTTGTGGCTGGTGAGGTCTTGCGGCACCAGCGGTTTGCCTTTTGCGGCGAAGTAGGCGGGCGCGCCGACCACGATCATGCGCATGTCCGGCGCGATGCGCACGGCGATCATGTCCTTGGCCACGCGGTCGCCCAGGCGCACGCCGGCATCGCAGCGTTCGGCAACAATGTCGATCATGCCGTAGCTGATCGAGATTTCCACCTTCAGTTCAGGGTACTCCGGCAGCAGCTTGGCCAGCTTCGGCCACAGGATGGTGCTGGCCGCATGGTCGTGCGCGCTGATGCGCACGGTGCCGGACGGTTTGTCGCGCAGCGCCGTCAGCGCTTCCAGCTCCGCATGGATGCCTTCATAGTAGGGGCCGATGTTGGCCAGCAGCCGCTCGCCGGCCTCGGTGGGCGACACGCCGCGCGTGGTGCGCGTCAGCAGGCGTATGCCGAGTTTCTCCTCCAGCCCCCGTATCGTGTGACTCAACGCGGATTGTGATACGCCCAGTTGCGCCGCCGCGCGCGTAAAGCTGCGTTCGCGCGCAACGGCGAGGAAGGCAGACAGATTGTTGAGGTCTATACGGGCCATATATGAATCCGGTGCATATCAGTTTGCGAAGATTACCATCTATTCGCATGAATGCCGCTTCGGTACATTGCTTCCTGTGCTGTTCTCACTCAATTCTGCTGAAGGAAGTCCCTCATGAAATTCTCTTTTGAAAACCAGGTTGCGCTGGTTACGGGCGCTGCGTCCGGTCTCGGCCTGGCCGCCGCGAAGGCGTTTGCGCGGGCCGGCGCCTCGGTGGTGCTGGCCGACTGGCACGAAGACACGCTGGCCGCCGCCACTGCGGAAGTGGCCGCGCTGGGCGGCCAGACGCTGGCCATCCGTTGCGACGTCGCGGATGATGCGCAGGTGGAAGCCATGGTCGCGCAGACTGTAGCCACCTTCGGCAGGCTGGACTTTGCCTACAACAACGCCGGCGTGCAGAACGTGCTGGCCGACACCGCCGACGCGCCGCGCGACGACTACGACCGCGTCATGTCGATCAATCTGCGCGGCGTGTGGAGCAGCATGAAGTTCGAGTTGCAGCAGATGCGCAAGCAGGGCAGCGGCGCCATCGTCAACTGTTCGTCGCTGGGTGGTCTGGTGGGCGGCGCCGAGCGTGGCACCTATCACGCGGCCAAGCATGGCGTGCTCGGTTTGACCAAAAGCGCGGCGCTGGAGTACGCGGCGCGCGGCGTCCGCATCAACGCCGTCTGCCCTGGCTTGATCTGGACCGCGATGTCCGACCAGATGATCGCCGCCGGCCAGGGCGAGGCGCTGGAAGGCCTGCTGAAAAGCGTGCCGATGGGCCGCTACGGCCGCGCCGAGGAAATCGCCAACGTGGTGCTGTTCCTGTGCAGCGACGCCGCCAGCTTCGTCACCGGGCAGTCGATTTCCGTGGATGGTGGTTTCATCATGCGCTGAGCGGTAGCCGATGCCGGCAGGTGTTCACCGACCAGTTCACCGTGGCCTGGTCGATCGCCGCGTGCACCGGCGAGCCGGCCAGTTCGGTGACGACGCCTCGGGCGGCGCGTTCGCCATCCTTGGCGGACTGCCACAGCAGCATATCGGTCACCAGGCCATCCGTGCCCTGGCACATGCGGCGCAGGATGAAGCCTGTTTGGCGTTGCAGCCACTCGTCTACGTCGGCGTTGGCGGCGATGAAGTCTTTCATCGTCACACCGTCGATCAGGTAAAAGGTGGTGATTTCCATTGCTTCGGTGGCCATGGTCAGATGCGGTAGCCGCCGGCTACTTCGATGGTTTGAGCGTTGATCCAGCCGCCGTCTTCGGTCAGCAGCGTGGCGATCACGCGCGCCACTTCCTCCGGTTCGCCGACGCGGCCGAGCGCGGTCTGGCCGGCCAGCAGGGTTTCGAATTCATCATTCAATCCTCCGCCGAGTTCGGTGCGGATCGCGCCGGGCGAGACGGCATTGACGCGGATGCGTTGTTCGCCGAATTCCTTGGCCATGTAGCGCGTCAGCACTTCCAGGCCACCCTTGAAAGCGGCGTAGGGCGCCACGCCGGCCGTCGCCACGCGCGTTGTGGCGCTGGTCAGGTTGACGATGCTGGCGCCCGGCGTCATCAGCGGCAGCAGCTCTTGTGTGAGGAAGAACGGGCCTTTCAGGTGCACGTTCATCAGACCATCGAATTCGGCTTCGGTGACATTGGCAATCGGGTTGAACAAGCCATAGCCGGCGTTGTTCACCAGGCCGCTGAGTTGATCGTTGCCCAGGGTGCGTTCGACGTCGCTGCGAAAGCCGGCGAAGCTGTGCGTGTCGCCGACGTCGAGTTGCAGCGCGGCGGCCCTGCCGCCGATGGCGATGATCTGGCGGACCACCTCGTCCGCCTTGGCCGCCTGGTTGTTGTAGGTGAGGATGACGCCCAGTCCGCGCCGCGCGCATTCCAGTGCGGTGCTGGCGCCGATGCCGCGGCTGCCGCCAGTGATGATGACCCTGTTCATGTGTGACTCCGATGTGCGTTGAAAGAGCCTCCATGGTAGTCATCCATGCCGGTACGGGCGCGTCGTTTCATGGCGCAATCCTGCCTATTTCTGCTTTTGTGTTGCGACGAGGCCTGGAGCCGGGGTTTAATGCATGCATGGAGAAACAGTTAAAAGAACTGCGCATGCTGGCGGCGCATGCCGAGAACCGGCGCACCGAGACCGGCATTCCGCGTGTCGCGATGGTGCAGGGCGCGATTCCGGAGCATCAGCTGGCCGCTGTCTACGATCCGATGATTAATCTGATACTACAAGGCGGAAAGTCGATGACGGTGGGCGGCAGGACGCTGCATTTCGATCCGGCGACGTATTTCGTCATGTCGGTGGGATTGCCTGCGGCTGGCGCGGTCCACGCTGCAGCCAGCGGCGAGCCCTATCTTGCCGTCAGCCTGACGCTGGAAGCCGGAAGGATTGCGAACCTGCTGGGCGACCTGCCTGATACTGCAAAGCGGCTCAACAAGGAGGAGTCGGCGTTTTCAGTCGCAGCGGTCACGCCGGAGTTGCTGGATGCGTGGCTGCGCATGCTGCGCCTGATGCGGCAACCGGACGACATCCCCGCGCTGGCGCCGGTCTACGAGCGCGAGATTCTCTACCGCGTGTTGCAAGGCCCGATGGGATGGATGCTGCGCGATATCGCCCTGCCGGATTCCGCCCTGGCGCGCGTCAACCAGACCATCCAGCAGATCCGGCGCGACTATGCGTTGCCGCTGCGCGTGGACGATCTGGCCGACAGCGCGGCGATGAGCGTATCGGCCTTCCACCGCCATTTCAAGTCGGTAACGGCACTCAGTCCGCTGCAATACCAGAAGCAGATTCGCCTGCTCAGCGCGCGCAGCTTGCTGGTGGCGGCCGGCTACAGCGTCACCGCCGCCGCGCACGAGGTCGGCTATCAAAGCCCCACCCAGTTCAGCCGCGAATACACCCGCGAATTCGGCCAGGTGCCGGCACGCGACGCCAAGCGCATCGTCAACACTATGCGTTGAGTGGTCGTGACGTCGACTGATCCGATTGATCTGCCTCAAACCTCTCGCTTTGCCAGCGGCGCAGCATAGGACTCTTGCAGAGGATTGGAGGTGTGACATGACCAAGGTAAATGAAAAAGGCGCGGGACGATCGGCCCGCATCGGTCAATTTTCAGCCAGCCAACAAGCGAGGATGCAATCAGCATCAACCGCCACGCGGGTAGTGAAGCCTGCACCTGCCACCGGTTCCTTCAGCCGCGCAGAGGCACGCCTGGCGGTAATGTCCATCATGAACAAAAATGACAACAAGAGACCTTAATGGCACACAACGACGTCTTCATCAATTGCCCGTTTGATGCCGAATTTAGCAGCCTGCGCAACGCCATCGTTTTTGCTATCTACGATTGCGGCTTTCGTCCACGCTGCGCGCTTGAGTCCGCCAACGGCCATGACTACCGGTTTGAGAAGATCAAGAAATTGATCGAGGAAGCCAGGTTTGGCATACACGACATCTCGCGCACCGAACTGGATATGGTGAACAACCTGCCGCGTTTTAATATGCCGCTTGAACTTGGTTTGTTCATCGGTGCGATGTCCTATGGCCCACGGCGCGTGAAGGACAAGAGCTTGCTGATCCTGGACAAGGAACAGTATCGGTATCAAAAATATATATCGGACATTGCCGGCCAGGATATCCGCTCGCACAATAATTCCGAGCGGATGGTGATCAAATGCGTGCGCGACTGGCTGCATAGCGAATTGAAGGGAGCCTCGCCGTTGCCGGGCGGCGCCTACATCGCGGACCGGTATGAGCAATTCAAGGCGGAGCTGCCAGCGTTGTGCATGAAGGTGCGGTGCCAGCCGCACGAGTTGACGTTTATAGACTATAGCAATCTGGCTTCGGCGTGGGCTGCAACGCATCAGTTGAATATCCCTGGCCCGGACGAGGCCCAACCGAAAGCGGCGTAATCAGTTGACCTGCTTTCTACGCAGGCGCTCCGTCAGTGGCCACAGGATCAGCGTCGCCGCCACGGCGATGGCGCTGCCCAGCAGGTTGTTTTCCAGCCGCGCCAGCACGTAGTTGTATTCGTCGATGACCGGCATCGCGTAGTCAGCCACCAGCACGAAGGATGGCGTCAGGAAGGCGACGAAGACGCCGTAGCCCAGCGGCCGCAAGGCCATCGTCAAACCGATCAGCGGGAATACCGCCACGGCAATCGCCAGCGGCGACTGCGCCAGTCCGCTGATGGCGACGGCGATGATGGTGCCCACCACGGTGCCCAGCGCGCGTTCCACGCTGCGCGGCCAGGTGCCGGCGGCGGACGGTTGCAACACCAGCAGCACCGCCATGGTGGCCCAGTAGCCGTACGGCAGGTGCAGCAGGTGCACGGTCAGGTAGGCCACGGTGGTGGCGATGCCGAGGCGCAGCGCGAAATGTGCGCCGTCGCTCGACAGCGAGGCGTGATCGCGCAGCGTCTTCGCCGCCTCGTGCAGCGTTCGCACCAGCGCCTGCTGCCAGGTGGTGCTGTGCTGTTCGCGTTCGAACGGGCGGATCTGCCAGATCAACATGCTCAGCGCCGTGGCGAACAGGCAGCCGAACAGGTACACGCCCAGATAGGCCATGCCGCCGGCGCCGCCGTGCCATGGCCGGTCCACCATCACCACGCAGGCGGTGGCGGCCAGGATCGCCACCTGATACGCCTTGGCGCCCCAGATGCGCGTCAGGCCGGCCGCCGTCACCGCAACCAAAATCGCCAGCGCGCCGCTGGCGATGCCGAAGCTGGCCGCGTACGTCGTCAGGCCGCCGGCCAGCGTCGACAGCCCGGCGAAGGACAGCATCGACGCCAGCCGGTTGCGCGCCGTGTCCGACGCGGTGGCCAGCGAGGTCCAGAAGGCGCCAATCGCGGCCCAGGCGAAATCCGGCGCGTGCAGCGCGCAGCCCAACAGCAGCATGATGGCGGAGGCCGAGGCCGCGCGCATCCCTTCCAGCAGGTTGGCCTTGTCGGTGGCGTGGGCGAGGAGCGATTTGAGCATCATGCTGTACAGCTTAAGAGACTGCCGGCCGCGAATCCAATATTTCGTGGTAGTCTCTTCAAGACGAAAAAGATATCGATACGCGTTTCCATCGCGTATTTTGAAATGAAAGGACCAGCATGGAATTTCGCCAGCTACGCTACTTCCTGGCCGTGGCCGAGCATCTGCACTTCACCGTGGCGGCGGAGCGGCTGGGGATTGCGCAGCCGCCGCTGAGCCAGCAGATCATCAAGCTGGAACGGGAGATCGGCACCAAGCTGTTCATCCGCCATCCGCGCCGGGTGGAGCTGACCGAGGCTGGCGCCATCTTCAAGGAGCGCGCGCAGCGCGTGCTGGAAGACGCCAACGACGCGCTGGAACACGTGAAGATGGCGGCGCGCGGCGAGAGCGGCCAGCTGACCATTGGCTTTGCCGGTTCCACCGTGTTCCATCCGACCGTGGCGCGCCTGCTGCGCAGCTTCCGCGAGCGCTATCCCGGCGTGAAGATCCGCACCGAGGAAAGCAACAGCGCCGCGCTGCTGGGCAAGATGGCCGACGCCGAGGTCGATTGCGCCATGATCCGCCTGCCGCTCGATTGCGGCGACCTGACCGTCACGCCGCTGGTGCAGGAAAAGATGATCGCGGTGCTGCCGAGCGGCCATGCCATGGGCCGCCGCCGCAGCGTCGACCTGAAGCAGCTGGCCGCCGACCCCTTCATCCTGTACCCGCGCGCCATCAATCCCGAGCTGTACGACGCCATCATCAGCGCCTGCCGCGCGGTGGGCTTTTCGCCGAAGATTGAAATGGAGTCGCCGCAGATTTCGTCCGGCGTAAACATGGTGGCGGCCGGCTTCGGCGTGGCCATCATTCCGGAATCGATCGGGCAGTTCCGCTCGGAGGGCGTCACCTACCAGGACATCAGCAACAAGGATCTGGGCACGGCGATCGCGCTGATTACGCGGCCGCGCGACAAGTCGGTCACGGTGAAGAATTTCACCGAATTGGTCAGGCAGTTTTACCGGCGCTGAGACGGCCGTTTCAGCAGCGTATCCATCACGTGCTTCTGGCGCAGCTGCTTGCAGGCGTTTTGCAGCGCCGCCGTCGCGCCCGCGCCGACCGAGGCATCGGCGTACAGGCCGATCCTGCCGCGCGCCAGCACGTAGCGCTGGCTGACGGCGCCACCGGATCTGGACAGCGCGTATTCGATGCTGTCGCCCACGCCTATCATGGCGTCGAAGCGCCCGGCCAGCAGCATGCGCACGCCTTGCTCGTAGCTGTCGAAGGCGTGCTTGCGGATCGATTGGTCGGCTTCCAGCTCGGGACTGTAGGTGGCGTGGCGCAGGTGGCCGACGGTTTTGCCATGCAGGTCGTTCAGGCGTTCGTAGCGGAACTTGTCGCGGCCCACGATCATGATCTCGACCGTGCCCACGTGCTCGATCGCCGTGCCGCCCGTTGGGCTGATGTCGATCGACAGCATCAGGTCCGAGCCGCCGCTGCGCAACATGTAAGGCGCGCGGCCGTACGGCACCGGAATGGGCGTGATCGGCAAGCCGCTCAACTGCGCCATCTGGGCGGTCAGGTCGATCAGTGCGCCGAACGGCTGGCCGTGCGCATCAATGCCGGCCCACGGCATCAGGTTCACGGTGGTCAGGCGCAGCGGCTGGCGCGGCGCCGCGGCCACGGATAGCAAGGGCAGGGCGCCGATCGTGGCCAGCGCCCGGCGGCGTGTGACTACCGTCATGCAACGCTCCTTGAATGAGTTTCCGTCACGCATTATGCACCGATCACGCAAACGGCGTTTGGCGACCACTTCAATCTATACTGGAACGCGATATCAACTTCTGGAGGCGGGGATGGATCGATTTCAAGCGAGCCGGCGCAGGCTGTTGGGCGCCACGGCGCTGGCGGCGTCGGGCGTGACATATGCGGCGCCATCGTCGGAGGCGGACTGGGACGCCATCGCCCAGAGCTACGATATCGCTAGTGACATCACCAATCTGGAAAACGCCTACTACGGCATCATGGCGCGGCCGGTGCTGGAAGACTTCAAGCGCAATATCGATTACCTGAACCGCTACAACTCCTTTCACCTGCGGCGCGAGTTCGACCGCGCCGGCATGGAGCAGCTGCGCGCCCTGCTGGCGGCGCACACCGGCGTGGCGGCGGAAGAACTGGCCATCACGCGCGGCGCCACCGAATCGCTGCAAAACCTGATCTGCAATTACCGCCTGCTCAAGCGCGGCGACACCCTCATGTACGCCGACCTCGATTACGACGCCATGCAGTACGCCATGAACGACCTGGCCGGGCGCAGCGGCGCCAAGGTGGCGCTGGTGCGGATACCGGAACCGGTCAACCGCCAGGCCGCCATCGACGTCTACGAAAAGGCGCTGCGCCAGAATCCGCGCACGCGCCTGCTGCTGCTCACCCACATCAACCACCGCACTGGCTTTGTGCTGCCGGTGAAGGAGATCATCCAGCTCGCCAAGTCGCGCGGCGTCGATGTGATCCTGGACGTGGCGCAGTCGTGGGGGCAGCTGGACTACAAGCTGCCGGATCTGGGCGCGGATTTCATCGGCGCCAATCTGCACAAGTGGGTCGGTGCCCCTTTAGGTACGGGCTTCCTGTACATCCGCAAGGAGCGGCTGGCGGACATCGGCGTCGAACGCGGCGACGAGGATTATGCCGTCACAGACACCCGCTCGCGGGTGCATTCGGGCACCTTCAACGCCGCTGCCCTGATGACGGTGCCGGCCGCCCTCAAGCTGCACGACGAGATCGGCGTCGCCAACCGCGGCCGCCGCCTGCGCGCACTGCGCGACTACTGGGTGCGCCAGCTGCGCGGCCACGACGGCGTGCAGATCCTGACGCCGGACGACGCCGGCAGCTACGGCGCCGTCACCTCGTTCCGCCTGCGCGGTCACACCACGTTCGAGCAGAACACGGCGCTGGTGAACCGGCTGGTGGAGCAATACCGGATCTTCACGGTGGCGCGCAAGGGGCCGGTGGGCGGCGCCTGCATCCGCGTCACGCCCGGCCTGTTCACCCGCACCGCCGACCTGGACAAGCTGGTGGCCGCGATACGCGCAATTGCGTAGCTAGAGGTACAAGATTGCCTACCTTTAGGCGGGTTACCAAGGGCGCTGATTTGGGTTTCAATGTGGGTTGGGCGAGCCATCATCGATCACAAACCAACAGGGAGTATCAAGTGAATTCCGACAAGACCACATCCGACGTCAGCGCTTCCCGCCGTTCGGCCATCGTCGGCGGCCTGGGCGCAGTAGCCGCCGCCGCCGCGGGCATGCCTGCGCTTGCAGCTGGCGCATCTTCCACCTCACAACACCAAGGAGCTTTCAATATGGACAGCGGTTTCGTTACAGTCAAAGACGGTACGCAGATTTTCTACAAGGACTGGGGTCCGAAAGACGGTCCGGTGGTCTGGTTCCACCACGGTTGGCCGCTGACTTCCGATGACTGGGACGCGCAGATGATGTTCTTCCTGCAGCACGGCTACCGCGTCATCGCCCACGACCGTCGCGGTCACGGCCGTTCGACCCAGACCGACACCGGCAACGATATGGACACCTACAGCGCCGACGTGGCCGCCGTGGTCGCCGCGCTGAAAATCAAGAAAGCCATCCACGTCGGTCACTCGACCGGCGGCGGTGAAGTGGCCCGCTACGTGCGCCAGCACGGCAAGGGCCTGGTCACCAAGGCGGTGCTGGTCAGCGCCGTGCCACCGATCATGGTGCAGTCGGCCGCCAATCCGGACGGCGTGCCGCTGAAAGTGTTCGACGACATCCGCCAGGGCACCGCCTTCAAGCGTCCGCAGTTCTACATGGACCTGACCGTGCCGTTCTACGGCTTCAACCGTCCGGGCGCGAAAGTGTCGGAAGCGATCCGCCAGAACTGGTGGCGCCAGGGCATGATGGGCGGCGTCAAGGCTGCTTACGATTGCATCTTCCAGTTCGCCCAGGTGGACTTCAGCGACGACCTGCGCGCGCTGGACATCCCGGTGCTGGTGCTGCACGGTGAAGACGACCAGATCGTACCGTTCGGCAACAGCGGCGCGAAATCGGTCAAGCTGCTGAAACACGGCAAACTGATCTCCTACCCAGGCTTCCCGCACGGCATGCCGACCACCCACGCCGACGTGATCAACGCCGACCTGCTGGCCTTCTTCAAGTCCTAAGCAAAAAAGTAGCACGACGATTTCGTCGTGCTACACTTTCACTTTTCTGGACTGATTAGTCCAAATATGAAAGGTGAACGATGAAAGCAGTTGTGTATAACCGCCTGGGCGGTCCGGAGGTGCTGGAATATATCGAACGTCCGGCGCCGGCCGTGGCGCCCGGCCAGGTGCTGGTGCGGGTTAGCGTGGCCGGGGTGAACTTCATGGATGTCGGCGTGCGCCAGGGCCTGGCGTGGAACGACCTGCCTTTCCCGCGCGGCATGGGCGTGGAAGGCGCCGGTCGCGTGGTCGAGGTGGGCGAGGGCGTCAGCGGTTTCGCGCCGGGCGACCGCGTGGCCTGGGTATATGCGCCGGGCAGCTACGCCGAGATGGCGGTGGTTCCGGCCGACGCGCTGGTCCCCATTCCGGACAGCACCGACGACCGCACCGCCGCGGCGATCATGATGCAGGGCCTGACCGCCAGCCACTTCGCCACCGACTTCTATCCGGTGCAGCCGGGCGACGTCGCGCTGGTGCATGCGGCGGCCGGTGGCGTGGGGCTGTTGCTGACGCAGATCATCAAGCATCGCGGCGGCCGCGTGATCGGGCGCGTGTCGTCTGCCGGCAAGGTGGCGGCGGCCAAGGAAGCCGGCGCCGACGAGGTGATTGTCGATGCCGACGGCGACTTCGCGCAGGAAGTGCTGCGCCTCACCGGCGGCGAAGGCGTGCATGTGGTGTACGACGGCTCCGGCCCGGCGACGTTCCAGGGATCGCTCGATTCCCTCCGCCGCTGCGGTACCTTCTGCTGGTATGGCCCGGTGCTGGGTGGCCCGGAGCATCTGAACATCATGAGCCTGCCGAAGAGCATCAAGCTTGGCTACGGCGTCTACCGCGACCACATCGCCACGCCGGCACTGCTGCGCGAACGCGCGGCGCAGCTGTTCGACTGGGTAAAGGACGGCGTGCTGAAAGTGCGCATCGGCGCGGAATACCCGCTGGCCGATGCGGCGCAGGCGCACATCGCGATGGCCGGCCGCGCCAGCATCGGCAAGCTGCTGCTGATTCCCGCTTAAACCAGCGTTTGCATGGCCGCACGGTCGAAGGGATGCAGTTCCTGCAGGCGGCCATCGCGTACCTTGGCTGCCCACTGCGGATCGGACAGCAGGGCGCGGCCGATGGCGATCAGGTCGAACTCGCCTTCCTCCATGCGGTGCAGCAGCTTGTCAAGGCTGTCGGTGCCGGCGCCTTGCGAGGTGCCGCGCAGCTGCGCCATGAAGTCGGCGCCGCTCAGGCCGACCGAGCCGACCGAGATCGCCGGCAGGCCGGTCAGCTTGCGCGCCCAGCCGGCGAGATTCAGCGTCGAACCGGCAAACTCCGGTTCCCAGTAGCGCCGCGTCGAGGCATGGAAGATGTCGACGCCGGCATCGGCCAATGGCGTCAGCAGCTGTTCCAGTTCGGCCGGCGTGTTGGCCAGGCGCGCCTCGTAATCCTGCGACTTCCATTGCGAAAAGCGGAAGATCACCGGGAACTCCGGCCCCACCGCCTTGCGCACGGCGCGCACGACTTCGCTTGCAAAGCGGGTACGCGCGGCCAGGTCGCCGCCGTAGGCGTCGCTGCGGCGGTTGGTGCGCTCCCACAGGAACTGGTCGATCAGGTAGCCGTGGGCGCCGTGCAGCTCCACCGCGTCAAAGCCCAGCTGCTGCGCGTTGGCGGCGGCCATGGCGAAGGCGGCAACGGTGAAAGCGATGTCCGCCTCGCCCATGGCGTGCTGGTCGGCGTCGCTGGCCGACGGCCCTTCCGACGGCGCCTCGGGCTGCGGGCCGCTGCCGGCGCGCCGCGCCAGGCCGTGGTGCCACAGCTGCGGCGCGATCTTGCCGCCGGCGGCGTGCACCGCGTCGACCACCTGCTTCCAGCCGGCCAGGCTGGCCGGTGCGTGGAAATTCGGGATGGCTTCGTTATCCGACGCCGCCGGACGGTTGATAGTCGTGCCTTCGGTGACGATCAGGCCGACGCCGCCTTCGGCGCGGCGCTGGTAGTAGCGCGCCACATTGGCGTCGGGAACGCCGCCGGGGCTGGCACGGCGCGTCATCGGCGCCATGACGATGCGGTTGGGAAGCGTCAGCTTGGGCGTGCGGAATTCTTCGAACAGGATGGAGGACATGATGGCGGCCGCTTATTTGGCGAGGAACAGGTGGGCGTGGGCGACGAATTCCGCGTTGTGCTGGAAGATGGCGCCGTGGCCGGAATCCGGATACAGGATCAGGGTGGCGTTGGGCATGGTCTGCTGCATGATGAAGGAGTTAATGCTCGGCACCATCACGTCGTTGTGGCCGTTGGCGATCAGGACCGGCTGGCTGATCGCCTTCAGCTGCGCGTAGCGGTTGGTCGCCGGCACCGCGCCCCAGGCGCCGATGGCGGCGGCCTGCGCGGCCATCGCTTCCATCGACGATGGCGTGTCGGCATCCTGGCGCTGATGGCGGCGTTCCCAGAAGGCGCGGCCGGCGGCCTGGCTGCTGGCGGTCGGCTCGAAGAACAGATAGAGGAAATTGTCTGCCGTCGGCACTTCCTGGATCGCGTGGCGCGTCACTTCCGGCATGTATTCCGCCATGCCTTCGCCGCCCTGCGGGCCGGTGCCAGCCAGGATCAGGCGCCGCACCATGCCGGGGCGATCGGTGGCCACCTGCTGCGCCACGAAGCCGCCCAGCGAGAAGCCCAGGATGTCGACCTTGTCCAGCCCCAGCGCCAGCAGGAAGGTGACGACGTGCCGGGCCATGCCGGCAACGGTGTCGGCCGGCTTGCCGCCCGAGCTGGCCACGCCGGCATTGTTGAACAGGATCACGGGATGATGCTGCGCGATGCCGTCGACCACGAGCGGGTCCCAGTTGTCCATGCCGGCGCGGAAGTGCGAAAGAAACAGCACCGGCGTGCCGCTGGTGGCGCCGAAGCGGCGGTAGGCGTAGCGGACACCGTCGGCTTCGATGAATTGGGTGGGGGCGGAGTTGTGCGTGTAGTTCATGAGTTCACTTTCTTGGTTATTAATTACGATCGTAATTTAACCTAGTCTAGGAAGGCCGGACCGGGGCGTCAATACTGGTTGCGCAACCCTTGGTCTGTGCTCCCCGCAGGTGGGGCGAACTGTGCTGTTGGCGGATAAGCACGCTATGATCGCGGCATGAATATGAAAATTTCTGGCATTGCCGCAGTCATCGCGGTGTTAGCGGCGATCAATTTTGTCGGCCGCTCCGGGCAATCCGCGCCGCGTGGCGCCCCCTTCAAGGACCTTGTCAGCGCGGCCAGCTGCGCGCAGCCGCAGTGGCCGGCCGAGGCGCGCCGCTATGAAATCGAAGGCAAGACCACGCTGCAGTTTGAAATCGGCCAGGACGGCAAGGTGCTGCGTCCCGCCGTCACCCGGGGCAGCGGCTGGCGCATCCTGGACGAGGCGGCATTGGCCGGCATCGCCCAATGCGTGTTCCGCCCCAATCTGGAGGCGGCGCGCGCTGGCCAGGTGTTTCCGTTGCAATATGTGTGGAAGTTAAGCGGCGCGCCGGCCGAGCGGCCGCTGCTGGTGACGGGCAGCTGCCAGCCGTCGGCGCGGTTTGGCGCGTTCCGCGAAGCCGATCCGCATCCGAGCGGGGCGGACGGCATCCTGCTGCGCTTCCTGGTGAACGCCGAGGGCGCGCCGGTGCGCATCGTGGCCGAGCCGGATGGACAGCCGCCGGCGCTGGCCGACGAGGCGGTGGCGTATCTGCAAAGCTGCCGCTTCGCCTACGACAGCAAGCACACGGGCGAACGCACCGATACCGGCTTCGGCCGCGTGCTGCTCAAGTAGTCAGGCGGCGTTGACCGCCGACTGCCGTTCGCGCTTGGTGAGCGCGGTGCGCAGGGCGGAGAGGATGCGGTCCAGGTTGGCCGGCTTGATCACGTGCTCGTCAAAGCCGGTGGCGATCACCCGCTGGCGGGTGACGACGTCGCCCCAGGCGGTGAACGCAATCAGCGCGACGTGGTCGAAATCCGGGACGGCGCGCAGCGCGGCCGCCACCTGGTAGCCGTCCATGCCGGGCATGCCCAGATCGAGCAGGATGGCGTGGGGTTCGAAGGTGCGTACCGCCTCAAGGCCGGTCATGCCGCTGTAGGCGACGGCGGTACGGTAGCCGTGCAGTTCCAATAGTTCAGCCGAGATGTCGGCTGCTTCGCTGTTGTCGTCGACGACTAAGATACGTTGGGGTGTGGTCTGGTCCATGATAGTGAACGAAAAAGAAACGTTGCGTTCGGCTGGGTCCAGGCCGGGGGAAGGGAAGACGCGACAGGGATAGGTCACGCAGCACAGAATCTGGCTTTCCTGCTGTCAATTATAGTTGGAATTTGATTTCTTGCTTGAAGAAATGTGGGGCTGTCTCCATTTTGAGGTAGAACGTTAATCGAAAGGAATCGAATTATGACGACGACCAGCACGGAAAAGGCCATTCTGGCCGGAGGATGCTTCTGGGGCATGCAAGACCTGATCCGCAAGATTCCGGGCGTCACCAGCACGCGCGTCGGTTACAGCGGCGGCGATGTGCCGAACGCCACCTACCGCAACCACGGCAGCCACGCCGAGGCGATTGAAATCACCTTCGACCCGTCGGTGTTGAGCTACCGCAAGATCCTGGAATTCTTCTTCCAGATTCATGATCCGAGCACCCGCAACCGCCAGGGCAACGACATCGGTACGAGTTATCGTTCCGCCATCTTTTATGCTGGTGATGCACAAAAGGCAACGGCGGAAGACACCATCGCCGACGTCGACGCTTCCGGCCTGTGGCCGGGCAAAGTGGTGACCGAACTGGCGCCGGCAGGGCCGTTCTGGGAGGCCGAGCCGGAGCACCAGGACTACCTGGAGCGCCTGCCGAACGGCTACACCTGCCATTACATCCGTCCTGGCTGGGTTTTGCCCAAGCGGTAAAAGTTGTTGAAAAACAGCGGCTTACGAACCTGAAGGTATTCGGAAGGTAAATTCGCCGCGGCAGGCCTAGAGTGCAGACCGTGTTTCACGTCTTCATTTTAGGAATGCCATGAGTCAATTATTTGCCGCCGTTTATGAAGTCCACAGTGCCGCCACCGGCCGTCCCTCGCTGCGCCTGAACCTGGTGGTCAATCGCGAGAATGACAGCGTGGTCGGCACCGCCATCCTGCAAACCATCCTCGGCGACATCCACGAAATCTCGGTGCGCGGCCACCACCTCGAAATCGACACCGGCGAACCGCTGCAAGCCATCGTGCTGGCCGGCACGCCGTCGATCTTCGCTGTCCTGGACGAAGAGCCGACCGCGTTCCAGATGCTGCTGGTCCTGCCGACCGCCTGGAAGGATGGCCAGGCCTGCTACAAGATGACTTTTGGCAAACTTTTCCCGCGCCTGATCGACGTCCGCGACGGCGTGGCGCGCGCGGTGTTGCCTGAAGCCACGTATTGATCACTTACCAATCCGCACTGTTCTTGTACACTGGTGGCTTGATCATCAAGCTACAGGTGGGATGCGGTGTCGCAGACAGAAGTCAATGATTCGTGGCGCGGCTGGATCGCCGAGAACCTGATTCTCGGCGGCCATCCGGCGCAGCTGGCCGGCATCATGGTCCAGTCCGGCATCGCCGAACCGGCGGCGCGGGCGGAAGTGGAGGCGGCGCTGCGCAGTCCCTATCTGCGCGGCGTCGCGCGCCTGCACAACCGGCTGGCCAAGCGCGACTGGGTGCTGGGCATCCAGTCGCGCCTGAACCAGCTGGCGCCGGCCGAGGTGCCGCGCCGCGCGCGCCTGGCGGGCGACGATTTCCTGCACCAGTACTATCGCCGCAACCAGCCGGTGATCATCACCGGCATGCTGGACGACAGCCCGGCGCCCACCAGGTGGACATTCGACTACCTGGCCGCGCAGCTGGGCGAGCGCGAGGTCGAGGTGCAGTTCGGCCGCAACGCCGATCCGGACTACGAGATGAACAGCCAGTCGCACAAGCGACGCATGCCGTTCGGCGAGTACGTGGCGCTGGTGCGCGATGCCGGCGTCACCAACGACTTCTACATGACCGCGAATAACGACGGCCACAATCGCGCCGCCCTGCAGGAGCTGATGCGCGACCTGCCGCCGCTGGACGCGTACCTGCAAGCCGGCAGCAGCGGCTTTTTCTGGTTTGGCCCGGCCGGCACGGTGACGCCGTTCCACCACGACCTGACCAACAACTTCATGATCCAGGTGGCCGGCCGCAAGCGGGTGCGCCTGGTGGCGCCGTGCGACACGCCGCGCATGTACAACCAGCGCCACTGCTTCTCGCCGGTCGACGGCCGCCACATCGACCTGCAGCGCTTTCCGCTGATGGCCGGCGTGGCCGTCATCGACTGCGTGCTGGAGCCGGGCGAGATCCTGTTCCTGCCGGTCGGCTGGTGGCATTTCGTCGAGGCGCTGGACGTCACCATCACGGTGTCGACCACCCATTTCAAGTGGGATAACGACTTCTACAGCCACTACCCCGCCAACCAGGATTTCTGAGGAGGTCCGCCATGCCCATGCACTACCTGCGCACCTACGCCAGTCCGCAGCGCACCGACATCAGCAACCGCCGCCTTGGCCGTTCGCTGGCCTTCGTGGCCGGCGCCGTCAACGCCGGCGGTTTTTTCGCGGTGGGCGAATACACCTCGCACATGTCGGGCGTGGTGTCGGCGCTGGCTGACAACCTGGCGCTGGGCGACACGGCGCTGCTGCTGGCGGGGCTGGCGTCGCTGTCGGCCTTCTTCCTCGGCGCCGCCACCTCGGCGATCCTCATCAACTGGGGCCGGCGTCGTTCGGCGCACAGCCGCTATGCGCTGCCGTTGCTGCTGGAGGCGGCGCTGCTGCTGGCTTTCGGGCTGCTGGGCGCGCGGCTGGCGGCGCACGGCCACATCGCCGCCACCGTGGCGCTGCTGTGCTTTGTGATGGGACTGCAGAACGCCATCGTCACCAAGGCCTCGCGCGCGGAAATCCGCACCACCCATGTGACCGGGCTGGTGACCGACATCGGCATCGAACTGGGCAAGCTGTTTTACTGGAACCGCGACGCCGGCGCCGGCCGCGTGACAGCCGACCACCAGCGGCTGGCGCTGCTCGGCTCGCTGCTGGCGATGTTCCTGGCCGGCGGCGTGGCCGGCGCCTTCGGCTTCAAATACCTCGGCTTTGTCACCACCGTGCCGCTGGCGTTGGCGCTGCTGTTGCTGGCCATCGTGCCGCTGCTGGATGATATCCGGGACCGCCGGCGGTGATGATTTATACTTGACGCATGAATGAAATCGCCGCTACTCCCGAAAAAACCCACCAGAAGCGCGTCGGCATCGAGCGGCGCGAGCGTACCAGGGCGCTGCTGATCCGCAGCGCCATCGGCGTGTTCGCGCGCCTCGGTCCGGACGCGCCGGTGGTCGACGACTTTATCGCCGCCGCGGGCGTCGCGCGCGGCACCTTCTACAACTACTTCAAGACCACCCACGAACTGCTGGCGGCGGTGACCGAAGAGCTGAACGAAGAGGTGCTGGGCATGGTCGATCCGCAGGTGCTGCGCTACGCCGATCCGGCCGCGCGCTTCTGCGTCGGCACCCGGCTGTACGTGCATTTCGCGCTGCGCTATCCGGTGTGGGGCGCCTTCCTCACGCGCATCGGCCCGGCGCACGCGGTGCGCGGCCGCCGCATGGACCGCTACCTGCTGCGCGACCTGGAACTGGGCCTGGCAAGCGGCCGCCTGCGCGCCGGCAGCGCGCCGGTGGTGCGCGACATGATACTCGGCTCGGTGTTCTACGGCATCGAGACCATGCTGGCGCAGGGCGACGGCGGCGGCCTGCATCACGTCGAGGCCATGCTGGCCATCATCCTGCACGGCATCGGCCTGCCGGACGACGAGGCCAGGGCCATCGCCACCATGCCGCTGCCGGACCTCGGCCCGGTGTCGTCGCCGGTGTTCGCCACGCTGAAGACGGCGCAGGACAACTGATGATACGCGCCGCCACGCCGGATGACGCCAGCGCCATCGCCGCCATCTACAACCATTACATCGCCACCACCACCATCAGCTTCGAGGAGCGCGCGGTGACGGCGCAGGAGATGGCGCAGCGCATCGGCGACGTCACCGCCACGCTGCCATGGCTGGTGCACGAGGCGCAGGGCCGCATCATCGGCTACGCCTACGCCACCAAGTGGCGCGTGCGCAGCGCCTACCGCTTCTCGGCCGAGACCAGCGTCTACGTCGAGCAGGGGCAGGGCGGCCGGGGCATCGGCAGCGCCTTGTACCGCGAACTGCTGGCGGAACTGCGCCGGCGCGAGATCCACATGGCGATCGGCGGCATCGCCCAGCCCAATCCGGCCAGCGTGGCGCTGCACGAAAGCCTGGGCTTCGTCAAGGTCGCCCATTTCAGGGAAGTCGGGCGCAAGTTCGACCGCTGGATCGATGTCGGCTACTGGGAATTGCCGCTGTCCTGATCTGTGCGGCAGCCGGCGGCGGAACTTGATATGATGCAGGCCTGATAACTTAGGATTTTTCTGCCCAAGCCATGCCCCAGGACCGCACCGACCTCGATATCGCCAGCTGCGATCGTGAACCGATCCGCACGCCGGGCGCGGTGCAGCCGCACGGTTTTCTGCTGGCGCTGGACGGCCAGTTGACGGTGGTGCAGGTCAGCGACAACCTGGCGCAGTTCACCGGCATGGAACCGCGGCTGGCGATCGGCCGGGCGCTGGCCGACGTGATCGGCGAGCGCGGCGCCGAGGTGCTGGCGCCGCAGCTGGAAGCGGGCCGGCTGCGCGAACGCCCGGCCTACCTGTCCACCATCAGCCAGGGCGGCGAGCCGTTCGACGTGCTGGGACATGCGTGGGACGGCCTGCAGATCCTGGAATTCGAGCCGGCCAGCAGCAGCCATGGCGCCGATATGCAGCAGCTGTATCCGCTGCTTGGCGAATTCCTCAACAAGATCAGCGACGCCGATTCCATCGAGGAGCTGAGCAGGCTGGCTGCCGCCGAGATCCGCGCGCTGACCGGCTTTGGCCGGGTGCTGGTGTACTCGTTCGACGACGAAGGCCACGGCAACGTGCTGGCCGAATGCCTGGCCGACGGCTACGACAGCTACCTGGGCCAGCGCTTCCCGGCCAGCGACATTCCGCGCCAGGCGCGCGAGCTGTATGTGGCCAACCGGGTGCGCATCATCCAGGACGCCAACTACGTCCCGGCCGGCCTGGTGCCGCCGCGGAATCCGCGCAGCGGCCAGGCCAACGACCTGTCGTTCGCGGCGCTGCGCAGCGTGTCGCCGGTGCACCTGCAATACATGCGCAACATGGGCACGATGGCGTCGATGTCGGTGTCGCTGGTGGTGCGCGGCAAGCTGTGGGGACTGATCTCCTGCCACCACGCCGAAGCGCGCCGCCTCAGCTTCCACCAGCGCACCGTGTGCGAGCAGGTGGGGCAGATCCTGGCGCTGCACATCAAGAACCGCAGCGACGCCGACGAACTGCAATTCCGGCTGGAGGTGCGGCGCTCGATGGTGCGCATCCTCGGCGGCCTGACGCAGGGCGCGGACTTCATCGAAAACCTGCGCAGCGTGCTGCCCGAGCTGCTGCACTTCGCGCGCGCCGGCGGCGTCGCCATCGTCATCGACGACCGCCTGATTTCCTTCGGCGACACGCCGTCCGACGACCAGATCCGCGAACTGGCCGACTGGCTGGGCGCCGGCGTGCATGAGGAGGTGTTCCACAGCGCCCACCTGTCGGCGCAGCATGCGCCGGCCGAGGACTACACCGACTGCGCCAGCGGCCTGCTGGCGATGCAGATCTCGCGCATCCACCAGCACTACCTGCTGTGGTTCCGGCCCGAGCACGTGGTGCAGATCGACTGGGCCGGCCGTCCGGACGGCAAGCAGTCCACCAACGGCCAGCTGTCGCCGCGCACCAGCTTTGCCGCGTGGCGCGAGACGGTGCACGGCCGCAGCGCGCCGTGGCGCGACGGCGAAATCGAACTGACGCTGGAGTTCCGTACTGCGCTGCTGGGCATCGCGCTGGAACGCGCCGAACAGATGGCCGACCTGGCCGAGGAGCTGGGCCGCGCCAACAAGGAGCTGGAGGCGTTTTCGTATTCGGTGTCGCACGACCTGCGCGCGCCGCTGCGCCACATCGTCGGCTTTTCCGACCTGCTGATGGAAACCGCCGGCAACGACAATCCGGAGCGGCGCCTGCGCTTCCTGGCCAACATCAAGGACGCGGCGCGCCTGGCCGGCAAGCTGGTCGACGACCTGCTGAGTTTTTCGCAGATGGGCCGCGCCGCGCTGCGGCCGGTGCGCATCCGCATGGACGAGATGGTGCGCGGCTGCATCGAGAAACTGGCGCCGGAGGCGGGCGCGCAGCGTATCGACTGGCAGCTGGCGCCGCTGCCACAGGTCATCGCCGATCCCGCTTTTTTGCAGCTGGCCTTGTATAATCTGCTGTCGAACGCGGTCAAATTCACCGCCAACAGCGAGCCGGCGGTGATCCGCATCAGCGCCGAAAAGCTGCCTGGCGAGACCGTGTTTCATGTGGCCGACAATGGCGTCGGCTTCAATATGGAGTACGCGCACAAATTGTTCGGCGTATTCCAGCGCCTGCACCGCATGGAAGATTTCCAGGGCACCGGCATCGGCCTGGCCAATGTGCGCCGTATCATCGAGCGCCATGGCGGCCGTGTCTGGGCCCAATCCGTGCCAGGGGAGGGCGCGACATTTTCGTTTGCCATACCTGATCCTGATACTGATTGAGACGCCCTATGTTAAAGCCCATCCTGCTGGTGGAAGACAACCCCAACGACCTGGAACTGACCCTGATCGCGCTGGAGCGCAGCCAGCTGGCCAACGAAGTGATCGTGGTGCGCGACGGCGCCGAAGCGCTGGACTACCTGCATGCGCGCGGCGCATTCGCGGCGCGCGAGCAGGGCAATCCCGCCGTGGTGCTGCTGGACTTGAAACTGCCGAAGGTCGACGGCCTGGAAGTGCTGGCGGAAATACGCGGCTCGGCCACGCTGAAAAGCATGCCGGTGGTGATGCTGACCTCCTCGCGCGAAGAGCAGGATCTGATCCGCAGCTATGAACTGGGCGTCAACGCCTACGTGGTCAAGCCGGTCGACTTCGGCGAATTCGTGCGCGCCATCGCCGACCTGGGCATCTTCTGGGCGGTGCTCAACGAGCCGCCGCCAGGGTCACACCGCTACGTCAAACCGCATTGACGCTGCGCTGCCTCAGCAGGTGGCGGATGCGCGCGCTCAGCGTCTCCGCCGTGTAGGGCTTGTGCAGCAGGTGCACGCCGGCCGGCAGCTTGCCGTCGTGCGACAGCACCCCTTCCGCATAGCCGGAGGTGAACAGGATCTGCGCCTGCGGCAGCTTGCGTCGTACCAGTTCGCTCAACTCCATGCTGCTGACGCGGCCCGGCATGATCACGTCCGTGAACAGCAGGTCGATGCGGGCGCCTTCTTCGATCAGGCGCGCCGCCTGTTCGGCATCCTCGCTGCTTAATACTTCGTAGCCCAGCGCCGCCAGCAGGTCGACGGTGGAGCTGCGCACGTCTTCCTCGTCTTCCACCACCAGGATGGTTTCGACGCCGCCGCTGAGCGGCTGCAGCGGCGCCGGCGCATCCGTCGAGGCGGCGGCCAGGCTGCGCGGCAGGTAGATCAGCACGCAGGTGCCTTCGCCCTCCGTGCTTTGCAGCGCGATCTCGCCGCCGGACTGCTTGACGAAGCCGTAGGCCATGCTCAGGCCCAGGCCCGTGCCCTGACCGGTCGGCTTGGTGGTGAAGAACGGTTCGAAGGCGCGTTGCAGCACTTCCTGCGGCATGCCGGCGCCGGTGTCGGCGATTTCGATCAGCACGTAGTCGCAGGTGCTGTCGCCGTGGTTGTCCGGCAGCGGCGCGCCGGCCGGCTCGTTGCGCGCGCGGATGGTCAGCGTGCCTTCGCCGTGCATGGCGTCGCGCGCGTTGATGGCCAGGTTGAGCATCACGTTGTTCAATTGGCCGACATCGACCTCGGTGTTCCACAGCTGCGGCGCGATGTCGGTGACCACCACCGCGCGCGGGCCGAGCAGGCGGCGCAGCATGTCGTCCATATTGGCCAGCAGCGGCGCCAGCGCCACCACCGCGTTCTGCAGCGGCTGGCGGCGCGCGAACGCCAGCAGGTGGGCCGCCAGCCGGGCGCCGCGCTCGACGCCGTTCAAGGCGTTGTCGATGCGCGCCAGCCCTTGCTGGTTGACGCCGCCGATCATCTTCACCAGTTGCAGGTTGCCGCCGATGATTTGCAGGACGTTGTTGAAATCGTGGGCGACGCCGCCGGTCAGCTGGCCGATCGCTTCCATCTTCTGCGACTGGTGCAGGGCGGCCTGGCTGGCGCGCAGTTCTTCCTCGCGCTGGCGCAGTTCGAGGAAGGCGGCGTCGCGCTCAAGGCGCGCCTGGTAGGCCGCGCTGTGATAGCGGATGCGCGCTTCCAGTTCGCGCGCTTCCGGCCACTTGACCAGGTAGTCGTTGGCGCCCATTGAAAAGGCGCGCGCCTTGATGTCGGCGCCGTCCTCGGACGACAGCAGGATGATCGGCACCTGTTCGGTGTCCGGCGTGGCGCGCAGCATGCGGATCACATCGAAACCATCCGCGCCCGGCATGCGCAGATCGACCAGCACCACGGTGGCTTCGGTTTCCCGGCACAGCTGCACCGCCAGTTCCGCGCGGTTGTCGTAGCGCAGGCGTATGCCGGCCTGGTGCGACATGTGGTAGCCGATCAGGTCTTCGGCCATCGCTTCGTCGTCGATCAGCAGCACGGAGCAGTTTTGCGATTGGTTATGGTTCATGGGGCGAGGCAATTAAAGTTGGGTAAATTTTACCTGACCATGGTGGGATTGAATGTCTTGCAGCGTACCGTGCGCGTGTCGGGTTTGTGTAAAATCGTTATTCGGTATTGAGTCAGGGGAATGTTTTGGATGTTTTGACCGCCTTGCGGAGCGCCACCGCAGAACGCCACGCGGAACTGGACACGCGCACGCCGCTGGCCGCCGAGGCGCCGGACCTGCGCGCCTACCGCGATCATCTGCATCTGCTGGAGGCGTGGCTGGCGCCGATCCAATCGGCGCTGGATGATGGTCTGGCCTTGCCGCCGCGCGACTATCTGGCGCTGATCCGCAGCGACCTGGCGCATCCTTCCCTGGCCTGTCTGCCGGCCTCGCCGCTGCTGGCGCCCGAGGCCTGGACGGCGCGGCAGGACGCCGCCTGGCGCTGGGGCGTGGCCTATGTCATCGAGGGATCGCAGCTGGGCGGCGCGGTGCTGTACAAGCGCCTGGCGGAGCGGCTGGCGCCGCATCCCCTGGCGTATCTGCGCGGGGAGGGATCGCCCGGCCCGCGCTGGCAGCAATTTCTCGCTGCCCTGCGCGGCGCGGTGGTGACGCCGGCGCAGATCGAGCAGGCTTGCCAGGGCGCCCGGCAAGCCTTCGACAGTCTGATTACGCTGCTTAATAGCTCGTCAGCGCAACCGGCTGACCACCCTTGAAGGTGAAGATGGTGACCGGCGACTGCTTCATGTCGCCCTTGGCGTCGAAGGCGTAGCTGCCGGCCACGCCCTGGTAGGCGCCGGCGCTGATCACGGCCTGCACTTTCGGCACGTCGACGGTGTTGGCCTTTTGCATGGCCTGTGCGTACATCATGACGGCGTCGTAGTAGGCGGCGGCGTAGACGTCGGCGTCCTGCTTGAAGCGGGCCTTGAACTTGGCCTTGAAGGCCGGACCGGCCGAGGCCTTGTCGAGGATGGCGCCGCCTTGCGAGCACAGCACATTGTCGCCGACGGCGTCGCCGCCCAGCTTGCCCATTTCGGCGGTGCAGATGGTGTCTCCGCCCAGCAGCCTGGCGTTGATGCCCAGCTGTTTCATCTGGCGCGCCATCGGCGCCGCCTGCGGTGCGTAGCCACCGAAGAAGATCGCCTGCACGTTCTTGGTTTTCAGCTTGGTCAGGATGGCGGTGAAGTCGAACGCCTTGTCGTTGGTGAATTCGTGGCCGGCCACGGTCATGCCGGCGGCTTTGGCCTGCTTCTTGAATTCTTCCGCCACGCCCTGGCCGAAGGCGGTACGGTCGTCGATCACGGCGACGGTTTTCAGTTTCATTTCATTGGCGGCGTATAGCGCCATTTTCGAACCCAGCTGGGTGTCGCTGGCGTTGACGCGGTACAGGCCCTTGTAGCCTTGCTGCGTCAGCTTGGGATTGGTGGCGACGGTGGCGATCAGGGCGCCGGCATCGTTGTAGGCGCGCGAGGCGGGAATGGCGACGCCCGAGTTGTACGGGCCGACGATGTAGTGGACGCCGGCGTCGATCAGTTTCTGGGCGGCGGCCATGCCGGCTTTCGGATCGCCCTGGTCGTCTTCGGACAGCAGTTCGAATTTCAGCTTTTTGCCGGCGACGGTGATCGGTTTGGCGTTGAGCTCTTCCACCGCCAGGCGGGCGCCGTTTTCATTGTCCTTGCCGGAAAAGGCCTGCGAGCCGGACAGCGGGCCGCTATGGCCGATTTTGACGACGGTGTCCTGGGCGTGGACGCTAAAGGCGGTCAGCAGCGCCAGGGCGGCGGCGGTGTGCTTCAATTTCATGCGATCTCCTGATGGGTGTGTTGCGATGATTATCGCCAAAAACGGAGAATATTATCGTGCGAGTTGGGGCTGTAAACGGCGGGCGTTCAAAATTAAATTTGGCCGGGGCGGAGAATGGGCCTGCCAGCCGGTCCGGCGCGCCGCAGCGCGTGGCTACGGTGCGCGGCCGGGGCGAGGTTATGGTGCGTTGCCGATGGCGCGGGTGGCGGTGGTGGCGTTGACGGCGCCCACGCGCGGGATGGCGGCGGTAGCGGCGCGGGCGGCGTTGGCTGTGGTGCCGGCAATGTCGTTGACGTTGTAGGCGGCGATGGCGGCGGCCAGGGCCGGATTCGAGCGCAGGTCGGCCGGCGTGTTGACGGCGTTCTGGGCGGCTGCAACCTGGACGGCGTTGGTCTGCTCGGCCGCCGCCTGTGCCGCCGCGGCTTGCTGTGCGGCGGTGGAGGCTGCGGCTGCCTGTTGCGCGGCGCTGGCGGCAGCGGCGTTGGCGGCGGCCAGGCTGGCGGCGGTGTCCTGCACGGCGGCGGCCTGCTGGGCGGCGACATCGGCTGCGGTGGTGGCCGCATCGGCGGTGCTGGCATTGTTCTGCGCCAGACGTGCTTGTGCGGCGGCCGCGACGGCTGCCGCGTTCTGGGCCGCCATGGCGTCGGCGGCGTTCTGTGCGGCCTGGGCTTGCGCTGCCGCCGATTGCGCGGCGGCGTTGGCGATCGCCACCTGGGCTGCGGCCGCCTGCGCGGTTTGCGCCTGCTGGGCGGCGGTGGCGTTGGGCGGCAACGTCGGGATGTTCTGCACGGCGTTCTGTGCGGCGACCGACCGTTGCTGCGCTTGTTGCGCGGCGGCGGTGGCGGTGGTCACGGTGGCCGTGGCCTGCTGACGCGCGGTCTGCGCCTGCGCGGCGGCCTGTGCCTGTTCGGCAGCGGTAGGCTGCTGCGCCGCCTGCGCATCGGCGGCCTGCTGCGTTTGCTGAGCATTTTGCGTGGCGTTGGCTTGTTGCGCTGCCGTTTGCGTTGCGTTGGTCTGCTGCGCAGCGTTTTGCGCGGCGCCGGCCTGTTGCAGCTGCTGGGCTGCGGTCTGCGTCGCATTGGCCTGTTGAGCGGCCGTTTGCGTGGCGCCGACTTGTTGCGCCTGATTCGCCTGTGCGCGGGCTGCTGCTTCTTCCTGTGCGCGCTGGGTGGCGGCCTGGTTGGCGGCCACGGTCTGTTGCAGCGCCGAGACCTCTGCGGCCTGCGCCTGCTGAGCGTTCTGCACTTGCGTTGCCGCTTGTTGGACTTGCGCCTGCTCGGCGGCGCGCGCCTGGTCGAGCTGTGTTTGCTGGTTCAGCGCGGCTTGTGTCTGCTGCGCCTGCGTCAGATTGGCTTGCTGAGTAGAGGCTTGCAGCAATTGCGAACGCTGCGCCTCCGCCGCCTGGTCAGCTTGCGCCAGTTGCGCCGCCGTCTGGTTGGCCTGAAGCTGTTGCGTGGCGGCTTGCTGATTCGTTTGCAGCTGCTGTTGGGCCAGCGTTTGATTGGCTTGCTGCGTCGCCTGCGCCTGCTGATCGACCAGCGCCTGTTGCAGATTGGCTTGCTGTACGTTCGCCTGCGCCTGCTGCGACGCCAGCTGGTTGACGATAGGCGACGGCGTCTCCGGCTGCTGCGTGGTGGCAGCCTGCTCCAGCTGGGCGCGTTGCGCCGCCAGCCGGTCCGCCGCCGTTTCAGACAGCGGATTCTGCGACAGGTTATTAATCTCGGTACGCGCCACGTTCAGCCGCGCGTTGGCGGCCGCTTCGGCCGGCGTCAGGCTCTGGAAGGGATTGGTGCCCAGGCCGGGAATCTGCGAACTGCCCGCCGCGCTCAACTGCTCGGCAAAGTCCGTCGCCAGATTGCGGAACGTGGTCAGCGTATTTTCCAGCGTCGACGTGGTCTGCTGGTTATTGGCGTTGAAGGCCGCCCGCAATTGCTCCGGCTCCAGCGACAGGCCGCCGGTCAGATCCGACAACAGCGGCGGCTGCAAGGTCACGCCCAGCTGCGCCAGGTTCTGCGCCTGCGTATTGACGCTGTCATTGGTCTGCTGCGTCAAACTGTTGACCAGATTGTTCAGCAGCGACGCCTGCTGCGGCTGGCCCTGGTCGAAATCCACCGTCGGCAGCAGATTGAAGGCATCCACCACATTCTGCACCGCCGTGTTGAGGGTATCGGCCCGCGCCGCATTGTCCAGCGTGGTGTTGCCCTGAAGCTGGGACAGCTGCTGCTGGGAATTGGTCACCGATAACAGGAAGCTCGCCACCGGCGACAAGTCGATGGTCACGGAAGCCGCCGGCGGCGCATCCAGCGCCGACCCTACCGCATTGATGGTGGCGCCATTCACCGCCGCAGCTTCCGCCGCGCGATTGACTGGCTGCAACTCCGTCAGCGACGACGGCGTCAGGGATGAGATAGGGAACATTGCCGCTCTCCAAAGTAGGTATGGCTCACCTGTAGCATGCGCCTGCACGGGCGGCCCCGTCAGTGTGTGACTTCACATAGCGGACCATTTTGCACATTGTTAGCTCCCGCACGGTCAAGCGTGGTTGATCGGCCTATCGTTGAAGTTCCCAACCTGCACACACAACGAGAGGATCTCATCATGGATAACACCATCGACACCAAAATCAACAGCACCCGCGACGGCGTCACCCAGATCGGCAAGGACCTGCGCGCCGACGCTCATGCCGCCATCGACAAAGTGGCCGACAAGGTGCCGCCAGCCACCGACCGTCTGGCCACTCAGGCCCATACCGGCGTCGACAAGGTAGCCGACACCGTGGAAAGCACCTCCGACACCCTGGCCGCACGCGGCAAGCAAGTGGTGGAATCGTACAAAAACTTCGCCGAATCGAGCCGCAACCACGTGCGCGCCAGCCCGGTGATCTCGGTCCTGGTGGCTGCCGCCGCCGGCTACGGCATCTCGAAACTGCTGGGCTCGCGCAACAGCAAGTAATCCCCACTGCCCGGGCGGTATCACTGTCGGGACGACCGCCAGCGCCCCGCGCCGGGCGCCGTTCGTCTCGTTCAAAGGATATCCATGGCAACCAACAAGAAATCGCCGGCCTCCGTGATGGGGGCCGGTTCCGTATTGAGCACCGTCGCGGGACCCTCCAACGCCGCGCCGCCCGACAGCCTGGGCGGCGCCAGCCCACAGGAACAGGTCTTGCTGGCCAAGGTCGCCGGCGGCCAGCAACTGGCGGCCGACATGCCGTTCAACGCCAACAAGGCCGGTGAGCACGGCGAAGCCGCGCGCACGCCGCAAGCCGGCCAGACCTGTCCCGTGCCGCATCCGGCCGCTACCGGCAGCACCGTCGGCGAAACCTCCGCCTCGGCCAAGACCGGCAGCGGCGTGCCGCCGGTGGGCGTGTGCCCGGCCGGTGACCTGGACCGCGTGCGCGCCGACGCCGGCGAACAGCGCCTGACCACCAACCAGGGCGTGCCGATTGCCGACAACCAGAATTCGCTGAAGGTCGGCCTGCGCGGCCCGACCGCGCTGGAAGACTTCATCCTGCGCGAAAAAATCACCCACTTCGACCACGAACGCATCCCGGAACGCGTGGTGCACGCGCGCGGTTCGGCGGCGCACGGCTACTTCGAAAGCTACCAGGACCTGAGCGACATCACGCGCGCCGCGCCGTTCGCGGCGGCCGGCAAACGCACGCCGGTGTTCGTGCGCTTCTCCACCGTGGCCGGCGAGCGCGGTTCGGCCGACACCGTGCGCGATGTGCGCGGCTTCGCCGTCAAGTTCTACACCGACGAAGGCAACTGGGATCTGGTCGGTAACAACATCCCGGTGTTCTTCATCCAGGACGCGATGAAGTTCCCGGACCTGATCCACTCGGTCAAGCCGGAACCGCACAACGCGATTCCGCAGGCGGCCAGCGCGCACGACACCTTCTGGGACTTCGTCACGCTGATGCCGGAATCGACGCACATGCTGATGTGGCATCTGTCCGACCGCGCCATTCCGCGCAGCTACCGCACCATGCAGGGCTTCGGCGTCCACACCTTCCGCCTGGTGAACGCGCAGGGCGAGTCGGTGTTCTGCAAATTCCACTGGCAGCCGGTGGGCGGCACGCACTCGCTGGTGTGGGACGAAGCGGCCAAGATCATCGGCGCCGATCCGGACTTCCACCGCCGCGACCTGTGGGAAGCCATCGAGGCGGGCGCCTATCCGGAATGGGAACTGGGCCTGCAGATCTTCACCGAGCAACAGGCCGAGTCCTTCCCGTTCGACGTGCTGGACGCGACCAAGCTGGTGCCGGAAGAACTGGTGCCGGTGCAGGTGGTCGGCAAGATGACGCTGAACCGCAACCCGGACAACTTCTTCGCCGAGACCGAGCAGGTGGCCTTCTGCACCGCGCACATCGTGCCGGGCATCGACTTCTCCAACGACCCGCTGCTGCAGGGGCGCATCCACTCCTACCTGGATACGCAGATCAGCCGCCTGGGCGGCGCCAACTTCCACGAAATTCCGATCAACGCGCCGCTGGCGCCGGTGCACAACAACCAGCGCGACGGCATGCACCGCCAGGCCGTGCATCGCGGCCGCGTGGCGTACGAGCCGAATTCGCTGGGCGGCGGCTGTCCGTTCCAGGCCGGCATGGCCGGCTTCACCACGGCGCGCAGCCAGATGCCGCAGCCGCCGGAGGACAAGGTGCGCGGCAAGCCGGAACTGTTCGCCGACCACTACTCGCAGGCGCGCCTGTTCTGGATCAGCCAGACGCCGGCCGAGCAGGCGCACATCGTCAACGCCTACCGCTTCGAATTGAGCCGGGTGACGGTGCCGGCCATCCGCGTGCGGTTGCTGTCGATGCTGGCCAATGTCGATCCTATCCTGGCCGAAGGCGTGGCGCAGGGCCTGGGCATGGACCTGCCGCCGCCGATGCCGCTGGCGACCGATGCGCCGCCGCCACAGTACGAGCCATCGCCGCCGCTGTCGCTGCTGGCGCGTCCCGGCGCGCTTGGCGTCAAGACGCGCAAGGTGGCGATCCTGGCCGGCCATGGTGTCGAGGCGGACGGCGTGAAAGCCATCTACGCCGACCTGCTGGCCGCCGGCGCCACGCCGCGTGTGGTGGCGCCGCAACTGGGCCAGCTGACGGCGGTTGACGGCAGCCGCCTGGATATCGAGATCTCGATCGAGGCCGCGCCGGCGGTGCTGTACGACGCGGTGATCATCGCCGACGGCGCCACCAGCGCCGCCATGCTGGCCGACGATTCCGACGCGCGCGATTTCGTGCGCCAGCAGTACCGCCACTGCAAGCCTATCCTGGCGGTCGGCGCGGGGAAAGCCTTGCTGAAGGCAGCCGGCATTCCGGCGGCCATGCAGGACGGTTCGCCGGACCTGGCGCAATGGCAGGTGGAGGCCAGTGCGCTGGACGGCGCGCTGGCGGCGTTCAAGGAAGCGCTGGCCGGGCATCGCCCCTTCCAGCGTGAAACAGACGCGGCGCCCCTGTAAAAGCGCTTATCACCATCGAAGTATTTAACAATGGCGGGCATAGTGATATGCTCGCCATTAATGCTTTTCGTCTCCTCCCCCCAAAAGAAAGAATCAGGACACCTGACGCATGGACGTTTACGCCCCCCAAACCTGGCAACCGCACGAGCGTCCCGTCCTGCCCGGATCGCCGTCCAATCCGGACCATCCATTCTGGACGCGCGTCGCCTTCCTGATTGTCGGTTTCATCGTCGCCATCACCGGCGGCCTTGGGAATGCGCTGGTGTCGGTCAATCTGCCCTACCTGCAAGGATCGCTCGGCGTGTTCACCACCGAGATCCAGTGGCTGCCGGCCGCCTATGTGATGGCCAACGTTTCGATGAACCTGTTGCTGGTCAAATTCCGCCAGCAGTACGGGCTGCGACTGTTCACTGAACTGTTCCTGGTGCTGTATGCGGTGGTCACGGTGGCGCACCTGTTCGTGCACGGCCTGGGATCGGCCATCGCGGTGCGTGCCGCGCACGGCATGAGCGGCGCGGCGCTGACCACCCTGGGCCTGTACTACACCTTGCAGGCCTTCCCCGCCAAGCACCGGCTCAAGGGGGCGGTGCTTGGCGTCGGCTTTTCGCAACTGGCCATTCCGATGGCGCGGCTGTTTTCGTCGGAGCTGATGGAGTTCGGCGAATGGCGCGGCCTGTACTTCTTCGAACTGGGACTGGCGCTGGTGTCGCTGGCGTGCGTTCTGTGGCTCAAGCTGCCGCCGGGCGACCGCATCAAGGTGTTCGAGAAAATGGACTTCGTCACCTTCGGCCTGTTCGCGCCCGGCGTGGCGCTGCTGTCGGCGGTGCTGGCGCTGGGCCGCACCGTGTGGTGGCTGGACACGCCCTGGGTGGGCTATGCGCTGGCCGGCGCGATTGCGCTGATTGTCGCCGCGCTGGCGATCGAGCATAACCGCGCGCGGCCGCTGCTCAACACGCGCTGGCTGATCAATCCCAACATCGCGCGCCTGGCCACCTCGGTGCTGCTGATCCGCGTGGTGCAGTCGGAGGCCAGCGGCACGGTGGGCTTTCTGCAGGCGCTGGGACTGAACAACGACCAGATGCTGACCTTGTGGTGGATCGTGATGATCGGCGCGGTGGCCGGCATGGTGGTCAGCGCGCTGTATATCGCACCGTCGCGCATTCCCGGCCAGCTGCTGTTTTCGCTGGCGGTGATGGCGCTGGGCGCCTACCTGGATTCGGATTCCACCAACCTTACGCGGCCGCAGGATCTGTATGTCAGCCAGTTCCTGCTGGGCTTTGGCGGCGCGCTGTTTGTCGGGCCGACGTTTATTTCCGGTTTTGGCGCGGTGATCGCGGCGCCGAATAACCTGGTCAGTTTCTCGGTCATGTTCAGCATTACGCAAACCCTGGGCAGCCTGCTTGGCACGGCGATCACCGGCACTTTCCAGGTGTGGCGCGAGAAGTACCATTCCAGCATTCTGGTCGAACATCTGACCCAGCTCGATCCGCTGGTGGCGGCGCGGATTCAGTCGGGCGGCCTGGCTTCACTCAGCGCGGCCGCCACGCGCGAGGCCAATGTGCTCGCCTATAACGACGTGTTCCTGGCCATCACCGTGCTGGCGCTGTTCACCATGGCCGGTTTGCTGACCCATTATCTGTGGACGGCGTGCGTGACCCACACTCCCAAGTCGGTGCCCAATGCGCAAGCAGGCATCACCAACGTCTCTCTCAACAATTCCGGATCCCGCTGAATCACATGGCTAATAACGATACTCCAGACAACGCATCCCACTCCGACAGCCGCATGGCGGCGATGGCCGCGGCTGCCGCAGCGGCGGCAGTCGCCGCATCGGCGCCAGCCGCACCGGCGCCCGACCGGCGCGGGCAGATCATTTCGGCCATCCTGTTCTCGCTGGTGGCCCTGATCGGCGTGCTGGTGGTGCTGTACGCGTGGCGGCTGCCGCCGTTCAGCAGCGCCGTGGTGTCGACCGAGAACGCGCTGGTGCGCGGACAGGTGACGCTGATCGGCACGCAGCTGCCGGGCTACGTGGTCGACGTCAAGGTGCAGGACTTCCAGTACGTGAAGCAGGGCGAGGTGCTGGCGCTGATCGACGACCGTATCTACCAGCAGCGTTACGAACAGGCGCAGGCGCAGCTGGCGGCGCAGAAGGCGGCGCTGGAGAACTGGGCGCAGTCGCGCCGCTCGGCCGAGTCGAGCGTGCTGCTGAACGAGGCCACCCTGGCCAATGCGCAGGCGCAGCTGTCCAAGTCGGTGGCGGATCTGAAGCGCGTCGATTCGCTGGCGGCGGACGGCTCGCTGTCCCTGCGCGAGCAGGATTCGTCCAAGGCCGCCAATGCGCAGACTTCCGCCGCCGTGGCGCAGGCGCGCGCGCAGCTGGAAATCGCCAGGCAGCAGGTGCTGTCGGTGGCCGTGAGCAAGCAGTCGCTGGAGGCAGCGGTGGCGAACGCGGAAGCGGCGCTGAAGGCGGCCAAGGTGGATCTGGATAACACGCGCATCACGGCGCCGGAAGACGGCCAGCTGGGCCAGGTCACGGTGCGCAAGGGCGCCTATGTGAACACCGGCGCGCAGTTGATGGGATTGGTGCCCAAGCAGCTGTGGGTGATCGCCAACCTGAAAGAGACGCAGATGAACGGCGTGCAGGTGGGACAGCCGGCCACGTTCAAGGTGGATGCGCTGGATGGCAAGCAGCTGACCGGCGTGGTGGAGCGCATTTCGCCGGCCACCGGTTCGGAATTCAGCGTGCTGCCGGCCGATAATGCGACCGGCAACTTCGTCAAGATCGCGCAGCGCATCCCGGTGCGGATTCGCATCGATCAGGGGCAGGCCAATGCGCGCCGGCTGGCGCCGGGCATGTCGGTGATCGTCAGCATCGATACGTCAGTGAAGACGCGGACGCAGGAGGCGCCTGTCGCAGACGCGAACGGAGCCAAGCCATGACCTGGCGCGCAGCGTTCAAGCGCAGGCCCGCTGCGGTGGCGGCCGCGCTGATGCTGGCCGGTTGCGCCGCGACGGTCGCGCCGCCGCCGGCATCGACGGTGCAGATTCCAGCCGCATGGCGTACCGCCGTCGAGGGCCAGTCCAGCGCGCCGGTGGCGCAGCAATGGTGGCAAAGTTTCGGCGATCCGGCCCTGACGGCGCTGGTCGACAAGGCCCTGCAAAGCAATGGCGACCTGCGCGTCGCCCGCGCCCGCGTGGCGCAGTACCGTGCGCTGACCGGCGTGGCGGAGGCGAACCAGAAGCCCAACGTCTCGGTCGACAGCGCGCCGACCCGCACGCGCCAGCTGGCGTGGAACGGCGTGCCGTATGTGACCAATGTCTACCAGGCCGAATTCCAGGCCAGCTATGAAATCGACGCGTGGGGCAGGCTGGCCGCGCTGACCGACGCCGCCACCGCCACCTATCAGGCGGAGCAAGCCAACTCCGACGCGGTGGCGCTGTCGATCGCCGCCACCGTGGCGTCGGGCTACCTGAATCTGCGCGGACTGGATGCGCAACTGGCGCTGACCGAAGCCACGCTGAAGCTGCGCGAGGAATCGGCCAAGCTGGCCAAGCGCCAGTTCGACGTCGGCTACAGTTCGCGGCTGGAGTGGCTGCAGGCGCAGGCCGAGTACCAGACCACCGCCGAGCAGGTGCCGCAGCTGAAGCGTCAGATCTTCGAGCAGGAAAATGCGCTGTCGATACTCACGGGCGGCAATCCCGGCCCGGTTGCGCGCGGCGCCGAACTGGCGGACTTGCAGCCGCCGCCGGTGCCGGAAGGCCTGCCGTCCGAACTGCTGCGCCGCCGGCCCGACATCGCCCGCGCCGAATACAACCTGATCGCCATCAACGCCAATCTACAGGCGACGCGCGACCAGCTGCTGCCGTCCTTCAAACTGACGGCGGTGGGGGGTGTGCAAAATCTGAAGTGGCATGATTTTCTGAATGCGCCGACAGCGCTGTGGCACCTGACCGGTGCGGTGGCCGCGCCGGTATTCGACGGCGGACGCGTACAAAGCCAGACCGACTCGGTGGCCGCGCAGCGCGACCAGACCATCTACGCGTATGAGAGCGCGGTGCGCGCAGCGTTCTCGGAAACCGAAAACGGCCTGGGCGCCATCGTGCGCCTGCGCGAGCAGGCGATCCAGAACGACGCCCGCCGCGCCACCGCGGCCGAAACGCTGCGCATCGCCCACAACCGCTACCGCAACGGCTACGCGTCCTACCTCGAAGAGCTGGACGCCCAGCGCACGCTCTACAGCGCCGACGTCGGCCGTCTGCAACTCAAAACGCGCATCCTGGTCGCCTCGGTAGACCTGTACCGCGTGCTGGGCGGGGGATGGACTAGGCCTTGACCGGGATGCAGAGTTCCGCGGTGAAGACGCCGGTGGCAGGATCCATCGCATAATCGGCCGGATAGCGCTCGAAGCAGACGCCTTCGGCGGCCTTGCCTTCGGCCTGCAACTGGCCGAAGAACTCGCCCCAGGCCGCCGGCACATCGGCGCCGGTGCCTTCGAACGGCGCCACCGCGTAGCGGCCAGCCGGCAGGTGCGTCTCCTTGGCCGGCGGCTGGATCGGATAGTCGGCCGACACTTCCACACAGGCGTCGTAGCGGCATTCGGCGGCCGGCGTGGTGCGCGGATCGTCCTGCGCCACGCCATACGTCACCTTGCCCACCAGCCCGAAAGCCTTCTGCCACGGCGTGAACACCTCTTTCCAGAACTCGCCCACCGCAGGACCGAACGGTCCCTTGTAGCGCAGGTAGGCCACTCGCACTTCAGGCAATTCTTTGATTTCGTACTTCATGCATGTCTCCTTGATCGTCCTGCCCGGCCGCCGGTTGGCGGCGCAGCTTGCGCAGCATGCGTTGCAGCCAGTGCTCAAAGTCGTCCACATAGGTGAATACGGCCGGCACCACCAGCAGGCTTAACAGCGTTGATGTCATCAGGCCGCCAATCACGGTGATCGCCATCGGTGAACGGAAGCTCGGGTCGGCGCCCCAGCCCAGGGCCAGCGGCATCATGCCCGCGCCCATCGCAATGGTGGTCATCAGGATCGGACGGCTACGTTTGTGGCAGGCATCGACCAGCGCTTCGAAACGCCCCATGCCTTCCTGGCGCGCCAGAATAGCATAATCAACCAACAAGATTGAATTCTTGGTTACGATACCCATCAGCATGATCAGGCCGATCATCGACGGCATCGACAGCGCGCTGCGCGTCACCAGCAGCGCCACGAAGGCGCCGCCGATCGACAGCGGCAGCGCTGCCAGAATCGTCGCCGGCTGCATGAAGTCCTTGAACAGCAGCACCAGCACGCAGTAGATGCACAACACGCCGATCAGCATCGCCAGGCCGAAGCTGGCGAACAGCGACGCCATCTCCTGCGTGTCGCCCAATTCCGCGATCTTCACCGACGGCGGCAGGTTTTTCAGCGACGGCAGTGCACGGGCCTCGGCGTTGACTTCCCCCAGCGCGCGCTTGCCCAGCTCCACTTCCAGCGTGACGTTGCGGCTGCGGTTCAGGCGATTGATCTGCGCCGGGCCGCTTTCCATCGTGATGTCGGCCACGGTGGCCAGCAGCACCGGGCCGTTCTTGCCCGGCACGGTGAGGCGGCCGATGGCGTCCAGGTCGGCGCGCACGGCGTCCGGCAGCTTGACGCGGATCGGCACCTGGCGCTCCGGCAGGTTCATCTTGGTCAGGTCGGTGTCGTAGTCGCCGGCGGTGGCCACGCGCACGGTCTGGCCGATGGCGTTGGCGGTCACGCCCAGGTCCGCCGCCCTGGCGAAGTCCGGCGTGACGATGATCTCCGGACGCACCAGCGACGCGGTCGAGCGCACGTTGCCCACGCCTTTCAGCGTGCGCAGTTCGCGTTCGGCTTTTTGTGCCGCTTCTTTCAGTGCGACCGGGTCTTCGCTGCGCAGCACCAGCTGCATCTTGACGCCGTTGTCCGGCGGGCCGACCTTGAAGCGGGCGCCGGGAATGGCGTCCAGCTTGTGGCGGATGAGGGCTTCCAGATCGGCCATCGACTCCTTGCGGTCGGTGCGGTGCACGGTGGTCAGCGTCAGCACGGCGCTGCGCGCTTCGGCGGCGGCGCCGGGCGCGAAGGCGTCGCCGCTGGAACCGCCGCCGATGGAGCTGAATACGGACTTGATGCCCTTGACCTGCATCGCCGCCTGGCGCGCGCGTTCGGCCACCACGCTGGTTTCGGCCAGCGTGGAGCCGGGCGGCAGTTCCAGGTTGATCTGCGTCTGCGCGCGGTCTGCGGCCGGCACAAAGCCGGTCGGCAGCAGGCCGACCAGCATGATCGAACAAACGAAGAACACGGCGGCGGCAATCGCCGTCACCAGGCGGTTCTTCAGGCACCAGCGCATGACGCGGATGTAGCGCGACATCAGCCAGCCGTCTTTTTCCTCGCGCTGCACGGTGGGCTTGAGGATGTAGGCGGCCATCATCGGCGTCAGCAGGCGGGCGACCACCAGCGACGCCAGCACGGCGATGACGGCGGTCCAGCCGAACTGCTTGAAGAACAGGCCGGGAATGCCGCTCATGAAGGCGGTCGGCAGGAACACGGCAACCAGCGCGAAGGTGGTGGCGATGACCGCCATGCCGATTTCGTCGGCCGCTTCGAGCGCCGCTTCCATCGGCGTTTTACCCATGCGCAGGTGGCGTTCGATGTTTTCGATTTCAACGATGGCGTCGTCCACCAGCACGCCGACCACCAGGGCCAGCGACAGCAGGGTGACGGTGTTGAGCGTGTAGCCAAACAGGTAGATGCCGAGGAAGGCCGGCATCACCGATAGCGGCAGCGCGGCGGCGGCGACCAGCGTGGCGCGCCAGTCGCGCAGGAACCACCACACCACCAGCACGGCAAGGATGGCGCCTTCGTACAGCAGTTCCATCGAGCCGTCGAAGTTTTCCTCGACCGGGTGGGCGTTGTCGATGACCTGTTTCAGTTCGACTTTCGGGTTGTTCTTCTGCAGTTCCTCGATGGCGGTGCGCGCGCCTTTGGCGACCGCCATTTCGCTGGCGCCCTTGGTGCGGAAGATTTCAAAGCCGATCACCGGCACGCCGTCCTGCAGCGCCACGGCGCGCGGTTCGGAGACGGTGTCGGTGACGGTGGCCACCTGGTCCAGGCGCACGCGGCGGCCGTCGGTCAGCGGCAGGTCGATGGCGGCCAGTTCGGCGGCCGTCTTCACGGTGGCGATGGTGCGCACCGATTGTTCGGCGCCGCTGATGTCGCCGCGTCCGCCGGGCGCTTCCTTCTGCACCAGGCGCAGTTGGCGCGAGACGTCCAGCGCCGATACGCGCAGTGCGGCCATGCGGGCGTCGTCCAGCTCCACGCGGATTTCGCGGTACACGCCGCCGACACGCTTGACCGCGCCGACGCCGGGCACCGCCAGCAGGCGCTTGGCGACGTTGTTGTCGACGAACCAGCTCAGTTCCTGGCTGTCCGGCTTTTCACCGGGCGCCTGCGAGGCGGCGGCGGTGAAGGTCAGCACCACGCGGCCGGCGGTGGTGGCCTTGGTCACGCTCGGGTCGCGCAGTTCGGCCGGCATGTCGGCCTTGACGCGGGCGACGGCGTCGCGCACGTCGTTCACCGCGTCGGAGATGTTCTTCTCCAGGATGAATTCGACGGTGGTGGTGGAGACGCCATCGAGCACGGTGGAGTAGATGTTCTTGATGCCTTGCAGCGTCGCGACTGAGTCTTCGATCTTGCGCGTGACTTCGGTTTCCAGCTGCGCCGGCGCGCTGCCGTCCAGTGTGGCGGTGACGGTCACGATGGGCAGTTCGATGTCCGGGAAGTCCTGCACCGGATTGGCCTTGTAGGCCAGGAAGCCGGCCAGCGACAGCAGTGCAAACAGCATGATCGCCGGGATCGGATTCCTGATGGAGAGGGCGGAGAAGTTCATGGACTGTCCTTAGTTGGCGACGACATTGACCAGGTCGCCGTCGTTGAGGAAGCCGGCGCCGCGCACGACGATCTGGGTGTCGGTCTTCAGGCCACCCAGCACTTCGATGCGGTCACCCAGGCGGCGGCCCGGCTGCACCTTGATCTGGCTGACGTGTTTGTCGGCGTTGAGGCTGAACACGAAGCTGAAGCCGTCGCGCACGACGATGGCCTGCTGCGGCACGGTCATGGCGTCCGACGCGCCAAGCTGGAACTGGCCGCTGGCGAACATGCCGGCCTTGAACGGCGCGTCCTGGCTGGCGGCGCTTTGCGGCAGGTCGACGTAGACCAGCGCGGAGCGGGTTTGCGGATCGACGGTGGGCGCGATCATGCGCACCTTGCCGGGGACTTCGCTGCCGTTGGCGGCTTTGACCACGGCGCTGACGCCGGGCTTGAGGTTGCGCAGGTCGGCCGCGACCACTTCGGCGCGCCATTCGAGGCGGCCCTGGCGGATCATGCGGAACAGTTCCGTGCCGGCGCCGGAGACCGCGCCGACGGTGGCGGTGCGGGCGGAGATGACGCCGCTGTCTGGCGCCACCACCCTGGTGTATTTCAGGCGCAGCTGCTGGCTCGCCAGCGCGGCCTTGGCGGAGGCGATGCGGGCGTTGGCGGTTTGTTCGGCGGTGTTGTATTGGCTGATCTGCTGTGCGCTCAGGGCGCCGGAGTTTTGCAGCGTGCGGGCGCGGGCGGCGTTGGCGGCTGCGTCGGCGGCGTTGGCTTCGGCTTCGTGCACCGCGGCCTGGGCTTGCGCCAGGTCGGCGTTGACGGTGTCGGCGGAGAACACGGCCAGCACTTCGCCGGCCTTGACCACGTCGCCGACGTTGACGCGCACTTCGGTCAGGCGCAGGCCATTCGATTCGCTGGACACGCTGGCTTCCTGCCAGGCGGCGACGTTGCCGTTGGCGGCCAGTTTGATCGGCAGGCTGGCGGCGCTCGGTTTGGTCACGGTGACTGTCAACGCGGCTTTCGGCGCTTCCGGCTTTTTGTCGTCGGCGGCTTGGGAGTAGGCGGAGATGCCGGCGGCTGCCACGGCAAAAGCGGCTGCCAGAAGGTAGGCGAGTGGTTTGAGTTTGGTTTTCATTATTTTGGCGGAGAGATTAGTTGGCGGCGGCGAGCGCGGTGGCCGGCGCGGTCCAGCCGCCGCCGGCTGCGCGGTAGAGGGCGACCCAGGCGGCGCTGCGTTCGCGCTGCAGGTTGATGACGGTCTGCTCGGCGCCCAGGCGCGTGCGGCGCGCGTCTTCCAGTTCGAACAGGCTGGCCATGCCGTTCCTGTAGCGGTCATCCACGGCGGTGTAGTTGGCGCGATAGCCGTCCAACGCGGTTTGCGCGTCGCCGGCGCGGGCTGCCGTGCTGTCCAGGTTGACCAGCGCCTGTTCGACTTCGCTGACGGCCTGGCGCACGGTGGCGCGGTAGCTGGTGACGGCGGCGTCGTAGCGCGCATTGGCGGAATCGACGTTGGCGCGGCGGCGGCCGGCGTCGAACACGGGCACCGAGATGGCGACCGGGCCGATGGTCCAGGTGTCGGTGCTGGTGCTGTCGCCGGCGGCGCGGAAGTTGGCCACGCCGACGGAACCGGACAAGGTCAGGCGCGGATAGCGCTGCGCCTGGGCGTTGCCGACATCGGCGCTGGCGGCCGCCACTTCGCGTTCAGCGGTGAACACGTCCGGCCGCTGGCTCAAGGTCTGCGCCGGCAGCACGGGAATGGCGATTGCCGGTGCGGCGGCCTGCACGGCCGTGCCAAGCTTCTGGCGCAGTTCCGGCTCGGCGATGGCGGTCAGCGCGGACAGCACTTTGACATCAACGTCGCAGGCGGCGCGCTGGGCGATGTAGCGGCTGTTGCCGTCGGCGGCGCTGGCGCGGGCCAGCGCCAGGCTGGCGGGCGACTGGAAGCCCGCCGTGGCGCTCAGCTCCGTCAGGCGCGCGGTGTCGGCACGCGACACCGCGTCCTGCCTGGCCACCGCCAGCAGCTGCTCGCAGGCGCGCAGGCCGTAGTACTGGTTTGCCACCTCCGCCGCAACCGAGACGCGCGCATCATGCCAGCCGGCGTGCGCGCTTTCCAGGCGCGCCTGCGCCGCATCGCGCGCCGCGCGGTTGGCGCCGAACAGGTCGATCTCCCACGACGCATTCAGCGCCGCCTGCGAGGTGGTCCCCATCGGCAGCGCCGACTGCTGGTTGGAGCGGTTGACGCTGGCCGCCGCATCGACGTTGGGCGCCAGCGCGGCGCCGGCCGCCACCCGCTCCGCGCGCGACTGCGCAATGCGCGACGCCGCCGACGCCACCGTCGGACTGGCCGACTGCGCCGACTCGATCAGCTGCACCAGCAAGCCGTCCGCCTGGCCGCGCCACCACGTGGCGAGATCGGCCTGGCTGCCGTTGTGCGGCAACGGCGCCTGCCACTGCGGGGGCGCTAGCGGGTCGACATGCGCCGCCGGTCCCTGCACCGCGCAGGCGCTCAGCATCGCCGCGACAGCCAACGGCGTCGCGCGTAAAAAAAGTCTCATGCTTTCCCTTGTTGAAGTGTGGATTTTTCCGCCAGCGCCAAGCGGTGCGGGCTGTTGCGGAGATGTAGACGTCGGCGGGCGGTAAATATTGCAAATGCGATTGCAAATGCGCAGGCAAAAAAAAACCCGCTGCCAGTGGCGCGGGTTGAATTCCAATGTTCAGCGAACGGATTGGAGGAGACAGTTCAAACTATACCCCTCTTTATGTTGCAGTGCAATACCGTAGAATTACGTTGTTATTTTAGTCATCTTCGAAAAAGCTCAAACACCGCTTTTGGCCGGCAGGGCCAGGGTGAAGGTGCTGCCGTGGCCGAAATCGCTGTTGAAGAACAGCGAACCGCCGATCAGGTTGGCCAGGTTCTGGCACAGGTAGAGGCCCAGGCCGGCGCCCTCGGCGTGGCGGGTCGAGGTGGAATCCAGCTGCGAGAAGGCCTGGAACAGCTTGGCCTGGTCTTCCTCGCGGATGCCGGCGCCGCTGTCGGCCACCGAGAATTCGATCATCGGCGTCTGGCCGTCGGCGTTGCGCTGCGTCAGCGTCACGCGCACGGTGCCCGTTTCGGTGAACTTGATGGCGTTGTTGCCCAGGTTGAGCAGGATCTGCGTCAGCGCGCGGCGGTCGGTTTCCAGCACGATGGCGGGATCGGCCAGGTCCATTTCCAGCGCCAGGTTCTTTTGCACGGCCAGCGGACGCAGCGTGTCCACCACGTCCTTGACCACTTCCTGGCACTGCACGGTTTCCAGTTCCAGCGTGACCTTGCCGGCTTCGATCTTGGCCACGTCGAGAATGTCGTTGATCAGCGAGAGCAGGTGGCGCGCGCTGGTGCGGATGGTGTTGAGCTGCTTGTCCTGCTCCGGCGTCAGCGGGCCGGGAAGCTTCATCAGCAGCGCGCCGGTGAAGCCGATGATGGCGTTCAGCGGCGTGCGCAGCTCGTGCGACATGTTGGCGATGAAGGCCGACTTCATGCGGCTGGCTTCGGCCAGCTCCAGGTTCTTCAGCGCGATTTCCCGGTTGATGGTTTCCAGCTCGCCGGCGTGGTGCGCCAGCCGCATATTCAGTTCGATCACCTGGCGCTCGCGCGCTTGCAATTCGCTATTGACCTGCACCGCCTGTTCGTAGGTGGAGATCAGCAGGTCGAGGATTTGCTGGCGGTCGGCGTTGATGAAGTGCTTTTGCTCGCCCAGGTACAGGGCGATGCCGATCTCCATGTTCTGGTTCTTGCGCAGCTTCTGGTTCATCAGCATGTGGCCGATGCGGTTCAGCAGATAGTCTTCCGCGTACGGCTTGCGGATGAAGTTATCGGCGCCGCATTCGATGCCGCGGATGATGTCCTTCGGGTCCATCAGCGAGGTGACCAGGATCACCGGGATGTCGCGCAGTTCCGGGTCGGCCTTGATGGCGCGGCACAGCGTGTAGCCGTCCATCTCGGGCATGACGATGTCGGACAGCACCAGGTGCGGCTTGCGTTCGCGGATGGCCTCCAGCGCCAGGCGGCCGTTGGGCGCCACGCGCGCGCCGTAACGCATCGACTGGATCAGACGGCGCAGACGCTCGGCCTGGGTGGGACTGTCTTCGACAATCAGTATTTCGATTTCATCGGGCTGTATTTCGTAACTGGTGTCCACAGACAACCCTCCTGGCGCGTTTTGTTAGCAGCACAAACTATATCGGATTAGCCCCTCAAGGGGAAGTTTCCTGTCCCTGGAAGGCGCGCGCGCGCCAGGTCAGCACCAGGGTGTCGCGGTGGCCGTGTTGCCCCAGCGGCTGGATCGGAGTGGATTCATGAATGACAGTTGCGTCATCCAGCAGCAGCATGGTCCACGGCGCGGTCATGGTGAAGCGCTTGCCGTTCGGGCCATCGGCCTCGAACACGCGGGTTTCGCCGCCCTTGATGCCGTCGCGCGCGATCAGGATCACGGCGACGAAATCGACGCCGTCACGGTGCGCGCCTTCCGGCGTCGGGCGGCCGATGCCGTCGGTGGTGTCGATGCGGAACTGGTGCGCCTCCACGTACCACGGCGCGTCCGTGCCGCGCGCCTGGCTGCAGACCTGGCCGATGGCGGTGATCAGCGCCGGCCAGGCCGGCTGCGTGACGGTGGCCGGCAGCACCGGCTCGAACAGGCGGTTCATGCCGCCGTGCAGGGCGTTGTATTCCAACGGCTGCCAGTGCGCGCGGTGCGGGGTCTGCGCCAGGTGGCTGCCTTCCTGGATGAAGCAGGAATGGCGGCGGCGGCGATAGCGGCCGCCGTCCTTCAGGTATTTGTCCGGTTCCAGTCCGTTCCAGCTGGGGATCAGGGCGTCGAGCGCGGCCAGCGGCAGGCCGGCCAGCGCCGCCACGTCCTGCGGTTGCAGCAGCGCGTAGCCGTCGTCGCGCAGCGCCGCGACGGCGTCGGCCAGCGGTGTGAAAATAGGCGTCGTCATGGGCTTAAGCGGCGGAGGCCATCAGGCTGGAACGCAGTTCGTCGAGCTGTTGTTTCATGCCCACGACCTGGTCCAGCGTGCAGTGCGTGGCTTGCAGGATGGAGGGCGGCAGCTTGGCCGCCTCGTGGCGCAGGGCGTCGCCGTGCGGCGTCAGCTTGATGATGACCTGGCGTTCGTCGTTGGCGGCGCGGGTGCGCGTCAGCAGCTCGGCCGCTTCCATGCGCTTGAGCAGCGGCGTCAGCGTGGCCGAGTCGAGGAACAGGCGTTCGCCCACTTCCGACACGGTCAGTTCGTTTTTCTCCCACAGCACCATCATCACGAGGTACTGGGAGTAGGTCAGGCCGAGGCTGCGCAGCAGTTTGCGGTACAGCTTGCTCATCGCCAGGGAAGTCGAATACAGGGCGAAGCACAGTTGCTGGTCCAGCTGCGGGACGGCGGAGTTGGGGGGTGTTTGCGTTTCCATGTTCCCAGTATAGGTAGCGCACTATATAATTGCAAGCTCGCCGGGGAAAAATAGTTTTTGCAGGCAAATCCGCTCGGTTATGATGATGGAAAGAATTTTCAGGGAGCAGCGGCAGATGAATGTCAAAAAGGCCATCGTACTGATCGTCGATGAAGCTACGGACAACCTGATCCACATGAACGGCATGCTGGAAGATCAGTACGAAGTCCGGCTGGCCAACAGCGGCCGCGCCGCGCTGGACATCATGCAGCACGTGCCGCGCCCGCACCTGGTGGTGGTGGACGCCGACCTGGCCAACATCGACGGCTACAGCGTGTGCCAGCAGCTCAAGTCCAGCCCCGACACCGCCGAAATCCCGGTCATCCTGCTGCAGCGCGATTCCGACGAGCCGCGCGCCTTCGAACACTGCGCCGCCGACGTGGTGGCCAAGCCGGTCAACGGCGCCGTGCTGCGCGCCCGCGTGGACACCCACCTGCAGCTGCGCCATTCGCGCGAACTGCTCAAGCAGCAGCGCAACCTGCTGGAACACGTGGTGGAGGAAGTCACGGCGGAACTGAGCCAGATGCTGGACGCCATGATCTGGGCGCTGGCGTCGCTGGCCGAAACGCGCGAATACGAAACCGCCAACCACCTGCGCCGCGTGCAGCACTATGTGGCGGCGCTGGCGCGCCAGCTGCAGACGCACAAGCGCTTCGAGGAGGAACTGAGCGAGGCGAATATCAAGGCGCTGTTCAAGGCGGCGCCGCTGCACGACATCGGCAAGGTGTCGATTCCGGATGCGATCCTCCTCAAGCCGGACCGCCTGACCGACGCAGAATTCGAGATCATGAAGCAGCACACGGTGTACGGCCGCGACGCCATCCGCAACGTCGAGAACGCGCTGGGCTACACCAACACCTTCCTGCGCTATGCGCGCGAAATCGCCTACTCGCACCAGGAGAAGTACGACGGCTCCGGCTATCCGCAGGGGCTGGCGGGCGACGCGATTCCGATGTCGGCGCGGCTGATGGCGGTGGCTGACGTGTATGACGCGCTGATTTCCAAGCGCGTCTACAAGCCGGCCTTCACCCACGAAACCGCGATGGAGATGATACGGCAGGGCAGCGGCGAGCACTTCGACCCGGACGTGGTCGACGCGATGCTGACGGTGGAGGAGGAGTTCATGGCCATCGCCAACCGCTACGGCGATCCGGTCAGCTGACCATGCGCGGGCGCGGCTACCTGGCTTTCTTTGTCGGGATATGCCTGACAGCCTGGACCTGCTATTTTGTGATGGAAGAGCAGCAGAAGCTGCAAGTGCAAGCCGGCTTCCAGCGCGACACCGAGAAGGTGGCGCGCGACACGCAAACCCGCCTGCAAATCTACTTCGACACGCTGCACGCCATGAAGGGCGTGTACGCCGTCAACGACCGCATCGACCGGCTGCAATTCCACCGCTTCGTCAACGAACTGAAAATCGACAAGCGCTATCCGGGCTACCAGGCATTGCAATTCGTGCGGCCGGTGCCGGAGGCCGAGCTGGCGGCGTTTGTGGAGGGCGTCAAGCGCGACGGCTATCCGGCCTTTCATGTGCACCCGGCCGCGCGCCGTCCGCTGCACTACATCATCGAATACACCGAACCGCTGAAGGGCAACGAGAACGCCTTCGGCCTCGACCTGGCGGCGCTGCCGCCGCACCTGAAGGCGCTGGACATGGGGCGCGACAGCGGCGAGGTTGTCGCCACCGAGCGCATCACGCTGGTGCAGGACGCCACCGGCGAACCGGGCTTCGTGGCGCGCGCGCCGGTGTACCACAACGACATGCCGCTGGAGACCACGGCGCAGCGGCGCGAGGCGCTGGCCGGCTTTGTGGCGATTGTGTTCCGCGTGAATGCGCTGATGCGCGAGGTGGTCGATCCGGCGCTGCTGGCGCATCTGCACGTGCGCATCGAGGATGGCGGCTTCCAGCAGGGGAGCACGCCGCCGCCCGGCGTCGATACGCTGCTGTACGACAGCGACGTCAAGGTGGAGACGCACCAGCAGCGCGCCGACAACGTGCCGGGGCTGACGGCGCAGACCGTGCTGCCGGTGGGGCAGCGCAACTGGATCCTCAAGTTTGAAGGCCGTTCCGGCACACGCTACGGCCGCTCGCAGCTGCCGGTGGTGCTGATTGGCCTGGCGGGCATCATCATCAGCGCGCTGATCGCGGCGCTGCTGGTGGTGAACCGGCGCGAGTCGGATACGCGGCAGGGACTGGAAGTCAGCATGAAGGAACTGGAACGGCAGAAGAGCAACGTCGAGCAGGCCCGCAACGATCTGTCGCGCGTGGTGGCGACGTTGCGGCAGGCGCAGACCAATCTGCAAACCTCGGAAAAGATGGCGTCGCTCGGCGCGCTGGTGGCCGGCGTGGCGCACGAGCTGAATACGCCGATCGGCAACAGCCTGCTGACCGCCACCGCGCTGGCGGACATGGTGCGCGACTTCGAACGGCAGATGAAGGAAGGCGGCGGCTTGAAGCGCTCGGCGCTGGAGGCGCACCTGTGCGATGCGCGCAAGGCCTGCGACATCATGGCCCATTCGCTGACGCGGGCGGCGGATCTGATCACGTCGTTCAAGCAGGTGGCGGTGGACCAGGCCAGCGGCCAGCGCCGCCGCTTCCGGCTGGACGAGGTGCTGCACGATACGCTGTCCACCTATGCGGCCCAGCTGCGGCGGGCGTCCTGCTCGGTGACGGTGGATGTGCCGGCGGACCTGGTGTTCGATTCGTATCCGGGCAGCTTGAGCCAGGTGCTCAACAACCTGATCGGCAACGCGCTGCTGCACGGCTTCGACGGCCGCGAGAGCGGCGTGCTGGCGATCAGCGCGCGGCGCGAGGGGCGCGACCTGGTGGTGCTGCAATTGAAGGACAACTGCATCGGCATGACCGACGTCGTGCTGCATAAAATATTCGATCCCTTCTTCACCACCAAGATGGGACAGGGCGGTTCAGGACTGGGGATGAATATCGTTTATAACATTGTGACCGGCGTGTTGAGGGGAACCATCCGCGTGGAGTCGGTGGCGGCGGCGGGCACCAGCGTGCTGCTGGTGCTGCCGCTGTCGCCGGCGCCGGAAGAGGAAACGGTTCAGGCGTAGCGCTGACGCAGCAGCTGCAGCATCGCCACGTTCAGCTCCCACGCGTTCGAGACTTCCTTCTGCGTGTAGGGCAGCGTTTGCGTGTACGGCACCGGGCCGAATTCCGGCGTCAGCGTCATGCGCTCGGCGCCGGCCGCCCGCCGCAGGCGGATTACCTCATCCCACCACGACAGGTGCGCTTCCAGCGCGGCCTGCGATTCCGGCGCGCGGAAGTCGGCCACCTGCGGACCTTGCGCGTGGCCGACGCGGGCGTGGATGTGGCGCACGTGCGGCAGGGTTTGCGCCAGCGTCTCCGGCTGGTCTTCCAGCAGCGACTCGCAGGCGCAGCACCAGTGCGACAGGTCGGCGGTCAGTTGCAGGTCCGGCAGCTGGTGCAGATACGGCAGCAACAGCATCGGGTGGCCGCTGAAGCGGCTGCGGTGGATCTCGTGCACGATCGCCACGCCGTGCTGGCGCGAGATGTCGGCGGCGAGGTCCAGCAGTTCGCGGTTCTGCGCCGGCGTGAAGTAGTCCTTGCCGGTGTGCGAGTTGACGTGCAGCGGCCTGGCGGCGCAGGCGTTGTGCAGCAGTTCGGCCAGCGCGGCCTTGTGCGGTTCAAACGTTGGATGGAACACCGTCTCCCACTGGGCGACGATCAGGCCCAGGCCGGCGTCGGCGATCTGGCGGGTCCAGTCGTCGCGTTCGGCGGCGTCCAGCGGCAGCGACATCTCGATGCCGTCGAAACCGGCGGCCTTGACGCGCTCGATGAACACCGGCGCTGGCAGCTCGTTGTTGCCCCACTGGGCGGCGAAGATCTCAATCCGCATTACAGGAAGCCTCGCGCCGGCAGCTTGTCGTCGCGCTGGATCCAGTTCTGCGGCGAGTAGCTGGTGGCGCCGTCGGTCACGTGCAGCGTGTAGGCGTGGCGCGAGACCGCCGAGCGGTTCGGCGCGCTGTAGTGCGGCAGCAGGCCGTGGAAGCACACCAGGCTGCCGGCCTTGCATTCCAGCGGCACGGCGGTGCTGTTGTCGGGCCAGGCCATGTCGCTGAGTTTTTCCATGCGCACGTCGTCGCCGTTGCGCAGGAAGCGTTCGCGCATCGGGCCGCGATGGCCGCCCGGTTCGGCCCACATGCAGCCGTTGTCCAGCGTGGCGTCTTCCAGCGCGAACCAGAAGGTGGTGACGCTGACCGGATCGGTGTCGAAGTAGGTGGCGTCCTGGTGCCAGCGCACTTCGCCGCCGATGCCCGGCTGCTTGAAGATGTACATCGATTGCCAGACCTTGGGATCGGACAGGCCCAGTTCGCGCGCCAGTTCTTCCAGGCGGGCGTCGGCGGTGAAGGCGCGGAAGGCCGGGTCGAGGTCGTGCATGGCGTGGCCGATCTTGTTGATCGACAGCGACTTGGCCTGCTTCAGCTGGCCGTCGGCGCCGAAGGCTTCCTCTTCAAAGAAGCAGCGCACGGTGTTGTCCGAGCCGAGGAAGTAGTCGTCGGTGGTTTTTTCCTGCTCGATGGTGCTGAAGATGCCGGATTGGGCCGCCGGATCGAAATCGTTGACAATCTCCGCAGCGCGGGCGCGCAGGGCGGCAATTGCTTCCGGGCTTTTGAAGCCGGGGATGACGATGAAGCCATCGCGTTGATATTGTTGTTTTTGGGATTCTGTCAGCATGTCTGGCTCCATGGCGGGATATTTGATTCATCGCATTTTACGGACATGGCGCGTCCATCACAATCCGCAAAAGGTTGACACATTGTCGCCAAAGTGGAGACAATCAAGCCATGGACCAATTACGGGCGATGGAAATATTTGTCGAGGTGGCAAGGCTGCGCAGCTTCAGCGAGGCCGGCCGCCGGCTGGGCCTGACGCGCGCCATGGTCAGCAAGCACATCCTGCAGCTGGAAGAAAAGCTCGGCGCGCGGCTGCTGCACCGCTCCACGCGCGAGGTCAGCCTGACCGACGTCGGCCAGGCCTACCTGACGCCGTGCATGGCGACGGTGGCGCAGGCGCAGGAAGCGGCGCGGGTGGTGGCGCAGAGCGGCGACGATCTGGCCGGGCCGTTGCGGATACAGGCGCCGTCGAGCTTCGGCAGCGCGTGGCTGGCCGCCGCGCTGGCGCGCTTCGCGCTGCTGCATCCCTTGCTGGAGCCGATGCTGTTCGTGGACGACGCGCTGCTCGATCCGATCGAGCACGGCTTCGATTTGACGATACGGGTGGGCGGCATACCGGACGTGCATGCGCTGGCGATGCGGCCGCTGGCGCCGTGTCGCGGCGTGCTGTGCGCCTCGCCGTCGTATCTGGCGCGGCACGGCATGCCGGCCACGCCGCAGGATCTGCAACAGCACCGCTGCCTGCACTTCAGCCACCTGACCGACGGCACGCAATGGCACTTCACGCGCGGCGACGAGCAGCAGACGGTGCGCGTCCCCGCCGCCTTCACGGCCAACAACGGCCTGGTGCTGCAACAGGCCGCGCAGCAGGGCCTGGGCATCGTCTACAACACCACCTTCCTGGCCTGGCGCAGCCTGATGGAAGGCACGCTGGTGCCGGTGCTGAGCGACTGGGAACTGCCGCTCAACCACCTTAGCGCCCTCTATCCCGCCAGCCGCCAGCCATCTCCCAAAGTGCGCGCCCTGATCGATTTCCTGGTCGCCGAATATCACCCGGTTCCGCCATGGGACCGCGAACTACAAACCTCCGGCATATTGCTCTAAGCACGTGAGAATTTGCGTATTTTTGCGATTGAGCAAGGTGTTATCCTGATCGCCAACATTTCCACACTTGGCGGATACCATGCATTTCTGGCAGTGGCTTAACTTTATCATCGTGCTTCTCGTCTTCGGGGCGTACCTCGTGGGTAAGTTGCGGCTGGTCGCATTGCGTCGGGCGGGCCGCTATCCGATGCCGGGGCAAGCCGTCATGGCTGATGTGGAGCGTTTGCTGAAAAGCGGTGAGCGAAGCTGGGCCATACGCTGCTATTGCGAGATTCATGCTTGCAGTCTCCGGCAGGCGAGGGATGCGGTAGCGGCATTGGTCAAACAATAGAAAGTATTGAAGGTCAGAAGCCATGGAAAAAATAGTCACGTTGTGGCGCCGTCTGACTTGGCATGCTCGTTACCTGATCAGTGGTCGGATCAGACCGGACCCCGGCGTGACTCATGAGTTTGAGCTGGTCGCAAATTTCGCGGAAGCGCAGTCCGCCATGGCGGAGAGGTACTTCTATGTGCAGTAGTAATGCATTCAGGCGGCGAGGTGAAGGCCTGACCAGTTGTTTGAGCTTGCGTACGATTTCAGTTATTCAAAACTAAGATCAGTCGCGAAGGGAATTGCTCGCGTCACCCCGTTAAACAGCCTAATTAGCATGGCGGTAATCGGCCACAAGTGGTCTATCACAATGATGTTCGGGCTTAGGCAAGAGCGGACACTGCTACGCTGTCAGCCATCTACGTCAGCTGGGAGGCTGCGCGTTGCGATATTCGTTTACTCCCAGTTGGCTTGCCGCCTCATATCCTGGTATTTGAAGGATTTACGAACATCGAACTTCCACGACGCGAAAGTTCGGGGCCATCCTCATCAGTGAACAGTTCAACGGAAATCAAACCAGGCCAATTTGAAATAGAGCTGCAATCTGGAGATACCCTTCGGGTTGAGGCTGCTTATTGGGCGTTTCGACCTGAAGTCGCCTGACTGCAGCCGGCCAGCACCGGACTGTCGGCAATCAATGATTAGACGAGTGATACAGAATGCTGCTTCTTGATGCAATTTTCTTGATTGAACAAATGTCGGAGCGCTCTGTAACCTGACAGTGCTGGCAACCACTTTGTATTTCACGCCGGTGCTGTCGGCAACGCTGACCAGCGTATGACTGGGCATTCAGCCGGACAGCAGTCTGTTTTACGGCGTGGTCATGGTGACAGCAGGGTCTTTGCTCTGTCTGTGGGCGACGTCGCGGCGCCCGGCTGCGTGAGAGCGGGCTCGGCTTAGCCGGGGAAGCCACGAGAACCGCCGCCGCCACCATTGCCACCCTGGCCTGGGCCGCGCGTACCGCCTTCGCCCGGCTGTCCACGGAACATATTGCCGTTACGCAGACGCGAATCGCCGGTCACGCCGCCCAGGCTGAAGCTCAGCGCGACGGTGTAAACCCGGCCCGCCTGCCTGCTATAGCTCTCCGACTGCACCGTGTCCGAGTACTGAATCGTGTGGTTCACGTTGCTATTGAACAGATCGCGGATGCTGGAGCGCAGCGTGATGCCCGGCGCCAGACGCCAGCTCCAGCCAGGATTGACCTGCCAGGTGGTGTCGCTCTGGCTCAAGCCATTCAGGCGCTTGCCGTTGTAATTGCCGTTCAGCTGGAAGGTGTGGTCGCCCGTGGTGTATTGCGCGCGCAACTGCACGATCTTGGGATTGGAAACCAGTTCGAATTCCTTGGTGTAGCGGGTGCCATCGGTGTTGTACTGGTTGGCCAGCACGGACTGCGTGAGGTGCTGGAGATTGATGGTCGCGCCAAAATTCAGTGACCGGTCGGGACGGCCCTGGAAGTTGATGCTGACGCCGTTGGTGGTCTTGGCGCCATAGTTCATTGCCTCGCTGATCACGATGGCCGTACCAGGCACTGGCGTCAGGGCGCGGCCGATCAGCGGTGAATCCTTTTCGCGGTAAGGCGTGATGGTGTAATTCAGCCAGCCCGACTTGTCGTCATATTTGAGTTCGTATTTATCGCCATGCATGGGCGCGATGCGCGGATCGCCCAGCGTGTAGCTGGTGTCGTTCACATACTGGACATTCGGGTTGATGTCCGCCAGCGAAGGTCGCGTGATGCGGCGGGTATAGGCGCCGGTCAAGGTAGAGTTGCCCAGCTCCCCCCAGGCGTATTGGACAAACATGCTCGGCATCAGCCGCTTGCTGCTGTCGCCGCCGGAGTTGTTCTGGTTGATGTACTCGATGTCGCGGTCGATTTTTTCGTAGCGCAAGCCGGGCTTGATGGTCCAGTGGTTGGTTAGCTTGGCGTTGGTGGTGACATACACCGCGTAAGAATGCTCGGTGGTCTTGAACGCGCTGGCGCGATCGACGTCGATGATTTCTTCACCGGTAAGCGGATCGATATTGAAGTAATCGGCATCGGTCTGCCCGGTGTTGATGCCGGCCTTGACGCCTGCCGTCAGCAGCACCATGGGCGTCAGTGCCTTGGTATAGTCCATGCTCAATTCGCTTAGGCGGCTGGTGTTGTTATTCCCGTTCAGGAATTGCGCACGCGGCCCGGTCGGCGGCAGGATGGTGTAGCTGTTCAGATTACGGTTTTCGCCTTCGCGGTTATTGCCGGAAGTGCGGAAGTCATAGCTCAGCTTATCGGTGCGGTTGAACTTTTGTTCGTAGGTGAACGCCAGCTGATACACCGTCATGTGGCTGTTGCCATTGCTGCGCTGCTGGTATTGCTGATACGGCGTCGGCGCCCCTTGATAGGTCAGGTAGTCATACAGCGATTCGTTATCGCTGTTGGTGCGGTTGTAGTTGAGCGCCAGCCGCGCGCGGTCCGTTTCCCCCACATTGTAGGTAAAGGTCGGATTCAGCATGAAGGTATTCGAGTCCGAACGGCTCGATCCGTCGCGCAAAGTGGACGAGGTAGTGGGGCCGCTGTTGACCAGCGAATTGGACCAGCCAGTCCGTGAGTTGATATTGCTGTTGATGCCCGCCTGGCCTTCGATCTGATAGCGCCCCTCGTTGTAGCTGCCGACGATGGAAGCGTTATGCCGGCCACTCTGCCCGATGCCGGCGCTGACCGCGCCCTGGCCACCCTTGGGACGCACGCGGCGCGTGATCAGGTTGAGGATAGGACCGCCGCCACCCTCGGAGCCGAATTCGGCGCCTGGCACCGTGATCACCTCGACGCTTTCCAGCGCTTCCGCCGGATAGCTGTTCAGCGCATCGCCGGCGTTTGCGCCGGAGAACATCGCGGAGCGTTTGCCGTCGACGAAAATCTGGGTATTCTGGTTGCCGCGAATGGCAACCTTGCCATCCTGGTCGACCGTGACGTTGGGGACGTTGGCGATCACGTCGGCGGCGGAGGCGGCCGGTGTGATTACTTCCTGTTTGAGATCGTAGACGGAGCGGTCGATCTGTTCATTCGGCCTTTGTGCCACCACGTCGACGCGCTGCATGGCGCTGTCGTCGGCGGGCTTTTCCTCGGGCTTTTTGCTGATTTCCGCCGACACGGCAGGTTTTACGGGTGTGGCTGGCGGCGTTTGCGTTTGTGCCTGAGCGGCCGCACCGGCGCACAGCAAGGCCAGTCCGGTGACGCTGGCGGAGATCAAGGGAGTTTGCATTATTGAAAATTTAAGGAAGTCTTGTTTCTGGTGTATTGCTGCTTTGTAAAAGTCCGATACTTGTCATTCTCAAAAAAACTGGCCGCAAAGATATCCTCAACTGGCGAAGTTTTCCTTAAACCGTTGTCTGCAGGACGCGCATTTTAAAGAGTGCCTGCTATCAACGATGTGGACCAGCAGTAGGCCTGGCTCAAGGTGCCGACCACCCGCGTGCTCCCACCGGGCGCCGGCAGTCTGCACATAATTCTGGCAGTGACAGACCATGGTACGCCGCGACTGACGCGTTACAAGCGCATCATCGTCAATGTGGTCGGGTATGCGCCGACTTCATCAATAGGGGATTTCTCACGCGTTAGAATTTGTGCATTTTTCATCTAGGCAATAATGCTATGCTGGACCCATCGGCGTCAGACGGCCAAGAGCTGACGCAGCTAGATCCTTTGAAGAGGTATCGATGAGAAAATTTAAGACCGGACTCATTGGAGTATCTAGCGCTGCCATCAGCCTTTGTGTGGCCTATTGCAATTACGTCGCGTTAGAGAATTTCTCAGGGGCTGTCAGGTTATTTTCTATCGTGCTTTCTGCATTGGCCGTGGGAGTATGCCAAGGCGTCTTTGTTCAACGCGCTGAACATAAGGCCGTGGGGATGGGGGCATTTTTCGGCTTACTGACATTGTGGTTGCCAGTCATCGTTGTGACTTATGGATTCGCGTTAATGGCACTACCATTGTTGGCGGCTTTTGCGATGCTCGTGTTTTATGGCGCAAGAGTTGGAGCCAATCTTCGTGTAATTTCTTGCCGTTCGGCATAGCACTCTGTCATATTACGGCCAGGAGCGGACCTTGCGCACGTGCGCAACTGCCTTTTATTTAACGCACTGACATCAATGCCTACGAAACTCGTTTTTCTTCCTGGCGCACTAGGCCGTATGGATTTCTGGATACCGGCCGCCGCGCTCATTCGCCATCCTGCCGAAAAGATTCATTTCGGATGGCCGGGATTCGGTCCCACGCCCCACGATCCAGACGTGAACGGTATCGACGATCTGGTCGACAAGGTAATTGCTGAACTTGATGTCCCCTCCGCACTTATCGCGCAATCTATGGGTGGAACAATTGCCCTGCGCGTGGCGCTGGCCCGGCCCGATCTGGTGACCCACCTCATCCTTGCAGGGACGTCTGGCGGCATTGACGTCACCGGACTCGGCGCAGAAGATTGGCGACCTTTTGTCCGAAACGACTATCCGGCACTACCTGGCTGGTTTCTCGATTATCACGAAGACCTGACAGATCGCCTTCATCGAATCAGTATACCGACCTTGCTACTTTGGGGTGATGCCGATCCTATCAGCCCAGTCAAGGTAGGTGAGAAACTGGCCGCGTGTCTGCCACACTCTAAGCTTCATGTTATTGAAGGCGCCGATCATGATCTAGGTTATACCCACGCGCCACAGGTCGCGGCATTAATCGATCGGCTATTGGGTTCAAATTGAAAGCGAAAGCAAAGATCGATTTTCCTTTATGCACATAAATCGCTGATCGAGCAACGTACATGGTCAGGCTGTGTAGTTTTGCAGGCAGTGGTTCAGCGGAGTTTGAACGTCTGCTTCGGGTCGGCTTCTGCCTCATGGTGACAGAACGTGAGCTTTGCACGAAGGCAAAATGCTATCCTCACTAGGTTCGGCCGCGTTCGGCCAGAAGCTGACGTTCAAGATGGCGCCAAAATTTGATGGAAAAGAGGCTTTGTAATGCCGTTGAATCATCCAGGGGAAGTTGAGCACTATGCGTTTTTCAGCGCCCACTTAGGTGCAAGATTTCAATCGGCAGGTTTGCGCGTACAGTTCCATTACAATCAAGAGTCGGGGATACACTTCGCTATTCAGCCTCCGGAAGAGTACGCTGAGTCGATTATTAAGGGCCTGAGCGATGGGCTTGCTCGTTATTTTCCGAGTTTTCCGGACTCAGGCAGCGTGTGGATTAAGGAAGTCGTTGTGCATGATATCGACTCGTCTCAGGCAGCTTTTTATCGGGCAGGTCTGCTGGTCATGAGTCAAGCGTTCGCTTTAGCGGAAAGCGTCGCATCAGACATCCGGACGGCTGATTCTGCTTAAGGGCAGTGTGGCTCATGTCGGCCAAGAACGGACCGAGTGCAAGCAAACCAGGGCCACTGGCAAATCAGATCGAGACTACTACACATGAACACCTCCCAATTATCCTCCTCGGTGGTGGCCGCCTCGGTGTGGCAAAGAGCAATCGCCCGTCTAATTGACCTTACCGCGCTTGTCGCTCTCGCTGCGGCCGCGATGTTCGCCTCACACAAACTTCAGTTTGATCGCTTTCCAATATCAGATGGCATCGTGCTTTTCACGATTGTGTGTTCGTTTGCTGGCCGGATTGCCCCTCTCAGATTGACCCTCCCTCCAGGTCCTCGCGAACGCCGCGACCCTGTCGTAAGACCCCTCGAACCCCAATTCTTTTAGGTCCTCGTGGATCTGTTTCAGAGTGCGCCGCTGCTTGCGCGACTTGGCCGCCTCGGTCTTGAGGATACCTGAAAGCTGGAACGTGTATTTGTCGATGGCGCGGGGGGAGCGCCGCTCAGCGTAGGCTGGCTCTATGGTTTCCGAGCGCAGGTAGCGTCGGACGGTGTTTCTGGAGATGCCAAGCCGCCTGGCTATCTCTCTCAATGGGATCTGCTCGCGAATGTGCCAGCGTCGAATAATGCCTAGTAATGCCACGTCGATCACTCCAATTCCCCGCTCAATGTCATGAGCAGGATTGTGTCTTAAACGTGGGTCAGATTCGTTTGCAAATTATGCGGCAAAGTGGGTCAGATTTCGCTGCAAATCAACACGTTGACACTTGGCGTGGCGTGGGCCATCGGCTAGCGCACCCAATTAGGTACGAATAACAAGCCGATGGCGACTATTCTTCCATGCTACTTGGCGACAGGTCCGCTTTTGTCGTCAGCAGCGTTCATTTCGTGAACAAGGCTTGCGCGTCGCGCTTGAAGGCCTGGGCCGAGCCGTCGCGGCTGTAGAACATGTGGCCGCCCGGGTAGACTGCCAGATGCGCCGGCGCCGCCATCGGCGCCGGCATCTGGTCGAGGATCAGCGCCGATGTGAAGTAGGGGCAGGACAGGTCGTTGTAGCCGTGGACGATCAGCACGCCCATTTTCGGGTCGTTGGCCATGGCCTGGCGCAGGTCGCTGACGGGCTTGTCCTGACTGGCGCCGCGGTCCCATGCGCTGTTCACTTCGTACGACAGGGCCTTGTACAAGGCGTCCGATTTCCAGCCCACTTCACGCGTGACAAAGTCCACCATGGCGCTGGTCGACGGGGCGATCAGCGCGTTCAGGATCGGGTCGCCCGAGCGGCGTTCGGCCGAGGCGGGGAAGGGATCGTAGGCGGTGACGTTGGCGTCGTAGACCGAGCCGATCTTCTTGTCGCCGCGATGCAGTTCGCGCAGGAAGGTGTTGCTGTCGAGGCGGCCGTCGAGTCGGCTGACGATGGCGGCGTCGATGCCGGTCAGTTCGGAGACCTTGCTCACCAGGCGCGTGACGGCGTTCGGGTCGGAACGGCCCGCCAGCAGGTCGGTGGCGAACTGGCCGCGGGTGTAGGCTTCGATGCCGTGCATCGCTTCCGGCGTCAGCTTTTGCTGCGCTTCGAGGTGCGAGGCGGCCATCGACGGCAGGTTGATCATCCACGGCAGCGGCGATAGCGCAGTGTCGTCGCCGATGGCGGCCGGGTCGAGGTAAGGCGAGACCATGATCAGGCCTTTGATGCCGACGCCGAGCTGGGTCTGCAGTTCGTGCGCCAGGCGCGGGGCGCGGTAGCCGCCGTAGGATTCGCCCATCAGGAATTTCGGCGAGCGCAGGCGGCCGTTCTTGACCAGCCAGTCGTACACGATGCGCGACAGGTATTTGATGTCCGGCTCGGTGGCGAAGAAATCGGCCTTGGCCTTGGCCGGCTCTTCCAGCGCGCGGCTGAAGCCGGTGCCGATCGGGTCGATGAAGACCAGGTCGGTCATGTCCAGCCAGGTGTGCGGATTGTCCTGCAGCTCGGAGGAGTCCGACGGCGCATCGCCGGCGGCGCCGAACTGCACGCGGCGCGGGCCGATCGCGCCCATGTTCAGGTAGACGGACGAGGCGCCGGGGCCGCCGTTGAAGGCGAAGGTGACCGGGCGCTTCGGACTGCTGCCCGGCACCACGTAGGCGGTGTACACCACTTCGCCGATCACCTTGCCCTTGGCGTCGCGCACCTTGATCGACCCCACGGTCGCATCGTAGTTGAACGGCTTGCCGTTCAGGCGGATGGTCTGGTGGATGGTCTTGTCTTCGGACAGCGGCGGCAGGTCGAGGTCCGGCTTGCCGGACTTGGCGTCGGCCGTTGGCGCCGCGTCGGCGGCGTGGACGGCGGGCAGGACGCCGAGAAGGGCGGTGGCAAATGCGGCGCTGCGGAGCAGCCTGGAAAATGGTGCGCTGGACATGGGTTCCTTATCTGGTCTGGGAAAGTAAACCATCGGAACAGTAGCACAACCTTCCGCAAAATATCAGGTCATCCGCCAGGCACCGTCGCGGTAGATCAGTTGGTCGTCGAGGTAGACGCCTTCGGTGACGGCGAAGACGTCGATGTGGTAGCGGGCGTCCTTGCGTTTCAGCTGCGGCTTGGTGTAGACGCCGTGCTTGGCGCCCAGGGACAGGTGGATGCCGCACATGCGCTCGTAGGTGCCGATGTCGTCGACGAAGCAGTCGCGCGAGAAGGCGCGGTTCATGCCGAAGCCCAGTTCGCGCAGCCATACTTCGCCTTCGTGCTCGCGGATGATGGACAGCATTTCGTCAAACGCCGGCGTGCTGTTTTCGGCGCCCACCACGCGGCCTTTGTCGACGATGATGGTGATCGGCGCCGCCGGCTTGTTGACCAGGAATTTGGTGTCGCCGAACACGAAGATGCGTGCGCGGCCGCTCACCGCTTCCAGGTCCTGCGCTTCGGTGAACACTTCGCCCAGCGGGAACTGGCCGCCGATATTGGTCATGCCGCTGTAGTCGCCGATGTTCAGCTTGGCCGATTCGAACGGCGAAGCGAACACCAGCCGTTCGCCATTGCCGGTGTCGACCACGCCATGTTGCGCCTGGTCGATGCGGGCTTTCAGCGCATGGCCGACGCCACGGTAGTAGGCCGGATCGTAGGCCAGCGAGTCGATGTAGTGCAGCCCCTGCTGATCCGGCATGCGCGACAGGTGCACGTGTTCGATCACTTTCAGGCCGCGCTTGAACAGTTCGATGCGGATGCGGTAGGCGTCCATGCGGAAGCTGCCGGACTGGATCAGCACCACCAGGTCGCCGGCGTTCAGGCGCGCGAAGGTGGCCAGGATGGCGTCCGGCGCGGTGCTGTCGAAGTCGATGAACTGGGCGTCCGGCACCACGCGGCGGTAGGCTTCGGTCAGCGCGCGATTGAGGTCGGTGCGGGTGTCGTGGACGATCAGCGCGGCGTGCGGCGCGCGGTGTTCGATGGCGATGGTCAGCGTGTCGCGCAGATTGCGTTCGGCGGTGTCGACGGCGTGCTCGGGAATGCTGCCGAAACGGGAGGGGGAGGACGTCATGGTGGGGCGCTTATCGGGATCAGCCCGCATTATAAGGCAGTTGCCATGCGAGCCACGCTGGTGCGCATTCTCCTTGTAATGGGCAAAGGAGCGATATAGAATGAAAAAAATAGCCTAGCGGCAACTCCGTGGCGATAACGACAGGAAGCGTGATGACCGTATTGATGGGACAGGATTTGCCGCTGGAGCGACCGGATGCGACCGGGCGCGCAGCATTATTCGTGCCGACGGCGGCAATCAAGGGCGATGTGCTGGAGACGGTGCGCATGGGCGCGGCGATCGTCGGTTATGGCAACCATGACCGGACCTTGACTATTTATTACGAAAGCAACCGTTTCAACGAGCCGAACCTGTTCAAGTGGGAGCAGAAAGCGCGCAAGGCGTTTGAGCGGCTGGCCGAGAATCTGCCGACCGTGTCCAAGATGGTCAGCAAGCCGGAGAATTTCGAGCAGGTCGGTTATATCAGCAGCAAGGGCATCCTGATCCGCCGCATGGAAAAGCTGCGCAACTGGCTGGAAAAGTCCGAGGCGCTGGATGGCGCGCCGGAATCCGAAAACGTGGTCTTCACGCCGCCGCCACCTCCCAAGAAAATCGTCGAAAGCTGACGCTCAGTTCACCTGCGCCGGGCAGCTGGCCGCGATAAAGTGGCGACGGCCTTCGGCTTCATATTCTTCCACGCTGGGCAGGCCGATGGCGTGCCGGCGTGCGTTCGCCTTTTCCAGGCTGTCGATCGGCGACATTTGCATGTGGCATTCGTCGCTTAGCGTGAATTGCGTGCCGTATTCCTGCGGGCGGTCCTCGGCGACGGCGATGCGGTCTGCCAGGTAGGCCAGGTCGCGCGCGGCGCCGGTGCCGGCTTTGACGGATGCTTCGAGCAGATCGCGCGCCTGCTTCTGAAAGGCGATGTCGCGGTCGGCGTGCTGGGACAGCAGCCAGGCGCTGTGGCTGGCCGCTTTGCTCGTTGGCCAGCCGCAGGTGCGAATGATGTCCTTCAGCGCTTTCAGGTTGTCGGCGTCGACGATGGTCCAGCGGTTTTGCAGGTCGGTCTTTTCCTGCGCGGTCGCTGCGGGATTGTGCAACTGCTGTTCCCATTCACGACGCACCTGCTGGTCGGCGTACGCCAGCGTATTCAGTGGTGCGTCCAGGGACTGGCAGTCAATGGTGGCGGAGGCCTGGTTCAGGTGGGCCATGACGTTGTCGCCGGACCACGCCTCGGCATGCGAGAGGGCGGCCGCCATGAGAAGGAGAAATGCCAGAGGTCGAAGGTTCATTCTCAATAGTCTAGCAGTTGTTCTGATGGCAAAAATGCGCGGTTTGTCACGTTGCCTGTCGTGCGCTGCGGCGGCGCGGGGCGTTGTATGCTGTTGGAAAGAATACATTCTTTCAGGAGATGATTATGATGATCCGCTATGTCGCTGTGGCCCTGGCCACGCTGGCGCTGCTGGGCGGCTGCCAGAAGAAGGACGATCCGAGCGAAGCCGGTCCGGCGGAACGCGCCGGCCGCAAGATCGACGAGGCCACGCAGCAGGCCAGCCAGAAGCTGGACAACGCCGCCCAGCAAGCCAACCAGCAGCTCACCGATACCGCCAAGGAAACCAGCCAGAAGCTCGACCAGGCGGCCGACAAGGCCAGCGAGAAGCTGAACGAGGCCACCAAGGAAGCCGGCCGCAAACTGGAACGCGCCGGCGAGAAGATGCAAAGCGCCGCCGACGAGCGCGAGGCCAAGAAGTAATCAGTGCTTGCCGGCCGCGTGCTTGATCGAGACCACGTTGGTCTGCTCGGTCGGCGGCGGCTGCTGGTCCGGATCGCCGCCCAGCACCACGCTCAGGTCGACGAAACCTGAGCGCCACGCGCGTTCCAGATCCTGCTCGATGGCTTCCATCGACGTCAGGTGGAAATTGTCGAAGCCGCGCACGCCGTAGGCCCGGTTGCGGCCATGCGCCTTGGCCAGGTACAGCGCCATGTCGACCAGGTTGACCGCGCGTTCCCACGCCAGCGGCTCGCCGCCCGGCACCAGCGGGTAGGGCGAAAAGCCCACCGACACATTCACCGAAATCTCGTGCTCCTGGTACTTCAGCGATTGCGACGAGATGCCCAGCAAAATCCGCCGCGCGATTTCATCGACGCCCTGGCGCGGTATCGCCGGCAGGAAGGCGAGGAATTCCTCGCCGCCCCAGCGCACGATCATGTCGGTCTCGCGCAGCGCGATGCGCAGGTTCTCGGCGATCATCTTCAGCACCGCGTCGCCGGCCGCGTGGCCGTAGGTATCGTTGATATGCTTGAAGTGGTCGACGTCGAGCAGGAACAGCGCGCCGACCACGTCGTCCGCGCGCTCCTGCACGGTCAGGCCGCGCATGAAGTCCTGGAAGTGGCGGCGGTTGTACAGCGAGGTCAATGGGTCCAGCGTCGATTGCGCCTTCAGCTCCAGGTTCTTCACCTCCAGCTGCGCGTTGGTGTGGCGCACCTTGCGGTACAACAGGCCGACCACCGCCGCCGTCAGCGCCAGCACCAGCGCCAGCAGCCACCACACGCGCTGCTGCAGGCGGCGGTTGTCGATCTCGGTGCCCTTGACCTGGTTCTCGCGGCTCAACAGCTCGATCTGGCGCTGCTTCTTCTCGGTCTCGTACTTTTCCTGCAGTTCAAGCATGGCCTGCTGGCGGCGCCGTTCAAACAGCTCGTTGGAGATATTGCGCTCGCGGTGATAGGCCTGCACCGCGCCGGCCAGGTCGCCCGCGCGTTCCAGCGCCTCGCCGTATTCGCGCAGCGCCGCTTGCAGATCGGGCTTGTTGTTCTCGCGTTCGTAGCGGGCCAGGCCCAGTTCATACTGCTTCTTGCCTTCGGCCAGGCGTCCCATGCCGATGTAGGCCTGGCCCAGGTTGAGGCGCGCCGTCGCTTCGGTGGATTTGTCCCTGGTCTTGTCCGACGATTGCAGCGCTTCCTGCGCGTACTGCACGGCGCGCGCGTAGTCCTGCTGCTTGAGCTGGATGTCCGACAGGTTGACCAGCGTGATGCCGACCATGCGCTCCGCGCCCAGCTTGCGTTCCAGGTCCAGGCTTTCCTGCAGCACGCGCAGAGCGCGCTTGGGCTGGCCGGAGTCGATGGCCAGGCCGTACTCGGTGTTCTTGGCCATCGCCATGCGGCCGGGAGAATTCAGTTTTTCGGTTTCCGTCAGCAGCTCGGCCAGCGTTTCGGCGGCGTTTTCGTAGCCCTTCATCTGCGTGTGCAGCTTGGTCAGCGCGTTTAGCGCGGCGACCAGGCTGATGGCGTCGCCGGCGGGCGGGCGCGCAATGTCCACCGCGCGCTGCAGCTTGAGCAGGGCGGCCGGGAAGTTGCCCTGCTCGGCGTAGGACTGGCCGGCGGTGATGGTGGCCTGCACCTGCAGCGGGATGTCGGTGGTGGTCAGCGCCAGTTTTTCGGCGGCGAAGGCCATGCGGTGCGCGGCGTCGACTTCGGCCTGGGCAAACAGCACATAGGTCTTGGCCAGCATGCCCTTGGCGATGATGACGTTGTCGCGCAGCGAGGTGCCGAAGGCGATGACCTGGTCGGCCGCTTCCATCGCCAGGTCGTTCTGCCCCAGGCGCATGCGCACGGTGCTCATCTGGTTGAGGAATTCGGCGCGGGTGTAGGAGGAGGCGGCGACCAGTTCCGGTTGCAGCTTTTGCAGCTGCGCCAGCGCCTTGTCGGGCACGAAGCGGCTTTGTTCGCGGACGTCGAGGATGCGTTCATCCAGCGTGGCCTGGGCCAGCGCGCACGCAGGCGCCAGCGCCAGGGCCACGGCTAACGCCACGGCGCTTCGTCGCCCATGCCACCTTCCGCCATTTTTCAATCCAGCCAACTTGACGCCCTCACAATTGCTGTGCAATGTCTAGACAATTATAGGCGTGTTGCAGCCGAGAAAGCCCTGAAACCTGTGATTTTTCGCGAAAATCGCACAGTTTCCAGTGGCTTTTTGACAGCTTTACGCCGCCAGCTGTTGCAAAAGGTAGAGGCGCTGGTACAAGCCGCCGTCGATTTGCATCAGCTGCTCATGGGCGCCGGTTTCAGCGATGCGGCCGTGATTCAGCACGATGATGCGGTTGGCGTCGCGGATGGTGGACAGGCGGTGGGCGATGGCGATCACCGTCACCTTGCCGCGCAACTCGTCCAGCGCCACCTGCACGATCTGCTCCGTCTGCGAATCGATGTGCGAGGTCGCTTCGTCCAGCAGCAGGATGCGCGGCGCGCCGGCCAGCGCGCGGGCGATGGCGATCAGCTGCTTCTGGCCGACCGACAGGCGCGAGCCACCTTCGCCCAGCGGCGTGTCGTAGCCGCGGTCCAGCGCCGCGATGAAGTCGTGGGCGTGGGCGGCGCGCGCGGCCGTTTCGATCTGCTGCTGCGTCAGGCCGCGGCCCATGTCGATGTTTTCGCGGGCGGAGGCGGCCAGCAGGAACGGGTCCTGCGGCACCAGGCCGACTTCGGCGCGGAAGCGGTCGTTGTCGATGTCGTCCAGCGGCACGCCGTGCATCAGGATGCTGCCATGCTTGGCCGGATAGAAGCGCAGCAGCAGCGACAGCAGCGTCGACTTGCCGCTGCCGGTGTGGCCGACGATGCCGACGAAATCGCCCTGGGCGATGTCCAGCGACAGGTCGTGCAGCACCGGCTGGCCTGCGTTGTAGGCGAAGTTCAGGTGGCGGATGGCGACGGCGGGCGAGTCGTCGTCGTTGGCGGCCGCGCGGGTGGCGGCCGAGCGGCTGCGGTGTTCCTGGGCCGCGCCTTCATCCAGCAGCGTCGCCACGCGCGCGGTGGCCACCACCGATTGCTGCAGTTGGCTGAACTGCATGGTGATCTGGATCAGCGGCTCGATCACGCGCGCCAGGTAGCTGATGAAGGCATACAGCACGCCGACTTCGGCGGCCGTCATCTCGCGGTGGCCGAACATGAAGATCACCGCCGCCAGCAGGATGATGTTGAACAGGTCCAGCGCGGGCCGCAGCAGCCAGGCGTTGGCGCGCAGTTCCGACAGGCGCGCCGTGTAGTGGTCCCGGTTGGTGGCGGCGAAGCGCTGGCCGAAGCGCGCCTCGGCGTTGCTGGCCTGGAGCACGCTCATGCCGCCGATCGATTCGGCCATCTGGCCGTTGATTTCGCTGCGCAACGCGCGGGCGCGGGTGACGGCCGGCGCGCTCCAGCGCTGGTACAGCCAGACGATCAGCAGCACCGCCGGCAACAGCGCCAGCACGATCAGCATCAGGCGCCAGTCCAGCCAGGCCATGGCGCAGACGGTGCCGATCAACACGATGCTCGAATCGAGCATCACGAACAGCACCTGGATATAAAGACTTTTCACTGCCTCGGTGTCGTTGGTGACGCGCGAGACCAGCTGGCCGGTGATGGCGCGGTCGAAGAAGGCCATCGGCAGCAGCAGCACGTGGGTGTAGACCATTTCGCGCAGGCGCATCACGGAACGCATGGCGAGGCCGGACAAGCGCACCAGCTGCAGGTAGCGCAGGCCGCTGGCGATCCAGCCGGTCAGCACCAGGCCCGCCAGCAGGCCCGCCATGCGCGGCCAGTCCAGGTGGTGCGGCAGCAGGTGTTCGTCGATCAGCGCCTTGCCCATGATGGGGCCCATCACTTCAAGCAGGGCGGCGGCCATCAGCCACAGCACGGCCCAGCCGAGATGGTGCTGGTCGGGCAGGGCGGCGCGGCGCAGCAGGGCGATCGCCTGGCGCATCTGGCCGGTGGTGGATTGTTCAGGCTTCATTGAGACTTGCTTCCAATTGTTGATAGCGCCACTGGCTGGCGTACCAGCCGTCCAGTGCCAGCAGCTGTTCGTGGCTGCCGGTTTCGCTGATGCGGCCATCGCGCAAGACGACGATCAGGTCGGCGCTGACGACGGAGCTCAGGCGGTGGCTGGCGATGACCGCGCTGCGGCCCTTGCGCGCCTGGCGCAGTTCTTCGAGATGCTGGAGGATGCGGGTTTCGGTGCCGGTATCGACGGCGGACAGCGCATCGTCGAGCAGCAGCAGATCGTTATCGGCCAGCAGCGCGCGGGCGATGGCGACGCGCTGGCGCTGGCCGCCGGACAGCGTGATGCCTTTCTCGCCCACCTGCGTGTCGTAGCCGTCGGCGAACAGCAGGATGTCGTCGTGGATGGCGGCCAGGCCGGCCGCGTGTTCGACTTCCGCGCGCGTGGCGTTGGGACGGGCGAGGGCGATGTTGTCGGCGATCGAGGCGGAGAACAGGAAGGACTCCTGCGGCACCCAGCTGATGGCGGCGCGCAGCGCGTGCAGCTTGTAGGCGTCGAGCGCATGGCCGCTCCACTGCACGCTGCCGTGTTGCGGCGTCAGCTGGCGCAGCAGCACGCGCAGCAGCGTGGACTTGCCGCTGCCGGTGGGGCCGACCAGGCCGAGGGTCTGGCCCGGTTGCAGCGTCAGCGTGATGTCGCTGATGGCCGGCGTGCTTTGTTCGGCATAGGCGTAGCTGACGCCTTGCAGCGTCAGCGGGCCGGAAGGCACGGCGGCGATGCTGCCGTGATCGTCGATGGCCAGCGGCGCATCGAGCATGGGCTGCAGGCGCTGCCAGGCGGCGCGTCCGCGCTCGATCAGCGACAGCACCCAGCCGGCGGCGAACATCGGCCAGATCAGCTGGCCGAGGTACATGGTGAAGCTGGTCAGCGCGCCGATGGTCAGCTGGTTCTGCCAGACCAGGTAGCCGCCCAGGCCGAGCGTCAGGCCGCTGGCGGCGGTCAGCGTCAGGCCGACGGCGGGTTCGTAGGCGGCTTCCCATACCTGCGCGCGCAGACTGGCGTCGGACGCCTTCGAGGCCAGTTCGGAAAACTGTTTGGCGCTGCGCTGTTCCAGGCCGAGCGCGCGCAGCGTGCGCACGCCGGACAGTGTTTCCTGCACATGGTCGTTCAGCGCGCTGAAGCGCTTGAGCGAGTCGGTGGAAGCGGTGTGGATATGTCCCGAGATATACCAGAACGCCCAGGCCATCAGCGGGAACGGCAGCAGCGCGATGCAGGCCAGGCGCCAGTCGACGCCGAGCAGCATCACGCCCAGCACCATGACCAGCGTGAGGGCGCCGTCGAAGCCTGCCAGCATGGCTTCGCCGGCGGCCATTTCGATGGCGTCGATATCGTTGGTGGCCAGCGCCATCAGGTCGCCGGTGCGCTGGCGCTGGTAGAAGGCCGGGCCTTGCAGCGTCATACGGGTGTAGAGGCGGGTGCGCAGCGAGACGCCGAGCTGGTAGGCGGCGCCGTACAGGATCTGCCGCCAGGCGACGCGCAGGAAGTAGATGCCCAGGCCGATCAGCAGCAGCGAGCCGATCTGCATCAGCAGGGCGTTGCCGGACAGGGTGTGATTGGCCAGGCCATCGATCATGGCGCCGACCTTGCGCGGCACCCAGACACTCAGGGTCGCCACGCCCGCCAGCATGGCGCCGGACAGAATATAGGCGCGGCTGTGCTGGCGGACAAAACCGCCGATCAGCCGGGAAAGATTAGACATGCATGTTGCCTCGAAAAGCGTGTAGCCCGCTAGGATACAGCATGCACAAAAAGACGGGGTCAGGTCCCTCATTTCTACACGAGCTGTACCGTAGCTCCGCGTACGGTACAGCTCGTGTAGAAATGAGGGACCTGACCCCGGAGTTTATTTTTTGGCTTTGGGGGCGGATTTGGCGGGTTTGCTTGTACCCGCCAGGGCGATCGGTTTGGCGGCGGCGACTTTGACTTCGACGAATTCTTCCTGGGCCGGGATCGGCGCGGCGGCTGGCTTGGCTTTGGGCGCTTTCGCTGGCGCCAGCGGGACGCTGGCGACCGGTTCGTTGGCGGCGGCCACCGCGGCGCTGACGGCGGCCGACAGCGCCGGCGGTACGGCCGCTACCGTGGGCTTGGTCGCGGCCAGGTCGGTCACTTGCTTGAAAGTGCCCTGGGCGCTCTGCAGCAGCGCGTTCTGGGCGGTGGAGGCGATGCTGTACAGCTCGCGTCCGTAGGCCAGCAGGCTGTCGAAGTTGCCCTGGTGCGGTACGCTCGGGTCCTTGGAGGCCAGCAGCTGCTTGGCGGTGCTGATGTTGAGCGCGATGACTTTCTGGGCGCTGTCGACGGCGGTGCTGGCGAAGGTGTTGAAGATCTTGAATTGCGCTTCAAGTTGCGATTTGGTGGCGGCGGAAAACTGTTCGGTGATCGAAGACATGGTTTCTCCTGAATTATGATGCAACGCAATAAGTCCATTCTAGCGACGATTTTTGGCGATGGAAAGTTATTTTTTCTACCATGTGCCTGCACAAACACTATATCAATTAGTGCGACGCAACAATTGGTGTATTTTGTTGAATGTGCCTACAATGACCTTACGTCAAATCAATGGGAGTGCAGATGGATGTCGTGATACGCAACGCCAATCTGGCGGACGGCCAGCAGGGTGTCGACGTTGCCATCGAGAATGGCCGCATCGCCGCCGTTGGCCCGCGCCTGCCGCTGCAGGCGGCGCAGGAGATTGACGCGGCCGGCGATCTGCTGAGTACGCCGTTTGTCGATGCCCACTTCCACATGGACGCCACCTTGAGCTACGGCTTGCCGCGCGTCAACGCGTCCGGCACGCTGCTGGAGGGCATCGCGCTGTGGGGCGAGCTGAAGCCGCATCTGACCCAGCAGGCGCTGATCGACCGCGCGCTGCAATATTGCGACTGGGCCGTGGCGCGCGGCCTGCTGGCCATCCGCACCCACGTCGATGTCTGCGACGACCGCCTGCTGGCGGTGGAGGCGCTGCTGGAGGTCAAGCGCCTGGTGGCGCCGTATCTGGATTTGCAGCTGGTCGCCTTTCCGCAGGACGGCGTGCTGCGCGCGCCGAATGCGTTGATCAACCTGAAGCGCGCCATCACCATGGGCGTGGATGTGGTGGGCGGCATTCCGCACTTCGAGCGCACCATGGCCGAGGGCGCGGAATCGGTGCGCATCCTGTGCGAGTACGCCGCCGACCAGGGTTTGATGGTCGACATGCATTGCGACGAGTCGGACGATCCGATGTCGCGCCATATCGAAACGCTGGCATACCAGAGCAACCGGCTCGGCCTGCACGGCCGCGTCACCGGTTCGCACCTGACCTCGATGCATTCGATGGATAACTACTACGTCAGCAAGCTGCTGCCGCTGATCCGCGAGGCGGGCGTGGCGGCCATCGCCAATCCGCTGATTAACATCACGCTGCAGGGCCGCCACGACACCTATCCGAAGCGGCGCGGCATGACGCGCGTGCCGGAGATGCTGGCGGCCGGCATTCCGGTCGCCTTCGGCCACGATTGCGTGATGGACCCGTGGTACAGCCTCGGCTCGGGCGACATGCTGGAAGTCGCGCACATGGGCCTGCACGTGGCGCAGATGACCGGCCAGGCGGCGATGCGCGATTGCTTCCGCGCCGTCACCAGCACGCCGGCCGCCATCCTCGGCTTGCAGGATTACGGCGTCGCGCCGGGCTGCCACGCCGACCTGGTGCTGCTGGACGCGGCCGATCCGGTGGAGGCGATCCGCCTGCGCGCCGCGCGCCGCATGGTGATGCGTCGAGGAAAAATTATTGCGGAGTCGCCGCGCGCGCAGGCGCGTCTCAGCCTGCCGGGACGGCCGGAGCAGGTGAATTTCCGTCTGAACCGATGAGCCTCCGCGCTGGACTTGCACTGCGAAATACATGACAATCGGACATCGTTCAATCCGCGTGGAGCTGTCTTGAAAGAAATCGCTATTCGACCTGCAACGGAAGCCGACTTCGGCGCCATGTGGGACATATTTCAGGAACTGATCGCCAGCGGCGACACCTATTATTTTGCCGCCGACACCAGCCGCGAAGATTGCCATGCCTACTGGTTCGGTCCCGGCCTGCAGAGCTATGTGGCGATCCTCAACGGCGAGCGGCTGGTCGGCATGTACCGCCTGATGCCGAATCAGCGCGACCGCGGCGCGCACGTGGCCAATGCTTCGTTCATGGTCAGCCCGGCGGCGCAGGGCGTCGGCGTCGGCAAGCTGCTGGGCGCCGATTGCCTGGACCGCGCCCGCGCCGAGGGCTATCTGGCGATGCAGTTCAATTACGTGGTCAGTTCGAATATGCCGGCCGTGCTGCTGTGGAAGAAGCTGGGCTTTTCCATCGTCGGCACCCTGCCGCGCGCGTATCGCCACCAATACCTCGGCTATGTGGACGTCTATGTGATGTACCAGTTGCTGGAAGATCCCTCGCACTGGCCCGATGCATGAAGATACTGGAGACGGAACGCCTGACCCTGCGCACCATCGAAGCGGACGACGCGGCTTTTTATCATGCACTGATCAACGATCCGACCTGGCTGGAGTACATCAGCGACAAGGGTATCTACACCGTCGAGGCGGCGCGCAAGGCGATCATCGAGGGGCCGTGCGCGATGCAGCAGAAGCTGGGCTTTTCGCTGTACGTGATGGAGCGCAAGGAGGACGGCACGCTGCTCGGCATGTGCGGCCTGATCAAGCGCGACTGGCTGCCCGACGTCGATATCGGCTACGCGATCCGGCCGGCGTATTTCGGCCAGGGCTATACCTATGAGGCCGCCGCTGCGGTGGTGGCCCATGCGCGCGACCAGCTGCGCATCGAGCGCCTGCTGGGCATCACGGACCCGGGGAACGCCAAGTCGATCGCGCTGCTGACCAAGCTGGGGCTGACGTTTATTGAACACAAAGTGTTGCCGCCTGATAATCGTCCTACCAATATTTACCGCGTCGATCTGTTGTAGTGTGATGATTCGATAGATTTTTCCTGCGCGATATAGCAAGATGATTTCCGGGCATTGAATATTGCCCGTTCCCCAAAAAATGGAACCAATTACAAGCACGGCAAGCTTGTGTGAATTGAATTCTTAAAAGGGGTAATCATGAAGCTCGCGAATCTGAAGATCGGTGTGCGCCTGGGCCTGTTGGGAGCGTTCTTCTTTCTCGCACTGGCGATCGTCGCGCTGGCAGGGTGGCGCGCATTGGAGAGCAGCAACGTGCGCAGCGCGGAAGCGTTGGCACGCTCGGTGGCGCTGAGCCAGGCCATCGACACCGCGCGCAGCGCGCAGGTGGAATTCAAGATTCAGGTGCAGGAGTGGAAGAACATCCTGCTGCGTGGTAACGATCCGGCCCAACTCGACAAATACAGCAAGGCCTTCGTCAAGGGCGGCGACACCACGCGCGGCGAATTGCAGAAGCTGAACGGCATGCTCGGCAAGCTGGGCCTGACGACGCCGCTGGTGGACGAGGCCATCGCGACGCAGAACGAGCTGGTGTCGCACTACATGGAGGCGCTGAAGAAATACGATGCCGCCAATCCGGACAGCTCCCACGTGGTGGACAACCTGGTCAAGGGCATGGACCGCGAGCCGACCAAGAAAATCGACGACATCGTGGCCTTCATCGGCAAGGAGTCGGTGCGCCTGATGGCCGCCATCGAAGCGGAAAACAGCGCGGCTTACCAGCAGACGCTGATCACCATGGGCATCACGCTGCTGGTGACGGTGATCGTCGGCTGTGTGACGGTGACCTCGCTGATCCGCAGCATCACCCGTCCGCTGGACGCGGCCGTCAGTGTGGCGCAAACGGTGGCGGCGGGCGATCTGCGCAGCGAGGTGCGGGTCGACAGCAAGGATGAGATCGGCGACCTGCTGGGCGCGCTGAAAACCATGCAGGGCAACCTGAGCCATATCGTCGGCCAGGTGCGCCACGGCACGGAGACCATCCACGGCGCCACGGTGGAGATTGCCGCCGGCAATATGGATTTGTCGGGCCGCACCGAGGAGCAGGCCAGTTCGCTGGAGCAGACCGCCGCAGCGATGGTGGAGCTGACCACCACCGTCAAGCAGAACAACGAGAACGCGGCCGAGGCCTGTCGCCTGGCCGACAGCGCGTCCACGGTGGCGGCCAAGGGCGGCGATGCGGTGGCGCAGATGGTGCACACCATGGGCGAGATCAACGACAGCTCGCGCAAGATTGTCGACATCATCGGCGTGATCGATGGCATCGCCTTCCAGACCAACATCCTGGCGCTGAACGCGGCGGTGGAGGCGGCGCGCGCGGGCGAGCAGGGACGCGGCTTCGCGGTGGTGGCGTCCGAGGTGCGCAACCTGGCGCAGCGCTCGGGGGCGGCGGCGCGCGAGATCAAGGAGCTGATCGGCACCTCGGTGGGCCGGGTCGAGGAAGGCAGCCGCCTGGTCGGCCAGGCCGGCGAGACCATGAACGAGGTGGTCAGCAGCGTGCAGCGCGTCACCGCCATCATCGGCGAAATTTCGGTGGCCAGCGGCGAGCAGCGCGACGGCATCGAGCAGATCAGCATCGCCATCAACCAGATGGACAGCGTGACGCAGCAGAACGCGGCGCTGGTGGAGGAGGCCGCGGCGGCGGCCGATGCGCTGCAACAGCAGGCGGCCAGCCTGTCGGAGGCGGTCAGCATCTTCAAGCTGCAGGAGCAGTCCGGCATGGCCAGGTTGCCGTCCTCGCGCAGCCGGACCTTGCAACTGGCGAGCTAGCATTTGCCACGGGCCGTTTGATGCGCCTCAACCGTGCGCGTGAACGGCCTTTTTCCATCGCTGCTATCCACTATCATTCCTCTTCCGCAGCAGCCGACGGAGAGGGACAGCATGAACAGCCTATGGAGCAGCACATGGCCGGTGGCGGCCGCCTTTGCGCCATGTGTGCTGGCGCTGGCGGCCGGCCAGTGGCAGGCGCGCGGCCTGCGCGCGCGCTGCGCCCAGTTGCAGGCGGCGCTGGCGGCGCAGCGCGACACGGAACTGCGGCTGGACTTCATCGCCCATCACGACAGCCTGACCGGCCTGCCCAACCGCCTGCAGTTCCAGATGCAACTGGAGCACGGCGTGGCCTACGCGCGCCGCCACGAGAATCTGCTGGCGGTGCTGTTTGTCGATATCGACAGTTTCAAGGCCATCAACGATACGCTGGGCCACGACGCCGGCGACCAGGTGCTGGTGCAGTTCGCCCAGCGCCTGCGCCAGTGCGTGCGCGAGGTGGACACGGTGGCGCGCCAGGGCGGTGATGAATTCATCGTGCTGCTGACGGAGCTGCGCACCGGCGCCGACGCGCAGCAGGTGGCGGAGAAGATCATGCTGGCCATCGCCGAGCCGTTCACCGTCAACGGCGAGCTGCTGGACGTGGCGGCGAGCATCGGCGTGGCGGTGTATCCGGACGACGATGAGGATATCGAAACGCTGATCGAGAAGGCCGACCTGGCGATGTACGCCGCCAAGCAGCGCGGCAAGGGCGCCAGCCTGCGCTTCCTGCCCAGCATGCAGGCCAAGGCCTATTCGCGGCTGATCCTGGAGACGGCGCTGCGCCACGCGCTGGAGCACAATGAATTCATCCTCACCTACCAGCCCAAGATGAACCTGAAGGAGCGGCGCATTACCGGCGTGAAGGCGCTGCTGCGCTGGAAGCATCCGGAGCTGGGACTGGTGATGCCACTGGACTTCCTGCCGGTGCTGGAGCAGAGCGCGCTGATACTGCCGGTCGGCTCTTGGGCGATGAGCACGGCGGTGGCGCAGGCGCGCCGCTGGCTCGATCAGGGACAGGCGCAGACGGTGGCGCTGCACCTGTCGCCGCGCCAGTTCTTCCACAAGGATATCGTGCAGAGCTGCGCGGCGATCCTGGACAAGGCCGGCGTGCCGGGGCGCTGCATCGAGCTGGAAATCACCGAGGCCATGCTGATCGATAAGAACCAGAACGCGGAGGAGATCCTGCAGCAGTTCAAGCAGTTGGGCGTGCGGATTGCGATCAGCGATTTCGGCACCGGCTATGCGTCGCTCAACTATCTGCGGCGCTTCCCGGTGGATGTGGTGAAGATCGACAAGTCGTTTGTCGACGACCTGGCGCGCGGCGGGGCGATGGTGCGCGCCATCATCGAGATGGCGCATACGCTGAACATGCAGGTGATTGCGGCCGGCGTGGAAAACGCCGAGCAGCTGGCGCAGCTGTCGGCGATGGGCTGCGACGAGGCGTTCGGCTTCTGTATCAGCGCCCCGGTCGCGCCGGAAGAGGTGGAGGCGCTGCTGGCCGGCGGCCGGCAGCGCGCGGCCCTGACTACTTCGTGGGCATGATGCGTACGCCGTGGATGTCGAACTTGTTGGATGGCCCCTTGACGCCACCGGCATCGCCGTAGGTGGCGTTGTTCTTCATGTAGCTCATGTTGTAGAAGTCTTCCAGTTCCAGCGTGTAGCTGCCGGGCTTCAGCCTGGCACGCAGCGGCGTCGAGTACTTGGCGCCCTGTGCGGCCGGCGAGTGCGGCAGCTGCACCACGCCGCTGGCGACGACGGCGCCGCCGCTGTCCTTCAACGATGCCCATTTGACGCCGCCGCTGACGCCGAGGCGGATGTCGTGCGCGGTGTTGCGGTATTTGATCTGCACCGCGTAGCCGCCTTCGCGTTCGACCTTGAAGGACTGGGCGAAGGTGTCGGACGGCGCGCCCCAGCCGTTGCGCGTGACGGCAATTTCCTCGCCGCCGTTCAGGCATACCGGCATGCTGTGGTGGCTGCGGTTGCCGGAGCCGGCGTACACGGCTTCCACCGCGTAGCAAAGATTGGCTTCGGTGCCGGCGTGGCGGTCGGACCAGGTGGCGGCCGTGATGCGCGGGCCAACCAGCTGGCCGTTGCGGTAGACGTTGAACACCACGCCTTTGCCGCCGCCGTCGATGCGCAGCGTCGGCAAGCCGTAGCTGCCACGTTCCAGTTTGGCGATGCGCGGTTCGGCCGGCGCGTACACGGCGGCGTCCTGCACCAGCGGCTTGGCGGTCACGCTGCGCTTGGCCTGCTGGCCGGGCAGCAGTTTGCCGAGGCGGATTTCGATGGCGTTGTTGTCGCCCAGCGCGTCCCAGTCCAGCGTGCCGGCGGCCAGCTTGCCGTTCAACGTGATGCTGTCGACAGCGTAGTAGCCGTTGCCGGCGACGGCGGCGGGCAGCAGCACGCGCACCTGCATGCGCTTGCCGCGCAGGGTCAGGTTGTTCAGCGTGATGGCGTCGCTGCCGGCGAAGGTGTCGCGGCGCAGCCTGGCGGTGATGAAGGGATGCAGGGCGATGCCGTCGTTGGTGGTCTGCACGCCGAACACGCTGCCGACCACCATGCCCAGGTAGCCGCCCACGGACCACAGCTGGCGGCGCGAATTGATCACCGGGCCGCTCAACTTGCCGTCGTCGAGCATCGGCTGGCCGGACAGCCATTCCAGGTTCTCCATGTTGGACAGGTTGGTGGCGGCGCCGCGCAGCAGCGTGTCGTAGGCGGCGTCGGCCACGGCGACGTTGCCGCCGATGGCGGCCGCCTTCAGACCGAAGGTGGTGACGAAGGGCCACATGGCGCGGTTGTGGTAGACGGCGGTATTGGCCTGCTGCGGCCAGATTACCGGCGCACCCAGAGGACCATGCGGGTAGTGCACCAGGATGCTTTGCGCCTGCTGCTGGTCGGCGATGCCGGTGACGATGGCCAGCGACTGGCCCAGCCAGTCATACTTGTATTCGGCGGCGCCGTCGAAGTGGCCGGCGGTGAGGCTGCTGTACATGCCGCTGTCGGCCTGCCAGAAGCGCTTGTTGATAGCGGCTTTCAGATCGGCGGCCCAGCCGTTGTAGCGCGCGGCGGCTGTGGCGTCGCCTTGTTCGGCCGCCAGTTGCGCGGCCAGCGTCAGCGCCTTGTAGTGGGCGGCGTTGGTGGACAGCGCCTTGGAGGTGGCCATGAAGGCCAGTTCGTCCGGTATCCAGGCGGCGTAGGTCTGGTCGCGCCAGTCGAGGAATGATTGCTCGCCGTTGTACAAGCCGTCGGCGGCGTCCCAGATGGCGAGGCGGTCGTTGTCCAGCGTATTGCGCAGCGCGTGCAGGGCTTTCTGCGCGAAGGCGGCGCGTTCGGCCGACGGCAGGGCTTTCAGCGCTTCGTCGGCGCCGAAGGCCCAGCTGACGCGGTCGGAGCTGACCGGCCAGCTGCCGCCGCTGCCGGTGTCCTGCACGATCTGGTAGCCGTCGCCGCTGGCATGCGCGCCGGCCGTGACGCCGTCGCGGTAGCCGGCCAGCTTGAATTCCAGCGAGTTGCGGGTGCGCTGCGGGTCGAGCATGCCGAGGCCCAGCGAGGCGGCATAGGACAGGTCGCGGGTCCACACGTAGTGCCACGATTCGCCCGTCTCGAAGCAGTCGCACGGGATCGGGTTGCCGCCGTTGTAGCTGCCGTCGCGGATTTCGCTCACCGAGTCCTGCTTCATTTCGACGCCGGCTAGCGCGAACAGCGCGTCGAAGGCGAGGTTGCCGCTGCGGACGGTCGGCAGCGCGGCACTTTCGGCGTAGCTGATTTCCTGCTTGCCGCCTTCGCGCACGCGCATGGTGGTGGACTGGGTGTAGCTGCGCAGCGCGGCGGCGGCGTCCGGCGTGGCGTAGCGCACGGTTTCCTGTTTGCCGTCAAAGGTGGGGTAGTGGCTGACCGCGTCGGCGGCCAGGGCAGGCAAGGCCGCGCTCAGGGCGGCGGCCAGTGCGCACAAGGTGAAACGCATTATTCAATCTCCAATATCGTTACCGAACGTGCCGGCAGTTTGAGTTCGCCGGCCAGCGGGATGCGCTGGCCGCTGATGACGTCCGTGCCGGCGCTGGCGCCGTCCAGCATTTCGTGGAAGCGCGCGGTGTTCAGCACGGTGTCGCTCTTGTTTTTATTGAAGGCTACCATGACTTTCTTCGTGCCGTCATACCGGAAGTAGACGTAGGTGTTCTGCTCCGGGCCGTAGTGCATCATCTTGCCGTTGTGGATGACGGTGGCGGTCTTGCGCCAGTTGAACAGCTTCCTGACGTAGGCTTGCGCCGCCAGCTGCTGCGGCGTCAGGCCCTGGCCGGTGAAGGCGTTGACGGCGTCGCCGCGCCAGCCGCCGGGGAAGTCGAGGCGGTAGGAGGCGTCGTCGCGCACCTTGGTGTTGCTGGTCATGAGGATCTCGCTGCCGGTGTAGAACTGCGGGATGCGCGGCGCGGTCGCGACGAAGGCCATCGCCATGCGGAACAGGTCTTCATCGCCATGCAGTTCGCTGAAGATGCGCGACATGTCGTGGTTGCCCTCGAACAGCACCAGGTTGCCCGGGTTCGGGTACAGGTAGTCGAGCGACAGCGCTTCGTACAGCGTGGTCAGGCTGTGTTCATCGTCGTCGCCGGCGGCCAGGGCGCGGCGCATGGCGTCGGTCAGCGGGAAGTCCATCATGCTCGGCATGTGCGAGGCGTAGCCGTTGAAGTTGCGCTTGCCCTCCTGCCAGTGCGCCACCACCGGCGCCATGGTGCTCCATTCCTCGCCCACCAGGTTCAGGTGCGGGTACTCGGCCATCAGCGCGCCGGACCAGCGGCTCAGGAAGTCGGTGTTGGAATAGCCGTAGGTGTCGACGCGCAGGCCGGCCAGGCCGGCGTATTCGATCCACCAGATGTCGTTCTGGATCAGGTAGGTGGCCAGGTAGGGATTGGCCTGGTTCAGGTCCGGCATGCTCTGGGTGAACCAGCCGGCGGTGAAGTTGGTCTTGTCTTCGTCCGATGCATACGGGTCTTGCAGCGCCACGCGGTGGTGCGCGGTCGGCACGTACTTGCCCTGGTAGGTGAGCCAGTCCGGCGCAGGCATGTCCTGCAGCCACCAGTGCTTGCTGCCGATGTGGTTGAGCACCACGTCCTGGATCACGCCCAGGCCCTTGCTGCGCGCCTGCGCCACGAAGTCGCGGTATTCCTCGTTGCTGCCGTAGCGCGGGTCGATGCGGTAGTGGTCGGTGGTGGCGTAACCGTGATACGAGTAGTCCGGCATGTTCGATTCCAGCAGCGGCGTCGGCCACAGCATGGTGAAGCCCATGCCGGCGATGTAGTCGAGGTGGTCGGCCATGCCGCGGATGTCGCCGCCGTGGCGGCCGCCCTTGTTGGCGCGGTCGGCGCGCTCGCTCATGCCGGCGGCGTTGTCGTTGGCCGGATTGCCGTTGGCGAAGCGGTCGGGCATGACCTGGTAGATGGCGTCCTTGCTGCTGAAACCGGCGCGCTGGGCCGAGCCGGGCGCGCGCGCCAGCAACTGGTAGCTGTAATGGACGGTCTGGCTGCCGCGCCTGAAAGCCAGGTCGATCTTGCCGGGCTTGGTGTCCGGCGCGATCTCCAGGTCGACAAACAGGTAGTTGCGGTTGGCGACGCGGCTGACCGCGGCAATGCGCACGCCGGGATAGGCCAGCGCCGGCTCCAGGTCGGCGATCTGCTGGCCGTGCACCATCAGCTGCAGCCGGGTGTTGTGCATGCCGGTCCACCACAGCGGCGGGTCCATGTGGTCGATCTGGTAGGGGGCGGCCGGGGCAGCCAGCGGGAGCGCCGACAGCAGGGCGGTGGCGAGAATCTTGTTCATACGGTCTCCAGAGGGCGCCTAGTAGTCGTACTACAGGCGCATTTTGATGGTTTCGCCCGAGAATACTATGAAATCTGCCACGGTTTCTAGTTTTAATACAGATATTCGGCCTGCCTCGCCCTGTCGCTTGACCGCGCCGGGTTGACAGGTAGGAAATGCAACAGAATTCTTGCTGGTCGCGATGCAAAATGTAGTTCCACTACACGGGTGGGCGCGAGCTTCTGTAGCCGAAATACAACGAGAACAAGGTTTTCAGAGGGGAGGCAAGGGCTGGCGCGCCTATGGAGGCGTAAGAATACTGAAGCTTGATTGACACAGAATCTAGTTTTAGTACAAAATTCCGCTTAGAACGTCCTTGAGAGCGTTCGTATTCCTTGGAACCCGTGTAGTCGATGTAGCCAGAGCCGGCCGTGGTGTCGCGGGTATTTTTTTGATGATGAGGGGACACTGATGAAGAATTCCGTTAACCAGCGCGGCGCCGCCCAGGCCGCATTTAAATTGAGCCCGGTCGCCGCTGGTTGCGCCGTATTGCTGTCGACGCTGGTCCAGCCTGCCTTTGCGCAGACCGCACCGGCCGCCGATACCGTGCAAAGCGTGACCGTGTCCGGCATCCGCCGCGGCATCGAGGACGCGATCTCGGTCAAGAAAGACGCCAGCTCCATCGTGGAAGCGATTTCGGCGGAAGATATCGGCAAGCTGCCGGACACCACCATCGCTGAATCGCTGGCCCGCCTGCCCGGCCTGACCACCCAGCGTACCAAGGACGGCAACGCCTCCACTGTCAGCATCCGCGGCCTCGGCCCGGACTTCGCCGGCTACCTGCTGAACGGCCGCGAACAGACCAGCACCGGCGACAGCCGCGCGGTCGACCTGAGCGCTTACCCGGCTGAACTGATCGCCGGCGCCACCGTCTACAAAACCACCGACGCGACCGTCATGGGCGCCGGCTTGGCCGGCACCATCGACCAGCAGCTGATCGATCCGCTGGCCTTCGGCAAGCGCACCATCGCTGTCAAATACCAGAAGACCAAGAACGGTCTGGGCCTGGAAGCGCAGGGCCAGGGCCATCGCGAGAGCGTCACCTACATCGACCAGTTCCTGAACCGCACCCTGGGTGTGGCGATCGGCTACGTGCGTCAGACCAGCGATTCGTCGCAATATGAATTCGGCACCTGGGGCGATTACACCGGCCCGGTGACCACCACCAACGGCAGCACCGTGACGGCCAAGGTGCCGGGCGGTTCGGGCTACAACGCCACCACCCGCAACATCCGCGACGACCGCAAGGGCGTGGCAGCGATCATCGCCTTCAAGCCTAACCGCGACTTCAACAGCCAGATCGATATGTTCTGGTCGAAGATCGACGACTACACCAAGCTGAGCGAAATCCAGGTGCCGGGCACCGGCGTGTTCACCAACGCCACCGTCGCCAACGGCATCGCCACCTCGGCCACCATGAGCAACGTCGGCCTGATCGACCGCAACGAAGGTATTCTGGACAACGACACCATCAAGTCGATCGGCTGGAAAACCAACCTGAAGCTGGGCAACGGCTGGAGCACCATGCTCGACCTGAGCCATAACTCGGCCGACCGCGTCGAGCGCGACGTCGAATACTACGGCGGCACGCCGACCAACGCCGGCCTGACCCTGACCGGCCTGGATGGCCACATTCCGACCATGGCTTACGGTAACAGCCTGACCGATCCGAACACCATGGCCGTGCGCAACCAGTGCGGCTGGTCCGGCATCGCCAACAACTCGGCGTGCGGCTCGATCTCGCAGGCCGGTTACTACAAGGGCCCGACCATCCGCGACCAGGTCAATGCGATCCGTCTGGAAGCCAAGTATGAAATTCCGGAGAACAGCTACTTCTCGAACCTGCGCTTCGGCGCCAACTTCACCGACCGCACCAAGAAGCGCGTGGCCGATGAGGGCGTGATCCAGTCGATCACCGGCGGCGGCTACGACCGCATTCCGTTCCCGAGCGGTTCGACGGTGGCCAACAACGTTGGCGGCACCGGCCTGAGCATGCTGGTGTTCGATCCACAGGTGAACCTGATCCCAGGCGCCGTGGTGCAACGCAAGTACGCCAACGACATCCTGTCGAAATCTTACGGCGTGCAGGAAAAACTGAGCACCGCCTACGCCAAGCTGGATATCGACAGCCGTATCGGCGAAATCCCGGTCAGCGGCAATCTCGGCTTCCAGGCGGTGCATACCAAGCAGGAAGCGGCTGGCTACCACGCCAACGTCGGCTCCTCGCCGGTGCTGGACAACCCGGCCTCGGCGCAGCAGACCGATGGCACCAGCTACAACGACTTCCTGCCGTCGCTGAACCTGAATTTCGATCTGGGTAACAGCTACCTGGGCCGCTTCGCGGTGTCGAAACAGGTGGCGCGTCCGAACATGACCGACATGCGCAACTCGTTCAGCTTCGCCGTGAACACCACGCCGACCGCTGTCAACGGTGTGGTGCCGCCACCGCGCTACGAAGGTTCGTCGGGCAATCCTAACCTGAAGCCGTTCCGCGCCGATGCGCTCGACTTCTCGCTGGAGAAATACTTCGCCAAGAAGGGCTATGTCAGCGCCGCGCTGTTCTACAAGAAGCTGAACAGCTACATCGTGCCGCAGGCGATCAGCGACTACGACTTCACGCCTTACCTGGCGACCTTCGGTCTGCCTAACCTGGCCGGCGGTAACAAGGGTATTTACACCACCACCGTGAACGGCAGCGGCGGCAACCTGAAAGGTCTGGAGCTGACCGCGTCGGCGCCGTTCGAGCTGATTCACCCGATCCTGAACGGCTTCGGTGCGTCGGGCAGCTATTCGTCGACCTTCAGCTCGGTGGCTCTGCCTAACATCATCGGCAAGAATCCGGACCAGGTGGCCGACGCCGGCAGCATCCCGCTGCCAGGCCTGTCGAAGACCAACGCCAAGCTGCAGCTGTACTTCGAGAAGAGCGGCTTCAGCGCCTTCGTCGCGACCAACTACCGTTCGCGTTATGTCGGCAGCGTAGCCAACGACACCGTCGGCGGCTTCCCATCGCTGGTGTACATCGAGTCGCAGAAGTGGCTCTCGGCGCAGATCGGTTACGAGATCCAGACCGGCCCGATGAAAGGCCTGTCGTTCCGCGTCGAGGGTAACAACCTGAACAGCCCTTACTACGTGGAGTCCAATGCCGACGGTTCGACCAAGACCCGTACGCAAACCGGCCGTACCCTGTTCTTCAGCGTCAGCTACAAGATGTAAGCTGAACGTGTGAGGTAAAGTGTAAGCCCCTTGTCCGGATTCCTTCGGCAAGGGGCTTTTTATCTTCTGGAGCGAAGATGCAACCATTAAAAGATATCGTCATCGTCGGCGGCGGCACCGCCGGCTGGATGACGGCCGCGGCGCTGTCGAAGATGCTGAAGGGCCAGTACAACATCCGGCTGGTGGAGTCGGACCAGATCGCCACCATCGGCGTGGGCGAGGCCACCATTCCGATGATTAACCTGTTCAACCGCATGCTGGAGCTGGACGAGGACGACTTCATGCGGCAGACGCAGGGCACGTTCAAGCTCGGCATCGAGTTCGTCAACTGGGGCCGCATTGGCGACCGCTATCTGCACGGTTTCGGCGTGATCGGGCAGGATGGCTGGACGGTGGACTTCTACCAGCACTGGCTGAAGCAGTACCTGGCCGGCAAGGCGGCGGAGCTGGACCACTATTCGATCAACAACGTCGCCGCCATGCACAACAAATTCCTGCGCGCGCGGCCGGATCTCGGCAACTCGCCGCTGTCGCAGATCGTCCATGCCTACCAGTTCGACGCGTCGCTGTACGCCAAATTCCTGCGCAACTTCAGCGAGGCGCGCGGCGTCCGGCGCATCGAGGGCAAGATCACCGAGGTGCGCCAGCGCGACGCCGACGGCCATGTCACGGCCGTGGTGCTGGAGGATGGCACGCAGGTCGCCGGCGACTTGTTCATCGACTGCTCGGGCTTCCGCGCGCTGCTGATCGACGCGGTCAACACGCCGTTCGAGGACTGGTCGCACTGGCTGCCGTGCGATACGGCGATTGCCGTGCCGTGCGCCAACGCGCCGGAGCTGACGCCGTACACGCGCGCGACGGCGCACGGCGCCGGCTGGCAATGGCGCATTCCGCTGCAGCACCGCATCGGCAATGGCCATGTCTTTTCCAGCAAATTCATGAGCGCGGACGAGGCGCAGTCCATCCTGATGAACAATCTGGATGGCGAGGCGCTGGCCGAGCCGCGCACGATCCGCTTCCGCACCGGCAAACGCAGCAAGGCGTGGAACCGCAACGTGGTGTCGATCGGGCTGTCGTGCGGCTTTATCGAGCCGCTGGAGTCGACCAGCATCCATCTGATCCAGATGGCGATCGCGCACCTGATTACGTACTTCCCGGCCGGCGGTTTCGAGCAGGCCGACATCCGCCAGTACAACCGGGTGATGGACGAGGAGTACCGCTGGGCGCGCGACTTCGTCATCCTGCACTACAAGGCCACCGAGCGGAACGACACGCGCTTCTGGAACTATTGCCGCGAGATGGAAGTGCCGGAGGATCTGCAGCACCGGATCGATTTGTTCCGCAGCCATGGCCGGGTGTTCCGCGACGGCCTGGAGCTGTTCACCAAGCATAACTGGTTGCAGGTGCTGCACGGGCAGCGGATTCGTCCGCGTGCCGCCCATCCGCTGGTAGACTTGACCGGCGAGCAGCAGATCAGCGGCTTTTTGCACGAAGTGGAAAGCGTCATCAGGAACTGCGTGAACGCCATGCCCACGCAGGCAGCTTTTATCGCCGCCAATTGTGCGGCGCCTATTCATAAAAACCAAGCATAAAAACCAAGGAGAAATCAATGAACAATATCGCACGCGTAGCCATGCTCGCTGCCTTCGCCGCCGCCCTGACCGGCTGCGCCGCCACCGGCACCCGCACCGCCATGCTGACCTACGACACCATGCCGGTCGGCGCCACCATTTATGAAGGCGGCAAGTCGCTGGGCGTGGCGCCGGTGGTGCGCACTTATGAATATCCGGAAGGCGTGTCGACGCTGGCGACGCCGGAAGTGACGGCGGTCTGGGTCAGCGGCGCCAAGAACACTTACTGGACCAATCTGCCGATCCATGCGGATCTGGCGGCCACCATCCAGCGTCCGGCCAATGTGCCGGGACTGGACAAGGACCAGGCGGCGGCGCAGCCGATCATGGAGGAGCGCGCGCGCGAGGCCGAGCGTCTGAAGGAAGACAACCGCCGCACCATGGCGCGCGATTCCCCGCGCTGCCGCGACCAGCAGCAGAAGGGCAATGTGGCGACCGCCGATTGCTGATCGCCGCATCGGCTGTTACGACTGCCCGCCGCGGTTTTTCACGCTCGGGCGGTCGGCGACCTTGGCCTGCCATGCCGCCAGCGCCGGGTAGTCACCGGTGACGGTGATGCCGACAAAGGCGGCGTGCAGCAGCGCGCAGTAGACGGTGATGTCGGCCACCGAGAACTGCGGGCCGGCGATGTAGGCTTGCTGCGCCAGCACGCTGTCGAAGTAGCGCATGCCGGTTTTGAATTTCTCCAGCTGGCGTTCGCCCCATTCCTTGCGTCCCGCCCATTCCGGGCTTTTGTAGGCTTCCAGCGTTGCCCCGAGGCCGGGCGTGGCGTGGTGGAAGTAGGCGCCGATACCATCGATCATCCAGTCGTCCGCGCGCTTCTGCATCATGTGGATCAGCGCCTTGTCGCGCGGCGTGGCGCCGGTCAGCGTTGGATGGCCGTCGAGGTTGTCCAGGTATTCGGTGATGGCGATGCATTCGGCGATGTGGGTGCCATCGTCCAGTTCCAGCACCGGCACCACGCCGCCGGGATTCTTGGCCAGGAAGGCCGGCTGCTTGTGCTCGGCGGAGAACAGGTCCACCTTGACGAAGTCAAACTGCGCGGCCAGGCCTTTTTCGGCCAGGACGATGTGGATGCGGGCGGGATTGGGGAATCCTGGCATGTCATAAATCTTCATATTCGGCTTTCATAATTCTACCTTTCGGTAGATAGATTAAAATGGGCCGATAGTCGGGCGTTTCCGGAATTGTCTATCTATCGGTAGATAGATATTAATCCCGGATGTTTTGTCGCGTCAAGCGATAATTTTTGAAAGATGGATATGGCAAGCGATAAGAAGCAGGAAGTGATGATGGCCGCGCGGCTGATGGTGCAGGCCAATGGCTACAACGCCTTGAGTTTCCGCGACCTGGCGGAGGCGGTGGGCGTGAAGAGTTCCAGCATCCATTACTACTTCCCGACCAAGGGCGACCTGGGCGCGGCGCTGGCGCGCCAGTACACCGAGGAGTTCCTCGGCTATCTGGACGGGCTGCTGGCGCAGGGCGTGGACTGGAAGACTTGCGTGGCCAAGTATGCCGACGTGTTCCGCGACACGCTGCTGCGCGAGAACCGCATGTGCATGGTGGGCGTGCTGGCGGCCGAGCGGCCGTTGCTGGCGCCGGAGGTGCAGGCCGAGGTGGAGCGCTTCACCGCGCTGATCGTCGGCTGGCTGGCGCGCGTGCTGGCGCTGGGCAAGCCGAAGATGGAAGCGGCGGCGGTGAAGGGCTGGGCGTTCGCCGTGTTCTCGGCGATCGAAGGCGCGCAGCTGGTGGCGCGCGGCTGCAACGACGTGCAGGTGTTCGACAGCACGCTGGCCGCGTACCGTACGGCCGGCCTGCTGCCGTAACTCAGTCTGCGGCGCGGGCGGCCAGGTAGGCGGCGATGCGTTCGGCGCTGGCCTCGGTGGCCGGGTTGTAGACCATCATCGACAGGTCGGGCCGGCCGTCGACGGCAAAGGTCGAGAATTCCAGTTCGATGGCGCCCAGTTCCGGATGGTGCAGCACCTTGTAGCCGTCGGAGACGCTGACCACTTCATTGTCTTGCCACATGGCGGCAAACTCCGGGCTGAGGCGCGACAGTTCCTCGGCCAGTGCGGCGACTTCGGTGTCGGCGCCGGCGCGGATGGCGTCGGCGCGCAGCGAGCCGACCACGAAGCGGGCCACGCTTTGCCAGTCGCTTTGCGCCGCGCGTATGCGGGCGCTGCTGAACATCATGCGCGCGACGTTGCGCTCCTTGGGCGGGATGCTGGCGTAGTCGGTCAGCAGCAGCGTGGCGGTGCGGTTCCAGGCCACGATGTCCCAGGTCGGCGTGCGCAGCATGGCGGCGCTGCCGGTGAAGGCGTCCAGCACCCGCTGCAGGCGCGGCGTGACGCCGTCCGACATTTTGTAGCGCGCTTCCGGCGGGCGGCCCAGGCCCAGCATGAACAGGTGTTCGCGTTCCGGCTCGGTCAGCATCAGGCCGCCGGCGATGCGGTCCAGCACTTCGGCCGAGGCGGCACCGCCGCGGCCCTGTTCCAGCCAGGTGTACCAGGTGGTGCTGATGTTGGCGCGCTGCGCCACTTCCTCGCGGCGCAGGCCAGCCGTGCGTCGGCGGCCGGCGGCGATGCCGAAGGCGGCCGGGTCAAGCCGCGTGCGGCGGTCGCGCAGGAATTTGCCGAGGGGATTATGTTCGTTCATCCTGTTGGTTCTTATACCTGTATAACGTCACTACTTTAATAGGAAAGATTCGCTGTCCATAATACGCTTACTCAAGCGACCATGGAGGATGAAATGCGGGTATTCGTAACAGGGGCGACCGGCTTTATCGGCGCACAAGTGGTGTCGCAGCTGATCGCGGCGGGCCATCAGGTATTGGGCATGACGCGTTCCGACGCGGGCGCCGAGGCGCTGGCCGCCGCCGGCGCACAGGCGTACCGCGCCGAACTGGGCGAGGTGGAGCGCATCCGCGCCGGCGCGGCGCAGGCCGATGCGGTGATCCATACGGCCTTCAATCATGACGACTTCGGCAAGTTCCTGGAGAGCTGCGAGCAGGACGGGCGCGTCATCGCGGCGCTGGGCGAGGCGTTGCAAGGTTCCGACCGGCCGCTGATCATCACGTCCGGCGTCGGCATGGGCGAGCGTGGGCATGGCGAGTCGGCGGTGGAGACGGTGTTCAATCTGGAGCACCGCAATCCGCGCATCGCTTCGGAACTGGCCGGCGCGGCCGCGTTGGAGGCGGGCGTGGATGTGCGCGTGGTGCGCCTGCCGCAGGTGCATGACACCAGGCGGCAAGGGCTGGTCAGCTATATGATACGCAACAGCCGCGAAAAAGGCCTGGCCGCATACATCGGCGAGGGACTGAACCGCTGGTCCGCCGCGCACGTGAGCGATGTGGCGCTGCTTTACCGCCTGGTGCTGGAGCAGGGCAAGGCCGGCGAGCGTTATCACGCGGTGGCCGAGGAAGGGATTACGGCGCGCAGCATCGCCGAGGTGATCGGCAAGGGACTGGGCGTACCGGTCAAGTCGATCGCTGCGGAGGACGCGGCGGCGTACTTCGGCTGGCTGGGGATGTTTGCCGGCCTGGATATGGCGGCGTCCAGCGCGCTGACGCGGGAACGCCTGGGCTGGCAGCCAACCGGCCCAGGCATGATCGCCGATCTGACGGCGATGGACTACTCCGTGATCTGACGGATTACTTCTTCTCGGCGGCGGCGAGGGCGGCGTTCTGCTGGTCCAGCCAGGTTTTCAGCGGCGCGAAGTATTCCAGCAGCGCATTGCCGTCGATTTTGTCTTCGCCCGAGATCGCCTTCAGCGCTTCCGGCCACGGCTTGCTGGCGCCCAGTGCCAGCATCTGCTGCAGCTTGGCGCCGGCCTTGGCGTTGCCGTACACCGAGCAGCGGTTCAGCGGGCCGGTGTAGCCGGCTTCGCGGCACAGCGCGCGGTGGAACTGGAATTGCAGCATGTCGGCCAGGAAGTAGCGCGCATACGGCACGTCGGCCGCCACATGGTACTTGGCGCCGGCGTCGAAGCCGGTGACGCCGTTGATTGGCGCCGGCCGCTTCATGCCCATGTACTGCTCGCGCAGCTGCCACCAGCTCTTGTCGTAGTCGGCCGGCTTGGTCTTGCCGGCGTAGACGTCCCAGCGCCATTTGTCGACCGAGTAGGCGAACGGCAGGATCGCCACCTTGCTCAGCGCGCGCTCCAGCAGTTGCGGGATGTCGGCGTTGACGTCCGGTTCCTGGTCCATCAGGCCTATCTGCTTCAGGTAGCTCGGCGTGATCGACAGCGCGACGGTGTCGCCGATGGCTTCGTGGAAGCCGTCGTTGGCGCCGTTGCGGAACAGGAAGGGCTGCTTGGTGTAGGCCAGGAAGTAGTAGACGTGGCCCAGTTCATGGTGGATCACGGTGAAGTCTTCGGCGGTCGGCGTGATGCACATCTTGATGCGCACGTCGTCCTTTTCGTTCAGCGGCCAGGCGGAGGCGTGGCAGACCACGTCGCGGTCGCGCGGCTTGGTCAGCAGCGAGCGTTCCCAGAACGATGCCGGCAGCTTCTGCATGCCCAGCGAGGTGTAGAAGCCTTCGGCGTACCGGGTCATCTGCTTGGCGTCGGTCTTGCGCTGTTCCAGCACCTTGGTCAGGTCGTAGCTGCTGGCGCCGGTGGCGGGCTTGAGGAGCGGGTACAGGTTGGTCCAGTTCTGGCTCCACATATTGCCGAACAGGTGGGACGGGATCGGGCCTTCCAGCGGCACCACGTCCGGGCCGTAGGTGGCGCGCAGCTTGTAGCGGGTGTAGGTCAGCAGCGAGTCGTACAGCGGCTTGACCTGCTGCCACAGGCGTTCCATTTCGGCGGCGAAGGCTTCCGGCGGCATGTCGTACTGCGAGCGCCACATCACGCCGGTGTCGGCAAAGCCCATTTGTTTGGCGCCCTTGTTGGACAGCTCGACGTACTCGGTGTATTTCTGTTTGTACGACGGCGACTGGGCGTGCCAGCCGGTCCACATTTCTTTGAGCTTGGCTTCGTCGTGGCTGGTGGCGAGGACTTTTTCCATGTCGCCCAGCGCCATGCAGTTGTCAGGCGTCGGGCAGTATTTGGCTTTGCCGTAGGCGCCGTTCATGGCGGCCTGCAGTTGCGCGTATTGTTCGCGTTCCTTCGGATCGGCGAAGACCAGCGTTTGCTGCAGCAGCATCATCTTGCGCGCGGATTCCGGCGACAGTTTCAGGCCGTTGAAGCGGCGCGCGCCGATGGCGGCTTCGCCGGAGGCCGTCAGGTAGCGCTCGGCGAAGTAGGAGGCGATGCCTTCGGTGTCGTCGGTGATGAAGTTGGAGCCGACCCAGGCGGCGCGGGACTGCTCGTTGTTCAGTTTATTGAGCTTGGTTTCGGTGTCGGCCAGGAAGCGCTCGGCTTCAGCGACGGTTGGTTTGGCGGCGCTGGCAGTACCGGCTGCCGCGAAGGTGCAGGCCAGCAGTGCGCTGATTATTTTTGGTGTCACAGACCTCTCCCTGGATGTTTTGTTAGCCAGGTATCTTACCGTCATTCAAAGGCTACGTCTTCAAGTCGGAAGCGGAATTTTCGGCGCTCGGGCAAGGTCCAGCCTTCGCCGGGCGTGGTGTCGCGTGTCGGCGCTGGAGCTGGCGCTGGCACAGGTGGAGTCGGCTGCTGCGCTTGCAATTGCGCCTGCAGTGCGGCCATCAGTTGCGGCAGCGAGGGCTCGGCTGGCGCCGGCGCGCGTGGCGGCGTGGCCTGTTCTCGACGCAGGCGGTCGGCTATGATGAACTGCTTGTCTTCGGGGCGGCGCACGGAGATGTCCATCCAGGCGTTGCGGAAGGAGCGCGCGAACTTTTGGGCGAATTGATTGGGCGTTATTGGCTGCCCTTGGTGGATGATCTGGTCGCCGACCACGCGGGCGTAGTTGTGCTCGCCGTAGCTCCAGGAGCGCAGTTCGGTGCCGTCGGGCAGGAACAGCGATTTCCATTGATAACCGCGCAGGTTGGCGGGATCGCTGCCCTTGGCCAGTCCGGCCTGTTCGCGCAGCCACAGTTCGATGGCGCTGGTGATGGCTTCCGATATATCCTGCGTGCCGCCGCGAAGTTTCAGCTGCGAAATAAGCCGGAGCAGGGTATCGGTGTCTATCTGCACACTCATTGTGGATTTCATTCTATTTTCTCCCCTATTTTTCACTGCATTTCCCTATTTAGACCTGCAAATCGCGGAATAGTTCAATGCAAAAGAAAATAGTGAAAAATAGGGGCGAAAATAGAAGGAATGCCACAGGGACCCGTGCGGGACATCCCTCTGTGTACAATGGACTTTTCCTTTAGACATCATTTCACTCATGGCTCATCTTCATCCAACCGGCTGGCAAGAGATGTCGGCCACCGGCGCGGCGGCGCGTGAAATTGAAACGCTGTCCTACCTGAACGCCACGCTGGCGGAATCGCCGTACCACATCTACCACGGCGTGCACTGGACCAATGTCGAAAAGGGCTACTCAGCCTTCGACCAGGTGGACTTCGTGATAGTAGCGCCGAACGGCCGGCTGTTGCTGATCGAGCAGATATCCGGCTTCCTGAACGAGACGCCGGACGGGCTGGTGAAGAACTACGCGGCCAAGCCGCGCAAGGTGGCGCAGCACATCATGCGCTCCATCCGCGTGATGACGGAGCGCTTCGGCGGCGAACTCTCGATCGACTACCTGCTGTACTGTCCCGACTACACCGTGCGCGATCCACACCTGGCCGGACTGGACCCGCGCCACATCATCGACGCCAACCGCAAGCACCAGCTGGCGCAACTGGTGCGCGACACGCTGCCGGTGGACGATCCCAAGCCCGACGCGCAGTTCGACAAGGTGACGCGCTTCCTCGGAAATATGCTCAGTCTCCGTCCCGACCCGAGCGCCATGATCGGCAATGCCGCGCGCATGGTGGCGCGCCTGTCGGGCGGCCTGGCGACATGGGCGCACCGGCTGGAATTCGAGCCGTTCCGCCTGCGCGTGATCGGCACCGCCGGCAGCGGCAAGACGCAGCTGGCGCTGGCGGAATTCACGTCCGCCATCGAAGCCGGCCTATGTCCGCTGTACGTCTGCTACAACCGGCCGCTGGCCGACCACATCGAGCGCCTGGCGCCAAAGGGCGGCAAGGTGGCCAGCTTTCACATGCTGAGCGACGCGTTCGCGCGCGAGCGCGGCGAAACGCCCAACTACGCGGCGCCGGACGTGTGGGAGAAGATCGAGGCGCAGATGAGCGTCTCGCCGCTGCCGGAAAGCTGGCGATACGACGTGGTGATCGTCGACGAAGGCCAGGACTTTTCGGCGGCGTGGCGCGATATCCTGCTGCGCATGCTGAAGGAAAACGGCCGCGCGATCTGGCTCGAAGATCCGAACCAGAACCTGTACGGCAAGGAGAGCGTGCCGCTGCCCGGCTGGGTGACGCTGCACTCGGACACCAACTACCGCAGCCCGCGCCAGATCGTCGACATCCTGGCCGCGATCGGCGCGACGCAGACGCCGGTGGAGGCGGGCAGTCCGTTCAGGGGCGCGGACATCGAGGAGCTGGTCTACCCGGCAGGCGACACCGAAGCGATGCTGGCGCAGACGCGGCGCGCGGTGACCTTGTGCCTGGGCGCCGGCTTCACGCGCGAAGATATCGCCATCGCCTCGTTCCGCGGACGCGAAAAGTCGGCGATCCTGCACCTCGATCAACTGAGCGAGGTGCACACGCTGAAGTCCTTCACCGGCGAATACGACTTGTTCGGCAATCCGCAATACCGCGACGGCGGCCTGCTGGCCGAATCGGTGTACCGCTTCAAAGGCCAGTCGGCGCCGGCGATCATCTTCACCGAGATCGATTTCGAGGAGATGAACCAGCTGGTGCTGCGCAAGCTGTTCGTCGGCATGACCCGGGCGCGATTGAAGCTGGTGCTGGTGCTCAGCGATCGCGCCGAGCAGCAGCTACGCGACCGTATCTGAACCATCTGATCAGCCCGGGTGAAGCCCGGCGCTTAAGGGACCTGGCGCCCCCCCCCGCCGTACGAAGCCCATGGCCAGGCCGGCCAGCAGCATAGCGTAGGTGGCCGATTCCGGCACGGCCGACGGCACGTCGAGCGCAGCGCGCGCCAGCGGGCTGCCGGGAATCAGCAGCAGGTCGGTGCTGCTGGTGGCGTTTTGGTAAAGCGCGCCCGAGATAAACGTCGCGCCCGTGGTAAAGCCGTTCAAGGCGGCGTCGATATGGTAGGTGCTGGTGATGCCGGCGTAGGCTGACACCAGGCCGAAGCCCGCCAGGTAATCGCCGGCCTTCAGGTAGTCGGCAGGGGAGTTTGCCGAGAACACGATGGCGCCGACGTTGGCGCCCAGTTCCGCAAACGTGTGGTTGCCGGCGTCGATCGTGGCGCTCCAGCCGCTTGGCGCCGCCAGCGACGAAATGGCCGCATCGCTGAAGTAGGGCAGCAGCACCTGCGTATTTTCGGTGCCGACGCAGCCCCCGCCGTTGCCCGTCAGGGTGAAGGTGTATTGCGTGAGGCCGCCGGCGCCGGCGCCGGTGGTGGAGGCGCTGATCGTCGGCGCAAACAAGAGGCAGCCGATCGCCTGGCTGCTTCCTGCGGCGCACAACAGCACCAGGGCGGCGAGGGCCGATTTCAATGCGGGCATGAGGTGTTCTCCAAAGAGTGAAAACCTCATGCTATCGAAATGACAACTCCCCGGCTTGAACAGGTGCGACATGCCGCCAAAAAATCACAGCAGGATGTCGACGCTGCGGCTGGCCTGGTCGCTGGCCGGCAGTTCGACCGTCAGCAGCCTTGCCGCTTCGTCCCACGCGAAGACGGCGACGCGGCCGTCGATGCGTACCGAGGACGGCGCGGCGGTCACGTTATGCACCGTCAGCGCAATGCCGCGCTCCGGGCGCTGGTACTGCTTGCCCAGTTCCGATTCCACGCGCAGCGACAGCGCCGTACCTTGCAGCTTGCTGGTAAAGCGCAGCAGCTCGTACTTGCCCTGCTCGTAAGCTTGCGCGGTCAGGCCGTCGTCGTCATACAGCTTGCCGCTGCCGGCCTTCACCGACGCGTCGTGCCAGTAGTGCAGCTCGATGTGCCTGGTGTTGTAGTCGCGCGTCGACTGCACCACCTTGGCCATCGGGATGAAGGCGCCGGCGCGGACGTAGACCGGCACGTGGTCCGGCGTCAGCGCAACCGAGCGCGTGGCGCCGCCGGCCTGCTTCTCGCCGGTGTAGAAATCGAACCACGCGCTGCGCGCCGGGAAGTAGACCTCGGCCGTGGTGGCGCCCTGCCTGAGCACCGGCGTGACCAGGAAGTCCTTGCCCCACAGGTAGGTGGACGACATCGCGCGCACCTTGGCGTTGCCCGGCTCCTCGTACAGCATCGGCCGCATCAGCGGCAGGCCTTGCTGGTTGTTGTCGAAGCCCAGCGTGTAGTTATACGGCAGCAGGCGATAGCGCAGGCGGATCGCCTCGCGCGCCAGCGCCCTGGTCCTGTCCTCGCGGTAGACCGGCTCCGACGGCACCTCGTCCTGCGCGTGCGGACGGAACACCGGCTGGAACACGCCGTACTGCAGCCAGCGCTGATACAGCTCGTTGTCCAGCACCGGATTGGCGAAGCCGCCCAGGTCCGAGTGCATATAGCCGACGCCCTGCATGCCCATCTGCAGCGAGATCTCCGGCTGCGATTGCAATCCGTCCCAGCCGCGATTGACGTCGCCCGACCACGGCATGATGCCGTAGCGCTGCGTGCCCGAATAACCGGCGCGCATCAGGATGAACGGCCGCTCGTTGGGGAAGTCGCGCTGATAGCCTTCCGCCACCAGGCGCGCCCATTGATGGCCGTAGATGTTGTGCAGCTGGTCGGCGCTGCCGGTGGCGTGGCGCGCTTCGGTCGGGTGCACTTCCGGTTCGCCCAGATCGCCCCACACGCCCTTCACGCCCTGCTGGTGCAGGCCCTTGTAGATATCCCACAGCCAGTCCTTGCCCTGCTTGCCGAAGATGTCGATCAAGCCGGTGTGGCCGAAATAGAAGTCGTAGGCCAGCGGCTTGCCGTCGGCGCCGGTGGCCAGCACCTGCTTGTCGACGGCGTCCTGCCAGCGGCTGGAGGTATCCAGCACAAACGGTTCGGAAATCACCACCGTCTGCACGCCCTTGTGCTGGAAGTCGGCGATCATGCCCGTGGGATTAGGGAAGCTGTCCTGGTCCCAGGCCAGGTTGCCCATGGTGCCCTTGATCTCCTTGCCGAACCAGAACAGGTCGAACACGATGGCATCGAGCGGGATATCGTCGGCGATGAACTTGTCGACCGTCGCGCGCGCCTGCTGCTCGTTGCGATAGCCGAAGCGCATGGCAAAGTTGCCGAAGGCCCAGCGCGGCGGCAAGGGCTGTTTGCCGGTCAGGCTGGTGTAGTTGCCCACCACGTCTTCCCAGGTATCGCCGGCGATGACCTGATAGGTCTTGCGGCCCCCGATCGCCTCGTAGGTCAGGCTGTTGTTCTTGGCGCTGTCGAAATCCAGGTAGCCGGTCTGCGGATTGTCGAAGTGGATGGCGTACATCCTGGACGACAGCGCCACCGGCATGGTGTAGCCCATCAGCTCCGAATGATCGCCGTAACCGTAGTGCGCCTTGTTATACAGCGTGAAGCGGTAGCCGCGGCGGTTCATGCCGACCGCGCGCGAACCGGCGCCGTACAAGGCTTCGTTCTTGTCCAGCGCGAACTCGATGGCTTCCAGTACGCGCGGCGCGCCCTTGTTGATATCCTTGCTGCCCTTGGCCACATCGTCAGTGATGTGGATGTAGCCGCGCTTCTCCGCCACCAGCGGCTTGCCTTTGTAGGCGTAGGCGATACGGAACGGCGACTTGCTAATGGTGACCGTGATGCCGGGTGTGGCATATTCGATGCTGCCGGCTTTTTGCTTCAAGGTGGTGTTGACGGCGGCCGGCGCCAGCACCACGGCGTGCGAGGCCGGATCGGCAGTTTCGCCCTTGGGCACGAAGGTGGTCTCGACGATGCCGGCCGAGTAGGGCGTGATCAGGTAGTTGCCGTCGCTGGTGCGTACTTCCAGGTGGCCGTCGCGCTGGGTGACGCCGTCGAACTTGCGGTCGGCGTTCTGCGCCTGGGCGGCCTGGCTGGCCAGCAGCGTCAGTGTGGCAAGTTTTACAAAGGAATTGATTTTCATGGAGGTAAGGTCTCTGTGGCGGTCTGCGTTTTATGTTGTTTGGCTACATTTGACACCATTGCGTAGCCTCTGAACAGCCTTTTCTCCCTATTTTACTGGGAAGTTCTTTCGTTTGACACGCCCAAGGTCGCGTGTTATTTTGCTACAAATTTTAAAACTCGGGACGCGCAGCATGCACTCTTCCAGTAACAAGCCCATCCTGTCGTTCTGGCAGCTGTGGAATATGAGCCTCGGCTTCTTCGGCATCCAGTTCGGCTTTGCCCTGCAAAACGCCAACGTCAGCCGGATTTTCTCCACGCTGGGCGCCAATCCCGACGACCTGTCCCTGTTCTGGCTGGCCGCGCCGGTCACCGGCCTGCTGGTGCAGCCCATCATCGGCTACCTGAGCGACAACACCTGGCACCCGACCTGGGGCCGGCGCCGGCCGTTCTTCTTCATCGGCGCCGTGCTGGCCTCGCTGGCGCTGTTCCTGATGCCGAATTCGTCGGCGCTGTGGATGGCGGTGGTGGTGCTGTGGCTGCTGGACGGCGCCATCAACGTCTCGATGGAACCGTTCCGCGCCTTCGTCGGCGACAAGCTGGGACCGCGCCAGCAGACCGCCGGCTTCGCGATGCAGACCTTCTTCATCGGCTGGGGCGCGGTGATCGCCTCGATGCTGCCGACCATCTTCACCCACCTGGGCGTCAGCAACGACGCCGCCGGCGGCACCATTCCCGACACCGTGCGCTACGCGTTCTACGCCGGCGGCGCCGTCTACTTCTTTGCCGTGCTGTGGACCGTGCTGACCGCGAAAGAAGCGCCGCCGGACGACCTGGCCGCGTTCCGCGCCGCCCAGCAAAGCGGCAAGGGCGTCGCCAACGCGCTGAAGGAAATCTTCGGCGGCTTCGGCAAAATGCCGAAGACCATGGTGCAGCTGGCCGCGGTGCAGTTCTTCACCTGGATCGGCCTGTTCGCGATGTGGATCTACACCACCAACGGCGTCGCCGAAAACGTGTTCGGCACCACCGACGCGCAATCGGCCGCGTTCCAGGAAGCGGGCAACCACGTCGGCGTGATGTTCGCCGTGTACAGCGGCGTATCGGCGCTGGCGGCCTTCGTGCTGCCGGTGTTCGCGCGCCGCACCAGCCGCAAGTTCGTGCACCTGGTGTGCCTGGTGATCGGCGGCCTGAGCCTGTTCAGCATCTACACCATCCACGACCTCGACACGCTGTTCTACCCGATGATCGGCATCGGCATCGCCTGGGCCTCGATCCTGACCATGCCGTACGCGATCCTGGCCGGCGCGCTGCCGGCCAGCCGCATGGGCTACTACATGGGCGTGTTCAACTTCTTCATCGTCATCCCGCAGATCGTCAGCGGCCTGCTGCTCGGCTTCGTGACCAAGCACTGGTTCGCCGGTCACACGGTCAAGACCCTGATGCTGGGCGGCGTATGCATGGTGGTGGCGGGCGTGCTGACGCTGGTGGTGCGCGACGAGGCCGAGCACTGACGTCACAATAGTGTTCGCGAAACAAGCTATCTGTGCGACGCGATTCGGCCGGAACAGGTAAAACCGTCGTATCGGACTTGTCATCTACCTACGCGGAGCGAACATGAGCATCAACACGGTCAGCACCACCCCCATCCCCGGCCAGCGGCCGGGCACTTCCGGCCTGCGCAAGAAAGTCAGCGTCTTCCAGCAGCCGCACTACCTCGAAAACTTCGTCCAGAGCGTGTTCGACACGCTGGGCGACTGCGCCGGCAAAACGCTGGTGCTGGGCGGCGACGGCCGCTTCCACAACCGCGCGGCGGTGCAGACCATCCTGCGCATGGCGGCCGCGCACGGCTTCGCCAGGGTGCTGGTGGGGCAGGGCGGCATCCTGTCGACGCCGGCGGTCAGCTGTGTGATCCGCAAGCACGGCGCGCTGGGCGGCATCGTGCTTTCGGCCAGCCATAATCCCGGCGGCCCGGACGGCGACTTCGGCATCAAGTACAACATCGAGAACGGCGGCCCGGCGCCGGAAAGCGTGACCGAGGCGATCTACCGCCACACCGAAAACATCACCCAGTACCGCATCAGCGACGCCGCCGACATCGACCTGCAGCAGCCCGGCGCCGCCCGCATCGAAGCGATGGAGGTCGCGGTGATCGACTCGGTGGCCGACTACGCGGCACTGATGCAGCAGCTGTTCGACTTCGACGCCATCCGCCAGCTGATCGCCGGCGGCTTCCGCCTGTGCTTCGACGGCATGCACGCCGTCTCCGGCCCCTACGCCAAGGCCATCCTCGAAGGCCAGCTGGGCGCGCCGGCCGGCAGCGTGATCAACGCCGTGCCGCTGGAAGACTTCGGCGGCCACCATCCGGACCCGAATCCCGTCAACGCCGCGCAGTTGATCGCCATCATGGCGGCCGACGACGCGCCCGACTTCGGCGCCGCCTCCGACGGCGACGGCGACCGCAACATGATCCTCGGCCGCAAATTCGACGTCACGCCGTCCGACAGCCTGGCCGTGCTGGCCGCGCACGCGACGCTGGCGCCGGGCTACCGCGCCGGCCTGAAAGGCATCGCCCGCTCGATGCCGACCTCGCAGGCGGCCGACCGCGTGGCGCAGGCGCTGGGCATCCCGGCCTTCGAAACGCCGACCGGCTGGAAGTTCTTCGGCAACCTGCTGGACGCCGGCAAGGCCACGCTGTGCGGCGAAGAAAGCTACGGCACCGGCTCCGACCACATCCGCGAAAAGGATGGCGTGTGGGCCGTGCTGTTCTGGCTGAACCTGCTGGCCGCCACCGGCAAATCGGTCGAACAGCTGGTCAGCGAACACTGGGCGCGCTTCGGCCGCAACTACTACTCGCGCCACGACTACGAAGGCGTCGACAGCCACGCCGCCAATGAGCTGATGGCCTCCCTGCGCATCAAGCTGGCGACCATGGCCGGGCAGGACCTGGGCCACTACGTGGTCGATTTCGCCGACGATTTCGACTATAAAGATCCGGTCGACGGCTCGGTGGCCACGCAGCAGGGCGTGCGCATCGTCATGACCAACGGCTCGCGCATCGTATTCCGCCTGTCCGGCACCGGCACCGAAGGCGCGACCCTGCGCGTCTACCTGGAACGCTACGAAGCCGATCCCGCCTTCCACCACCTGCCGACCCAGCAGGCGCTGGGCCCCTTGATTTTGATCGCCGAGCAGGTGGCCGGCATCGCCGACTGGACCGGCCGCGCCCATCCCACCGTCACCACATAAAACCATCAGGACGACAGCATGAAATTGACGACACTCGCACTCTCCCTCGCACTTGGCCTGGGCGCCGCCCACGCCGCCGAAGCGCCGGCCGCCAGGCCGAAGCCCTTCCTCTGGGAGAACGCGACCGTCTATTTCCTGCTGACCGACCGCTTCAACAACGCCTATACCGGCAACGACCTGGCCTACGACCGCCAGAAGGACGCGGCGCCGCTGCGCGGCTACATGGGCGGCGACCTGGCCGGCGTGATCAACAAGATCAACGACGGCTACTTCGACAGCCTGGGCGTGACCGCGATCTGGGTCACGCCGCCGGTCGAGCAGATCCACGGCAGCACCGACGAAGGCACCGGCAAGTCCTACGCCTTCCACGGCTACTGGGCCTCCGACTTCACCGCCGTCGACGCCAACCTGGGCAACGAGAACGACTTCCGCAACCTGGTGGACGCCGCGCACGCGCACGGCATCCGCGTGCTGCTGGACGTGGTGATGAACCACACCGGCCCGGTGACCGAGGAAGATCCCGTGTGGCCGAGCGACTGGGTGCGCACCGCGCCCGAATGCACCTATAAAACCGCCAAGACCACCATCGAATGCACGCTGGTGAAAAACCTGCCGGACTTCCTGACCGAGAGCGACGAGCCGGTCGAGCTGCCGGAGCGCCTGATGGCCAAGTGGCAGCGCGAAGGCCGTTTCGAGCAGGAGATCAAGAGCCTGAACGAATTCTTCGCGCGCACCGGCTATCCGCGCGCGCCGCGCTACTACCTGATCAAATGGCACACCGACTGGATCCGCAAGTACGGCGTGGACGGCTTCCGCGCCGACACCGTCAAGCACGTCGAAGCCAAGGTATGGAAGGAACTGCAGAAGGAGGCGGTGATCGCCTTCGACGACTGGAAGAAGGCCAATCCCGAGAAGAAGCTGGGCGACGACAAGTTCTACATGACCGCTGAGGTCTACAACTACAAGGTCAGCGACGGCCTGTATCACGACCTGGGCGGCGGCCAGAGCGTCAACTACTACCAGGCCAACTTCAACAGCATGATCAACTTCGGGCTGGTGAAGGATGCCGAGCAGGATTACGAAACGCTGTTCAGCAGCTACTCCAACGCCCTGCACGGCGGCCGCCTGAACGGCTACTCGGTGCTGAACTACCTCGACTCGCACGACGACGGCGCGCCGTTCGACCCGTCGCGCAAGAAGCCGTTCGAGAGCGCCAACAAGCTGCTGCTGGCGCCCGGCGCCGCGCAGATCTACTACGGCGACGAAACCGCGCGCCGGCTCGATGTCGCCGAGGCGACCGGCGACGCCAAGCTGCGCTCCTTCATGAACTGGAACGAGCTGGAACAGAACGTCGTCCGCAACGGCAACAAGATCGCCGACGTGCGCGCGCACTGGGCCAAGCTGGGCCTGTTCCGCAAGGCCCACGTGGCGGTCGGCGCCGGCGTGCACCAGCAGCTGCAAGCCAAGCCTTACATCTTCAAGCGCACTTACGACCAGGACGGCGTGCGCGACAAGGTGGTGGTGGCGCTGGACCTGCCGACCACCAAGGCCTCCACGATCAACCTGCACGGCGTGTTCGCCAACGGCCAGCGCGTCAAGGACTACTACTCCGGCAAGACCGCCGTGGTGCGCGGCGGCGCCGTCAACTTCGGCACGCGCAACGCGCTGGTGCTGATCGGGCAGGAGTAGCCCGCAAACGCCTCGGCCTCCAGCGGCCGCGCGAACAGATAGCCCTGCACCTCGTCGCAGCCGGCGCGGCGCAGGAAGTCCAGCACCGGCGCCGTCTCCACACCCTCGGCCACCACGCGGTGGCCCAGTTCCTGCGACAGCGTGATCATCGCCGTCACCAGCGCCTGCTGGCGCGGGTCGCCGGCCAGGTCGCGGATGAAGGACTGGTCGATCTTGACCACGTCGGCCGGCATCTTCTGCAGATAGGCCAGGCTGCTGTAGCCGGTGCCGAAGTCGTCGATCGCCAGGCCGACGCCCAGCGCCGCGATCTGCGCCAGCGTGGCGTGCGCCTTCACTGGCTGCTCCATGATGGCGCTCTCGGTGATCTCCAGTTCCAGGCAGTCGGCCGGCAGGCGATAGCGCTGCAGGCAGGCCGCCACGCTGGCGGCGAACGCCGGCTCCACCAGATTGGCGGCCGACACATTCACCGACACCTGCAACACCAGGCCATCCCGGCGCCACGCGCATTGCTGGCGCAGCGCGGCGTCCAGCACCCAGGCGGTGGTGGCCTGCGCCAGGCCGGAACGCTCGATCAGCGGAATGAACTCGGCCGGACCGACCGCGCCCAGCGTCGGATGGTTCCAGCGCAGCAGCGCCTCGGCGCCGACGCAGGCGCCGCTGACCACATCGATGCGCGGCTGATACACCATGCGCAACTGTCCGGCGCCCTCCAGCGCCGCGCCGAAATCGCCGAGCAGGCTGAAACGGCGCTGGTACAGCGCATCCTCGGCCTGCGAATACACCGCCACGTGGCTCGGCAGGTCGATGGCGTCATGCGCGGCGCTGCGGGCCTTGCGCAGCACCGCCAGGCTGTCGTCGTGGCCGACGTCGAACGGCACCACGCCGGCCGACGGCGTGGCCACATAGCGGGTCCTGGCGATGGCCAGCGCCGCCTGCATCCTGCGTTCCACGCGCGGCAGCCAGGAGTCCAGCGTTTCGCCGGTCGGCGACAGCAGCATGAACTGCGCCGTGGCGACGTGATAGATGCGCGGACCGCTGCCGATTTCGGCGCGCAGCCAGCGCGCACCCTCGGTCACCAGTTCATCGAGATAGGACGACTTCATGGCGCGCGCGGCGTGCGCCAGCTGCTCGTGGGTGGCCAGGTTGACCAGCACCGCCAGCCGCTGCTCGCCTTCGCCGGCGTCCCGCTGCAGGTCGTGGAAGTCGTCGATGAACTGGTTGCGGTTGGGCAGGCCGCTGACGGCGTCGACGCGGCCCAGCGCATGCTGCAATTCGATCTGCGCCATCACCATGCCGGCCAGGTCGCACAGCGCGGTCAGTTCCTCGGGCGTGGTGTCGCGCGGCTCGGTGCCCAGCACGCACATGGCGCCGAGGCAGTGGCCGTCGGTGGTGGTCAGCGGCGCGCCGGCGTAATAGCGGATGCCGCTGGCGGCCAGCACGCTGTCGTGAAAATAGTCATCCTGCAGCAGGTCGGGGATCACCAGCACGGTGCTGCTGTCGGCCACCTGGCCACACGGCGCGCGCAGGCGCGGAATGGAATCGTGCTCGACGCCGACGCGCGACTTGAACCACTGGCGGTCGGCGTCGGTCAGGGAGATGGCGGCGATCGGCAGGCGGAACATGCTGGCCGCCATGCGCGTGATGCGGTCGAAGGCCGCGCTGGGCGGGGTGTCGAGCAGATTGAGTTTGTGCAGCGCGTCGAGGCGGCGTGCCTCGCTTAGTTCACCAGGTGTCATGTGCGGATCCGTAAAGCAGTTTGAATGCAATGCGGGTCAGGGCACTGGAGAAGAGCGGAGAGCGGGGCAGGGCTCGTGATGGTGGAAATACCAAGTATATTTCCACATAGAAACTATATCATATCACGATCCCGCCCGCGCCGCTAACGGCAATTTCTATTGGGTCGATAGCGAATACGGCGCGTCGGCCGGCGTGGTGCCGCGCTGGGTATTGGGCTGCGCCGTCATGTCGAAGTCCAGCGTGGCGCCGCGCATCAGCGCCGCATGATCGAGCCAGTTGTGGGCGTACGGCTTGCCGTTCACCTTCAGCGTGCGCACATAGCGCTGGGCGTCGCTGTTGGCCGGCGCGTTGATGGTGACGGTTTTGCCATTCTCCAGATGCAGCGTGGCTTTCGGGAACAGCGGCGCACCGAGCACATACTGCGGCACGGCCGGCGTCACCGGGTAGAAGCCCAGCGCCGAGAACACATACCAGGCCGAGGTCTGGCCGTTGTCCTCGTCGCCGCAGTAGCCGTCCGGCGTGGCCTTGTACAGGCGGTTCATGGTCTCGCGCGCCCAGTACTGGGTTTTCCACGGCGCGCCGGCGTAGCCGTACAGGTAGATCATGTGCTGGATCGGCTGGTTGCCGTGGGCGTACTGGCCCATGTTGGCGATCTGCATTTCGCGGATCTCGTGGATCACCTCACCGTAGTAGCTGTCGTCGAAGGTCGGCGGCAGCGAGAACACCTGATCGAGCTTGGCGACGAATTTGTCGCGGCCGCCCATCAGCTGCACCAGGCCGTCGACGTCCTGGAACACCGACCAGGTGTAGTGCCAGCTGTTGCCCTCGGTGAAGGCGTCGCCCCACTTGAAGGGATTGAACGGCGACTGGAAGCTGCCATCCTTGTTCTTGCCGCGCATCAGACCCGACTCCGGATCGAACAGCTTCTTGTAGTTCATCGCGCGCTGCTTGTAGATGGTGATTTCCGACTCCGGCTTGCCCAGCGCCTTGCCCAGCTGCCAGATGGCGAAATCGTCGTACGAGTATTCCAGCGTGCGCGCGGCGTTCTCGTTGATCTTCACGTCGTACGGCACGTAGCCCAACTCGTTGTAGTACTTGACGCCCTTGCGGCCGACGGCGTCCATCGGGCCCTCGTTGTCGGCGCCGTGCTTGAGCGCCTGCCACAGGGTCTCGATGTCGTAGCCGCGCAGGCCCTTGACGTAGGCTTCCGCCACCACCGAGGCCGAGTTGTTGCCGACCATGACGTTGGCCAGGCCAGGGCTGGACCATTCAGGCAGCCAGCCGCCTTCCTTGTAGTCGTTGACCAGGCCGGCCTGCATCTCCTTGTTGATCGACGGGTACATCAGGTTCAGGAACGGATACAGCGCGCGGAAGGTGTCCCAGAAGCCGGTGCCGGCAAACATATAGCCGGGCAGGATCTTGCCGTTGTAAGGACTCCAGTGGACGATCTGGTTGTTGGCATCGACCTCGTACAGTTTGTTCGGGAAGAACAGCATGCGATACAGGCTGGAATAGAAGGTGCGGGTCTGGTCGACGCTGCCGCCTTCGACGCTGATGCGGCCCAGCGTCTTGTTCCAGATGTCCTTGCCCTTTTGCGCGGTGGCGTCGAAGCTGTCGTCGGCCAGTTCGCGCTTCAGGTTCAACTCCGCCTGTTCCTCGCTGATGAAGGAGGAGGCGACACGCATGCCGACCTTCTCGCCCTTTTCGGTCTTGAAGCCGACCACCGCGCCGCTATGCTCGCTGGCCAGCTCCGTCACGCCTTCCACCAGCTTGTTGCCGCTCCAGATGCGGGAGGAGGTGAACGGCTTGTCGAAGTAGATGACAAAGTAGTTCTTGAAGTTCGGCAGCGGGCCGCGCGCGTAGCGGGTGCTGTAGCCGACGATCTTGCGCTGCTCCGGCAGCACCTTGATGTAGGAGCCCTTGTCGTAGGCGTCCACCACCACGTAGGCTTCATCGGTCTTCGGATAGGTGAAGCGGAACTGCGCGGCGCGTTCGGTCGGCGTGATCTCGGTGGTGACGTCGGCGTCGGCCAGGTACACGCTGTAGTAGTACGGCTTGGCGGTTTCCGCCTTGTGCGAGAACCAGCTGGCGCGGTCGTCCTGGTTGAAGCGCAGCTTGCCGGTGACCGGCATGATGGCGAACTGGCCGTAGTCGTTCATCCACGGCGACGGCTGGTGCGTCTGCTTGAAGCCGCGGATCTTGTCGGCGTCGTAGGTGTAGGCCCAGCCGTTGCCCATCTTGCCGGTCTGCGGCGTCCAGAAATTCATCCCCCACGGCAGCGCGATGGTGGGATAGGTATTGCCGTTGGAGAGCTCGGGCTTGCTGGCGGTTCCCATCAGGGGATTGACCAGTTCCACCGGATCTTTGACCGGGGTGGCGTAAGCATTGAGCGCGACCAGCAAGGCGGGAATTGCGAGCGTGTGCAGTTTCATGTCCTGTTTATCGTTGGATGAAGACAAACCAGTGTAGCAGCTACACTGCGGCTGGCAACGGGACGCCCCGAGTTTATCGGGATTTACTAAACAAGCCGTGGGGATTAGCGCGCGGTGATGGTGACCGAGGACGGCGCGCTATCGAGCGTGCCGTCGTTGACGGTCAGGGTGGCGACGTAATCGCCCGGCAGATCGGCGAAAAAGGTCGGCGTGGCGACATGATAGTTGAGCAGCGCGGCGCTGCTGCCGGCCGGCTTCACCAGCGTCCACGAATAGCTGACGATGTCCTGGTCGGCATCGGTGGCGCTGCCGGCCAGCTTGATCGAGGTGCCGGCGGCCACCGTCTGCGCCGGGCCGGCGTCGGCCACCGGCGCGCGGTTAGCCTGGGCGACGTAATCGCCGCCGCCGCAGCCGCCGAGCACCAGCAGAATCAGGATGAAGGATTTTCGCATCCATCAATTTTCAACGAAAACGACCGCGCTGCGTGGCGGAACAGTGAAGGTTCCGCTGGATTGATCGAACTTGGCTTGCGAGGCCACGCGTTTGTCCGCTGCGGCCATGCCGGTGTGGACAGGATGCAGCGTGTAGCGGCGGTTCTTTTCCTCCGCCACGGTGATCCGCTGCGCGGTCTTGTCGACGTTGATCAGGTAAGCGATGGACTTGAAGTGCGCACCGGCATAGCCCTGGCCGTCGATGTGGGCGGCGATCACGGTCGGCACCTGCGCCGGGCCGGTGTTGAAGAAGCGCAGGCGCTGCCTGATGTCGGCGGCCGTGCGCAGGCGGAACAGCGTGCTGCTGGAACGGATCGCCAGCAGGTCGCGGAAGGCGTCGCGCGCGTAGGCGATGTCCGCCGGCGCCGGCTTGATGGCGGCGTTGCGAAGCAAAGGCTTGATCAGCGCATAGTCCTTGCCGTTGTCGGCGGCCGGCGGCAGGCCGGTGCCGAAATAGTTGTTCTGGTAGCTCCAGTCGACGCGGTTGAACCAGTCGCCCGACTCGAAGCTGTTGCGGTCCAGCGACTTGGAACGCAGGATGTCGAAGCCGGCGTGGAAGTAGGCCACGCCCTGGCTGAAGGCGTTGATGGCGGCGCCCAGCATCTGCACCTGCGCGCGTTCGTGCGCGGTGGTGGTCTGCGGCAGCTTGAAGGCGTTGATGTCGTACAGCGTCTGGTTGTCGTGGTTCTCGACATAGTTCACCACCTCGCCCGGCTCGCTGGCGTAGCCGGCCGGCTGGTTGCCGCCGTAGACGATGTCCTGCAGCGCCACGGTGCGGCCGTCGGCGGTGGTCAGCGGATAGCTGCGGATGGTGCCGGCCAGGCCGACCTTGACCATGTCCGACGCGTGCAGCAGATCGGCGGCAGGGCGCTGGGGCGCCTGTTCGTTGGCGTCGTACACCAGGCCATTGATGTAGCCCTGTTGCGTGATCAGTTGCACGCCGCTGTCGCCGGCGCCGCCGCCGCGCACCGCATCGCGGCCACGGTCGCTGAAGGTGCCGATGCCGCTGCCGTTCAGCGACAGCTGCGACGCCTGCACGAAGCGCGCGCCGTCGGCCACCTCGCCGAAGTTCCAGCCTTCGCCGATCAGGTTGATGTGGCGGCCGGCGGCGCGGTCGGCCCTGGCCTGCAACTGCTCCATGGCGGCGCGCGGCTGGTGGCCCATCAGGTCGAAGCGGAAGGAATCGATCTTGTACTGCTTGGCCCACAGCGCCACCGAGTCCACCATCAGCTTGCCCATCATGAGGTTTTCGGTGGCGGTGTTGTCGCAGCAGGTCGAGCGTTCGATCGCTCCCTTGGCGTTCAGGCGGTGGTAGTAGCCGGGCACCACGCGGTCCAGCACCGATTTTTCATTTTGGCCGGCGATGAAGGTGTGGTTATAGACCACGTCCATGCCGACGCGCAGGCCGGTCTTGTGCAGTGCCTGCACCATCTGGCGGAATTCGACGATGCGCCTGGCGCCGTCGGCCGGATCGGTGCTGTAGCTGCCTTCCGGCGCGTTGTAGTGGAACGGATCGTAGCCCCAGTTGTAGCAGTCCTGCGCCTGGGTTTTCGCTACCGCCGCCTGTTGCGTGTCGCTGTCCGGCGCGGCCGCCGCGATCTGCGGCGCGACACAGCCCTGTTCCGGCACGCTGCCGATGTCGTAGACCGGCAGCAGGTGGATATCGGTCATGCCGGCCTTGCTCAGCGCGGCCAGGTGTTTCATGCCGTTCGAGCCGGTCTCGGTGAAGGCGGCGAACTTGCCGCGGTGGGCGGCGCTGACGGTGCTGTCGTTGATGGAGAAATCGCGCACGTGCAGTTCGTAGACCGTCATGTCGGTTTGCGCGGCGACCTTGTTCGGCGCAGGCGTCCTGTCCCAGCCGGCCGGTTTGAGTTTGGCCGCGCCCAGGTCCGTGATATAGCTGCGTTTTGAGTCTGTGGTCAGGCTGACCGAGTAGGGATCGGTCACCAGGTTGCGCACCAGGCCTGCCGATGGCGCGACCACGTCGACCAGGTATTGATAGTACTGGCCGTCGCGGCCGGCGCGGGCGGACCAGATGCCGGTGGCGTCATCGCGCGTCATCGGCGTGATGGCGCTGGCCTTGCCGGCGCCGCTGGCGTAGGTGCAGACCGCCACGTTCTGCGCGGTCGGCGCCCACAGCTTGAAGCCGGCGTCGCGGGGACCGACGGTGACGCCGAGATCATCGGCCTTGGCGGCGCTGGCGTAGATGTCGTCCAGCGCGCCGGCGATTTGCAGCGAGGTGGCCTCCGCCACCGTGCCATCGTCGGCTTCGCGCACCAGCAGCACCTGCTGCGTCAGGGCCGACGGCACGCGCGCGGTGTCGGCGACCGCCAGCAGCGCGCCGTTGCCGACAAACTTGAAGCGCTGCGCCACGTCGGCGGGCAGGCCGCCATCAAAGCGCGACAGCGTCAGCGCGCCATCGGCGCCGGTCACGCGTGCGCCCGGGGCTGCGTGCAGTTGTGCGCTGGCGGAGTAGTAAAGCTTGAAGACGCCGCCGGCGGCATCCGCGCCCGGCCACTTGATCAGCTGGCGATTGAGCCAATACGCGCGGGCATCGACGGCCGGCGCGGCGTGCAGGGTGGTGGCAAACGCGCCATCGCAATCCGCCAACGAAGGCGCCGCCGAAGCCGCCAAACAAGTCAGCGCCAGCGCGCCTCCCAACCCAACCACTATTCCGCGCTTGCCCGCCATATCGTCTCCAAACCGTTAATTTAGGTAGTGCAGTTACAGAATCTGCAAATTACCCTTGAATTTGGCGGTTATGGTACTCCAGAATCTGTAGTTTTGATACTTTTCGATTTGACTGAAGAGTTTGCGGTTGCTCAAGAAGTAGTGAAAACTCCCACGGCAGCATTGTGAATATAGGCTGTACTGTGGGGCGCTTGGCATCCTGTACTTCAAGAGCAGCGAAATGGTGCTCGCAGAGACTGCGTTTACCAATTCGCTGAAACTCGGTGCGGCTGCGCGCAAAGAGAACGCCGTCTTGTATATCGCAGATGACCCGATAGTTGCCCACGCGATAGCGCCAATAGTTGCCGAGCTGTGGGCCTGTCAGGGCTTTGCCCAGAACACGTGGGTCGGTTTGCGGTGCGACGTGCTGGTCCATGTAGTCCAGAATTTGCCGTGCGGCGGCCTTGTCCAGCTTCGCTAGCTGGCGTTGCGCCTGGCGCGTATAGTCAATCTGCCAGGCCAAGATTTTTCCTGACCTGTTCTGATGAGTGGATCGGCTCCGTGCCGCTGGTAACGCGTTGCATCGTGGACTCGGCGAGATAGAGATCTTCCAAATCCTCGATGCCATAGGCGATGAGCTCTCGCAGGTGCACGTCGAGCTTCTTGCCCGTGCGCATGGCCAGCTTCTTGAGTCGCTGTTCAGTTTTTGCATCCAGCTCAAATGAAATGACCATGGCTTGTCTCGCTGTGGTTACGCCGTCTTGCGATAATTATCCACCATCTTGTAGCGGATGGCGTACAGCGCGAAGAGGGCGGCCACGACCGCGGCGAAGGCGGCGAAGAAGAACATCTGGAAGGCGATCGAACTGAGGCCGCTGCCGGCGATCCAGCCGCCCACCACGTCGTTCTTCACGCCCGCATTGACGATCAGCACCCACAGATTGCCCACCGTGACCGCCAAATACCAGAAGCTCAGGATGATGCCTTTCATCGGCGCCGGCGCCTGGCTGTAGGCGAACTCCAGGCCGGTGGCCGACACCAGCACCTCGCCCAAGGTCAGCAGCGCATACGGCAGCAGCTGCCACAGGATCGACACCCGGTCGCCACCGTCCATCCACAGCTGGATCATGCCGATCACCACCCACGACGACGCCGACAGCGCAATGCCCAGCCCCATGCGGCGCAGCGGCGTTGGCGTGATGCCGACCGCGCGCATCAGCGGGAACAGGGCGATGTTGTTGAACGGGATCAGCAGCATCACCAGGATGGGATTGACCGCCTGCATCTGCGCCGGCAGCAGCGTGAATTCCCAGCCGAACACCGACAGTAGCGGGCTGTGCATCGAATTGGCCTGCACGATCCAGGTCGACGCCTTCTGGTCGAACAGCGACCAGAACGGCGTAATCATGGCGAACACGATCAGGATGCGCAGCACCGAACGCACGCCTTCCACCGCCGCATCGGTATGCGCGCCGCGCGCGCGTTCCAGCTGCATCGACACGCCGATGCCGCCAAACGCCAGCAGCAGCACCAGCGCCGTGCAGGCCGCGATCACAAAGCCCCACGACGGCGTCATGCACAGCGAGACCACCGCCGCCACCGCGCCGGCGCCCGCCACCATCAGGCCCGGCCGCGATTGGCCCGGCGCCCGCGCCAGCAGGGCGGTGCGCGCCACGCTGCTGAACGAATCCGGATTCGGCGCGGCCGGCGGCACGTGCACGTACTTCTTGCGGCCCAGCCAGAACACGCCGGTGGCGATCGCCATCAGGATGCCGGGAATGCCGAACGCCACCGCCGGACCGTAGTCGCGCAGGAACACCGGCATCAGCAGCGACGCAAAAAAGGAACCGAAGTTGATGATCCAGTAGAAAGCGTCGAACACCACCTTGGCGCGGTTTTTGTTGGTCTGGTCGAACTGGTCGCCGACAAACGCCACCACCAGCGGCTTGATGCCGCCCGAGCCGAAGGCGATCAGCGCCAGGCCCAGGTAGAAGCCGTTCAGATTGTTTTCAAAAATCGCCAGGCAGGCGTGGCCCGCCACGTAGATCAGGCTGAACCAGAACACCGTCTTGTACTTGCCCCAGAAGCGGTCGGCGATCCAGCCGCCCAGCAGCGGGAAGAAGTAGACGCCGATCACAAATGTGTGGAAAACGTGCTTGGCCTCGGTGGTGCGGTCGCCGATCGGAATGAACAGCAGCAGGGTGCTGAGCAGGAAGGGCGTCAGGATGTTGCGCATGCCGTAAAAGCTGAAACGCTCGCAGCCTTCGTTGGCGATGATGTAGGGAATTTGCCGAGGCATCGGCCCGTTGCCGTTGTGGCTGACAGTACTGCTCACTATATCTACTCCTGTGGTTGTGTAGTTTGACTACTATTTTTTATCTCAAGAATCCTGGATAAGAATGCTTAAGTTTTTGTTTTATAACGAATATTCTCTGTATTCGTTCAGTTGGTTGCGGATTGAAAAATCTGTTTTCGTGATGTATATTCTCTACAAAATTAATATCCCCGCCAGCCAACCCCGGATTTTCTTATGACTAAGCAACTTACTCAAGTTTCCCCCCACGCCGCAGACTGGTATCGCGACGCGATCATCTACCAGGTTTACCCGCGCAGCTACATGGACAGCAACGGCGATGGCGTGGGCGATCTTCCGGGCATTACGGCAAAGCTGGACTATATCGCATCGCTGGGCGTGGACATCGTCTGGATTTCGCCTTTCTTCAAGTCGCCGATGAAGGACTTCGGCTACGACATCTCGGATTACTGCGACGTCGATCCGCTGTTCGGCACGCTGGCCGACTTCGACGTGCTGATCGCCAAGGCGCACAGCCTGGGCCTGAAGATCATGATCGATCAGGTGATGGCGCACACTGCGGAAGAGCATCCGTGGTTCAAGGAAAGCCGCTCCAGCCGCGACAATCCGAAGGCCGACTGGTACGTCTGGGCCGATCCCAAGCCGGACGGCAATCCGCCGAACAACTGGCTGTCCGTGTTCGGCGGCTCGGCCTGGCAGTGGGACACCCGCCGTCGCCAGTATTACATGCACAACTTCCTGGTCAGCCAGCCGCAGCTGAACTTCCACAATCCGGAAGTGCAGCAGGCGCACCTGGCCGCGCTGCGTTTCTGGCTGGAGCGCGGCGTCGACGGCATCCGCCTGGACGCCAGCAACTACCACTTCCACGACCGGCAACTGCGCGACAATCCGCCGGCCACCAACCGCGACTCGATCACCGTCACCGACGTCAATCCATACGGCATGCAGGCGCACGACTTCGACAAGACCCAGCCGGAGAACGTGCCCTTCCTGCAAAAGCTGCGCGCGCTGCTGGATGAATACCAGGCGGTGTCGATCGGCGAAGTTGGTTCCGACGATTCGCTGGCCACCATGGCCGAATACACCGAAGGCGGCGACAAGCTGCACATGGCCTACAGCTTCAACCTGCTGGTCAACCTGCTGTCGTCGCACTACATCCGCCAGCAGGTCGAACAGTTCGAGGCGCGCGTCAAGGGCGGCTGGGCCTCCTGGTCGGTGGGCAACCACGACGTGCCGCGCGTGGCCTCGCGCTGGGGCGGCCCGGCCGCGCCGCAGGCCTTCGCCAAGCTGGCGCTGGCGATGCAGCTGTCGCTGAAAGGCACGCCGTGCCTGTACCAGGGCGACGAGCTGGCCTTCGCCGAAGCCGACGTGCCGTTCGAACTGCTGCAAGACCCGTACGGCATCACCTTCTGGCCGGAATTCAAGGGCCGCGACGGCTGCCGCACGCCGATCGCCTGGACCGACGGCGCCAACGGCGGCTTCACCACCGGCAAGCCATGGCTGCCGGTGTCGCCGGACCACCTGGCCAAAGCGGCCTCGGTGCAGGAGGCGGACCAGGAGTCGTCGCTGGCCTTCACCCGCGCCTTCGTCGCCTGGCGCCGCCGGCATCCGCAGCTGCAGCGCGGCGAGATCGTGTTCTTCGATACGCAGGACAGCGTGCTGGCGTTGCGCCGCGACCTGGCCGGCGAGCGCAGCATCCTGGCCGTGTTCAACCTGAGCGGCGAAGCCGTGACGGTGGACCTGCCGCAAAGCGCCGGCGCCGAGCAACTGCAAGGTTACGGCCTGCCGGGCAGCGCAGCCGACGGCAAGGTCCAGCTGCCGGCCTACGGCGGCTGGTTCGGCTACACGGCCTGACCGTCGTTCCGCAGCGGGGGACCGCCGCGCAGGCGGGAATGACGTAGTGAGAAGTTGACATTTCATGTATGCTTCCGCCAACTGTTTGGACTGAACCGACGATGAAACAAGCTGAAGTGGATCAAAAACTGAATCGCACCGCCTTTGCCGACGGCCCGCGCCTGCTGGCCGACATCGGCGCCACCCATGCCCGCTTCGCCTTGCAGACCGCCCCCGGCGAGTTCCGCGCCGTGCGCGTGCTCAAGTGCGACGACTACCCGGACATCGTGGCGATGCTGCGCTCCTACCTGGCGGACCACGCCGGCGTCAACCTGAATCACGCGGCGTTGGCCGTCGCCAACCCGGTCAGCGGCGACTACATCCGCATGACCAACCGCGACTGGGAATTCTCCACCGACGAAGTGCGCCGCGCGCTCGGCCTGCACACGCTGCTGGTGGTGAACGACTTTACCGCGCTGGCGATGTCGCTGCCGGGCCTGAAGCCGGCCGACCTGATGCAGGTGGGCGGCGGCAAGCCGGCCACCAACTCGGTGATCGGCGTGCTGGGGCCGGGTACCGGCCTCGGCGTGTCGGGCGTGATTCCCACCGTCGACGGCTTCGTCACGCTCGGTTCCGAAGGCGGCCACACCAACTTCGCCCCGGCCGACGAACGCGAATACGCGATCCTGCAATACGCCTGGCAGACCTGGTCGCACGTCTCGACCGAACGCCTGATCTCCGGCCCCGGCATGGAAATCATCTACCGCGCCATCGCCAAGCGCAACGGCCGCCAGGTGCGCGACCTGTCGTCGCAGGAAATCATCTCCGGTGCATTGACCGACAAAGACCCGCTGTGCCTGGAAGTGCTGGAATGCTTCTGCGCCATGCTGGGCGGCGCCACCGCCAACCTGGCCGTGACGCTGGGTGCGTTCGGCGGCATGTTCATCGGCGGCGGCATCGTGCCGCGCCTGGGCGAATGGTTCGCCAGCTCGCCGTTCCGCGCACGCTTCGAAGCCAAGGGCCGTTTCACCAGCTACCTGGCCGAGATCCCGACCTATGTGATCACCACGCCGAACCCGGCGTTCTACGGCGTGGCGACGATTCTGTCCGAGCACCTGCGCGGCCGCAGCGGCGCCAACACGCTGATGGAGCGCGTGCAGCACTTGCAGCACGAACTGACGCCGGCCGAGCAGCGCGTGGCGCAACTGGTGCTGGAGCAGCCGCGCCTGGTGCTGAACGAGCCGATCGCCGACATCGCGCGCCTGGCCGAAGTCAGCCAGCCGACCGTGATCCGCTTCTGCCGCTCGCTGGGCTTCCTCGGTCTGGCCGACTTCAAGCTGAAGTTCGCCAGCAGCCTGACCGGCGCCATTCCGGTGCGCCACAGCCAGGTGCGCGTCAGCGACAGCACGCACGACCTGAGCGCCAAGGTCATCGACAATACCGTTTCTGCGATTCTGAAATTCCGCGACCAGCTGGACGTGCGTTCGCTGGACAAGGCGATCGCGCTGGTGGCCAAGGCCAAGCGCGTCGAGTTCTACGCCATGGGCAATTCGCGCGTGGTGGCGCTGGACGGCCAGCACAAGTTCTTCCGCTTCCGCATTCCCACCTCGGCCTACGGCGATTCGCATTTGCTGACGCTGGCGGCCGAGCTGCTGAATCCGGGCGACGTGGTGATCGCCATCTCCAACTCGGGCAAGCTGCCGGACCTGCTGGCGGCGGTCGACGCCGCGCGCGCGGCCGGCGCCGACGTCATCGCCATCACCTCCAGCAACTCGCCGCTGGCCAAGAAGGCCAGCGTCTGCCTGGCGGTCGATCACACCGAGGACAGCACCAGCTTCCTGTCGATGATCTCGCGCATCCTGCAACTGCTGCTGATCGACATCCTGTCGGTCGGCATCTCGCTGGACGCGCAGAACTCGCGCCTGGTGGTCGAACACAAGAGCAGCAACGGCGAGGCCGACAACCGCCGCCTGATGATTTCCCACCTCGACGGCTGACCATCCTCAGCGCAGCATCAGCAGTCCGGCGCCGGCCTGGTTCGCGCCGTGCGCCGGATTGGCGGCGGATGGATGGAGCCGGAACACGCTGACCAGGCTCACCATTGCGCTGGCCTGTTCCTGCATGGATTCGGCGGCCGCCGCCGCTTCCTCGACCAGCGCGGCATTCTGCTGCGTCACCTGATCCATTTGCGTGATCGCTTCATTGACCTGTTCGATGCCGACGGTCTGTTCCCGGCTGGCGTCGGCTATGCTGCTCATCATCTCCGTCACGCGTGCGATGCTCGCCACGATTTCCTGCATCCTGACGCCGGCCTGGTCGACCAGTTTGCTACCCACGCTGGTTTTTTCGACCGCGTCGCCGATCAACTCCTTGATTTCCCTGGCGGCCGCGGCGCAGCGCTGCGCCAGGTTGCGCACCTCGGCGGCCACCACCGCGAAACCGCGCCCCTGTTCGCCGGCGCGCGCGGCTTCCACAGCGGCATTCAGCGCCAGGATGTTGGTCTGGAACGCGATGCCGTCGATGACGCTGATGATGTCGCTGATCTTCTGCGCAGAGGCGTTGATGTCGCCCATGGTGACCACCACCTGGTTGACCACCTCGCCGCCCTGCGCGGCCACGCTGGAAGCTTTTTCCGCCAGCCCGTTGGCCTGGCGCGCGTTGTCGGCGTTGTGCTTGACGGTGCTGGTCAGCTCTTCCATCGACGACGCGGTTTCCTCCAGCGAGCTGGCCTGCTGCTCGGTGCGCGCGGACAAGTCCTGGTTGCCGGAGGCGATCTGGCTGGAGGCGGTAGCGATGGTCTCGGCGCCATCGCGCACCTTGCTGACCAGGCCGGCCAGATTGTCATTCATCTCGCGCAGCGCCAGCAGCAGCTGGCCGGTCTCGTCCTGGCTGTCGATCTCGATATTGCTGGTCAGGTCGCCGGCCGCCACGCTGCGCGCCAGCGTCACCGCGCGCGTCAGCGGACGCGAGATGATGCGTGCAATCAGGACCGCCAGCAAGGCGCCCAGTACCACGCAGCCCAGCAGCATGCCGATGATCCAGCCCCGTGCCTGGGAATACAGCAGCGCGCCATCCTGGTAGGCGGCGGTGCCGCCGTCGATGTTGTAGGTGGTGAGTTTTTCCAGGCAGTCGGTCAGCTTCTTGTTAATCGCCAGCGATTTGCCCTGGATGAAGCCGTTGGCCTCGCCATCCTTTTCCTGCCGCGACAGGGCGATCAGTTGTTCGTGTTCGACCATGTACTGGTCCCACAGTCCGCCGAATTCCGCCATCGCCGCGCGCTCCATGTCGTTGCTGGCCAGCGCCAGGTACTCCTCGCGCTGCTTGCGCAGCGTGGCCAGCAGCACGTCCATCGCCTGTTCCCGGCTGGCGCGTTCGGCATTGTCGATGGCCAGGATATGGCGCAGCTCCTGCAGGCGGAAGATCACCACATTGGTTTTCATTTGCAGCAGGATGCGCACGCTGGGCATCCACTCGGCGCCGAGCTTGGTGGTGGTCTGGTTGACCTGCGACAGCCGGCTGATGGAGAACACGCCCAGCAGCACCGTCAGTGAAATGACTGCGGCAAACGAAATCATCAATTTCGTCGCAATTTTAAAATCGTAAAACCTGTTCATGATGAAGCCTCCTGTTTCTTTTGAGAACGAAATAGTGTGGCAGATGAAACTAATTAAACAATGTCAATATGGCGCTAGCTGTTATGTGGCTGCGGCATGGATGGGCGGTGCGTTGTTACAAATTGATGCTTGTACAGCGCGCAAATTGAGTTAAGATATATCGTATTAAGTTATATCTTAAGGAGTTTCACATGTTCCGATTCATGCATCCACTGCGCGCGCCGCACGGTCATCCGCATCATCACGGCGGTCCTGCCCACCATCACGGCCATGGCGGTCCCGGCGGCCACGGCGGTCCGCGCGGCCGCGGTCCGAAAATGTTCGACGCCGGCGCCATGCGCTACGTCGTGCTGCAACTGATCGCCGAAAAGCCGCGCCACGGCTACGAGATCATCAAGGAGCTGGAGCAGCGTTCCGGCGGCGGCTACTCGCCGAGTCCCGGCGCCATCTATCCGCTGCTGGCCATGCTGCTGGACATGGGCCACGTTTCGGCCTCGGCCGACGGCAACAAGAAGCTGCACACCATCACGCCGGAAGGCGAGGCCTTCCTGGCCGAGAACCGCCAGTTCGTCGACGCCATCCTGGCCCGCCTGGCCGAGGGCGATGAGCACCGCGAAGGCCTGCGCAGCGCCATGCACGAGCTGAAGCACGCCGCCATCGAACAGGCCCGCGCCGGCAACCACAGCCCGGAACGCATCGAGCAGATCCGCGCCATCCTGCGCCAGGCCGTCATCGACATCAACGCCCTATGAGCGGCGCGCTTCCCCTGACTCCGGCGCGCGAGCGCCTGGTGCTGTGGCTGCTGGCGCTGACGCAGTTCACCGTCATCATGGACTTCATGGTGATGATGCCGCTGGCGCCGCAGCTGATGCGCGCCTTCTCGATCGAACCGGCCGCCGTGTCGGGCGCGGTGTCGGCCTACGCCTGGTGCGCCGGCATTTCCGGCCTGGCCGCCGCCATGTACATCGACCGCTTCGACCGCAAGAAACTGCTGCTGGTGGTGTTCGCGCTGTTCACGCTGTCCAACCTGGCCTGCGCGGCGGCGCCGAACTTCCACGTGCTGGTGCTGTCGCGCGCCTTTGCCGGCCTGAGCGGCGGCATCCTCGGCGCCATTGTCATGGCCATCATCGGCGACCTGATTCCGGCCAACCGCCGTGGCGCCGCCACCGGTGTGGTGATGACTTCCTTCAGCATCGCCTCGGTGGCCGGCGTGCCGACCGGCGTGATGCTGGCCGCCCACTATGGCTGGGCGTCGCCGTTCTACATCCTGGTGCTGTGCTCGTTGCCGATCCTGGTGCTGGCCGCGCGCGTCTTGCCGGCGCTGGACAGCCATCTGCCGAACCGCGCGCCGCTGTCGGCCACGGTGCCCAACCTGATCGCGCTGTACAAGAAGCCCATGCACCTGAAGGCCTTCCTGCTGTCGGTCATCAACATGATGACGGGCATGATGGTGATTCCCTTCATCTCGCCCGTGCTGGTCAGCAATGTCGGCCTGGAGCCGGCGCAGATCACCTATGTCTACCTGGCCGGCGGCATCGCCACCTTCTTCACCGCGCGCATGATCGGCAAGTGGTCGGACCGTTACGGCGCGCAGAAGGTGTACCGCATCGTCTCGCTGCTGTTCATCCTGCCGGTGCTGTTCATCACCCACATGCCGGTGATACCGCTGGTGGGCGTGATGCTGTTCTTCCCGTTCTTCATGGTGCTGGCGTCGGGCCGCAATATCCCGATGCAGGCGCTGATGACGACGGTGCCGGAGCCGACGCGGCGTGGCGCCTTCCTCAGCGCCAACGCGGCGATCCAGCAGGTGGGCACCGGTGTCGGCGCCTTGCTGGGCGGGCTGACCTTGCATACGGAAGCGTCCGGCCACATTGCCGGCTACGGCCTGAATGGCTGGATCGCGGCCGGGCTGGCCATTCTGACGGTGCTGTGGGTGGGGCAGGTACGCGGCGCCGCGTCGGTGGCGGCGCCGGTGGGAGAGGTGAAGGCGGCTTAGCTTCTACTTAGTTGCTGCTGTCGATGCTGGTGCGCTTGGACGGATGCTTCTCGCGCCGCCAGCGCGCCAGGCTGATGACCTCGTCGCTGGAGGCGTCTTCCACCAGGATTTCGTCATCGCTGGACGACACCAGGAAGCTTTCCCAGCGCAGCGCCGACTCGGCGCTGTTTTCCACAAAGCTGAACTGCCAGTAGTTCTTGCCGTTCAGCTTGCGCGGCACCGGATCGTATTCCAGCAGGCCGCCGTGCGCCTTGCCGTTGGAATTCTTTTCGATCAGGGCCGACCAGGCTTGCAGTTCCGGCAGGCTCATCAGCGCAGCGGCGCCTTGTTCCTTGGTGCGGATGGCCGGCGGTTCGCCGGGCGGCGGCGGATCCTTGATGTCGGCCGTTTTGTGCGGGACGGCGGCCGGAGCCGGCTTCACCGCGCTGGCGGCGCTGCTGGCGCTGGCGGGCGGCGCCACCGGCACCTTGACCTGCACCTGCGATTCGGCCGATGGCGCGCTGGCGAACCAGGCGGCCAGACCCAGCGCGACGACCGTCGTGGCGACGCCGGCGACGACCAGTTTGCGGGAAGACTGCTTGCTTAATTCCATGTGGGATTCAGAAGACTGATTTTATAGTCGGCCATACTAAACTAAAGGCATCTTAGGGGCAACTTTTGCCCCTTTTTTACGCGATTTTCGTGGTCTTCCTGGCATGCTTTCATGGCGAGCCTATATTATTTTGGTATTAATCCGTCGAGATAATTTATTGGCTGTTAACGGCAGTTTTCCGTACCATCGCTGCAGCATCAGTAAAGGATACGCCTGTGAACAAGAATATTTTGGGGATCGACTGGGGCACCAGCAATCGTCGCGCCTATTTGATCGCCCCGTCCGGCGCCTGCCTGGCCGAACACGAAGACGGCCAGGGCATGCTGGCGGTGGGCAGTCGGGACCAGTTCGGCGCCTCGCTGGCCGGCGTGCTGGACGCGATGCGGCTGCCGGCCGAGACGCCGGTGATCATGTCCGGCATGGTGGGCAGCGCTTCCGGCTGGCAGGAAGTCGACTACCTCGACGCCTCGGTGCCGCTGGAACAGCTGCCGCGGCACCTGGCCGCCATCACCGACGCGGCCTGGAGCGGCCGCGCCCACATCGTTCCCGGCTATGTCTACCGCAACGGCGCTTCGGCCGACGTGATGCGCGGCGAGGAAACCCAGCTGCTGGGCGCCATCGCGCTGGGCCAGCGCAACGGCTGGATCGTGCTGCCGGGCACCCATAGCAAGTGGGTGCTGCTGCGCGACGGCGTGATCCAGTCCTTTGCCACCTATATGACCGGCGAGCTGTTCGCCATGCTGTCCAAGGGCGGCACCCTGTCCTCGATGATGAACGGCGACACCAGCGACGCCGCCGGCTTTGCCGCCGGCCTGACGCAGGCGGCGCGCAACGAGCCGCTGTCGAATTCGCTGTTCCGCGTGCGCGCCGGCGTGGTGTCGCGTTCGGCGCCGGCGCAGCAGGCGGCAGCCACCGTCAGCGGCCTGCTGATCGGCGCCGAGTTCGCCGCTGCCGCGCGCGCGGCCGAAGGGCAGGGCATCACCGTCATCGGCTCCCCGGCATTGGCCGCACGCTATGCGCTGGCGGCCGAAAATTTCGGCTTGCACTGCAAGGTGCTGGACCCACATGCGGTGTACTGCACCGCGATTTCCCAATTCATCAAGGCCTGATCATGACTACGCTTTCCCATCCCACCACGCCGCTGGTCGCCATCCTGCGCGGCCTGCATCCCGCCGAAGCGGTCGATGTCGCCAAGGTGCTGCACGCCGCCGGCTTCCGGGCGCTGGAAGTGCCGCTGAACCGTCCGGGCGCGATCGAGGCGATCGCCTCCATCGTCAAGCTGGACCTGGCGGACACGCTGGTCGGCGGCGGCACCATGCTCAACGTCGAGCACGTGGAAGCGGTGCATGCGGCCGGCGGGCGCCTGCTGGTGTCGCCGAACTGCGTGCCGGCCGTGATCCGCCGCGCCGCCGACCTCGGCATGTACTGCGCGCCGGGCGTGGCCACGCCAACCGAAGCGTTTGCCGCGCTGGACGCCGGCGCCCATGCGCTGAAGATCTTCCCGGCCGAATCGGTCGGCCACGGCGGCATCAAGGCGCTGAAGAGCGTGCTGCCGGCCGGTACGCCGGTATGGCCGGTGGGCGGCGTGTCGCCGGAAACGATGGCGGACTGGGTCAAGGCCGGCGCCACCGGTTTCGGCATCGGCGGCGCGCTGTACACGCCGGGCGTCACGCTGGAACAGTTGGCCGAACGAGCGGCCAGCTTCGTCAACACCTGGCGCGCTTTGGCCGTATGATGGCGGCTGTCTAAACATTACGGAATCGAACTGATGAGCAAGCATGACGTGCAATGCCTGTGGGACGTGGGCGCGCAACTGGGCGAAGGCCCGCTGTGGGTGGCCGAACAGAACCGCCTGTACTTTGTCGACCTGAAGAACCAGACCTTGCATGCGGTGGATGCCGGCGGCGGCGAGCGCCGCAGCTGGGCCATGCCGGACTACATCTGCTGGCTGATCGCGCGCCGCGACGGCGACGGTTTCATGGCCGGCCTGCGCGACGGTATCGCCCGCGTCTGGCTGGAGCCGGAACTGCGCATCGAATATCTGCACCGTCCATTCCCGGCCGACAGCGGCCTGCGCATGAACGACGCCAAGGTCGACAGCGCCGGCCGCATCTGGGCCGGTTCGATGCACAACACCGATTACGCCCAAGCCATCGGCACCTTGTTCCGCCTGGATACCGACCACCAGCTGCACGCGCTGGAGAACGACTACCACATCTGCAACGGCCCGACCTTCAGTCTTGACGGCGGCACCATGTACCATACCGACAGCTACGAAGGCCGCACCTACGCCTACCCGCTGGCGGCCGACGGCACGCTGGGCGAACCGCGCGTATGGCGCCAGTTCGGCGACGGCGAAGGTTCGCCGGACGGCATGACGGTCGACAGCGAAGGCTGCGTGTGGATCGCGCAATGGGGCGGCGGCCGCGTCTGCCGTTACTCGGCCGAGGGCGAGCTGCTGGAGACCATTCCTGTACCGGTGCGCAATCCAGCCTCCTGCACTTTCGGCGGCGACGATCTGAAAACGCTGTTCATCACCACCGCCAGCGAGGACAACACGCCCGAGCAACTGGCGGCCCATCCGCTGACCGGCGCCGTGTTCGCCGTGCGCGTCAACGTGCCCGGTGTCGCGGCCGCCCGTTTCGGCTGATCTTGCGTGGCGAAGCTTGGTAAAATGCAGGCCTTCGTCCCAGCCTTAAGTCATTCCCATGCAAAACCACGCCGTTAAATATCTGCACCTTACTCCCGACAGCGAGCTGCCCGCGCTGGAAGGGCTGCGCCAGTTCAAGGCGATCATTGCCGTGGAGGCGGATGTGCACGAAAGCATGATGTGGGACGTCAGCCGCTGGCTGGTCGAATCCGGCTGTCTGTATGCGCTGTCGTGGGGCAAGGAGAGTGTGGCGTGGCAGGAAGCGATCGACGATGCCTTCCTGGAAGCCACCGACTACGAGGACATGCCCGAGCAGCGCGCGCTGATCTCGACCTCGCACGAGGATGACGACCTGGAGGAAGTGTTCTGGTTCGCCAAGCACCGCGCCGCGCATCCGGCCGACCTGCACGAAACGCTGATCATCCACATCGCCGACGCGCCGCGCCGCGAAGAACTCGAAGCCCAGTACCACGACGCCTGAGTTGACCTGTCCTACGAGATCTGCCAACACTATTACGCCCAGCGCCACTACGCCTGGTGCGCCCCATTCTTTGACGCCGACTCCGTGCTCAGCGTCCCAAACTCCATACCGCCAAGCTCGAATCCCAGGGCCATTTATTGGCGCCTCAAAAGGGATGCCGACTCTGGTGATCTTCACTCCGCAAAAATAAGGGAAGTCCGGCGTTCGCTATCGAAGCGATGTTTTACGTCGGGCGCGCATTTGAGCATGCGGCCTGGCCGAAGGCGATCCGGCCGGACATCTTTGTCGATCATCCAGATTGCCTGCCAGGCCCGGAAAGCCGGGCGTTGACGCTGGCGATCTTGGCAAGCATCGAAGCGGAGCAGCAAAAGGAAATCGATCAGCTGGATGAACAAGCGATCAGGTTCTATTCCCGCGCGATGAGCGAAGCAGCCGCCATACTCGACGAACGCGACCCTGAATTCTATCCGGACAACGGCGAGGAATTACTGCGCCAGATGCGTGCCGAGTGGGCAGCAGGCGCCAGTCAGCCCGAAAGCGCTTTCTGAACGCGCCACGATAGCGGGAGCGTGAGCAGCAAAATCACCGCCAGCGACTCCAGCGCCACCGGCATGCCCATCACATCGCTCAAGCGCCCGAACAGCACCGGCGACAGCGCGCCCGCGCCGATGGTGCCGGTATAGAACAAGGCAAACGCATGCTCGCGCTTGCCCGGCGCCGCCAACTCCGGCACCACGCCATACAGCACCGACGAGGTGCCGTTCAACGCCAGTCCCATCAACGGCAGCATGATCATCACGCCGCTCAGCGGCAACCACACCGCCGACACGATCAACAGCGACGTCAGCGACTCGGTCACCCATACTGTCTTCATCATGCCAATGCGCGCGCCGAGATAGCCGCAGAACAGCTTGCCAAACGCGCCGCCGACAAACAGCAGCGACAGCGCAATGCCGATGCCCGCCGTGCCCGCGCCCTTGCTCTTCAACAGAAACGGCAGAAAGGTGAGAAAGCCCATGCGCACCGTGCTGTCGAGCGTACCGGTCGCCAGCAAGGCGCGCAGGCCGCTGACCGAGCCGTTGCCGCTGCCTGCCTTCAGCGCGCGCTCCGCATGCGCCGGCGTGCCGGCGGAAGAGGGAATCAGCCACCACAGCAGCAAGGCCGCAGCCAGGCCGAGCAAGCCAATCAAGGTCACGCTGGTCTGCCAGCTGACCACCACCAGCAGCAAGCCGATGGCGCCCGGTATCAGCGTCTTGCCGATATCGCCGGCAAAGTTATATTGCGACAGCGCCTCCTTGACGTTGCCGCCGTGCTCATAGGCATCCGTCACCAGCGACGAGGCCGGCGGATGCTGCGTGCTGGCGCCAAGGCCGCCCAGCATCAGCGCCACCAGCAGCGTCGCCAGACCGCCAGCCTGGCCGGCGATCAGATATGCCACGCCGGCCAGCGCCGTGCCGCCAATCAGCATGCGCTCGCGTCCCCAGCGACGCGCCAGGCGGCTAGCCAGCAGCTGAAAGCCCGCCAGCACGCCGGAATACGATGCGCGCAGCAAGCCGATCATCGCGTAGCTGATGGCGAACTGCGCCTGCCAGATCGGCAGCAAAACATAAATGAGATCGGTCAGTCCATCATGCACCGCGTGCGCCGTGCTGGCCGCGAACAGCGAGCGCCGGCGGCGGGATTTGGCCGCGTCGTCCGCAGCCAGGGCGATGGACGGCGGCGTGGCCATTATTTCGGCGCGCCTGCGGGCGCGGTGGTCAGCACATCGTCGTCGCTGCTCCAGGCCGGCGAGGTGATGGCGTAGAACTCCAGCGGCACGCCCTTGCTGGCGCGGATCGAACGCACGGTGGCCGGCTGGATGACGATGTAGGAACCGGCGCGCACCGCCTGCACCTTGCTGCCGGTCCAGACTTCGCCTTCGCCGCTGAGGACGAAGAAGGATTCCTCGCCCAGCTTGTTGTGACTCCAGGCGCTGGCCTTGCCCGGCTCCAGCCGGAACCAGGCAACGCTGACCTTGTCGCTGCGCGCATCAGGCGGCGCGGTCTTGCCGCTCAACTCGCGCAGGGTGACGCCGGGCGCCGCGTTAATCAGCGGCAGGCTGTCGGTCTGAATCACAGACTGCGCAAAGGCCGGCGTGGAAAGAAGTAGGAGGGCAAGTAATTTCATGGCCCTAAGTTTAACAGACAAAAAAAGCCCGCGTGGCCGAAGCGCACGCGGGCTTTTCAGAGAGCAGGCTGCAGCAGCCGGCCGGCGATATTACATCATGCCGTCCATGCCACCCATGCCGCCCATGCCACCCATACCGCCGCCCATGGCTGGCTTGTCTTCGGTGACTTCAGCGATCATGCAGTCGGTGGTCAGCATCAGGCCAGCGATCGACGCTGCGTTTTGCAGTGCCGAACGGGTGACTTTTGCTGGGTCCAGAACGCCCATTTCCACCATGTCGCCGTAGGTGCCGTTGGCAGCGTTGTAACCGTAGTTACCCGAGCCAGCCAGAACCGCAGCAACCACCACCGACGATTCTTCGCCGGCGTTTTGCACGATCATGCGCAGTGGCTCTTCCATGGCGCGCAGAACGATCTTGATACCTGCGTCCTGGTCTGGATTGTCGCCTTTCAGGCCTTGCACCAGGGCGCGAGCGCGCAGCAGGGCAACGCCGCCGCCTGGCACGATGCCTTCTTCCACGGCAGCGCGGGTCGCGTGCAGTGCATCTTCAACGCGGGCTTTCTTCTCTTTCATTTCAACTTCGGTGGCTGCACCGACCTTGATCACGGCAACGCCGCCGGCCAGCTTGGCCACGCGCTCTTGCAGTTTTTCACGGTCGTAGTCCGAGGTTGCTTCGTCGATCTGCACGCGGATTTGCTTGACGCGCGCTTCGATCGCAGCAGCCTGGCCAGCACCGTCGATGACGATGGTGTTTTCCTTGCCGACTTCGATACGCTTGGCTTGGCCCAGCTCTTCCAGGGTGATTTTTTCCAGGGTCAGGCCGACTTCTTCAGCAACCACTTGACCGCCGGTCAGGATCGCGATGTCTTCCAGCATGGCTTTACGACGGTCGCCGAAGCCAGGAGCTTTCACAGCAACGGTTTTCAGGATGCCGCGGATGTTGTTGACCACCAGGGTAGCCAGCGCTTCGCCTTCGATGTCTTCAGCGATGATCAGCAGTGGACGGCCAGCCTTGGCGACTTGTTCCAGTACCGGCAGCAGGTCACGGATGTTCGAGATTTTCTTGTCGCACAGCAGGACGAACGGGCTGTCCAGGGCGGCAACTTGTTTCTCTTGATTGTTGATGAAGTATGGCGACAGGTAGCCGCGATCGAACTGCATACCTTCCACGATGTCCAGCTCGTCGTTCAGCGACTTGCCGTCTTCCACGGTGATCACGCCTTCTTTGCCGACTTTTTCCATCGCTTCAGCGATACGCTCGCCGATCGAGGTGTCCGAGTTGGCCGAGATCGCGCCGACCTGGGCGATTTCTTTCGAGGTGGTGGTTGGCTTGGCGATTTTTTTCAGCTCTTCGACGGTGGCTGCAACAGCCTTGTCGATGCCGCGCTTCAGGTCCATTGGGTTCATGCCGGCGGCAACGAACTTCATGCCTTCGCGCACGATGGCCTGGGCCAGCACGGTAGCGGTGGTGGTGCCGTCGCCGGCGTTGTCGCTGGTGCGGGAAGCAACTTCCTTGACCATTTGCGCGCCCATGTTCTGCAGCTTGTCTTTCAGTTCGACTTCTTTAGCAACGGATACGCCGTCCTTGGTGACGGTAGGGGCGCCGAACGAACGTTCCAGCACAACGTTGCGGCCTTTCGGGCCCAGGGTGACTTTTACTGCGTTGGCCAGGACGTTGACGCCTTCGACCATTTTGGCGCGCGCTGCGTCGCCGAAGATAACTTCTTTAGCTGCCATGTTTATTACTCCTTGAGGTGTTGAGTGGGATCAGTTCAGCCAAGAATTACTTGGTGACGATCGCCATGATGTCTTCTTCGCGCATGACCATCAGTTCCTGGCCGTCGATCTTGACGGTCTGGCCGGCGTATTTGCCGAACAGGACGCGGTCGCCTACTTTGACATCCAGAGGACGTACTTTGCCGTCTTCCAGAATCTTGCCATTGCCTACAGCCAGGACTTCGCCCTGGTCTGGTTTTTCAGCGGCCGCATCAGGGATGATCAGGCCGGACGCAGTTTTGGTTTCCTGGTCGAGGCGTTTGACGATTACGCGATCGTTCAAAGGGCGAAGGTTCATACAAAACTCCTTAATTTTTAACAATGGTACAGTTTGTTGTCAAAGCAATCAGATTGCTGCAACGGAAAGTTGGGTTCGGTGTTGTTAGCACTCCACCGTAACGAGTGCTAATTATAGGGATGACCTTGGTGCATTTCAAGGCATGCGGGCTTGCGAAACATCAAAAAGGGCAGAAAATGCTGCTGATTCGACTACACTCGGCGTTATGCATCAGGAATTTGAACCGCCAGCACCGCTGCGCGACGCCATAAAGTGCTTCTGGTACACGGACCGGCCATTTACCGGACCGGACTTTGAAGTCGTCCCGGACGGCTATGCGGAGATTGTTTTCTACTTCGGCAGCGGTTGCAGCCTTGCCGGCCAGCCGCTGCCGTCGCCGTTTTTGATGGGACTGCTCAACCAGCCGGTGGTGCTGACCACGCAGGGCCGGCTGGAAGTGATCGGCGTCCGTTGCTATCCATGGACCGTGTTCGACGTGCTCGGCCTGCCGCCCGGCAAGGACGGCCCGCGCATCTTCGCGCATCCGGTGGCACAGCTGCAGGAACCGTTGCAGGAATGCGTGACGGATGGCCGCATCGCCGACGCGGTGGCGCTGGTGTCGCGGTATTTCCTGGAGGCCCGTCCGCGCGCGGTCGACAGCACCTTGTTCAAGGCTGGCGCCGCCATGCTGGAAGCCAGCGGCGCGATGCCGGTCAGCCAGGTGGCGGCAGCGGCGCATGCGACGGTGCGCACGCTGGAGCGCAAGTTCAAGCAATCGTCCGGCTACACGGTCAAGGATCTGTCGGGCCTGATGCGTTTCGAGCAGGCGCGCAACCGCTTGTGGCATGAACCGGAGGTCAGCCTGGCCGCGCTGGCGCAGGAGCTGGGCTATACGGATCAATCGCACCTGAACCGCGAGTTCAAGCGCTACAGCGGCATGACGCCAGCCGCGTTTGCGCAAAAACGCCGCCGATAAGAATCGGGGTCAGTGCCGACATTCGGACATTTCGCGAGCGAAATGTCCGAATGTCGGCACTGACCCCGATGTTTTTGTCGCATTTATACAATCCGGCGCGGCCTGCCAAACCTAGACTGGCGGGCATGAAAACTTACGATGTCATTATTTCAGGCGCCGGTCCGGTCGGCCTGTTTCTCGCTTGCGAACTGGCGCTGGCCCGGTGTTCCGTGCTGGTGCTGGAGAAGGCGCAAGATCCCCATTCACCGTTGAAGCAGATGCCGTTCGGCATACGCGGCCTGTCCGCGCCGACCATCGAGGCGCTGGATCGCCGCGGACTGCTGGCGCAACTGGATGTGCCCAAGCGCGTCAAGAATCCATTCGGCCACGTCGGCTCCACGCAGGCCGGGCACTTCGCCGGCATTCCGTTTTTGTTCGGTGATGTCGATACCGCGCAATGGCCGCATCGCCTGCCCAGTTCAACGCCGACCAGCGTGATTTCCGAAATGGCGGAAACCGAAGCCGTGTTGACGCGGCGCGCCGAAGCGCTGGGCGTGTCCATCATGCGCGGCGCCGCCGTCACCGGCATCGCGCAGCATGACGATGGCGTGACGGTGCATGCCGGTGAACAGGCCTTCAACGGCCTATGGCTGGTGGGCTGCGACGGCGCGCGCAGCGTGGTGCGCAAGGAGGGCGGCTTCGAATTCGTCGGCACCGAGCCAGCCTTCACCGGCTACACCATGCGCGTCGATCTGGTCGATCCGGACAAGCTGAGTGCCGGCCGCAACGTCACGCCGCGCGGCATGTACTTTCAATCGCAGCCAGGCTACTTCGCCATGCAGGATTTCGACGGCGGTGCATTCCACCAGACCGGCGAGCCGGTCACGCTGGAACATGCGCAGGCGGTGCTGCGGCGGATTTCGGCCACCGATGTGACCATCAGCGCGCTGCACGTCGCCACCACATGGACCGACCGCGCGCGGCAAGCCACCAGCTACCGCAATGGCCGCATCCTGCTGGCCGGCGACGCCGCACATATCCATTCGCCGCTGGGCGGACAGGGCCTGAACCTCGGCTTGGGCGACGCGATGAATCTGGGCTGGAAGCTGGCCGCCACCATTCAAGGCCGCGCGCCGCAAGGGCTGCTGGATACTTATCAGACCGAACGCCATCCGGTCGGCGAGCAGGTGCTGGATTGGTCGCGCGCGCAGGTCGCCATCATGGGCACCAGTGCCGAAGCACGCGCATTGCACGCCATCTTCCGCGACTTGATGAAGACGCGCGATGTGGCGACCTATGTTGCGGGGAGAGTGTGGGGCATTTCCGCGCACAGCGTCCCCAATTTTGAATTTGAGGATGGCGCCACCGTCGGCGCATTGCTGCGCGATGGACTCGGCATGCTGCTGGACTTCGACGCCAATCCGGCATTGGCCGCGTGGGCCGGCGAGGCCGGCGTAAAGTATGTCTCCGGCCGCGTCAAGGAGTCGCTCGGCATGCATGCCTTGCTGGTCCGGCCTGACGGAATCGTCGCCTGGCGCTCGGATGGCGACGATCCCGATATCGGCGCATTGCAGCAGGCGGCGGCCCGCTGGTTCTGTTAAGGATCGAGCGGATCGGACGGATCGACGCGCAGCGATTTGATCGAAGGACGGAACGTCAGCTCGTTCGGCGAGAGCCGTACACCCACCGTGCCAGGCACGTAGCCCAGGTCTTTCAGGTTGCGCGCGCTGAAATCCGGGCTTTCGATATAGCTGCTTTGGCCGACGTTGGTGATGACCAGCGTGTCCTTGTCCAGCGGCGCCGCCATTGCGGCCAGCCGGCGCGTGATATTGCGCAGATTGGTCGTGGTGTGGCGCGCATACGGTTCGATGATGATGGCTTCCGCCGGCACGCCGAAGCGTTCGATCAGCGCCCGGCGCATTTCCACCGCCTCGACAAAGCGCGTCCCTCTCGGATGCACGGAAGCGCCGCTGAGGATGATGAACGGCGCTTCGCCATCGGCAAAGCGCTTGGCCGCCATGCGCACATTCAGCTTGCCGCGCGCGCTCAGTGGCATCAACGGCGTTTCCGGGCCGATGCCGGGAACGACAATCGCCGAATAGCGGTACAGCTTCCAGTCGATGCTCTTCGCGCGGTTCAGCGCCACCGCGTTGTGCGCCGTGTCGAGCGGCTCGAAGGCTACCGAGTCCTGGCGGTCGTTCGCATCGAGCAGGGCGAGTGCCAGCTTGATGCTGGCGTCCTGCGGCAGCGCCGGATCGTCCTCGCCGGCTTTGGCCAGCCATACCGCCTCGTTGACCGTGGCGACGAAACGCGGGCTGCCTGCCGCGTCGAGCGGTCCGTCAATCAGCGGATAGCGCGGCGCGTTACCCAGTCCATACACCTGCAGGATGCTGTTCAAGCCGCGCAATTCGCGCACCACCTGGGTTTTGACGCCGTCATCGGCCATGCTGGCTTTGCGCCACGCGGAGGCAGGCGCCTTGCCGGCCGCGCTGGCGAAACTGTCGATTTCGGCGTCGGTCCACAGGCCGGCGTTGATCACGCAGACCGGTTCCTGTTTGCAGGCATCGAGGCGCGTGCGGCGTTCGGCCAGAACCGGCGGATTGATGTGCGCCGTGCCCATGTCCATCAATGCGGGGAACAGCTGGTTGGCCAGCAGCGACCATTGCTGGTCGCGCACCGGCGCGGCATGCGCCTGCTGCGCCAGCAGGAGGGCGACGGCGATGAAGGTTTTTCGGATTATCGGTTTTACCATGGTTTGCTCAGTGTCGAAGGTTGCGGCACGCGCCAAACGCATGATACGCCGGCATCACGGTAATCTCGAAGAAGTCGAACTGCCTAGCGCCGTTCGCCGCGCGTCTTGAGCTGGTCCAGCAGCACGGCGATCAGCAGGATCAGGCCGCGCATCAGGTATTGGTAGAAGGCGTCGACGTCCAGCAGGTTCATGACGTTTTCCACGGTCCCCATGATCAGCACGCCGATCAGCACACCGAAGATGCGCGCCTTGCCGCCCTGGAGCGAGACGCCGCCCAGCACGCAGGCGGAGATAACGTCCAGCTCAAATCCCTGCGCCGCATTCGGCTGGCCGCTGGTGATGCGCGACGCCAGGATCAGGCCCGCCATCGCGGTCACCACGCCTTGCAGCAGGAAGATCCACACGCGCAGCCGTTCGACGCGCACGCCGGCCAGCCGCGCGGCTTCCGGATTGCCGCCGATGGCCAGCGTGTTGCGGCCGAAGACCGTTTGATTCAGCAGGATGCCGAAGACGACGAAGCAGGCGCCGGCCACCAGCACCGGCAGCGGCAGGCCGACGATGCGGGTGTCGCCGAAGTCGATGAAGCTGTCGTCGTTGATGCCGACGGCCTGGCCCTTGGAGACGATGAAGGCCAGGCCGCGCACCATCAGCATGGTGGCCAGCGTGGCGATCAGGGCGTTCACGCGCAGGTAGGCGATCAGTACGCCGTTGAGGGCGCCGATCAAGGCGCCGGCGCCGAGGCCGGCGGCGACGGCGATCGCCACGCTGCCGCTGTGTTCCAGCACGATGGCGCCCAGCACGCCGGCGAAGGCGATGGTGGAGCCGACCGACAGGTCGAAGTCGCGCGAGGCGAGGCACAGCATCATGGTGCATGCCACCATGCCGATCTGCGCCACCGACAGCATCAGGCCGACCACGTTGGTCAGCGAGAAGAAGTTTTCCACCGTGGCTGACAGCACGGCGAACAGCACCAGGTAGGCCAGCGGCATGCTGTAGTCGGACAGCCATTGGCGTGAGACCAGCGGCGCGGCGGCGACGGGATTCATGGGTGAGGTGCTCATGCGATGCTCCTTTCAGGTAGTGGTGCGGCGGGCGCCAAGCCATCGGGCAGGGCGAGGCGCAGCACTTCGGTTTCGCTGGCCTGCGCGCGCGGCAGCTCGCCGCAAATGGCGCCTTCGCGCATGACGATCACGCGGTCCGAGATGCCCAGCACTTCCGGTAGCTCGCTCGATACGACGATGACGCAGCAGCCGCGTTCCGCCACTTCGTGAATGATGCGGTAGATATCGTTCTTGGCGCCGACGTCGATGCCGCGCGTCGGCTCATCGAGTATCAGCACCTTGAGGCCAGGCTCCGCCAGCCAGCGCGCCAAAATCACTTTCTGCTGGTTGCCGCCGGAAAGCAGGCGTATCTCCTGCTGGCGATGGGGCGTCTTGATGCGCAGGCGGGCGATGAATTCATCGGCCAGCGCGGCCTCGCGCTTGTGGCGCAGGAAAAGCCCGCCACGCAGGTCGTTGCGGCGCACGCTGATGTTGATGTTCTCTGCTACCGACGCGGTGGCGAGAATGCCTTGCTCCTTGCGGTCCTCCGGGCACAGCACGATGCCGGCCGCAATCGCCTCCGCCGGGCCGCCGGTGGCGACAGCCGCACCGTCCAGCAGCACCGTGCCGCCGGTGCGTGCATCAGCGTTGTACAGCAGCCGCATTAACTCGCTGCGGCCTGCGCCAACCAGGCCGAAGAAGCCCAGCACCTCGCCGCCATGCACGACAAAGCTTTGCGGGCCTTTCACGTGCTTGCCATTGAGGCCTTGCACCTGCAGGCGCGCTGCGCCATACGGACGTTCGCGGTAATCGTAGATGTCGCTCAGCTCACGGCCGACCATGTCGCTGATCAGCCGGTCGCGCGGCACGTCGGCCATCACATCGTGCGTGACGATCTTGCGGCCGTCGCGGAAGATGGTGCAGGCGTCGCACAGCGCATACAGCTCTTCCAGCCGGTGCGAAATGTAGATCAGCGTACGGCCGTTGGCGCGCAGTTCCTTCACCAGCCGGAACAGGATCTCGGTTTCGCGGTGTGAGAGCGAGGAGGTAGGTTCGTCGAAGGCGATCACCTGGGCGTCCTGCATGATGGCCTTGCAGATCTCCACCATCTGGCGCTGCGCGATGGACAGGTCGGCAAGCCGTGCATCCGGCGACAGGTCGACGCCGATGGCGGCCAGCTTTTCGGCGACGATGCGGTGTGCCTTCTTTTTATCGAGCAGGCCGAAACGCGTCGGCATGCGGCCCAGCAGCACATTCTCCGCCACCGTCAGTTCGGGCACGTATTGCAGTTCCTGGTGAATGATGGCGATGCCGGCTGCGATAGCGTCCTTGGCGCTGCCGAAGTGGCGCTCCTTGCCATCGACCAGCAGGCGGCCACCATCCGGCTTGTACTGGCCGCCGAGGATTTTCAACAGCGTCGACTTGCCCGCGCCGTTCTCGCCCAGCAGGCCATGCACCTGGCCGGCGTGGGCCGAGAAGCTCACGCCGTTCAGCGCCTTCACGCCGGGGAAGAATTTGCAGACCTGGTCGAATTCCAGATATGCAGCCATGGTCACTGGCCCATCGCTTTGCGGACCTCGGCCTGATTGGCCCGGGTCATCAACATCCCTTTGGTGAGCACTTCCGCCGGCGGCGTGCCTTTGCCGGTGATCCAGTTGTATAGGTTGACGGAGGTTTGGTAGCCGTGTTCCCTGGCGCTGATCATCACCGAGCCAAAGAAGCCGGTCGGCTGCGGTTTGTTCAGTTCATTCTCGGCCGCCTTGGCGCCGCCGATGCCGATGCCGACCATGTTGTCGGCCTTGATGCCGCGTCCTTCGGCGGCGCGCACCGCGCCCAGCACCGCTTCGTCGTTCAGGCCTACCGCCACCCAGTGCTTGAATTTGGCGTTCTTGGTCAGCGCGATGTTGGCGGCGTTGAAGGCGTTTTCGGTGTCGGTCTTGGCTTGTGGCGCGTCGATGATGTTCGCGGCGGGGAAGCCTGCGGCTTTCAGGGCATCCACGGCGCCGGTGGTGCGTTCCTTACCGGTCGGCAGCTGGTCGTAGGCGACGCGGATCGCCCCGACTTCCGCCATATTCCATTTGCGCGCCTTGATTTCGGCGACGATGCCTTCGCCGACCTGCTTGCCGATCTGGTAGCCGGAGATGCCCATGTGGGGAATGGACTCGATAGGTTTGCCGCTGCCGTCCACCAGGCGGTCATCGACAGAAACGACCTTGAGGTTGTTGCGCTTGGCCGCGCGTTCGACGGCCTTGCCGAGTTTGACGTCTGGTGCGCAGATGACGAAACCTTGCGCCTTTTGCGCGGCCAGGTTGTCGATGGCTGCCATCATCTTCTCGCCGTTCGGGATGCCGATCTTCACCAGCGTGAAGCCTTTCTCCTTGGCGGCGACTTCCGCGTAGCGCCATTCGTCCTGGAACCACGGTTCCTCCGCCTGCTTGACGAGGAAGCCGATTTTTACCGGATCAGCTGCATAAGCCATACCGGCGACGCAGAGCGCCGCGGCGGCCAACAAAGTACGTTTCATATCGAGTCTCCATTCGATTTATATTTTTTTTATGGTGTGATACGTAATTGATACACTGGAATGACTGTCACACTGCGGACGGTTGCCATCTGCGTCGCGCCGCCGAAATCGGGGCGTGCCTCTTTGGGCAGGTAGATAGGCGCGTCGGCGCGGAGCGGCAGCACGGATACGGTCAGCGGCTGGTCGAGCAGCGCGGCTTGCTGGCGCAGGCCGAACTGCCATTGATAGCCGCTGTAATACCAGTCGTCGAGCATGCGGGTGCCGGAGTACAAACGACCGATGTCGCCGACGAAGTCGATTTGCAGCAGCGCGTCGTCCAGACCTTTGAGCTGTTCGCGGGGCACGTTGATCTGCCATGCGCCGGCAGCCTTGAAGCTTTCCGGCAGCGGCTGGATCGCAGCTTTCGCCGTGCCGCCGATGACGATTGGCGCCGCTTCCTGCGCGCTGCGCGTTTGCGTGACGGTGGCTTTCACCTCATGCGCCGGCAGCGTCGCTTCGAATACCTGGAAGATGCCGTCGTTGCCGGCCGCGCGCAGGGCCACGGTGGCGGCGGTTGCATCGGCTGCGGCGACGCCCTTGACGGGCTTCGCGGCCCATGCGGCGCCTGTGGTGGTGGCTTTCGGTGCGCTGGACAGAGCCGGGTAGACGGCGAAGCGGAACTTGCTGTCGCCCACCGAGCGCAGTTGCAGCGCATTGCCATCGGCGTAGGCCTGGTCGGCGCTTAACAGCAGGCGACGCTGGCCGGCCAGCTGCACTACGCTCAGTTGCTGCGATTGTTCAGGCGTCAGCACGACGATGGTCAGCGGACGCTTGCCGTCGCGTTGCACCGACACCGCTGCGTTGGCGCCCGGCTGCACGCCGCTGACCAGCGTGTGGCCGCCAACCGACGCAGTCTGCGCGCCGGCTGCGGTCACGCGCGCGTCGGCATCGAACGACAACTCGACCGGCACGCCGGCGCTGGCGGCAAACACCGCCACCACGCCTGCCTTGCCCTGATCCAGCAGCGCCAGAGGCTGCGCGGTGGCGTAGTGCAGATTGGTGCCATCCAGGTCCAGGTTCAGCGGCCAGATGAAGTAAGCGCCATCGGCGATGTCGACCGGCTTGCTTGGCAGCGTAATGCTTTGCCCCGGCAGCTTGACGGCAAACTGCGTCGCCTGCTGCGCCGCCATCGGGTACTGGCGCACGTGGTTGTTCACGAACAGGAAGCCGCGATCGCCTTCGCTGCGCACGGCAAAGCGCGCGGTGCTCAGGTCGTCCGGCTTGGCCGGCGACACCTCCGGTTTGCGCACGGTCATCGGCGCCAGTCGCGCGCCGAAGTCGTGGACGAACAAATGGAATGGCCGCAGCTTCTCCAGCACCTTGCGCTGCTGGCCGTCCGGGCCGAGCGGCGCCTGGAAGTCGTAGCTGATCATGGTGGTGTCGTTGTAGCCGCCACTGAGGGTGCTTTCTTCCATGCCCGTGCCGCCTAGGCTCAGCGGATTGCGGCCGCCGTGGAACATGTAGTAGCCCATCAGGTTCACGCCGGAGCCCAGCTGCACCGGCAGCATGGAGGCGATATCGTCGGCCGACACTACGGTGCGGCGGCGATACATGAACGGCAGGCCGGCGCCATATTCGGCGCCGAGGAACGGCGTGACTTCCTTGTCGGTTTCGGCGGTGCCCGGCGCGTGGGCGGCGGTCTGTGCCCCAAGGTCGCCGCTGACGCGCGTGTCGAAGCGGAAGGCGTAGGTCTCTTTCGGCGGCAGCTCTTTGGTGCTCACGCCCCAGGGCTCGTCGGGATAACCGCCGAACACCGGCGTCACTTCGCCGGTCGGGTAGATGGTGCCATCCCAGCCGGTGACGGTGTAGTAGGGCACATCCATGCCCGCCTTCAGCGCCAGCTTTTTCAGCGCCGCGATGTGCGCCGCGCCCTTGCCGTCGCCATCGATGTTGTATTCGTTTTCCAGCTGCACGCCGATCACGTGGCCGCCGTCTTTCCACAGCTGGCCCTTGATCTGCTGGCCGATCTGCGCGTACAGGCGCTCGACGTGGGCCATGTATTGCGGATCGTTGGCGCGGGTCGGCATGGCGTTGATCACCCAGTCCGGGAAGCCGCCGAAGCGCACTTCCGCATGCGCCCACGGGCCGACACGCACCACGACCTCCAGGCCGGCCTTGGCGGCCAGCTGCACGAAGCGTTTCAGGTCGCGGTTGCCGGACCAGTCGAATTTTCCTTCGACTTCCTCATGATGATTCCACATCACGTAGCTGGCGACGATGTCGATGCCGGCCGCCTTCATCTTGCGCAGTTCCGCTTCCCACTGCGAAGCGGGCGTGCGGCTGTAGTGGAATTCGCCCATCACCGGCAGCCATGGGGCGCCGTTGCGGGTCAGGTAGCGGGCGTTGGCGCCGAGCGTGTCGCCATTCGGCGCGGTCGCCGTGCCGAGGCGCAGCGCGGCGTTGAGCGGGGCGGGCGTCGGGGCGCTGGCGTCGATGGACAACGTGCCGGCGCCGGCAAAGCCGGTGGCCAGCACGCTTGCCACCGCCACCGCGCACATGCGGAGGCGGGGCGCGATCACCATTCGGCGACGCTGCCGTCTTCGTGGCGCCATACCGGGTTGCGCCAGTCCGGCGCATTTTTGCTGGCTTCGATGACGCGCTCTTCGTCCACCACCACGCCCAGGCCTGGTTTCGGCAGCGGGTTGCAGTAGCCGTCGACGATCTTGAAGTCTTCCTTGTTCACCACGTAGTCCAGCAGTTCGCCGCCCTTGTTGTAGTGGATGCCCATGCTCTGCTCCTGCAGTACGGCGTTGTACGACACGAAGTCCACCGTCAGGCAGGCCGCCAGCGCGACCGGGCCCAGCGGGCAGTGCGGCGCCAGCGTGATGTCGTAGGCTTCGGCCATCGACGCGATCTTCAGGCATTCGGTGATGCCGCCGGCGTGCGACAGGTCCGGCTGCACGATCGACAGGCCGCCGGCCGCGAACACGTTCTTGAATTCGAAGCGCGAGTACATGCGCTCACCGGCGGCCAGCGGGATCGAGGTCATCTCGGCCAGGCGCGGGTAGTATTCGGCCTGCTCGGCCAGCACCGGTTCTTCGACGAACAGTGGGCGGAACTGTTCCAGTTCGCGCAGCAGGGTCTTGGCCATCGGCGCGGCCACGCGGCCGTGGAAGTCCAGGCCGAATTCGATGGTGGTGCCGAAGGCTTCGCGGATTTCAGCCACGCGGCGCACCGCTTCATCGACCTTGGCCGAGGTGTCCAGCATGCCCAGTTCCTCGGTGCCGTTCATCTTGAAGGTGTTGAAGCCGCCTTTTTGCAGCGTGCGGATCTGTTCGATGATGTCGGACGGACGGTCGCCGCCCACCCAGCTGTACATCTTCATGCGGTCGCGCACCAGGCCGCCCAGCAGTTCATATACGGGTTTGCCCAGCACCTTGCCCTTGATGTCCCACAGCGCCTGGTCGATACCGGCGATCGCGCTCATCAGAATGGCGCCGCCGCGATAGAAGCCGGCGCGGTACATGGTCTGCCACAGGTCGTTGATGCGCGACGGGTCCTGGCCGATCAGGTACGGTTCCATTTCCTGCACAGCCGTCTCCACGGTGCGGGCGCGGCCTTCGATGACCGGTTCGCCCCAGCCGACGACGCCTTCATCGGTTTCGATTTTAAGCAGCATCCAGCGCGGTGGAACACGGTAGGTCGTCAGTTTGATGATTTTCATAGGGTCAGGGTGTAGTTCGGGGAACAGCGTCCAGTCTAAGGCCGGTGCCTAGACTGGAAATATGATTAATTCGCAGGGAGCCATATCAATATCGGATAGCTGATGGGGCGGTCGAGCTATCCGATATCGGCATGGCTGGCGGCGCTTTATTCATAGCTGAGGCAGGCGTCATTCCCTTAGACTTTCTCCACCCCTGAACCGTTTCCGGAGCCGTATGAATTCTGCCAGCACCACCGTCGCTTCCACGCCCGGCATCATGTTGGTCCGGGTCGGGCAGGCCGGCTGCGCGCTGCGCTGGGATGCCATGCGGAAATGTTGGCGCTGGCCGGACCCGGTCGGCAGCCAGCTGTACGCCTGGCCGGCGCCGCCCGCCATGCCAAGCGGCGTGCGCATGCTGGAAAGCGCCTGTGTGATGGCCTGCTGCAGCTCCGGCCGCGTGCTGCTGGGGCTGGGCAAGCGTCTCGGCATGGCCGACCTGCCGCAGCCGGGCCAGCCGATCCGCCCGCTGCAGGCCCAGGTGCTGATCACCATCGACGCCGCCGAGCCGCGCACCAGCATCAGCGACGGCTGTACCGACCGCGACGGCAATTTCGTGTTCGGCACCGCCAACACGGCGCAGGACCAGCGGCCGATCGGCAGTTTCTACCAATATTCGCAACGCCACGGCCTGCGCCGGCTGGCCTTGCCGGCGGTGGTCAAGGCGGCCGGCATCGCCTTCAGCGCGGACGGCCGCCGCATGTACTTTGCCGACGCCGCGCGCGGCACGCTGATGCAATGCGACTACGACGCCGAACGGGCCAAGGTGGTCAACGTGAAAACGTTTTCGGAGCTGCTGGAGCCGGGCGCCGGCGCCGCCATCGTCGACAGCAAGGAAAACCTGTGGAGCGTGCAGGGCGGCGTGCTGGTGCAATACGACAGCCAGGGCCGGGTGCTGCGGCAGATCGCCCTGGCGCGCGAGGCGGTCGCCAGCGTGGCCTTCGGCGGCGAGGGCATGCGGCAATTGCTGGTGCTGGGCGCGCAGGGCGGACTGTACGGCCTGCCGCCGGATCTGGCCCAGGGGCTGGCGCGGGGCGTGCCGGACAGCTTGTTTATTGATAGCGGTAGCGCTTCCATACCTGTTTCGCGCACATGACGGTGATTGACGCTGGTGCGGCCCCCATTTATGATGGGCAATCAAACCTATCACCCTTATGACTGATTCCCGCTCGGACCGCTTTGTTCGCTCCCACCTGAAAACCCGCCATCTGGTCTTGCTGGTCGAACTAGGCCGCCATGGCTCCATCGCGCACGCGGCGCAAGCCGCCAACCTGACGCAACCCGGCGCGTCCAAATTATTGGGCGAGCTGGAACACGCGCTGGGCGTGCAGCTGTTCGAGCGGCTGTCGCGCGGCGTGGCGCCGACCTGGTACGGCAAGGTGCTGATCCGCCGTGCCGGCGCGGCGCTGGCGGAGATGGACGCGGCGCACCAGGAAGTGATGGAACTGCTGTCCGGCCTGCGCGGCCGCGTGGGCCTGGGCACCGTGCTGGCGCCGGCCACCGGCCTGGTGCCGAAGGCGATCAACCTGCTCAAGTCGCGCCACGCGCGCGTGCACGTGGCGGTGAACATGTCGACCAGCAAAGTGCTGGTGGAGCGTTTGCGCAGCGGCGAACTGGATCTGGTGGTGGGCCGCATCCTCGACACCGAGGCGGCCGATGAACTGAATTTCGAACCGCTGACCGACGAGCCGCATCTGCTGATCGCGCGCGCCAGCCATCCGCTGATGGACCGCACCGACCTGAAGCTGGAAGACCTGATGGAGCAGTGCTGGATACTGCCGCCGGCCGGCTCGATCCTGCGCGACCGCCTGACCGCGCTGTTCCTGTCGCACGGCCTGGAGCAGCCGGCGGAGACTGTCGAAACGCTGGACATGCCGGTGGTCGCCAGCCTGCTGCTCAACAACGACATGGTGGTTGCGCTTCCAGTGGAAGCGGTACAACCCTATATGGATGCTGGGCTGCTTAAAGCGCTGCCGTTCGACCTGGGCGTCAGCATGGACTCGTTCGGCATTGTGACCCGCAAACGACACCAGCTCTCGCCTGGTGCGGATGCCATGCTGCTGGCGCTGCGCGAGGCCGCAGCCAGCATCTATCCTCACTATCGCGCGCCAAGCCACGGCTGACTAGCAGCCTGATATACGAACTTGGTATGCCCCAAACTAAATAAGCTATTGGTTTGTAAATTCGTGTTTCGTTAGCATCCGGTTATCCGTCCACATCTTCATCAGAGACGGGACTCATACAAACACTGGAGATGCACAATGAAACATAAAAAAATCAGCTGGCTGATCGCCACGCTCTTCACTTCGCCGCTGCTCGTTCAAGAAGCATTTGCCCAGGATGCTGCTGCCGCAGGCGATATTCAACAAGTCAACGTGACCGGTATCCGCGCCTCGGTGCGCAATGCGCTGGCGGCCAAGGAAGCCTCCAACAGCATCGTGGAAGTGGTTTCGTCGGAAGACATCGGCAAGCTGCCGGATACCACCATCGCCGAATCGCTGGCGCGTCTGCCTGGCCTGTCGTCCGGCCTGGATCGCGGCAACGCTTCGCAGATCGTCGCGCGCGGCATGGGGCCGCGCTTCATCGGCGCCACGCTGAACGGCCGCGAACTGGCGTCGTCCGAGCCGAATCGCGCCGTGCGTTTCGAGCAGTTCCCGTCGGAGTCGATCAGCGGCGCGACCGTGTACAAAACGCAGAACGCCGAACTGGTGGAAGGCGGCATCGCCACCACCATCGACCTGCAAACCGTGTCGCCGCTGAAGTACAACGGCCGCCAGCTGTCGCTGAAAGCCGATGCGCTGTACTACCCGCTGGCCAAGGATATTCCGGGCGGCGACACCACGGCGCCGCGTATCGGCGGCATCTACGTCGACCAGTTCGCCAACAAGACCATCGGCGCGGCCATCGCGTTCAGCTACCAGGACCAGCCTTCGGTGCAGAAGAACGTGCGCCACTGGGGCTTCAACGAAACCAATTCGGCCGACATCAACGGCGACGGCAAAATCGACAAGACGCCATGGGGCTTCCAGGACGAAGCGCGCCGCGGCAAGGACAAGCGCGCCAGCGTGTTGGGTAAAGTCGAATGGAAACCGAACAGCGATGTGCTGATCACCGCCGACACCTACTACGCATCGGCCAAGATCAATGAGCGCGGCCTGCAGCACTGGACCGGCGACCTGGGTAACTGGGACGGCTACCAGAACAGCAACTACAGCAACCTGGATATCCGCAACGGCTACGTGGCCGGCGCCACGGTCAGCAACGTCAGCGTCATCAACAACGACTTCTTCTACGTGCAGGACACCAGCGTTGCCGCCAGCGGCTTGAACGGCAAGTTCAACGCCGGCGACTGGAAGATCGACGCCGACCTGTCGACCTCGCACGCGCTGCGCAGCAGCCAGTGGCGCGACATGCGCCAGTATTCCAAGAACGGCACCAACGTCACCTGGGACTTCACCGGCGACGAGAACCAGTCGTACAGCTTCGGCATGGACACCGGCAATCCGGCCAACTTCGGCGGCGCCACGCTGTACGTCGACACCGACGGCCACGTGAAGGACTTGCTGAACGCGGTGAGCCTGAGCGCTTCGCGTCCGCTGGACAACAGCATCATCAGCCGCCTGAAAGTCGGCGTGCGCGCCACCGACCGCGAAAAGAGCTATCGCCAGACCACCTGGTCGCTGACGCCAACGTCGGCGATTCCGGATTCGGCCTACGAGACGGTGAATGTGTCCGGCGATCCGGCCTTCATCCAGCTGAAGGATTTCTACGGCACCGCATCGTCGGTGTTTGGCGCCAATGCCTTCGACCCGACCGGCCGCGTACAGACGCAGAACGATCTGCTGTCCGGCTGGAAGGTCAAGGAGCGCAGCACCTCGGCCTTCGTGCAGGGTGACCTGGACGGCGAAGCCTTCGGCAAAACCTATCGCGGCAACGTCGGCGTGCGCGTGGTGCACACCAAGCAGACCGGCTACGGCATGCAGTCGGTGGACGGCGCGGCCGCCACGCCGGTGGAAGACGGCGCCACGTACACCGAGATCCTGCCTAGCCTGAACCTGATCTTCAATATGGACGAAGCGCAGGAACGCCAGGTGCGTTTCAGCCTTGCCCGCGCCATGTCGCGCGCACCGCTGGACGAACTGCGCGCCTCGCGCAACCTGAGCGTGCCGGTCGATTCGACCCAGCCGACCACCGGCAGCGCCGGCAATCCGACGCTGAAACCGATGATGGCCAACCAGCTTGATCTGGCCTACCAGTGGTACTTCGCCAAAGGTTCGCTGCTGTCGGCTGGCGCGTTCTATAAACAGGTGCAACGCTACATCGCCATCACCTCGGACACCACGACCGTCAACGGCCGTCCTGCAACCTTGACCCGTTCGGTGAACGGCGAAGGCGGCAACATCCGCGGCCTGGAACTGGCGTACCAGCAGTCGTTCAGCTGGCTGCCGGCGCCGTTCGATGGCCTGGGCTTCTCGGGTAACTACGCTTACACCAAAAGCAGCATTCACGAAGAAACGCCGTCTGTGAATCCGTACCAGATCGAAGGCCTGATGAAGTCCAACGGCGGCATCACGCTGTGGTATGAGAAGGCGGGCTACGAAGCGCGCCTGTCGGCCAACTATCACAGCCCGTTCGTGCGCAACCCGACCTGGACCGCCGGCCAGCTGCTGATGAACGAAGCCGAAACCTATGTGACGCTGAACTTCGCCAAGCAACTGACGCCTAACCTGCAACTGCGCTTCGGCATCGACAACGTGACCAATCAGAAGTCGGTCTACACCAGCGCGAACATCCCTGTTCAGCAAGAGGTGACCGAGTTCGGCCGCCGTTACAATCTGGGTCTGTCGTTCAAGCTGTAAGCACGTAACCTTTTTATCGTGGTTTTACGGAGCGGCGCGTGATGGCGTTGCTCCGTTTTTTTTATCAGGGGAGACAGATTTGAAAACAAGACTGATCACCACCGTGCTGTTGATGCTGGCCTGCTTGGCGTTCAACGCCGGCGCGGCCACGCGTGAGCGCCTGTCGCTGGATCGCGGCTGGCTGTTCCACCAGGGCGATATCGTTGAACCGCCTATCGTGGGCCATGAAGAGTCCTACAGCAATGCCAAGGCTGGCAACGCCAGTGGCGCGGCCGGCAACGAATACGACGACTCCACCTGGCGCCATCTCGACCTGCCGCACGACTGGGCCGTCGAAGGCCCGTTCGATCCGAAGGCGAATGTGGCGCAGGGCTATCGTCCGCGCGGCATCGGCTGGTATCGCCGCTATCTGCACGTCGATCCGTCGGAACGCGGCAAGCATTTTGAATTGCAGTTCGACGCCATCGCCACGCACGCCACGGTCTGGGTCAACGGCAATGTGGTCAGCCGCAACTGGTCCGGCTACAACGCCAGCTATATCGACATCACGCCTTTCCTGCGCTACGGCGATGCGATGAACACCATCGCCATCCGCGTCGATGCGGAAGCGATGGAAGGCTGGTGGTATGAGGGCGCCGGCATGTACCGCCACAGCTGGCTGGTGAAGCGCAATCCGGTGCACGTGGTGACCGATGGCGTGCACGCCACGCCGCGCCTCGTCAAGGACAGGCAGTGGAGCATTCCGGTGGAAGTCACGCTGAACAACAGCGGCAAGACGGCCGGCGATGTAATCGTCGAAGTGACGGTGTACGACCCGTCCGGCAAGCAGGTGGCGCAGCGCACCGCGCCGGCGCGCGTCGGCGTGCTGGCCACCAGCAGCGTGCAGGTGCCGGTCACGATCAACAATCCGGCGTTGTGGTCGATCGAGAAAACCAATCTGTATCGCGTGACCACGCGCGTTCTGCAAGCCGGCAAGGCGCAGGACGAGGTATCGCTGAACACCGGCTTCCGCACCATCCGCTTCGATGCGGCGCAGGGCTTCTTCCTGAACGGCGTGCACGTCAAGCTGCAGGGCGTGTGCATCCACCAGGACCATGCCGGCGTCGGCGTGGCAGTACCAGATTCGGTGTGGGAGTATCGTCTGCGCCGCTTGAAGGAGATGGGCGTGAACGCCATCCGCTTCTCGCACAACGCGCCGGCCGCGGAAGTGCTGGACATGGTGGACCGCATGGGCTTTGTGGTCATGGACGAGAACCGCAACTTCAATCCGTCGGCGGACTACATGAAGCAGCTGGAGTGGATGGTCAAGCGCGACCGCCATCATCCGGGCATCGTCCTGTGGTCGGTGTTTAACGAAGAGCCGGTGCAGGCGACCGAAGTCGGTTACGAAATGGCGCGCCGCATGTCGGCCGCCGTCAAGGCGCTGGACGATACGCGGCCGGTCACCGCCGCCATGAACGGCGGCTTCCTGACCGAGCTGAATGTGTCGCACGCGGTGGACGTGGTGGGCGCCAACTACCAGGTGCCGGACTACGACCGCTATCACAAGGCCTATCCGAACAAGCCGTTCACCAGCTCCGAAGACACTTCCGCCTTCATGACGCGCGGCGAGTACAAGACGGTGAAAGAGAAGAACCTGATCGCCAGCTATGACGACGATGCGGCGCAGTGGGGCAACACCCATCGCGACGCATGGGAAGCCATCGACACGCGTCCCTTCGTGGCCGGCGGCTTCGTCTGGACCGGCTTCGATTATCGCGGCGAACCCACGCCGAACGAGTGGCCGTCGGTCAGCTCGGTGTTCGGCATCATGGACCTGAACGGTTTCCCGAAAACCGCCTACTACATCCACCAGGTACAGTGGATCAAGGACAAACCGCTGATTCACATCGCGCCGCACTGGAACTGGAAGCAGGGCGACAAGGTGCGCGTGATGGTGATGGCGAACGTGGAGCGCATCCAGCTGCTGCTGAACGGCCGCGCCATCGGCGAGCAGAAGGCCGACCCTTATCGCATGAATAACTTCGACGTCGCCTTCGAGCCGGGCAAGCTGGAAGCCATCGGCTACAAGGGCGGCAAGGAAGTGGTGCGCACGGCGGTGGAGACCACCGGCGCACCGGTATCGCTGGAGTTGGCGCCTGACCGCGCGCAACTGGCCGGCGACGGCCGCGACGCGATGCCGATCACCGTGCGCGCGCTCGATGCGCAAGGCCGCGCCGTGCCGCTGGCGGACAACGAGGTGACCTTCGCCGTGACGGGCGGCGGCCGCTCCATAGGCCATGGCAATGGCGATCCGAATTCGCACGAGGACGAGAAGGGCGCCACGCGCCGTCTGTTCAACGGCCTGGCGCAGCTGATCGTGCAGACCAACTACGATGCGAAAGACGCGGTCACCATTAGCGCCACCGCGCCCGGCCTGCAAGCCGCGCGCGTGACGATACCGGTGAAGCAGGTGGCGGCCCAGCCTTACGTGGCGCCAGCCGACGCGCCGCTGACCTTCGTGCGCAGCTGGCGCATCGCGCCGGATGGCGATGCACGGCCGGACCCGAACCAGAAACTGGCCAGCTTCGACATGAATACCTGGGGCTGGGGATCGCCGCCGATGCGCGCCGCCGCCGGCAGCACCTATCACCTGTACCGCTCCAGCTTCACGCCGCGCAAGAACCTGGCCGATGGCAATGGCCGCATCCGTTTTGCCTCGATCAAGGGCAAGGCGGAGATCTGGCTCAACGGCGCGCTGGTCGGCAGGAAGGACAGCTACGCCGCCGCGCCGCTGGACGTGGTGCTGCCGGCCGGCGACGGCAAGCGCGAACTGAATGTGCTGATCGAGGCGGAAGCGGGACAGGGCAGCGGTATTGAGGGCAATGTCACCATTGAAGCCAAGTAGTTGACGATGAGTAAATAAATCGCGTGCTTGTTGACCGCAAACACGCGATTCGGTTGACGGCGTCCCGCGCGCTGCCTATAGTGGCGGGATGATTTCAGATTTCCAAGAACTCTCCGATAAAATCGACCAGTTGGCCGAGATGACGCAAGCGCTGCGTCGGGAAAACGCGCAGCTGCGCCAGGCCAATGCCGCCCTGGTGATTGAAAACATGGGCTACCAGCGCCGCCTGAGCGAGGCCTCCGTCCGCGTCGAAGCTTTGCTGGAACAAATCCCCGCCATCGGTGGCGACGCCGCCGAGGACAAGCAGCCTGAAAACGAGGAAGCACGATGATCCAGGTCGATGTCACGATCATGGGCCTGAGCTACAAGCTGGCCTGCAAGGAAGACGAAGAACAGGCCTTGCGCAAGGCGGCGTCCTTCCTGGACAAAAAAATGTGCGCGATCCGCGACGCCGGTAAGGTCAAGGGCAACGACCGCATCGCCGTGATGGCGGCGTTGAGCGTGGCTGCGGAATTCCTGTCGGTGAAAGCGCCACAAGGTCCGTTGTCTGACATGTCGATCCTCGAAGTACAGACCAAGATCAGCGCCATGCACAAAGTGCTCGATAGCGCACTGACTCCGCAAGAAACCCTGTTTTAATCGCTTTTTAATTCGAACAGCCCTTCCTTTGCGGCGCACAAGAGAGTAAACTTCTTTTCACCCTGCGGTGTTCGAGACTTGTCATATATTCCTTGAACCATTTTTTTGCACCGGTTACGGAAATTTGTTCGATGGGCGAGAGCGTCGCTAGTCCGATGAACCCGAAATTGAACTAACTGTGACCACCTGAGCCTTTTGGTTCGGGATGCCGGCAAGACGGCACATGCGGGGCCTTATTCAACAAAAAGCGGTTGCAAGCATGTGAATGCGCAGCCGCTTTTTTTCGTCTGGAGATATGCATGCAATACTGGCTGATGAAATCCGAACCGGATGAAGTGAGTATCGACGACGTCATGGCGTCGAAGGACCAGACCACGGCGTGGTTCGGCGTGCGCAACTACCAGGCGCGCAATTTCATGCGCGACCAGATGCAGGTCGGCGACGGTGTGCTGTTCTATCACTCCAGCTGCCCGGAGCCCGGCATCGCGGGCCTGGCGGAGATAGTGAGCACTCCTTATCCGGATGCCTCGCAGTTCGACGCCAAGGGCAAATACTACGATCCGAAGGCGACGCAGGAGCAGCCGCGCTGGATTTCCATCGATGTGAAAGGCACGCAGAAAACGCGCTTGCTGCCGCTGGCGGAGATGCGCACGATTCCGGCGCTGGAAGAGATGGTGGTGCTGCAGAAGGGCAGCCGCCTGTCCATCACGCCGGTCACGCCGGCGCAATGGAAAGCGGTGGTCAAGCTTTTGAAATAATCGGTGCGCGGCCGCGCTGGCGCACCTTGTAGGCCCACACCAGCATCAGGATGGCGCCGACGATCATCGGCAGCGACAGCACCTGGCCGGAAGTGATCGGCAGGCCCAGCACGGTGGTTTCCCAGTCCGGCGTACGGAACCACTCGGTGAAGAAGCGCGCGCAGCCGTACAGCAGGGTGTAGAAGGCGCCCACCGCCAGGCGCGGACGCTCCTTGCGGGCGAAGATCCACAGCAGCACAAACACCAGCAAACCGTCGATCAGCATCTGGTAGATCGGCGACGGATGGCGCAGGCCCTGCAGGAACACCGGGTCCGGATGCAGCGGGTAGCGGATGTCCGGCCACAGCATGGCCCACGGCAGCGACTGGTCGCTGACCACGCGGCCCGGCAGTTCGGCGTTGATGAAGTTGCCCATGCGGCCAGCCGCATAACCCAGCGGCACCAGCGGCGCGATGAAGTCGTACACGTCCAGCAGGTTGCGGCCGGCCTTGCGCGCCCACAGCGACATGGCGATCAGCACGCCGAGGAAGCCGCCGTGGAAGGACATGCCGCCGTGCCAGACCTTGAAGATTTCAATCGGATCGGAGAAGTATTTCACCGGCTCGTAGAACAGCACTTCGCCCAGGCGGCCGCCGATGATCACGCCCATCATGCCGTAGAACAGCATGTCGTCCAGATCCTCTTTCTTCCACAGCTGCGCGGCGATGTGCGGCTGCTTGATGCGCACCCGGCCCAGCGCGATGAACAGCGCAAAGGCCAGCACGTACATCAGGCCGTACCAGTGGACGGCGACTGGCCCCAGTTGCAGGGCGATGGGATCGGGCATCGGGTGTATCAGCATAGGGCGCTTTTCCTCAATTCGTTTCTTAATAATTCCAAAAAGCCGTGCAGCACCGGCGAGGCGTTGTCGCGCCGCCAGGCCAGGCCGGTTTCGACCAAGGGCGTGGCGTCGGCCAGCGCCCGGTATTCTACCCCGGTCCGCATCAGGTTGGAGACCGACTGCGGCACCAGCGCCATGCCGATGCCGGCCGATACCAGGCTGACGATGGTTTGCATCTGGATCGCTTCCTGGCCGATGTCCGGCGTGATGCCGGCGTCGTGGAACACGGACAGGATGGCGTCGTGCAGCGCCGGCGAAATCGCGCGTGGGAAGATGATCAGCGGCAGCTGCGGCAACGCGGACAGTTTCAGCTTGCCTTGCTTCTTCAGCGCGGGCAGGCCGGAGGGCAAGGCCAGCACCAGCGGTTCGTTCAGCACCGGCAGGTAGTCGAGCTGCTCGCGCGCCTTGTCGGGAAGCGGCGGGATCAGCAGGCCGGCGTCGATGCGGTTGTGCAGCAGGTCGTCCAGCTGCAAATCGGAGGTGGCTTCCTGCAGCGTGATCTGCACCTGCGGGTAGGCGGCACGGTAGGCGCGCAGGAAGGGCGGCAGCACGCTGTAGTCGGCCGAGGAGACGAAGGCCAGCGTCAGGCGTCCGACTTCGCCGGCGGCGGCGCGCTGCACCAGTTGCGGCAGTTCCTGCGCCTGCGCCAGCAGGCGGCGCGCCTCGGGCAGCAGCGCCATGCCGGCCGGCGTCAGCGCCACACCGCGGCGGTTGCGCTCGAACAGCGCGGCGCCCAGCTCCTCTTCCAGCGCCTGGATGGTCTGCGACAGCGGCGGCTGCGTCATGTGCAGGCGCAGCGCCGCCTTGCCGAAGTGGAGTTCTTCGGCGACGGCGATAAAGTAACGGAGCTGGCGCAGTTCCATATGGTTTACTGTTGAATTTGTTCTGTGTGATATTTTATACGACTCACAGCCACGCAAATCATATATTTGACACCGTCGTGGGGACGTCGCAAACTCCCATGCTAAGCCAGCGGAATTAAGCTCGCCTTATTATTGGAGAAACACATCATGCCGCAATACCGTTCCCGCACCACCACCCACGGCCGCAACATGGCCGGCGCCCGCGCCCTGTGGCGCGCTACCGGCATGAAAGACGGCGACTTCGACAAGCCGATCGTCGCCGTGGTCAATTCCTTCACCCAGTTCGTGCCGGGCCACGTGCACCTGAAGGATCTGGGACAACTGGTGGCGCGCGAGATTGAAAAAGCGGGCGGCGTGGCCAAGGAATTCAACACCATCGCCGTCGATGACGGCATCGCCATGGGGCACGGCGGCATGCTGTACTCGCTGCCGTCGCGCGACCTGATCGCCGATTCGGTCGAGTACATGGTCAACGCCCACTGCGCCGATGCGATGGTGTGCATCTCCAACTGCGACAAGATCACGCCGGGCATGCTGATGGCCGCGATGCGCCTCAACATTCCGGTGGTGTTCGTGTCGGGCGGCCCGATGGAAGCGGGCAAGGTGGTCAAGGTCGTCAACGGCGGCCAGAAGATCATCAAGCTGGATCTGGTGGACGCCATGATCAAGGCCGGCGACACCACCGTCAGCGATGCCGACGTGGCCGAGATCGAGCGTTCGGCCTGTCCGACCTGCGGTTCGTGCTCCGGCATGTTCACCGCCAACTCGATGAACTGCCTGACCGAGGCGCTGGGCCTGTCGCTGCCGGGTAACGGCACCATCGTCGCCACCCACGCCGACCGCGAACAGCTGTTCCTGCGCGCCGGCCGCCTGATCGTCGAACTGGCCAAGCGCCACTACGAGCAGGACGACTACTCGATCCTGCCGCGCACCATCGCCAACAAGGCGACCTTTGAAAACGCCATGGCGCTGGACGTGTCCATGGGCGGCTCGACCAACACCGTGCTGCACCTGCTGGCCGCTGCGCACGAAGCGGGCGTGGACTTCACCATGGCCGACATCGACCGCATCTCGCGCAAGGTGCCATGCCTGTGCAAGGTGGCGCCGATGACCGACAAGTTCCACATCGAAGACGTGCACCGCGCCGGCGGCATCATCTCGATCCTGGGCGAACTGGCGCGCGGCGGCCTGCTGGACACCACGCGCCCCACCATTCACGCGCCGACGCTGGCCGATGCCATCGAACGCAACGACATCAAGCGCAGCGACGATCCTGCCGTGCACAAGCTGTTCAGCGCAGCGCCGGGCGGCGTGCCGACCCAGGTGGCGTTCTCGCAATCGGAACGTTTCGCTTCGCTGGATCTGGACCGCACGGCGGGCTGCATCCGCGACAAGGAGCACGCGTATTCGCAGGACGGCGGCCTGGCTGTCTTGTACGGCAACCTGGCGGAGAAGGGCTGCATCGTCAAGACGGCGGGCGTGGATGAAAGCATCCTGAAGTTCAGCGGCAAGGCGCGCGTGTTCGAATCGCAGGACGCGGCGGTGGAAGCCATCCTGGGCGACACCGTGAACGCCGGCGACGTCGTCATCATCCGCTACGAAGGCCCGAAAGGCGGTCCTGGCATGCAGGAGATGCTGTACCCAACCTCGTACATCAAGTCCAAGGGGCTGGGCAAGGCCTGCGCGCTGTTCACCGACGGCCGCTTCTCGGGCGGCTCGTCCGGCCTGGTGATCGGCCACGCATCGCCGGAAGCGGCGGAAGGCGGCGCCATCGGCCTGGTGGAAGAGGGCGACATGATCGACATCGACATCCCGAACCGCAGCATCGGTCTGCGCATCAGCGATGCCGAACTGGCGGCGCGCCGCGCGGCGATGGAAGCCAAGGGCGCCGACGCCTGGCAACCGGTGAACCGCGAGCGCTACGTCTCGCAGGCGCTGCAAGCCTACGCCGCGCTGACCACCTCCGCCGACCGCGGCGCCGTACGCGACCTGTCGCAACTGAAGCGTTGACTGGTTAGTTAGCCTGACCCGCGACCCACCACGTCATCCACTGAATCAGCTCGGGGATACTCAACTCCTGTAAGTCTTGCTTGGAGTATCCCCGTGTTTTCAATTGCGCCTCGTTTTCTCCATTGAAGCTTACGAAGTGCTGCCAGATTTGCGCAGCGCCTGGGGCATTCGGGTAACACATCGGAGCAAGCCAGTTGCGCACAATCGTAACAACTAATCGAGGATCGTTGTGATGTGCAGAGATATCTGATCCCGCCAGATCGGACAGCGCTACCTGATATCGATATTGCTGTGCTTCCAGTACCAGACAACGCTTCGTTGTGTGGTGACGTTTCCCAAATTGTCTGCAGCCAAAATCGATGCCGAGCTCAAATGGCATATTAAGTCTATACAGCTCTGAGGCGCGGCTTGCTTCCATCCGGGAGAGATCGTGAATTGCGTATTTTGATTCTGCAATCAGCTGAATGATTTTGCTTAGTCGGGACTCTCCGGAGTCTGCCCGTTCTATAGCAATCCGTGGCGTCAGACCTAAATAAATGGTTGTGAAAAGAATTGGCCTGAGCATGACGTAATAGTGCAGGTCCAATGGACAATTGATGAAAACATTCTCTTCAAACGACATAAGAGTCGTTAGTGAGGAACTTTAGGCGCGCCGTACTCTGTTATTTTTCGTACTGAACCATCGTCACGATGAATAAAAAGAGTAGCTTTGTTCTTCTTGGCAATGGCGCGGCCTAGTGTAAGTGCTTCTTTTTCGGTTTTGAAATTTCTGGTTGCTCGACGCGCGCCAGTTCTGAAGACCATCCATCCTCCATACACAGCAGGCGCTACATGCGTGTTTCTAGTATCCATGATTGACTCCTTCGATGGCGATGAAAAGCCAGCACGGAAATTCTGCGCTGATGGACCGTATACGTCTATCGAGATCTTGCGCTTTTAACCGAGCGCCGCCATGGGAAAAATCAAGCTTATTTCTTCTTGTCGAACGACTGCTTGACGCGCTCCTTGCGGCGCTTTTCGTCTTCGTTGTGGGCTTTGCGTTTGTCGAAGCCCAGCATCGGTTCCAGGAATTCGAACCACAGGAAGGCGAGCACCATCAGGGCGCCGATGGCCCACCAGGAAAGCTCGGCAAATTTCCATACTTCAAAATAGCGCAGCACTACCAAAGCAACGATCAACAGGATCAGTGGCATGATGTTCTCCTTTTCCGCTATCTTACCTTGGTTTCATAGGGAGAAACATTACCCCAGCTTAGTCAACCTTTCCTTGATCTGGGCGTTAATGCATCAGGGCAAAACGAGGTAGAATTGACCAGCGGGATTTAGTCGCATTAACCTGGAGAACACAATGAAACGCAATTTGATGATGGTTGGAGTAGTGGTTGCAACCGCATTTGCTTCGCAAGCAGCGATGGCGGACGCCGGCCTGGATCTGGCCAAAGCGAAAAACTGCATGGCGTGCCACGCGGTCGGCAGCAAACTGGTCGGCCCTGCCTACAAGGATGTCGCCGCCAAATACGCCGGCCAGAAAGATGCTGAAGGCAAGCTGGTCACCAAAGTGATGAAGGGCGGTTCCGGTGTATGGGGCGCGATCCCGATGCCAGCCAATCCGCAGATCAATGAAGCGGAAGCGCACACCCTGGTGAAATGGGTACTGTCGCAGAAATGATGGTCTCAGCCAGACTTCAAGCCGCGCAGCAGCAGTAGCAGGCCGGCGGCGAAGTCTGGCTCAAAGTTGTAACGCAACGGTTGCAGCGCCGGCGTGGACAGTACGCCGGACAGCACCGGGGCCGGATGGCTCAACGGCCACAGTCCTATCATCATTCCCATTGCCAGGCGCAACAGCGTCACGTAGGCCTCGATCGGCCGCGTCGGCGCGCTCTCGTGCAGCAGTTGCGCCGCCCGTCCCATCAAATCGAACGAGCGCAGCTTGAATTCCGCCAGCCGTTCGTGCGACACATTGCGTTCGATAATCGACGGCAGGATGCTGAGCAGGCGGCACATCAAGGGGAAAGCCGCGGAGGCGCCGGCAAAGGCGCGTGCCAGTTGCTCCTCGCTGTCATCGGCTGCCGCCACCCGCGCGCGCAATACCGCTTCCCATAGTTCCGATTCCTCTTCCAGCAAGGCCAGCAGCAGCGCTTCCCGGTTTTCAAAATAGCGGTAGACGTTGGACTTGGTCATCTGCGCGCGGCGCGCCAGTTCGTTCAGCCCCAAGTCGCTGACTTCCATGTCGGTCTGTAGCGCGGCCTTGGCGGTGGCCAGCAGGTGCTGGCGGCGCTCTTCCTTCTGTTCCGGCCGGCGGGCGCGTTGAAATGGCTCTGGCGTTGTCATGGTGCGGTGGGAAATTCAGTTGAACCGCCACTCTAGCGCCTGCGACACTGCTTGACAAGAGACCGATGGTCTTATAAATTGGAGACCACTGGTTCTTTATTCTTCAATTTACTCGGAGCACGCATATGCCCACGCCACTCATGGTTCGTCAGGAGCTTCTCAACATGGATTTGACCGGCAAGACCTATGTGGTCACCGGCGCCAATTCCGGCATCGGCCTGGTCACCACGCGGCAACTGGCCAGGCAGGGCGCCACGGTCGTGATGGGCGTGCGCCGCGTGGCGGAGGGCGAGCGTGTGGCCGCCGAGATCCGGCAGGAGACGCCGTCGGCCCGGCTGGTAGTGTTTGCGCTGGAGCTGGGCGACCTGGCCTCGGTGCGCGCCTTCGCCGCCGAGGTGAAGCGCCACTATCCATCACTGCAAGGACTGGTGAACAACGCCGGCGTCATGAACACGCCGTTCAGCCATACCAAGGATGGCTTCGAGACGCAGTTCGGCGTTAACCATCTGGGGCATTTCCTGCTCACCAATCTGCTGATCGACAACCTGAAGGCTGGCGCGCCGTCGCGCGTGGTCAATATGTCGAGCTTCTTCCACGAGTTTGCGATGGGCCGCAAGGGCGCGATCCATTTCGACGACCTGAATTACCAGCGCCGTCCGTTCGATTCGTGGGAAGCCTATGCGCAGTCGAAGCTGGCCAATCTGCTGCATGCGCGCGAGCTGGCGCGTCGTCTGGAGGGAACCGGTGTGACCAGCGTCAGCGTCAATCCCGGCTTTGTGCGCACCAACCTGCTGACGATTCCGCTGCCGATGTGGTTGCAGCGTCTGGTGGTGATTCCGGTGTTGCGCCTGAGCGGCATGCTGGAACCGTGGGAAGGCACGCAGACCACGCTGCACGCGCTGCTGGCGCCGGAAGTGGCCGGGCAATCCGGCGCGTACTACAGCCAGGTCGCGCGCTACAAGGATCCGGCTTTGCGCAAGGGCGGCTGGCCGCTGCGGTCGCCCAATCCGCTGGCGCATGACGACGCGGTGGCCAGGCGTTTGTGGGAGGCCAGCGAAGCGCTGGTGAACCGAACCTCCCACGCAGGCCGGCTTACTTGATGACTTCGATCTTGGTCTTCTTGCCGTCGGTGTAGGTGAACAGGGTCAGCGCGCCGTCCTTGATGTCGCCCTTGTCGTCAAAGGCGATCAGGCCGGTGACGCCCTGGTACTTGATCTTCTGCAGGAAGGGCAGGTACTTGGCCGGCTGCGACGATTTGGCTTCCTGCATGGCGGTGGCCATGGTCATGACCGCGTCGTACACATATGGCGAGTAGATCTGCACGTCGGCGTTGTACTTCTTCTTGTAGCGGGCGACGAAGTCGTCCATGCCTTTCTGCTGTTCGGCGGTGACGCCACCCGCTTCCGCGCAGGTGACCACGCCGTTGGCGGCAGCCGCGCCGGCCAGCTTCGGCAGCGATTCGGTACAGATGCCGTCGCCGCCCATGTACTTGGCGTTGATGCCCAGCGCCTTCATCTGGCGCAGCAGCGGGCCGCCCACCGAGTCCATGCCGCCGAAGAACACCAGGTCCGGATTCTTGGCTTTGATCTTGGTCAGGATGGCGTTGAAGTCGGTGGCCTTGTCGTTGGTGAATTCCTTGGTGAACTCCGCGCTCGGCAGCGCCTTCTTGGCGGCCTTCATGAATTCGTCGGCGACGCCCTGGCCGTAGGCGGTGCGGTCGTCGATGACGGCGATCTTTTTCGCGCCCAGCTTGGTGATGGCGTAGTTGCCCAGCGAGCCGCCCAGCTTGGCGTCATTGGCGACCACGCGGAAGGCCGATTTGAAGCCCTGCTGCGTGTACTTGGTCTGGGTGGTGGCCGGCGAGATTTGCGGAATGCCGGCGTCGTAGTAAATCTTGGAGGCGGGGATCGAGGTGCCCGAGTTCAGGTGGCCGATCACGCCGTTGACCTTGGCGTCGACCAGCTTCTGCGCGACGGCCGTGCCTTGCTTGGGATCGCTGCCGTCGTCTTCCAGTTGCAGCACGAACTTGACGGGCTTGCCGTCGATCTTGAAGCCCTTGGCGTTCAAATCCTCGACCGCCATTTTGGCGCCGTTTTCATTGTCCTTGCCAAGGTGGGCCGACGGACCGGAGACTGGGCCGACATGGCCGATCTTGATCACTTCCTGCGCACCGGCGCTGCCGGCGAAAGCCAGGGCGAGGGCCAGGGGAATGAATTTGAACTGCATGAGCAAATCTCCAAAGTTGTATGCAAGGCCACCAAGGTACAACAAATTATTCGCCGCGCAAAGCGGCAAACCGATGGTTTTGAACTTTTTTGGAGCGGTTCCCCGATTTGATGCGAGGGTGCTTCGGGGTGGTGCGCGTGGCGCACCGGGATGGGGTTGATTTGGCGGCTGGCGGCACTGTTTTACCCCGCACACCGCTGCGGCCGGGGTCTGACCCCGTACGGGGTCAGACCCCTTCGGTCGGGGTTATTTTTTTTGCGCTTGCAGATGGGTTAGCTCTTGTGCGACGGCACGCGAGACGATCTTCTCGATGGTGTCGTGCAGGCCGATGCGGATCTCGTTGGTCAGGTCATGCAGGGCATGGCTCAATACCTCCGCCATGCTGTCCTTGATGCGCTGCTCCAGCACGAAGTCCACGCGCGACTGCAACTGGTGCATGATGCGCACCGACAGGCGGTGTTCCATGACGGCCCATTCGGCTTCGGTCCAGCCGTCGATGGCGTCGGCTTCCAGCTCGGCGGCGGCGGAGACGGGCGGCGGCGCGCCGCCGTCATCGCTCACCGGCTCTGCTTTCAGAACTTCCGTCAGGACAGGGATACTTGCGTCAAACGATGCTTGGCTCATGATTTTCCTGTGACAAAGTGGGTCAGTGGATAGTCTTGCTGCTTGTATGCGACATAACGCTTGCGGCCGGCAGCCGCATCATCCTCTTCGGAGGAAATCACTTCGATCATGCGCGCGAACTGGTCCACGTTGCGGGGACTGCGGCGCGACAAATTGACCAATAATTCTTTGTGCGTGTGTGGTAATTCCGCCTCATCGCTGGCCGTCAACAGGATCGGCGTCTGCGCCGCCAGCGCATCGTCCGCGAGCACGTGCGGCAGGAAGTCGGTGGCGGAAAATGTCCACATCGCTGCATTAAGTTCTGCCAGTTGCGCGTCATCTTCCGTCATCAGCACGACGCGGTTGTTGGCGGCCCAGGCCTTGCGCACGAGGCGGCAGACGTAGCTCACTTTATCCGGTACATTGGTGTGGAAGTCGATGCGCGTCATGGTGAATCCAGTGTATGCGAAAACGCCGCAAGCCGCTGGCATCGATGTTGCTACCGAGCGGCGTGCGGGAAGGAGGGAATTGTCAGGCTGCCATGCCGCTGTGACGCAGCAAGGCATCGATGCTCGGCTCGCGGCCGCGGAAGGCGGTGAACGATTCGAGCGCTGGGCGCGAACCGCCGACCGACAGGATTTCCGCGAGATAGCGCTTGCCCGTTTCCGACACGGCGGCCGGGCCCAGCTTCTGCGCTTCCTCGAAGGCTGCGTAGGCGTCGGCGGACAACACTTCGGCCCACTTATAGCTGTAGTAGCCCGCCGCGTAACCGCCGGCAAAGATGTGGCCAAACGAGTTCTGGAAGCGGTTGAACGACGGCGGAATGACCAGCGAGAATTTGCTGCGCACTTCATCGATCAGCTGCTGCACCGTCTGGCCGGTGCTGGCGTCGTAGTCGTAGTGCAGGTGCATGTCCAGCAGCGAGAATTCGACCTGGCGCAGCGTCTGCAAACCGGACTGGTAGTTCTTCGCGGCCAGCATCTTGTCGTACAGCGCGCGCGGCAGCGGTTCGCCGGTGACGGCGTGCGCGGTCATGTGTTCCAGCACTTCCCATTCCCAGCAGAAGTTTTCCATGAATTGCGACGGCAGTTCGACCGCATCCCACTCCACGCCGGAGATGCCGGACACGCCCAGCTCGTCCACCTGCGTCAGCATGTGGTGCAGGCCGTGGCCGAATTCGTGGAACAGCGTGGTTACTTCATCGTGCGTGAACAGCGATGGCTTGGCGACGCCATCGACCACCGCAGGCTCGGTGAAGTTGCAGGTCAGGTAGGCGACCGGCGTCTGCACATTGGTGGCGTCGGCGCGGCGGCCGCGCGCGTCGTCCATCCAGGCGCCGCCGGACTTGCCGGCGCGGGCGTACAGGTCCAGGTAGAACTGGCCGATCAGCTTGCCGTTGCGTTCGATGCGGAAGAAGCGCACGTCCTTGTGCCACACCGGCGCGTCGTCGGGCTTGATCTCGACGTTGAACAGGTTCTGGATCAGGCGGAACAGGCCGTCGACCACTTTCGGTTCAGGGAAGTACTGCTTCACTTCCTGCGCGGAGAAGGCGTAGCGGGCTTCCTGCAGTTTTTCGGAGGCGTACGCAATGTCCCAGGCTTTTAGTTCCTCGATGCCCAGCTTGTCCTTGGCGAAGGCCTTCAGTTCGGCCAGGTCTTTCTCGGCGAACGGGCGGGCGCGCTTGGCCAGGTCTTCCAGGAAGGCGATCACTTCGTCAGGCGACTTGGCCATCTTCGGCACCAGCGAGACTTCGGCGAAGTTGTTATAGCCGAGCAGCTTGGCTTCTTCGTCGCGCAGCTTCAGCAGGGTGACGATGTTCTGGGTGTTGTCCCAGTCTTCCTTCTTGCTGAACACCTCGCCCTGTTCGGACGCCTTGGTGGCGTTGGCGCGGTAGATGGTTTCGCGCAGTTCGCGCTTGTCGGCGAATTGCAGGATCGGGTAGTAGGACGGGAAGTGCAGCGAGAACTCCCAGCCTTGCTTTTCCGATTTTTCGGCGGCGGCGCGGGCGGCGGATTTCACGTCGTCCGGCAGGCCGGTCAGGTCGGCTTCATCGGTGACCAGCAGCTTGTAGTCGTTGGTGGCGTCCAGCACGTTTTCCGAGAAGCGCGTGGAGGTCATCGCGTGCTCTTCCTGGATGGCGGCGAAGCGTTCCTTCTGGTCTTCCGGCAGCTCGGCGCCGCCCATGCGGAAGTCGCGGATGGCGTTGTCGATGATGCGTTTGCGGGCCGGCGTCAGTGTGGCGAATTCGGCCGAGGCGCGCAGCGCCTTGTACTTGGCGAACAGCGCTTCGTTCTGGCCCAGTTCGGTCCAGAACTCGGTGACCTTGGGCTGGTTCTCGTTGTAGACGGCGCGCAGTTCCGGCGTGTCGACCACGTTGTTCAGATGGCTGACGATGCCCCAGGCGCGGCCCAGCAGCTCGGTGGCGTCTTCCAGCGGGGTGACGAAGCTGTTCCAGCTGACGTCGTCCGATGGCGCCTGCAGCTGTTCGACCACGGCGCGGCTCCTGGCCAGCAGCTCGTCGATGGCCGGCGTCACGTGCGCAGGCTGGATGGCGTCGAAACGCGGCAGACCCGAAAAATCGAGAAGAGGGTTGATAGCATCAGTAGTCATAGTCAGATCCGTTTAATTTACGTGCGCTCGCGGCACCGTTTACCCCGCACACCGCATACAGGGGGCCGGCCCATGGGCCGGCGGGGCATAGCCCCTCACCTGACCATGGGTCAGACCCCATCGTCTGGGGTTAAGTGCGCTCAGCCGCTTCCACCGTGTTCATCAACAGCATGGTGATGGTCATCGGCCCCACACCACCCGGCACCGGGGTGATGTGCGACGCCACTTCCTTGATGCCGTTGAAATCCACGTCGCCGCACAGCTTGCCGTCTTCGTCACGGTTGATGCCGACGTCGATCACGATCGCGCCCGGTTTCACCATGTCGGCAGTCAGGGTATTGCGGCGGCCAGTTGCGGCCACGACCACGTCCGCCTGGCGCGTGTACACGCCGATGTCCGGAGTCGCACTATGACAGATGGTGACGGTGGCGTTCGCTTGCAAGAGCAGCAGGCCCATCGGCTTGCCAACCGTGTTGCTACGGCCGATCACCACCGCATGCTTGCCGCGCAGGTCGACGCCGGTGCTCTCGATCAGCTTCATGCAGCCATACGGCGTGCAAGGGCGGAAACCTTCCAGGCCGGTCATCAGCTCGCCGGCGCTCAGCACCGAATAGCCGTCCACATCCTTCTTGGTGGAGATGGCCTCGATCACCTTGTGCGGGTTAATGTGCTTGGGCAGCGGCATTTGCACCAGGATGCCGTGGATGGCCGGATCTGCGTTCAGCTGGGCGATGCGGTCCAGCAGCGCGCTTTCGGTCAGGTCGGCCGGGTACTGGTCCTTGAGCGAATAGAAACCGGCGTCCTCGCAAGCCTTGACCTTGTTGCGCACATAAACATGGCTGGCCGGATCGTCGCCGACAATAATCACGGCCAGGCCGGGTTGCTTGCCTTTGGCGGTGAGGGCGGCAGCACGTGCAGCAATTTCAGTGCGCAGTTTTTTGGAGAGGGCGATTCCGTCGATCAGTTGAGCAGGCATGATTTAACCAGAGTGGTAGAGGGAGAACAGCATTATAAGGCCGCACAGCGCATCCCGCCTCGTTTTCCATGTTTGTCGCATGCTGCACTGCACAAGGTTTTCATAGGGAAATCTCACGATATGAAATGCCTTATCGTAATTTGAAAAAGCCAAAATAGACTGCTAGAATCCCCACACGTCATTAAAGTAATAGTAAATAATCAGCAAATTCTTTACCCGGAAGCCGCATGGTTCGGGGCACATCTCAACTCAGGAGACTTAATAAATGTCAGCTCAACTTGACCAGGTAACGGCAAACACCGACCCTGATTCGCAAGAAACCAAAGAATGGTTGGATTCCCTGGCCGCAGTGCTGGAACAAGAGGGCCCTGATCGTGCTCATTACCTGCTGGAACGCCTGATTGACCTGGCCCGCCAAAGCGGCTCGGACATCCCTTTCTCGGCCAATACCGCTTACGTTAACACCATTCCACTGAGCCAGGAGCAGCATTGCCCAGGCAACCTGGAATACGAAGAAAAACTGCGCTCGTGGATGCGCTGGAACGCCATGGCGATGGTGGTCAAGGCCAACCGCTTCGACGGCGACCTTGGCGGCCACCTGTCCTCGTTCGCCTCGCTGGCCAACATGCTGGGCATCGGCTTCAACCACTTCTGGAAAGCGCCAAGCGAAAACCACGGCGGCGACCTGCTGTACATCCAGGGTCACTCGTCGCCAGGCGTCTACGCCCGCGCGTTCCTGGAAGGCCGCCTGACCGAAGACCAACTGCTGCACTTCCGTCGCGAAGTCGACGGTGGCGGCCTGTCGTCGTATCCGCACCCGAAACTGATGCCAAGCTTCTGGCAGTTCCCGACCGTGTCGATGGGCCTGGGCCCACTGATGGCGATCTACCAGGCACGCTTCCTGAAGTACCTGCACGCGCGTTCGATCGCCGACACCACCGACCGCAAGGTCTGGGCATTCTGCGGCGACGGCGAGATGGACGAGCCGGAATCGCTGGGCGCGATCGGCATGGCCGCACGCGAGAAGCTGGACAACCTGGTCATCGTCGTCAACTGCAACCTGCAGCGCCTGGACGGCCCGGTGCGCGGCAACGGCAAGATCATTCAGGAACTGGAAGGCGAATTCCGCGGCGCCGGCTGGAACGTGGTCAAAGTCATCTGGGGCCCAGGTTGGGACGCGCTGCTGGCCAAGGATAAAGAAGGCATCCTGCGCAAGGTGATGATGGAAACCGTCGACGGCGAGTACCAGAACTACAAGGCCAAAGACGGCGCCTACGTGCGCAAGCACTTCTTCGGCAAGCATCCAAAGCTGCTGGAGATGGTTGCCAACATGACCGACGACGACATCTGGCGTCTGACCCGTGGCGGTCACGATCCGCACAAGATCTACGCTGCGTTCAAGGTCGCACAGGAACACAAAGGCCAACCGACCGTCCTGCTGGTGAAAACCATCAAGGGCTTCGGTATGGGCAAGCACGGCGAAGCACGCAACACCGCGCACAACACCAAGAAACTGACCGACGAAGCCGTGCGCGAAATGCGCGACCGCTACTCGATCCCGATTCCGGACGATCAACTGGCCGACATCCCGTTCTACAAGCCAGCCGACGACGCACCGGAAATCAAGTACCTGCACGAGCGCCGCGCCGCGCTGGGCGGCTACCTGCCGGCCCGTCGCCAGCACGCTGACGAAAAGCTGACCGTGCCGCCGCTGAGCGCCTTCCAGAACGTTCTGGACGCCACCGCCGAAGGCCGTGAAGTGTCGTCGACCCAGGCTTATGTGCGTATCCTGACCACGCTGCTGAAAGACCAGAGCGTAGGCCCACGTATCGTGCCGGTGCTGGTCGATGAATCGCGTACCTTCGGTATGGAAGGCCTGTTCCGCCAGGTGGGTATCTTCAACCAGCAAGGTCAGTTGTACGAGCCGGTCGACAAAGACCAGGTGATGTACTACCGCGAAGACAAGGCTGGCCAGATCCTGCAAGAGGGTATCAATGAAGCCGGCGGTATGAGCTCGTGGATCGCTGCGGCGACCTCGTACTCGACCAACAACCGCGTGATGATCCCGTTCTATACCTACTACTCGATGTTCGGTATGCAGCGTATCGGCGATCTGGTGTGGGCAGCAGCCGACATGCGCGCTCGCGGCTTCCTGATGGGTGGCACCGCCGGCCGTACCACGCTGAACGGCGAAGGCCTGCAGCACGAAGACGGCCATAGCCACCTGTTTGCAGCGGCTGTGCCGAACTGCATGCCGTACGATCCGACCTTCGGTCACGAGCTGGCAGTCATCATCCAGGACGGTATGCGCCGCATGGTGGAAGAACAGGAAGACGTGTTCTACTACATCACCATCATGAACGAGAACTACCCGCACCCAGGCATCAAGCCAGGCCAGGAAGAGGGCATCCTGAAAGGCATGTACCTGCTGCAGGAAGGCGACAAGAAAGCCAAGCAGCGCGTGCAGCTGATCGGTTCCGGCACCATCCTGCGCGAGTCGATCTTCGCTCAGGAACTGCTGCTGAACGATTGGGGCATCGCCGCCGACGTGTGGTCCGCTCCTTCGCTGACCCTGGTGGCGCGCGACGGCCAGGACGCCGAGCGTTGGAACCTGGTCAATCCGACCGCCGAACAGCGCGTGCCTTACGTGACGCAACTGCTGAAGGATACGCAAGGCCCGATCGTTGCGACCACCGACTACATGCGTGCGTTTGCTGAACAGATCCGCGCCTTCATTCCGAAAGACCGCACCTACCGCGTGCTGGGCACCGATGGTTTCGGCCGTTCGGACAGCCGCGCCAAGCTGCGTGAGTTCTTTGAGGTGAACCGTTACTACATCACGGTCGCCGCACTGAAGTCGCTGTCGGAAGAAGGCAAGATCGATGCGAAAGTGGTTGAACAGGCTGTGGCCAAGTACAACCTCGATCCGAACAAACCAAATCCGGTGACCCAATAATTAGAACGGAGCAAACGCTATGAGCATTGTGGAAGTTAAAGTCCCGGATATCGGCGATTTCAAGGAAGTTGAGATCATCGAAGTGATGGTTAAAGTTGGCGACACCATCAAGGTCGATCAGTCGCTGATCACCGTTGAATCGGATAAGGCCAGCATGGAGATTCCTTCGTCCGCCGCCGGCGTGGTGAAAGAAATCAAGGTGAAGGTTGGCGAGAAGGTTGCCATGGGCACGATCGTGTTCGTGGTGGACGCAGTTGGTGTCCCAGCCGCGGCACCTGCGGCCGCAGCGCCTGCCGCCGCGGCACCTGCGCCGGCCGCCGCGCCGTCGCCGGCACCGGCTCCTGCCGCTGCTGCCGCTGCTGCCGCCGCAGCGCCGACCGCATCGCAAGGCTCGGTCACCACCGGCAAGCTGGCGCACGCGTCGCCATCGATCCGCAAGTTCGCGCGCGAACTGGGCGTGGACCTGGGCAAGGTGCCAGGTTCCGGTCCTAAAGGTCGCATCACCCAGATCGACGTGCAGAATTACGTCAAGGGCGTGATCGCCGGCACCGTGGCTGCACCTTCGGGCGCCGCTGGTGGCGCCGTCGGTGGCGGCGGCAACTTCAGCGTGCTGCCATGGCCGTCGCTGGACTTCAGCAAATTCGGCGAAACCGAACTGCTGCCGCTGTCGCGCATCAAGAAGATCTCCGGTCCTAACCTGCACCGCAACTGGGTACAGATCCCGCACGTTACGCAATTCGACGACGCGGACATCACCGACCTGGAAGCCTTCCGCGTTGAGTCGAACAACGCCAATGCCAAGAACAAGGACGCCACCAAGCTGACCATGCTGGCCTTCGTGATCAAGGCATCGGTCGCCGCGCTGAAGAAATTCCCGACCTTCAATTCGTCGCTGGACGAAAAAGGCGAGAACCTGATACTGAAGAAGTACTACAACATCGGCTTCGCCGCCGACACGCCGAACGGCCTGGTTGTGCCAGTGATCAAAAACGCCGACCAGAAATCGGTCACGCAGATCGCCAAGGAAATGACCGAGCTGTCGCTGCAAGCGCGCGAAGGCAAGCTGAAACCGACCGACATGCAAGGCGCGACCTTCACCATCTCGTCGCTGGGCGGCATCGGCGGTACGCACTTCACGCCGATCGTCAACGCGCCGGAAGTGGCGATCCTGGGCCTGTCCAAGGCGTCGCTCAAGCCGGTGTGGGACGGCAAGGCATTCCAGCCACGCCTGCTGATGGGCACCTCGCTGTCCTACGACCACCGCGTGGTCGATGGCGCGATGGGCGCGCGCTTCTCCGTGTACCTGAGCGAAGTGCTCGGCGACATGCGTAAAATTCTGCTGTAAGGAGCCATGATGAGCACAGAAGTAAAAGTGCCGAATATCGGCGACTTCGCGGAAGTAGAAGTAATCGAAGTGATGGTCAAGGTGGGCGACACGATCAAGGTCGATCAGTCGCTGATTACCGTGGAATCGGACAAGGCCAGCATGGAAATCCCATCGTCGCACGCCGGCGTGGTGAAGGAAGTGCGCGTCAAGGTTGGCGACAAGGTCAAGGAAGGCGTTGCGCTGCTGGTGGTGGAAGCCAGCGAAGGCGCTGCCGCTCCTGCGCCGGCCGCCGCTGCCCCAGCGCCTGCCGCCGCCGCACCTGCGCCGGCGCCGGCTGCTGCCGCTGTTGCCGCTGCCGCACCGATCGCCGCGCCAGCTGGTAGCAGCTACACCGGCCAGGTCGACATCGACTGCGACATGATGGTGCTGGGCTCCGGCCCCGGCGGTTACTCGGCTGCGTTCCGCGCGTCGGACCTGGGCCTGAACACCGTGCTGGTCGAGCGTTACGACGTGCTGGGCGGCGTGTGCCTGAACGTGGGTTGCATCCCATCGAAAGCACTGCTGCACGTGGCCGCCGTGATCGACGAAACCTCGCACATGGCCAAGACCGGCGTCACCTTCGCCAAGCCGACCATCGACATCGACCAGGTGCGCAAGCACAAGGAAAGCGTCATCAAGAACATGACCAACGGCCTGGCCGGCATGGCCAAGGCACGCAAGACGCAGGTTGTCACCGGCGTCGGCCAGTTCCTGAGCGCGAACCACATCGAAGTCACCGCCAACGACGGCACCAAGAAAGTGGTGCAGTTCAAGCAGGCCATCATCGCCGCCGGTTCGTCGGTGGTGAAGCTGCCGTTCGTGCCGGAAGATCCGCGCATCGTCGATTCGACCGGCGCGCTGGAACTGCGCCAGATCCCGAAACGCATGCTGGTCATCGGCGGCGGCATCATCGGCCTGGAAATGGCGACCGTCTACTCGACCTTCGGTGCGCGCATCGATGTGGTCGAAATGATGGATGGCCTGATGCAAGGCGCCGACCGCGATGCGGTCAAGGTCTGGCAGAAGTACAACGAAGCCCGCTTCGACAACATCATGACCAAGACCAAAACCGTGGCGGTTGAAGCGCTGCCGGAAGGTATCAAGGTCACGTTCGAAGCAGCGGAAGCCGGCGCCACCGCGCCTGCGCCGCAGATCTACGATCTGGTGCTGGTCGCAGTGGGCCGCAGCCCGAACGGCAAGAAGATCTCTGCCGACAAGGCTGGCGTGGTGGTGACCGACCGCGGCTTCATCCCGGTCGACAGCCAGATGCGCACCAACGTGCCGAACATCTTCGCCATCGGCGACCTGGTGGGCCAGCCTATGCTGGCGCACAAGGCGGTGCACGAAGGCCACGTGGCGGCGGAAGCGGCAGCAGGCCAGAAGTCGCACTTCGACGTGAAGGTGATTCCATCGGTGGCCTACACCGATCCGGAAGTGGCATGGGTCGGCATCACCGAAGACGAAGCGAAAGCCAAGGGTATCAAGATCGAGAAGGGTCACTTCCCTTGGGCAGCGAGCGGACGCGCCGTGGCCAATGGCCGCGCCGAAGGCTTCACCAAGCTGCTGTTCGACGCTGAAACGCACCGCATCATCGGCGGCACCATGGTCGGCACGCACGCCGGCGACATGATCGGCGAGATCGCCCTGGCGATCGAGATGGGCGCCGACGGCACCGACATCGGCAAGACGATTCACCCGCATCCAACGCTGGGCGAATCGATCGGCATGGCCGCCGAAGTCTACGAAGGCGTCTGCACCGACCTGCCGCCACCGCGCAAGCGCTAAGCAGGAAGCTGAAACAAAACCGGGACACGTTCCCGGTTTTTTTATGCGTGAGGTTTGACCATGACTGCGTTCTCTTTTGTGTTCTTGCTGATCATCATAGGCCTGTACGCCAGCACCTTCAAACTGGCGGCGCTGCTGTGCCGGCGCGTGCGGCTGCGCTGGCGCGACGCCGTCATTGTCAGTTTGATGCTGATGGTGGTGTTTGGCCTGGGCGTGCTCTTTAATCGTTTGTCAGGCGACGTCATCCCCGATTTGATTGGTCTGGCGGCCACGGTGGTGATACAGGTTGGCGTGTGCGCCTGGTATCTCGCCTCGCGTGCCCGCAAGCGGGACGGCGAGCCGCTGGGCAGCAATGGCGCCGCCGCAGTGGGATTGCTTGGCTATGCCTTCCTCGTGCCACTGGGATTCCTGTGGGCGGAGATGGTTTCCGTGATGAGGCATTGAACGCACATGGCAGCCAATGCGGAATTTGTGGTCGCGCCGCGCAATCGAGGCTGTCGCGGATTAAAACGATGAAAACTCATTGCATCGCACTTCTTCTGACCGTTTTATGCGCTGCCGCCCATGCGGATGTCGATGCCGATACCGCACGCAAGCTGGCGGCAGTGAAGGCGCTGGCTTTGTCGCCTGCGCGTATCTCTCCTGAGCAGGTGTCGAACGCGCTGGAAGTAAAGCTGGCGGAGAAGTGCGCAGATGTGACCGAGCCTGGCGCCGGAAATTACCATGTTTGTATTTATCGCCCTGGCGAAGAGGACAATCAGCCATTGGCCTTTCTTGGCTATAAGACCGTCAACCGGGACGCTGCCGAAGATACCGGCGGCGTCGTGATGTTCATGGCGCACGCAGATAGACAATGCCTTCGTCCCGAAGACCTGATCAAGGTTTTTCAGAGTACGCCTGTCGCATCGGCTTCGCCGGCATTTCCTGAGCCGACGCTACCCTACATCCCGGTCCACACCTACCAGTTTGTTTTCCCCGGTCATAGCGACAGCGAAATGCATGTGCGCGTGGTGCAGACCGGGGACTGCATCAACACGGTGGAGTTGATCAGGAATTAGTCTCGCGACATCAGCGCGTCAGTCGGTACAGCAGGATCGCCGTGCGGATGGTGGCGCGTTCGATGGAGGCGATTTCCAGGTCTTCGTCCGGCGAGTGGGCGCCGTTGCCGGTGGCGCCGAGGCCGTCCAGCGAATCGAGCAGCGGGGCGACGAACTGGATGTCGCCGGCGCCGCGCTGGCCTGGCGGCAGGGCGGGGATCTCGCCCAAACCTGCATCCTTGCTGGCTTGCGAGTAGACCTTCAGCACCGCAAGGTTGCCGGCCGTCGGCGACATCGGCGGGTAGGAATCATGGAAAGTGATGCTGGCGCTGGTGCCCGGCAGGTTCTGCGCGACGATGGACTTCATCTTCGCGTGCGCGCGGTCGCGCTGTTCGTAACTGAGGTAGCGCAGGTCGCCCTCTATGGTGGCGGTGCGCGAGATGACGTTGGTCTTGCCGGCTGCCTGCCCGGTGGTGCCAAGCGCGTTGGTGCTGGCGTCGGTGCCGCCGACGATCAGGCCCGGGCTGAAGGTCAGGTCCGGTTCGATCACCTGCTGGCGGAAGGCATCCACAATGCGCGCCGCTTCGTAGATGGCGCCGTAGCCGGCGCTCTCGCTGAAGATGCCGCTGGAGTGACCCTGCTTGCCGCTGACTTTCAATTCCCACGACGATGACGAGCGGCGGCCGACAGTGCCGGTATCGCGCCCGCTCTTGTCGCGCACCGTGGCCTCGAAGGCGAGGGCGATGTCGCTGCGCTTGGCGGCGTTGACCATGTCGGCGCGCGAGACCGCAATCGGATCGCCGGCATTCTCTTCATCGCCGCTGAAGACGATGGTGATGCTGGTGTTGTCCAGCGCACCCACGCGCTGCAAGGCGCGCAGCGCTTCGACGATGATGACGTCACCACCCTTCATGTCGTTGACGCCCTGGCCGCGCACGCGGTCTCCGTTGCGCTGCCATAGCTGCACCTGGCTGTCCTTTTCAAACACCGTGTCCAGATGGCCGATCAGCAGCAGGCGTTTGCCTTGCTTGCCTTCGCGCGTGGCGATCAGGTGGCCGGCGCGCTGCATCTCTGCCGGCATGTCGGACCAGCGGGTCTTGAAGCCCAACTGGTCGAACTGTTCGCCAAACAGCTTGCCCACCGCGCGCACGCCGTCGTGGTTCATGGTGCCGCTGTTGATGTTGACCGAGCGCTCCAGCAGCTCCAGGCCCTGCGCAGAATGCGCCTTCACCTCGGCGACGATTTTCTGCTCGGTGGGAGAGAGTGCATCGGCGCGCGCCGCGCTGAAGGTCAGGGCCAGGACTGCGGCAGCAAGCGGATGCAACTTCATGTGGTCTCCAGTAGGTGGTGTCTTAGCCTTGCGCCGATGCGGGCAGGCCGAAGATTCGGTCGAACGTCAGGCTGAAGATATACGTATACACCATAAAGAACAACAGCAGGCCGATATCGAGCAGCAGCGCATCCCACAGCGAGATGTTGAGCCACCACGCGAACAGCGGCACCAGCATCACCACCAGTCCGCCCTCGAAGCCGACGGCGTGCGCGACGCGGCGTTTCCAGTTGCGGCCACGCGTGGCCTGGCGCGCTTCCCATGACTCGAACAGCGAATTGAAGACGAAGTTCCAGATGAAGGCGATGGTCGACGAGGCGACAGCCGCCACGCCGGCGTGGCTGGCGTCATGGCCGGCGCCGAACATCAGCAGGGTGCTGGTCAGGCAGACGGCGATCAATTCGAACAGGGAAGCGTAGACAACTTTGCGTTTCAAGCCTTGCATGGTGCGTCCTTTCTTTTACAAGTCAGCATGATAAAGATGTTTTTCTGATCGAAAAAGTCGGCAGCTTTCAATTTTTCTGATAGATTGAGCTATGGCCTTCTCCTCCGATAACGTTGCTGTGTTCCTGGCCGTGATTGATCACGGCTCCTTCTCCGCTGCGGCGCGGGCGCTGGGGCGCGTGCCGTCCGCCGTCAGCATGGCCATCGCGCAGCTGGAAGCGGAGTTGGACCTGGCGCTGTTCGAGCGCAGTTCGCGCGAGGTGCGGCCGACCGAATCGGCGCGCGCGCTGGAGGCCGAGGCGCGGCAGATGGCGGGCCAGTTGCGCCGCCTGCAGGCGCACGCGCTGTCGCTGCATCAGGGGCTGGAGCGCAGGCTCACGCTGGCGATCGCGCCGGAGCTGCTGTCGGCGCCATGGAGCGATCCGCTGGCGCGGCTGGCGGAAGAGTTCCCGTCGCTGGAAGTGGAGGTGCTGTCGGCGCCGCAGGACGACGCGCTGCGCATGCTGCACGACGGCGCCGCGCAACTGGCGCTGATCTACGAACGCACCAAGGTCGATGACCGCGAGAGCTTCCAGGAACTGGGCAGCGAAGTGCTGGTGCCGGTGATCTCGCCGCGCCACCCGCTGGCGCTGGAGCGCAACGGCAGCTTCCGGCTGGAAGACCTGGTCGACCTGCGCCAGATCGCCATCTTCAGTCGCGTGGCGGAGGATGCCGACCAGCGCGTGCTGATCTCGCGCAAGGTGTGGCGCACCGACAGCCACCTCGCCACGCTGGGACTGGTGCGCGCGGGCCTGGGCTGGGCCTATCTGCCGCGCCGCCTGGCGCAGCCGCTGATGGAAGGCGGCGAGCTGCTGGGCATCGTCTTCGCCCACATGAGCAGCGAGTTGCGGCTATGGGTGGACGTGGTCTGGCTCAACGACCGCCCGCTGGGCCTGGGCTCGCGGCGGCTGATCGCGCTGATGCAGGATATCGCCGGATTGGAAGCGCGTCCCGCCCGGAAGTGATAATCTGCTGTCTTTGCTCTTTTGAGGATGATCATGCGTTTGTTGAAGATTGCCCTGGTGGTTGCCGGCCTGTGCGCCGCCACCGCGTTTGCCTCGCCGACCGCGCCGCGCAACGGCGCCGAATACACCACCCTGAAAACGCCGCAGCCGGTACAGGCGCAAGGCAAGAAGGTCGAGGTGATCGAGTTCTTCATGTACCACTGCCCGGCGTGCTACGCGCTGGAGCCGGACATGCTGGCGTGGGTGAAGAAGCAGGGCGATAACATCAGCTTCCGCCGCATCCACCTGCCGCTGACCGGCGAGAACGATCCGGAAGCGCATATGTTCCTGACGCTGGATGCGCTGAAGCTCGAAGAACAGCTGCACGCCAAGCTGCTGACCACCTGGCACGTCGAACGCCGCCGCCTGAAAAACGATGCGGACAATATCGACTGGGCAGTGAAGAACGGCGTCGATAAGGACAAGTTCACCAATATGTACAACTCGTTCGCGGTGATCACGCGCCTGAAGAACGCCGGCCGCGTGGCGACAGCCTACCAGGTCGACAGCACGCCGACGCTGGTGGTCGACGGCCGCTTCCTCACCAATCCAACGATGGTGGACGCCAGCAATCCCGGCACGCCGCGTCCGATGCTGAACGCGGCCACGCTGCAGGTGCTGGATGCGCTGGTCGAACAGGCGCGCAGCAAGAAGTAAGTCTTACAGGTGGCACTGATACAGGTGCGACGTGTGCGGCTTGCCCGCCACCTGCGCCACCGTCGGCGCGGCCAGCACGTCGCGCATGAAGCCGGCCTTTTCCAGGATGCGCCGCGAGCCCAGGTTCTGCGGCGAGATCCATGCGTTGAGGATGCGCAGCTTGTACTGGCCGCGCGCCACGTCCATCAGGTGCGCGAGCGCCTGGCTGCCCAGCCCTTTGCGCGCCTGGTCGTGGGCGATGCGGTAGCCCACTTCGCCGGTGCCGGTCGCGTGGTCGATGCGGCGCAGGTTGGCGCGGCCGACGATGGCGGCGTCGTCGTCGCTGGTCAGCACGCACGGATGCATGGCGCCGGCCTTGTAGCTGTCCAGGTAATCGGCGATGTGGGCGGCGACGCCGGCCGCCGAATAAAACGCCGGATCGCGCGCTTCCACGTGCTGTTCGAACCACGTGCGGTTGGCCGTTTCAAACGCCAGCAGGCGGTCGACGTCGTCGGCTTGCAGCGTGCGGATTTTCATGGGTGGGCCGCCAGGTAAGTCAGCATGTCGTGGTTGAACAGGGCCGTCTGCTCCATCTGCGGCAGGTGGCCCGCCTGGTCGATTTCCCGGTATTCCAATGTCGGTATGGCCTTGCGGATGTGCGCCGACTGCGTCACCGCCAGCGTCGGATCCTGTTTGCCCCACACCAGGTGTACCGGCGTGCCGGCGCGCGCGATGCTGGCGTAGATGCCGTCGAAATCCTCCCGCGACAAGGCCAGGCGCGAGCGGTACAGCGCGCGGCCGAAGCCGTGATACTGCATCTGCGGACGATAGCGGTCGGCCCAGCCGGGGAATTGTTCGGGATGCAGGAAGTCGCTGCTCTGGTTGTCCGCCATGCCGGGCACGGCGCCGGTCTGGAACAGGTAGGGGCCAAGCAGCGGCGTGGCCATCTGCCAGCCGATCTGCGGCGCGCTGTTGGACGGATCGACCAGGTTCAGCGTGCGGATGCGGTCCGGATGCGTGGACGCGTAATGCGCCGTGACGTAGCCGCCGAACGACAGGCCGAACAGGTCGATCTTGCCGTCCACCTTGAGCGCCTTGAGCAGTTCGTCCAGCTGGCGGTCGTAGAAGGCGCCGTCGTAGGCGGCGTCCGGGCGGTCGGACAGGCCGCGGCCGAACAGGTCGTAGCGGATGACGCGGTAGCCGGCGTCGCGCAGCGCGGCAAAGGTCGGATCCCAGATGTAGGAAGGCACCGAGAAGCCGTGCACCAGCACCGCCACGCGGCCGTCGGCCGGTCCGGCCATTTCGTAATGGGTAACGCCGTCGCTCAGCGTGACGAAGGTGCCGGGCGCCTGCTGGCGCGCAGCGGCGTCCAGCGTCAGGTGTTCGGGATTCTTGTGGTAGTAGTAGCCGGTGGCGCCGGCTCCGGCCAGCAACACGGCAAGCAGGATCCAGCGCAGCGTCTTCATGGCGACCGCTTAGTTGACGGTGAAGCGGGCGGGAATTTCGATGCCGCCGCTGCGTGCCGCTTCAGCGTACGCTTTCAGCTCGGCGACCACCGCTTCGAGCTGCTCCTGGCCCGGGTTGGCCTGGAAGTGTTTGATGCGCTCGTTCATGAGCGTGATTTGCTTGCTCCAGTCCAGACGATTCATTTTGCTCATATGCACTCCGATTTCCAAAAAATCAGTATAGAACAAAAGGCAAATGTTGGGCGTCTTTTGATGTGCGCTAGCGTACTTAGCGGCGCACGCCATGCAGGAACAGGTCCACGCCCTCGGCCGCGCGGATGCGCAGTTCGTCGTTGGTCGGCGCGTGTTCGCGCGGGAACAGCAGGCGGCTCATGTAGTCGCCCATGATGCAGTTGATCAGGAACACCGGCAGCATCTCGTCGCGCAGGCCGGGGCGCAGCTGGGCCTTGATTTCCGGCCGGGCGAAGAAGCGTCCCAGCTCCTCGCGGGTCAGCTGCGGGCCGGCCTTGAAGAAGGTTTCCGCCAGTTCCGGCGTGGTCTTGGCTTCAGCCACCACCATGCGGTGCAGGTTGGTGAAAGTCGGCATCGAGCACAGGCGCAGGAAACGCAGGCCGAAGTCGTGCAGGATCTCTTCCATTGGCCGCGGATCGGTTTCCATCGATTCCACGCCGGCCATATAGTGCTCGCGGCCGTTGGCGATGATGGCGTTCAGCAGTCCGGCCTTGCCGCCGAATTTCACGTAGATGGTGCGCACCGCCACGTGGGCTTCGCGGGCGATCATTTCCAGGCTGACCTTGCTGTAGCCTTTTTCCAGGAACAGCTGGCCTGCCGTGTGCAGCAGCGCTTCGCGGCGGGCGGCCTTGTCGGCGGCGCGCGGACGGCCGGCGGCCTTGCCGAAGCACGGCGAATCAGGGGAATAGTGGCCTTCCGGACAATCTTGCTCGTCCAGCGCGGCGGCGTCGGTCGGGGCGGTGGTATTCATGGCGGTCGAATGATAGCGAATGCCGCCATGCTAGTCCAAAAAAAAATGAAATGCAACCGTTTCATTTCTTGACTTTGGACAGAAACCAGCCATAATGCTCCCATCTCATTTCATTTTTCTCGGAGCTGTCCATGTCCACCCAAGAACAAAAACTCAGTGCTGTTCCACCGGCCGCCGGCGCCGCTCCTGCTGCGCCAGCCGCTCCGGCCGCCGCTTCGCAGCCGCCGAACCGCCGCGTACTGGTGATCGCCGCCATCGTCGCCCTGGTCGCAATCGGCGTGGGTGGCCGCATGTGGTACCGCAGCCATTACTATGTCGAGACCGACAATGCCTACGTCGCCGGTCACGTGACGCCGGTGTCGTCGCGCATTTCCGGCGTGGTGACCAAGCTGCTGATCGAGGACAACCAGCTGGTCAAGGAAGGCGACGTCATCGCCGAGCTGGACCCGTTCGACCAGGGCGTGCGCGTGGAGCAGATCCAGGCGCAGATCGCTTCGGCCAAGCAGCAGGTGGTGCAGGCCGACGCCCAGATCGTGCAAGTGCAGGCGCAAGCCAGCGCCGCCGCCGCGCAAGTGGCGCAGTCGCAGGCGCAGTTGGTGCGCGCCAATCAGGACGCCGAGCGTTTCGGCCAGCTGTATAACAGCCAGATGAAAGCCGTGTCGAAGTCGGAACTGGACGCCGCTGTCGCCGCCCGCGCCAGCGCCGTGGCCGATGTCGCCGCGCGCAAGGACAGCACCGCCGCCGCCAAGGCGCAGATCGAGTCGGCCAAGTCGGCGCGCGATGTGGCGCAGGCGCAGGTCGCCGTGCTGCAAGTGCAACTGAAAGACGCGCAGCAGCAACTGGCGTACAACAAGATCCTGGCGCCGGTGACGGGCCGTATCGGCAAGCGCACCATCGAGGTGGGTCAGCGCGTCCAGCCTGGCCAGCAGCTGACCGCCATCGTGCAGGAAAACGTCTGGCTGACCGCCAACTTCAAGGAAACCCAGTTGGCTGAACTGAAGCCGGGCCAGGAAGTCAAAGTGTCGGTCGATGCGCTGCCGGGCCGTGAGCTGATCGGCAAGGTGGACAGCTTCTCGCCAGCCTCCGGCGCGCAGTTCGCGCTGCTGCCGGCCGATAACGCCACCGGCAACTTCACCAAGATCGTCCAGCGCGTGCCGGTCAAGGTCACCTTCAAGCCGGAAGACGTGAAGGCCCTGAGCGGCCGTCTGGTGCCGGGCATGTCGGCGATTGCCGAAGTGTCGCTGAAATCCGACCACGCCGCCCAGTAAGGAGCGCGTCATGGCCAGCACCACAATCGATACGCCGGGCGGCGGGAAGCCGCTCGCGCCGCCAATGCCAAGCGAGAAGGTCTCCGGCCGCACCTGGCTGGCGGTCGCCGCCGGCATGTTGGGCGCCTTCATGGCGGTGCTCGACATCCAGATCACCAACTCGTCGCTGAAGGACATCCTCGGCGCCCTGTCGGCCACGCAGGAAGAAGGTTCCTGGATTGCCACCGCCTACCTGGTGGCGGAGATCATCGTCATTCCGATGACCGGTCTGTTCGTGCGCGTGTTCGGCATGCGCGCCTACATGATCGGCACCACCACGCTGTTCCTCGGCTTCTCCACGCTGTGCGGCTTCGCCTGGAACCTGCCAAGCATGATCATGTTCCGCATGCTGCAGGGCTTTACCGGCGGCGCGCTGATTCCGATGGCGATGACGCTGGTGATGGCCAAGCTGCCGCCGTCCAAGCGCGCCACCGGCATGGCCATCTTCGGCCTGACCGCCACGCTGGCGCCGTCGATGGGCCCGACGCTGGGCGGTTACCTGAGCGAGCTGTATGGCTGGCCGTCGATCTTCTACATCAACTGGGTGCCTGGCCTGCTGCTGATCGGCGGTATCGCCGTCGGCCTGGACAAGGAAAAGCACAATCTGTCGGCGCTGTTCAACGCCGACTGGCTGGGCATCGCCTTCATGGCCGTGGGCCTGGGCAGCCTGACCGTGTTCCTGGAAGAGGGCAACACCAAGGACTGGTTCGACTCGCCGTTCATCAACACCTTTGCCGCGCTGGCCGTGGTCGGCCTGCTGGGCTGGGTGGTCAACAGCACCTTGCGCAAGCAGCCGTTCGTCAACCTGGGCCTGTACGGCCAGCGCAACTTCGCCGCCGCCACCGCGCTGTCGATGGCGATGGGCATGGGCCTGTACGGTTCGGCGTTCATCCTGCCGCTGTTCCTGGCGCAGATTCCCGGCTACTCGCCGATGCAGATCGGTGAAGTGATCATGTGGGCCGGTTTGCCGCAGCTGTTCATCATGCCGTTCGTGGCCAAGCTGTCGTCGAAGGTCGACAACCGCATCCTGTGCACCTTCGGCCTGCTGCTGTTCGGCGGTTCCTGCCTGATGAACTCCTATATGGATGCGACCACCGGCTACGACCAGCTGCTGCTGTCGCAGGTGGTGCGCGCGCTGGGCCAGCCGTTCGTGATGCTGACGCTGTCGAACTTCGCGATGAACGGCATCCAGCCGAAGGACATTCCATCGGCATCGAGCCTGATCAACATGACCCGTAACCTGGGCGGTTCGATCGGCATCGCGCTGCTGGCCACCGCGCTGACCAACCGCGAGCACTTCCACTCGGTGCGCATCGGCGAGTCGGTGAGCAACTACGCGCTGAACACGCAGGACCGTTTGTCGGCATTGACGGCGTCGTTCATCAACAATGGCTTCGACAGCGCTTCGGCCGCCAATATGGCCCTCAAGGCGGTGGACGGCATCGTGCGCCGCGAAGCGTATGTGATGGCCTACAACGACGGCTTCTTCCTGGTGGCGATGGTGCTGTTCGGCTGTATCGGCGTGCTGTGGTTCTCGGACAAAGTCAAAGCCCCTGGCGGCGGTGGCGGCGGCGGTGCGCACTAAGCGCCCACGCTCAATCAAATTTAAAGTGAGGTAACACCATGTTGAATTCAGCTCTGAAGCGCCTGACGCTCGCTGTTTCCGTAACCCTGGCCGTCACTGGCTGCGCCACCGTGGGCAGTGACTTCAAAGCGCCGGCGAATGTCGCCGACGCCTCGTTCCGTCATCTGCCGCAAGCCGGCGCCAGCGAGGCGCACCTGCCTGCGCAATGGTGGACGGTGTTTAACGACGCCACCCTCAACCATCTGGAAGAGACGGCGCTGCGCGACAACCCAAGCGTGAAAGCCGCCGCACAGCGCCTGGTGCAGGCGCTGGAACAGGCCGGCGTGTCGCGCGCCAACCAGCAGCCGCAGTTGAGCGTCAACGCCGGCATCTCGAACTCGCGCACCTCGGCCGAAACCTCGCAGGGTATCGCGCTGGGTGGCCGTTCGATCAAGGGTAACAACTACTCGGTCGGTTCCAGCTTCTCGTACGAAATCGACCTGCTGGGCCGCGTACGCCGCCTGGTGGAAGCGTCGGACGCGCAGGCGCTGGTCGCCGAGGCGGACCGCGATGGCGTGCTGCTGATGCTGTCGTCGCAACTGGCCACCACCTACTGGCAGCTGCGCGGCCTGGATGCGGAAATCGCCATCCTGAACGGCGCGCTGGATACCCGCCGCGAAAGCGAGGAGCTGGTCACCGCGCGCTTCGACGCCGGCCTGTCGAACGAGCTGGATGTCTCGCGTGCCCGCATCGAGCGCGCCAATGCGCAGGCGGACCTGCATGAAGTGCAGCGTCAGCGCAACCTGCTGGAACACAGCCTGGCCACGCTGATCGGCGCCTCGCCGTCGTCGATGCTGACGGCGCCGAAGGCGGATGCCGCCGTGCTGCCGCTGCCGCCGGCGATTCCGGTCGGCCTGCCGGCCAGCCTGCTGGCGCAACGTCCCGATCTGGCAGGCAGCGTGGCGACCCTGCGCGCCACCAATGCGCAGATCGGCGTGGCGGAAGGCGCGTTCTATCCTTCGTTCACGCTGACCGGCAACTTCGGCTATGCGTCCGAGAGCCTGAGCAACCTGGCCAAGGGCGATTCGCGCCAGTTCAGCGTGGGTCCGCTGGCCTTGTCGCTGCCGGTGTTCGACGGTGGCCGCAACAAGGCCAATCTGGCGATTGCCAAGTCGCGCTACGAAGAGGCGATTGCCAATCACGAGACCAAGCTGCTGACCGCACTGCGCGAAGTGGAAGATGCGCTGTCGGACGTGCAGCAACGCCAGCAGCAGGGTGAGGCGCAGCACGCGTCGCAAGTGGCTGCGGCGCGCGGTTACCTGGTGGCGCGTGCGCGCTACGAGCGTGGCGTGTCGACCTACCTTGACGTGACCGATGCCCAGCGCAGCGCGCTGAGCGCGGACCGCGCGGCGGTGCAGATCAACACCCAGCGCCTGCTGGCCGCCGTCTCGGTGGCGCGTGCGCTGGGCGCCGGCTGGCAGCCTTCGGCGCAACTGTCGCAGGTCGCGCAGAACGGCAATATCAAGGCGCAGTAAGCGCCGTCCCTTTACGCCGAAGAGGCCAGCGGCAAACGTGCCGCTGGTCCGAAGCGTTCCACAATGAAGTCGATGAAGGTGGTCAGCTTGGGCGTGGCCCTGCGGTCGCGCGGGTACACCAGGTGCATCGCGCGCGGCGTGGGCAGATAGTCGGTCAGGATCGGCACCAGCCGGCCGGCGGCGATGTCCTGCGCCAGCAGCACTTCGGCTTGCATCACAATCCCGAAATCCTTGAGCGCGGCCATGCGCAATGCCTGGCCGCTGTTGGTGCGCATGCGGCTCGCCGGCAGTTCGCGCTTGCCCTGCAGCGATTGCAGGCGCCAGCGCACGCCCACCGCGCCGACCATGAAGTCCAGGCATTCGTGCTGCGCCAGATCGTCCGGCGTTTGCGGCGTGCCGCGCTGCTTCAGGTAGGCCGGCGAGGCGCAGATGCTCATCCCGTAGGAGAACAGCGGACGGGCGATCATGCTCGAATCGTCCAGCGCGCCGACGCGGATGGCGGCGTCGAAACCTTCTTCCACCAGGTCCACCATGCGGTCGTTGAGGCTGAGGTCCACGCTGACGTCCGGATGCAGGCGCAGATAGTCGGTGATGGCGGGCGCCAGCCATTCGCTGCCGAACGAGAACGGCGCGGTGACGCGCAGGCGGCCGCGCGGTACGCTGCGCATGGCTTCCGCGCCGCTTTCGGCGGCGGCGATCTGCGCCAGGATGGCACGGCACTGGTCGGCGTACTGCGCGCCGATCTCGGTCAGGCTCTGGCGGCGCGTGGTGCGCGTCAGCAGGCGCGCGCCGAGCGTCGCCTCCAGCTGGGCGATGTGCTTGCCGACCATGACCGGCGAGATGCTGAAGCGCGCGGCGGCGGCCGTGAAATTGCCGGCATCGACCACGGCGACGAAGATTTCCATACTGCGCAGCTTGTCCATTGATTGCTAACCATGGGTTGGTAATGTTGTTCATGGTAGCTCATTTATTCCTTTGGTGAAGGAGAACATACTGGTGTTTTCTTCAGGAGGACAGCATGAAAGTAATCGTGATCGGCGCCACCGGCGCAATCGGCAAGGCAGTAACGGAGGAACTGGGCAAGCGCCACGAGGTGGTGACGGTGGGCGCAAGCAGTGGCCAGCATCAGGCCGACTTTACGGACATCGCACAGCTGCGCTCGTTGTTCGCCAAGATCGGCAAGGTCGATGCGGTGGTGGTCGCTGCCGGCGCGCTGCACTTCGCGCCGCTGGCCAGCTTTACGCCGGAGCAGTTCTACGTTGGCCTGAACAGCAAGTTGATGGGGCAGGTGAATGTGGCGCTGGCGGCACAGGAGTATCTGAACGATGGCGGCTCGATCACGCTCACCAGCGGCATCGTGGCGGAGGAATCCATTCTCAACGGCGTCAGCGCGAGCATGGTCAACTCGGCGGTCGAAGGCTTTGTGCGCGGTGCGGCGATCGAATTGCCGCGCGGTCTGCGCATCAACGTCGTCAGCCCGAACGTGGTGCAGGAGTCGATGGACAGCTACGGCCCGTTCTTCATCGGCTTCGAACCCATCGCCGCCAGCCGCGCCGCGCTGTCGTATGCACGCAGCGTCGATGGTGCGCAGACCGGCAAGGTCTACAAGGCCTGGTAGCCTGCGGTGCTTTACAATGTGGTCCTCACTCCACAAGAGGACCACATGAAAAAAATCCTGCTCCCGCTGGCGCTGGTTGTTGCATGCGCCACCGCCTATGCCGCACCCGCCGGCGTCAATGACCTCAACAAGATGAGCAAGCGTTACGCGCCGATCGCGCTGACCGCCGACACCAGCCAGCTCTCGGCCGGCGACAAGAAAGCCATCGCCAAGCTGATCGAAGCGGCCAAGATCATCGATGTGCTGCAACTGCGCCAGCGCTGGTCCGGCAACGAGGCCTTGTGGGCCGCGCTGCAAAAGGACACCACGCCGCTGGGCAAGGCGCGCCTGAACTACTTCTGGCTCAACAAGGGCCCATGGTCGATCCTCGACGATCACCAGTCCTTCCTGCCGGCGCAAGTGGGTGGCGTCAACGTGCCGGACAAGAAACCGGAAGCCGGCAACTTCTATCCGGAAGGCGCCACCAAGGCTGAACTGGAAACCTGGATGAACGCCTTGCCGGCGGTCGACAAAGAGCAGGCGCAATGGTTCTTCACCGTGATCCGCAAGAACAAGGACGGCCTGTTCACCACCGTGAAGTATTCCGACGAATACAAGGCCGACCTGGAAAAAGCCGCCGCGCTGCTGAAGCAGGCCGCCGCCGACACCGACAGCGCCTCGCTGAAAAAATTCCTGGAGCTGCGCGCCGATGCCTTCCTGAGCAACGACTACCTGGCCTCCGACTTCGCCTGGATGGATCTGGATTCGCCGGTCGACATCACCATCGGCCCCTACGAGACCTATAACGACGAGCTGTTCGGCTACAAGGCCGCGTTTGAAGCATATGTGAACATCCGCGACCAGAAGGAAACGCAGAAGCTGGACTTCTTCGCCAAGCACATGCAGGAGCTGGAAGACAACCTGCCGATCGACGCGCAGTACCGCAATCCGAAGGTCGGCGCGCTGGCGCCGATGGTGGTGGTCAACCAGGTCTACGGCGCCGGCGACGGCAACATGGGCGTGCAGACCGCCGCCTACAACCTGCCGAACGACGAGCGCATCATCAGCCAGCGCGGCTCCAAGCGCGTGATGCTGAAGAATGTGCAGCAGGCCAAATTCAAATCGACGCTGACGCCGATTTCCAAACTGGTGCTGCGTCCGGTCGACCAGAAGGACGTGGATTTCGATTCCTTCTTCACCCACATCCTGGCGCACGAGATCACGCACGGCCTGGGCCCGCACATCACGCGCAAGGACGGCAAGGAATCGACGCCGCGCCAGGATCTGAAAGAAGCCTATTCGACCATCGAGGAAGCCAAGGCCGACATCACCGGCCTGTACGTGCTGGCCTACATGATGGACAAGGGCCAGCTGAAAGGCACGCTGGGGCAGGGCGAAGCGGCGGAGCGCAAGCTGTACACCACCTTCCTGGCCTCGGCCTTCCGCACGCTGCACTTCGGCCTGACCGATTCGCACGCGCGCGGCATGGCGATCCAGGTCAACTACATCCTCGACAAGGGCGGTTTCGTGTCGCATGGCGACGGCACTTTCGCGGTGGACTTCGGCAAGATCAAGCAGGCCGTGGCCGATCTGGACCGCGAGTTCCTGACCATCGAAGCGACCGGCGACTACGCCCGCGCCAAGGCGCTGATGACCAAGTACGTGGTCATCCGTCCCGACGTGCAAAAGGCCCTGGACAAGATGAAAACCGTGCCGAACGATATCCGCCCGGAATTCAAGACCGCCAATAGCCTGCTGGGCAAGTAGCATTCCAAAAGCTTAATCATTCAGCTTTTTCTACGTAGTAATATAGCTGCCACCGGGCAATAATTTTTGCCCGGTGCATGCTACAGTTTGATCACCATGATCAAGCGCACCTTCCTTCCCCTGCTGCTGTTGACGTCCGGCCTGGCCTCCGCCGCCGACCTGACCGAGATGGAAATCCGCTGGCTGAAAGCCGGCGCCGCCGTGCTGTCCTACGCCAAGCAGGATTTGAAGCTGCCGATCGATATCACCGTTCAACCGCAGGCCCGTCCCAACGACGTGCCGCTGGCGCTGGGCTACGACAACGGCCGCTGCAAGCTGGTGCTGTCGATGCGCGGCAACGACAACGCCGAAGACATTCTTGCCGGTGTCCCCGCCGCGCAACGCCCGCTGATGATCGAAGCCATGGTGGCGCACGAGATCGGCCACTGCTGGCGCTACGCGCAAGGCGTGTGGCATGCGCTGCCGGCCGGTTTTGAAGCGCGCCAGCCGCCGCAGCCAGGCGCCGCCGACGAGCTGCGCGACACCCGCCGCGAAGAAGGCTATGCCGACCTGGTGGCGCTGGCCTGGATACAGCAACAGCATCCCGAGCAGTACGCCAGCGTGGCCGCCTGGATGCGCAAGGTGCGCGAACCGGCGCCGGCCGTCGGCTCGCACAGCACGCTGAACTGGCTGCAACTGGCAACCACCGGCGCCGCCTTCACACCCGGCCTGCCGGTGTTCGAACAGGCCAATCTTGTGTGGCGCCAAGGCCTGTTGCAAGATCGCTGAAATCCTCATCTATGTACGTTTCCGCACGGTGGCGTAGGCCGGGCGGGCGTTTAATGTGTCCATCAACCACCACAAAGAGGGACACACATCATGAATAAATTACTCTGCTTCGTGCTGGCCACCGCCGCCAGCGCAGCCTTCGCCGCTTCGCCTACCAACGACACCGTTGCCTACAAAGCTGCCATCAACAAGTCGGACGCCGACTACAAAACCGCCAAGGCTGCCTGCGATGCACAATCGGGTAATGCCAAGGATGTCTGCCAGGAACAAGCCAAGGTGTCGCGCGCCAACGCCGAATCGACCGCCGCCCTGCAATTCAAGAACGATAAAAAATCGGTCGAGAAAGCCCAGATCAATGTGGCTGACGCCAACTATGACCTGGCCAAGGCACAGTGCGCCACCCGCACCGGCGCCGACAAGGACAGCTGCCTGAGCGGCGCCAAACAGCAGCACACCGCCTGGGTCAACGACGCCAAGGCCGGCAAGAAAGCCGCCGACGTGGCGCAGACCGGCATCGATTGCAGCAGCATGACCGGCAGCGACAAGGCTTCGTGCGAAGCCCGTTCGAAAACCGAACTGACCAAGGATGCGTTGGCTGACACCGCCATCACCACCAAAGTCAAAACCGAACTGCTGGCCGAACCTGCACTGAAATCGCTGGACGTGCACGTGGAAACCAACAATGGCACCGTCATGCTGAGCGGCTTCGTGCCATCGCAAGCTGAAGTCGACAAGGCTGTCGACGTGGCGCGCAATGTCAAAGGCGTCAACAAGGTGCAAAGCTCGCTGCGCATCAAGTAAAAGGGCAGGGCGGTCTCCCCCCACCGCCCCGTCCTGGCGCCCGGCAACGTTTCCCCCCAACGTAGCCGGGCGCCACCACGTGCGCCACGCGGCGGTTTTTTTTGATTGTATTCATGATGATCATCATATAAAATAGTTTCAAGCGTGCTTTCCGCGCGCATTGCTACTGTGAGGACCATGATGTTTGCACAATCCCTATCCAACTGGCTGCACCGGCGCGGCCTGCACTTTTCCTGGGTCATCGTCGCCGTGACGTTTATGACGGCGCTCAGTTCGTCCGCCGCGCTGGGCTTGCCGGGGGCCTTGCTGCAACCGCTGTCCAGGGAGTTCGGCTGGGATGTCGAGCAGATTTCGTCGGCGCTGGCGGTGCGTTTCGCGCTGTTCGGCCTGATGGGGCCGTTTGCCGCGATCCTGATGGAGCGCTTCGGCCTGCGCAATGTGGTGGTGGTGGCGCTGACGCTGGTAGCGTCCGGCATGGCGCTGGCGACGCAGATGACGCAGTTCTGGCACCTGGTACTGTTCTGGGGCGTGATGCTGGGCGTCGGCTCCGGCCTGACGGCGCTGGTGTTGAGCGCCGTGGTGTCGAACCGCTGGTTCGACAGCCATCGCGGCCTGGTGGTCGGCATTCTGACCGCCAGTTCGGCCACCGGCCAGCTGATCTTCCTGCCGGTGGGCGCGTGGCTGGTGGAGCACCTGGGCTGGCGCATGGCGGTGGTGCCGGTGTTCGTCGCCTGCGCGGTGATGGCGGTGGCGGTGTTCCTGCTGATGCGCAACCGGCCGTCGGACGTCGGCCTGCGTCCATATGGCGCGCTGCCCGGCACGGAGGTGCTGGCCGCCGCGCCGGCCATGAAGGTCACGCTGGCCACGCCGTTCAGGATCCTGGCCGAGGCGGCGCGCAACCGCGTGTTCTGGGTGCTGGCCGGCACCTTCTTCATCTGCGGCCTCAGCACCAACGGCCTGATCCAGACCCACTTCATTTCGCTGTGCGGCGACGCCGGCCTCGGCCCGGTGCCGGCCGCCTCGGTGCTGGCAATGATGGGCGCGTTCGACCTGGTCGGCACCATCGCCTCGGGCTGGCTGTCGGACCGCTATGACAACCGCAAGCTGCTGTTCATCTACTACGGCTTGCGCGGCCTGTCGCTGCTGTGGCTGCCGTATTCGGAATTCACGCTGTACGGCCTGTCGGTGTTCGCCATGTTCTACGGCCTGGACTGGATCGCCACCGTGCCGCCGACCGTGCGCCTGGCTGGCGCCACCTTCGGCAAGGAAAAAGCCGGCATGGTGTTCGGCTGGATCTTCGCCGCCCACCAACTGGGCGCGGCGGTGGCGGCCTATGGCGCGGGCCGCGTGCGCACCTTGCTGCTGACTTACAATCCGGCGCTGTTTGCCGCCGGCGCCGCCTGCCTGCTGGCCGCCGCCATGATCTGGATCATCCGCAAACCGGCGGCCGCCAGCGCCGTGCCGCCGGTGCAGGCGAAGGCCGCTTAGCTCCCGGTGCTGGCGTCCGGCACGATGCTGAGCGCACTGGTCTCGGGCTGTTTGGGTTTGGGCCGCTTCCGCTTGCTGACAGGCGGAAGGTCCGGCTCCTCTGTGAGCATTTCCAGCCGATGGGCGCAGTTTAGCTGGCGCATTAGAACCAGGAAGATCCAGAAGCCGATCACTAGTTCGATCAGAATCGGAATGCCACCTGCTCGATTAACAAAGCAGTACAGGCCAGCCCAAAAAATACCTGGAACAATCAGCGCATAATTGAGGCCGCCAACGATCTTCTCGCGCGTCTTAAGGGACAGCCTGTGCTGATGTATCGGCATAAATTGCGATTTAGTGTCATTTAAATGCAGAAATGCTTTTCCATACCGAATGTCAAACAACAAGCGGGTAGTATTTTTGCGTTTCAACGCGAAATCGATTTCGTCGCTGCTCAGCTTGAATCCATAGGCCTGATGAAACGCGATTTCCAGTTCCAGAGGATGAACCTCAGTATATTTGCCTTGCCGTAGCAGCGCTAAAAACGCCTTGAAGCGCTTGGCGTTCAGCGAGGTGGCCTTGTCGCGCAAGTTGTAATGGAGAGTCATGTATTTTGTGACTCCCAGGAGCATCACGACCAGCAGGAGTGTTGCCGTGACCGCTGCCGGATTCGCCTGCATCTGCAGGTATAACTTGTCTAGGAAACGACTTAGTAAAAGGTTCATGATGGCTCCCAAGATAATTTTAACTGTTTATATGTACAGTATTTTACTTTGGCCTAGGACGCAATCCCGAGTTCCATGAGATGTATATGGGAGCGCTTCCAAAATGTAATCAGGGTGTCATTTGCCAAGGTGACAATGTGGCTGTTTTCACATCCTGATGGAGTTTTGTATGCGTTACGTATTTCCTGCGGCGGCCGTTGCGGCCGCCGTCGCCGCGCTGCTGGCAGCTTGCGGCAGCGACAATCAGCCGGCCGTGGTTACCCCGCCCGCCGACACGGTGAACTCGACCGCCGTCGCCTTCATGAGCGACGTCCACTTCGAAAACATCTATGGCGACCTGAAGAGCACGCAGTTCGCCGGCATCCCGACCAAGGACGGCAAGAACGCCACCATCCGCACCATGTACGCGCAGCTGACCTCGACGCGGCTGTTCAACGAAAACTACTTCGCCTTCCGCGCCGCGCTGGACGATGCCTACGGCAAAGGACTGCGCCTGGTGGCGCTGCCCGGTGATATCTCCGACGATGCCCAGCCGATCAATATCGACGGCCTGGTCGACATCCTGCACGAGTACCAGGCCAAGGGCATGCGCTTCTTCATCGCGCCCGGCAACCACGATCCGAACGAGCCGTTCGACGACGACGAGGCCGGTAAGAACGACTTCCTGACCAAGGACGGCAAGGAGCAGAAAATCTACGCCGTCAACAACGCCGCCTGCAAGGCCAAGGATCCGACGGTGGTCTGCACCAACCAGCTGATGGAACAGGGCTACGACAAGCTGCTGACCAAGCTGGCCGAATTCGGCTATGCGCCGAACAAGAACGACGTCTACTGGGAAACGCCGTTCACCACCTACGCCGACGGCAAGTACAGCTACGAGGCGGCCAGCGCTGCGGCCGACCTGGGCAAGCGCCAGTTCGAGATCTGCAGCGAAGGCGAGGGCGGCAAGTACAAGGTGGCCGGCAAAACCTACTCGCGCTGCGCCAACATCATCGACGCCAGCTACCTGGTGGAACCGGTCAAGGGCATCTGGCTGCTGGCGCTGGACGCCAATGTGCACGTGCCCAACGCCAATTTCGACCCGGCCAATCCGACCGCCTTCAAGGGCTTCGACAACGCTGGCGACGCCGGCTGGAACAAGGTGTTGACGCACAAGATCCACCAGATGGAATGGATCAGGTCGGTGGCCGCGCGCGCCAAGGCGCAGGGCAAGCAACTGATGTCCTTCTCGCACTACCCGACCATGGACTTCTACGCCAACCAGACCGACGCCATGAAGGCCGTGTTCAAATCCGGCGCGTTCCAGGTGTCGCGCATGCCGGCGGCGGCCACGACCGCCGCGCTGGCGGCGACCGGCCTGCCGCTGCACATCGGCGGCCACATGCACTTCAACGGCAGCAATGACTACAAGGACAGCGCCGGCAACTACCTGGTCAACGTGCAGTCGCCGTCGCTGGCGGTGTTTGGTGCGGCGTACAAGATCGTCAGCTACCAGAACAAGGATCTGGTCGACGTGCAGACCGTGGGTCTGAACAGCGTGGCGCGCCACAACGAGCTGTTCCCGCTGTATCAGGTGGAGTACGACTACCTGCAAGGCAGCAGCGCCGCCGGCGACATCGCCAAGCGCTGGAACCGCAGCATCCTGGACAGCAAATCGTATGGCGAATTCACGCGCACCTACTTTGGTGAACTGTCGCGCCTGCGCTTCATGAGCGACTACTGGCCGTGCGAAATGAAGGAGGCGGCGATGTCGCTGGACGCGCGCCAGATGCTGATCCTGTCGCAGCTGCAAACCAAGGTGACGCTGGCGCAGCTGAAGGACAATCCATCGGTGCTGCCGATCACCGCGACCTGCGCCGCCAAGGGCACGGTGGCGGACGGCGGCGTCGCCGCCAGCCAGCTGACCGCCGACTGGGCCACGGCCACCGCCAAGGCCGAGCAGGTGGCGGCCGCCGCCAACCTGAAACTGGACGACTTCGCCAAGATCAGCGCCTACGAGTTCTACGGCGACTTCCACCGCACCGTGTACGCCGGCGAACTGGCCTTGCGCGATATGGGCGCCGAGCGCGTGGCGCAGTACAAGGTGCTGATGAACGCCTTCCCGGCATCGCCGGCGGCCATCGTCAAGATCGGCGACCAGTTGTCGGATCAGAACCCGGTGCAGGTGGCGTTTCAGTCGCAGTTCAAGCAGGTGTTCTCGATTCTGAAAGGCCTCGGGTCCGGCAAGCCGAGCGACCATTTCACGATCGACCTGAAAGCGCAGAAGCTCAACAACGCCAGCAGCAGCGGCCTGAGCTTCAACTAGAGGCGCCAGTCAACTGGGTCGAAATGATGAGGGCAAGAACGGAAAGTCGCGGTATAGTCAGAGGAACAAAGATAGTGGCCACATCCGTCATTGCTGTCAGTCAAGTATTCTCATCCTTCAGACCCAGGAGACAACATGCAGACCATTACCAAAGTTCACAAAGTCGCCGCCTTTACCGCCGGGGAGCGGGGCGGTAATCCGGCCGGCGTCATGATACGCGCCGCGCTGCCGGAGGAGCCGGCGATGCAGCGTATCGCTGCTGAAATGGGCTATTCGGAAACCGTGTTCGCCGCGCCGCACGAGGATGGCTGGCGCGTGCGCTATTTTTCGCCGGATGGCGAGGTGCCGTTTTGCGGCCACGCCACCATCGCCCTGGGCGCGGTGCTGGCGCAGCAGAATGGCGACGGCATTTTTCCGCTGACCACCAACCACGCGCGGGTGACGGTCGAGGGCCGCGCCCACGCCAACGGCGCGCATGCGGCGCTGCAGTCGCCGGCCACGCACAGTTCGCCCGCTTCGCCGGCGCTGGTGCAGGAGGCGCTGGCGATGTTCGGCTACAAGCTGGCGGACCTGGATGACCGCATTCCACCCGGGGTGGCCAACGGCGGCGCGCATCACCTGGTGCTGGCGCTGAACAGCCGCGACAAGCTGCGCGCGATGCGCTACGACCTGGCGGCAGGCCGCGAGCTGATGCGGCGCTATGGCTTTGCCACCATCTCGCTGGTCTATGCGGAAACGCCGCAGCGCTTCCATGCGCGCAATGCGTTTGCGTCGGGCGGGGTATATGAAGATCCGGCGACCGGCGCCGCCGCCGCCGCGCTGGCCGGCTATCTGCGCGACCTGGATTGGCCGCACGGCGGCGCCATCGATATCGTGCAGGGCGAGGACATGGGCGCGCCATGCCATTTGCAGGTGGAGATTCCGTCGCAGCCGGGCAGCTCAATCCGCGTGGCCGGCAGCGCCCGCATGATTGGCGACTAGTCCCACTTCTTCAGGAGCCGCGCCAGTTCGCCGCTGCGCTCCAGCTGCTCGACCGCGCGCTGCACCCGCAGCCGCACGGCGGGATCGACGTGGGTGCCCATCGCCATGTAGACGTCGGTGGACGCCATCACCGTCGGCAGGATCTTGACCTTGCTGGCGACGCCGGCGCGGTCGATAAAGCCCTGCATGCCAGGCGCGCGGTGCAGGAAGAAGCGGCCGCGGCCGGCCACCAGCTTGTGCAGGTTGATGGCCGGACTGGTGGCGCTGGAATCGATGCGCAGGCCGCCGATGCGCTCCAGCATCTCCGGCGTGGTGTAGCCGCGGTTGGTCAGGATGACGCTGTTGGCGCCGAGCTTGCGCACGTCGTCCCAATTGCCGATGGCGGCCGCATCGTCGGCGCGGGCGATCAGCTGGTAGCGGAACTGGAACAGCGGCGGGTCGAGGAAGACGTACTGGCGGACGCGTTCGTCGGTGCGCTGCACGGCGCACAGCGCGTCGTTCTGGTGGGTGGCCAGTTCGGAGTGGGCGCGCAGCAGCGGCAGCCATTGCTGGTCGCCGACGAACTGCAGGCCGGGATCGACATGTTCGATGGCGCGGAACAGGTCCACGCACAGGCCGACCACGCGGCCGATGCCGGCCGGAATGAACTTGGGCTCGGTGCCTTCCTGCGCCACCACGCGCAGCACCGTCGGCTGCGCCCATGCCGGCGCGGCCAGCAGCGCGCAGCACAGCAGCAGTACGGCATGCAACCGTTGTGACAGCCTCAATCCCATTTGCGCATCAGCCTTTCCAGTTCCCCTTTTTTCTCCAGCACGAACAGCGCGGCGGCGAGCCGGTCGCGGGCCTTGCTGTCGAGCTGTTTGCTGGCAGCAAAGTATAACTTGGCGCTGTACATCACCTGCGGCAGAATTTTAACCTTGTCGGCGGTGCCGGTGCGTTCCAGCAGCCCGGTCAGGCCCGGGCCGCGATGGAAATACAGGCGGCCACGGCCGGCGATCAGCTTGTGCAGGTTGAGTTCGGCGCGCGGCGAGCTGGCGTCGACCGTGAAGCCGCCCATGGCGGCGAGGATTTCGCCGGCCGCGTAGCCGCGGTTGACCAGCACCACCGCGCCGGGGCCGAGGTCGCGCACATCGTTCCAGTTGCGGATGGCGATGTCGTCGTCGCTACGTACCAGAAAGTGATAGTCGATGGTGTACAGTGCCGGGCCGAAGTAGTGGAAGATTTTTTCGCGCTCGGGCGTGCGCTGCAGCGCGCAGGCCACGTCGGCCAGGCCGCTGGCCAGCTCGGCGTTGGCGCGGATCAGCGGCTTCCACTGCTGGTCGCCGACGAAGCGCAGGCCGGGATCGAGCTGTTCGACGGCGCGCATGATGTCGATGCACAGGCCGACGATCTGGCCGTTGCCGGCAGCGAGGAATTTGGGTTCGGAGCCTTCCTGGGCGGCGGTGCGCAGCTGGATCGGCGACGGGGCCTGGGCGGCGGCCAGCAAGGGCAGCCCAATGGCCGCGACGAGCAGCGCTGCCCCCATGCTGTACTTGCCACCCATAACGTCCCCAAAAATCGGCGCCTCGCGCTCTGAACCCTAGCTTACACCAGTGGACGCTTTAGGGGTATTGCTGTCGTGCATGCAGCACCCCGTGCACCCGGATTTCGGCGTTGTGGATCTCGTATACGAGGATGTAATTTTTATGTACGACCAGTTCACGGGTATTGGCGACTCGGCCTGGACGATAGAGAAGAGGATGTTGGGGGAGCTTCGCCGCAGCGCGTATCAATGCATCGCGCAGAGTGAGTGCAGCCGAGGGGCTGCGCTCAGCAATGTATTCGACGATGTTTGTGAGATCTGCCCTAGCTGCGTGGCTCCAGATCACGGGAAGCATGGGCAGCTTTCCTTTGGGCCTCAATTTTCGCTTCGATAATAGCCATAATTTCGGCCATTACCACATCGTGCGGGATGCCCGGGCGAGGATCATCCAGCGACTTTTGCACTTTGCTGCGATACCAGCGGTCGTAAGCCTCTGCTTCTTCGGCCGTTGCGAATCCGTCGTGATCTGATGTGGGAAGGGAGGACATGATCGCTGATTATACGCCACGTCGACAGCAGGGCTTTGCGTTGGCACAAGCGAAAAAAAAAGCTCCCGTGAGGAAGCTTTTTTAGGAATTCGGTGGTAGGCCGTGCGGGATTCGAACCTGCGACCAACGGATTAAAAGTCCGCTGCTCTACCAGCTGAGCTAACGACCCCCGAAAGAGGCCGTATTATATACAGCTCAGAGGCAATTGCAAAGGCCTTTTTATTTCATGCCCAGCGCTGCCGTCACTTTCAGCACTTCGTCGGCGGTGGTCACGCCTTCCTGGATCTTCAGCGCGCCGGCGATGCGCAGCGGTTTCATGCCGTCGGCCATGCTCTGGCGGCGCAGCGCCTGGATGTCGGTTTCCTCGCGCACCTGGGCGCTGAAGGCTTCGGTCACGGTCAGCAATTCGTACAAGCCGGTGCGGCCGCGATAGCCGGTCTGGCGGCATTCGGGGCAGCCGACCGGCTTGTACACCTGCTGCGGCTTGGGCAAGTCCCACTCGCCGGCCAGGCTGCGCCAGATGTCGTCGCTCAACTCGCCGCCATTGGCCTTGCAGTCCTCGCACAGCGTGCGCACCAGGCGCTGCGCCATGATGCCGACCAGCGTCGCTTCCAGCAGGTAGTAGGGCACGCCCAGTTCCAGCAGCCGCATCACGGCCGACGGCGCGTCGTTGGTGTGCAGCGTGGACAGCACCAGGTGGCCGGTCAGCGCCGCCTGGATCGCCATTTCGGCCGTGGCCAGGTCGCGGATCTCGCCGACCATGATGATGTCCGGGTCTTGCCGCATCAGCGCGCGCACGCCGTCGGCGAACGACAGCTCGATGCCGGGCTGCACCTGCATCTGGTTGAAGGCCGGTTCCACCATCTCGATCGGGTCTTCCACCGTGCAGACGTTGACCTCGGAGGTGGCCAGCGCCTTCAGCGTGGTGTACAGCGTGGTGGTCTTGCCGGAGCCGGTCGGTCCGGTCACCAGGATGATGCCGTGCGGACGCTGGGTCAGTGCATCCCAGCGCTGCGCGTCGTCCAGCGGGAAGCCCAGTTCCGGCAGGGTTTTCACCACCACGTCGGGATCGAAGATGCGCATCACCAGCTTTTCGCCAAACGCGGTCGGCAGCGTCGACAAACGCAGCTCGACTTCCTGGCCGCCGGCGGTGCGGGTCTTGATGCGGCCGTCCTGCGGCCGGCGTTTCTCGATCACGTCCATGCGGCCCAGCAGCTTGATGCGCGCGGTCATGGCGATCATCACCACCGCCGGCACCTGGTACACCTGGTGCAGCACGCCGTCGATGCGGAAACGGATCGCCGCCATGTCGCGCTTCGGCTCCAGGTGGATGTCGGAGGCGCGCTGCTCGAACGCGTACTGCCACAGCCAGTCGACGATGTTGATGACGTGCTGGTCGTTGGCGTCGACCTGCTTGTTGCTCTTGCCCAGCTCGACCAGCTGCTCGAAGTTATTCCGCAGCGACAGGTCGTTGCCGGTCGATTTGTTGGCCTTCTTGATCGACTTGGCCAGGCTGAAGAACTGCGTGGTGTACTGCGCGATGTCGAGCGGGTTGGCGATCACGCGGCGCACCAGGCGGCGCGAGATCTTGGCGATCTCGGCTTCCCACTCGTGGGTGTAGGGATCGGCGGTGGCCACTACCAGCGTATCGGCCGTCAGTTCCACCGGCAGGATGTTGAAGCGCGCCGCGTAATTGGCCGACATCACGTCGGCCACGCGGGTGAAGTCGATCTTCAGCGGATCGATGCGGATGAAGGGCAGGTTGACGCGCGCCGCCAGCCATTCGCACAGCGCGTCGAGCGTCAGCAGCTTGTGCGGCGGTTGCGCCGACAGCAGCTTGGCGTGCGCCACCGCGCACAAGGGATGCATATAGCCGCTGGTGTTCTTCAGGATGGCCGAACTTTCCGCATACAGCTGCTTGACCTCGGCCTTGCGTATCATGCCGTCGGCCAGCAGCCAGGTGTAGATTTGTTGCAGATCTAGCGGGGCGGAACTCATCGGTGCGGCCACTTTCACAAAGAACTTATTTCGCGGTGATGCCTGCTTTGATCCCGGCCAGCCAGGACTTGGCCGGCAGCTTGGTGTCGGCGACGATCTGCGCGGCGTGCGCGGCCAGCGCCGCCGGATCGATGTCGCGCGGGCGCTTGAAGGCGATCGCCACCACGTTACCATCATGTACCTGCGGCAGGCAAATCACCTGCGCAAAGGCGAACCGGATCGCCTTCAGATTGCGCGCGTAGCTCGGGTGGTCGCCGAACAGGTTGACGGTCATCACGCCGTCGTCGCTCAGGCAGGCGTTGCAGGACTGGTAGAACTCCGGCGTGTCGAGCACCGGGCCGCGCGCGGTGGCGTCGTACAGGTCGACCTGCAGCGCGTCCAGCGTGCCGGCGTTGGCCTTGTCGTTGACGAAGTCGAGCGCGTCCATCTCCTGCACCTGCAGCCGTTCGTCGTTGGGCGGCAGCTTGAACATCGATGCGCAGATGGCGATCACCGACGGATTCAGTTCGATGGCGGTGACCTGCGCCTGGGGGAAGGTGGCGTAGCAGAACTTGGTCAGCGCCGCCGTGCCCAGGCCCAGCTGGGCGATGCGGCGCGGCTGCTCCAGCCATAGCATCCAGGCCATCATCTGCTGCGCGTATTCCAGTTCCGGCCAGTTCGGCTTGCGGATGCGCATCGCGCCCTGCACCCACTCCGTGCCGAAATGCAGGTAGCGCACGCCATCCTGCTCCGACAGCGTCACCGGCGCATATTTGACCTTGCGGCGCGCGGCCGGCGCCGGCGTGGCGGCCGGACGCGAGGATTCTTCTTTTTCGATGGATTTACGTTTGATTAACATTGGGAAAATGGGCAAGTGCGCGGCAGGAAGGAACCGGCATTATCTGAAAACAACAATGCCGGCGCAAGGCCGGCATTGTTGGGAGCGTCATTCGCCTGATGGCTTAGCGCTGGGCGGGTTCCACCAGCACGCGCAGGCGGATGCGTTCGCCCGGATCGTAGGACATCACGCTGGTGTAGTTGCGGCCGCGGTAGTCGTAGGTGACTTCGTAGCCGGAAGTGCGCGATTCCCAGTGGTCGACGGTGCGGCACTGTTTGACGGCCTGTTCCTGCACGCCGCCGCTGTTCGGGGTGTCGGCGTTGTCGACGCGGTCGCCGACCAGCGCGCCGGCGATGGCGCCTGCCGCGGTGGCGACCGAACGGCCCGAGCCGCCGCCGATCTGGTTACCGGCCAGGCCGCCGACCAGGCCGCCGATGATGGCGCCGCCCACGCCGCGCTGTGGCGCCGGCTGCTGGACCTGCACGTATTCGGTGCGGCATTCCTGGCGCGGGCTGTTGACTTGTTGCGTCTGCGGCACGACGCGCACCACGCGGCCGAAATCTTCAAAGTCGGCAGCCTGGGCGAAAGGCAGGGCGCCGAGGCACAGGGCAGAAGCGATCAGTTTGGCTTGCAAGTTCATTTGTTACCTCGTTTGGTTCAGGGATGTCTATCAGGGGAATTCTGATATTGCATGATTCGTATCTTAATCCCGCCAGCGGGGCGCGGCTAGTGGCTGACCAGTATCTGTGGCAACAAATTGTAACAGCGGACCAAGATCGAATTGTGCCGATTTCACCCCTAAATCCCGCAAAAATCTTCTGTTTTTAACAAATATTGCGTTAGATATCATATACGTGTTGATCTGGAAGGAACAACACGTTACCCTAATATGCGTATGGGATTCAGAAACATATTGAATCAACCATGGCCGGCGCCGACCCGCCCGCCATGTTTCGTGGACAGGTGCTCAAATTATTTATTCATTAATTCACAAGTTAGGCACTCCCGACAGCAAAGTGGACACTCCGTACATACCAGGTCAAATTGAGGGAAACGAGAGCCTGTTGGCCAGCGTGCCAGCCAACCTCGTGCAGTCCATCCGCGCCTTCCGCGTCGGTGAACTGCAGGAGGAGGCGGCGCGCCTGGGGCAGCACTTCCTGTACGCGCACTGCATCGCCGGCGCGACCAAGCAGCAGGTGCTGGGCATTATTTCGGAATCGTTCCAGTTTCCCAAAGGGGTAGGCAAGAATTTCGACGGGCTGCGCGCCACGCTGACCGAGACCATGTTCCAGGCCGGCGCACAGACCGGTTTCCTGGTGGTGCTGGAACAATTGCCCAATACCCAGAAATTTGACAAGGAAGCACGGGAAACCCTGCTGGATGTCTTCCGCGACGCGGCCGACTACTGGGCCGACAAAAAAGTGCCGTTCCGGGTGTTTTACTCCTTCGAGTAAGCCGGCCGCCGCTGCCGCCCTGCGTTGGGGCGGCCCTGACACGGCCGAGCATCGCCTGCTGCATCGCAACAATTCTTGCCTTTTAGTGGCCCTGCGAGGTGGGACGCGGTACAATGCCGGGTTATGAAAAACATCGTCATCCTGATTTCTGGTCGCGGCAGCAATATGGAAGCGATCGTCCGCGCGCTGCAGTCCGAGCGCTGGCCGGCCCGGATTGCCGCCGTCATCAGTAATCGCGCCGACGCGCCCGGCCTGGCTTTTGCAGCCGCGCACGGCATCGCGACGGCCGTGGTGGCCAACAAGGACTACGCCAGCCGCGCCGAATTCGACGCCGCGCTGCAGGCCGTGATCGACGGCTTTGCGCCGGATCTGGTGGTGCTGGCCGGCTTCATGCGCATCCTGACCGAGGCCTTCGTCACGCATTATGCGGGCCGCATGCTCAACATCCATCCGTCGCTGCTGCCGCTGTTCCCCGGGCTGGCGACGCATGCGCAGGCGCTGGCCGCCGGCGTGCGGGAGCATGGCGCCACGGTGCATTTCGTAACGGCCGAACTCGACCACGGGCCGATGGTGCTGCAGGCCAGCGTGCCGGTGCAGCCGCAAGACACGGTCGAAACCCTGTCGGCCCGCGTGCTGGAACAGGAGCATGTCATCTACCCGCGCGCGGTGCGCTGGTTTGTGGAAGACAGGCTGACACTGGCGCAGGGCGCGGTCCAGGTGGACCACAGTAAGTAAAAACTAACCAAGGAATTCCATGAGATTGCCTCCAGCGATACTCGCCAACGCCGAAGAAGTGTTGCGCGAGATTTTGCGCTTTGCCGCGCCAGCCGACACCACGTTGTCGCGCTATTTCAAAGACCACCCGCGCCTGGGCGGCCGCGAGCGCGGCGCCATCGCCGAGTCCGTGTACAACGTGCTGCGCAACAAGAACTTCTACACCGACTTCTCGGAAGCCGGCGGTGGCGCCACCATGCGCCGCCTGACCCTGCTGGGCATGGCCGACGCCGTTGGCCTGGACTCGCTGGGCGGCCTGAGCGAAGAGGAAGTGGCGTGGGTGCAGCGCATCCTGGAAATCGACCGCAAGCTGATGCACAAGTCGAGCCGCTCCAACATGCCGAAATGGCTGTTCGAGAAGCTGGTGGAGCAGTACGGCGAAGAAGAAACGCTGGCGCTGGCCGACAGCCTGAACACGCCGGCGCCGCTGGACCTGCGCGTCAACACGCTGAAGGCCAACCGCGAGGAAGTGATCGCCAAGCTGGCCGAGGCGCCGATCCGCGCCACGCCGACGCCGTTCGCGCCGCAAGGCCTGCGCGTGCTGCAAAAGCCGCAGCTGCAAAACCTGCCGCTGTTCAAGGAAGGCCACATCGAAGTACAGGACGAGGGCAGCCAGCTGCTGTCGGCCCTGGTCGCGGCCAAGCGCGGCGAGATGGTGGTGGACTTCTGCGCCGGCGCCGGCGGCAAGACGCTGTCGCTGGGTGCGACCATGCGCAACACCGGCCGCCTGTACGCCTTCGACGTCTCCGAGAAGCGCCTGACCAAGCTGAAACCGCGCCTGGCGCGCAGCGGCCTGTCGAACGTGCATCCGGTGGTGATCGCGCACGAGCGCGACGCCAAGATCAAGCGCCTGGCCGGCAAGATCGACCGCGTGCTGGTCGACGCCCCGTGCTCGGGCCTGGGCACCCTGCGCCGCAATCCGGACGTCAAATGGCGCCAGAAGCCGGAAGCCATCGCCGAACTGCAAGTCAAGCAGGCGGCGATCCTGGACGGCGCCGCCCGCCTGGTCAAGGGCGGCGGCCGCCTGGTCTACGCCACCTGCTCGGTGCTGGAGGATGAGAACGACTTCATCGCCAAGCAGTTCCTGGAAACCCATCCGGACTTCGAGCTGGTGCCGATGAGCAAAGCGCTGGCCGAGCAGAAGATCGATCTGGACATGGGCGACTACCTGAAACTGCTGCCGCACAAGCACCAGACCGACGGCTTCTTCGCCGCGGTCTTCGAGCGCAAGCAGATGGCCAAGAAGGCCAAGGAAGAAGTCGAAGCAGTCGACGAGTAATTCAGCAGGCCGGGTCTCCCGGCCTGTTTTACGTTAATCTACGCATCTCAATAGTTCACCACGTCCGCAATGTCCCAACAACAGCCCCTGCTTAATCTGATCGACGACCTCACCGGCGACCTGCACGAGCCCAGCCTGCTGTGGCAGCTGGCCGCCATCATTCTTTCGGTGATCGTGGGATTCGGCCTGGCGCGGCTGCTGCGCAAGCGCTTCGGCCGCCGGCGCCACGAGGAACATCAGGGCGGCGTGCTGGGCTTCGGCGTGGAGAGCTTCGGCCGCGTGATGGCGCCGCTGGCGGTGATCGGCCTGCTGGCCTTGTCGCGCGTGATCCTAGCGCAGTACCACTACACCCACGTCAACTGGATCAAGATCGCGATGCCCATCTTCGGTTCGCTGGCGGTGATCCGCTTCACCTTCTACCTGCTGCGCCGCGTGTTCGCGCGCAACGGCCGCACCATCAGTCCGGGCATGCTGGCGTTCGAGAAGATCTTCCAGCTGCTGGTGTGGCTGGCCTTCGTGCTGTACATCACCGGCCTGTGGATCGACGTGTTCCAGTTCATGGACGACACCATCCTGCCGATCGGCAAATACAAGGTGTCGATCGCCGACATCCTGCAAGCCAGCGCCTCGGTGGCGGTGCTGCTGATGCTGGCGCTGTGGGCCGGCGCCGCGCTGGAAGAATGGCTGATGAAAATGCCGGGCATGCACACCAACCTGCGGGTGGTGCTGTCGCGCACGGCGCGTGCGGTGCTGATCCTGGTGGCGGTGCTGATGAGCTTGTCGCTGGTGGGCATCGACCTGACCGTGCTGTCGGTGTTCGGCGGCGCACTGGGCGTCGGCCTCGGTTTGGGCTTGCAGAAGATCGCCAGCAACTACGTGTCCGGCTTCGTCATCCTGCTGGACCGCAGCCTGACCATCGGCGACATGATCACGGTCGACAAGTACAGCGGCAAGGTCACGCAGATCAACACCCGCTACACGGTGCTGCAAGGCCTGGACGGCATGGAATCGATCGTGCCGAACGAGATGCTGGTGTCGGGCGCGGTGCAGAATTCCTCGCTGTCGAGCAGCCTGGTGAATATTTCAACCAAGGTGTCGGTGGCGTATGACACCGATGTCGATTTCGTCATCCAGCTGCTGACCGAGGCGGCGGCGACGGTCGAGCGCGTGCTGAAGGACAAGCCGCCGTCGACCACGCTGACCAGCTTTGGCGCCGATGGCCTGGACCTGACGGTCAGCTTCTGGATCAACGATCCGCAGAACGGCCGCAGCGGCGTGACGTCCGACGTCAACCGCGCGATCTGGCGCGCGCTCAAGGAAAACAATATCTCTGTCCCATTCCCGCAACGGGAGATGCGCATCCTTGGCCCGGTGCCGGCCGCTCTGTCGGAGCCGGAAAGCACGACCGTGCCTAAGTAATAGTCAGTGATTGAGGGCAAAGCATCCTCAAATCCGCACTGATTCATCGTACAATGTCGTCCAAAAGTCGGAACCGGCGGGCGACGCACGCCTGTAAAAAATACAATCTTGGTTGGAGTAGTAATGGATTTATACGCAGTATTGGATTTCCTGTCGAATGGCATCACCCGCCTGAGTGGCTGGGAAGTGTTCTTTTACACGATGGTGGTCACCCACATCACCATTGCTTCCGTGACGATTTACCTGCACCGCTGCCAGGCGCACCGTGCGCTGGACCTGCATCCGCTGGTCAGCCACTTCTTCCGCTTCTGGCTGTGGCTGACCACCGGCCAGGTGACCAAGGAGTGGGCGTCGATCCACCGCAAGCACCACGCCAAGTGCGACACCGAGGAAGATCCGCACAGCCCGGTCACCCGCGGCATCAAGAAAGTGTTCTGGGAAGGCGCCGAGCTGTATCGCGCTGAATCGAAGAACAAGGAAACCATGGACAAGTACGGTCATGGCACGCCGGATGACTGGATGGAACGCAACGTCTACACGCGCCATAGCGCGGCCGGCGTGGTGTCGCTGCTGATCATTAACTTCGCGCTGTTCGGCGTGATCGGCATCACCGTGTGGGCGGTGCAGATGATGTGGATACCGGTGACGGCGGCCGGCATCATCAACGGCATCGGCCACTACTGGGGCTACCGCAACTACGATTGCGCCGACGCGGCCACCAACATCATCCCGTTCGGCCTGCTGATCGGCGGCGAAGAGCTGCACAACAACCACCACACGTTTGCCACCTCGGCCAAGCTGTCGTCGAAGTGGTACGAGTTCGACATCGGCTGGGGCTATATCCGCGCGCTGGAAATGGTGGGCCTGGCCAAGGTGAAAAAACTGGCGCCGGAGCCGAAGTTCGCCAAGGACAAGCTGGAAGCCGACTTCGAGACGCTGCAATCGGTGATCGCCAACCGTTACGACGTGATGGCCAAGTACGCCAAATCGATCAAGCACGCGTGGAAAGAAGAGCTGGAGCACCTGAAAGACAAGGCCCAGCTGGAAGCGCGCTTCCTGAAATCGTCGCGCAAGCTGATGCAGCGCGAGCCGGGCAAGCTGGCAGCGCCGCAGCAGCAGCAGCTGGTGGAACTGTTCCAGCACAGCAAAGCGCTGGAAACCATGCACAATATGCGCGTGGAGCTGGGCGTGATCTGGGAGCGTTCGCACTTCACCCGTGACGACCTGCTGCACAAGCTGCAGGACTGGTGCAACCGCGCGGAAGCGTCGGGCATCAAATCCCTGCAGGACTTCTCGCTGCGCCTGCGCAGCTACGCATAAGAAAATGGCCCTCCGGGGCCATTTTTTTTGCGGGTTAAAGTGCCGCATGCAACTACTGCGCACCCGCCACCCAATAAAAAAGCCACTCGATGAGTGGCTTTTTCGTAGAAGCTAAGACCGAATTACTTGATCTTGGTTTCTTTGTAGATCACGTGCTTGCGTGCTTTAGGATCAAACTTGGTGATCTCCATTTTTGCAGGCATCGTGCGCTTGTTTTTGGTCGTGGTGTAGAAGTGACCAGTACCAGCGGTCGATTCCAGCTTGATTTTGTCGCGGCCAGTTTTTGCCATGATAGCTCCCTATTTAGACTTTTTCGCCACGGGCGCGCATGTCGGCCAGGACGGCATCGATGCCGACCTTGTCGATTACGCGCAGACCAGCGTTGGACAGACGCAGGGAGACCCAGCGGTTTTCAGATTCAACAAAAATACGACGGTTCTGCAGGTTAGGCAGGAAACGACGTTTGGTTTTGTTGTTTGCGTGGGAAACATTGTTGCCGACCATCGGCTTCTTCCCAGTAACTTGGCAAACACGTGCCATAACGCACTCCTTAAAAGACATTCCACAATTGGAAAAACGAGAGTATATCCAAAAACAGCAGGTTTTTCAATCACTTACGAAAAACAATTGTGTCTTGATATTGAGGATTTATTTAACAATTGTGAATTCGCTCGTAAACCCTTGAGCGCATAGGGGTAAACCTAGAGTTGTCCATGCTCGGCAAACGAGTGAACCTGATGCCCGGCCACCACAAAATGGTCGAGGATGCGGATATCGACCAGCGCCAGCGCCTGCATCAGCGCTCGCGTCAGCAGCAGGTCGGACTCGCTGGGATCGGGCGTGCCGGACGGGTGGTTATGCGCCAGCATCACACTGGCGGCATTGCGCGCCAGCGCCTCCTTGACCACCTCCCGTGGATACACCGAGGTATGCGTCAGCGTGCCCCGAAACAATTCCTTGGCGTCGATCAGCCGGTTCTTCACATCCAGGAACAGCACATGAAAGGATTCGAAGGAGCGGCCATTGAACAGCAAACGCAGGTATTCTTTGACCGCCCGTGGCGAGCTGAGCGTTGTGCCGGTGCGGATTTCCTCCATCAGGGCGCGCCGCGCCAGCTCCATCACCGCTTGCAATTGGGCGAATTTTGCCGGGCCCAAGCCGTTAATCTCGGAAAACTCCCGAAGTGTGGCGCCAAACAATCCTTGTAGCGAACCAAAGTGGTGCACCATGTGTTGGCCCAATTGGACTGCGTCCTGTCCGCGCACGCCAACGCGCAGGAAGATGGCCAACAGTTCCGCGTCGGACAGCGCACCGGCCCCCTCGCGTATCAGCCGTTCCCTCGGTCTTTGATCTTTTGGCCATTCATTGATCGTCATGGAAGCTCTCCGATAGAGCATTCATTATGGTCAAGCCAATTGGCGGGAATACTGACGTGTGTCTGATGAAGTGCAAAGACGTGGTGAAAATAAAAGAATCAAATCGATGGTTGACGAGTCAGGCAATCCAAAGGGGGGCGATGCGGCGCGCTGGCTGGCCGTGTGGCTGGCCGCGCCGCTCCCAGCGCTGGGCGGCGCCACGCCCGCGAGCTATATGGACACCTTCGCTGGCCAGAAACTGGTGGAAGACCTGCTGTCGATGATTCAAAGCGGCGCTTACGCATGACCCAGCCGGTCTGGCGCATCGCGGTGGACACGTCGTCGTACAAAGCAGGCGACCTGTCCGGTATCGGCGCGAAGATCACAGGCGGGCGCTGGAATAATCCAGGCTGCTTCTGGTTCCTTCAGTCATTGTCCCGGACGAGTATTGCGTTCTGATCGATCCGCAGCACCCTGACGCCGCTGGCCTCAGCGCCACCACCGTGCGCAGGTGGATTTACGATCCGCGCTTCTTTTCCTGGCCGAGAAAGCGATGAGGATCAAAGGTGGCTTACAATATGGCCTTTCCCAGTCCAACGAAGCTTAAGTCATGTCTAACGAGCAACCTGTTGTCACCGCGTCGTCGTATCTCACCCTGAATTACCGTCTGGCTTCCCTGGAAGGCAAGGATATCGTTACCACCTTCGGCACCACGCCGGCCACGTTGCTGATGGGCCAGGGCCAGCTGGCGCCGGTGCTGGAAGAATTGCTGATCGGCCTGCCTGAAGGCACGCACAAAACCTTCGAGCTGGAGCCGGGCGTCGGCTTCGGCCCGCGCAATCCTGAATTGATCCGCGAAGTCAGCCGCGCCACGCTGGACCAGAACTCGGCGCCGGACGCCGACTACAAGATCGGCGACCTGGTCGACTTCGCCGCGCCGGGCGGCGGCCGCTTTGCCGGCATCCTGCGAGAACTGGGCGACGAAACCTGCCTGTTCGACTTCAACCACCCGCTGGCCGGCCAGCCGCTGAAGTTTGAAGTGCATCTGATTTCCGTACTGTGAGGACTGCATGAGCGATAAAGAACTTCTGTTGGCCCAGCCGCGCGGCTTCTGCGCCGGCGTCGACCGCGCCATCGAAATCGTCGAGCGCGCGCTGCAGCAGTTTGGCGCGCCAATCTACGTGCGTCACGAAATCGTCCACAACGCCTATGTGGTGAACGACCTGCGCGCCAAGGGCGCGATCTTTATCGAGGACTTGAGCGAAGTCCCGGCCGGCAATACGCTGGTGTTCTCGGCGCACGGCGTGTCCAAGGCGGTGCGCGCGGAAGCCGATGCGCGCGGCTTCAGCATCTTCGACGCCACCTGCCCGCTGGTCACCAAGGTGCACGTGGAAGTGGCCAAGATGCGCAAGCAGGGCTGCGAGATCGTCATGATCGGCCACGACGGCCACCCGGAAGTCGAAGGCACGATGGGCCAGACGGAAGAGGGCATGTACCTGGTGGAGACCGTGGAAGACGTCGCCAAACTGGAAGTGGCCAAGCCGGACCAGCTGGCCTACGTGTCGCAGACCACGCTGTCGGTGGACGACACCGCCGACATCATCGCCGCGCTGAAAGCCAAATATCCCGCCATCATCGAGCCGAAGAAGGGCGACATCTGCTACGCCACCACCAACCGCCAGGAAGCCGTCAAGTTCATGGCGCCGCAGGTGGAGGTGGTGATCGTGGTCGGCAGCCCGAACAGTTCCAACTCCAACCGCCTGCGCGAAGTGGCGGAAAAAATGGGCACGCCCGCCTACATGGTGGACCACGCCGAGCAGATCGTCCCGGCCTGGTTGGACGGCAAACTGCGCGTCGGCGTCACGGCCGGCGCCTCGGCGCCCGAAGTGCTGGTGCAGTCGGTCATTGACCGCCTCAAGGAGCTGGGTGTGCGCAGCGTGCGTCCGCTGGACGGCGTGCTGGAATCGGTCACTTTCCCGATGCCCAAGGGCCTCGACGGCGTGTCGAAAGTTGCACCAATCGAGGGCGCAATCTAACTTTACCTGGCCAGAGCGGAATATAATTCAGCTTCACCAGCCTTATTCCGCGATTAGTTTTCCGGAATTCTGGCTATTATTTGCCTCGCTCTAAAATATTGTCGTTTCGGCTTAATAATGCGAAGCGATCGAGGCACTGTTCTGGCATGAAACTTGCATCGTGAACGTGTAGTCAACGGCGGCACTACGGGGACACCCGGGTGCCGTTTTTGTTACATGTCACGCAATCAAAGGTAAAGGCAAAAATGGATACTTTTATCCAACAAATTATTAACGGACTAGTGCTCGGCAGCATGTACGCACTGGTCGCGCTGGGCTACACCATGGTGTACGGTGTGCTCAATCTGATCAACTTCGCCCATGGCGACGTGCTGATGATCGGTGCGATGACCGGCCTCACCATCCTCAAACTCCTGAACCAGTACGCCCCCGACCTGCCTGGCTACGTCAAGCTGATGATCGCCATGGGCGGCGCCATCCCGGTGTGCATGGTGGTCAACGTGCTGATCGAGCGCATCGCCTACCGCCGCCTGCGCAACGCGCCACGGCTGGCGCCGCTGATCACCGCGATCGGCATCTCGACCCTGCTGAACGTGTTCGCCATGATGATCTGGGACCGCAACCCGCTGCCGTTCCCGCAACTGCTGCCTTCCGATCCGGTGCTGATCGGCGGCGCCGTGATCACGCCGACGCAGATTCTGCTGCTGGCGCTGGCGCTGGTGTCGATGGCCGGTCTGGTGCTGCTGGTGGAAAAAACCCGCATGGGCCGCGCCATGCGCGCGACGGCGGAAAACCCGCGCGTCGCCGGCCTGATGGGCGTCGATTCCAACCTGGTCATCGTTGCCACCTTCGCGCTGGGCGCGGCGCTGGCGGCGGTGGCCGGCGTGATGTGGGGCGCCAACTACGCGTCGGTGCAGTTCACCATGGGCTTCCTGCCGGGACTGAAGGCGTTCTGCGCCGCAGTGCTGGGCGGTATCGGCAACATCTACGGTGCGATGGTCGGCGGCATCGTGCTGGGTATTATTGAAAGCCTGGGCGCCGGCTACATCGGCGACCTGACCGGCGGCTTCCTCGGCAGCCACTATCAGGACATCTTTGCGTTCGTGGTGCTGATCCTGGTGCTGACGGTGCGTCCGTCCGGCATCATGGGCGAGCGCGTGGCGGACCGGGCGTAAGGAGACGACATGGCTATTGTGAATTTCGACTTTTCCCGCAATCCGCGCAAAGCGTCCGTCAACCTGGCGGTGCTGGTCGTGCTGTTGATGGCGTTCCCGTTCTTTGCCCAGCAGTTCGGCAACTCGTGGGTGCGCATCGCCGACATGGCGCTGCTGTACATCATGCTGGCGCTGGGGCTGAACATCGTGGTCGGCTTCGCCGGCCTGCTGGACCTGGGCTACATCGCGTTCTACGCCGTGGGCGCCTACCTGGCCGGCCTGCTGGCCTCGCCGCAGTTCGCGACCCTGCTGGAATCGGTCATCAATGAGTATCCGACGCTGGGCAATACGCTGATTACGGTCCTCGGCCCGGAAATCCAGCAGAACGGCATCCACCTGTCGGTATGGCTGATCGTGCCGCTGGCGGCGCTGCTGGCGGCCTTCTTCGGTGCGCTGCTGGGCGCGCCGACGCTGAAGCTGCGCGGCGACTACCTGGCCATCGTGACGCTGGGCTTCGGCGAGATCATCCGCATCTTCATGAACAACCTGAACGAGCCGATCAATTTCACCAACGGTCCGCAGGGCATCAATATGATCGACCCGATCCGCGTGTTCGGCGTCAACCTGGGCGGCGAGGCGGGTTCGCGCGCCACCGTGTTTATCGGCGGTGTCGGCATTCCGTCGGTGAACGCCTACTACTTCCTGTTCCTGCTGCTGTGCGTGGCGGTGGTGTTCGTCACCTCCCGCCTGCAGCACTCGCGCCTGGGCCGCGCCTGGGTGGCGATCCGCGAAGACGAAATCGCCGCCAAGGCGATGGGCATCAACACCCGCAACGTCAAGCTGCTGGCGTTCTCGATGGGCGCGTCGTTCGGCGGCGTGGCCGGCGCGATGTTCGCGTCGTTCCAGGGCTTTGTGTCGCCGGAGTCGTTCTCGCTGACCGAGTCGATCCTGGTGCTGGCGATGGTGGTGCTGGGCGGTATCGGCAATATTCCTGGCGTGATCCTGGGCGGCGTGCTGCTGGCGGCCCTGCCGGAGATCCTGCGCCACGTGGTGGAGCCGCTGCAGGAGCAGCTGTTCGGCCACGTGCTGATCGAGGCGGAAGTGCTGCGCCAGCTGCTGTACGGCCTGGCCCTGGTGCTGACCATGCTGCTGCGTCCGGCAGGCTTGTGGCCTGCGCCCAAGCATGAAGACCGCCCGGATGGCGACTCCGACACCAAGAATCAATCGTCCGGCGTAATGGCGGCGTGAGGAAGAGATAACAATGACTGAACAGGTAATTCTCCAGATCGCCGGCGTCAACAAGCGTTTCGGCGGCTTGCAGGCGCTGACTGATGTTGGCATCAAGATCATGCAGGGCCAGATTTACGGCCTGATCGGCCCGAACGGCGCCGGCAAAACCACTTTCTTCAACGTGATTACCGGCCTGTACCAGCCGGACACCGGCACCTTCGAGCTGGCCGGCAAGCCGTACTCGCCGTCGGCGCCGCACGAGGTGGCCAAGGCGGGCATCGCCCGTACCTTCCAGAACATCCGCCTGTTCGGCGAGATGACGGCGCTGGAAAACGTCATGGTGGGGCGCCACGTGCGCTCCAGGCAGGGCGTGTTCGGCGCGATTTTCCGCCACAAGGCGGCGCGCGAGGAAGAGGCCGCGATCCGCAAGCGTGCGCAGGAACTGCTGGATTTCGTCGGTATCGGCCAGTTTGCCAACCGCACGTCGAAATTCCTGTCCTACGGCGACCAGCGCCGGCTGGAAATCGCCCGCGCGCTGGCGACCGATCCGCAACTGCTGGCGCTGGATGAACCGGCGGCCGGCATGAACGCCACCGAGAAGCTGGCGCTGCGCGAGCTGCTGGTCAAGATCAAGGCGCAAGGCAAGACCGTGTTGTTGATTGAACACGACGTCAAGATGATGATGAGTTTGTGCGACCGCATGATGGTGCTGGAATACGGCAAGCCGATTGCGGAAGGTCTGCCGGCGGAAATACAAAGCAATAAGGCGGTGATTGAAGCCTATCTGGGAGGATCGCACTAATGAGCGACAACGTTCTTAAAGTATCGGGACTGAAAGTCGCATACGGCGGCATTAAAGCCGTCAAAGGTATCGATCTGGAAGTAAATAAAGGCGAGTTAATCGCGCTGATCGGCGCCAATGGTGCCGGTAAAACCACCACGCTGAAAGCAATTACCGGTACTTTGCCGCCGTGTAAAGTCGAGGGCACGATTACTTATCAAGGTGAATCGCTGAAGGGCAGTAAATCTTTCCATTTGGTGGAAAAGAAATTGGCGATGGTGCCGGAAGGCCGTGGTGTATTTACCCGCATGTCGATTCATGAGAATCTGATGATGGGTGCTTATACCCGAAAAGATAAGACCGGTATTGAATCCGATATTGCCAAATGGTTTGATGTATTCCCACGTTTAAAAGAACGCGCGCAGCAATTGGCGGGGACTTTATCCGGTGGTGAACAGCAAATGCTGGCGATGGCGCGCGCATTAATGTCGCATCCTCAGTTGCTGTTATTGGATGAGCCGTCTATGGGTTTATCGCCGATTATGGTGGAGAAGATTTTCGAGGTGATTCGTAATGTCTCGAAAGAGGGGATTACGATATTGCTGGTGGAGCAGAATGCCAAGCTGGCGCTGCAGGCGGCGCATCGTGGTTATGTGATGGATTCGGGCAATATCACCATGAATGGCGCGGCCAAGGATATGCTGGACGATCCGCGCGTCAAGGCTGCTTACCTCGGCGAGTAGACCCCAACCCGCTTCTGGCGGGTTTTTTTTGCTCGCATTATGCTAAATTTTGGCTCGTACGCGCCATGTTTTGGTATGTGCGGCACCGTTTCAACCCGCACACCGCTGCGGCCAGGGTTTGACCCCGTACGGGGTCAGACCATTTTGTTAGGGTAATAAAAAAGCCTCGGATTAACCGAGGCTTTTTGGTGAAAGTGAGAACTTGATTTATTTCTTCGGTGCGGCTTTCGCTGCAGCAGCGGTGAATTGATTCACAGCAGCGCTCAGATTGCTTTCCAGCGATTCAGCAGCCTGTTTAGCGGTTTTGGTGAATTGCTCGTAACCGGCATTCGCATTGCCAATCGCCGATTTAAACAGCGCCACTGCATTTTCCGAACCGGCTGGTGCATTTTTGCTGACTTCTTCAACCAGCGAAATAACTTTACGGTTGGTTTCTGCGATCTGGGTTTCAGCGGCTTTGCTGAATTCAGCGCCGGTGCTGGTGGCGATGGTTGCCAGATGACGGCCGTAAGCGATGGTTTTTTCTGCGCTTGGTTGAGCCTGGGCAGCGGCCAGCGAGAAGAATTCTTGTGGATCTTTAGCAGCCAGCAATTGCTTGGTGGTGGCCGACGATTCTTCCAGCGAAGCCTTGGCAGCGGTCAGATTCAGGTCGACAAACTTCTCCACGCCTTCGAAAGCTTTATTGGTCAGGGTCGAGAAGATGGCGAATTGGGCTTCAAAATTAGCTTTGGTCGCATTGGAAAATTGCTCAGGAATCGAAAACATGTATTTCTCCAGAAAATAGTCGTTGATTGAAATATTACTGCTGGTGTTTCTACCGTCGGTGAGAAACAGGCCAACTACGTTTCAGACCGAACAACAAATTGTGCAACGCAACAAAGACGATTTTACGGCCTTCGGAAATTAAGTCAAGCGATTTTTTGTGCGTTGCATCAAGGAATGTGCACTTAGTTCCAGAGAAGTATTTGCCTACGGAACTATTCCCAAAGTACGAGGGAAATGGCGGCCTTCCGGTGGCAAATCGCTTGCCGTGTTAGACTCGGTCCACCTGAGTTGGCGTCGACATGACGGCGCTCATTGCCTTTCAGTTCACAAGCCAACCTGATGCCCACGACCCCGAACGCAGCGCCAGCCGCGCCGCACGCCAGCTTTTTGTCGCCGTTGCCGCTGTTTTTCGTGCTGTTGTGGAGCAGCGGCTTCATCGTCGCCAAGTTCGGCCTGCCGTATGCGCCGCCGCTGACGTTCCTGCTGCTGCGTTTTCTGGGCGTGCTGGTGTTCCTGGTGCCGGCCGTGATGGTGCTGAGGGCGCCTTGGCCGCATGGCAAGATCGGCCACATCGCGTTTGCCGGGCTGCTGGTGCAGGCAGGTTACCTGATTGGCGTCTGGTGCGCGATCAAGCAGGGCATGCCGGCCGGCTTGTCGGCATTGATAGTCGGCATGCAGCCGATCCTGACCGCGTTCGCGGCGCCGCTGATCGGCGAGAAGGTCCGTCCGCGCCAGTGGCTGGGGCTGCTGTTCGGCATCGGCGGCGTCGGGCTGGTGGTGGCGGCCAAGATCCAGCTGGTCGGCCTGTCGACCGACGCCATCTTGTTGTGCGTGCTTGCACTATTAAGTATCACCGCCGGCACCTTGTATCAGAAACACCATTGCCCGCAGTTCGACCTGCGCGTGGGAACGGTGATCCAGTTTGCCGCCTCCACCGTGCTGGTGCTGCCGCTGGCGATATGGATCGAAGGCCTTGGCCCGGATTTTGCTGCGGTGCAGTGGACGCCGCGCTTTATCGGTGCCTTGCTATGGTCGGTGCTGGGCTTGTCCATCGGTGCGATTTTCCTGCTGTTCGCACTGATACGCCGCAGCGACGCCACCCAGGTCACCAGCTTGATGTATCTGACGCCGCCCACCACCGCCATCATGGCGTGGCTGATGTTTGGCGAAGCTTTCAACGCCCTCGGCATTGCCGGTATGTTGCTGGCGGTGACAGGCGTTATATTTGTGGTCAAGAAACCCAAGTGAGCGAGGACGCATGATTTCCACACCCGAACAGCAGGCCGTCGACGCCGCGATCACCTCGCGCCGTTCCCTGCGCGCCTTTTTGCCGACGCCGGTGGCGCGCGAGGATATCGAGCAGATTTTGAAGGTAGCGGGGCGGGCGCCGTCCGGCACCAACACGCAGCCGTGGAAAGTCTACGTGCTGCAAGGCGAGCGCAAGCAGCAGTTGTCGTCGGCGATATTGGCCGCACATAACGATCCGGAGCAGGCCCGCCAGCACAAGGAAGAATATGCCTACTATCCGCGCGAATGGGCCTCGCCGTATATCGACCGCCGCCGCAAGGTCGGCTGGGATCTGTATGCGCTGCTGGGCCTGACCCGCGAGGACAAGGCCGGCATGGCCGCCCAGCACGGCAAGAATTACGACTTTTTCGGCGCGCCGGTGGGCCTGATCTTCACCATCGACCGCATCATGGAGCAGGGTTCGTGGCTGGACTACGGCATGTTCTTGCAGAACATCATGGTGGCGGCGCGCGCGCGCGGGCTGGACACTTGCCCGCAGGCCGCTTTCACGCAGTACCACCGCATCATCGGCGAGCAGCTGCAATTGCCGGACAGGGAAACCGTGGTGTGTGGCATGGCGCTGGGTGTTGCTGATTTGAGCAAAGTCGAAAACTCTTTGGTCACCGAGCGCATGGCGCTTGAAGAATTTGTTAAATTTGTCTGATACGGCTAGCTTGTTTTTCCCATATTGCGCCGACACAACTACTGGTGCGATAAACGTTAAATCTGCTTGCGCTGGCGCAGCGTTTTGCTACACTGCAACGAGCTTTGCTGAATCTTTTTTTGGGGATACGAATGATCAAACTCGCATTAAGCGCTCTTATTTCGCTGATGTTTGCTTCGGCAGCCGTCACCGTCCAGGCAGCCGATGCCGGCAGCGCGCCCAATAAAAAGGTCGTGCTGAAGAAGCGCCACGCCGTGCGCGTGGCCGCCGCCGATACGGGCGACCGCGTGGTCAAGCGCGTGATCAAGGTCAACGGCAAGCGCAAGGTGGTGTACCAGCGCGTGCTGGCCGCCGCGCCGGCGGTGCCGACCATGGGCGACCTCGCCGGCCTGAACGCGACGCACGATCCGCTGGCGCTGGCGTCCAATGTGGCGCTGGTGCTGGATCAGGCCAATTCGGAAGTGCTGTTTGAAAAGAATTCCAACGTTGCCCTGCCGATCGCCTCCATCACCAAGATGATGACCGGCCTGATCGTGGTGGAAGCCAAGCAGGACATGGATGAAGTCCTCACCGTCACCGACGAGGACGTGGACCGCGAAAAATTCAGCAGCTCGCGCCTGAAAGTCGGCACGCAGATGACCCGCGCCAACATGCTGCACATCGCGCTGATGAGTTCGGAAAACCGCGCCGCCTCGGCGCTGGGCCGCAACTATCCGGGCGGCCGTCCGGCCTTTGTCGAAGCGATGAACGCCAAGGCGCGCGAACTGGGCATGAGCGACACCCACTACGTCGATTCCAACGGCCTGTCGAAAATGAATGTGGCCAGCGCACGCGACCTGGCCAAGCTGGCGATGGCGGCGTACCAGCAGCCGATGCTGCGCCAGTTCTCCACCGATCCGAAAGCCACGGTGGAGCTGAGCAACGGCCGTCCGATGCAGTTCGGCACCACCAACCACCTGGTGGCCAGCCCGGACTGGGCCATCGGCTTGCAGAAAACCGGCTTCATCAACGAAGCAGGGCGTTGCCTGATGATGCAGGCCGTCATCGAAGGCCGCTCGGTCATCATGGTGTTCCTGGATTCCAAGGGCAAGCAGTCGCGGACGGCGGACGCCGGCCGCATGCGCAAATGGCTGGAAGCGCTGCGCCCGGCCAACCTGGTTGGCGGCAGCAGCACCGGCGCTTATTCGACCGGGATGTAACCCAGCGTGACGGAGATCTGGCGCGCAGTCAGCACCAGATCTTCCAGCCAGTCTTCCTGCAGACGGTCGGCCGGCGCCGAGATCGACAGCCCGGCAATCAGCTTGCCGCTGTCGTCGTAGATGCCGGCGGCCATGCAGCGCACCCCCAGCTCCAGTTCCTCGTTGTCGCGCGAGTAGCCGCGCGACTTCACCAGCCCCAGCTCGCGTTCCAGCTTGCCCAGATCGGTAATCGAATTCTTGTTGTGCCCGGCCAGGCCGGTGCGCGTGGCGTAGGCGCGGATGGCTTTCGGCTCGTCCACCGACAGGAACAGCTTGCCGGTCGACGTCAGGTGCAGCGGGCCGCGGCCGCCGATGGCGCGCACCACCTGCATGCCGGAGCGCTCCGAGAAGGCGCGGTCGATGTAGACGATCTCGTCGCCCTGGCGCACCGACAGGTTGATGGTCTGCTGGGTTTTTTTGTGCAGTGCACGCATGAAGTCCAGCGCCGCTTCACGCACCGACAGCCGGCTCTTGACCACATTGCCCAGTTCCAGCAGGCGCATGCCGAGGCGGTAGGTGCCCGGCTCGACCCGGTCGACAAAACGGGTGACCACCATGTCGTTCAAAATCCGGTGGGCGGTGGACGGGTGTAGCCCGGAGACGCGCGACAATTCCTTCAGGCTCACGGGGTCGGGATACTTGGCCAGCGCATCGAGCAGCGCCACCATGCGTTCGATCACCTGGATGGTGGTCTTTTGCTCGGGAACGGATTCGATTTTCATGATGTGGTTGGTGCAATGCAGTATTCAATACCTCTTTTATACCATAATGTGGAAAAGTCCGGGGTGATGCATAATAAGCATTTACAAAGTTACGACACCCACATGGAACCAGTCAGCGAATTCAAGAGCAAGAGCGGTCTCAAACGTATTTACCAGGCCTTTTTATATTCGATGGACGGCTTCCGCTCCGCCTGGAAGCATGAGCATGCCTTCCGCCAGGAGGTCAGCGTGTTCGTGGTCGGCGCCATCATTGCGCTGGTGCTGCGCATCTCGGCGTTTGAAAAGCTGGTGCTGATCGGCGTGCTGCTGCTGATCCTGATTGTCGAACTGGTCAACTCCTCGATCGAGGCGGTGGTGGACCGCGTGTCGCTGGAGCGCCATCCCTTGTCCAAGAACGCCAAGGATTTCGGCAGCGCGGCCGTGGCGCTGACCTGTCTGCTGGCGATCGCCACCTGGGCGGTGGTGCTGTACAACCGCTTCATATGATTTTCTTGTATATAGAACTGATAAAAGCTTAGTTCTCATTTATAAAGACCGGCAGTAATCTGGAGACCTTCACTACTAGGGGAATCAAATGCTGTCCAAAAAAATTATTGCCGCTGCCGTGCTCGCCATCTCCGCCGTCGCTCCAGTGCTGGCGGCGGACATTTCGCTGCTGAACGTCTCGTACGATCCGACGCGCGAGCTGTACCAGGACGTCAACACCGCATTTGCCAAGGAGTGGAAAGCCAAAACCGGCGATACGGTCAAGATCAAGCAATCGCACGGCGGTTCGGGCAAGCAGGGCCGCGCCGTGATCGACGGCCTGGAAGCGGACGTGGTGTCGCTGGCGCTGGCCTATGACATCGACGCCATCGCCGAGCACAAGCTGCTGTCGCCGGACTGGCAGAAGAAGCTGCCGCACAACAGCACCCCGTACACCTCGACCATCGTGTTCCTGGTCCGCAAGGGCAATCCGAAAGGCATCAAGGACTGGGCCGACCTGGTCAAACCGGGCGTGTCGGTGATCACCCCGAATCCCAAGACTTCCGGCGGCGCCCGCTGGAACCACCTGGCCGCCTACGGCTACGCGCTGCGCCAGCCAGGCGGCAGCGAAGCCAGCGCCAAGGAATACCTGACCAAGCTGTACAAGAACGTGCCGGTGCTGGATTCCGGCGCCCGCGGCGCCACCACCACCTTTGTTGAACGCGGCATCGGCGACGTGCTGATCGCCTGGGAAAACGAAGCGCTGCTGGCGGTCAAGGAACTGGGCCCGACCAAGTTCGACATCATCGCGCCGTCGGTCTCGATCCTGGCGGAACCGCCGGTCGCCGTGGTCGACAAAGTGGTCGACAAGCGCGGCACCCGCAAGGTGGCGGAGGCTTACCTGAACTTCCTGTACACCGATGAAGCACAGGACATCATCGCCAAGAACTACTACCGTCCAGCCACCGAGAAAGCAGCCAAGAAATACGCCGGCCAGTTCCCGAAAGTGAAGCTGTTCACGCTGGCCGATGTGGCTGGCGACTGGACCAAGGCGCAGAAGACCCACTTCGCCGACGGCGGCCTGTTCGACCAGATCTACCAGCCTAACAAGTAATCATGACCGGCAGCTTGGACCAGTTTCGCGTGTTGATTGCGCCCGGCCTGCATAACAGCGGACCGGACCACTGGCAAAGCCGCTGGCAACGCCTGTTCCCCGCCTTCGAGCGGGTGCAGCAGGATGACTGGGAAGTGCCGGATCTGCCGCGCTGGTCGGCGCGGGTGGACGAACTGCGCAGCAAGGATAAGCGGCCGACGCTGATCGTGGCCCACAGCTTCGGCGCGCTGGCCACGGTGCACAGCGTGGCGCGCGATCCAGAGGGCGTGGCGGCGGTGCTGCTGGTGGCGCCGGCCGATCCCGACAAGTTCAACGTCGCCGCGCTGCTGCCGCAGCAGGCCTTGCCGGTGCCTTCCATCATGGTTGGCAGTACCAACGATCCGTGGATGGCCGCGCCGCGCGCCGAACAGTGGGCCCGGCGCTGGCACAGCCGCTTCATCAACGGTGGTCCGTTGGGGCACATCAACGCCGAATCCGGCCTGGGCGACTGGCCGGAGGGTCTGGAAAGCTTGTATTTCCTGGCCGGTCAGGTGCACAATGACGTGTTGTCAACGTGATGCATTTTTCTACTCTGGAGACCAACTATGACTATCCGTCTGGGCGATACCGCGCCTGATTTCGAACAAGATTCTTCCATCGGCAAACTGAAGTTCCACGAGTGGGCTGGTAACTCGTGGGTGGTGCTGTTTTCGCACCCGGCCGACTTCACGCCGGTGTGCACCACCGAGCTGGGCCTGACCGCCAAGCTGAAACCGGAATTCGACAAACGCAACGTGAAAGCGATCGCGCTGTCGGTGGACCCTGCCGAGTCGCACAAGGCGTGGATCAAGGATATCGAGGAAACGCAGAAGACCGTGGTCGGCTTCCCGATCATTGCCGATGCGGACCGCAAGGTATCGGGCCTGTATGACATGATTCACCCGGAAGCGTCGGCAACGGCGACCGTGCGTTCGCTGTTCGTGATCGATCCGAACAAGAAGGTGCGTCTGACGATTACCTATCCGATGAGCACCGGCCGTAACTTCGAAGAAGTGCTGCGCGTGATCGATGCGCTGCAGCTGACCGACGGCTACACCGTGGCCACGCCGGGTAACTGGAAAGATGGCGACGACGTCATCATCCCGCTGACCGTGCAAGATCCGGAAGTGCTGAAGCAGAAATATCCAAAAGGCTTCACCGCTGAGCGTCCATATCTGCGTGTGACGCCGCAGCCAAACAAATAAGCTTATTAGTTTTCCGTTGTTTGGATATGTCCCCAGAGTAGGTAACCTTCGGGCCTACTTTGGGGATTGTTTTATGGATGTGCAGTTTGTCGTTTCAGGATTCGCAGTCGGCTTGCTGGTCGGCATGACCGGCGTCGGTGGCGGCTCGCTGATGACGCCGCTGCTCACTTTGCTGTTCGGCGTCACGCCCGCCGTGGCTGTCGGCACCGACCTGGCGTTCGCCTCGCTGACCAAGGGCGTCGGCACCTTCACCCATAAAATGCGCGGCACCGTCCACTGGGACATCGTGCGCCGCCTCTGCATCGGCGCGCTGCCGGCCGCCTTCCTCGCCAGCCTGGCGCTTAAACACTTCGGCACCCTGAACAAGGAAATGGGCCAGATCATTCGCTACATGATCGCCAGCTCGGTGCTGCTGACCGTCATCGCCTTGCTGTTCAAGCGCAAGATGCTGGCCTGGATCACCGCCCATCCCGAGCGCCAGCTACAGGGCAGGGCGTTGAGCATCGCCACCATCGTCTCCGGCGCCGTATTGGGCACGCTGGTGACGATTTCCTCGATAGGCGCCGGCGCCATCGGCGCCACCCTGCTGGTGATGCTCTACCCGCGCCTGACCGCCGCCGAAGTGGCCGGCACCGACATCGCCTACGCCGTGCCGCTGACCGCCATCGCCGCCATCGGCCACTGGTGGCTGGGTTCGATCAACTGGACCCTGCTGCTGACCCTGCTGGTCGGCTCGCTGCCCGGCATCACCATTGGCGCCTACGCCGCCCGCGCCGTGCCCGAGCGTCTGCTGCGCGGCCTGCTCGCGGTAACACTTGTTGCTGTGGCAGCAAAGCTCGTATATAGCTGAATCATCTAATCAAATGACTAATGCTTCGTTTGTATTATGAAGCTGAGGTGAGAACATGCAGCCCTTATAGAAGGTTTTGTAATAAGGGAGCATTCATGTCTGCTGTTCTTGCAGCGCCCACCGATACGCCGCCAGTGGCCAGGCAAAGCGCGCCGTTCCGCGTGATGCCGGGTTTCCGGCTGTCGCTGGGCTTCACCATTTTCTACCTGACGCTGATCGTACTGATACCGCTGTCGGCGATTTTCCTGAAAACGTTCACCCTGACCTGGGATTCGTTCTGGACCACGGTGACCTCGGCGCGCGTGATCGCCTCGTACAAGCTGACGTTCGGCGCCTCGCTGCTGGGCGCCTTCATCAACGTCATCTTCGGCGGCATCGTGGCCTGGGTGCTGGTGCGCTATGAATTCCCCGGCAAACGCGTCGTCGACGCGCTGGTCGACCTGCCGTTCGCCTTGCCAACCGCCGTGGCCGGCATCACGCTGACCGCGCTGTATTCGGCCAACGGCTGGCTGGGACGCTTCATCGAAGGCGAACTGGGCATCAAGGTGGCGTTCACGCCGATCGGCGTGGTGATCGCGCTGACCTTCATCGGCCTGCCGTTCGTGGTGCGCACCGTGCAGCCGGTGCTGGAAGACGCCGAGCGCGAACTGGAGGAAGCCGCCGCCAGCCTGGGCGCCAACGCCTGGCAGACCTTCTCGCGCGTGGTGTTTCCGACCATCCTGCCGTCGCTGATGACCGGCTTCGCGCTGGCCTTCGCCCGCGCCACCGGCGAATACGGCTCGGTGATCTTCATCGCCGGCAATATGCCGATGGTGTCGGAGATCACGCCGCTGTTCATCATTACCAAGCTGGAGCAGTACGACTACGCCGGCGCCACCGCGATCGCGACCGTGATGCTGGTGGTGTCCTTCCTGCTGCTGTTGACCATCAACCTGTTGCAAGCCTGGGCTCGCGGAAAGCCGGTGAAATCATGAGCGCTACGCCTGTCACCACCCCACGTCGCGGCGAACTGCCGTCGCGCGCCGATGTGCTGGAGCCGCGCTGGGTACGCCTGGTCCTGATCGCCATCGCGCTGCTGTTCCTGACGCTGTTCCTGTTCGTGCCGCTGGTCTCGGTGTTCTACGAAGGCCTGAAAAAGGGCTGGGACGCCTACCTGGCTGCGATTGTCGACGAAGACGCGATCTCGGCCATCAAGCTGACGCTGATCACCGCCGCCATCGCCGTGCCGCTGAACCTGGTGTTCGGCGTGGCCGCCTCGTGGTGCATCGCCAAGTTCGAGTTCCGCGGCAAGAGCATCCTGCTGACCCTGATCGACCTGCCGTTCTCGGTGTCGCCGGTGATCTCGGGCCTGATCTACGTGCTGCTGTTCGGCGCGCAAGGCTACTTCGGCCCCTGGCTGATGGACCACGACATCAAGATCCTGTTCGCGGTGCCGGGCATTGTGCTGGCCACCATCTTCGTCACCTTCCCGTTCGTGGCGCGCGAGCTGATCCCGCTGATGCAGGCGCAGGGCAGCGAAGAAGAAGAGGCCGCCATTGTGCTGGGCGCGTCCGGCTGGGACACCTTCCGCCGCGTGACGCTGCCGAACATCAAGTGGGGCCTGCTGTACGGCGTGATCCTGTGTAACGCCCGCGCCATGGGCGAGTTCGGCGCGGTGTCGGTGGTGTCAGGCCACATCCGTGGCGAGACCAACACCATGCCGTTGCAAGTGGAGATTCTCTACAACGAATACAACTTTGCCGCCGCCTTTGCCGTGGCGTCCCTGCTGGCGCTGCTGGCCCTGGTGACGCTGGTCGTGAAAACCTTTATCGCCTGGCGCCTGAACGAATCCATCGCCGACGACGTGCGCACTACGGAGTAATACCATGACGATCGAAGTTAAAAACATCAACAAGCGTTTCGGCGATTTCGTCGCCCTCAACAATGTGTCGCTGGCCTTCCCGCAGGGCGAGCTGACCGCGCTGCTGGGCCCATCGGGCTGCGGCAAGACCACGCTGCTGCGCTGCATCGCCGGCCTGGAGCATCCGGACTCGGGCCAGGTGCTGCTGGACGGCCACGACGCTTCCGAACGCCATGTGCGCGAACGCCAGGTTGGCTTCGTGTTCCAGCACTACGCGCTGTTCAAGCACATGACCGTGTTTGAAAACGTCGCCTTCGGCCTGCGCGTCAAGTCGCGCAGCGAACGGCCGTCGGAAGACCAGATCCGCCGCAAGGTGAAAGACCTGCTGGAACTGGTGCAGCTGGACTGGCTGGCCGACCGCTATCCGCCGCAGCTGTCGGGCGGCCAGCGTCAGCGTATCGCGCTGGCGCGCGCACTGGCGGTCGAACCGCGCGTGCTGCTGCTGGACGAACCGTTCGGCGCGCTGGACGCCAAGGTGCGCAAGGAACTGCGCCGCTGGCTGCGCCGTCTGCACGACGAGCTGCACGTGACTTCCATCTTCGTCACCCACGACCAGGAAGAAGCGCTGGAAGTGGCCGACCAGGTGGTGCTGATGAACAAAGGTAACGTCGAGCAGATCGGCGCGCCGGACGAGGTGTACAACCACCCGGCCTCGCCGTTCGTCTACGGCTTCCTGGGCAATGTGAACGTGTTCCACGGCCGCGTGCAGGATGGCGTGCTGGCCAGTGGCGACGCCAGCTTCACCGTGCCGGGCGAATCCAGTGCCGCCGGCAAGGGCACCGCCTACGTGCGTCCGCACGAGCTGGAGGTGGACCGCTACACGCCGGGCGCCGAAGGCATCGTGGTCAAGCTGCGCCGCGCGCATGCGATCGGCCCGCTGGCCCAGCTGGACCTGGAGCGCGGCGATACCAACGAATTGATTGAAGCGGTGATTCCGAACGAACGCTTCAGCTCCCTGGGCCTGCAAGAAGGCGAAACTTTAGTCGTGCGTCCGAAACGCCTGCGGGTGTTCGTGGACGAAGGAGCATCCATATGAATTTTCAACAGCTGCGGTCCATCCGCGAAGCAGCCCGTCGTGGCTATAACCTGACCGAAGTGGCGAATGCCCTGTTCACCTCGCAGCCTGGCGTGTCGCGCCAGATCCGCGAGCTGGAAGATGAACTGGGCGTCGTGATTTTCGAACGCAACGGCAAGCGCCTGACCGGCATGACCGAGCCGGGCAAGGGCATCCTGAAGATCATCGACCGCCTGCTGATCGAGGCCGAGAACCTGCAGCAGGCCAGCCTGGAATACACCGGCCAGCAGAGCGGCACCCTGAGCGTGGCCGCCACCCACACGCAGGCGCGTTATGCGCTGCCGAAAGTGGTGCAGAGCTTCCGCACCGCGTATCCGGACGTGCGCATCGCCCTGCAGCAGAGCGCGCCTGAGCACATCGCCGAGTGGATCTTGTCCGGCAAGACCGACATCGGCATCGCCACCGAGGGCCTGTCGCAGTTCCCGGACCTGGTGTCGTTCCCGTGCTACCGCTGGAGCCATCTGATCGTGGTGCCGGACGGCCATCCGCTGCTGTCGCGCTCGCCGATCAAGCTGGAAGACCTGGCCGAGTTCCCGCTGATTACCTATGACGTCGGCTTCACCGGCCGCGGCCACATCGACGCGGCCTTCGCGCAAGCCGGCGTCAAGCCAGACATCGTGCTGACCGCCATGGACTCGGACGTGATCAAGCAGTACGTGTCGCTGGGCCTGGGCGTCGGCATCGTCGCCTCGATGGCCTTCGACCATGGCCGCGACAAGGGCATGCGCGCGGTGGAAGCGTCGCACCTGTTTGCGCAGAACACCACGCGCCTGGCGGTGCGCAAGGGCGCCTACCTGCGTTCGTACGCCTACCACTTCATCCAGCAATTCGCGCCGGACCTGACCCGCGCCGACATCGACGCCGCCCTCAACGGCGGGGATCTCTCCTGATCTGTTGCTGCCGCCGCATCAGTTGTGGCGGCAGCAAAACAACCGTCCAATTTTTCCTATTTTCATAACGAAATGACCATATACTGAAACCCTGCAACCAACACCGGGAGCGCACATGGGTATCGGGAATTGGAAAATCGGCTACCGCCTGGCAGCCGGTCTGGGCATGGCCATCATCTTCATGATCGGCATCGCCGTCGAAGGCATCGGCAATCTTGGCAAGCTCAACAGCAACACCAAGGATCTTGCCGTCGACAAGGTGCCCAAGGTGATCCTGGCTTACGAAACGATAGGCGGTCTGAACGACGTCGCCCGCGCGATGCGCAACGCCATGCTGTCGACCGATCCGGCGGTGGTCAAGGCCGAGCTGGAGCGCGTGGAGAAACGCCGCGTGGAGAACGGCGAGCGGCTCGACAAGCTGGGCAAGCTGATCGCGGACGATGAAGACTCGCAAAGCAAGGCCAAGCTGCAAGCCGTGCTCGACGCGCGGGAAAAATACGTGGTGGTGCAGAGCGCTTTCCTGAAGATGTCCACCGACGACAGCAAGCGTGACGAGTCGGTCAAATATCTGCTGACCACGGTGCGCAAGGAACAGACCGCTTACCTGAACGCCTTGACCGACATGGTCAAGTATCAGATCGCCGCCGTCGAGGAGACCAGCGCGGTGGCCGAGCGATCGTATGCCAGTTCACGCACCACCATGATCGTGCTGACCCTGGTGGCGGCCGCGCTGGCGGCCTGGGTGCTGTACGTGATCACGCGCAGCATCACGCGGCCGCTGAACCGCGCGGTGGGCATGGCGCAGGCGGTGGCGGGCGGCGATCTGACCATGCGCATGGAGTGCCACACCACCGACGAAACCGGCCAGCTGCTGCGCGCGCTGATCGACATGAACGATGCGCTGGCGCGCACGGTGGGGCAGGTGCGTTCGGGCACGGATACGATTGCGACGGCGTCGAATGAAATCGCCAGCGGCAATCTGGATCTGTCGTCGCGCACCGAGCAGCAGGCATCCAGCCTGGAGGAGACGGCGTCGTCGATGGAGGAGCTGACGTCGACCGTGTCGCAGAACGCCGAGAACGCGCGGCAGGCAACCAAGCTGGTGGTGGCGGCCAGCGACTATGCCACCAGGGGCGGGCAGGTGGTGGGCGAGGTGGTGACCACCATGGGCGCGATCAAGGAAAGTTCCAGCAAGATTGTCGACATCATCAGCGTGATTGACGGCATTGCGTTCCAGACCAATATTCTGGCGCTGAATGCGGCGGTGGAAGCGGCGCGTGCGGGTGAGCAGGGCCGTGGCTTTGCGGTGGTGGCGTCCGAGGTGCGCAACCTGGCGCAGCGGTCGGCGTCGGCGGCCAAGGAAATCAAGGCGTTGATCGGGCGGTCGGTGGAAACCGTCGATGCGGGGGCGGCGCTGGTGAGCCAGGCGGGTGCGACGATGCAGGGTATTGTGCAGTCGGTGCAGCAGGTGGCGGAGATCATGCATCAGATCAGCGCGGCCAGCAGCGAGCAAAGCACGGGCATCGAGCAGGTGAATCAGGCGATTGTGTCGATTGACGATGTGACGCAGCAGAATGCGGCGCTGGTGGAACAGGCCGCCGCGGCGGCGCAGAGCATGCGCGACCAGGCGGATCTGCTGGCGCAGGCGGTGAGTGTGTTCAAGCTGGCGGGGACCCCGCCGCCAGCAAAACCGCACATGAAACGACTGGCGGTGGCGTGAGCCGCAATGCTAAACCCGGGCACACCGGGGTCTGACCCCGTACGGGGTCAGACCCCAGCTCGCCGCCGTGCGGGTTACCAGCTGTAGCTGGCCTTGGCGTAGTAGTAGCGGCCGTTGAAGCCGTTCGGCGCCCAGCCGCTGTACGGGTAGATGCCGTTGGTGTTGAGGTTGCCCGCCGAGGTCACCTGGTCGGGGTAGCGGTTGGTGGCGTTGTCCACGCCGGCCGTCAGGCGCCAGTTCTTGCCCAGCTTGACGTTACCCGACAGGTCCAGCGTCCACTGCGGATCGTAGGTCTGGTCCAGCGTCGCATTGTTCTGCGGGACGGTGAAGCTGCCGTAGCGGGTGACCACGGCGCGCAGGCCCCAGTTGCTGATGGCCCAGTCGGTCGTCAGGCTCAGCTTGTCTTTCGGCGAACCGACGGTCAGGCGGTTGACGGTCTGGCGGTCGATCAGCGTCAGGCCGTTGGCGGTCAGGATCGCCGGATTGGCCTTCACGCCTTCCACATCGGTCTTGTTGTGGTTGTAGGCGCCGGTGAAGTCGAAGCGGCCGTAGTCGCGCGTATCCCAACGGTAGGTGCTCAACAGATCAACGCCGGTGGTGCGGGTGTCGATGGCGTTGGTGAAATAACGGCCGGCGCCCACCAATATGCCTTGCGATGCCAGCGTATTTTTCAGCGCCTGGTTCAGCGTCATATTCGCCGACAGCGCGATGCGGTCGTCGATATTGATGCGGTAGGCGTCCACCGTCGTGGTCCAGTTGCGGCTGGGCTGCACCACCAGGCCGAGGCTGTAGTTGCGGGCTTTCTCGGCCTTCAGCGGCGTGGCGCCGAGTGCCGTGGCGGCGGCGCTGCCGACCGCGAAGGTGCCGGTTTCAATCGGCGTGTTCACGCCATTGACCACCGAGAAATTGGTGGTGGTGATGGTGTAGAACTGCTGCGCCAGCGATGGCGCGCGGAAGCCGGACGAGGCGGTCGCGCGCAGCGACACCGCTTCGTTGAAGGCATAGCGGGCCGAACCCTTGGCCGAGGTGGTGTTGCCGAAATCGCTGTAGCGTTCGTGACGCAGCGCGCCCGAGGCCGAGAACTGCTTGGTGATTTCCGCTTCGACGTTGGCGTAGATGGATTTGTTGTCGCGGCTGTTGCTGCCGGCGTTCACCGGGCGGAAGCCGGAGAAGCCCTGCGCCCCGGTGCCGCTGTACGACGCCACATCGCCGGCGCCGATCTCGTAGGTTTCCTTGCGGTACTCGGCGCCCAGCGCCAGCGTGACCGGGCCGGTGAAGGCCTCGACCGCGAAGTCCTTGGCGATGTCGAAGTTGACCAGCGTTTCCGAGTTCTTCAGGCGGCCGGCGTAGAAGTGGGTCGGGCTGGCGGCGCCCAGGTCCTGGTTGACGGTGTTGTCCAGGTTCAGCTTGAACTCGTTCTCGCCGTAGTTCAGGCTCAAGTCCCAGCGCCAGCCGGTGGCTTCGCCGCGCAGGCCGGTGACCAGCGAGCTGTCGGTCGAGCGGCTGTTTTCCAGTGGCAGGAAGCCTTGCGGGAACAGCGGCGAGCGCAGCGCGGCGCCGTTGAACGCGGTGCGCCAGGTGGCCGCCGCCGAGGTGTCGCGCTGGCCGTAGTTGACGAAGGCGTACCAGTCGATATCGTCGGTGACGCGGTATTCGCTGTTGAGGAACAGCGCAGCCGGCTTGGTTTCCGGATCGCCGAAGCGCTGCGTGACGGTGCCGTACAGCGGCTCGGCCGGATTGCGGAAATCGGCGCCGGCGCGGTTGGTCGGATCGCGGTCGGCGGCATCGACGGCGATGCGCACCCAGCCGTTTTCACCGAGCGGCAGGCCGCCCGAGGCGCGCACCGAGCGCTGGCGGCCGTCGCGCTTCTGGTATTCGCCCCAGCCGATTTCAGCCTCGCCGCCGCTGGCGCCTTTTTTCAGGATGATGTTGATGACGCCGGCGATCGCATCGGAGCCGTACTGGGCGGCGGCGCCGTCACGCAGCACCTCGATGTGGTCGATGGCCGACAGCGGAATCGCGTTCAGGTCGACCGGCGCCGAGCCGCGGCCCTGGGTGCCGTTGACGTTGACCACCGACGAGGTGTGGCGGCGCTTGCCATTGACCAGCACCAGCACCTGGTCCGGCGACAGGCCGCGCAGCTGCGCCGGACGCACGGCGTCGGACGCATCGGCGCCGGATGGACGCGGGAAGTTCAGCGACGGCAGCACGCGGCCCAGCACGGTGGCCAGCTCGGTCGAGCCGCTGGCTTGCAGTTCCTTGGCGCCGATGATGTCGATCGGCGATTCCGAATCGACCGTACGGCGGTTCTTGGCGTAGGTGCCGGTGACGACCACGGATTGCAATTCGCCGTCGTTCACTTCTTGCGCGAAGGCGGGAATAACGATGGTGGAAATCAGGCTGGCTAACAGCAGGGGGCGTGCGCGCATGTGGATTGTCTCTTGAAAGTATCAGTGGGAAAAGCATACCAGTGGGCAGCCATGCTGCCCACTAATCGTTATGACTAATGATATTCAAGTTTTTAATATCGCGTCGCCAGAAACCGGGGTCAGTTCTGCCAATCGCACACGGGCTCAACTACGTTGTAGTTGAGCCCGTGTGCGATTGGCAGAACTGACCCCGGTTTGACGGGTTACTGGCCGGGATTGGTGATCTCGGCGTGGATCTGGTCCACTTGCTTGATGACATCCAGCGGCAGCATGATGTCGTAGGCGTCGATGTTGTGCTTCAGCTGTTCCAGGCTGGTGGCGCCGATGATGGTCGAGGCCACGAACCAGCGCGAATAGCACCAGGCCAGCGCCAGTTGCGCCGGCGTCAGGCCGTTGTCGCGCGCCAGCTGCACGTAGCGCGCGGTGGCGGCCACCGTGGCCGGACGCAGGTAGCGCGGACTCCAGGTCGACGGGAAGACGGTCAGGCGGCCGTGCGCCTGCGGGTCGTCGTGGTACTTGCCGCTCAGCTGGCCGAACGCCAGCGGGCTGTAGGCCAGCAGGCTGACGTTCTCGCGGTAGCAGGTCTCGTCCAGCAGGCTGGTTTCGTAGTGGCGCGCGGTCAGGTTGTACAGGTTCTGGATGGTGGCGATGCGCGGCAGGTCCTTCATCTCGGACTGCTTGATGAACTCGTTCACGCCCCAGCACGATTCGTTGGAGACGCCGATGGCGCCGATCTTGCCGGCCTTGACCAGGTCACCCAGCGCCGCCAGCGTTTCCTCGATCGCCACGCAGTCGCGCTCCTGCTTCGGATTGAAGACGTTGTTGCCGAAGATGGGCACGTTACGGCTCGGCCAGTGCAATTGGTATAAATCGATATGCTCGATTTGCAGGCGCTGCAGGCTGGTGTCCACCGCCGCCTTCAGATTGGCGGCGTCGAAGTTGCGCGCGCGGCCGCCGCGTATCCAGGTCACGCTGGCGTTCGGGCCGGCCGCCTTGGTGGCGATCACCACCTTGTCGCGCAGGCCGGTCTTCTTCAGCCAGGTGCCGATGTAGCGCTCGGTCGAACCCTGGGTTTCGGCGCGCGCCATCACCGGGTACATTTCCGCCGTGTCGATGAAGTTGATGCCGCGCTCGTAAGCGTAGTCGAGCTGGCTGTGCGCTTGCGCCTCGGTGTTCTGCTCGCCCCAGGTCATGGTGCCGAGGCAGATCTTGGTGACGTGGAGATCGCTGTTACCCAGTTGTACCTTCTGCATGCCTTGCTCCGGTTAGTGGCCGCGTACCGCGTCCGCGCAATCGCGGATCAGCGCCGGGCCGGCGTAAATCAGACCGCTATACAGCTGCACCAGCTGCGCGCCGCATTCCATCTTCATGCGCGCATCCAGGCCCTGCATGATGCCGCCGACGCCGATGATCGGCAGGGCGTCGCCCAGTTCGGCCTTCAGCAGGCGGATCACGGTGTTGGAGAACTGGAACACCGGCGCGCCCGACAGGCCGCCCGCTTCGGCGCCGTGCAGCATGCCGGTGACGGCGTCGCGGTTCAGCGTGGTGTTGGTGGCGATGACGCCGTCGATCTTGTGGCGGATCAGCGCGTCGGCGATGTTCTTGACCTGGTCGCCGTCCATGTCCGGCGCAATCTTCAGCGCCAGCGGCACGTAGCGCTGGTGCTGGTCGGCCAGGCGCAGCTGGGCATCCTTCAGTGTGCTCAACAGGCCGTCCAGCTCCGAGCCGCCTTGCAACTGGCGCAGGTTCTTGGTGTTCGGCGACGAGATGTTGACGGTGACGTAGCTGGCGTAGGGATAGACTTTTTCCAGGCAGTGCAGGTAATCGTCGGTGGCGCGTTCGATCGGCGTGTCGGCGTTCTTGCCGATGTTCAGGCCCAGCACGCCGGCCTTGTCCTGGTAGAAGCGCGAAGCCTGCACATTGGCGACAAAGGCATCGACGCCGCCGTTGTTGAAGCCCATGCGGTTGATGATGGCGTGCGCTTCCGGCAGGCGGAACATGCGCGGTTTCGGATTGCCCGGCTGCGCGCGCGGCGTCACGGTGCCCACTTCGATCGAGCCGAAGCCGAGGTCGGCCAGCGCGTCGATGTAGGCGCCATCCTTGTCCAGGCCGGCAGCGAGGCCGACCGGATTTTTAAAGGTAATGCCCATCACCGTGCGCGGATCGGCCTGGGGCTGCTTGACCAGCCTGGTCAGGCCCAGCGCGGCGGCGCGTTTCAGTGCAGGCAGGGTGAAGTGGTGGGCGGCTTCGGCGTCCATCGAGAACAGCAGCGGACGGGCCAGGGAATACAGGAATTTTTCGGACATGAGGCGCTCAGGTTGGTGGTCGCCCGTATTTTATCAAACGTCCAGCACGCTCCATACGCCTTTGATACGGGCTTCCAGCGGCCGGAAGTTGGTCTTGTAGGACATTTTCGGGCTTTCCTTGATCCAGTAGCCCAGATACACGTAAGGCAGCTTCAGCTCGCGCGCCTGCTCGATCTGCCACAGCACGTTGTAGGTGCCGAACGAGGCGCCCTCCATGTCCGGGTCGAAGAAGGTGTACACCGACGACAGGCCGTCCGACAGCACGTCAATGATGCTGACCATGCGCAGCGTGCCGTCCGGTTCGCGGAACTCCACCAGCCGGGTGTTGACGCGGCTTTGCAGCAGGAACTGCGCGTACTGGTCGCGGCTGTCCTGGTCCATGCCGCCGCCGGCGTGGCGCCGGCTCTGGTAGCGCAGGTAGAGGTCGTAGTGTTCGTCGGAGAACGACAGCGTGGCGACGCCGGCGGTCAGGTTGCCGTGCCTGGTCCAGGCGCGGCGCTGGGTGCGGTTGGGCTTGAATTCGTCGGTCACCACGCGCACCGGGATGCAGGCCTGGCAGCCGTCGCAATATGGCCGATAAGTAAAGATGCCGCTGCGGCGGAAGCCGTTCTTCACCAGTTCCGAGTAGACGTCCGCGTTGATCAGGTGCGACGGCGTGGCCACCTGCGAGCGCGCCTGACGGGCGTCGAGGTAGCTGCAAGGGTAGGGCGCCGTGGTGTAAAACTGCAGCGTCGCGAAAGGCAGGTCGTTCAGGTGCGTCATGCACGTCCTATCGGGCGGTGGTTGAGTCTCTATGTTAGCTTAACACTGTCTGGGGCGAATGGTGCAATGGGTTCCCATACGGTGATCTGGGGCAAGTCAATATTGTTGCGCAGATGCGCCAGGAACTGGGTGCGCGGGATCGGCGCGGCGCCCAGCGAGGCCAGATGGCCGGTCTCCTGTTGGCAATCGATCATGCTTACTCCATTGGCATGCAGGAAGCGCACAAGGTAGGACAAGGCGATCTTGGAGGCGTCGGTGACGCGCGCGAACATCGATTCGCCATAAAACATGCGGCCGATGCAGACGCCGTAGGCACCGCCCACCAGTTCGCCATCGAGCCAGACTTCGGCCGAGTGCGCGTAGCCCATGCGGTGCAGGCCGGTGTAGCCGGCGATGATGTCGTCGGAAATCCAGGTGCCGGGGCCGTCGCGGCGCGGCGCGGCGCAGTTGCGCATCACCTGTTCGAAGGCGCTGTCGAAGCGCACTTGCCAGCGGCCGCCTTGCTGCCGGCTGCGTTCCACCTTGCGCAGGGTTTTCTTCAGGCTGTCCGTGATGCGGAAATGGTCGGTGCGCAGCACCATGCGCGGATCGGTGCTCCACCACAGGATGGGCTGGCCTTCCGAGAACCATGGGAAGATGCCATGGCGGTAGGCCATCAGCAGGCGTTGCGGCGACAGGTCGGCGCCGGCGGCCAGCAGGCCGGGCGCCTCCGTCGTCAGCGCTTCGGAGACGTCGGGAAACGGGGTGTGGGTGTCAAGCCATGGAATCATCGTACTGCGTCACGTTGGTTCGATGTCGGAGCGCATGTTGCGGATGATGTCCTGCGTGTGGAAGCCGTAGCTGCCGCCTTCGCGGATCTTGAGGCGGTCGGCGAAGAACAGTTCCAGCGTGGTGCGGATGGTAGGGAAGGCCAAGTCGTCCCACGGGATCTCGGCTTCGCTGAACATCCGCACGTCCAGGCTTTCCTCTCCGGGCGCGAAGTCGAGGTCGAGCAGTTCGGCCAGGTAGAACATGTGCACCTGGTGGACGCGCGCGACATTGAGCAAGGTGAACAGCTTGCCAAGCTTGATATTCGCGCCAGCTTCTTCCTGGGTTTCGCGGATGGCCGCTTCGCTGGTGGTCTCGTTGTTTTCCATGAAGCCGGCCGGTAACGTCCAGTAGCCGTAGCGCGGCTCGATGGCGCGTTTGCATAGCAGCACTTTCAGTTCGCCGTCCTGCTCCCAGACAGGAATCGAGCCGAGCACCATTTTCGGGTTCTCGTAATGGATGGTGGCGCAGCTGCCGCACACGTAGCGGGGACGGTTATCGCCAGCCGGAATGCTGAGGCTGACGGGGGAGGCGCATTCGGAACAGAATTTCATAAACAATCGGTCAAGTCGGTTTGTGCTTACTTTACACCGATTGCCGCCCGCACGGCGTGCCCGCGCCCGGCTGGACTCAGCATTTATTCGATCTATCGCGTTTCTTTCCGGGATTGATATTGCCTAAACGCCCGATCTGTCCTATAATAACGGCACAGACGCGGGGTGGAGCAGTCTGGCAGCTCGTCGGGCTCATAACCCGAAGGTCACAGGTTCAAATCCTGTCCCCGCAACCAAATTCAAAAGCCGTTGATACCGTTAAGGTTCAACGGCTTTTTCATTTTCGCCTGGCAGAAAATTCTCATCCAGCAGTTGATTCAGGGTGTAGGGAATTTCTGTTGGAAACGCTGAAATGGGCAAGTGCGTTTCCGCTGCGGCATCCTTGACGGCCCTCGGATAGGCATGTGCGACATATTCGTCGAGCATCGCGCGCAAGCTGGGCATGTCCTTCAGCACAACGGCGATCTGATCGCGTTGCGTTTTGATCGTTTGGCGCCAGCTATTACAGATGCGCAGGGGCTGAAATTGATATTTCAACAGGTGCATTATCAGCCGACGCAAGCGGCTTGCCACCTCGCGTTTGTCTTTTCGCACTTGATACCCCAGCTCCGAGATGATGTTTTCCACATCCAGCTGATCGAATTTGCCGGCGCGCAGCAGGGAGATCTGGGTTTCGGTCCAGATCAGCGCGTCGGTTTCGTAGAGGTTGGTGAGATGATCGTCCATGGCATGAAGTCCTGTTCGAGCAGGTGTTCCTTGGTGTGGGCCAGTTGTTCGGGGAAGGCTGAGCGAGGCAGACGGGCCTTGGCGGTCAGGCGTTCCGTCGCCTTGGCGTAGGCAGTGTTGATGTAGCCGTCGAGTAGCGGCGCCATCGTCGGCATTTCGTGCACGAGTTTTCTGATCCAGCGACGATGCCGGTACAGCTTGCCGAGCCAGCGGCCGGATACGCGCTCCGGATACAGCGCGCTTTTCAAAAAGTAGTGCAGCAGTTGGTTGACGTGCCACCTGAGCTCGTTGCGCTGCTGCTGCGCCAGATCGAGCACTTCGGCCGCCAGATGCTCCAGATCCAGTTGCTCAAAGCTCCCGGCACGCAACAGCCCGGCCTGACGATGCGCCCAGACATAGTAATCGGACTGGTACAGGTCATTCATGGAAAGAAATCCTCCTCCAGGATCTGCGATGTGGACCAGGGGAGCACGGCGGGGAACGCCGGCTTGGGCAATCCGGTTTCCAATACCGCGAATTCGATGGCGTCTTCATAGGCCTCGGCAATGGATGCGTCCAACGATGCGCGCAGGCTCGGCATCTTTTTCAGCGCCTTGTGGATGCGCTTGCGCTGCTCGACGATGGTGCCGATCCAGCCACGCGTGATGCGCTGCGGCTGCAGCTGGCATTTCAGCAGGTGCATGAGGAGCACCTCCAGCCGATGCTCCAGCTCGTGCTTCTTGTTATTGCCCATGGATTCAACTTCCTCGATGAGGTTGGGCAGATCAAGTCGCTCGAAATCATGCGCCTGCAGCAAGGCCGCCTGATGGTGCAGCCATCGGTAGAAGTCGGCCTGGTACAGATTGTTCAGATGATCGTCCATGGGGCACCATCGTAAAACGGTGACTGGACTTTCACTTTATGCTGGATCAAACGGAGCCGCAAGCAGACAGGGCCTGGCGGATGTAGGCGATGGTGGATTGGTTGACCCAGGTGCCTTTCAGCAGCTCCGGCTCGCTTTCGTGGGCGCGGCTGATTTTGGCCTGCGTTTGCGGACTGCTGCCGGCGCGCGCGTGGAACAGCGCCATCCACTCCTGCGCCAGCGCCTGCGACGACGCATCTTCCGGCGGCACGCCTTGCTCCATCTGCTGATGCACCTTGATGAATAGCAGTATCCATTCCTGCGTGTGCTTGCGGCTGTTGGCGCGCAGGTAGCGCATCTCGTCCTCGTCCAGGTATTTCGCATACAGCGCCATCTTGCGCGCGTTGAAGGCGGCGCCGATGTACTGTTTCATTTCCTCGGTCACCGGCGAGCGCCGGCCTTCGGTTTGTTCCTGTTGCAGCATCAGCGTCATGCGATGCGCGAAGGCTGGATTGGTGGCGGTGTCGCGCTCCAGCGTTTCCATCCAGCGCTGCGCCAGCGCGCTGGCTTCCTCGCTGTCGGTGGAGACGCCGCGCGCCATCAGCGAATGCAGCTCCGCCACCATCGCGCGCCAGGTGGCGTTGCGGCGCGCGCTCTGCTGCCAGAACGGCAGGCGTCGCAGTTCTTCCGGCGTGAAGTATTGTTCGTACAGTTTCATGTGTTCCAGCGCGCCGAGCCAGTCCTCCAGCGCCGGCGCATCGTCGCTCGGCATTTGCTGCTGCAGGCGGCTCAACTGCTCGCGCAGCGTGGTGGCCTGCTTGATCTGCTGGTCCAGCGCGGCGATCTGCTGGGTGACGATGTCGGCAAACTGCGCATCGTCGCTGGCGAGGAAGGTGCCGATGTCCGCCAGCGACATGCCGAACTTGCGCAGCGCCTGGATCTGGTGCAGCCGTACGACATCGGCGCGGTTGTATAAACGGTAGCCGGAATCGGCGCGCGCCGATGGCGTCAGCAGGCCGATGCTGTCGTAGTGGTGCAGCGCGCGCACCGTGAGGCCGGAGCGCGCCGCCAGTTCACCTATTTTCAGTACGTTTTTTTCCATGTCCCATAGTTTAAACCGTCGCGCGTATCATGCGGAAAATGCCATTCAGCTTGGCGCCATAGCGCGCGCTCAATTCCTCCGGACCGATATGCTCGATCTGGCGGAAGCCGTGATGGCGCAGCATATGTTCCAGCAGTTGCGGTTCGAAACTGCTGTGCAGATGTTCGCCTTGCGCGGCCAGCGAGGCGGCGACGAAATCGAGGCCGGCACGCTCGTTGTCGCTCAGCTGCTTGCGGTGCACGCAGTAGTCGAACACGATGCTGCTGCCGGGCGCGCAGTCGGCGATCTCGCGCAGGGTGCGCATCACTTCATCGGGCTTCAGATACATGCTGACGCCGAGCCAGGAACAGCAGGCCGGCCGTGCGGCGTCGAAGCCTTGCTGTTGCAGGTCTTCCAGCAGCGCGGACGCGGTGAAATCGGTGGCGGCGTAGCGCACGTTGGCCGGCTCCTTGATGTCGGCGGCGCGTAGGCAGGCGCGCTTCCATTGCTGCATGGCCGGCAGGTCGGCTTCGTAGATGCGGGCGTCCGATGCGGATTCGGCGTGGTAGGCATAGCTGTCCAGGCCTGCGCCGAGGATCACGTATTGCTGCACGTCGTTGGCATGCGCTTCGTGCCAGCTGTCTTCCGCAAGACGTGCGCGGACCGCCATGGTGGTGCGCATGGCGGCGGCCAGCGGATGCTGCTGGCGCTGGGCGTCGGCGCGCAGTTCGGCTTCGCATTCGGCGCCGAGCAGGCGCAGGGCCAGCGGATCGCGCAGAATCAGCGGCTGATCGTACAGCTGGTGCGCAGCGCGCAGGGTGGCGGTGATCCAGGCGCTGGGCTTGGGCGGTGCGGGATGTGGCATAGGCTCTCTCCTTGGTGATGATGGAGAGAGCGTAAAGCCTGACGTAGCGTCAGGTTCAAGTGGTTTTTACTGGTCGTCGCGCGGATGCAGGCTGGCCCACAGGTGGGCGGCGGCCATGGTACGGTGCGGACTGTATTGCGCCAGGATTTGCTCGGTGCGTTTGATGTCCGGCTTGGCCTCTTCGCCCAGCAGCATTTGTAGCGCGGCGCGGATGGCGACGTCGCCGTGCAGCGAGCAGTCGGCGTAGCCGTAGCCGCGCAGCAGGCCGTAGTTGACGGTCCAAGGGCCGATGCCTTTGACGGCCAGCAGCGCCGACGAGATCTGTTCGATGCTGTTGGCGGGCGTGACGTCCAGTTGCAGTTCGCCGTCCGTCACCAGTTGCGCGAGGCGCAGCAGGGTCTCGGCCTTCGCGCGCGAGAATTTGCGGGTGGTGAGGTCTTCCAGCGACAGCGCGGCGGCGCTGCGCGCATCGGGATAGCACCACAGGCCGCTGCTGTGCTGGCGGCCTGCCTGCAGGATGAAGGTGCGGCGCAGCGCGATGGCAAACGTCAGGTTGATCTGCTGGCCGATGATGGCCCAGGTCAGCGCTTCGAACACGGTGGCCGATTGCACGATGCGCAGGCCAGGCTGGCGGCGTATGAGGGCGCCCAGCAGCTTGTCCTTTTTCGTGAAGGCGGAGAAGGGCGCGGGATCGATGCGCAGGCCGAGAATGCTGATCGCCGCTTCGTGCGCCTGCTGCTGCGCGGATTTGGTCAGTGCGCCGTCGGCGTGCAAGGTGCAGATGGCGTCCGCGCCGCCGGCCGCCGGCAGGGCGATGTCCAGCACCACCGGCACGCCGTCGAGCAACACGCCCTTGCGCAGGCGTTCGGCGCTGACTTCCTCGGCGATGCTCTCCGTATCGCGGCGATGGAAGGCCAGTACGTCTTGCAGCCGGTAGTCGGCCGGCAGCGCCAGGGTGAAGGGCTTCATGCGGAGCGCGGTTTCAGGCTGAAGCTCGGACGGAAGCCGGTCACCAGCGCGGTGCCGGTGATGACGATGGCGGCGCCGGCAAAGGTATACCAGCCGACGGTCTCGCCGAGGAACAGCACGCCCCACAGGATGCCGAACAGGGGGCTGAGGAAGGTCACTGTCAGTGCCGACGACGGACCGACGTCCTGGATCAGGCGGAAGTAGATCAGGTAGGCCACGCCGCTGCACAACACGGCCAGCGCGAGCACCGCGCTCATGATGCCGATGGTCGGCTCGCCCGGCGCCGGGAAGAACGGCACCACCGGCAGCACCAGCAGCGCCGAAGCCCACATCGAGCCGTGGGCGTTGGCGAACGGCTCGACCGCCTTGGCCTGCTTGGCGTAGTTGCTGGCGATGCCGTAGTTGAAGGAGGCGAACAGCACGGCCGCAATCGCGATGCCGGCGCCGGGTTTGGAGCTGACGTGGTCGAATCCCACCAGCAGCGCGACGCCGCAGGTGCCGAGCGCGAGGCCGAGCAACACCTTGGCGCTGACCATGTGGCGCGACCAGACGGCGGCGATCAGCGTGCCCCACAGCGGCGTGGTGGCGTTCAGCACCGCCAGCAGCGAGGCGGACAGCGTGCGGGCGGCGAAGGCGAACATCAGGAAGGGGATGGCGGAGTTGAACAGGCCGAGGATGAGGTAGTGTTTCCAGTTCTCGGCCAGGTCCAGTTTCTTCTTGAGGAAGATGCCGATGATGGCGAGGAAGATGGCGGCGAACAGCACGCGGTATTCGATCAGCACGGCGGCGCCAAGCACCGGCGCGGCGATGCGCATGAACAGGAAGGAGCCGCCCCAGATGGCGGCCAGCAGGATCAGGCGGAGGAGGTTGGTGGTGCTCATGCGGGTTGGTCCGGTGGGTTGTGCGGGGCGGCGTGCCCCAGCCCGCGCTATTGTCTCTCAACGCCGGGCAGCAAACCAGTCGATTCTTGCTTTTGAATTCAAACGTTGAGTGAGTGGCGCACGGGTTTAAACGGCGCCGCTTTCCACCACGCAGACTGCATCGCCAGGTTTGGTGGGGGCGGCGGCGTGGGGAACGATCATGTTGGTCGGCACGCCGTTTTTGATCGCCGTCATTTCAGCCAGGATGGAAATGGCGATTTCGGATGGCGTCTTGCTGCCGATGTACAGGCCGATCGGTCCGTGCAAACGCGCCAGCTGTTCCGCCGTCAGGTCGAATTCCAGCAGCCGCTCGCGGCGCCTGCTGTTGTTCACGCGCGAACCGATCGCGCCGACGTAGAACGCGTCCGACTTCAACGCTTCCATCAGCGCCAGGTCGTCCAGCTTCGGGTCGTGCGTCAGCGCCACCACGGCGCTGCGGTGGTCCAGATTCATCGCCAGCACCACGTCGTCCGGCATCTCGTGCACCAGCTGCACGCCGTCGACGTGCCAGCCGGCGCGATACTCCTCGCGCGGATCGCAGACCGTGACGCTGTAATCCATAGCCAGCGCAATCTGCGCCAGGAAACGCGACAGCTGCCCTGCGCCGATAATCAGCAGCCGCCAGCGCGGGCCGTGCAGCGTCACCATGGCCTGCTCGCTGACCTGCATCTGCGCGCCCGGCGCGGCCTTGGACAGTTCCACTTCACCGCTGCGCAGATCCAGCCGGCGCTGCACCAGCTCATGCTGCTCCAGCCGCGCCAACAGCTCGTCGATGCGGCTGTGCGCCGACAGCGGCTCGATCGACAATTCAATGGTGCCGCCGCAAGGCAGGCCGAAACGGTGGGCCTCGTCAGCGGTGATGCCGTAGCTGACGATTTCCGGAATGGTACGGCTGATACCCTCGTCGCGCACGCGCGCGATCAGGTCATCTTCAATGCAGCCGCCCGACACCGAGCCGACCACGGTGCCGTCTTCGCAGATGGCCAGGGTGGCGCCGACGGGACGCGGGCTGGAACCCCAGGTCTTGATGACGGTGATCAGTTCGCAACGGCGCCCGGCCGCGATCCACGCGGCGCTGGTTTTCAATACTTCGAGGTCGATAGAGTCCATGAATGGAATATACTACGGCTCATCAAAGCTTGCAGGGAACGGACATGCCTCAAAAGGAAGACGACGGTAGCCCCAAATTCGGCCGATTGTTGATTGTGCTGATCTGCGCCGTGCTGCTGTGCGCCGGCCTGACGTGGCTGATGGCGACGGTATTCCCGAACTTCCCCAACTAGCCCTTGCAGGCCGCCGCCAGCGTGGCGTCGAACGGGCTGTCGGGGACGATGTCCTCGGGGTTGAATTTCTCGAACTTGTAGTTTTCCACCGGCTCGCCCTTGCCCATCGCTTCCGGATAGTAGACCTGCGCCAGCAGCGTCGTGGTGTGGTCGTCGCAGCCATAGACGTGCAGCATCTTCACCGACTTATACAGCTTGCCCTCGGGCGTCTTCTGCATGCGGGTATAGGTCTGCATCGACCACGCCTTGCGCGTCTTGTCGACCGGGATCACGCTGGCCTTGTCGATGTAGTAAGTGGCGGTCTTGCTGCCGCCCACGCGCACCCATTGCGCTGCTTGCGCCCAGCCGGCTGCCAGCACCAGGGCGATTGCGATCAGGCCGGACTTGTTCATGGCGTTCTCCCGGTAGTTACGGAACCAGCGGCTGCCTGGACGACTGCTTGCTGCGGATCGCCGACACGGTCTTGTCGATCACGCCCAGGCGGTAGGCCACGGCGGGATGGTTGGCGGTATAGCCGTTCAGCACCGAGGCCGGATACTGCGTGGCCAGGCGCTGCCAGAAGGCGCGCGCGCCTTCGACGCTGTAGCCGGCGCGCGCCACCATGTACAGCGACAGGTTGTCGGCCGCGCCATCCAGTTCCTGCGGCATCGGCTTGACGCCGGCGCTGCCGATCAGCATCGACAGGTCGGGGCGCACCGTCACCAGGTTGTCGATGATGCTGCCCACGGTGTAGGCCTGCTTGGTGGTGGCGGCGTGGCCCAGCACATTGTGGGCGATGTCCTTGGCCAGCACGTAGGCGATGGCGTCGTCGCTCTGCGCGAAGTTGACCATGCCGCGCGTGATCATCACGCGCTGGCCGTCGGAATAGGCGTTGATGTTGTCGGCGTTGCCGATGTCGATCTTGAAGGCGCAGGCGCGCGTGACGGGCACCCGCAGCTGCTGGTTGCTGCCGCCGCGCGAGACGGTCAGGTTCAGTACCTTGCTGCTGGCGACCAGCGGGCCAAGCACGGCGGCCGCTTCGGTTTCGGCGTTGGCGCCCACCGGCAGCAGCTTGCCGTCGGCGGCCACCAGCACGTCGCCCTTGCGCAGGCCGACGCGGGCGGCGCCGCTGCCGGCCAGCACGCTGGCCACTTCCAGGCGGTCGCCGTAGTTCAGCACCGCTTGGGCGGCGTCGACGAATTCGCCGGAGTAGGAGTATTTGTTCTTGGCGGTGAAGCCGAGCAGGTTGCGCGCCTGGTTGCGGCACAGGTCCGCGTTGTTGATCAACAGCGGACCGGCGACGCGGTACAGGCGGTCCTGCAGCGCCACCATCTGGCTCAGTTGCTGGCGCGCGGCGGCCATCCTGGCGGTGACCACCGGCGGCGCTTCGGTCACGCTGCTGACCACCGCCGGCGCCGGCTCGGGCGCGGCCGGTTGCGATTGGAAGGTGGAGCAGGCGGAGAGCAGCACGCTGGCTGCCAGCGCCGGTACAAGGAAGAAGGTGCCAAATTTATTCGTCATGTTCATCCCTGCGCTCCGTCTCCATTTTATTGTTTGCCGGTGCTGCCGAAACCGCCGACACCACGCTCGCTCGATTCGAATTCTTCCACCACGTTGAAGCCGACCTGCAGTACCGGCACGATGATCAGCTGCGCCAGGCGTTCCATCGGGTTCAGCGTGAAGGCGCTGTGACCGCGGTTCCAGGTCGAAATCATCAACTGGCCCTGATAGTCGGAGTCGATCAAGCCTACCAGATTCCCCAGCACGATGCCGTTTTTGTGGCCCATGCCGCTGCGCGGCAGGATCATGGCGGCGTAGCCAGGATCGGCGACGTGGATCGCCAGGCCGGTCGGGATCAGCACGGTCTGGCCGGCTTCGATCACCATCGGCGCGTCGATGCAGGCGCGCAGGTCCAGGCCGGCCGAACCAGGCGTGGCGTAGGCCGGCAGCTGGTCTTTCATGCGCGGGTCAAGGATTTTAACGTCTACAGTTTTCATTTATTTAGCAAACAAGGAATGTTGGGAGATCCGCTTGGAGATCTCGGAAATCAGTTGGCGCGCCAGCGTCAGTTTGTCGGCGCGCGGCAAAATCGTGTGGCCGTTCTCGTCGAACAGGATGATGGTGTTGTCGTCCTGGCCGAAGGTGTGGTGGCCGATATTCCCTACTAGCAGGGGGATACCTTTTTTCTCGCGCTTGTCGGCGCCGAACTGCACCAGGTTTTCCGATTCGGCGGCAAAGCCGACGCAGTACGGATGGCCGGCCAGGTTGGTCAGCGCGGCGACCGAGGCCAGGATGTCCGGGTTCTGCTCGAACTTCAGGTCGGGCGCGGCGCCGTCCGGATTTTTCTTCAGTTTCTGCTCGCTGGCGTTGGCGATGCGCCAGTCGGCCACCGCCGCCACCGCGATGAAGATGTTCTGGTGGTCGACATTGGCCATCACCGCGTCGTACATCTGCTGCGCGCTCTGGACGTTGATGCGCTGCACGCCGAACGGCGTCGCCAGCGCCACCGGGCCGGACACCAGCACCACTTCGGCGCCGGCTTCGCGCGCGGCGCGCGCCACGGCATAGCCCATCTTGCCCGAGGACAGATTGGTGATGCCGCGCACCGGGTCGATCGGCTCGAAGGTCGGGCCGGCGGTGATCAGGATGCGCTTGCCCGCCAGGACTTTCGGCTGGAACGCGGCGATCACTTCTTCCAGCAGCTGTTCCGGCTCCAGCATGCGGCCCAGGCCCACTTCGCCGCAGGCCTGGTCGCCGGCCGCCGGGCCGAAAATGGCGATGCCGTCGTCGCGCAGCGTCTGCACGTTGCGCTGGGTGGCCGGGTTCTGCCACATCTCGACGTTCATGGCCGGCGCGATCAGCAGCGGCACGTGGCGCGGACGGGCCACGCACATGGTCGACAGCAGGTCGTCGCAGGCGCCGTGCGCCAGCTTGCGGATGAAGTCCGTCGAGCAGGGGGCGATGATGATGGCGTCGGCGTCGCGGGTGACGTCGATGTGGGCCATGTTGTTGTTGACGCGGGCGTCCCACTGGTCGGTGTACACCGGGCGGCCGGACAGCGCCTGCATGGTGACGGCCGTGATGAAGTGGGTGGCCGCTTCGGTCATCACCACCTGCACCGTGGCGCCGGCCTTGGTGAAGGCGCGGCACAGTTCCGCCGCCTTGTAGCAGGCCACGCCGCCGGACAGGCCGAGGACGATTTTCTTACCAGTCAGTTCCATCATGATGCAGCTCCGCTAGATTACTTGTTCACCCGGCGCAGTTCGTCCAGGATGAACAGGCCGGCGCCGATGCAGATGGCCGAATCGGCCACGTTAAACGCCGGGAAGTGGCCAAGGCCGGCCCAGTGGAAGTCGAGGAAGTCGATCACGTGGCCATACAGCAGGCGGTCGACCACGTTGCCGACCGCGCCGCCCAGGATCAAGGCCAGCGCCCACGAGAACATGCGTTGGCCGCTGTGCTTTTTCAACAGGTAGATGATGAAGATGGCGGCGCAGATGCCGATGGCGGTGAAGAAGTAGCGCTGCCAGCCGCCGCTATTGCTCAAAAAGCTGAAGGCCGCGCCCTTGTTATACGCCAGCACCAGGTTGAAGAACGAGGTGATGATTTTCTCTTCGCCCAGCTGGAAGGTCTTGGTGATGGTGATCTTGGTCAGCTGGTCGATCAGGATGACGAGTGCGGCGATGCACAGCCAGGGGGTGAGGCTTGCCGAAGATTTGGTCGGGAAGATTTTTTTGGTGGCCATAAGATGTCGGATGTGGGTCGTAGTGGCGTCGCCGCCGCATTCTTCTGGAACGCGGCGGCCGTCATATTAAGCGAACTTGCGTTTTTCGCCCGCACCAAACAGGTTGCTGTAGCAGCGGCCGCACAGGCTAGGGTGGTCCGCGTGGGCGCCGACGTCGGCGCGGTAGTGCCAGCAGCGCTCGCACTTCTCGGCGCTCGATGCGGCCACGGTGACTGCTTCTTCCGCTTCCGCAGCCACTTCGATGACTTTCGCCAGCGAGGTGATGAAGATGAACTTGAGGTCATCTTCCAGGCTGGCCAGCAGCTGGTACTTGTCGCCGGCGGCCTTGATGCTCAGTTCCGCCTGCAGCGAGGAGCCGATCGCGCCCGAGGTGCGCAGGTCTTCCAGCTGCTTGGTGACGTCGGTGCGCACCGCGCGCAGCGCCGCGTACTTGGCCAGCAGCGCTTCGCCGTCGGCCAGTTCCGGCAGTTGCCACCAGGTCTGGGTGAAGATGGTTTCGTCGCTGGCCTTGAAGGCTTCCTCGCCGGCGAAGATGGCCCACGCCTCTTCCGCGGTGAAGGACAGCGCCGGCGCCATCACGCGCAGCAGGCTTTGCGTGATGTGCCACAGCGCGGTCTGCGCCGAACGGCGCGCATGCGAGGTCACGCCGGTGGTGTACAGGCGGTCCTTCAGGATGTCCAGGTAGAAGCCGCCCAGGTCTTCCGAGCAGTAGTTCTGCAGCTTGGAGTACACCGGCTGGAATTCGTACTGTTCGTAGTGCGCTTCGATTTCCTTCTGCAGCGCGGCCATGTTGGCGATCGCGTAGCGGTCGATTTCCAGCAGCTCGGCGACCGGCACGGCGTCCTGCGCGTGGTTGAAGTCGGAGATGTTGGCCAGCAGGAAGCGCAGCGTGTTGCGGATGCGGCGATAGGCTTCCGTCACGCGCTTCAGGATCTCGTCCGAGATCGACAGCTCGCCGGTGTAGTCGGTCGAGGCGATCCACAGGCGCAGGATATCGGCGCCCAGGGTGTCGGAGATTTTCTGCGGCGCCAGCGTATTGCCCAGCGATTTGGACATCTTCTTGCCTTCGCCGTCGACGGTGAAGCCGTGCGTCAGCAGCGCCTTGTAAGGCGGCGCGCCGTTCAGCATCGAGGACGTCAGCAGCGACGAGTGGAACCAGCCGCGGTGCTGGTCCGAACCTTCCAGGTACAGGTCGGCCGGGAAGGCCAGCTGCTGCTTGTGCGAGCCGCGCAGCACGGTCTGGTGGGTCGAGCCGGAGTCGAACCAGACGTCCAGCGTGTCCTTGTTCTTGACGTAGTCGGCCGCTTCGTCGCCGATCAGGTCTTTCAGGTCCAGCGCCAGCCAGGCGTCGATGCCGCTCTTTTCGATCAGCTGGGCGACCTGCTCCAGCAGTTCCGGCGTGCGCGGATGCAGCGCGCCGGTCTCCTTGTGGACCACGAAGGCCATCGGCACGCCCCACTGGCGCTGGCGCGACAGGGTCCAGTCAGGACGGTTGGCGATCATGCCGTGCAGGCGCGCCTGGCCCCAGTCCGGGAAGAACTTGGTCTCGGCAATGCCTTTCAGCGCGGTCTCGCGCAGGCTGGCGCCGCCGTCCTTCGGCTTGATGTCCATGCCGGCGAACCACTGCGAGGTGGCGCGGTAGATGATCGGCGTCTTGTGGCGCCAGCAGTGCATGTAGCTGTGGTCGAACATCTTGACTTCGAACAGCGCGCCGGCTTCGCGCAGCGCGTTGCAGATCGGTTTCGACGCTTCCCAGATGGTCATGCCGCCGAACAGCGGCAGGGTCGAGACGTATTTGCCGTCGCCCATCACCGGCGTCAGGATATGGTCGTCCTGCATGCCGTGGGCCTTGCAGGAGATGAAGTCGTCCAGGCCGTAGGCTGGCGCCGAGTGGACCACGCCGGTGCCGCTTTCGGTGGTCACGTAGTCGGCCAGGTACATCGGCGACAGGCGGTTGTAGAAGGTGTCGGCGGCGTGCAGCGGGTGCAGGAAGCTGATGCCGGACAGGTCTTCGCCCTTGCAGGTAGCGATGGTGACGCCTTCCAGCTTGAAGCGCGCCAGCGACGATTCCACCAGGTCCTGCGCCAGGATCAGCAGCAGCGGCTGGCCGTCACGCTCGGTCTGCACCAGCGCGTAGGTCACTTCCGGATTGACGTTCAGCGCCTGGTTGGCCGGGATGGTCCACGGGGTGGTGGTCCAGATGACGATGTAGCCTTCGTGCGTCGGCAGCTGCGTCAGGTCGAAGGCGCTGGCCAGCTTGTCGAATTCGGCGAACTTGAAGCCGACGTCGATCGCCGGATCGCGCTTGTCCTGGTATTCCACTTCGGCCTCGGCCAGCGCGGACTGGCAGTCGAAGCACCAGTTGACCGGTTTCAGGCCGCGGTAGACATAGCCCTTTTCCAGCATGGCGCCGAGGGCGCGCAGTTCGTCGGCCTCGTTCGAATAGTTCATGGTCAGGTAAGGATTCTGCCATTCGCCCAGCACGCCCAGGCGGATGAAATCCTTGCGCTGGCGGTCGACCTGCTCCAGCGCGTAGGCGCGGGCCTTGGTCAGCACTTCAGCGGTCGGCAGGTTTTTGCCGTACAGTTTTTCGATCTGGATCTCGATCGGCATGCCGTGGCAATCCCAGCCCGGCACGTAAGGCGCGTCGAAACCGGCCAGCGAGCGCGATTTGATCACCATGTCCTTGAGGATCTTGTTGACCGCGTGGCCCAGGTGGATGTCGCCGTTGGCGTATGGAGGACCGTCGTGCAGGATGAATTTCGGACGGCCGGCTGCAGCCTTGCGCACGCGCTCGTAGATCTTCTTGGTCTGCCATTGCTGGACCCAGTTCGGCTCGCGCTTGGCGAGGTCGCCGCGCATCGGGAATGGGGTTTCGGTCATATTGACCGGGTATTTGCTTTCAGGCTTTTTTGCGGATTTGTTATCGGACATAGTGGTCTCAGTGATTTATTCGGGAATACGGGGTAGCCGGCGCGCGTAGCTAAATCGCGCGGTCAAATTCGGTCGGTGGCGCGCTTGGCGAAGAAGGCGCGGGCGATGTCGGCGTCGCGGTGGATGGCGGCCGTCAGCGTCGGCAGATCGACGTATTTTTCCTCGTCGCGGATCTTCCGCAGGAACTCGACGCGCACCTGCTTGCCGTAGCAGCCCTGGTCGAAGTCGAAGACATGCACTTCCAGCAGCACGCGGCCGCTGTCATCGACGGTCGGGCGCACGCCCAGGCTGGCGACGGCCGGCAGCGGATGCTCGGCCAGGCCGTGCACCTGCACGATGAAGATGCCCGACAGGGCGGGGCGGTGCGGCACGCGCAGGTTCAGCGTCGGGAAGCCCAGCGTGCGGCCCAGCTTCTGGCCGTGGATCACGTGGCCGGAGATGGCGTACGGGTGGCCGAGCAGCGCCTCGGCGTGCGGGAAGTCCCCTTCGTTGAGCGCGGCGCGCACGGCGGAGGAGGAGATGCGGGTGCTGCCGTTCATCACGGTCGGCAGGGTCTCGACGTGGAAGCCGTATTGCTTGCCCGCTTCCAGCAGCATCTGCACGTTGCCGGCGCGGCGGGCGCCGTAGCAGAAGTCGTCGCCGACCATCAGCCATTTGACGTGCAGGCCTTCGACCAGCACTTTTTCGGTGAATTCCTGCGGCGTCAGCGCCGCGAACGGCGCCGAGAAATGCTCGACGATGACGCGGTCGATGCCGTTGTCGGACAGCGATTGCAGCTTGTCGCGCAGGTTGGCGATGCGCGCCGGGGCGCGCGACAGGTCGCCGGCCTTGTGAGCGAAGAATTCGCGTGGATGCGGCTCGAAGGTCATCACGGCCGCTTCCAGTCCCAGACCGGTGGCGGCGGCGCGCACGCGGGCCAGCAAGGCCTGGTGGCCGAGGTGGACGCCGTCGAAGTTGCCGATCGTGAGCGCGCAGGGCGCGCGCGCCGCTGCATTGGGAAGACCTCGAAATACCTTCATGGGAATCTGGTAAAAAAACTGTCGCGAATCAGGGATTATACGGGGAATCCCTCAAAGCGAAAAAAAACCCAGTTCCGGGGTCAGGTCCCTCATTTCTACACGGTCTCTGCGGTACGCACGCGTACCGCAGAGACCGTGTAGAAATGAGGGACCTGACCCCGGAATAAAAAAAGCGCTGTCCGGCCGGGCCGGAACAGCGCTTTGCGCATCAACCGCCCGAATTACATCGGGTGATTAATGTTCAGGGTCCAGTAGCGGGCCAGGTCGGCGGTGCCATCGGTGCCTTTGACGGTTTTCAGCGTGTTCAGCGCGGCAGGTTTCTTGCCGGCGATGCTTTGCGCGATGCCGTAGTGCAGCTTGATGGCTTCCGGATTGCGGCCGGTGCCCAGTTTCACGGCCTGATCCATCAGCGCCAGGCCCTTGTCGGCCTTGCCGGCGGACACCAGGCCGTAGCCCAGGTTGGCCAGCGCGTCCGCATCCTTGGCCTTGACGGCTTCGGCTTCGTTGGCGGCGGCTTTGGCGTCGAACTCGGTCTGGGTCTTGGCGGCCAGGTCTTTCAGACGCTGGTGGCGCGCGGCGTCGGAGCCGGTGCCCAGGATGCCTTTTTTGTAGCCCTGATCGATGATCTTGATGGCTTCAGCAGGATTGCCGGCCTGCAGCGACAGCTGGGCCATTTCCATGTATTCCGACGGCTTGGTCAGCAGGCCGTTGACCAGGCGCAGACGCAGCACGTCCAGCGACAGCGTCGACGAGAAGCCTGGCTTGCCCGACACGCGGTTCAGCAGGTCGGCCCAGTACGAGGTTTTTGGATACGAACCAGCCAGTTTTTCCAGGGTCTGCACGTAGCCGGCCTTGTCGTTCTGTTTCAGCTGGATGTTGGCCAGCATGCCCAGCTGGTTTTCGCTCAGGTTTTTCGACGCTTGCAGTTCCTTGGCCGCTTCAGCGTATTTGCCGGAGGTGTACAGGATCTGCACGATGTATTCGTGGGCCGAGGTGTTGCTCGGATTGTCTTTCAGCACGCGCTGGAACCAGGTCACGGCTTTTGGATAGTCCTTGGCGCGGTAGTAAATGCCGGCCAGGGCTTCGGAGAATTTGGCGGATTCGGCCGGCGACAGCTTGCCGGAGTTGATCACGAATTCGAAGGCGCGGGCGGCGGTGTCGTTGTCGCCGGCGGCGACGGCCACCGAGGCGCGGGTGCGCTCGATCAGATAGCTTTCGTTGGCGGATTTGCCGCCGACAGCGTCAGTTTCTTTCAGTTTGGCAAGAGCTTCCTTGTTCTTGCCGGCCGCGGCCAGTTTCTGTGCTTCCTGCAATGGTTTGCCGATTTCGGCGCGCACCGTTTCAGCGGCGTAGGCGACCGACGAGAAACCTGCGATGGGGGCTGCTGCGGTGAAACCAATAGCGGCCATTACCAGGCCGAGATGAGCGAGACGAAACTTGGTCATGGGTGAGTTTTCTTTCATCAAAAAACGAAAATAGGCAGGAATGTCCTGCCTATTATTGTACATGGGACGTATTACTGGAACTGTTCGTTACCGACCAGACCAATCTTGGTCACGCCCAGACGCTGGGCCGAAGCCATCACGCCTGCCACGACTTTGTACGACACCAGCTTGTTCGGACGCAGATGCACTTCCGGCTGATCAGCTTGCGCTGCGACATCGGTCAGTTTCGATTCCAGGGTGGTGCGGTCAGGAACGACCACGTTATCCCACAGAATCGTACCGTCGAAGTCGACGTCAATCGTGATGACCACAGGTTCCTTGGTTGGCGGCGGCGGGGTGCCGACCGGCATGTTCAGGTTGACCGAGTGGTTGGCTTTAGGAATCGTAATGATCATCATGATAATCAGCACCAGCATCACGTCGATGAGGGGCGTCATATTCATTTCCATCATTGGTTCCGGATCCGCGCCTGCGGATGGGGAGCCGACATTCATACTCATGATGTTTCCTTTTTAGAAGGGCAGGCCTGAAGCTCCAGGCCTGCGATGCACTGTCGGGTATTAACCCTTATCAGGCGGTTCGGTGATGAAGCCGACCTTCTGAATACCAGCACGCTGGGTAGTGAAAATAACCTTGCCGATGGCTTCGTACTTGGTTTCTTGGTCGCCACGTACATGAACTTCCGGCTGAGGCAGTTTCACAGCTTCCACCTTCAGATTGTCGAACAACTCATTGGCGTCGCGCATTTTGCGCTGGTTCCAATAGATGTCGCCATCTTTGCTAACGACGATGTTGACGTCTTCCGGCTTGGTCTGGATAACCTGGTTGGTTTCCTCTGGCAGCTTGATCTTGATCAGCTTCAGAACAACCGGGCTCGTGATCAGGAAGATAATCAGCAGCACCAACATGATGTCCACCAGGGGCGTCGTGTTGATTTCTGACATGACTTGATCTTCGTCTCCGCTATCGGAGCCTACGGACATGGACATGGTTAATTACCCAACTTTTTTGGAGCCGGTAGCGGTCGACATTGCGCCCGAGATCAGCACCGAGTGAACGTCAGCCGAGAAGGCGCGCACGTCTTCCATTGCCGACTTGTTACGACGCACCAGCCAGTTGTAACCCAGAACGGCTGGAACTGCCACGAACAGACCGAAGGCGGTCATGATCAGCGCTTCACCCACTGGACCTGCCACTTTGTCGATCGATGCGTTACCCGACATGCCGATGGCGATCAGTGCATTGTAAATACCCCACACGGTACCGAACAGACCGATGAACGGTGCGGTCGAACCCACGGTTGCCAGGAACGACAGGCCGTCTTGCAGACGCGACTGGACTTTGTCCACAGCGCGCTGGATCGACATGGTCACCCAGGTCGACAGGTCGATTTGTTCCAGCAGGGCGCCGTCGTGGTGCTGGGTAGCCTTGGTGCCGGTTTCAGCGATGAAGCGGAATGGCGAACCGTCGGTCAGCGAAGCCGAACCAGCAGCGATCGACGAAGCTTTCCAGAACTTGGCCGAGGTTTCTTTCGACTGTTTGAAGATCTTGGTCTGGTCGATCAGTTTGGTGATGATGATGTACCACGAACCCATCGACATCAGCGACAGAATGATCAGGGTGCCGCGCGACACGAAGCCGGCTTCCCACACAGCAGCGAAGCCGTATGGATTTTCCACTTCTTCTTTACCGCCTTTGGCTGCTGGCGCTTCTGCTGCTGGTGCTGCTGCCGCATCCGCTGCTGGAGCTGCTGCCGGCGCTGCTGCATCTGCTGCTGGGGCCGAAGCGGCGGCCGAGGCTTGCTCTTGAGCCGAGCTAACCAGGGCGGTGGCTGCGGTCACCGAGAACAGCACAGCGGCCAGTACAGCGGACAAACGGGTATTCTTAAACATGCTTCCTCCAAATTGATAAAATAATCAGATCGCTGGCGTAATGACAACGAAAACTACGTGTGAGACGGTGACTTGTCTCGGTTTTTACTCCAGCGTCCAGACGTATTGCATCTGCTGCCAGCCTTCTTTCGGTACGCCGTCTTCCGTAGCCGGTTTGAAACGGCATTTGGTGATACCTGCGACGGCGGCTTTGTCCAGATCCCTGAAACCGCTCGACTTCACAACTTTCGAGTCAGCCACACGACCGTCTGCTGCAATCAGGAACGACAGCTGCACCGTGCCGGTTTCCTCATTACGCAGCGACGACTTCGGCCATTCAGGCTTGGCGCAAGTGCTGAAGTCAACCACTGCTGCGGTACGCACACCGGTTTTAGCTGGACCCGGAGGCGCTGCCGGCGGAGCTGGCGGGGCTTTCTGGATCTCAGTGGTCGCCGGCTTCACGTTGGTCGCGTTAGCGATCGTGTTGTTCGGCGGTGGCGGCTGCTGCACGTTCACCTCAACTGGCGGGATGAATGGCGGTGGTGGTGCCTTCATCTCTGGCGGAGGTGGCGGTGGTGGGAGTTCTTTCGGTGGAGGAGGTTTGACCTCCTCAATGATCTTGGTCTCCACTGGTGCGACCATTTTGGCCACCAGACGTTTTCCCAAGCCCGTCACGATCCCATAAGCGACCAGGATGTGCAACAAAACGACAATCGTAATGCCTGTAAAGTTCTTCCCGGTGCTTTTCTCGTTGTGCGTGAAATTCATGCCTGCTTTCTCCAATACCAACTCTCTTTGGTGCTACTTAAACCCCAAAATGGCGACACAAAACAACAGCCGCATCCGGGACGTCGGCGAATTATACATACGAATTCTTGATTTTACATAGAATTTTCATCCCTAAAACCGGTTAAATTTCATAGGGTTTTCCTATGTGGTAGCGCTCCCTTTGCACCGTTCTGGCTCAACGAGCAAGACTCTGCGTCGCATTTTTGGGCGGGGATGCACCACGACGTTACTTAGTTTTCCCTTAAGGCCAAAAACGGAATTTTATGCAGGTAGCTTTACTACACACAATTGATAATTTGGCCGTAAATGTTTCTTTCATGAAATTCTTGCGGGCACTACTATACAAGTAGCCGCAGAAAAATATTGACTTCAGCAGCCCGTCATGCATCCACGAAAAAAAACCGGGGTCAGCGCGCCGTCGCTGCCCCCGGTATCGTCTCTTGCAAAAGCCGTGCCTACTTCTCACGTCCTCCGCGAAAGCACTATATATATGTTGGTCTAGAAAACGCGCCCCCGTTTCTCGCGTTTGACCTCCAGGGTACTGATGACTTCGCCGTTTGGCGCCACTGTTTCCAGGTGGACGTCGAAGCCCCATAAGCGTGCAACATGCTTCAGCACCTCGCCGGCCTGCTGGTTCAGCGGACGGCGCTGGAACTGGGTATGGCGCAAGGTCAGCGCGCGGTCGTCCTGGGTGTTGACCGACCATACCTGGATGTTGGGTTCACGGTTACCAAGATTATATTGTTCCGCCAGTTGCTGGCGCACGTATCGGTAGCCGAGGTTGTCGTGGATGGCCGAGACGTTGAGCTTTTCGTTGTTGTCGTCGTCCAGCACGGCAAAGAAGTGGAACTCGCGGATCAGCTTGGGCGACAGGTACTGGGCGATAAAGCTCTCGTCCTTGAAGTTGCGCATGGCGAAATCGAGCGTCTTGCGCCAGTCGCTGCCGGCGATGTCGGGGAACCATTCGCGGTCCTCGTCGGTCGGGTGTTCGCAGATGCGGCGGATGTCGGTCATCATGGCGAAGCCCAGCGCGTACGGGTTGATGCCGCTGTAGTACTGGCTGTTGACGGGCGGCTGGTAGACCACGTTGGTATGGCTCTTCAGGAACTCCATCATGAAGCCGTCGCCGATCACGCCCTCGTCGTACAACTGGTTGAGGATGGTGTAGTGCCAGAAGGTGGCCCAGCCTTCGTTCATCACCTGGGTCTGGCGCTGCGGGTAGAAGTACTGGGAAATCTTGCGCACGATGCGCACCATCTCGCGCTGCCACGGCTCCAGCAGCGGCGCGTACTTCTCGATGAAGTACAGCAGGTTTTCCTCCGGCTCGGGCGGGAAGCGCTTGACCGCCTTGGTGGTCTCTTCCTCCTCGCGGCGCGGCAGCGTGCGCCACAGGTCGTTGATCTGCGACTGCACGTAGGCCTCGCGCTCCTTCTGCCGCGCGCGCTCTTCCATCAGCGACAGCTTGGCCGGCCGCTTGTAGCGGTCGACGCCGTAGTTCTGGATCGCGTGGCAGGAGTCGAGCAGCAGCTCGACCGCGTCGATGCCGTGGCGCTGCTCGCACTCGGCGATGTAGTTCTTGGCGAACACCATGTAGTCGACGATGGCCTCGGCGTCGGTCCAGGTGCGGAACAGGTAGTTGCCCTTGAAGAAGGAGTTGTGGCCGTAGGCCGCGTGCGCGATCACCAGCGACTGCATGGTCAGGCTGTTTTCCTCCATCAGGTAGGCGATGCAGGGATTGGAGTTGATGACGATCTCGTAGGCCAGTCCCATCTGTCCGCGCTTGTAGCCTTTCTCGGTGCTGAGGAAGTGCTTGCCGAACGACCAGTGGTTGTACGACACCGGCATGCCGACCGAGGTGTAGGCGTCCATCATCTGCTCGGCGGTGATGATCTCCAGCTGGTTCGGGTAGGTATCCAGCCCGAAGTTTTCGGCGACGCGGCGGATTTCCTGGTGAATCTGCTCGATCAGCTCGAAGGTCCATTCGGATTGCTCCGGCAGGGCGTTCGGGTGCTTCGGCTTCGGTGGGGTCATGTCGTTCATTTTGGCTGCTTCTTGAACAGTTCACGGAACACCGGATAGATGTCGGCCGGCGTGACGATTTTCTGCATGGCGAAATGCGGATGGTGATCCGGCACCTGCGAATACTGCTCCCACAGGTTTTGCGGCGGGCCGTCGGTGATCTCGACATAGGTGTAGTACTGCACCTTGGGCATGATGGTGTTGACCAGCAGCTGGCGGCACAGCACCGAGTCGTTGTCCCAGTTGTCGCCGTCCGAGGCCTGGGCCACGTAGGCGTTGTAGCTGCCGGCGCCGTAGCGTTCGTCGATGACCTTGTCGAGCAGGTGCAGCGCCGACGACACCACCGTGCCGCCCGATTCGCGCGAGTGGAAGAATTCCTCCTCGTCCACTTCGGCCGCCGCCGTGTGGTGGCGGATGAACACCACCTCGATCTTGTCGTACACGCGCTTGAGGAACAGATACAGCAGGATGAAGAAGCGCTTGGCGGTGTCCTTGCGGGTTTCGTCCATCGAACCGGAGACGTCCATGATGCAGAACATCACCGCCTGCGTCATCGGCTTCGGCACCTTGACGCGGTTGGTGTAGCGCAGGTCGAAGGGATCGATGTAGGGAATCGCCAGGATGCGCGTGTGCAGGTGGTGGATCAGTTTCTTCAGCTCGACCACGCGCGGGTCCTGCAGCGGCACGCCTTCGAGCAGCAGCGTTTCCAGTTCGCGCTCGGCCTCGGCCACGCGCTTGCGCGACGGCCCACCGACCGCGATGCGCCGGCCCAGCGCGCCGCGCAGCGAGCGCAGCACGTGGATGTTGGACGGCGTGCCGGACATGTTGTAGCCGGCGCGCTGGTTCTTGAAGTCGGTGCTGGCGGTCAGCTGCGTCTTGACCATGTGCGGCAGTTCCAGGTCTTCGAAGAAGTAGTTCATGAATTCTTCGCGCGACAGCTCGAAGATGAAGTCGTCCTCGGTCATCTGGTCGCTGTTGCCGGCCTTGCCGCGGCCGGAACCGGCGCCGCCTTTGGGGCGGTTGATCTGGTCGCCTTTCTGGTATTCCTGGTTGCCGGGATTGACCACCTCCCACACGCCGCCGTGGGCATGGCCGAACGATGGCTCGCTCACATCCTTGACCGGGATGGAGACTTTTTCGCCGTTCTCAACGTCGGTGATGGAACGGCCCTTGATGGCGCGGCCCACCGCGTCCTTGATCTGCGATTTATAGCGCCGCAAGAAGCGCTCGCGGTTGACTGCGGACTTGTTCTTGCCCTGTAAACGTCGGTCGATGAGGTAAGTCAAAAGATGCCTCCTGCTGCTATTGGTCGGCGCCGCGCCACCCGTGCACAGGTGGCGCGCAAGCACTGCTTAGGACGACTTCCTCACGCGCAGATACCATTCGCACAGCAAGCGCACTTGCTTGGCCGTGTAGCCTTTTTCCACCATGCGCGCGACAAAGTCGGCGTGCTTGTTGGCGTCTTCCGCGCTGGCCTTGGCGTTGAACGAAATCACCGGCAGCAGTTCTTCCGTATTCGAGAACATCTTCTTCTCGATCACGGTGCGGAATTTTTCGTAGCTGGTCCAGGCCGGATTCTTCCCGCCATTATTAGCGCGCGCCCGCAGTCCGAAGTTGACAATCTCGTTGCGGAAATCCTTGGGATTCGAAATCCCGGCCGGCTTCTCGATTTTTTCCAGCTCGTTGTTCAGCGATTCGCGGTCGAAGCTTTCGCCGGTGTCCGGATCGCGGTACTCCTGGTCCTGGATCCAGAAGTCGGCAAAGGTCACGTAGCGGTCGAAGATATTCTGGCCGTACTCGGAATACGATTCCAGGTAGGCGGTCTGGATTTCCTTGCCGATGAATTCCACGTAGCGCTGCGCCAGGTGCTCCTTGATGTACGAGAAGTACTTCTGTTCCAGCTCCGGCGGGAATTGCTCGCGCTCGACCTGCTGCTCCAGCACGTACAGCAGGTGCACCGGGTTGGCCGCCACTTCGGTATTGTCGAAGTTAAACACCTTGGACAGGATCTTGAACGCGAAGCGCGTCGACAGCCCGTTCATGCCTTCGTCCACGCCGGCGTAGTCGACGTACTCGTGCAGCGACTTGGCCTTGGGATCGGTGTCCTTCAGGTTCTCGCCGTCGTACACCAGCATCTTGCTGAAGATGCTGGAGTTTTCCGGATCCTTCAGCCGCGACAGGATGGCGAACTGCGACATCATGCGCAGCGTGCCCGGCGCGCACGGCGCCGCCGCCAGCGAGGAATTGGCCAGCAGCTTGTCGTAGATCTTGATCTCGTCTGTCACGCGCAGGCAGTACGGCACTTTGACGATGTAGATCCTGTCGAGGAAAGCCTCGTTGTTGCGGTTGTTCTTGAATGATTTCCACTCGGACTCATTCGAGTGCGCCAGGATCACGCCGTCGAACGGAATCGCGCCGAAGCCTTCCGTACCCTTGTAGTTGCCTTCCTGGGTGGCGGTCAGCAGTGGATGCAGCACCTTGATCGGCGCCTTGAACATCTCGACGAATTCCATCAGGCCCTGGTTGGCCAGGCACAGGCCGCCCGAGTAGCTGTAGGCGTCCGGATCGTCCTGCGAATAATCTTCCAGCTTGCGGATATCGACCTTGCCGACCAGCGAGGAAATGTCCTGGTTGTTTTCGTCGCCAGGCTCGGTCTTGGAAATGGCGACCTGCTTCAGCACGGAAGGATAGCGGCGCACCACGCGGAACTGGTTGATGTCGCCATTGAACTCGTGCAGGCGCTTGACCGCCCATGGGCTCGGGATGTTGCGCAGGTAGCGGCGCGGAATGCCGTAGTCCTCTTCCAGGATGACGCCGTCCTCGTCCTCGTTGAACAAGCCCAGCGGCGACTCGTTCACCGGCGAACCCTTCAGGCAGTAGAAGGGCACGTGCTCCATCAGCGACTTGAGCTTCTCGGCGATCGACGATTTGCCGCCGCCCACCGGACCGAGCAGATACAGGATCTGCTTGCGTTCCTCCAGGCCCTGCGCGGCGTGACGGAAGTAGGACACCACTTGCTCGATCACTTCCTCGGTGCCGTAGAACTCGCGGAAAGCCGGATAGATCTTGATTACCTTGTTGCCGAAGATGCGCGACAGCCGCGTGTCGTTGCGGGTGTCGATCAGGGTCGGTTCGCCGATGGCGGCCAGCATGCGCTCGGCGGCGCTGGCGTAGGTAAGCCGGTCTTTCTTGCAAAGTTCGAGATATTCCTTCATGGACATCTCTTCTTCTTTGGTCCGTTCGTATCGTGCGGCGTAGTTGTCAAAAATGGTCATTTGGATGTCCTTTGATGATGAAAACCTGCATGTCACGAGTCACCGGCAGTTCGCCTGCCCTGGCCCTGATTTGTATAATTCCCCTTAGTCTTATTTTTCTTGTGGTCAGCTTCCTTTGGCGGCACGGATTGCCCGTGCCTTTGAGCTGGCTTTATGGCCGGATGGCGGCTTTTATGTGTTGGTCGTAATGCTTCTTACGTCTATGAAATTGATTATTGCGCTATTGGTGCAGGAAGTCAAAAGGTATGTCGTAATATCGTTAATACCCTTTTGTAAGGCCATGATTTAAAAAAGAAATATCGAATTAATCACGCACTTTTGATGGTGTTTTTTCGTCCTTTAACGTCACAGTATCACGCCTTTGAAAGATGTGCTGACGTAGTGTGGCCGCATGCGATAAGATGACCCGATCAAGCAACCAGGTAACAGGAATAAATCAAATGTTGAACGAACAATTGCGCCGCGTTTTGCAGCAGATGCCGAAAGCGGAGCTGCACATCCACATCGAAGGCTCGCTGGAGCCGGAGCTGATCTTCGCGCTGGCCGAACGCAACGGCGTCAAGCTGGCGTATGCGTCGGTGGAAGAATTGCGCGCGGCGTATGCCTTCACCGATCTGCAATCCTTCCTCGACATCTACTACGCTGGCGCCAGCGTGCTGTTGCAGGAACAGGATTTCTACGACATGACGGCGGCGTATCTCAAGCGTGCCGAAGAAGACAATGTGCGCCACACCGAAATATTTTTTGATCCGCAAACGCATACCGCGCGCGGCGTCGACATCAAGGTGGTGATCGACGGCATCTACCGCGCCTGCCAGGACAGCCCGGTCAGCGCCACGCTGATACTGTGCTTCCTGCGCCACCTGTCGGAAGAGGATGCGATTGCCACGCTGGAAGCAGCGTTGCCGTATCGCGATAAATTCATTGGCGTGGGCCTGGATTCGTCCGAGGTGGGCAATCCGCCGGAGAAATTTGCGCGGGTGTTTGCGCGTAGCCGGGAGCTGGGGCTGCACCTGGTGGCGCATGCGGGCGAGGAAGGTCCGCCGGCGTACATCTACACCGCGCTGGATACGCTGAAGGTCGAGCGTATCGATCATGGCGTGCGCTGCCTGGAGGACAAGGCGCTGACTGAGCGTCTGGCCAAAGAGCAGATGGCGTTGACGGTGTGCCCGCTGTCCAACATCAAGCTGTGCGTGTTCGACAAGATGGAGCAGCACAATATTCTGGAGTTGCTGGATGCGGGGATTGTGGCGACGGTCAATTCGGATGACCCGGCGTACTTTGGCGGCTACATGAACGATAATTTCATTGCGACGTTTGAGGCCTTGCCGTTGGGCTTGTCGCATGCGCACCGCTTGGCGCGTAATGGCTTCTCGGCGGCATTCCTGCCTAAAGAGCAGAAACAAAAATTCCTGGACGAAGTCGACGCTTTCTTCGCCGAGCAATAAAACCCAGAGGCTGGGGTCTGACCCCGTACGGGGTCAGACCCCTTGTCCCTGGTGTGCGGGGCTAAACGGTTTCCGCGTGCGTTGAAGAGCGGTATCCATCTGCGCCTTTGGGGTGCGGGTTTCCAACCCAAGATCATTATGCTTAAACTTGCCCTGAAAATGACCGCCCGCGACTGGCGCGCCGGCCAGCTCCGCTTCCTGCTGATCGCACTCACCGTCGCGGTGGCGGCCTTATCCGCCACCGGTTTCTTCATCGACCGCCTGCGCAGCGGCTTGGACCGCGACGCCCACCAACTGCTCGGCGCCGACGTCGTCATCAGCGCCGACCTCCCGGTCCGCCCCGCATGGCGCGCGGAGGCCATCACCCGCGGCCTGACCGTCACCGATACCGTCACCTTCCCCAGCATGGCGCAAGCCGGCGAGGGCGACGACTCCACCTCCATGCTGTCGGCCCTGAAAGCCGTCGGCCCCGGCTACCCCCTGCGCGGCAAAGTCAAGATCACCACCGACGCCGCCCAGGCCGAACAAAGCATCGGCGCCGCCGCCACGACCGTTCCGGCCCACGGCACCGTCTGGATCGAACCCGGCCTGCTGGGCAGCCTGAAAACCAGCATCGGCCAGCAACTCAAGCTGGGCGACAAGACCTTCACCGTTACCCAGTTGATCGCCGCCGAACCGGACCGCGGCGCCAACTTCCTGGCCTTCGCGCCGCGCGTGATGTTCGCCTTGCAGGATCTGGAGGCGACCAACCTGATCCAGCCCGGCTCGCGCGTCAACTACCGCCTGCTGATCGGCGCACCGCCAACGCTGAACAACGGCGCCGCCGTCGCCAAGGCCTACCAGGACTGGCTGCAAGCACAAATCAAGACCAACAACATCAAGGGCGTGCGCGTCGAATCGCTGGAAAACGGCCGTCCTGAAATGCAAACCACGCTGGAACGCGCGGACCGTTTCCTGTCGCTGGTCGGCCTGCTGTCGGCGATGCTGGCGGCGGTGGCCGTGGCGATGGCGGCGCGCCGCTTCATGCAGCGCCACCTCGACGCCTGCGCCATGCTGCGCTGCCTGGGCCTGACGCAGAACCAGGTCACGCTGATGTACCTGATCGAATTCCTGCTGGTCGGCCTGCTGGGCAGCGCCATGGGCGTGGCGGTCGGTTTCGGCGGCCATTATGTGCTGCTGGAGGTGCTTGGCTCGCTGGTGTCGGCCGAACTGCCGGCGCCGACCATCTACCCGGCGCTGCAAGGCATGGCGATCGGCATCCTGCTGCTGGCCGCCTTCGCGCTGCCGCCTATCCTGCAACTGCGAAAAGTGCCGCACAACCGCGTGATCCGCCGCGAACAGGACGCGCCGCAAGTCGGCGCATTGGCCACTTACGGCTTCGGCATGCTGGGCTTTGTCGCGCTGCTGCTGTGGCAGGCGGGCGATGCGGCCATGGCGCTGTACACGGCGCTCGGCTTCCTCGGTGCGTTCGCGGTGTTCGCGCTGGTCGCCTGGCTGGGATTGCGTTCGCTGCGCTCGCTGCGCGGCGCGGTCGATCATCAAAGCTGGCGTTTCGCCGTCACCTCGCTGCAGCGCCGTCCCGGCGCCACCATCGTGCAGGTGGTGTCGCTGGCGCTGGGCATGATGGCGCTGCTGGTGCTGACCGTGGTGCGCGGCGACCTGATGACGGCCTGGCGCAACGCCACGCCGCCGGACGCGCCGAACCGCTTCATCATCAACATCCAGCCGGAGCAGCAGCAGGAGATCGCCAGGCGCCTGCAGGCGGCCGGCGTGAATTACGCGCCGCAGTATCCGATGATACGCGGCCGCCTGACCGCCGTGAACGGCAAGCCGGTCACCGCCGAGACCTACACCGAAGACCGCGCCAAAGGCCTGGCCGACCGCGAATTCAACCTGTCCACCATGGCCCAGATGCAGGCCGAGAACAAGATCAGCGCCGGCAAATGGTTCGAGGACAAGCCAGGCCAGGCCGAAGCTTCGGTGGAAGAGGGCATCGCCAAGACGCTGCGCTGGAAGCTGGGCGACAAGCTGCGCTTCGACATCGCCGGCGCGCCGGTGGACGTGACCATCACCAGCCTACGCAAGCTGGATTGGGGTTCGATGCGCGTCAACTTCTTCGTCATCATCAACCCGGCGGCGATGACGGAGATCTCGCAAAGCTGGATCACCGCCTTCCACCTGCCGCAAGGCGAGGGCGCGGTGATGAATGCGCTGACGCGTGATTTCCCCAACCTGACCATCGTCGACATCGGCGGCATCCTGCGCCAGGTGCAGGCAGTGCTGGACCAGGTGGTGACCGCCGTCGAATTCCTGTTCATCTTCACGCTGGCGTCCGGCGTGCTGGTGCTGTATGCGGCGCTGATGGGTTCCCAGGACGAGCGCACGCGCGAGGCGGGCCTGCTGCGCGCGCTGGGTGCGACCCGCAAGCAGCTGTCGCAGGCGCAGATGATCGAGTTCACGCTGGTGGGCGCCTTGTCCGGCGTGCTGGCGGCGACCGGCGCGGCCACCATGGGCTGGGCGCTGGCCACTTACCAGTTCAAGTTCGCGTGGAGCTTCAGTCCCGTGGTGTGGCTGGTCGGCCTGTTGGCGGGCGCGCTGTGCGCCATCGCCGGCGGCTGGCTGGGCCTGCGCAACGTGCTGCGCCAGCCGCCGTTGCAAACGCTGCGCGAAGCCTAAGCTGCGATGGTTTGCGGCTGCAGCGTCTGCAGGAACTGCCCGTAGGTAACGGGCCGCTGGTCGAAGTAATGGCCGGGCAGGTCGAACAGCGCCCAGTAGTAGTTCTCCTTGCCCTGGCAGATGCGCGGCGCGGCGCTGTAGCGGTGCCAGTTCTCGCTCATGCGGCTGGTGTACATGCCGTCGCCGAATGGATCGCTGAAGAAGGTCAGCACGCGCCGCTCCAGCAGCGCGTGCAGCAGCGAGCGCGGAGCGTCGCTGTCGCGCGCCACTTCGTACTGGGCGTACATGCCTTGCTCGGTCTCCACCATCATCAGCGTCGCCTTGCCGTGCTGGTCGAGGAACAGGATGCCGGTCGGATTCGGGAAGATGTAATGCTCGACGAAGCCCAGCGTGCGCTTCAGCTCCCGCACCACTTCCGTGAACGCCGGATCGGTCAGGAAGCGGTAATCGTGCAGCGCCACCATCTCGCGCAGCGTGTCGGAGCGGTGGTCGAAGTAGTTCTCCTGCAGCGTGGCGATTTCCATTTCCAGGATGTCCAGCGCGTGGTCGTCGCTCTTCTTGATGTAGCGGTCGATCAGGCCGCGGTTGAAGGCGCTGACGGCGACCTTTTCATCGGCCGCGCCGGTGAACAGAATCTTCTTGCACGGCAGGTGCGCCACCTGCTCGCAGAATTCCAGCCCGTTCATCTGCGGCATCGAATAATCCACCACCAGCACCGACGGCACGGCAAAGCGCTCGCCCTGTTCGGCGATGCGGTAGATGCGCTCCAGGTCCAGCGCCACGTTGCACTGGTCGGCCGGCAGGTTCTGCATGTCGAAGTTGACGTGCAGCGGCACCGTGCTGTCCGGCGCGCTGGCGCGCAGCCATTGCAGCGCTTCGCTGGTGTCGTGGAAGGTTTTGTTGGCCAGCATGGGATCGAGCTGGAACGACAGGCTGCGCAGGAACGAGTCGCTGTCGTCGATCAGGATGGTCAGTGTGGGATGGGCATAAACGGGCAGATGCATGTTTCACCTCGCGATGGCTAGCGATTGGGGGAACTCCAGGACAAACACGGCGTAGGCGCTCTCGCGCGAGACGCAACGGATTTTCGCCGCCCAGGCCTCCATGATTTCCTGGCACAGCGCCAGCCCGATGCCGGCGCCGTTGTGCGGCGGGTGCGAATAAAAACGGCGGAAGATCAGCGGCATCTGCTGTGTCGGGATGCCGCAGCCGGTGTCGATGAACAGCAGGCGCGGCGGCTGGTGCGCGCCGTCGATGATGATGCGCACGCGCCCCTTGCCGGCGCGCTGCACCGCGCGCAGCGCATTGCGCAGCAGGTTGAGCAGCACCACCACCGCCAGCTCGGTCTGGCCGGCGAACTGGAAGTTGCGGCGCACCTCCAGCTTGACCATCTTCTGCTGCTTGGTGCTGGAGAAGGGATAGCGCCGCAGCACCGCCTCCACCACCGTCTCCATCGACACCGTCTCCACCGGATGCAGCTTTTGCCGCACCGCCGTGGCGCTCAGCAGGAACAGGTCGATCATGTGGTTCATGTGGCGCACCTCGAACTGGATGCGCGCCAGCGCGTCGATGATGGTCAGCCGGTCTTCCGGGCTGTGGGCGTGGCCCTGGGCGTCGGCCATCATGCGCAGCAGGCCGCGCACGTTGGCGTCGACGCTGGTGAGTGGCGTGCGCAGCTCGTGCGCCACGGTGGCCAGGCCGGCGCCCATGCCGGCCAGCTTTTCCTGCGCCAGCACATGGCGGCTGATCTTGGCCACCGACAGCACGGCGATGGTAAACCAGTGGATCGGCACCTGTTGCAGCACCTGCCGGCTGGTCAGCATGTCGCCCGCGCCCAGCGCCGACGCCGCCACGCAGGCCAGCGCGGTGCCGGCCACGTAGGCGCGCAGCGCCAGGCCGGTGTCGAAGTGGAACAGCACCACCAGCCCGATCAGCAGCGACTCGCCCCACACGCCGGACGCGTGGTTCATCAAAAACATGAAGGTGAAGAAGAACGGGAAGATGTAGCCGAGCGCCACCAGCAGGTACAGGTTCAGCATCTGCCGGCTGAACTGGCGCGCGAACAGACCCAGCGCGCAGAGCAGGATGCCGAGCAGGCGCAGCGACAGCGATTCGTACTCCTGCGGGAAAAAGTGCTGCCAGATCACGTAGTACAGCGGCATGCCCACCGTGCCGATGCAGGCGAGCAGCAGCACGCGCACGGTCGCATGGTCTTCGCGGCCGTGATACAGCAGCAGGGACTGCACCAGTCCGTGTTGCCAGCGCTTCCACCGTTCGTGCAGGGTCGGCTTCATGATGACGTTTGACTTTTATCAAGCTGCCATCATCACCTTAATTTACAACGGGTTTTTGGGTATCAAAACGGTAATTGATCCGTATCAATCTCTTTGAGTTTTTTTCGCCGCATGGTGGGACTGCGGTTCATAAAAAAACAATCTTTTTTGCTCAAACCCAAGGAGATTCGCCATGACCTACGCATTTGCCAAAAATCAACCTATCGCTCCTCTGCCGGACTTTGTCACGCGGCGCATGGACCAGCATTACATCACGCGCATTGCGCAACTGCTGGGCGGTGAACACCCGCACGCCTGGCAACCGACACCGGCCGGCGCGGTGTTTTTGGCGGGTAACGACTACCTGTGCCTGGCCGGCGAGCCGGCGCTGGTGGGCGCGCAGGTGGCGGCCTTGCAGAACAGCCATGGCGAGCTGCTGATGTCGGCCGTGTATCTTCAGGAGGGCAGCGCGCAGCACCGGCTGGAACGCAAGCTGGCGCAGTTCATGGGCGCCGAGGATGGCGTGCTGGCGCAATCCGGCTGGGCGGCCAACGTCGGGCTGGTGCAGACGCTGGCCGGGCCGGGCATCCCGGTCTACCTCGACATGCAGGCGCATGCTTCGCTGTGGGAGGGCGTGCAGTCGGCCGGCGCGCTGCCGGTGTCCTTCCTGCACAACGACATGGAGCATCTGGAAAAGCAATTGCAGCGCCACGGGCGTGGCCTGATCGTGGTCGATGCGCTGTACAGCACCAACGGCAGCCTGGCGCCGCTGACTGAACTGGTGGACATCGCCGAACGCAGCGGCTGCATGCTGATCGTCGACGAATCGCATTCGCTGGGCACGCACGGCCCGCGCGGCGCCGGGCTGGTGGCGGAACTGGGCCTGAGCGAGCGGGTGCATTTTCGAACGGCGTCGCTGGCCAAGGCGTTTGCCGGACGGGCGGGCTTCATCAGCTGTTCCAGCTATTTCAAGGGCTACTTCCTGTCGGAGTCGCGGCCGGCGATTTTCAGTTCCTGCCTGCTGGGCCATGAACTGGCGTGATTCGACGCCGCCATCGACTTCATCGCCGCCGCCGATGACCGCCGCGCCGCGCTGCACGCCCACGCGCGCGAACTGCGCGACGACCTGAGCGCGCTGGGCTATAACGTCAGCGACGGCAGCGAGCAGATCATCGCGCTGGAACCGGGGCCGGAGCCGAAGACGCTGGCGCTGCGCAAGCTGCTGGAGAGCCACGGCGTGTACGGCGCCATGTTTTGCGCGCCGGCCACGCCGAAGAACCGTTCGCTGGTGCGGCTGACGCTGAATTCCGGGCTGGATCGCGCGCAGCTGGCGCGCATCGTCTCCGCCTGCGACGCGGTGCGCGGCCAGGTCGACCTGGAGAACTGGTCGTCCACGCGCCGCCTGCGCAAGCTGGCGCTGGTATAAGTTATCATGGCGGGATGACTGAAGAATCCCGCACCCTGTATGAAGTAATTGGTGGCGAGCCGACCGTGCGCGACATGGTCGACCGCTTTTATGATCTGATGGAACTCGAACCCGAGTTCCAGCTGCTGCGCTCCGTGCACGGCCCCTCGCTGGAGAACGCGCGTCAGCGCCTGTTCATGTTCCTCAGCGGCTGGATGGGCGGGCCGGACCTGTACCAGGAGGCGCACGGCCATCCGCGCCTGCGCATGCGGCACATGCCGTTCGCCATCGGCACGCAGGAGCGCGACCAGTGGCTGCGCTGCATGGCGTGGGCGATGGAGGACACCGGCATCGATACCGAACTGCGCGTGCGCCTGATGAACTCCTTCTTCCAGACCGCCGACTGGATGCGTAACAAGCCGGATTAATCTCATGACCCAGACCGAGTTCTTCATCCTGCTGGCGGCGCTGGCCGTCGTCATCGCGCTGCAAGTGATGGCGCTGTTGCGCAGCCGTGCCGGCGCCGTGGCGCCGTCCGCCGATCTCGCGGAACGCATCGAGCGTGTCGAACGCGAAGTGCGCATGCAGCTGCAAACCACCGCGCAGACCAGCAACGCCGCCACGGTGCAGCAGTTTGAAGCGATGCGCCGCCAGCTGGAAGCGCAAGGCCTGGTCGGCCGCAACGAGCAGGCGCGCAGCCTGAAGCTGTTTGCCGACAGCATGAACCAGCGCATGGAAGAAATTCGCGGCACGCTGGAACTGAAGATCAAGGATCTGCAGGCCGACAACGGCGCGCGCCTGGAAGAGATGCGCAAGACGGTCGACGAAAAACTGCACGCCACGCTGGAGACGCGCCTGACCGCCTCGTTCCAGCAGGTGTCCGAACGGCTGGAGCGCGTGCACCACGGCCTGGGCGAGATGCAGCAGCTGGCGCTGGGCGTCGGCGACTTGAAGCGCGTGCTGACCAACGTGAAAACGCGCGGCACCTGGGGCGAGGTGCAGCTGGAAATGCTGCTGGAGCAGGTGTTGACGCCGGACCAGTATGCGAAGAATGTCGAAACCATCCTCGGCAGCGGCGCGCGCGTGGAATTCGCGCTGAAGCTGCCGGGGCAGGGCGACAACGGCACGCAGGTCTGGATGCCGATCGACGCCAAGTTTCCGAAAGAGCAATACGAACGCCTGCTGGAAGCGGCCGATAATGCCGATGCCGAAGGCGTGACGCTGGCCGGCCGCGAGCTGGAACGCGCGGTGCGCCTCGAAGCCAGGACCATCTCCGAGAAATACGTCTCGCCGCCGCACACCACCGACTTCGCCATCCTGTTCCTGCCGACCGAAGGTCTGTACGCCGAAGTGATGCGCCGTCCCGGCCTGGCCGACGAGCTGCAACGCGTGCACCGCATCAGCATCGCCGGCCCGTCGACGCTGACGGCGCTGCTCAACAGCCTGCAAATGGGCTTCCGCACGCTGGCGCTGGAAAAACGCTCGTCGGAAGTGTGGCAGGTGCTGGGCGCGGTGAAGACCGAGTTCTCCAAATTCGGCGACGTGCTGGCCGCGACCAAGCTAACATTGGAACGCGCCGCCAAAAATATCGAATCGGCCGAAACGCGCAGCCGCGTCATGGCGCGCAAGCTCAAGACCGTGGAAGCCTTGCCCAGCGAGCAGGCGCAATTGCTGATGGGCGCGGATTTGGACAGGAACGATCCGGATTAAAGAAGGAGCCGCCATGCCAGCTCGCACGCTTGATTTTTCCTCGCTCGGCATGCCGGCCGTGCAACGCAACAAGGTGGTGAGCGCGGCCGACGCGGTCAGCCTGATACGCGACGGCGACACCATCGCCACCGGCGGTTTTGTTGGCGTCGGCTTCGCGGAAAACATCGCGGTGGCGCTGGAGCGGCGCTTCCTGGCCGACGCCGCGCCGCGCGACCTGACGCTGCTCTATGCCGCCGGACAGGGCGACGGCAAGGATCGCGGCCTGAATCACTTCGGCCATGAAGGGCTGCTGAAGCGCATCGTCGGCGGCCACTGGAGCCTGGTGCCCAAGCTGCAGCAGTTGGCGATGCAGGGCAAGGTGGAAGCCTACAACCTGCCGCAAGGCGTCATCAGCCAGCTGTTCCGCGACACCGCCGCCGGCAAGCCTGGCCTGTTGACGCACGTCGGCCTCGGCACCTTTGTCGACCCGCGCCACGGCGGCGGCAAGATCAACGCGCGCACCACCGAGGAACTGGTGGAAGTGGTCACGCTGGGCGGCAAGGAACACCTGTTCTACAAGGCGCAGCCGGTGCACGTGGGGATCATACGCGGCACCACGGCCGACGCCAACGGCAACATCACCATGGAACGCGAGGCGCTGACGCTGGAAGCGCTGGCGATCGCCATGGCCGCGCACAACTCCGGCGGCATCGTCATCGTGCAGGTGGAGCGCATCGCCGAGCGCGGCACGCTCAATCCGCGCCAGGTCAAGATTCCCGGCATCCTGGTCGACTGCGTGGTGGTAGCGGAAAAACCCGAGTACCACATGCAGACCTTCGCCGAACCATATAGCGCGGCGTTTGCCGGCGAACTGCGCATGCCGCTGTCGGCGGTGGCGCCAATGCCGCTGTCGGAGCGCAAGGTGATCGCGCGCCGCGCGCTGATGGAGCTGCGGCCGAACAACGTGGTCAATCTCGGCATCGGCATGCCGGAAGGCGTGGCGGCGGTGGCGGCGGAGGAAAAGCTGCTTGATCTCGTCACGCTGACGGCGGAGCCGGGCGTCATCGGCGGCATGCCGGCGGCGGGCCTGAACTTCGGCGCCGCCACCAATGCGGACGCGATCATCGACCAGCCTTACCAGTTCGATTTCTACGACGGCGGCGGACTGGATGTGGCGATCCTCGGGCTGGCGCAGGCGGACCGGCACGGCAACCTGAACGTCAGCAAATTCGGCAGCAAGCTGGCTGGCGCGGGCGGCTTCATCAACATCAGCCAGAACGCGCGCAAGGTGGTGTTTGTCGGCACCTTCATGGCCGACAAGGGCGCGACACGGAAGTTCATCAACGAAGTCGAGCACCGCACCTACAGCGGCGAGTACGCCGCGCGGCGCGGGCAGGAGGCGCTGTTCGTCACCGAGCGCTGCGTGTTCCGGCTGGTGCTGGACGGCGGCATGTCCGGTCTGGAGCTGGTGGAAATCGCGCCGGGCATCGACGCCGAGCGCGACATCTTCGCCCACATGGATTTCCGGCCGCTGGTCAGCCCGCAACTGAAGCTGATGGATGCGCGCCTGTTCGCGCCGCTGGCGATGAACTGGCGCGCCGATTTCCTGGCGCTGCCGCTGGCGCAGCGGCTGGTCTATGACGCGCAGCAGGAACTGTTCTTCGTCAATTTCGAAGGTTTCGAAGTGGGCGACGCGGCCACCATTGCCGCCATCTGCGCCATGGTGGCGGAGTTGCTTGGCCCGCTCGGCCGCAAGGTGCCGGCGGTGATCAACTACGACAATTTCTCCATCGCGCCGGACCTGATGGACGACTACGTGGCGGCGGTGAACGATCTGGCGGAGCGCTACTACAGCAAGGTGACGCGCTACGCCCACAGCACCTTCATGCGCGCCAGCCTGGGAAGGGCATTCCGCCGCATCGAGAAGGATGCCGCCGTGTTCGCCAATTCCGCCGAGGCACTGCTGCGGTTGCGGGAGCCTTGATCCTCATTTGTGCGTATTTGTGCGTGTTTGTTTACATTTTGGCCGTAGCCATGTACACTTTCGTACATGAAAAAAGAACCTCTCCTGCTGCCCGAGCGGCACGCATTGATATTGCAACAACTGAACACCGAGGGCCGGGTGCTGGCCGCCGTGCTGGCGCGCGAACTGGACGTGACCGAAGACACCATTCGTCGCGACCTGCGCGACCTGGCTGCCGCCGGCTTGTGCCAGAAGGTCTATGGCGGCGCGGTGCGCATGCCGGCCGCGCCGGAAGGCGGCACGCTGACCCAGCGCATGGAGCGCCAGCAGTCCGATAAATCGCGCCTGGCCGCTGCCGCCGCCACGCTGATCCAGCCGGGCGCCGTGATCTTCATCGACGCCGGTTCCAGCAACCTGGCCATCGCCGAAGCGCTGCCGCCGGTGACGCTGACGGTGCTGACCAACGCGCCATCGATCGCCGCGCGTCTGCTGGACAAACCGAACGTCGACCTGATCATGATCGGTGGCCGCATCAAGCAAAGCCTGGGCGGCAGCGTGGGTGCGACCGCGCTGCGCGAGGTGGAGCTGATTCACCCGGACCTGTACTTCATCGGCGCCTGCGGCGTCGACCTCGACGCCGGCGTCACCGCTGTCGATTACGAAGAAGCCGAATTCAAACGCCGACTGGCCGCGCAAAGCAAGGCCACCGCCGTTGTCGCCACCGGCGCCAAGCTGGGCGCCGTGGCTTCCTACCGCGTGCTGCCGCTGTCCCAACTGACCCACCTGATCGTCGAAGCGGATGCGGCCGAGGCGCTGGCCGCCGACTACGCCGCCGCCGGCGTCAACCTGCTGCGCGCTGGCGCATGAATCCCATGAAAACCACTGATCTGAAGCACCGCGTTTCGACGCGCCTGGCATTCCTCGCGGCCGGCATGGCCATGTCTTCGTGGGCGCCGCTGGTGCCGTATGCGCAGGCGCGCACCGGCGTGGAGGCCGCGCAACTGGGCCTGCTGCTGCTGTGCCTTGGCATCGGCTCGCTGCTGGCGATGCCGGTGACCGGCGTGCTGGCGGCGCGCTTCGGCTGCCGCCGCGTGATCCTCTGCTCCGGACTTGGCTGCTGCCTGGTGTTCCCGTTTCTCGCCATTGCACCAAGCGCGCCCTTGCTGGCATTGACGTTGTTCCTGTTCGGCGCCACCATCGGCACGCTGGATGTGTCGATGAATGTGCAAGCGGTGATCGTCGAGAAGGATTACGGCGGTGCGCTGATGTCCGGCTTCCACGGTATGTTCAGCGTGGGCGGCATCGCCGGCGCCGGTTCGATGAGCGCCATGCTGTGGCTGGGCATGGACATTGTCAGCGCCTCGGTGGCGATGACGCTTGCGGTGGCGCTGGTGCTGTTGGCCGCCGGCCCGAACCTGCTGCGCGAAGCGCCGGCGGCGGAGCGCGACGCGCCATTGCTGGTGATGCCGCGTGGCGCCGTGGTGCTGATCGGCGTGCTGTGCATGTTCGTGTTCCTGGCCGAAGGCGCGGTGCTCGACTGGAGCGCGGTACTGCTGACCCACGGCGGCCTGAGCGGCGCACAGGGCGGCCTTGGTTACGCGGCGTTTGCGGTGGCGATGACCATCGGCCGCTTGAACGGCGACAAGATCGTGCAGCGCTGGGGCGGCAAACGCATCCTGATGCTGGGTGGGCTGGCGTCGGCGGCAGGCTTCTTCATCGTGGTGCTGGCGCCGTCGGCGTGGCTGGCGCTGCCGGGCTTTGTGCTGATCGGCTGCGGCGCGTCGAACATCGTGCCGGTGCTGTTCACGGCTGCCGGCGCCCAGCGGGACATGCCGGCCGGGCTGGCGGTCAGCGCCATCTCGACCATCGGCTATGCGGGCATTCTGGCGGGGCCGGGACTGATCGGCTTCGTGGCGCACGCCGTGGGTTTGCAGTGGGCCTTTGCGGCGCTGGCGTGCGGCATGCTGGCGGTGGCGTTCAGCGGCTCGTCAAGCGTTCCAGCCGCAGGCGGTGACGTTCGTCCGTGATGCTGCGCGCGGCCAGGTAGACGGCCAGCGTGACCGAGATGCCGCTGCCGCCGGCCAGCAGGAACATCAGCAGGATCTGGTAGCGCACCGCGTCCATCGGGTCCATGCCGGCGAGGATCTGGCCGGTCATGATGCCGGGCAGGGTGATGATGCCGGCCGCCGACATCTGGTTGATGATCGGAATCAGGCCCTTGCGCACCGATTCGCGGATCAACGGCGCCAGCGCCTCGTTGCGGGTGGCGCCCAGCACCAGCTGCGCTTCGATGGCGGCGCGGGAGTTGACCACGCCGCCGTAGAAGGTGTCCAGTCCCAGGCTGGCGGAGTTCAGCACGTTCCCCAGCACGATGCCGATCAGCGGCACCGCGTACTGCGGCTCGTACCACGGCGTTGGATGCAGCACCGTCAGCAGCGCCAGCACCACGGTGGCGATGCTGGACAGGCCGACGCTGACGGTGGCCAGCCACACGCCGGGCCAGCCCATCAAGCCGTGTGAAGGCCGCATCGCCACTTCGCGCGCGGCGGCGATAATCATCAGCAGGGCTACCGCCAGCGTGGCGGCGGGCGAGGCCAGCGCGAACACCCAGCGCAGCACCAGGCCGACCAGCAGCAGCTGCACCACCATGCGCACGGCGGACCACAGCATCATGCGCTGCATGCGCAAGCCCAGATAGGCCGAGATGCCGGCGTTCAGCACCACCAGCGAGGAAGCGATGGCCAGGTCGATGGCGCCCGGCTGTATCGGCATCATGCCGCTCATGGCGTATCCTCGTGCAGCTGGCGCTCGCGCATGGTCATGTGACGGTGGCCCAGCGTTTGCGCCTGCTGCGCCGAGTGGGTGACCAGGATGACGGACAGGCCGCTGGCCACCTCCTTGCGCAGCAGCGTTTCGGTGGCGGCGACGGCTTCCGGGTCCAGCGCGGCGGTGGGTTCGTCGAGCAGCAGCACCTTGGGATTGCAGGCCAGCGAACGTATCAGCGCCATGCGCTGGCGTTCGCCGGTGGAGAGGCGGCTAACCTCATGTTCCAGCAAGGCCGGCGACAGGTTCAGTTGCGGCAGCAGTTCCTGCATGCGCGGGATCTGGCCCGGCTTGAAATGCGCGCCGGCGGTGGGCAGCCACCATGCCGGTTCGGCCGGCTGGTACACCACCTGCGAACGCCACACGGGCGCGCCGATGCCGGAGCGTGGAGCGCCGTCCAGCAGGATCTCGCCGGTGTTGGGATCGAGGTCGCACAGCATGCGCAGCAGCAGGCTTTTGCCGGCGCCGGAAGGACCGGCGATGCTGATGCATTCGCCGGCCGCCAGGTCGAATGTGTACGGGCCGGCGATCGGCGATTGCAGGTTGCGGACTTGGAGGCGCGGAGCTGGCGATTGGGCTGGCGTCTGCATGGCGCTCAGGTCAGGCCGTCGAACAGCATCACGTCGACCATCTGGCCGGCGTCGACGTTGGCTTGCGCGTGGTGCAGGACGACGATGCAGTTGGCTTCGGTCATGGAGCTGAGGATGCCCGAGCCTTGCGCGCCGGTCAGGCGCACCTGCGCGACGCCGTCGGCGCCGGTGCTGACGATGCCGCGCTGGTACTCGGTGCGGCCGGGGCGCTTGCGGATGGCTTCCGTGGCGCGCGCCTGGAGCGTTTGCAATTTCGCTTCGGCGCCCATCATCCGCAGCAGGGCGGGGCGGGCGAACATGTAGAACGAGACCATCACCGCGACCGGGTTGCCGGGCAGGCCGAACAGCCATGCGCTGCCTTGCTCCGTCTGGACTTTGCCGAAGGCCAGCGGGCGGCCGGGACGCATGGCCAGCTTCCAGAAGGCGACGTCGCCCAGCAGGGCCATGATGTCGCGCGTGTAGTCGGCGGCGCCTTCGGAGACGCCGCCGGAGGTGATGATGGCGTCGGCCTTGCCGGCGGCGTCGCGCAGCGCGGCTTCCAGCGCTTGCGGGTCGTCGCGCACCACGCCAAGGTCGATCACTTCGCAGCCCAGGCGCGTCAGCATGCCGAACAGGGTGTAGCGGTTGCTGTCGTAGACGCAGCCGGTATCGAGCTTGTCGCCCAGCGAGCGCAGTTCGTCGCCGGTGGAGAAGAAGGCTACGCGCAGCTTGCGGCGCACGCTGACGCTCGGGATGCCCAGCGAGGCGATCAGGCCGAGGTCCGCAGGGCGCAGCAGTTTGCCGGCGGCGATGGCGATGCCGCCGGCTTTCAGGTCTTCGCCGGCGCGGCGCAGGTTGGCGCCGGCGCGCAGGGCGTTGGCGGCGATGGTGACGCTGTCGCCGTCAATCGCGGCGGCCAGTTCCTGCGGCAGCACGCTATCGCAACCGGGCGGGATGGCGGCGCCGGTCATGATGCGGACGCATTCGTTTTGCTGCGGCGCCTGCGTGAACGGATGGCCGGCGTAGGCGATGCCGATCACCTTGAACGTGGCCGTGCCTTGCGCAGGCAGGTCGGCGCCGCGCAGCGCGTAGCCGTCCATGGCCGAGTTGTCGTAGGCGGGGACGTTGATCGGCGAGATGATGTCGGCCGCCAGTGCGCGGTCCAGGGCGGCCAGCAATGGCAAGGTCTCCGTCGCCTCGACCGGTGCGATGCGTTCGCAGATCAGGCGCTGCGCTTCGTCGACCGGCAGCGCGGCCGGATCGGCGTCGCGCGGCGCAACGGCGGCCGGCGCGGCTGGCGGTGGCGCGGTGCGCTCATGGCGGTGGAGGTCTTCGAGCGTGTTGATGTTGCCGAACGCGGCGGCGTCATCGAACATCACCTCCGCCACCTTCAGCGTCTTGAAGAAGCCTTCCATGCGGCGCGCGCCGGTGTCGAGGTAGGCGTCCAGCTGCGGCAGCACGCTGGCCTTCATCAAGCTGAAGACCGGATGCGGCTGGCGGAACGGCGCGGCGTCCGGCTGTTCCGGATCGCGCTCCATGGTCACGGCCATGGCCATGTCGGCGCCCTGGGCCGCCATCGCCGCATGCAGCCGTTCAGCCAGATCCAGCGGAAAGAACGGCGAATCGCACGGCGCCGTCAACAGCAGCTCGGTCGGGCAGAACTGCAAGCCGATCTGCAAGCCCGCCAGCGGCCCGGCGAAACCGTCGATAAAGTCCGGCAGCACCGGCGACTCGCCCGCCACCGCCTGGTACTGCGGCAGGTTGCGGTTGGCGTTGATCGCCACGCTGGCCACCTGCGGCGACAGGCGCGCCATCACATGCGCCACCAGCGTCGCGCCGCGAAACGGCTGCAGGCCCTTGTCGACGCGGCCCATGCGCGTGCCGCGGCCGCCCGCCAGTATCAGTCCGGTGACCTTGCTCTTCAAAGACAAAACTATCCCCCGATGTAAGACATTTCCACTTTATTGGCGCTGCGCCGCAGCTCCGCAGTCTGACTGGTGCGCAGTTCCGAATAGCGGTCCTCGCGCTTGCGCCACAGGTGCGCCAGCGCGGTGCTGATTTCGGCGTCGTCGCGGCCTTCGCGCAGCAGCGCGCGCAGGTCGTGGCCGCCGGTGGCAAACAGACAGGTGTACAGTTTACCCTCAGTTGACAGCCGCGCGCGAGTACAGTCCGAGCAAAATGCCTGGGATACACTTGAAATCAGGCCGATTTCGCCGCTGCCGTCCACGTAGCGCCAGCGCGAGGCCGTCTCACCCGTGTAGTTGGCGGCGATGGGCTCCAGCGGCATCTCGGCGCTGATGCGGCGCGCCACCTCGGCCGAGGGAATCACCTCATCCATCTTCCAGCCGTTGGACGCGCCCACGTCCATGTACTCGATGAAGCGCAGGATATAAGGCGTATTGCGGAAATAACGCGCCATCGGCACGATTTCGTGGTCGTTCATGCCGCCCTTGACCACCATGTTGACCTTGATCGGCCCCAGGCCCACCTGGTGGGCGACGTCGATTCCCTTCAGCACATCCTCCACCGCGAAGTCGACGTCGTTCATGCGCTGGAAGGTGGCGTTGTCGAGCGCGTCGAGCGACACGGTGACGCGCTGCAGGCCGGCGTCCTTCAGCGATTGCGCCTTGCGCGCCAGCAGGGAGGCGTTGGTGGTCAGCGTCAGGTCCAGCGGCTTGCCGCTGACGGTTTTCAGCTCGGCCAGCATGCCGATCAGCTTTTCGATATTCTTGCGCAGCAGCGGCTCGCCGCCGGTCAGGCGGATTTTCTCCACGCCGTGGGCGATGAATAATTTGGCGATGCGGGTGATTTCTTCAAACGACAGCAGCGAGGTATGCGGCAAATACTGGTACTCGTTGTTGAACACCGCTTTCGGCATGCAGTAGACGCAGCGGAAGTTGCAGCGGTCGGTGACCGAAATGCGCAGGTCATGCAGCGGCCGCGCCAGGCGGTCGCTCAGCAGACCGGTCGGCGTTTCCAGAGTGGAGGGGATGAATGGAGCAGCATCGCGCTGCTCGGTCATCATGATGATTTTTTCTGCCATGGGTGGTGCAATGTTGCCGTTTTTGAAAAGGGGCGCACATCCTCATGTACGCAGCCGGGTACGATACCACGAGCGCGCGCTTCCCGTACTGCCCTGAAGTGAGAAGCCTGCTCCGTCCTGTCCAAAGTAAAAAAGGGAAGCCGAAGCTTCCCTTTTTACTCAGCGAAGTTGATTAACGACGCGTATCGACTTGCACCAACGGTTCGTCATTTTGCGGCGGCAGCGGCTTGCGTTCGCGCGGTACGCGGACCGGCGGTGCGACCTGGGCGGCGGCTTCCTGCGCAGCGCGCAGTTTGGCCGGGTCGGTGGCGGCCAGCGTCAGACCGGCGGAGCCGAGAACGGCTTGCAGGTCGACCGGCGCTGCCGGGGCCGGCGCAGGTGCTGCTACTGGTGCTGGTGCTGGTGCTGGTGCGGCCACGACTGGCGCAGGGACTGGAGCCGGTGCCGGTGCCGGTGCGGCAGCGACCGGAGCTGGTTCTGCAACCACTGGCTCGGCAGCCACGACAGGCGCTTCCACTGCGGCTGGCGCTTCCACCTCGGCGACGGCTGCCGGAGCGGCTTCCACGACCGGCGCTGGGGCTGGTGCGGCTTCCACGACCGGGGCGGCCACTTCCACTGGCGCTTCCGCCGCTGGTGCAGGTGCTGCAACGGTTTCGGCAACGGCTGCTTCCACCGGAGCGGCGGCCACTGGCGCGGCTTCCACCGATGCTGGCGCTGCCACGGCTACTGGAGCGGCTTCCACTGCCGGCGCGGCTGGTGCTGCTTCGACCACTGCTGCGGCTTCGGCGACCACTGGCGCTGGCGCCGGTGCTGCCGGTGCAGGCGCTGGTTCGGCGACTGCGGCTGCCACGGCGGCGTCGGCCACTGGCGTGAAGCTCAGTTCGGCCTGTTCGCCAGCTTCTTCAGCCGTTGCTTCCTGGCCTTCTTCGCGTTCACGGCGGTTGCGGTTACGACCGCCACGACGACGACGACGGCGTGGCTCATCGCCTTCGCCTGCCACGTCGTTTTCTTCACCCTCAGGACCGGCGCTCGGCGCGGTTTTCAGGATGCTGGCGGCGGCGTCGGTCACCGGACCGGTGGCTGGAACGCCGGCGTTCAGTGCCAGTTCTTCCACTTTGGCTTCGACTGGCGCTTTTTCACCGCGCGGCTCGCGTGGTGGACGTGGCGGACGCTCGGCGCGTTCCGGACGCTCGGCACGTTCGCGGCCCTGGCCTTCGGCGGCCGCTTCGCGTGGCTCGCGGCCCTCGCGCGGTTCACGCGGCTCGCGTGCTTCGCGTGGCGGACGCGGCTGGCGTGGCGGACGGCCGTTGGCGTCGGCTGCCTTGGCTTCTTCCTGGCCTGGACGGGCTGCGCCCGGTTCTTTCTCTTCGCGCTCGCCGCGGCCACCTTTGCCGTTGCGGTTGCGGCCACGCGGGCCGCGGGCGTTGCGGTCGCCGCGGTCAGTGGTGGCTGGCGCCTTGACCACGATGGTCGGCTGCTGCGGCAGGGCCGGAGCGGCCGGTGCGCCGGTGAAGAAGCTGACCAGCTTGGCGAAGAAGCCTTGCGGAGCCGGCGTAGGGGCCGGGGCCGGCGCTGGCTTGATGACGGTTTCGGTCGGCTTGCGCTCGACCAGCGGCGCCGGCTGATCAGGGGTGATGGTCTTGACCATGGCTTCCTGGCGCGGCTTGGCTTCTTCCTTCTGGCGCTTGCTGTAGGCCATGTCGGTTTCGGCCTGCTCGGCCAGCGAGTAGCTGGCGGCGCTGTCTTCCAGGCGCGGATCGTCGTGCTTGATGCGCTCCAGCTTGTAGTGCGGCGTTTCCAGGTGCTTGTTCGGCACCAGGATCACGTTGATGCGGTGGCGCGTTTCGATCTTCAGCACTTCGCTGCGTTTTTCGTTCAGCAGGAAAGCGGCGACGTCCACCGGCACTTGCACGTGGATGGTGGCCGAGTTTTCCTTCATCGCCTCTTCCTGGATGATGCGCAGGACTTGCAGGGCCGACGATTCGGTGTCGCGGATATGGCCGGTGCCGGAGCAGCGCGGGCAGGCTACGTGCGAACCTTCCGACAGCGACGGACGCAGGCGCTGGCGCGACAGTTCCATCAGGCCGAAGCGGGAAATCTTGCCCATCTGGACGCGGGCGCGGTCGTGGTGCAGCGCGTCTTTCAGGCGCTGTTCCACTTCACGCTGGTTCTTGGCCACCTCCATGTCGATGAAGTCGATCACGATCAGGCCGCCCAGGTCGCGCAGGCGCAGCTGGCGGGCCACTTCTTCAGCGGCTTCGCAGTTGGTGTGGAAGGCGGTGGTTTCGATGTCGGAACCGCGGGTGGCGCGGGCCGAGTTGACGTCGACCGAGACCAGGGCTTCGGTGTGGTCGATGACGATGGCGCCGCCCGATGGCAGCGGCACGGTGCGGCTGTAGGCGGTTTCGATCTGGTGTTCGATCTGGAAGCGCGAGAACAGCGGCACGTCGTCGCTGTAACGTTTGACACGGTGCACCATGTCGGGCATCACGTGGCTCATGAACTGGTGCGCCTGCTCGTAGATCTCGTCGGTATCGATCAGGATCTCGCCGATATCCGGCTGGAAGTAGTCGCGGATCGCGCGGATCACCAGCGACGATTCCTGGTAGATCAGGAACGCGCCGGAGGCCGACTTGCCGGCGCCTTCGATCGCGCGCCACAGTTGCATCAGGTAGTTCAAGTCCCACTGCAGTTCATCGACGTTGCGGCCGATGCCGGCGGTGCGGGCAATCACCGACATGCCTGGCGGCAGGTCCAGCTTGTCCATGGTTTCGCGCAGTTCCTGGCGCTCTTCGCCTTCGACACGGCGGGAAACGCCGCCGCCGCGCGGGTTGTTCGGCATCAGCACCAGGTAACGGCCGGCCAGCGAGACGAAGGAGGTCAGGGCGGCGCCTTTGTTGCCGCGCTCTTCCTTTTCCACCTGGACCATGATTTCCTGGCCTTCGCGCAGCGCTTCCTTGACGGAGGCGTTACGCACGTCCACACCTTCTTTGAAGTAAGTGCGGGCTACTTCCTTGAATGGGAGGAAACCGTGGCGATCTTCGCCATAGCTGACGAAGCAGGCTTCCAGCGACGGTTCGATGCGGGTGATCACGCCTTTGTAGATATTGGACTTGCGCTGTTCGCGTCCGGCGGTCTCGATGTCGATATCGATCAGTTTCTGACCGTCGACAATCGCTACGCGCAGCTCTTCTTGCTGCGTAGCGTTAAATAACATGCGTTTCATTTTTATTAACTCCGCGACCCTTGGGCCATCTATGCTGTCCGGTTTCTTAGGTCCGGTCCAGCAAGCTACAGGGATATACGCGAGAATCGGAGTGATTGCGGTGGGTATGCCCATCCTGTGCGGCCGCACGGAGCGGCCACAACTGGGCGCATGAGGTTGATCGACATGCCGAGTGCTCGCTTCATCAGTCCTTCTCCATGCGGCCCCAACGGACGGCAGAAAAGAACAGACGGAGAGCAGCGTCTAAATGACCAGATCTCGACCATGCTTCATACTACAAGTGTTGCAACTTCGGTAACCAGGCTGGTTTCAGCCTTCCGTCGAGCTCGCAGTAAAGCATAGGGTCTGGCGAAAACGGCAAGCGTTATCAACTACTCATCAACCGGCCAGCCCGCGTGAGCTGGCTGACCGGACTTTATCCTTATATCCAATCAATCTTCTTCAGCACCCCTGTCGCCATCCGATTACAACGACGGTGCAACCCTGAGTCAGGCAGGGGTGGTGCGTATACATTTTTTCCTCTGAATTTGCAATTTGGCGAGGCCAGTGGAGACGCCCCTGTGTAAAATGTGCTTTTATTCTTACACTTGCCGCAGTACGAACCGCAGCGAAACAATTATATATTCAAAATGAAGGACTTAGAGAGATTTCTGGGAAGACAGACTAAATGAAGATGCAAAAAGATGTTGTTCCCGCTTCAACGTCCGCCCCGCTGCAAGCCCAATTCGTCACCATCACTGAAGAAGAAGCCGGTCAACGGATCGATAACTACCTGTTGCGCGTTTGCAAAGGCGTGCCGAAAAGCCACGTTTATCGCATCCTGCGCTCGGGAGAAGTGCGCGTTAATAAAGGTCGCATCGACCAATTGTACCGCCTGGTACAAGGCGATGTGGTGCGGATTCCGCCCATCCGCCTGGCGGAAAAACCGGACAATCACGTCCCGGCCGCCGAATTCAAGATCATTTTCGAGGACAGCCACCTGCTGGTGATCGACAAGCCGGCCGGCGTGGCCGTGCACGGCGGTTCCGGCGTGTCGTTCGGCGTCATCGAGCAGTTGCGCGCCTCGCGTCCGGACGCCAAGTTCCTGGAACTGGTGCACCGGCTGGACCGCGAAACCTCCGGCCTGTTGTTGCTGGCAAAGAAACGCACGGCCCTGACCAGCCTGCACGAGCAGATGCGCGACGGCCTGACCGACAAGCGCTACCTGACCATGGTGGCCGGCGACTGGAAGAACGCGCGCCAGCACATCAAGCTGGCGTTGCACAAGTACACCACCGCCGACGGCGAACGCCGCGTTTCGGTGTCCGAAGACGGCATGGCCTCGCACACGATTTTCTCGCTATTGAAGAAATTCGACGGCTTTGCCCTGCTGGAAGCAGAACTGAAGACCGGTCGCACCCACCAGATCCGCGTTCATCTGTCATCGTCCGGCTTTCCCATCCTGGGCGACGACAAATACGGCGATTTTCCATTGAATAAGGCGCTGCAAAAAGCCACCGACACGCGCGGCGCGCTGAAACGCATGTTCCTGCACGCGCATCAAATTACGTTTACCCATCCCGAATCGGGCAAAAACATGACGCTCAATGCGCCATTGGCCGCCGAATGTGAGCGATTCTTGGTAAGCTTGGGCAAACCTCTTAATTAATCGCAAACACAATGGCAAGAAAGCAATTTGATCTGATCGTCTTCGATTGGGACGGCACCTTGATGGATTCCACGTCCACCATCGTGAAATGCATCCAGGCGGCGGCGCGCGACCTGTCGCTGCCGGTGCCGCGCGACGAGATTGCGGCCCATGTGATCGGCCTGGGCCTGCACGAAGCCATGCAGGCGGTATTGCCGGACATCGATCCGGCCTTCTACCCGCGCATGGTGGAGCGCTACCGCTACCATTTCCTCTCGCGCGACCACGAAATCAGCCTGTTCCCCGGCGTGCACGACATGCTGGAAGACTTGTCGCAGAACGGCTATTTCCTGGCGGTCGCCACCGGCAAAAGTCGGGTCGGCCTGAACCGCGCCATGAATGACGTCAAGGTGCTGTCGCTGTTCGACGCCACCCGTTGCGCCGACGAAACCTTCTCCAAACCGCATCCGGCCATGTTGCAGGAATTAACGCGGGAATTGGGGCAGGATATGCGCCGTACCGTGATGATCGGCGATACCACGCACGATTTGCTGATGGCCAACAACGCTGGCGCGGCCGGCATCGCAGTCGAATACGGCGCCCATCCGGTCGACCAGCTGAGCGCCTGCAAGCCGCTGTTTTCGGCCAGGACGGTGGCCGAGCTGCACCAATGGCTGAGCGAGCACGCATAATATGGACGACATTCTGATCTGCGCTTCGGACGCCATCGAGGACGGTGGCAAGGGCATCCGCTTCCCGCTGACCGCCGGCGGCGACGACGCCACCGGCTTCGTGGTGCGCCACGGCGGCAAGGCCTACGCCTACCTGAACCGCTGCGCCCACGTGCCGATCGAGCTGGACTGGGCCGAGGGCGAGTTCTTCGAGTCGAGCAAGCTGTACATCATGTGTTCGACGCACGGCGCCGTCTACGTGCCGGAAACCGGCCAGTGCGCGGGCGGTCCGTGCCGCGGCGGCCGGCTGCGCCCGATCAGCGTGGTCGAGCATGACCAGCAGATTTTCTGGCAGCCGGACGACTATGTGCGCCCGGCGCGCGCTTGATTAACACCACCAAAGCAATCCATGAGCGACAACATCGATCCGAGCAGCACCCCAACACCAGCGCCGAACCCGCAGCCGGCCAAGCCGGCCGTCAACGCCTCCAACTGGGAGCGCGAGGTGCTGGAAAAACTGGTGTTCGCCACGCTGAAAGAGCAGAAGGCGGCGCGCCGCTGGGGCATCTTCTTCAAGGCGCTGACCTTGCTGGTGATCGTGTTCGCGCTGAGCGCCTATTTCGATTTCAGCTGGACCGGCTCGGACAGCGAAACGCTGGGCCGCCACACGGCGCTGATCGAGGTCGAGGGCGCCATCGAGTCCGAAGGCAGCGGCTCGGCGGCGGTGGTGATTCCGGCGCTGAACAAGGCGTTCTCCGATAGCGGCTCGGTGGCGGTGGTGTTGCACATTAACAGCCCGGGCGGCAGCCCGGTACAGGCAGGCATGATCGTCGACGAGATGGTGCGCCTGCGCAAAGGCTATCCGGGCAAGCCGCTGTACGTGGTGGTGGACGAGATCTGCGCATCCGGCTGCTACTACATCGCGGCTGGCGCCGACCGCATCTATGTCAACAAGGCCAGCATCATCGGTTCGATCGGCGTGCTGATGGACGGTTTCGGCTTTACTGGCGCGATGGAAAAACTGGGCGTCGAGCGCCGCCTGCTGACCGCCGGCGAGAACAAGGGCTTCATGGACCCGTTCAGCCCGCTGACCGAGAAGCACAAGCAGCACGCACAGGCGATGCTGGGCGAAATCCACGAGCAGTTCATCCAGGTGGTGCGCAACGGTCGCGGCAAGCGCCTGAAGGAAACGCCGGAAATGTTCTCCGGCCTGTTCTGGACCGGCGCCAGGTCGATCGACATGGGCCTGGCCGACGCCTACGGCACCGTCGACACGGTGGCGCGCGACGTGGTCAAGGCCGAGGATATCGTCGACTACACCCAGCATGAAGGCCTGCCGGAACGCGTGCTGAAGAAATTCGGCGCGGCCATGGGCGCCGGCGCGATGAAGTCGGCGGTGGACACTGTACGGCCGAGCCTGCATTAGCCTGGGTGGGCGCATGACTGGCGCGGCGATTAACATTAGCAATACAGCCTTCTTTTCGCTTGCATATCCGGAGTAGTGAACTATAGTGGTGTTGTAGTTCTTTCCAAGGGGGGCCGATATAAACAGTTTAGCTTGTTGTCAGCACGTTCTTGATTCAGTCTGATTGATGGAACTACTCCACCGCATCATCGATGCGGCTCAGAGAGAATTTCGATTCCTCGTTCAAGTCCCCGTGTGGGACTGAAAACAGCGGCTCCGTGCCGCTGTTTTCTATTGCGCACGCATCTTGTGCGAAGCCGCCGGCGTCCAGCCAGGCCAGGAACAGCGTCTGCTGGTAGCCGTGCCATAGCGCCTGGGCGCTGGCGAAGGTGGTGGGGCCGTGGCTGCAGCGTTGCAGCAGCAGGGCGGTACGGTGGGTGGCGGCCTGGGCTTGCGCCGCTGGGTTGGCGATATAAGTCATAGAATGTCCTGCTGAGATTCCGATGAGCAGTAGGGAAATTCCTAATGCAGTTTCAGTGTATCAATAGAATTCGGGTGCGGCTTGATATGTATCAAGGATGCAGACTCCTGTAAAATCGCGGCCATGAGTAAATTATCCTTTGACCGCATCCTGCAATCGCAGGGCTACGGCACCCGCAAATACTGCCGCTCGCTGATTGAAGATGGTGAAGTCACCATCAACGGCGTGGTACACGACAACTACAAAGAGCTGATCGAAACCGACGGCCTGGTCTTCAACCTGTTCGACGAGGACGTGGTGTACCGCGAACACGTCTACATCGCGTTGTTCAAGCCGCAGAACTACGAGTGCTCGCGCAAGCCCAGCCACCATCCGGGCGTGCTGACCCTGCTGCCGGAAGAGCTGACCTGGCGCGACGTGCAGCCGGTCGGCCGGCTCGACCACGACACCACCGGCATGCTGCTGATGTCCGACGATGGCGCCTTTATCCATGCCCAATCGTCGCCGAAGCGCCATGTGCCGAAAATTTACCAGGCCACCACGGCGGAGCCGGTCACCGACGAGCTGATCGCGCAACTGCTGGCCGGCGTGCAGCTGCACGACGAACCGGCGCCGCTGGCGGCGCAGACCTGCATCAAGCGCGGCGAGCACCAGCTGGAAATCGTGCTGGAGCAGGGCAAGTACCACCAGGTCAAGCGCATGCTGGCGGCCGCCGGCAACCATTGCTCGGCGCTGCACCGCTCGGCCATCGGCGGCCTGGAGCTGGCTTCGCTGGAGATCGAGGAAGGCGACTGGTGCTACCTCACCGCTGAACAACTCGCGCTGCTTGCCCCCGCATGAAACTCGCCACCCTCAAGGACGGCACCCGCGACGGCCAGCTGATGGTGGTGTCGCGCGACCTGAAAAGTGCCCAGCTGGCCGATGGCGTGGCCCGCACGCTGCAACGCGCGCTCGATGACTGGACCTTCATCTCCCCGCAACTTGACGCCATCTACCAGGAACTGAACCGGGGCGGCGCTCGTCGCCGCTTCGATTTCGAGCCCAGGAACTGCATGGCGCCGCTGCCGCGCGCGTTCCAGTGGGCGGACGGTTCGGCCTACGTCAACCACGTCGAGCTGGTGCGCAAGGCCCGCGGCGCCGAGCTGCCGGCCTCGTTCTGGGAAGAGCCGCTGATGTACCAGGGCGGCAGCGACGATTTCCTCGGCCCGAGCGACGACATCGTGCTGGCGCACGAGGAGTGGGGCATCGATTTCGAGGCAGAAGTGGCCGTGATCACCGACGATGTGCCCATGGGCGCGACCGCCGACCAGTCGCTGCAGCGCATCCGCCTGGTCATGCTGGCCAACGACGTCTCGCTGCGCAACCTGATTCCGGATGAGCTGGCCAAGGGCTTCGGCTTCGTGCAATCCAAGCCGGCCACCAGCTTTTCGCCGGTGGCGGTCACGCCGGACGAGCTCGGCGACGCCTGGAAGGGCGGCAAGGTGCACCTGCCATTGTTGTCGACCTGGAACGACAAGCTGGTCGGCAAGCCGCATGCCGGCGTCGACATGGTGTTCAATTTCCCGCAGCTGATCGCCCACCTGGCCAAGTCGCGCAATGTGCGTGCCGGGTCCATCATCGGCTCCGGCACGGTGTCCAACAAGGACGCCAAGCGCGGCTATTCCTGCATCGCCGAGCAGCGCTGCCTGGAAATGATCGCCGGCGGCGCGCCGCTGACGCCGTTCATGGCGTTTGGCGACACCATCCGCATCGAAATGCTGGACGACGGCAAGTCCGTGTTCGGCGCCATCGAGCAAACCGTCCAACAACGCTGAGTTTCCGTATGGAATCGTGGATATGGCGGTGAAAACCCGCCGTATTCCACCGATGCCCCGTTGCTGCCGCCATCGATAATGGCACCATCAGATTAATCCTGGCAGCAGGCAGACCCCATGGCAGACGACAGCGACGCAGAAAAGACCGAACCCGCGTCAGCGAAGCGCCTCGAGCAGGCGCGTGAAGAAGGCGACGTTCCCCGATCGCGGGAAGTGGCGACGTTTACCGTGCTGATGGCGGCTGGCGCCGGCTTGTGGATGACCGGCGACGGCCTGGTCGGCCAGCTGGAGTCGGCGCTGGTGTCCGGCCTGGCGATGGACCAGGAGCAGATTTTCAATGCCGACGTGCTGTTCCACCGCATCGGCGTCGACGTGGTGCGCGTGATGCTGGTCTGTCTGCCGCTGGGCGTGGCGGTGATGGTGGTGGCGCTGGCGTCGCCGCTGCTGGTCGGCGGCTGGCTGTTCAGCAGCAAGGTGTTCACGCCGAATTTCAACAAGCTCAATCCCATCAGCGGCCTGACCAACATGATTTCCAAGAACGCCCTGGTCGAGCTGCTCAAGGCGATTTTGAAAACGGTGGTGGTCGGCTTCGTCACCTGGATGGTGGTGCTGAAGTACAAGGACGCGGTGATCGGCCTGTCGGTCGAGCCGCTGCGGATGGGCATCGGCCACATGGTCAACATGCTGGCCAGCAGCTTTCTGTTCATCGTCGGCGCGCTGGGCCTGATCGCCGGCATCGACGGCCCCTACCAGATGTGGCACTACGCCAACAAGCTGAAGATGACGCGCCAGGAGCTGATCCAGGAATCCAAGGAATCCGACGGCAACCCGCAAATCAAGGGCAAGATCCGCCAGCTGCAGCGCGAGATGGCCAAGCGCCGCATGATGGCCGACGTGCCGACCGCCGACGTCATTGTCACCAATCCGACCCACTACGCGGTGGCGCTGAAATACAGCAGCGACATGCGTGGCGCACCGAAGGTGGTGGCCAAGGGCACCGACGAGGTGGCGGCCAAGATCCGCGAAATCGGCAAGGAAAACAAGGTGGCGATCATGGAAGCGCCGGCACTGGCGCGGGCGCTGCACAAGCATACCGAGATCGGCGACGAGATTCCCGAGCAGCTGTATGCGGCGGTGGCCGAAGTGCTGGCCTATGTGTTCCAGCTGCGCGTGTTCAACCGCGGCGGCGGCAACCGTCCGGAAGAACCGAAGAAACTCGATGTGCCGCCGACCATGGACCCGCTGGACCCGGCCTTCATCCCCAAAAACGGCAAGAAACCAGATTTGAATAACGGAGCACCTGTATGAACGCCCTCAGCAACGTGAAGCTGCCGCCATGGCTGCAAGGCCTGGCCAATTCGAAGAACAAGGGCAGCGTGGCGGCGCCGATCCTGATCGTCATGCTGCTGGCGATGATGATCCTGCCGTTGCCGGCGTTTGTGCTGGATATGTTCTTCAGCTTTAACATCGCGCTGTCGGTGATTGTGCTGCTGACCTCGCTGTACACGGTGAAGCCGCTCGATTTCATGTCGTTCCCGACCATCCTGCTGGTGTCGACCATGCTGCGGCTGTCGCTGAACGTGGCGTCGACCCGCGTGGTGCTGACCGAGGGCCACACCGGCGCCGACGCGGCCGGCAAGGTGATCGAGGCCTTCGGCCACTTTCTGATCGGCGGTAACTACACGGTCGGTATCGTGGTGTTCGTGATTTTGACCATCATTAACTTTGTGGTCGTGACCAAGGGCGCGGGCCGTATCGCCGAGGTGGGTGCGCGTTTCGCCCTGGATGCGATGCCGGGCAAGCAGATGGCGATCGACGCCGACCTGAACGCCGGCCTGATCGGCGAAGCCGACGCCAAGAAGCGCCGTAGCGAAGTATCGATGGAAGCCGAATTCTACGGCGCCATGGATGGTGCGTCGAAGTACGTGCGCGGCGACGCCGTGGCCGGCATCCTGGTGACTGTGATTAACGTGGTCGGCGGCCTGCTGGTGGGGCTGATCCAGCACGACATGGTGTTTGCCGACGCGCTGAAAAACTACACGCTGCTGGCCATCGGTGACGGCCTGGTGGCGCAGATTCCTTCGCTGATCATTTCGATCGCGGCCGGTATCGTGGTGTCGCGGGTGGCCAGCGACAAGGACATCGGCTCGCAGCTGGTGGGTGAGCTGTTTGCCAAGCCGGAAGTGCTGTACATCACGGCTGGCATCATCGGCGGCCTGGGCCTGATTCCCGGCATGCCGAACCTGGTGTTTATCATGCTGGCCGGCGCGCTGGGCGGCTCGGCCTACATGATGACGAAGAAGAAGGTGCAGAAAGTGGCGGCCGATACGGCGGCGGCCGAAGCGGCGGCGCCGGCCGCCGCAGCGGCGGCGTCGGAGCAGGAAGAGGCGACCTGGCAGGACATCATGCCGGTCGATACGCTGGGCCTGGAAGTGGGCTACCGCCTGATTCCGCTGGTGGACAAGACGCAGGGCGGCGAGCTGCTCAAGCGCATCAAGGGCATCCGCAAGAAGTTCGCGCAGGAGGTGGGCTTCCTGGCGCCGCCGGTGCACATCCGCGACAACCTGGAGCTGAAGCCTTCCGCTTACCGCATCGCGCTCAAGGGCGTGGAAGTGGGCACCGGCGAGGCCTTCAACGGCCAGTTCCTGGCCATCAACCCGGGCATGGCGACCGGCACCTTGCAGGGCATGGTCACCACCGATCCGGCCTTCGGCCTGCCGGCGGTGTGGATCGACGCCAGCCTGCGCGACCAGGCGCAGAGCCTGGGCTATACCGTGGTCGACGCCGGCACGGTGGTGGCGACCCACCTGAATCATCTGATCACCACGCACGCTTCGGAGCTGCTGGGCCGGTCCGAGGTGCAGTCGCTGCTGGATCACCTGGGCAAGGAATCGCCGAAGCTGGTGGAGGATCTGGTGCCGAAGATGGTGTCGATCTCGACCCTGCAGAAGGTGTTGCAGAACCTGCTGATGGAAGGCGTGCACATCCGCGATATGCGCACCATCATCGAGACCCTGGCCGAGCATGCGGTGCACACGCAGGATCCGGGCGACCTGACGGCGCTGGTGCGGATCGCACTGGGCCGGGCGATCGTGCAGCAGCTGTTCCCTGGCTCGGGCGAGCTGTCGGTGATGACGCTGGACAATCGCCTGGAACGCTTGCTGATGCAGGCGCTGGCGGCCAGCGGTCCGGACGGCGCCGGCATCGAGCCGGGCCTGGCCGATACCATTGCGCAGCAAGCCGCATCGGCGGCGCAGCAACAGGAAGCGCTGGGCCTGACGCCGGTGCTGCTGGTGCCGGGACCGTTGCGCGCGCTGCTGTCGCGCTTCCTGCGCCGCTCGCTGCCGCAGCTGAAGGTGCTGTCGCACGCCGAGATCCCGGAAAGCAAAACCATCCGCGTCACCGCGCTGGTGGGCCAGCAGCCGACCTGAGTTTGATCCAGGCCGTCACGCGCTGATGCAGGCAGCCTAGACTGCCTGCATGAACGACGACTACGACACGCCGTGGAAGGAAGTGGTCACCGACCACTTCCCCGAATTCATGGCCTTCTATTTCCCCTCCGCCCACGCAGCGATCGACTGGTCGCAGCCGCATGATTTCCTCGACCAGGAACTGTCGGCCTTGTCGCGCGACGCGGAGCTGGGCAAGCGGCTGGCGGACAAGCTGGTGCGCGTGCATCTGCATGATGGCGGCGAGCAGTGGGTGCTGGTGCATCTGGAAGTGCAGGGCTGGCGCGAGGTGGATTTCGCCGAGCGTATTTTTACCTATCATTATCGCGCGTATGACCGTTATCGTCGTCCGGTAGCCAGCATGGCGGTACTGGCCGACAGCGGCAAAGGCTGGCGGCCCACTTCGTTTGGGTACAGCCTGCTGGGCTGCGAATTGCGGCTGGACTTTCCGACGGTGAAGTTGCTGGATTATGCCGGGCAGATGGAGGTCTTGCTGATTGATCCGAATCCGTTCGCGCTGGTGACGGTCGCTCATCTGTTGACGCAGCAAACCAAACATCGTCCGCACCAGCGCCGTATCGCCAAATGGCGCTTGACCAAGCTACTGTATCAACGTGACTGGGATAAGCGGCGTATTATTAATTTACACAGGATGATCGATTGGCTGATGCGTTTGCCCAAGTCGCTTGATATGCGACTCAGGCATATTGTTTTGGAATTCGAAAGGAGGCGCGCGATGCCTTACATCACGTCATATGAGCGGATCGGCATGGAGATCGGCATGCAGAAAGGTTTGCAGGAAGGACGACAGAAAGGACTCCATGAAGGAAGGCAGGAAGGAAGGCAAGAAGGAAGACAAGAAGGAAGACAAGAAGGAAGACAAGAAGCGCGTGTGGAAATGCTGGCTGCATTATTAAGCAAGCGTTTCGGTCCGCTCGATCCGGTCGTGACGGACCGACTGGCGGCAGCGGATGTAGAGCAGCTTTCAGCCTGGGCGCTGAACTTCGTTGATGCGGGTTCGCTGGACGAGGTTTTCCGCGGCTGAAATGCGGCCCATTTCTGCCCCTGTTCATCAGATCGTTTCCAGAGTGCATCGTCAATAATGGAACCATTGGAGTTAAGGCGTCTCGCATGGAAGACGCACTGCTCAATCTGGTTCCCTTGAGAGACGGTCATGAACGTTAAAAAATTTACCGCACCGACTTCCCGCGAAGCGCTGCGCAAAGTCCGCGAATCCCTCGGCCCCGACGCCGTGATCCTGTCCAATCGCCAGTCCGACGGCGTGGTGGAAATCCTCGCGCTGGCTAATGACGATGCCGCCTCGCTGGCCATGCCAGCCCCTCATTCGCCGATGGCCGAACCAGCACCGTCGCTGGACCTGGGCGCGGTCACCGCCGTGCCGTCCACCGGCGGCCGCGTGGAACCACGTTTTGACGAAGAACCGCACCGCGCGCCGGTGATGGCCGCCATGCCGGCCAGCCTGCCGCCGCAGCCGCAACGCCGCGTGGTTGCCTCGCACTCGTCGCTGGCCACCAAGGTCGCCGCCGCCGCGCCGGCCCCAACGCCTGCCCCGGCGCCAGTCGCAGCGCAGCCGAAAGCCGCGCCAGCGATCGACGCCAGCCAGATCGCCGCCATGGTCAGCGCCGCCGTCGCCAGCGCCAAGGAAAACGCCGCCGCCGAAATGAGCGGCATGATGAATGAAATCCGCGCCATGCGCGGCATGATGGAAACCCAGCTGGCCGAACTGTCGTGGGGCGCGACCCAGGCGCGCGAACCGCAGAAGACCGCCGTGCTGCGCGAAATGCTGGCGGCCGGCTTCTCGGCCAGCCTGGCGCGCTACCTGATCGAAAAACTGCCGGCCGGCCGCGATGCCGCCGACAGCCTGCGCTGGATCAAGACCGTCCTCACGCGCAACCTGCAAACCATGGCCAACGAAGACGCGCTGATCGACCAGGGCGGCGTGTTCGCGCTGGTCGGCCCGACCGGCGTCGGCAAGACCACCAGCACCGCCAAGCTGGCCGCGCGCTGCGTGATGCGCCACGGCCCGGACAAGCTGGCCCTGATCACCACCGACGCCTACCGGATCGGCGCCCACGAACAACTGCGCATCTACGGCAAGATCCTCGGCGTGATGGTGCATTCGGTCAAGGACGAAGCCGACCTGCGCATCGCCCTGAAGGAACTGAAGAACAAGCATACCGTGCTGATCGACACCGTCGGCGTCAGCCAGCGCGACCAGATGGTCACCGAGCAGGTGTCGATGCTGCAAGGCGCCGGCGCCCACGTCAAGCGCGTGCTGTGCCTGAACGCCACCGCCACCCAGGAAACCCTGAGCGAAGTGGTGCGCGCCTACCAAGGCAGCGGCCTGGCCGGCTGCATCATGACCAAGCTGGACGAGGCGGCCGCCATCGGCAACGCGCTCGACGTCGTGATCCGGCACAAGCTCAACCTGTTCTACGTGTCGAACGGCCAGCGCGTGCCGGAAGACCTGCATCTGGCCGATCCGGCCTACCTGATCGACCGCGCGTTCAAATTGAAACGCGACATCGTCAACACCCAGTACCTGGATGCCGAACTGCCGCTGCTGATGAGCGGCGCCAACGACAACGCCATGCGCGAGGTGCACCTTGGCTAATTTCGATTTCGACCAGGCGGAGGGCCTGCGCCGCATGCTGGCCGGGGCGCAGCCCCGCATCGTCACCTTCCTGTCGGCCAACCCGCAGGACGACAAGGGCGCCATGCTGGTCAACCTGGGCGCCTCGCTGGCCCGGGCCGGCAACGACGTGCTGATCGTCGACGCCTGCGCCAGCGCCCACGGCGTGGCCTCGCGGCTCGGCGTCGACGGCGGCCACAGCCTGCTGAACGTGGCGCGCCAGGAGTGCGCGCTGAACCAGGTGATCCACGCCGTGCCGCAGGGCTTTTCGGTGGCCTCGATGACCCGCGGCGCGGCGCGCTCCGGTCCGGACGAGACGCGCCGCCTGGCCAAGGCCTTCGACGTGCTGGCCAAGCAGACCGGCATGGTGCTGGTCGACGGCGAGTTCGACGGCGAAGCGTTCCCGGTGCCGATCATGGCCAGCTCGGAAATCGTGGTACAAGTTTCCAATAGCGCTACCTCGATCAAGGCTGCGTACAGTATGATTAAGCGGCTGAACCAGGAACTGGGCCGGCGGCCGTTCGGAATTCTGGTCACCGGCGCCTCGGAAGACGAAGCCCGGGTGGTTTACGATAATATGGCACAGGCAGCAAGCCGATATCTGGCCGTCAATCTGGTGTCGATGGGCTCGGTGCCCGCGGATGAGTACCTGCAACGTGCGGCGCGCTTGGGGCGCGCGGTGGTCGATGCATTTCCGCTGGCCGGGGCTTCGGTGGCGTTTCGTCAACTGGCGGGGCGCTTCGCGCTGGCAGGCTCGCCTTCTTTCCGTGCGGGGAGCGGCAACCATTTCAGTGCTTAATTAATAAAAAAACTATTCGAATGTACACGGTAAAAGGGAAAGCGGACAAGGACACTTTGCTGACGGAGCATATGCCGTTGGTCAAGCGCCTGGCCCACCACATGAAGGCGAAACTGCCGCCCAGCGTCGAAGTCGACGATCTGGTGCAAGCCGGAATGATCGGCCTGCTCGACGCCATCAGCCGTTACGAAGAAACCCACGGTGCGCAATTCGAAACCTATGCGGTGCTGCGCATCCGCGGCGCCATGCTGGACGAACTGCGCAACAGCGACTGGCTGCCGCGTTCGCTGCGCCAGAACATGCGCAAGGTCGAAGCCGCCATGTCGACGCTGCAGCAGCGCCTGGGCCGGCCGCCGAGCGAATCGGAAGTGGCCAAGTCGCTCAAGCTGTCGCTGGCCGACTACCAGGAAATGCTGGGCGACGGCGGCGGCCACCAATTGGTGTACTACGAAGATTTCCACGACGACGACGGCAACGACAGCTTCCTCGACCGTTACGCCTCGGACGAGGACGCCGACCCGCTGCGCTCGCTGCTGGACGGCGACTTCCGCCAGGCCGTGATCGACGCCATCGACATGCTGCCCGAGCGCGAGAAGATGCTGATGGGGCTGTACTACGAAGAGGAGCTCAACTTGAAAGAAATCGGCGCCGTGATGGGAGTATCCGAATCGCGCGTATCGCAGTTGCATACGCAGGCTGTGGCGCGGCTGCGCGCCTCACTCCGGGAGCGGTCTTGGACTGGGCCAGCGTAGCCGGCGTCCTCCTGGCGCTGGCCGGCGTGATCGTCGGCCAGATGCTGGAGGGCGGCAAGGTCACTTCCTTGCTGCAACCGGCGGCGTTCGCGATTGTGGTGATCGGCACCTTTGGCGCCGTGCTGCTGCAAACCCGTTTCAAGACCTTTGTGCGCGGCCTGCGCATGCTGCGGCTGGTGTTCGCGCCGCCGCAGGACACCCGCGCCGCGCTGGCGCGCGAGATCAACGCCTGGAACCTGGCGGCGCGGCGCGACGGCCTGCTGTCGCTGGAGCGCTACATGCTGTCGTCCAAGGACCAGTTCAACGTCAAGGGCCTGCGCCTGATCGTCGACGGCATCGCGCCGGAAAAGCTGCGCCAGCTGCTCGACACCGAAATCACCGCTTATGAAACGGCCGAGCGCCAGGCGGTGCGCATCTGGGAATCGGCGGCCGGCTATTCGCCCACCATCGGCATCCTGGGCGCCGTGCTGGGCCTGATCCACGTGATGGAAAACCTGACCGACCCGAGCAAGCTGGGGGCCGGCATCGCGGTGGCGTTCGTCTCGACCATCTACGGCGTCGGCCTGGCCAACCTGTTCTTCTACCCGATCGCCAACAAGCTGAAAGCCATCGTCACGCAGGCGGTGCACCAGCAGGAGATCGCGGCGGCGGTGTTCTACGACATCGCCACCGGCGACCACACGCGCGTCATCGACGAGCGCATCGCCACGCTGATGCGGGAGCACTGACATGCAATACCGGCGCGCCCGCAGGAAATTCGACGACGAACCCGAGAACCATGAACGCTGGCTGATTTCCTACGCCGACTTCATCACGCTGCTGTTCGCCTTCTTTGTCGTCATGTATGCGATTTCGGCGGTCAACATCGGCAAGTACAAGATCTTTTCCGACGCCCTCGGCGACGCCTTCGGCGGCAAGGGCGCGGCCACGCCGATCAACACCCAGGTGCCGAACCTGCCGATACCGAACCCGGCGCTGAAGCGCCGCACCGAACTGCTGCGCAAGGAAAAAGAGCAGATGACCAAGCTGGCGCAGGACCTGTTGTCGACCATGGCGCCGCTGGTCAAGGAAGGCAAGGTGCGGGTCACGCAGAACAGCCGCGGCGTCAGCGTCGAGATCAACGCCTCGGTGCTGTTCGATCCGGGCGAGGCGCGCCTGATGCCGGAATCGGTGGAGGCGCTGCGCGCCGTCGCCAGCCTGCTCAAGGCCGACAGCCACAGCGTGCAGGTGGAAGGGCATACCGACAACCAGCCGATCGCCAATCCGCGTTATCCGTCCAACTGGGAGCTGTCGGCGGTGCGCGCCAGCAGCGTGGTGCGCCTGTTCATCGACGCCGGCGTGGCGCCGGAGCGGCTGACGGCGGTGGGCTTCAGCGCCAACCAGCCGGTGGCCGGCAACGACACGGCGCAAGGCCGCGCGCGCAATCGCCGCGTGGCGGTGACGATACTGTCGGGGATACCTGATCCTGCCACCGAACTGCCGACCGTGTTGCCGGCGCAGTAGCGATCAGCGCGAAGGCTTAGCCGGCCAGGAAGCCGCGGCTGCGCGGCAGGGTGGTGGTGATGCCGCCGGGGCCGTAGAAATTATTATTGGTCGAACCCTGCGGGCGCAAGGCTTGCAGCGCATCCTGGGTGTGTCCCATCTGCTTGTTGATCAGCATGCCGTTGACGCGGTTCAGTTCCTTGGCGTCGCGCGTGTGCTGCAGCAGCGCCGACCACAGGGTGGCCGATTCGTCGCGCGCCTCGCCGCTGGCGGCGATCCATGCGTCCATGCCGGCTTCCTCGGCGGGAAAGCCGCATTTGCCCAGCGAGCGGTGACGTTGCGCGGACAACAGGGTCATTTGCGTGACCAGCGCGGTTTTGCGGGTGGTGACGGCCGGCAGGCCTTCCATATCCGCCGCCACCAGCAGTTGCTGCTCCTGGCGCAGCACATCGAGCAAGGTTGCCATGATGTGCGCTTCTTCGCGCAGGCTGTTCAGCGGGGTGACGGTGGTCATGATCATCCTATCGTTTTCTTGAGTGCAGCAGATCCTTGACGGTATCCAGCAAGCCATCCGCTACTTTTTCCGAGTTGACCTGGAACTGGCCATCGGCGATTGCCAACTTGATGCGTTCGACTTTCTTGGTGTCGAACACCGCGTTGGCGCCGCTGGCAGAACTGGCCGCCATTGCCTGGCCTTGCGAGGACAGGCGCACATTATCCGAGGCGACATTCGCCGGCGCCGCTTCGGCTGCCTTGTCGGCGCCACGCGCGGTGGAGCCGGTGGCAGCAGGCGTCGACGGCAAGCCTGGCGTGCTCTTGAGTGTATCGTTAATTTTCACAGCATTTCCTTCTCAGCTAGGAGTACGAAACTCCGGGATCTGAGTCGGTAACGGCGATTTGGCCGCAAACTTTAGCCACTTTTGTCTGACTACCAATCAAAACGCCACCTCCACCATGCCGCCATTCTTGGCGATGCCGGTGATCTGCTGGCCGTTGCCGGTTTTGACCTGCACCACCTGGCCGTCGCCGGCCGTGCTCATCGCGCGGCCCTCGGCCGACACGCTGAAGCCGTTGCCGCTCGATACCAGCCGCACCAGCTGGCCGGACTGCACCACCGGCTTGCTGCGCAGCGTGTCGAGGCGCAAAGGCGTTCCTGGCGGCAACGACACCGTGGCGCTGCGGCCGATCACCTGGCTGGCGTCGGTCGCTATGCCTGGCGGCAACATTGTCAGATCGCCCTTGAGCACCGTCAGCTGGTTGGCGTCGATCGGCTGGCCCTGTACCAGCGGCGCGGCGGCAGCGATGTAGTCGCCCACCACCGTCACGTTGGCTTGAATATATACCGTCCACGCCGAAGGTGTCGCACAGCGCACGCCCACCGTGGTTTTGCCCCAGGCGCGGGCACCGGGCATGAAGAAAGCTTGCGGAGCGGGGCAGGCGGCCAGGTTGATGCGCGGATCGACGGCGCCGACGCTGACCGTCACCTGGCCCGGCAGGCCGCCGGCCTGCAGCTGCAGGAACTCCTCGACCGTGCTTTTGAGGGCGGCGATGTCCTGACGGCCGCCCTGGGCGGTCGCGGTGCCGCTGCTGGCACCGAGTGCGGCAGCCAACAGTGCGGTAGTGAGCAGACGTGGTTTCATGGTCGTGGTTTCCCGTTCAATGCTGCCATCATAGTCTGGCGGCCTGAACTTGAAGCGTTGAATAAGGCGGGAAAAACGGGGCTTATTGCCCGATGGTGGCGGCAGGCAACTCCGTATCATCGATCCTGTCATCAATGTGGAAGGGGAGCGCATCATGCTCGGCAACAAACTGGACGATTATTTTCGTTTCAATGAAACCTCACTGAGCCTGCGGTCGCAGCGCCAGTCGGTGCTCGCCTCCAATATTGCCAACGCGGACACCCCGAATTACAAGGCGCGCGATATCGACTTCAGCAGCGCCATGCAGGCGGCGCTGGACAAGGCCAATCCGAATGCCCAGCAGACCCTGGCCACCACCGCCGCCAAGCATTTCCCCAACCCCCTGCAAGACGCCGGTACGCTGGCCGACGGCACGCCGCTGCTGTACCGCGGCGTGATCCAGGGCGCGGTGGACGGCAACACGGTCGACATGGATGTCGAGCGCAACCAGTTTGCCGACAACGGCATCCGCTACGAGGCCGGGATCACCGCGATCAACGGCCAGATCAAGTCGATGCTGGCGGCGATCCAGTCCGGGAGCTGATCATGTCACTGTTTAATATTTTTAATGTTTCCGGTTCGGCCATGAGCGCGCAGTCGCAGCGGCTCAACGTGGTGGCCTCCAACCTGGCCAATGCCGACAGCGCCACCAGCGCCAGCGGCGAAGCCTACCGCGCGCGCCAGGTGGTGTTCGAGGCGACCACGCCGACCAACGGCGGTGCCTCCACCGGCGTGCGGGTCAAGCAGGTGGTGGAAGACCAGTCGCCGATGAAGATGGTGTACGACCCCAAGCATCCGGGCGCCGACGAAAACGGCTATGTGACCATGCCCAACGTCAACGTGGTGGACGAGATGGTCAACATGCTGTCGGCCTCGCGCTCGTACCAGAACAATGTAGAAACCATGAACGCGGCGAAAACGCTGCTGTTGAAAACCCTGACCATCGGTCAGACGTAAATAAGAGGCCATCATGACAGTTAGCGGAGTGTTCGACACGCCCAAGGCGGCGGCAGTCAATACCACCACCACGACCAGCACCACCAGCACCGACGACGTCCAGGCGGACCAGGACAAGTTCATGAAGCTGCTGGTCACGCAGCTGCAGAACCAGGACCCGTTGAATCCGATGGACAACGCCGCCATGACCAGCCAGCTGGCCCAGCTGTCGACCGTGACCGGCATCAACAAGGTCAACGCCACGCTGGAATCGCTGCGCACCGACATCGCCAGCACCCAGTCGTCCACCGCGATCAACCTGATCGGCAAGGGCGTGCTGGTGGAAGGCAAGGGCATTCAGCTCAACAGCTCGACCGCCGACGACGGCACGGTGACCAACTCCAGCGTGTTCGGCGTCGACCTAGCCTCCGATTCGGAGGCGGTCAGCATCTCGATCCAGGACAGCAGCGGCAAGACCGTGCGCACCATGAGCATGACCAACGCCGAAGCCGGCACCTACCCGATCACCTGGGACGGCACCAAGGACGACAAGACCGTGGCCCCGGCCGGCAGCTATACCTTTACCGTGACCGCGTCCACCGCCGGCAGCGCGCTGACCGCGACGCCATTGCAGCTGGCGGCGGTGGCCAGCGTGTCGACCGGCGCCAGCGGCGTCAAGCTGAATACCTCGCTCGGGCATTTCGCCATGAGCGACATCAAAGAAGTTCTGTAAGCAGTCATCACCATAGGGGAATACCATGTTCCAACAAGGACTGAGCGGCTTGAATGCTGCATCCAAATCGCTGGACGTCATCGGCAACAACATCGCCAATGCCAGCACCGTGGGCTTCAAGAGTTCGCAGGCGCAGTTTGCCGACTTGTACGCCAACTCGCTGAACGGCGTGTCGGGCAACAATCCCGGGATTGGTGTGTCTGTTTCCAAACTGGCGCAGCAATTCACGCAGGGCAATATCGAAACCAGCAGCAACCCGCTGGACGTGGCGATCAACGGCGGCGGCTTCTTCCGCCTGGTGGTCAACGGCGCGGTCGAGTACTCGCGCAATGGCCAGTTCCATGAGGACGCCAGCCACACGCTGGTCAACGCCCAGGGCGCGCAGCTGACCGGCTACCTGTCGAACAGCGCCGGCGTGATCCAGCTCGGTTCGCCGGTGCCGCTGACCTTGGACAAGTCCGACCTGACCCCGGTGGAAACCACCGAAGCGAATTTCCAGCTGAACCTGAGCTCGGCCGAGAAAGTGCCGGCCACCCAGCCGTTCGACGCCAACGACCCGACCAGCTACAACAAGCAGACCGTGCTGAACGTGTACGACTCGCTGGGCACCTCGCACATCATGACGACCTATTACGTCAAGACCGATGCCAACACCTGGGACGTGTACGCCGCCGCCGACAACAAGGAAATCGTCTCGGCCGGCGTGGCTGCCGCCGTCAACAGCGATCCGGCCGTGGTGCAGGCGCGGCTCGACTACAACAACGCCGTCAAGGCGGTGCCGGCCGATGCGACCGCCGTCGCCGCGGCGGCCGGCGCCTACGCTGGCGTGGCGCACGACGCCATGGTGGCCGCCGCCCAGGCGGCCGGCGCCAGCGACGACCAGGTAGCCGCCATCGACGCCGCCTATGCCGCCATCGATCCGGGTCCTACCGGCTCGATCACCGGCAAGACGCCGGACCAGATCAACGGCCTGCTGGCCGCCGCCATCACGGTGCCGGCGGTCAAGGTCGGCACGCTGCTGTTCACCAAGAACGGCGCGCTCGACCCGCAGGCGATGGCGCTGATGGACCCGCCGCAAACGCTGCCGTTCCAGATCCAGCTGCCGATCTTCCCGGACACCGGCGCGCAGGAACCGATGACGGTCGCCACCACCTTCGACAAGACCACCCAGTACGGCAGCGTCACCAACGACCTCGGCTCGACCCAGAACGGCTACTCGGCCGGTTCCTGGCAGCGTTATTCGATCGACGAGAACGGCGTGATCCTGGGCCAGTACAGCAACGGCAAGTCGCGTCCCATGGGCCAGATCGCCATGGCCAACTTCGCCAGCGTCGACGGCCTGACGCCACTGGGCAACAATGCCTGGGCGGAAAGCTCGACCTCGGGTCCGCCAACCATCGGCGTGCCGAACGCCGGCTCGATGGGCCAGCTGCGCTCCAGCGCGGTGGAAACCTCGAACACCGACCTGACGGCCGAACTGGTCAACATGATCACCGCGCAGCGCGTCTACCAGGCCAATGCGCAGACCATCAAGACCGAAGACTCGATCCTGCAGACGCTGGTGAACCTGCGTTGATGAGGTAAATCATGGACCGCCTCGTCTATACCGCGATGACCGGCGCCCGGCACGTGATGGAGCAGCAAGCCACCGTGTCGAACAACCTGGCCAACGCCACCACCACCGGCTTCCGCGCCCAGCTCGATACCTTCCGGGCGGTGCCGGTGGTGTCGGAGGGCTTGCCGACGCGCGCCTTCGTGGTCGATTCCACGGTCGGCACCGACTTCCGCTCGGGGCCGATCGAGACCACCGGGCGGCCGCTCGACATCGCCATCCGCGACCAGGGCATGATCGCGGTGCAGTCGGCCGACGGCTCGGAAGCCTACACCCGCAACGGCAGCCTGAAGGTGACCGAGAACGGCATCCTGCAGACCACCAGCGGGCAGACGGTGATCGGCGACGGCGGTCCGATCGCGGTGCCGCCGGACACCAAGATCACCATCGCCAGCGACGGCACCATCAGCGTGACGGACGACAACTACGCGCCGGGGCCGTCCAACGTCCTCGGCCGTATCAAGCTGGTCAACCCGGACACCAAGACGCTGCTGCGCGGCGACGACGGCCTGTTCCGCCAGGCCGACGGCACGCCGGCCCAGGCCGACGCCAACGTGCGCGTGGTCGACGGCGCGGTGGAGGGCAGCAATGTCAATCCGGTCGATTCCATGGTCAACATGATCAGCCTGGCAAGGCAGTTCGAAATGCAAATGAGCCTGATGAAGAACGCCGAGAATAACGCCGCAAAAGCCACCCAGATCCTCGCTTTGAGTTGATGCGCTCTCCCGCATAATGCTTGCATGGGATGAACAGGTTTGATGTTCGTCCGGCATTGGGAGAAGCAACATGATACGTTCGTTATGGATCGCCAAGACTGGCATGGAAGCGCAGCAGACGCAGATGGACGTCACGTCCCACAATCTGGCCAACGTCAGCACCAACGGTTTCAAGAAGTCGCGCGCGGTCTTCGAAGATCTGCTGTACCAGAACATCCGCCAACCGGGCGCGCAATCGTCGCAGCAGACCAATCTGCCGTCCGGCATGCAGCTCGGCACCGGCGTGCGCACCGTCGCCATCGAGCGCATCCACACCCAGGGCAATCCGCAGTCGACCGGCAACGATAAAGACATCATGGTCAACGGCAGCGGCTTCTTCACCGTGCTGCTGCCGGACGGCACCACCGCCTACACCCGCGACGGCTCGTTCCAGCGCGACCAGAACGGCCAGATGGTGACCTCGGAAGGCTTCACGCTGCAGCCGGCCATCACCATCCCGATCACCGCGCAGTCGATCACGGTGGCGCGCGACGGCACCGTCTCGGTCAACATCGCCGGCACCAACGGCGCCACCACCACCCAGCAGCTGGGCAGCCTGCAGCTGGCCACCTTCATCAACCCGACCGGGCTGGAATCGAAGGGCGAGAACCTGTACGTGGAAACCACCGCTTCCGGCGCGCCGCAGCAGAACACGCCGGGCACCAACGGCACCGGCACCATCCTGCAGGGCTATGTGGAAACCTCGAACGTCAACGTGGTGGAGGAGATGGTGAACATGATCCAGACCCAGCGCGCCTACGAGATCAATTCCAAGGCCATCACCACTTCCGACCAGATGCTGCAAAAGCTGACGCAGATGTAAGGACGCGACCATGAAACACGCCATCACTCTTGCCGCCGTCGCCGCCTTCCTGTGCGGCTGCCAGGCCACGCCGACCTCCATCGTCAGTTCGCCGAAGACCGCCCGTCCGCTGACCAGCGAGCAGCTGCAGGCGGTGCCGAACAACGGCGCCATCTACCAGGCCGCCGCCTTCCGCCCGGTGTTCGAAGACCGCCGCGCGCGCCACGTGGGCGACGTGCTGACGCTGGTGATCACCGAGCGCACCTCGGCCAACAAGGCCGCCACCGCCGCCGGCAACAAGTCGGGCAGCGTCAGCGCCACCCTGCCGGGCAAACTGAGCAGCACCTTCGGCAGCCCGCTGACCGCCGCCACCACCAACACCTACGCCGACGGCGACAACCAGACCGCCAGCAACGCCTTCACCGGCACCATGGGCATCACGGTGGTGGAAGTGCTGAGCAACGGCAACCTGATCGTGGCCGGCGAAAAGCAGATCGGCATGAACAAGGGCACCGAGTACATCCGCTTCTCCGGCATGATCAATCCGGACAGCATCGCCACCGGCAACACCGTGCAGTCGACCGCCGTGGCCGACGCCCGCGTCGAGTACCGCACCGCCAACCATATCGACAGCGCCGAGCTTTCCTCGATGGCCTCGCGCTTCTTCCAAAGCCTGCTGCCGTTCTGACGATCATGAAAACTTCCCTCAAAGCCGCCTTGCTGGTCTGCCTGACGCTGTCGGCGCCGTTCAGCCATGCCGAGCGCATCAAGGACCTGGCCGCCATCGCCGGCGTGCGTAACAACCAGTTGCTGGGCTATGGCCTGGTGGTCGGCCTCGACGGCTCGGGCGACCAGACCACGCAGACGCCGTTCACCGTGCAGAGCGTGGTGTCGATGCTGCAGCAGCTGGGCGTCAACCTGCCGCAGGGCGGCACCCAGCTGCAACTGAAGAACGTCGCGGCCGTGATGGTGACCGCGACGCTGCCGCCGTTTGCGCAGCCGGGCCAGCAGCTCGATATCACCGTGTCGTCGATGGGCAACGCCAAGAGCCTGCGCGGCGGCACGCTGCTGATGACGCCGCTCAAGGGCGCGGACGGCCAGGTGTACGGCATGGCGCAGGGCAATGTGCTGGTCGGCGGCGTCGGCGTGCAGGCCGGCGCTGGCGGCGGCGGCAGCTCGCTGACCGTCAACCACCTGAGCGTGGGCAAGATTTCCGGAGGTGCAACGGTGGAGCGCGCGGTCGCCACCAATCTGGGCGAAGGCAATATGATCAAGCTGGAGCTCAACAACGCCGACTTCGCCACCGCCAGCCGCGTGGTGGAAGCGATCAACGACAAGTACGGCGCCGGCATCGCCTACGCGCTCGACAGCCGCGTGATCCGGGTGCAGGCGCCCAGCAGCAGCGACCAGCGCGTGAGCTTCATCGGCACGCTGCAGGACATGCAAGTCAATCCGGCCGAGCAGCCGGCCAAGGTGATCATGAACGCCCGCACCGGTTCGGTGGTGATGAACCGCGCGGTGACGCTGGAGACGTGCGCCATTTCCCACGGCAATCTGTCAGTATCGGTCAACGCCGATACCCAGGTGAGTCAGCCTAACCCGCTGTCGGGCGGCCGCACCGTGGTCACGCAGAACCCGCAAGTTGGCATCAAGCAAGATGCCGGCAAGGTGATGCTGGTCAAGGGCGGCGCCTCGCTGGCCGACGTGGTCAAGGCGCTCAACGCCATCGGCGCCACGCCGCAGGACCTGCTGTCCATCCTGCAGGCGATGAAGGCCGCGGGATCGCTGCGCGCCGAACTGGAAATCATTTAAGCAGGTGCCCTCATGACCAGCCCCACTTCCAACACCAATGACCTGACCAGCAAGTTTTCGCTGGACGTGCGGGATATGGGCAGCCTCAAGCAGTCCGCCCGCGCCGGCAGCCCGGCCGCGCTGAAGACCGCCGCCACCCAGTTCGAAGCGATGTTCGTCAACATGATGATGAAGAGCATGCGCGAGGCGACGCCGCAGGACGGCCTGACGGACAGCCAGCAGACCAAGACCTTCCAGACCATGCTGGACCAGCAGACCAGCCAGAACATCGCCAAGAAGGGCATCGGCCTGGCCGACATGCTGGTGCGCCAGCTCAACAAGCAGACCGACGCCCAGGCGCTGGCGCTCAGCGGCGAGGCGGCCGACAGCAGCAATGGCGCCAACGCCGGCAGCTTTGCCGGTGTCGCCAGCCTGATGGACGCCAAGCTGCAGCGCGCCATCGCCGCCGCCGGCGGCAATGCGGCCGCCGCCACGAGCAGTGCCACCGACGCCGCCAGCACCAGCAAGGGTTCGCAGGCGCCGCACGTGCGCAGCTTCCAGGAAAAACTGGCGGCGCACGCGGAAGAGGCCAGCAAGGCCACCGGCATCCCGGCCAAGTTCATGCTGGGCCAGGCCGCGCTGGAATCGGGCTGGGGCAAGCGCGAGATCAAGGGCCGCGACGGCACCAACAGCAACAACCTGTTCGGCATCAAGGCCACCGCCGACTGGAAGGGCAAGGTGGTCGAGGCCACCACCACCGAATACGTCAACGGCAAGGCGCAGACCAAGGTCGAGCGCTTCCGCGCCTACGACAGCTATGCCGACAGCTTTAAAGATTACGCAAAATTACTTGCTAGCAACCCCCGCTATGAAAAAGTGCTGGCCAGCGCGGGCGACGCCAGCAGCTTTGCCCAGGGTTTGCAGAAGGCTGGCTACGCCACCGATCCGAATTACGCGACCAAGCTGACCAGCATCATCAAGCGCTCGCTGGCCGGTTAATCAAGTTTTGGCACGGCTTGCCGTTACCACTCATAACATAGAGCAAACATATCATGTCCAGTCTTCTCAGCATCGGTAAAAGCGGTTTGTTGGCGGCCCAGGTCGGCTTGTCGACCACGGGCAACAACATCACCAACGCCAACACGCCCGGCTACAACCGCCAGGTCGCCATCCAGGGCGATACCGGCACCCAGTACCAGGGCTTCGGCTACGTCGGCTCGGGCACCGAGATCCAGGCTGTGCGCCGCTATTACGACAATTTCCTGGCCACCTCGCTGCGCAACGCCGAGGCCAACCAAGCCTCGCTGGACGCCTACAACGGCCAGATCAGCCAGATCGACAACCTGCTGGCCGATCCGACCGCCGGCCTGTCGCCGGCCCTGCAGGACTTTTTCAGCGGCGTGCAGGACGCCACCGCCAGCCCGGCCTCGGCCGCCGCGCGCCAGTCGCTGCTGTCGAACGCGCAGTCGCTGGCCTCGCGCTTCCAGGCCATGAGCGCGCGCCTGACCGAGATTTCGTCCGGCGTCAACACCACCATCGTCTCCAACGTCAACGAAATCAATTCCTACGCGACGCAGATCGCTTCGATCAACAACACCATCGCCGGCCTGACCACCGACCAGGCGGCGCCGAACGACCTGCTGGACAAGCGCGATCAGATGCTGACCGAGCTCAACAAGCTGGTCAAGGTCACGGTCACGCCGGGCGACAACAATATGCTCAACGTCCAGTTCGGCACGGGGCAGCCGCTGGTGGTGGGCAACAAGCCGTTCCAGCTTGCCACCTCGACCTCGCCCACCGACGTCAGCCGCGTGACCATCGGCTACCAGAGCACCAACGGCACCGCCTTCAGCGAGCTGCCGGATTCGGTGTTTACCGGCGGCCAGCTGGGCGGCCTGATGGAATTCCGCGACGGCGCCATGGACAAGGCGCAAAACGCGCTGGGCCAGGTGGCGGCCAGCCTGGCCACCGCCTTCAACGCCCAGCACGTGCTGGGGCAGGACCAGAACGGCGACCTCGGCACCAATTTCTTCAATCCGATCCAGGCCTATGTCGGCACCAACTCGCACAACTCGCCGGCCAGCACCGCGTCGGTGACCGCGACCGTGACCGACGCCAGCGCGCTGACCGCCAGCGATTATAGCGTCGACTTCGACGGCACCAATTTCAACGTCACCCGCAAGAGCGACGGCAAGGTCACGCAGATCAATCCGTTCCCGCAGACCACGCCGCAGGTGATCGACGGCGTCGCCTACAGCATCAGCGGCACGCCGGCCACCAAGGACAACTTCCTGGTGCGGCCGACCTACAACGCCGCCAGCAGCCTGTCGGTGGCGATCACCGACACCACCAAGATCGCGCTGGCGGCGCCGATCTCGACCGCGGCGCCGACCGCCAACGCCGGCAATGGCAAGATCACGGCCGGCACCGTCGACGCCAACTACCTGACGCCGGGCAACCAGATCACGTCGACCTCGACGCTGACCTTCGACAAGGCCAGCGGCACGCTGTCCGGCTTCCCGGCCGGCCAGGACGTGACGGTTACCGTCAACGGCGCGCCGACGGTATATCCGGCCGGCACGCCGGTGCCGTACACCGACGGCGCCAACATCAGCTTCGGCGGCGTCAACTTCGCCATCAGCGGCACGCCAGCCGACCAGGACACGTTCACCATCGGCCCCAACACCAGCGGCGTCGGCGACAGCCGCAACGGCGCCTTGCTGGCCGGCCTGCAGACCAAGAACGTGATGAACAACGGCACCGCCACCTTCCAGACCAGCTACGCGCAGATGGTCAACTTTGTCGGCACCAAGGCGCGCGAGGCGCAGATCAGCAGCACCGCCGCCGACGCCTCGGTCAAGCAGGCCACCGACGCCCAGCAAAGCGTGTCCGGCGTCAATCTGGACGAGGAAGCGGCCAACCTGCTGCGCTATCAGCAGGCGTACCAGGCCAGCGGCAAGGTCATGCAGGTGGCCAGCCAGTTATTTGATACATTGCTCAGCATCGGCAGTTAAGGGATAGGGTAGCTCTATGGTTATGCGCATCAGCACCAGAACGATTTTCGACAACGGCTCCATGCAGATCACGTCGCTCAGCACGGCGATGTCGCGCACGCAGCAGCAGCTGTCGACCGGCCGCAAGAACCTGACCGCGGCCGACGATCCGATCGCCACCGCGCGCGCGCTGGAAGTGACGCAGTCGCAGTCGCTCAACACGCAGCTGGCGACCAACCGCTCCAACGCCAAGGGCGTGCTGTCGATCGAGACCACGGCGCTGGCCAGCACCACGTCGATTCTGCAGGACATCAAGGATCTGGCGGTGAAGTCCGGCAACGGCTCGTACACCGACGCCGACCGCCAGTCGGTGGCGATCGAGCTGGAGGCGCGCCTGGCCGACCTGATGGGCGTGGCCAACACCGCCGACGGCGTCGGCGGCTATGTGTTCTCCGGCTACAAGTCGACCACCCAGCCGTTCACCAAGACCGCCACCGGCGCCGACTATCAGGGCGACCAGGGCCAGCGCTCGCTGCAGGTGGGCACCACCCGCACCGTGCCGATCACCGATTCCGGCGCGTCCGTGTTCGAAGCCAACCGCACCGGCAACGGCACTTTCGTGACCACGCCGGACTCCGGCAATCTCGGCCGTGGCGGCAGCGGCATCATCAGCGCCGGCTCGGTCAAGGACGCCACCCAGCTGACCGGCCACCAGTACCAGATCAATTTCCAGGTGGTGCCGGCCACGCCGGGGGTACCGAAGCAGACCACCTACACGGTGACCGACATGACCACCGGCAATCCGGTGCCGCCGGCGCCGATTCCGGCCGAGCCGCAAGCCTATGTCAGCGGCCAGAACATCACCTTCGACGGCGTGCAGTTCGACATCCAGGGCGATCCGGCCGATGGCGACAGCTTCGGCGTGGCGCCGTCGACCAACCAGTCGGTGTTCACCACGGTGCAGAGCTTCATCGACCAGCTGCGCCAGCCCGGTTCCGGCGCCGCCGGCCAGGCCAGCCTGAACAATATGCTGAACCAGTTGCAGGTGAATATCGACAACGCCGCCGCCAATGTGTCGGCGGTCAATTCGGCGGTCGGTTCGCGCCTGAAGGAGCTCGATTACCTCGACAGCTCGGGCGACGACGCCGGCCTGCAATATGCGACCACGCTGTCGACGCTGCAGGACGTCGACTATACCGCCGCCATTTCGCTGTTCACCCAGCAGCAGACCACGCTGACGGCGGCGCAGAAATCGTTCACCACCATGTCCGGCCTGTCGCTGTTCAATTACATCAGCTAAGTTCGCGTCTGCGCGCATAAAAAAACGGCCAGCTGTTCAGCTGGCCGTTTTGCATTGGTGCACCGGCTGCGCCGCCGGGGCGGCGCAGCGGTCTTACTTCGCCGCCAGGATGGCGTGGCTGGCGCTGGCCTGCTTGCGCAGCCAGTCGTCGTGCTGCGCCGTGGCCGTGCCGCTGAGGGCGGTGGCCGCATGGTAGTGCTGTAGCTGCGCGGCCAGCGCCGCCACGCTGGTGTTCAGGCCGCTGGCCGGCGTGGTGTCCAGCCTGGTCGTGGCAACTGCCGGAGCGGCGGTCTGCTGGCCGTAGCTGCTGATGGCCGAGGTCAGTGCGCCGACATCGCTGGCGCGGCCAGCCTGGAACCAGACGTCCGACATCTCGTGCGTGCTGCCGTCGGTGCTGGTGTAGCTTGACTGAAGGCCGATCCAGTTGCCGTTGTCGAAGTTCTTCACGCCCTGCGCCGCCACCGTCAGGCTGGCGATGTGCAGCGACGCCAGCGTCTTCAGTTCGTCGGCCTGGCTGACGCCGTCCGCATTGGCGTCGACCCATACGCGCAGGTCGCCGAACTGCGCGTCCTGGCTGTCGATCACGCCGTCGTGGTTGCTGTCGATGTCGGCCAGCGCGGCAAAGCCGTTGCCGGACTTGCCGCCGCCGGCGCTGCTGGTGGCAGTGCCGAACAGCTCGCTGCCGTCGTTGATGACGCCGTCGCCGTTGCGGTCCAGGGCCAGCAAGCCGTCGCCGGAACCGACCCAGCCGGTGTTGACCTTGCTGCCGTCGGCGCGGATGTCGAACATGACGCCGGCGTTGATGTTCAGCGTGTTGATGCCCAGGCCGTCGAGGTCGAGCACCAGCGGGCTGGCGGTCAGCGCCGCCAGCTGCTCGGTCGACAGCGAGCCCTTCTGCGGATTGGCCAGCAGCGCCGTGGCTTGCGCCATGCTCAGCGCTGCCAGCTGCTCGGTGCTGATGGCTTTCAGCTGGGTGCTGATCAGCGACTTCAGCTGACCGGTGGTGAGCGCCTTGAACTGGTCGGCGCTGAACAGCTGCACCGTGGCCGCCTTCAGGCCCACCAGTTGCGATGTCTTCAGCGCCCCCATGTCGGTGGCGTCCAGCGCCGTCACCTGGTCGGAGTTGAGGGCGTTCAGCGCCACCACCGACAGCGCGCCGATGTCGGCGGTGTTCAGCGTGGCCATCTGGTCGGTGGTCATGCCGGCGATCTGGGCCGTGACCAGGGCCGCCAGCTGGCGCGTGCTCAGCGTGTCGAACAGGGTGTCGGACAGCGCCGCCACCTGGTCCGAGGTCAGGCCGGGAATCTGCGTGGTGGTGAAGCCGGCCAGCGTGCTCATGCCGCTCAGCTGTTCGGTGGTCAGGCCCTTGATCTGGGTCGCCGACAGCGCCGACAGGGCGCGCGTCGACAGCGCGCTCAGCTGGGCTGGCGTCAGCACGCTCAACTGCGTGGTTTTCAGCGTGGTGATCTGGGCCGAGGTCAGGCCGCCGATCGCCGTCAGGCTCAGCAGCGGGAACTGGTCGGTGGTCAGCGCAGTCAGCGTCAGGCCGCTGATCTGCGCGGTGGTCAGGTTGACCAGCTGGTTGGTCGCCAGCGCCGCCACCTGGGCCGCCTTCAGCGCCGCCATCTGCGACGAGCGCAGCGACTGGAAGCTGTCGTCGTCCAGCGCACCGAGCTGGTCGGTGGTCAGCGCGCCGACCTGGCTGTCGTTCAGCGTGCCCAGCGTCACCAGCGCGTTCAGCTGGTCGGTGCCGAGCACCTTGAGGTCGGCGGCGGTCAGGCCGGCCAGCTGCGCCGATTTCAGGTTGGACAGCTGGTCGGCGGTCAGCGCGGTCACTTGCGCGGTGTTCAGCGTGGCCAGTTGCGCGCTGCTGAGGGCCGCCAGGTCTTCCCCTTCCATCGACAGCATCTGGTCGGTGGTCAGGCCGCCCAGCGCGGTCAGCGCCAGCGCGCGCGCCTGCGCGGTGGTCAGCGCGATGATCTGCTCGGTGCTGAGGATCTGCAGCTGGTTCTTGGTCAGCGAGGCGATCTGGTTGGTTTTCAGCGAGGCGATATGGGTGGCGTCCAGCGACAGCAGCTGGTCGCTGGTCAGCCCGCTGAACTGGGCGGTGGTCAGCGGATTGAGCGAACTCAGCGCTGCCAGCTGGTCGGTGCTCAGCACCTTGATCTGCGGCGTCGTCATGGCCGCGATTTCGGCGGTGCTGAGCTGGCCCATCTGGTCCACGCTCAGCTGGCTGATCTGGGCGGTGCTGAGGGCGGCGAACTGGCTGGTCTTGAGGCCGGCCAGGTCTTCCTGCTCCATCGAGGCCAGCTGTTCGGTGCTGAGGGAACGGATGGCGGCGGTGCTCATGGCGCGCCATTGCGCCACGCTCAGCGCCTGGATCTGGTGCAGCGTCAGGGTAGCGACCTGCTTGGTCGACAGCGCGGCGATCTGGGCCGTGCTCAGCGCCTCCAGCTGGGAGTCGTCGAACAGGCTGAGATTGTCGGTGCTGAGCGCCGGCAGCTGGCGGGTGCTGAGCCAGCCAAGCGGCAGGATCGCCAGCTGTTCCGAACTGAGTGCGGCCACCTGGCCGGTGGTCAGCGCGCGCACCTGGGTCGAGGTCAGGCCCAGCAGTTGGTCGTTGCTGATGATCTGGATATCGGCCGTGCCCAGCGCGACGATTTGCGCGGTGGTCAGGCCGCTGATGTCGACCGCCTCGATGGCGCCGAACTGGGTGGCGTCGAGCGCGGCGATGGCCTTGGTGCTGAGCGCGCGCAGCTGGCCGCTGGTCAGGGCGACGATCTGGTCGGAGCTCAGCGTGTGCACCTGGGCCACGGTCAGGCCGGCCATGGCGGCGGTGCTGAGGAAACTCATCTGATCAGTGGTCAGCGCGCCGAACTGGGCGGACGTGAGCGCGCCGATCTGGGCCGATTTCAGCGCGGCCAGATCGGCCCCTTCGATGGCGGCGACCTGTTCGACGGTCAGCGCCTGCAGCGTGCGGGTGTTCATGGCCAGCAGGTCGCCGGTTTCCAGCGCGACGATCTGATCGGTCGTCAGGCCGCCGACCTGGGTGTTGCTCAGGGCGGCGATCTGGGTGAGTTTCAGCGCGGCGATCTGGTCGACCGACAGCTCGCCGATCTGCTCGCTGCTCAGGGCGCGGATCTGCGCCGTGGTCAGGCCGGTGATGGCCAGCGCGTTCAGCTGGTCGGCGCTCAGCACCGCCAGCTGATTGGCCTTCAGGCCGGTGACGCCCTGGGTGCTCAGCGCGGCCATATGGGCGGCGTCCAGCGCTCCCAGCTGCTCGGTGTTGAGCGCGGCCACCTGGGCCGACTTGAAGAAGGCGAAGTCTTCGGCGTCGATTTCCGGCAACTGGTCCGCCGTCAGGCCGGCCAGCGCCTTGATGCTGAGCGCGCCCACCTGGGCGCCGCTCAGGGCGGCCAGTTGTTCGGCGACCAGCACCGAGGTCTGCAGCGAGGTCAGGGCGCCGATCTGGCGCGTGTTGAGCAGGGCGATGTCGTCCGCCGTCAGCGACTGGATGCGCTCGGTGGACAGGCCGGCGATCTGGGTCGTGGTGTAGTCGGCCAGGTTGCCCAGCGCGGCCAGCTGGGCCGCGTTGAGGGCGCCGATCTGGGCCTGGCTGAAGGCGTTGATGCTGGCGCTGCTCAGCGCATGCAGCTGCTCGGTCAGCAGCACCGCCATCTGGTCCAGCGTCAGCGCGCGCAGCTGGGACGAGCTCAGCGCGGCGAAGTCTTCGGTTTCGATCGCCGTCAGCTGCGCATCGCTCAGGTGCGAGATCAGGCCGGTGGACAGCGAGCGCACCTGGGCGGTGCTCAGGGCGACCAGCTGCGGCACGCTCAGGCCGTCCACCTGGGCGCTGGTCAGCGCCGCCAGCTGGCTGGTCTTGAGCGAGGTCAGGGCGGCGACCGACAGGCCGCCGAGCTGGTCGACGCTGAGGGCGCGCACCTGGTTGGAGGTGAGCGCGGTCAGGCTGCTGAGCGCGGCCAGTTGTGTGCTGTCCAGGCCGCTGATCTGGCGCGTGGTCAGGCTGGCGATTTCCTGGGTGGTCAGCACGCCGTACTGGGCCAGCGTCAGCGCCGCCAACTGGGTGCTGCTGAGGGCGGCGATCTGGCGCGAGCTGAGGGCGCGCAGGTCGGCGTCCTCCAGCACCGCCAGCTGGTCGGCCGACAGCGCGGCAATCGCCAGGTTGGACAGCGCGCGGATCTGGGCCGTGGTCAGCGCCGGGATCTGGGTGGCGGTCAGGAACTGGATCTGGGCGCTGCTGAAGGCGGACAGCTGGGCGGTGCTCAGGTGCGCCACCTGGTCCGGCGTCAGGGCGATGATCTGGTCGGACGACATGCCGGCGATCTGCTTGGTGCCGAGGCCGCCCAGGCTGCCGAGGGCGGCAAACTGCAGCGTGTCCAGCGCGCCCAGCTGGGCCGCCGTCATGGCGCCGATTTCCTGCGAAGTGAAGGCCGACAGCTGGTCCAGCGTCAGCGCCGCCACCTGGGCGGTGCCGAGCGCCGCCACCTGCGCGGTGGACAGCGCGGCGATGTCGGCCAGCTCGATCTCGGCGATCTGGTCCGGGGTCAGCAGCGCCAGCGTGGCGCCCAGGCCGCGGATCTGGGCGGTGGTCAGCGCCACGATCTGGTCGGCGCTGAGGGTATGCATCTGGTCGCTGTTGAGGGCTTGCAGCTGGCGCGTGCTGAGGGTGGCGATCTGCGGCAGCAGCAGGCTCTCGATCTGCGCCGTGGTCAGCGCACGCACCTGGTTGGTGGTCAGCGGCGCCAGCGAGGTCAGACTGTCGAGCTGGGCCAGCGACAGGCCGGCCACCTGGCGGGTGGTCAGGCTGGCCAGGATGGCGGTGCGCAGCGCCGCGAACTGGGACGCGCTCAGCGCGCCCAGCTGGTCGCTGCTGAAGGCGGTGATCTGCTTGCTCGACAAGGCGCCGATGTCGACCACTTCAATCGCCGCCACCTGCTCGGTGGACAAGGCGGCCAGCGCGCCGGCGGTCAGGCTGCGCACCTGGGCGGTGGTCAGGGCGACGATCTGGCTGTCGGTCAGGGCGCCGATCTGGGCGCTGGTGAGGCCGGCGATCTGGTTGGTCTTCAGCGTGGCGATGCTGCTCAGGCTGGCGACCTGCTCGGTGGTCAGCGCGCCGATCTGTTTGCTGGTCAGCGCCGCCAGCGTGCTCAGCGCCGCCATCTGGGCGCTGCTGAGGGCGTGGATTTGCGCCGTGCTCAGCGCGGCGATGGCCTGCGTGCGCAGGCCGGCGATCTGGCTCAGCAGCAAGTGGCTGACCTGGTCGGTGCCGAGGCCGGCGATCTGCTTGGTCGACAACGCCTGCAGGTCGACCACTTCCATCGCCTGCAACTGGTCGGAGCTCAGCGCGGCCAGCTGCGGCGCGCTCAGCGCGCGCACCTGGGCCGTGCTCAGGGTGACGATTTCCGCGCTGGTCAGCGCGGCGGTCTGATCGGTGGTGAGGGCGGCGATCTGCCTGGTGGTCAGGCTGGCCAGCGTCGCCAGCGGCAGCGCGGCGATCTGGTCGGTGGTGAGGGCGGCAATGGCCGCCGTCGAGAAGCTGGCCAGGGACGGCAGGGCGGCGATCTGTTCGCTGCTGAGCACGGATTTCTGCGACGGCGTCAGCGCCGCCACTTCCTGGGTGGTCAGGGCGGCGATCAGGCGCGTGCTCAGCGACATCACCTGGTCGGTGGTCAGCGCGGCGACCTGGCGCGTGTTGAGGCTGGCGATGGCGCTGGCGGTCAGCGCATTGAGCTGCTCGGTGCCGATGGCCTGGATCGCCACCGTGTTGAGCGCGCGCAGCTGTTCGCTGTACATGCCGACCAGCTGACTGCTGCCGAGCGCCGCCACCTGGTCGGCGTTGAGCGCCGCAATCTGGCTGGTTTTCAGCGAGCGCAGGTCGGCCAGGTTCAGGTGCGCCACCTGATCGGTGTGCAGCGCCTGCAGCTGGCGCGTGCTCAGCGCGCTCAGGGTTTGCAGCGCGTCGAGCTGGGCATCGTTCAGCGCGCCCAGCTGCAGCGCCGTCAGGGCGGCGATTTCCTGGGTGGTCAGGGCGTTCAGTTTGCTGCTGACGCCTAGCAGCTGGTCGGTGGTCAGCACGGCGATCTGGCGCGTGGTCAGCGCCGCCAGGTCGCCGTTGCTGAGGGCGGCGATGCGGTCGGTGCCCAGCGCCGCCAGCGTGCTGGTGCTCAGCGCGCGCAACTGGTTGGTGTTGAGCGCCACCATCTGGTCGCTGGTGATGGCGCCGGCCTGGACGGCCGACAGCGCGGCCAGCTGGCTGGTCTGCAGCCGGGCGAAGTCGCTGCTGCTCATCTGGGCGATCTGGTCGCTGGTCAGCGCGATGATTTGTTTGGTGGCCAGCGGCAGCAGCTGCAGCGCGGTCAGTTGCTCGCTGGTGAGTACGCTGATCTGCAGCGTCGTCAGCGCTCGCACGTCGGCGGTGGTGAAGGCGGCCAGCTGGTCGCCGGTCATGGCCATGATCTGGTCGGTGGTCAGATGGGCGATCTGGGCGGTGCGCAGGGAGCCGATGTCGCGGGTTTCGATGGCGACGATGGCCTCGGTGCTGAGCACGCTGATGGCGGCGGTGTTCAGCGCGGCGATCTGGTCGCCGGTCAGCGCCGTGATCTGGCTGGGCGCCAGCGCCGCCAGCTGGTCGCTGCCAAGGGCGGCGATCTGGCGGCTGGTCAGCGTGACCAGGTCGGCGTCGTTGAGGGCGGCCAGCTGGTCGGTGGTGAGCGCGTGGATCTGCAGCGTGGTCAGCACGCTGAGGTTGCGCAGGGCGTCGAGCTGCTCGTTGCTCAGCACGGCGATCTGGTCGCTGGTGAGGGCGACGGTTTCGGCGGTGCTGAGCGCCGCCACCTGCTCGGTCAGCAGCGCGGCGACCTGGGCGGTGGTCAGCTTGTTGATCTGCTGCGTGTCGAACACGGCGATGTCGCGCGTTTCGATGGCCTGGATCTGGTCGGTGGTGAGGGCGGCGATGCCGACCGAGCTCAGGCCGCGGAACTGGCCGCCGCTCAGGGCCACGATCTGGTCCGGCGTCAGCGACTGTACCTGGTCGGAGGTCAGCACGCCCAGCTGGCTGCTGGCCAGCGAGGCCAGGTTGCGCGTCGACAGCGCGCTGATCTGGGCGGTGGTGAAGGCCGCCAGCTGGCGGCTCGAAATGCCGGCCAGGGTGCTCATGGCGTTCAGTTGCTCGTTGGTCAGCACCTGGATCTGGTCGGTGCCGAGGGCGCCCACCGCTGCACTGCTGAGCGCGGTGAACTGGTCGGTGGTCAGCAGCGACAGCTGGTCGGTCGACAGCCGCGCCACCTGGGCGGTGCGCAGCGCGGCGATGTCGCGCGTTTCAATCAGCACCAGCTGGTCGGCGGTCAGCTGGTTGAGCATGGCGGTGCTCATGTCGGCGTACTGGGCGGCGGTCAGCTCGATGATCTGGTCGCTGGTCAGCACGTGGATCTGGTCGGCGGTCAGCGCGGCCAGCTGGGTGCTGGTCAGCGCCACCACGTCGCGGCTTTCCAGCGACATCACCTGGTCGGTGGTGAGCGCCTGGATTTGCGCGGTGGTCAGCGGCACCAGCGATTTCAGCGCCATGATCTGTTCGGTGCTGAGGGCGGCGATCTGCTCGGGCGTCAAGGCCCGTTCGGCGTCGCTGTTGAGCGCGGCGACCTGGTCGGTGGTGAGCGCCAGCAACTGGTCGGCCGACAGCACGCGCACCTGGCCCGAACCCAGCATGGCGACGTCGCGGGTTTCCAGCGCCTGCAATTGGGTGGCGGTCAGTTCGCTCAGCAGGGCGGTGCCCAGCGTCGTCATCTGCGTGGTGGACAGCGCCACCAGCTGGTCCGAGGTCAGCGCCTGCACCTGTTCCAGGCCCAGCGCGGCCAGCTGGGCGCTGCTGAGGCTGGCGATGGTCTTGGTCTCCAGCGTGCTCACCTGTTCGGTGGTGAGGGCGGCGATCTGCGCGGTGGTCAGCGGCATCAGGGTCTTGATGGCGACGATCTGCTCGGTGGTCATGGCCGCCAGCTGGTCCGGGCGCAGGGCCTGGGCGTCGTCGGTGGTCATGGCGTAGATCTGGTCGGTGGTCAGCGCCACCAGCTGGTCGTTGTTGAGGGCGCGGATCTGCGCCGTGTTCAGCGCGCGGATGTCGCGCGTTTCGATGGCGGCGATCTGGCTGGTGCTGAACTGGCTGATGACGGCGGTGCTCAGGGCGCCCACCTGGGCCGAGGTCAGCATCACCACCTGCTCGGTGGTCAGGGCGGCGATCTGGTCCGGCGTCAGCGCGCCCAGCTGGGCGCTGGTGAGCGCCACCAGGTCGCGGCTTTCCAGCGTGGTCAGCTGGTCGATGGTGAGGGCGGCGAATTGCGCCGTGGTCAGCAGCAGCAGGTTTTTCAGCGCGGCGAGCTGTTCGGTGCTGAGCACGCTGATCTGGTCGGGACGCAGGCTCGACAGCATGTTGCTCGGCAGCGCCGCGAACTGGTCGGTGCTCATGCCCTGCAACTGCTCGTAGCTCAGCGCTTGCAGCTGGCCGCTGGTCAGGGCCGGCACGTCGCGGGTTTCCAGCGCCGCCAGCTGTTGGACGCTCAGCTGGCTCACCATGGCGGTGCTGAGCGTGGCCACCTGGGCGCTGCTCAGCGCCACGATCTGGTCGGTGCTGAGGGTGAGGATCTGGTCCGGGCTCAGCGCGGCCAGCTGGTTGCTGCTGAGGGCGGCGACGGTCTTGGTGGTCAGCGCGGCGATCTGGTCCAGCGTCAGGCCGCCGATCTGGGCCGAGTTCAGCGGCGCCAGCGAGGTCAGCGCGTTGAGCTGGGCGGTGCTCAGCAGGCTGATCTGTTCGGCCAGCAGGGCGGCGATTTCATTGGTGCGCAGCGCATGCGCCTGGTCGGTGCTGAGGGCGCCCAGCTGCCAGTCGGCCAGCGTGCGGATCTGCTGGCTGGACAGCCAGACCAGGTCGCGCGTCTCGATGGCGGCGATCTGGTCGGCCGACAGCGCGGCCAGCGAGGCGGTGGCCAGGGTGCTGACTTGCAGCGTGCTCAGCTGGGCGATCTGGTCGGTGCTCAGGGCGCTCAGCTGGGCGGCGCTGAGGGAGTTGATCTGGTCGGTGCGCAAGGCCTGCAGCGCTTGCGAACTGAGCGACAACAACTGGTCGGCGGTCAGCCCCGTGACGGCGCTGGTGCTGAAAGCGCGCAGCTGGGCCGTGCTGAGGGCGGAGAACTGGTCGACGCTCAGGTTGGGCAGCTGGTTGGCATTGACGGCGGCGATTTGCTGGGTGCGCAGCACGCGCAAGTCGTCGGTTTCCAGCGCGGCGAACTGGCCGCCCGACAGGGCGCCGATCTGGCTGGTGGTCAGGGCCAGCATGTCCTGGGTGGTCAGCGCGACCAGCTGGTCGCCGGTCAGGCCGGACAGCAGGGCGGTCGGGATCGCGGCCAGCTGGCTGGTGCGCAGCGCCTGGATGCCGTCGGTGGTCAGGCCGCTCAGGCCGGTCGCGGTCAGCTGGGTGATGCTGAGGGTGGTCAGCGCGCGCACCTGGTCGGTGCTGAACCAGCTCAGCTGGTCGGAGGTCAGGGCCCGCATGTCTTCACTGACCAATGCAGCAATCTGCGCGGTCCCAATGGCCGCGATCTGGTCAGAATTCAGGTTGGCGATAATCGTCATTGCAGGTCTCCCGGAGAGCCTCCATGATACTCGCTAAATTGCCTCATGGAAACCAATAATCAACTGGATGGCGTCATTCCGTCAGGCGTTGAAGCTCGGGAGGCCGAACCGGCAACTTTGCCGGTTTTGCTACTTCCGGTCGCTGGGACCAGGTCCGAGGCATCAAGCGCACGCGCTCTATGCCATCCAAAAACAGGTTCTGCATCGGCATGCCCAGGTACGGCAGCGTCATGGCAATCACCAGCAAGCCGACGCCCAGCGTAATCGGGAACCCGATGCCAAATAAATTCAGTTGCGGCGCGGCGCGGGTCAGAATTCCCAGCGCAACGTTGGTAATCAGTAAAGCCGCGACGATGGGCAGCGACAGCTGCACCCCGACGCTGAAAATCTTGCCGCCCCAGTCGGCCAGCTGTTTGAAACCGCCGCCGTACACCGGCAGCGCCGACACCGGCAGCGTGGAGAAACTCTCCACCAGCGCCGACAGCAGCACCAGGTGGGCGTTCACCGCCAGGAAGGCCATGGTCGCCAGCAGCGACAGGAACTGGCTGATGGCCGACGAGCGGCCCTGGGTGTTCGGATCGAAAAAGGATGCGAAGCCCAGGCCCATGGTCGAACTGGAAATCTCCCCCGCCATTTCCACCGCCGCAAAAATAATGCGGATGCTGAAGCCCATCGCCAGACCGATCAACATTTCCTGCATGACAATCAACAGGCCCGCCCACGACATCGGATCGGTGGCCGGCCAGGCCGGCACGGCCGGCGCCACGATGGCGGCCAGCATCACCCCCAGGCTGATCTTGACGGTGGCCGGCACCGCGCTATTGCCAAACAGCGGCGAAGCGGCGATCAGGGCCAGGATGCGGGTCAGCGGCCACAGCAGGCCGGCGATCCACATATTAATATCGGCAGAAGAGACGGTCAGCATAAGGGTTTGTTACATTTCCGTCCGGCATCTTTTTGTATTGTAGACGAACTTTTTGGTAAAAAGAAAACTGTTACAAATTGGTAAGCATGCTAGCCCACCATCATGGGAATGCCGCCGAATACTTCGCGCATGTAGTCGAGCATGACGGACAGCATCCACGGTCCGGCCACCACCAGCGCCACAAACACGCCGACCAGCTTGGGGATGAAGGACAGGGTCTGCTCGTTGATCTGGGTGGCGGCCTGGAAGATGCTGACCACCAGGCCGATGGCCAGCGCCACCAGCAGCAGCGGCGCGGCGATCATCAAAGTGACTTCCATGGCATGTTTGCCAATGGTCATTACGCTTTCGGGCGTCATCGCGGCTCCTAGTAAAAACTCTGGGCCAGCGAGCCAAGCAGCAATTGCCAGCCATCCACCAGCACAAACAGCATCAGCTTGAACGGCAGCGAAATCACCGCCGGCGACATCATCATCATGCCCATCGACATAAGTACAGAGGCGACCACCATGTCGATAATCAGAAATGGAATAAAGATGGCAAAGCCGATCTGGAACGCGGTTTTCAGCTCGCTGGTGACGAAGGCCGGCACCAGGATGCGCAGCGGCACGTCTTCCGGCCCCTGCAGGGCAGGGCCGCGCGACAGCTTGACGAACAGCGCCAGATCGGCCTCGCGGGTTTGCTTGAGCATGAAAGTTTTTAATGGGGCGGCGCCCTTGTCGAGCGCCTGGCTCATATTGAGCTTGTTTTCCTGCAGCGGCAGGTAAGCCTCGTTGTAGATCTTGTCGAAGGTCGGGCCCATGACGAACAGGGTCAGGAACAGCGCCAGGCCGACCATCACCTGGTTGGGCGGCGCCGACTGCGTGCCCAGCGCCTGGCGCAGCAGCGACAGCACGATGATGATGCGGGTGAAGCTGGTCATCAGCAGCAGCGCGGCCGGGATGAAGGTCAGCGCCGTCATCAGCAGCATGGTCTGGATCGGCAGCGTGTAATTGGTGCCGCCGCCTGCCGCAGGGGTGCTGGTCAGTGCGGGTATGCCGATGCTCGATTCGGCGCCGGCCGCCAGCGGCAGCGCCAGCACGGCCAGGCTCAGCAGGGCCTGGGCGGCTGCCGGGGCGTAGCGAGACAGCTTATTTGCCATTGCGTTTGTCGATCGTCTGTTTGAACCAGTCGGCGAAGTTGGCGGTCGGCAGCGCGGCCGTCGGCAACGGTTCGCTGCTTTCCTGGCGCGGCATGGTGGCCAGCGCGTTCATGCGGCCGGGCGAGGCGCCCACCACGATCCATTGTTCGCCCACTTCCACCACCAGGATGCGCTCGCGCGTGCCGACGCTGAGCGAGCCGACCAGTTTGACGTTGCTGTTGCCGCCGCCGAACTTGTTCGGCGCGAAACGCTTGGTCAGCCAGGCCAGGCCCAGCATCAGGCCGATGACGAACACCAGGGCCAGCGAGGTTTGCAGCAGGCCGCCGCCGGTCGATGGCGTGGTTGGCTGCGGCGTGGGAATGGTCATGGCCATGGCGCCGACCGGCGCTGGCGCCGGTGTGGCGGGCGTGGCGCTGGCCGGCGCCATGGCCATGACCATTC